>NZ_LWHJ01000027.1 GCF_001652725.1 Pedobacter psychrophilus
GCCCGCCTGAGCCGATGGTACTGCGGTAAAACGTGGGAGAGTAGGTCGGTGCCAGACCTTAACGCCCCCCTTCCTTAACGGATCGGGGGCTTTTTTTTGACTGAATTTTCTATCTTCATTCTAAAAATGTGATATTGTATAAGTTCTTTTGTGACATTCTTTAGTGTTTACATTTGATTTTACATCATTGTTTTTTATACCTCTATATACCTATTTTGCTTGCTACTTAAGTTTTCTATTTAAGAGATTTATACTTTAAATTTGGATAATCTTATTTCCATGTTAGTATCCTAAATCTTAAGGATTTCTATCTAATTTTCTATAATCCATCTTACTTTTCAACAATGTTAAATGCTAAAAATATTAGTATTATATTTGTTTTATACTTTTTTAACAAAGTGATGATTATATATATTCTGTTTTTTTATTTGCGTTAACGATAGGAGTGACAGCTTTTTTGACCGCCTGTGGCGGTTAAAAAACTATAACGGATAGCGTGTTAAAACGCCATTATTATAGATTTAAATTTTTAATAATATAGAAAGAATGGACGAGAATCAGATTATACATATTGATTTAGACAGTTTTTTTGTTTCAGTAGAATGCAGATCTAATCCTTGTTTACTAGGAAAACCTGTTGCAATAGGTGGATCTAGCGAACGAGGTGTGGTTGCTTCTTGTAGTTATGAAGCTAGAAAATATGGGGTACATTCTGCTATGTCGGGAAGGTTGGCTAAGCAGCTATGTCCTGAATTATTATTTATAAGAGGAGATTATGATAGTTATTCTAAGGCATCTTTAGAAATTACTGAGATGATTAATGAGGCTGCTCCGGTATTCGAAAAAACTTCTATAGATGAATTTTATATGGATATGACTGGATTTGACGATTTTAATGGAACTTTAGAATATTCTAAAGAATTAAGGCAGAGAATTATAAAGGAAACTGCTTTGCCTATTTCATTTGGAATGTCTAAAAACAAAACGGTATCTAAAGTAGCAACAGGTTTGGCGAAACCTAATAATTATAAATATGTAAATTTTGGGGATGAAAAATCTTTTTTGGCCCCTTTATCTGTAAGGAAGTTGCCAATGATTGGAGAAAAGGCTGGAGAAAGTTTAAGAAAGATGGGTATAAAAAAGGTTTTTACTTTGCAGCAGATGCCTTTACAATTGTTGCAATCGGCTTTTGGAAAGCATGGGACAATGATGTGGGAAAAAGCTAATGCGATTGATAATTCTTCGATTATACCTTATACTGAAAGGAAATCGCTTTCTAGTGAGGAAACTTTTGATAAAGATACGATGGATATTGGGATGTTAGAGTGTTTATTAGTTTCTATGACCGAAGATTTATGTTTTAAGATGCGGAATGAAAACTTTTTGACGGGTTGTGTAAGTGTGAAAATTAGATACTCTGACTTTAATACTTATACGCAACAAATTAAAATCTCATACAGTTCTTCTGATCATGAATTGATACCACAGGTTAAAATGTTGTTTAAAAAGCTATATAACCGTAGAATGTTAATTAGATTGATAGGAGTGAGGTTGAGCAAATTAGTAAGGGGACACCAACAAATACACTTGTTTAACGATAATGAAAATCATATTCAATTATACCAAGCTTTGGATAATATTAATAACAGATTTGGGAATAAATCTGTTCATAGAGCAGTAACAATGGGCATAAATTCCAGGTCGTTTAATCCTTTTAATGGTATATCCAGTTGATTAAATGTTTCTTAATTGCCACAGCTATTTTAGTTTTTTACACGGTACTTTATCTCCTAAAAAACTTTTACATCAAGCAAAAAAGCATGGTGTAGAAAGATTTGTAATTACAGACATTAATAACACTTCCGGATGTTTAGAAACTCTTAGGCTTAATAAAAAAGGAAGTTTTTTACCAATTTTAGGAATTGATTTTAGGAATGAAATTTCTCAAAAATTTGTTGGCATAGCTAAAAATCAAAATGGATTTGAAAAGCTAAATCGATTATTATCAAAGCATTTAAAAGAAGAACTTTCATTTGATGATAAATGTGAAATTAGAACTGATGTTTTTATAATTTATCCTTTTAAAAGAGATGTTGAATATGATTTAGATGAGAATGAGTTTATTGGAATAAATTATAAAGATTTACATTTTTTAAAGCTCAAGAAATGGAGTTTTTATAAAGAGAAAATAGTGATTTTGCATTCTGTAAGTTTTGCTGATAAGAAAGATTTTGAACTACACAAAGTATTAAGAGCAATACAAAAAAATACCATTATTTCTAAAATTAAAAATGAAGATTTGGCTTTGGCTGATGAAATATTTTTAGACGAAGAAACTTTTAAAAGTTATTATGGAGAATATCCACAAATAATAAAAAACACATTTGATTTGCTAGAAAACTGCGAATTGATTGATTTTGAATTGGGCGTGAATAAAAATAAATCAAGGTTTGATAATCATATCGATAAAAAAATTTCCGAAAAATTAGATTATGAAAAGCTAGTTTATTTAGTTGAAAAAGGTGCAAAATATCGATACAAAGAAATAACTCAAATTATAAGAGAGCGTATAGATAAAGAGTTAAAGGTAATTAGAGAAGGTAAATACGTTTCATATTTTTTGATTAATCATGGTATTATAACTTTTGCCCAAAATAGAAACTTCTATTATATAGGTAGAGGTAGTGGTGCAAATAGTGTTGTGGCTTATTGTTTGAAAATAACTGATGTTGACCCTATTGATTTAGATTTATATTTTGAAAGGTTTATCAATATTTTTAGAACAACGCCTCCAGATTTCGATATTGATTTTTCTTGGCAAGATAGAGATGAAGTTATTGGATATATTTTTAAAGAGTATGGTTTGGAACATACTTGTTTACAAGCTACCTACACAACTTTTCAAGCTAATTCTTCTTTAAGAGAATTGGGGAAAGTTTATGGTTTGCCTACTGGCGAAATTGAAGGACTGATTGAAAAAGTAAAAAATGGATTTGCTCCAGACAAAAAGAAAAAGGGATTAGATTTCGAGATTTGTAATTATGCTTTACAAATAAAAGATTTCCCAAAAAATTTAAGTATTCATGCTGGTGGAATTTTGATTTCTGAGTTGCCCATTTATCGTTATACCGCAACCTCGCATCCTCCCAAAGGATTTCCAATTTGCCAATTTGATATGTACAATGCCGAGGATTTAGGTCTTTACAAATTTGATAT
The DNA here is from genome assembly GCF_001652725.1 of Pedobacter psychrophilus. Lineage (GTDB taxonomy): Bacteria > Bacteroidota > Bacteroidia > Sphingobacteriales > Sphingobacteriaceae > Pseudopedobacter > Pseudopedobacter psychrophilus. Next base: position 3,217 of record NZ_LWHJ01000027.1, read on the forward strand.
CTTAAGTCAACGAGGTTTAGGACATATAAAAGATACTTTAGCTATCGTTAAAAAAAATAGAGGAATAACTATCGACATACATGATATTCCAAAATTTATGAAGGATGAAAAAATTATTGAGCATCTTGAAAAGGGAAATTTAGTAGGTTGTTTTTATGTGGAGTCGCCTGCGATGAGAATGTTGTTAGCTAAATTGCAATGTAGGGATTATCTCACATTGTTTGCTGCGAGTTCTATTATAAGGCCAGGTGTGGCACAATCTGGAATGATGAGGGAATATATTTTAAGACATCATGCTTGGGATAAAGGAAAATCAATTGCGCACCCAGTTTTGTGGGAAATTATGCCTGATACTTATGGAGTAATGGTTTATCAAGAAGATGTGATAAAAGTAGCTTATCATTTTGCTGGTTTAAGCTTGAGTGAATCTGATGTTTTGAGAAGAGGAATGTCAGGAAAATATCGTTCAAGGGAAGAGTTTCAACAAGTGAAGGATAAGTTTTTTTCTAATTGTGATGAAATGGGTAGAGAAAGGAGTTTAAGTACTGATGTTTGGAGCCAGATAGAATCTTTTGCTGGTTATTCTTTTGCAAAGGGGCATTCTGCATCTTTTGCTGTGGAAAGCTATCAAAGTATGTATTTAAAGGCTCATTTTCCTTTAGAATTTATGGTAGGTGTAATTAATAATTTTGGTGGATTTTATCAAACTGGTTTGTATGTGCATGAAGCTCAAAGAGCAGGTGCAAAGGTTGAGGCGCCATGTTTAAACCAAAGTGATTGGCTAACATCCATAAATGCTGATGTTATATTTTTAGGTTTTATACATGTAAAAGGTTTAGAATCAAAACTGATACAAACAGCGATAAAAGAAAGGGAATGTTATGGATTATTCAAAAGTATTAATGATTTTGTAGATAGAGTTACTATTGGTTTAGAACAGCTAATTATCTTAATACGTGTTGGTGCTTTTAGATTTACCCAAAAATCTAAACAAGCCTTACTCTGGGACGCACATTTTTTAATGAATAAAAAACCTGCTCAAGTTGTTCAAAACAAGCTTTTTAAAGCAGAATCAAAGTCGGATTTTAAAGTCCCTGATTTATATTTTGATAAGAGAAACGATATGCTTGACGAGTTGGAATTACTGGATTTTATGCTTTCATCTCCATTTGAATTAATGGAAAAACAAGGATGGAAGGGTATAAAAGCAAAAGACATCCCTGGTAAAGTTGGACAAGAAATTGAAATTGTTGGTCAGTTGATAACCACTAAATATGCCAAAACAAAACATGGCGAGACCATGTTTTTTGGAACTTTTTTAGATGAAGATGGTGACTGGATTGATACAGTCTTATTTCCAGAAATTGCTGCTAAATTTACATTTAAAGGAAAAGGATGTTATTTGATTAAAGGTAAAGTGACAGAAGAATTTAATTTCTTTTCTGTAGAAGTTTCTGAAATGAAGAAGTCAGGTTGGTGGAATAACCAGGATGATTAATTGTGTAATTATTTTCATTTACAAAAGTAAATAATTACATTTGTGTATGAAAAATTATGAAGATATAGAGGATGTCGGCTCAAGCGTTGTAATGGAGGCATTAGCACCCTATCAAACTTATTTTGAATCTCCTATAAATAGGCTTTCAGTAATAAAGGGAGGCTTATCATCATCTTCTATCCAAGATTTATTAGATATTAGTGGTTCTACGCGTTTAGATATGGCTAAAAATCTAGATTTAACAGAGCCAACGTTACGTAAACATTTATCAATAGCTAAAGAATTAAGTACAAGTTTAAGTGAACACGTACTGTTTTTATTAGAATTATATGATAAAGGAATAGATACTTTTGGATCTATTAAAGAATTTAAAAACTGGTTGCCTCAACATAATATTGGGATAGATGCTAAACCTATAGATCTTTTAGATTCTATAACTGGTATAAATATGATTATGAATGAATTAAATCGTATTGATTACGGTGTATTGGCTTAATGAAGGTCTATAGGATTTCCCAAACCAAATATTCAAATTCTTTAATTGCACCCGGTTTTGCTGGTAGGTGGAATAGCGAAGGAGAAGGAATGATTTATACCGGAGGTTCTGCATCTTTATCTTGTTTAGAGATTTTAGCACATAAAAGTGGAGCTTCATTAAATTCGGGAAAATTTTCTTTGGCAGTGATTGATATTCCTGATTCAGTTTTAATATCAGAAATAGAACTAAAGCAATTGCAAAAATTAAATGCTGATTGGTATCAAGTTTTACATTATCCAATTACACAAAAGCTAGGAAATCAATGGATATCTGAAATGAAATCTGCAGTATTAAAAGTGCCTTCCGCAATTGTTGATCAAGAATACAATTATCTCTTAAACCCATTGCATACAAAATTTTCAAAAATTAAAATAATTGACGTTGTTCCGTTTAATTTTGATAACAGATTAAAACTTGACTTTTAAACAAAAAAAATGGCTTATGATTCTCTTATAAGCCATTTTAATAAAATATTTAGTTTTTAATTATTCAAAATATTCTTTCATTCTATCAAAGAAACTTTTCTCATTTTTACCAGGACTAGGTTTGAAGTTCTGAGATTCTTTTAATTTTTCTAATAATTCTCTTTCTTCGTTATTCAAGATCTTTGGCGTCCAAATATTTACTTGTACTAATTGATCACCTTTGTGGTAAGAATTAACTTCTGGAATTCCTTTTCCTTTTAGTCGTAATATTTTTCCTCCTTGAGTTCCGGGATCTAATTTAATTCTGGCTTTGCCATCAATTGTTGGCACTTCTATACTTGCACCTAAAGTTGCATCAACAAAACTTACATGCAAATCATAAATGATATTTATTCCTTCTCTTTTCAAAGATTCATGTAAAATTTCTTCTACCAAAATAATTAAATCTCCTGGTACTCCGCCACGTGGAGCAGCATTTCCTTTTCCGCTCATGCTCAATTGCATGCCCTCGCTTACACCAGCAGGAATATTTATGCTGATGGTTTCTTCTCCACGCATTACACCATCGCCATGGCAAGTATTACATTTTGAAGAAATTGTAGTGCCTTCGCCATTACAAGTAGGGCAAGTGCTGGTAGTTTGCATTTGACCCAAAATGGTATTTGTTACTCGCCTTACAGCACCTTGTCCGCCACAAGTTTTACATGTAGAAAAAGAGTTTTTATCTTTTGCTCCAGTTCCATCGCAAGTTGTACAAACAATTTGCTTGTTTACTTTTATCTTCTTTTCAACTCCATTAGCAATTTCTTCTAAGGTTAATTTTACCTTAATACGTAAGTTGGTGCCTTTTTGAACTCTTCTTCCTCCACTGCTACGAGATTGACCTCCACCACCAAAAAAACTATCGAAAGGACTGCCGCCACCGCCACCAAATACATCGCCAAACTGGCTAAATATATCTTCCATATTCATGCCGCCGCCGCCGTAACCTCCGCCAAATCCACTTTGTGAACCTGCATGACCAAATTGATCATAGCGTTGTTTTTTCTCTGGATTACTTAATACTTCATAAGCTTCAGCAGCTTCTTTAAATTTATCTTCAGCAGATTTATCATCCGGATTTTTATCAGGGTGAAATTTTATGGCCTGCTTACGATAGGCTTTCTTTATTTCATCTGCTGGAGCACCTTTAGAAACTCCAAGTATATCGTAATAATCTCTTTTACTCATGTTTTTTAATTTTGAAGGATTGAGGAAAGGAATGATAAAATAATGCGAAGGCAGGTTTATTCAATCATTCAAAATTCAATCATCCTATCATTATTTATGCCCCCACTATAACTTTAGCAAAACGAATCACTTTATCATTTAATAGATATCCTTTTTCTACCTCATCAACCACTTTTCCTTTTAAATCTTGAGAAGGAGCTGGAATAGAAGTAATAGCTTCATGAATATCAGCATCAAAAGTTTTACCTTTTGTATCCATTGGTACTAATCCTTTTTGGACTAAAAGCGATTTTAATTTATGATGAACCAACTCAATGCCTTCTTTTACCTGCTTAACGTCAATTGCTTTTTCCATAGCTTTATCAGCTCTTTCAAAATCATCTAAAACTCCTAACATAGAAACAATTACATCTTTTCCTGCTGTTTGTAATAAATCTCTGCGTTCTTGATTTGTTCTGCGTTTATAGTTGTCAAATTCTGCAAATAAACGAACGTATTTATCGTTTAATTGAGCTACTTCTTCCTTTAATTTATCTGTTTCACTTAGCTCATTATCTTCGACTTGGTTAACTCTAGCCTCATTAACTTCTTCAATCTCTTCTTTAAGATATTCTGGTTCTTGGTTTTCTGCGTTATCTGCCATTTTGTTATGTTCTTCTTGTTCTGAAACCTTCTTTTTCTTAAACATTATTATTAATTATAATTTTATCCAAAGTCCAAACATGCTGCCATTAACGAAAAACAGTCAAGCTGTCAGTTTAACAAGAATTAAACTTCCAATTTGACTGTAAAATATTTTTGAACTGTATTTAAACCGTTGCGTCTTCAATTACTTTTCCGTTTTCGCATTTTATAATACGAGAAGGGAAAGTACGTATGATATGATAATCGTGAGTTGCCATTAAAACAGCTGTACCAGATTGGCTAATTTGACGTAACAAAATCATGATTTCTTCTGAAGTTTCTGGATCTAAATTTCCAGTAGGTTCATCTGCTAAAATCAATTCTGGATCATTTAATAAAGCCCTTGCTACAACAACACGCTGTTGCTCGCCACCAGAAATTTCATGTGGCATTTTTTTCATCTTGCTTCTTAAACCTACTTTTTCCAGAACATCTTTTATACGTTCATCAATCAAATTTTTATCTTTCCATCCAGTTGCTTTTAAAACAAAAGCCAGGTTTTGCTCAATACTTCTATCTGTTAATAATTGAAAATCCTGAAAAACAATTCCTAATTTTCGACGCATAAAAGGAACATCAGCATCTTTTAAATTTTTTAATTCATATCCTACAGCGTGTCCATCACCATTTTGAATATGTAAATCGCCGTAAATAATTTTTAACAAACTACTTTTCCCAGATCCTGTTTGTCCTATCAAATAAACAAATTCACCTTTATCAACGTGTAAATTTACGCTTGATAAAACAAGGTGTTTTTGCTGAAATATATCAATGTTATTTAATTTTATTACTGAGTTTCCTACCATTAGATTTCTAATTTTAAGATTTTTCCGAAAGGTAAATCTTTTACAATATTCATGATGTATTCTGCTTTATCTGCTAAACCTACTTTTTCTAAATGTTTTTCAGGTCTATCTACCCTAAAATAGGCTAAAAGTGTAAATTGCTCATCTCTTAATTGTACATAATCAGGGATTTTTGCTACTCCTTTAACTTTTATGATATACATATACCAAAGGTAAAATTTTTTATGCTTGGTGTGTGGTTAATTTTAATTTCAGTTTAACGAGTTTAGAAAAGCAATGGTATCCACGCCATCTGCAAAATCCCAAAGTTTAGGGTTTTGGCTTTCGCCGAAGCTGACTTTTGCAGGCAGAATAGTTTCGTTAATTGTTGAAACAACAACTTGAATTTCCTCCGATTTACCGTTCACTTTTTCAATCACATCGTTTAATGAATCGTATTCTTCATAATAGATAACCGCTAACGGAGAAAACATTCTTTCGTCTTTTGCTACTAAAAGAAAGCCATTATCAAAGTGCTGATTCTTATTAACCAAGAAAATAGACTTGTTGTAATCGTAATTATTATTGTATTTATGATGATTGATTATAGGATTAAATTCTTCTATTGATTCAAAAAAATGATTGAAAATATAATCTTTAGGAACAAATAATTTGGATACATTTCTACAGCCTAAACCATAATAATTGAAAATATCATTACCTAATTCTTTCAATTCTTCTGTGGTTTCTTGTCCGGTTAAAATGGCAACGCTATTTCTGTTTTTTCTGATGATGTTGGGCACTTTTGAAAAATAGTAATCAAAATAACGAGAAGAGTTATTACTTCCGGTTGCAATTACCGCATCAAAATTTTCTAATCTTTCTACAAATTGAATTTGATTTTTAAATTTAGGTTCGATAGTTATTAACATTGAAAGAACTGATGGAATAATTAAATCATCTTGAGATGATAATTTAATTAGCGCAATATTTCCAGTTAGTAATACTGTTAAAATATCGTGGAAACCTACCATAGGAATGTTACCAGCCAATATCAATCCTACTTTTTTAGGATCAGGATTTAATTCAGGAATGTTTTTTGAAAAGTTTAATAAATCATTTTTATTAAGCATTTTTCCATTTGCATGGATTGCACTTAAAACTTGTTCAGGATTGAACCACGCATTTTTATGCTTTGCACTTTCAATGATATTTTTTAAATCATCAGGAGGATTTAGTAAGAAATCTCCTAATTTGATAAACGCCTTTACTCTATTTTCTTTAAAAAAATCTGACATTGACTGAATTCCGAATAATTTAATTGTGTTATATTTGCAGCTTATTAAGAAAAAACAAAAATACGTTTAAGGCGTTAGAATAAATAAGATATGGCAATTAAAATTACAGACGAGTGCATAAATTGCGGAGCATGTGAGCCAGAATGCCCAAATAATGCAATATATGATGCGGGTCAAGCCTGGAAATTCTCTGAAGGCACAAATTTAAAAGGTATTATAGATTTTGGTGGTGGAGAAACTTTAAATGCAGATGAAGCTCAATCGGCAATTTCTGATGAGGTTTATTATATTGTTTCTGATAAATGTACCGAGTGTAAAGGTTTTCATGATGAGCCACAATGTGCTGCTGTTTGTCCTGTAGATTGCTGTGTAGATGATGAAGATGTAAGAGAAACTGAAGAAGAACTATTGGCTAAGAAAGCTTGGTTACACCAAGAAGATTAGTTTTTATATTTTGACATTGAAAGGGTTGTCTTTTTTAAGGCAACCCTTTTTTTTGTAATATTAAATATATTCAGAGTTAAAAAAGATAAACCAATATTAATAAACGGGATTGAAGCGGTACCCCGGATTGGCCGCCATTTGCGGACAAACGGAGTATAGCGTAAAGCCCGACTATCGGAAATTGAATACCACTATCTTAAGTTTTTCAAAAAAAAATCCCAACCTTTTTAGATAAGATTGGGATTAAATAAAACAATATTAAAACTAGTTAACTGGAGCAGGAGTTTTAAATCTCTCCATTAAACCCGGTTTAGTACAACATTTAAGACCTGCTTTTTTCATTATCGCCATTTCTTGCTCTGTACAAGTAGAACCATCTTTGTGAATGGCAACTATTTTGCCATTTTCACTTTTAATGATTTGAACATTTTCTATTTGGTGGTTAATGTTTAATGAATTACCTGAACTAATTGTGCCTTGAGTTTGTGCAATATAAGGTGCAATCACCAAAGAAACTATCGACATTAATTTGATAAGGATATTCATGGATGGACCAGAAGTATCTTTAAATGGATCGCCAACAGTATCACCAGTTACAGAAGCTTTATGAGGTTCAGATTTTTTGTAGTGCATTTCATTGTTAATCATTACACCTTTCTCGAAAGATTTTTTGGCGTTATCCCAAGCACCTCCAGCGTTTGATTGGAAAATACCCATTAATACTCCAGAAACGGTAACGCCAGCTAATAAACCACCTAACATTTCCGCAGAACTTGCATCGTTAAAAACATTTTTAAAACCAAAACCAACAAGAATGGGTGTTAATAAAGCAATTGCTCCCGGCATCATCATTTCACGAATTGATGCTTTTGTAGAGATAGCCACACATTTTTCATATTCTGGTTTTGCTTTGTATTCCATAATTCCTGGAATTTCTCTAAACTGACGACGAACTTCGTTTACCATATCCATTGCCGCTTTACCAACTGCTTGAATACATAATGCAGAGAATATAAATGGTATCATCCCGCCAACAAATAAAGCCGCTAACACAGGAGCTTTATAGATGTCAATAGAAGAAATACCAGCAACACCTACAAATGCTGCAAATAATGCCAAAGAAGTTAAAGCTGCTGATGCAATTGCAAAACCTTTTCCGGTTGCTGCTGTAGTATTTCCTACGGCGTCTAAATTATCTGTACGTTCACGAACTTCTGGAGGTAACTGACTCATTTCTGCAATTCCACCTGCATTATCAGCAATTGGTCCGAAAGCATCAATAGCTAACTGCATTGCAGTTGTTGCCATCATACCAGCAGCTGCAATTGCAACTCCGTATAAACCAGCAAAATAATAGGAAAACATAATACCTGCTGCCAAAGTTATTATAGGAATAACTGTTGACTTCATTCCGACTGCTAAGCCAGCGATAATATTAGTTGCATGTCCTGTAGATGATTGTTGAATGATAGAATCAACTGGAGATTTACCCATTGCTGTATAATATTCGGTTACAATACTCATTATAGTACCTACCACTAAACCAACTATGATAGCGTAAAACACATTCATACTGGTAAATTCATAACCTCTTAATATTAGGTTTTCTGGTAACATCCACTTTACAATAAAAAAAGAAGCTATGGCAGTTATTGCAATTGAAGACCAGTTTCCTAAATTTAAAGCAGTTTGTACGTTAGAATTTTCATCCTTAATGGTTACAAACCATGTTCCGACGATAGAAAATAAAATTCCTAAACCACAAATAACCATTGGTAATAAGATAGGAGACATTCCTCCAAAATTATCACCTGATGCATTTATCTCTTGCCCTAAAACCATGGTAGCAAGAATAGTTGCTACGTAAGAACCAAATAAATCGGCACCCATACCTGCAACATCACCAACATTATCACCAACATTATCTGCAATCGTAGCAGGATTACGTACATCATCTTCAGGGATCCCAGCTTCTACTTTGCCAACTAAATCTGCACCGACATCTGCAGCTTTTGTATAAATACCGCCGCCAACTCTGGCAAATAAGGCAATTGATTCTGCTCCTAAAGAAAATCCTGTTAATACTTCTATAGATGTTTTAACTGTTTCAGAACCTAAATCAGAAAAATAAGCTAAAAAAGCGATGAATAAACCTCCTAAGCCCAAAATTGCTAAACCAGCAACGCCCAAACCCATAACCGTTCCGCCTGTAAATGATACTTTTAAGGCTTGTTTTAAGCTAGTTCTTGCAGCTTGTGTGGTTCTTACGTTTGCTTTAGTGGCAGCTCTCATCCCAATATAACCTGCAGTTGCAGAAAACACTGCTCCAATAACAAATGCTACAGCTATCACCCAACTAGAGTGAATCTCTTTGCCATTAATTTCATGAATTGTACCAGAATAAGCTAATAAAGCTCCGGCAAAAATTACGAAAATGCTCAAAACTCTCCATTCGGCTTTTAAGAATGCCATTGCACCATCTGCAATATAGCCTGCAAGTTCTTGCATTTTAGCATCTCCTGCATCTTGTTTAGATACCCAAATAGATTTGGAAACCATGACTAGCAGGCCAATAATCCCTAATACGGGGATAAAATAAATTAAATTAGTTTGTAAAAAATCCATATAAATAATAAAATATAAAGCAATAATTTAGGTGAATCTGGTTTTATCAGAATTTCCAAAATTAGCAGGGTAATTGGTATTTCCAAACATTTATTTTTCTTGTTTCATTAAAAATCGAATAAATAATAAATGTTTTATTCATATTTACCTCCTACATTTTAAAACAAAATTTTTAAAATTCAGTAAATCAAATCTTTAGGTATTTATATAATTAAATTTTTTAAATGGAAAAAATAATACACAACCAGATGAAAAGGGAGTTAGGTCTTCTAGATTCTACGATGATAGTTGCCGGGTCTATGATTGGCTCAGGAATATTTTTGGTGAGCTCTGAAATGGCAAGAACTGTAGGCTCACCAGGAGTGATATTATTAATTTGGTTGTTAACAGGAGTTATTACTTTGATTGCTGCGTTGAGTTATGGCGAATTGGCAGGTATGATGCCAAAAGCAGGTGGACAATATGTTTACTTAAAAGAAGCATTTAACCCAATGGTTGGGTTTCTATTTGGATGGACTGTTTTTACCGTTATACAAACTGGCGTAATAGCTGCTGTCGCTATCGCATTTGCAAAATATACTGCTGAATTAATTCCTTTTTTTGATGAACAGCACATTCTGTTTTCTTTAGGATTTTTCAAATTTAATGCAACGCAATTTCTAGCATTATTACTGATAGCATTCTTAACCATCCTAAATCTTCAAGGAATTAAAAGTGCCAAATTGGTACAAACGAGTTTTACTTTAGCCAAATTGCTTTCTTTAGTAGGATTAATTGTTTTGGGTATTTATTTTGGACTAAATAGCGAAGCCTTTAAAATTAATCTTACAAATTTTTGGACAACTTTTGCTATTAAAAGAAACGACGATGGAACCATAACCAAGGAATTATTGAGTGGTGTAGTATTGTGGGGTGCAATTGGTGCTTCCATGATTGGATCTTTATTTAGCTCTGATTCTTGGAATAACATTACTTATACAGCAGGAGAGGTTAAAGATCCTCAGAAAAATATTCCTTTAAGTTTGTTTTTTGGAACTTTGACCGTAACCATTCTTTATATTTTAGCTAATGTGGCGTACATCATGTTACTACCTATGTATGGTTCGCCAGAAGGTGCAACTGTTTTAGAAAGAGGAATTTCTTTTGCTTCGCAAGATAGAGTTGGAACGGCTGCAGCCTCCATTATTTTTGGAAGTTCGGCTGTAACTATCATGGCGCTATTAATTATGGTTTCTACTTTTGGATGCAATAATGGATTGATTTTATCTGGAGCAAGATTATATTATGCCATGGCTAAAGATGGCGTTTTTTTTAAGAGAGCAGGGAATTTAAACAAGAAAGACGTACCCGGATTTGCTTTGATATTACAAGCCATTTGGTCATCAGTTTTATGTCTTTCTGGTTCTTATGGGCAACTTTTAGATTATTGTACATTTTCTTCTTTACTATTTTATATCGTTACAATCATAGGTTTATTTGTATTAAGAAAGAAAAGACCAGAATGGGAGCGTCCTTACAAAGCTTTTGGATATCCAGTTTTGCCAGCTTTATATATTATTATTGCATCTGCAATTTGCGTAGTATTATTAATTGTAAAGCCAGCTACTTGCGGTTGGGGATTAGGTATTGTTTTAATTGGAATTCCAATTTATTTTCTTTGGAATAAGAAACAAGAAGCTCTTTAAAAAATTGCTAGTAAGGATTTTAGAATCTTCCTTGAAATTTTATTAATCAATATTTGGATTGTTTTCCAGTAACAGAAAATAATCTTTCAATATTTTTTGAAAGTTCGGAAACTTAATATTATATTTGTCCATGCAATTAGATGAGGCAAAAAATAAATTTATACAAACATGGGGAGCATTAGGTTCTCAATGGGGTATAAATAAGACGATGGCTCAAATACATGCCTTATTAATTGTTTCTAATAATCCATTATCTATGGAAGACGTAATGGAAGAATTAATTATTTCTAGAGGGAATGCAAGTATGAATTTGAGGGCTTTAATGGATTGGGGCATTGTTTATAAAGAGTATAAGACTGGAGAGCGTAAAGATTTTTTCACTGCAGAAAAAGATTTAGATGAATTAGCAGTGAAAATTGCGAAAGAAAGAAGTAGAAGAGAAATTAAGCCGGCTTTAAAAATCTTAAAAGAAGTATCTTCTATAGACGCAAAAACTTCACTAGAAGCTGGACAATTTGTAAATCAAACTAAAAAACTTTATGATTTTGTACTTAAAGCAGATAATATGATTGATAAGGTAACAGAAATTAAGGATAATTGGGTTGGAAGATTATTGATGAAAGTTATGAAGTAAATTTTTTTAAATCAAACTTTCATTATTTATTGAAAGTTTTAAAACAATGAAAATGAAAAAGTTAGTTATAGCAGCGGGTACTGGTTTTTTAGGCAAAGTTTTACTGAATCATTTTAAAAATGATTTTGATGAAATATGTATTCTGACAAGAGGAAAGTTCGAACTTGGGGGAAAGATTAAATATGTTAGATGGGATGCTAAAAAATTAACTGGTTGGGAAACAGATTTAGAGAATGTAGATGTATTAATTAATCTTGCAGGAAAATCTGTTGATTGCAGATATACCAAAGAAAATCAAGAAGAAATTTTAAATTCCAGAGTTGATAGTACATCTATTTTAAACAGAGCAGTTTTACTTTGTAATAACCCTCCAAAGCATTGGTTAAATTCATCTACATCAACTATTTATAGATATTCTTTAGATAAACGAATGACTGAAGATAATGGAGAAATTGGCGATGATTTTTCTATGAATGTTGCTAAATTTTGGGAGCAAAGTTTTTTTGAAATAGAAACACCAAAAACATTAAAAACAGCATTGAGGACTTCTATTGTGTTAGGTAAGAAAGGTGGTGCATTTATTCCATTAAAAAGATTGACCCAATTTGGTTTAGGTGGTAAACAAGGAGGTGGCAATCAATATATAAGTTGGATACATGAAGAAGATTTTGCAAGGGCAATTTCTTTTATTGTCAAAGACAAGATGACTGGAGTTATTAATGTTGTTTCTCCAAAACCAATTACAAATGAACTTTTCATGGCAGAATTAAGAAATCAACTAAAAATTCCGTTTGGGATACCGACCCCAAAATTTTTACTAAAGATTGGAGCAAAAATTATTGGTACTGAACCAGAACTAGTTTTAAAAAGTAGAAATGTTATTCCAGATAAACTGATAAAAAATGGTTTCGTTTTTAAATTTGAATCACTAGATAAAGCTTTGAAAAATCTTGTATCATGAACTTAAATATTATTGGTTATGTTATTTATTTAAGCATAACAGTCGTTATTATTATAAAAGTAGGTAAAATCTGTTATGAAAATGGAAGCGTTTACGTAGCGCAATTAATTCCGAATCATGAAGATTTATGTTTAAAAATCAATCATATATTATTAGTTGCATATTACCTTTTTAACCTTGGTTATTGCGCAATCACTTTAATTCAATGGACAACAATTACTAATTACGCTTTACTAGTAGAGGTTATTTGTACTAAAACAGCAATCATATTATTTCTACTGGCCTCATTACATTACTTCAACATTTTAATTATTACAAAACAAATCAAAAAATTAATTTAAATTTTAAAATCATGGAAACTCAAAAAATTTTAATCGGCTATGCCATTTATTTACCAATTGCAATTGCTTTAACAGTTTATGTTTCTAAAACTTTGTTCAAGAATAGTTTAATATATATGTCTGATATTTTTAAGGGGAGGTTAGAAATTGCAAAAGCAACAAATAAGCTATTTGAAACAGGGTTTTATCTGTTAAATTTAGGATTTGCATTAATGATATTAAACCTTACTCTATTTCAAGATAGTTATCAAGAACTCATTGAAAAATTGAGTTATAAAATTGGTGGATTTGCCATTTATTTAGGATTGATGCTTTTTTTAAATTTGTACTTCTTTTTTAGAGGCAAAAGAAAATCTAAAGAAGCAAATCTTCAGATAGATTAGTAATGTTCTAGATAACTGTATTTAAAATGCTTTGGTAGCTCAAAGCATTTTTTATTTAAATTATAATTTATCTATTTGGTCATTAATGAAAGCCCACATCATTTTTCAATTGGATTTCTTATTTTTGCCAAAATTTAAAAATCATCGCCATGGCAAAAAATGTTAAGCTCGGTTTGGTCCAAATGACCTGCACTGCGAATAAACAAGAGAATTTAGATAAAGCAATTGAAAAAGTAAAAGAAGCCGCGGCAAAAGGCGCTCAAGTTATTTGTTTACAAGAGCTTTTTACTTCTCTATATTTTTGCGACGTTGAAGATTATGATAATTTTGAATTGGCTGAAACAATTCCTGGTCCCTCCACAGATGTTTTACAAATAGTTGCAAAAGATTTAGGCGTGGTAATCATCGCTTCTTTGTTTGAAAAAAGAGCACAAGGAATTTATCATAATACAACAGCTGTTTTAGATGCAGATGGTTCTTACTTAGGTAAGTATCGCAAAATGCACATTCCCGATGATCCAGGTTTTTATGAAAAATTCTATTTTACTCCTGGCGATTTAGGCTATAAAGTTTTCAAAACTAAATTTGCCACAATTGGTGTTTTAATATGTTGGGATCAATGGTATCCAGAAGCAGCAAGGATTACCTCTTTAATGGGAGCAGAGATTTTATTTTACCCAACTGCAATTGGTTGGGCTACCACTCAAGATTTACCAACAAACGAAGAGCAACACAACGCATGGCAAACTATTCAAAGTTCTCATGCAATTGCAAATGGAGTTCATGTAGTTGGCGTTAACAGAGTAGGAGAGGAAGCTGGAGTTAAATTTTGGGGTGGTTCTTTTATCGCAAATCCTTTTGGAAGATTATTGTATAAAGGATCTGTAGACAATGAAGAAGTACATGTACAAGAAGTTGATTTAGCAAAATCTGACAGTTATAGAGTTCATTGGCCTTTCTTGAGAGATAGAAGAATTGATTCTTATCAGCCGATTGTTAAGCGTTACATAGACGAAGATTAAGTTTTAGTTTATTAAGTCATGAGTCAAACAAACACTAATCCAGCAATTGCTGGATATTCATTTCCTCCAGAATGGTCAAAACATGAAGCTACGTGGCTTTCGTGGCCTCATAAAGAAGAAAGTTGGCCAGGAAAGATTGATTCGATTTATCCAAAATATGCCGAGTTTATCAAATATTTAGCGCTTTCTGAAAAGGTTCGCATCAACGTGAGAAACCAAGAAATGAAAGATTTTGCTTTAAAATTTATTGAGGAAGCTGGAGCTGATTTTTCTAAAGTTGAGTTTTACTTTAATCCCACTAATGATGCTTGGTGTCGTGACCATGGTCCTGCTTTTTTAATCAATGAAAATGCAGAGCAAGCAAAAGTAATTGTTGATTGGGGTTTCAACGCTTGGGGCGGCAAATATCCTCCATTTGATTTGGATGATGTTGTTCCAACCAAAATTGGATCTTATTTTAATATCCCTGTTTTTTATCCTGAGATTATTATGGAAGGTGGTTCTGTTGAATTTAACGGAGCGGGTACTATTTTAACTTCCAAAAGTTGTTTGCTAAATAAAAATAGAAATCCGCATTTAAATCAGCAGCAAGTTGAGCAATATTTAATGGATTTTTATGGGCAAAAACAAGTGCTTTGGGTAAGTGATGGTATTGTTGGCGATGATACCGATGGTCATATTGATGATACGGTTCGTTTTGTAAATCATAATACTGTATTGACGGTTGTTGAAGATAATCCCGAAGACGAAAACTATGAGTTGCTACAAACCAATTTGAGAGAATTGAAAGAAATGCGCTTAATTAATGGCGAGCCTTTAAACATTATAGAATTACCGATGCCAGATGCTGTGATTTTTGAGGATACTCGTTTGCCCGCTTCATATGCCAATTTTTATATCAGCAACGGACATGTGATTGTGCCAACTTATCGATGCAGTAAAGACAAAATTGCTTTAGAGATTATTGCTAAATGTTTCCCTACAAGAGAAACTGTTGGTATAGATTCTACCGATATTATTTGGGGTTTGGGAAGTTTTCATTGTTTAAGTCAGCAAGAGCCAGCAGTTTAGGTTTTTAATATTTTAAAGTGGATAATTCTTGTTTAATCTTTTATCCACAAAAAAGTAATTAAAATTAAATTATAAACCCCAAAATCCTTTTCCACCAACTTTCTGTTAAGCCAATTAATAACTGATTTTCATTTTCTTTAACTGAATATTTTTCAATATAATCTCCTTGTCCTGCTACTCCTCTACCAGTTTCTAAATTGTATTTATAACGATGGAAAGGACAAACTAAATAACCACTTTCGCACCAACCTTGAGAAATATCTGCACCAGCATGAGGGCATTTTGCTGAGGTAGCAAAATATTCATCATTGTAATGTACCAAACATATTTTTTTGCCCTCAACCACTAATATTTGGATTGGCATATCTTTTAATTCGTTTTTGTTGATAGCAATCCACTTCATTTATCTTTTTTATTATGCCTCATCATTTCTCCATAATCCATTTTCATGACCATTGCATTTACAGTTTGGCTTAACCTCTTTACTCTTGTAGGATCTGTCTTAGCGCTATTAATCCAATTGATATAATAGTTTTGATGCGATTTCGGCATCGACAAAAATTGCTGAGCTGCACCAATAGCATCATCTAAACAATATTCTAAATCATCGGGCATCTCAATTTTAAAATTTTTATCTTCTTCAATTTGGATATTTACCAAAGCACCTTTTCTTTTGCCTATTTTTTTTTGAAGTTCTTTTTTTAAAGCAATAATGAAATTTCCCTCGCCCATAGGTAAAACCGCAATCCCATAAATTTCAGTTTCATCAATTTTTCCCTTTACACGATAGCTTACTTTACAATCTTTTTTTATTTGCTGAGAAATATCAAAAGGAACCTCTACATAAGTCCAACCGGTTTTTTCTCCCATTTTTTCAAATTGATGAATGATAGTAGCGAATTGAATCATGAAATAAAGATAAGTGCTAAAACGCGAAAAGTCCATCATAAAATGACAGACTTTTCAAACATCGCCTTTTGGCAATAAAATATTTTATTTTGTAATGTGATAAGTCATTCCTAAACCCTGATAGTTTAAACCCATTACCGGAGCAACAGATATTCCTGAATTATTAGTTTTTTTATGTAATTCTGGAATTAAAATCCCTAGACCAGCACCAACAGCATAACCCAAAATATTATCAGTTAAAAAATGTTTACCCGCTCTTAATCTTTGGTAACCTACAACGGCCGGAACTAAGGCTGCAGCGGTCCATACATAAGGTTTTAATTCAGAATCGGGATTAAAATCATTAAAAACTTTGGCTGCAAAAAATGTTGCAGCTGCAGTTGCTGTTGTATGTCCAGCAAAAAATGAGCGTTGTGCATCCTTATCCTGTCTATCGCTTAAAGGCAAAGAAGTATTATAAACTAAAGGACGACTACGTTTTACCAAACCTGCAGAAATAGTGAAAGAGGCTGCCGCTGCCGACATGGTTTCTATAAACATCACAGAAACTTGTCCGTAATGTGAACGTTGTTTACCGTCAATTAAAGCTACAATTGGTGCAACTGCAAATGATCCATAAAAGGGAATGTAACTATCTTTGTCTGCTTTATCTCTAAAATTACCTGCAGAAAATCTATCTAAAAAGAAAACATCATCCTTATTTTTGGCAGCAACTTCGGTTGGTGTTAATTCTGATTTATTTTTAATCAGGGTTAAACCTAAATAACTTAAACCTAAGCCTGCAACAACAGCAGGACCGTCAGTTTTAAATTTAGTTTCGTATGGAGATTCTGATTGAGAAAAGGCATTATAATTGACCATTAAAATAGTCAGTAATAATAATATTGAGTATTTAAATTTCATATTTAATTTGATTTTGCTTTTAAAAACATTTTTTGATTAACAATTTGAAGTATTAACCAAAATTGTTGCCACGATAGTTTTTAATATAAAATCTATTATTTTTAAGTATTAAAATTCCATTTCTGGGATTTCACCTTGAATTATTAAATGGCCTAGTGTTGCATCTTTGATTTGCTGAATACTTACGCCTTTTGCTCTTTCTAATAAATGAAATGCATGATCTTTTACTTCATAAACGCCTAATTCTGTTACTATTTTTTTAACGCATTTTACACCCGTTAATGGTAATGAACAAGTTTTTAACAATTTAGATTCGCCGTGTTTATTAACTTGTTGCATAGCAACAATGATATTTTTTGCAGATGCAACTAAATCCATTGCTCCGCCCATTCCTTTTACCATTTTACCAGGAATTTTCCAGTTAGCAATGTCACCATTTTCAGAAACTTCCATTGCTCCTAAAATGGTTAAATCCACCTTCCCAGCTCTAATCATTCCAAAACTTAATGCCGAATCAAATATTGAAGAACCTGGCAAAGTGGTAATGGTTTGTTTTCCTGCATTAATTAAATCTGCATCTTCTTCTCCTTCAAAAGGGAATGGTCCCATTCCTAATAAGCCGTTTTCTGATTGTAAAACTACATTTAAACCTTCAGGAATATAGTTGGCAACTAAAGTTGGAATGCCAATTCCTAGGTTTACGTACATACCGTCTTTAACTTCTTTTGCTATTCTTTTTGCGATGCCGGTTTTATCTAACATGTGTTTATAATTTGAAAATTTGATGATTACAGGATTTGAAGATTCCTATTTTGAGTTATCGGATCTAACAGTTCTTTGCTCAATTCTTTTCTCGTAATTTTTACCTTCAAAAATTCGATGGACATATATTCCTGGCGTATGAATTTGATCTGGGTCTAAATCGCCTGCAGGCACTAATTCTTCAACCTCAGCAATTGTTACTTTGCCACCCATTGCCATTAATGGATTAAAATTGCGAGCCGTAGATTTATAGATTAGGTTTCCCATGGTGTCGCCTTTCCAAGCTTTTACAATGGCAAAATCGGCTTCAAAAGCCATTTCCATTAAATAATCTTTACCATTAAAATTCCTTATTTCCTTTCCTTTGGCAACTTCCGTCCCAACGCCAGCTGGAGTAAAAATTGCGGGCATTCCATATCCAGCGGCCATACATCTTGTGGCCAATGTGCCTTGTGGTATTAATTCAACTTCTAACTCTCCGCTTAAAAGCTGACGTTCAAATTCTGCGTTTTCGCCGACATAAGAGGAAATCATTTTCTTAACCTGATTTTTTTGTAGCAACAATCCAATTCCAAAATCATCAACTCCGGCATTGTTAGAGATGCAGGTTAAATCTTTAGTGCCTTTTTTTACCAAAGCATTAATGCAATTTTCTGGAATTCCGCAAAGGCCAAAACCACCCAACATTAAAGTCATTCCATCTTTAATATCCCTAATAGCCTCGTCAGCATTTGATATTACTTTATTCATATTGATTTATTTGGAAGTCTTTTGACTAAAGATTATAATTACTTTAAAGACTAAATTAAGAATTTTATATTTAACCACAGAGGTCACAATGCTTAAATACAAAGTTAATTGAGCTAGATGGTACTGCTTTTAATCCTGATAATTCTAAAATCAAATAAATCGAGATTCAGACTATTTTAATAGAAAATTAGTCATCTCGTAACTAAATCTATCTACCAAAATTTAATTTGAAACTTAAACCTCCGGATCCAATTTTTAAATCCTGATAACCTAATCCTGATAAAGGATATTTCATAAAGGGTTCTACTGATATGGTGCTTTTCTTGGTAAGTGGGTATAAAAACCCAAAAGAGAAGTTTACAGTTCTGGCAAATTTAAAATAAGAGAAATTACCAGCTGGATTTTCTCTTTTATCTGTAATATTACTATTCAAAATGCCTGTTATAGAATAATTTACGATAGAGTAATCATTAATATATTCTTCATTGATTACGCTGTAGGAGCTGATTCCTGAGGTAATAAAAGATTTTATTTTCCCTACTTTAAAATCAAATTTTAAATCTAAGGGAATATCTAATCCAATCAATTTTGCATTTGTTATTTGCGCTTCAGGAACAGCGGCTAAAGTGCTAAAACTAGCCAATTTAAAATCTGATGTTGAACGACTATTGCCATCAAAACTTGATGTTTGTCGGTTTAAAAGAATTCCTGAGTTTAAACTTAATTTTTTGGTTAGTTTTAATTCTGTTGCTAAACCAAATCCTAAATTTAAAGCATCATTTACTCCAGCATCAGAAAAAGAATAGTAAGTATTGGCATCGACTGACATTTTAAACCTGTCTTTTTTAATGGTTTGCGGTTTTTTATCTTCTGATAATTGTGGAGGAAGAGAATAAAAATCCTTTTTCAAACTTTGATTAGCAAGCAAATTTTGATTCAATTGAAGCGTGATGTTTTCTGTTGCTAAAGGCTTAAAATCTTTTGCATTTACTTCAATTGGATTGGTGTGATTGATATTTTCTGTTGAATTAGCTATTATCAATTCGTTATAGCTGATTTCTTTTTCTTTTGAGATTCCTAAATGAGAAAGATTATTATGAGTTGAGATATTTTCTAAATTATTATCGTTTTTTAAGGTAGGTTCTAAATCTTTTTTGGTTTTATTAAACTCTAAACTATTTTGTTCGGGCTTGTTATTTTTAACAATTTTATCTTGCTTTTTATCAGAAAGGATTTCAATATTTTCTTTTGATTTGTTGATATTTTCGTTTTTATCGATAGTTTGTTTGGCTATTTGAGCCTGATTATTTTTATTAATATTAGATAAATTATTCCAATTTAACAGCCAAACTAAAGCCAATGCAGCAGCAATGCCACTTGGTAAAGTGTACCAAAATATTAAACCTCTTCTTTTCCTTCTTTTTTTATCGTTGAACTTTTTCCAACCATCATCTGCCATTTGGTCGTCAAAACTTCCAAATGTATCACGGATATGGTTTCTTATCGCTCTATCAAATTGCTCTTTCATAATTCAAATAAAATTGAGCCTTCACTAATCGTCTTAATTTTTCTTTTGCCCTCGATAAATAAACCCGAGAGCTGCTAGATGGCATTTCTAAAATATCCGCAATTTCTTCATGTGTATAACCATCAATCTCATAAAGGTTAAAAATCATGCGGTGCATTTCTGGTAATTCTTTTAATAACTCTAATATTTCTTGGGCAGTTATTTTACTGATTATATTATGGTCTGCAGGTGCCTCATCAGCATATTCAATATTTAATACTGCTAAATGCTTTATATTTTTTCTTCTATTATCGATAGCAGAGTTCACGATAATTTGCCTAAACCAAGGTTTAATTAATCTACCATCATCAAAAGTTTTTATGGTTTTAAATAATTTGATAAATGCATCATTTGCGGCTTCCAAAGCATCATCCCGATTGATACAATATCTCAATGAAATTCCCATAGCATATCCATAAAAACGCTTATAAAGCATTTCTTGGGCTTTGCTATCGTCTTTACGACATTTAGCAATCAATTCTTGATCACTAAAATCGTTGTGGGATTTACTCATTTATACAGGCTACGTTTTTTAAAGATAGCTATTCTAATTTATATCTATTTCTTAATTTAATTATTCAAAAGCGTAAGTTTTGCTTTTAAACTATCTTGAATTGTACTGGTTTGAGGATAAGGATTTACATCAAATAATATCACCTTATAAGCTTTTTTATCTATACTGAAATTTACGGTATCTGGTTTAAAATGAGATTTATCACCATAATAAAGATCAAAGGTTGCAGAGTTTTCTTTGATATCATAAATAGTGATTTTTACTGCAGCTTCGCCAGCTCTTATGCAATTAACATCTTTCGGGCAACGACTATCATTTATAGTATTTACAGTCAATTTCAACCCATCGCTAGTGTTAGTTCCAAAAAGAATGGATTGCGATTTTTGAAGTTCTACCTTTTCTCCATAAGAAAGTAATGGGCCGTTTAATATTCCTTTCTCACAAGCTGCGAAGCAGAGGAAGAAAATTAATATTGCTCCAAAAATATAGGATTGAAAATTATTGAGGTACATGATACGCTGGTTTTATGTTTATTACGATGAAAAACATAAATGCGCTACAAAAAGGTTTTTTTTAACTTGAATTAAGCAATTAATAATTCTTTGTCGAATAGTTTAATTTGATTTAATTCTGATTGCTTATTCTCATTTTCTTCTTCAATATCATAATCATCTTGAATCCCGAGCCAAAATTTAGGAGAATTTCCAAAATATTTAGACAATCTTAACGCAGTATCCGCGGTTATTCTGCGGTTTCCTTTAATAATTTCAGAAACTCTAGTTTGTGGAATTTTTAAATCTTTAGAAAGACGATAAGCCGTAATTTGAAATGGTATCAAAAACTCAACATTTAAAATCTCTCCGGGATGTATATTTGCTAACTTATCCATGTTTTTTTGTTTCTAATGATAATCAATTATTTCTACCTCACTTGCATTTCCGTTTGTCCAAATAAAAATTATTCGCCATTGGATATTGATACGAATGCTATAAAATTGTTTCAAATTACCTGAAAGTTTTTCCAACCTGTTAGAGGGAGGAATTCTTAAGTCATTAAGATCTTGAGAACTATTTAACATTCTTAATTTCCTTCGCCCTAAATTTTGAATTTCGATTGGTATTTTCTTAATTCTGTATCCATTCCAAATTTGTTCAGTTTCTTTTGAACCAAATGAAATAATCATATCTTTTGCGTTACTAACGTTAAAGGTAGGTATTTTTTTCTTATTAGTAATTTATTTGATTGCTGAAAATTATAATCAAAGAATTCACTTCAAATCCTCTTAGCCTCGTTCCAAAAAACATCCATTTCTGCTAGGGTCATATCTTGTAATGATTTGTTTAATTCAGAAGCTTTTGATTCTAAGTATTGAAATCTTTTGATGAATTTACGATTGGTTTTTTCCAATGCGTCTTCTGGATTGATGTTGATGAAACGGGCATAATTAATCAGTGAAAATAATAGGTCGCCAAATTCTGCTTCCGCTTTTTCTTTATCGATTTCTATGTGATCAACTACGTTAAACTCTGCTTTAAATTCTTGCAACTCTTCTTCAACTTTTTCCCAAACCTGATGTTTTTCTTCAAAATCGAAACCTACTCCTCTAACTTTTTCTTGAATACGAAATGCTTTAATCATTGCCGGTAGAGACGAAGGAACACCTCCTAAAACTGATTTATTGCCTTCTTTTAATTTAATTTGCTCCCAATTTTGTTTTACTTGTTCTTCTGTTTCGGCAACAACATCGCTATAAATATGTGGATGTCTGTTAATCAGTTTTTCGCAAATTCCATTACAAACATCAGTAATGTTAAAAGCATTAGTTTCTGAACCTATTTTGGAATAAAAAACTAAGTGCAACATCAAATCACCTAATTCCTTTTTAATTTCCTGCATATCACCTTCTAAAATTGCATCAGAAAGTTCGTAGGTTTCTTCGATGGTTAAATGACGTAAGGTTTCTAAAGTTTGCTTTTTATCCCAAGGACATTGCGCCCTTAAATCGTCCATTATAGCTAGTAATCTTTCAAAAGCTTGCGCTGGCGAATTTTGTTTTTCAAAAACGTTCATAAAGTAAAAGTAGATATTGTTTTAAGAATTGTATTAAATGGGTTTCGAGAAATTTTTATTGACACTGTTTAAGCGTTTATTCCCATTGCATACATGATGATATTTACGGCAAATTTGGTGTTATCCTCAGCTAAAAATCTTTTGTTTCTAAAATCATAATCCCATTCGCAACCATAATCTTTATTGCTGTATAAAACACCAATACGGTTATTTATTTCTATGGCTTTTAAATAATCATGAACCAAATCATCGCCCCAACCATTTAATTCAAAAGAGGTAGTTGGCGGGCCTTTTTCAAACTCAAAAAATGAAGAATAAATAGCATGATTATTTGGGATTTTTTTTAATGCTTGAGCGCCAAAAATAGAAGTCATTTGAGTTTCGAAAGATTTAGCAAATAAAGCATCGATATCATGATTGCAATCATCAACAAAAACAAAACCTCCGTTTTTTACATAGGTTTTAAAATTCGAAGCTTCTTTTTGTGTAAACTGAACGAGTTTATGTCCGCTTAAATAACAAAAAGGATAGTTAAATAATTCGGGACTTGATAAATCGACAATTTTCTCATCTGCATTTAAAGGAATAGTTGTGTATTCTAATAATGAGTTAAGCACATTTGCCGGCATCCTTTGATCAGTATTCCAATCTCCAGAAGCATACTTAATTCTTGCAAAAGTAAATTTAGTGCTAAACATATATCGAATTTAAAGCAAAATTTGTAGCAATTTGGTTTTTTAGCTAAATTATTTGTAATTTCTTTGATAGATTTTTGAATAGTTGTGAAAATTTAAAGATTGCAACTATATTGAAGATTGTAATTTGATAAAAGGAGTTTGATTTTTTAAAAAATGTAATTTTCAAATTTTAAACTGATAATTTTTTGCGTAACGATTGGAGTGGCATCCTTTTTTTGCTTTCACCATGATGCAAATTGCAAAAAAGATACAGTGAAAAGCGTGTAAAAACGCCCAAATTGATTTTATATAAAAAAGAATATCAAATTGAATTAAGACATAATTGATTTTATTTAATGGAATATACAGAAACTGAAATAAAAGGATTAGTCCAAAAACTATCGCTTTTGAAAAAGGAAATCCAAAAAGTGATTGTTGGGCAGGATGTAATTATAGAAGAAATGCTGATTGCTTTAATGGCTGGCGGACATTGTTTATTAGAAGGAGTACCCGGTTTAGCGAAAACTTTAATGGTAAGAACACTTTCGCAAGCTTTGCATCTATCATTCAGAAGAATTCAGTTTACGCCAGATTTAATGCCTACCGATATTGTTGGAACAGAGATTTTAGAGGAAGATCATGTTACTGGAAAACGTTTTTTTAAGTTTAATAAAGGGCCACTTTTCGCGAATATCGTATTGGCAGATGAAATTAACCGGACGCCACCAAAAACACAGGCAGCTTTACTAGAGGCAATGCAAGAATTTGAAGTCACTTATGGTGGACAAACTTATCCTTTAGATAAGCCATTTTTTATTTTAGCCACGCAAAACCCAATTGAGCAAGCAGGAACGTATCCTCTACCAGAGGCACAGTTAGATCGTTTTCTTTTGTATATAAAAATCGGCTATCCTTCGCAAGAGGAAGAAGTAATGATTTTATCTAACACCACTGGTTCTAAAAAAGAAAAAGTAGAGGCAGTTATTAATGCAGAAGAGATACAAAAACTGCAAGCTTTGGTTCGTGAAGTTAGTATAAGCGATGAATTGATTTTTTATGTGAGCAATTTAATAAGGGCTACCAGACCTTATACCACAACTATAAATTATGTGAAAGAATGGGTGAGATGGGGAGCTGGACCAAGAGCCGGTCAGGCTTTAATTTTGACTGCCAAAGCAAGGGCTTTGTTTTATGGAAGATACGCCGTAAAAATGGAAGATTTACAAATCATGGCTTATCCCGTTTTAAGGCACCGTGTTTTGATGAATTTTAAAGCCGAGGCAGAAAATGTGAGTGCAGATAGAGTTACGGAAGAACTTTTGAAGAGTGTAGCGAGGGTGAAGGTTTAGTGGGGTATAAGTATTAAAGTAAAAAGTAAAAAGTAAAAAGTAACAAGTAAAAAGTTTTTAACTCCTAACAGCTAATCACCTAACAAACTAACCATCTAACAAACTAATCAACTAACCACCTAAATGACTTTATTAGATCCTAAAATATTAATGGCGATTAAAGAACTATCACTGGCGGCGAAAACAACCATTGATGGCTTTATGAGCGGTATTAATAAAAGTACGATAAAGGGTTCTGGTTTAGAGTTTATTCAGTACAGAAGTTACCAACCTGGTGATGATTTACGCTCATTAGATTGGAAGATGTTTGCCAGATCGGATCGCTATTATATTAGAGAATCTGAGGTAGAAACCAATATTTCTATTCGCATTTTGGTTGATGCAAGTGCATCTATGAATCATAGCGATGGTGATTTTAAGAAGATAGATTATGCCCGTTATTTAGCAGCTTCATTGGCTTATTTAGGAAACTTACAAGGTGACGCAATTGGCTTATATGTTTTTAAGGATGGCGGGATTTTCTCCATGTCGCCTAAACAAGATTACCAACATTTAGCCAGGATGTTTTATCAGTTAGAGCAAATAAAGCCAGAAGGAGATTTCACCAAACCTATCCATTACAAGGAGTTGTATGCTGGCAGTCAGAAAAGGGAATTGCTAATTTTTGTTACCGATTTATACCAAAAAAATAATGAAATTTTTGATCTACTAGACACACTGAATACATTAAAACATGAGGTGGTGGTTTTTCATCTGATGGCCAAAAATGAGTTGGAACTCAATTTTAAAGGTTATCATAGTTTTGAGGATTTAGAGACAGGTGAAACTTTACAAGTTGACCAATCAGCTGCTAGAAAAGCTTATGTTATGGCTTTAAACGAACACTTAGAAAAGATGAGAATTAGCTTATTGGATAGAAATATTTATTATCGGATGTTGAGCACTGATCAACCTTTAGACCAAGCGTTGAGGGATTTTTTAAATCAAAGGAATAAGTCTAAAATCTAAAATTTTTAAAATGTTTTTTACTTACACCATCGGGTTATTAGCTGCAGCAGGAATTATTGTTCCGCTAATTATCCATTTATGGAATGTTAAAAAAGGAAAAACATTAAAAATTGGAAGTGTTTTTTTATTGGGAGAAAGTGCTAAACAAAGCTCAAAGAGTTTTCAAATTAAGGATTGGCTATTATTTTTATTGAGGAGTTTACTGATTTTAATGATTGCTTTTTTATTGGCAGAACCTTTTTTGAAAACTGAGAACTCGGAAAAGAATATAAAAGGTTGGATACTTTTTGATGAGGCAAAATATGCTGATTTATCTGCAAAGCAAAAAGCAGTAATCAAGTTGTTAAATGAGAAAGGTTATGAGATTCATGATTTTGATAAGGGATTTAATAAAATTGCTTTAGTAGATTCTCAGTCTTTTTTGAACAAAAAAGCATCTAATATTCCGCCATTTTCATTGATTAAACAATTGAATTCGCAATTAGCTGGTGATTTTAAAACTATTGTTTATACAGATTTAAGTCAATCAAAATTTCAGGGTTCAATCCCAAAAGTTCATTTAGATTTAGAGATTAGAAGTATTACCGCAAAAGATACTTTAAGTCAATCTGTAATTTATGCTCTTGTTGGTAAGCAAGACAGCATTAAAGTCTTATGCATGAAAAGCAGTGCTTCACAAACAACTTTTGAAACAGTTAATTATAATGTAAATCATAAAGATTTAGAGCTAAATATAGAAAATGGAGAAAGTTTTATTCGATTTAAAAATCAAAAAAATTGGGTAAAAGTAATCAGTAAACCATTAAAAATTGATGTTTATACTGATGATAAACAAGATGCTATTTATTTAAACTCGGCTTTAAAGGCGATTGCAGGTTTTACTAAAATGAATATCATTATTAATAATCCGCAACAGTTTTCATTAGTTTCAACCGATGCAGATTGGATATTTTGGCTTTCTGAAAAACCTTTTAATCAGCAAAATAAATTAGCTGAAAAAACTAAATTATTCAGTTATGCAGTTGGAAAAACAGAAAATATCAATAGATTGTTAAAAACAGGATCGAGTGAAAACGATAGGATTTATAAAAGAATTATAAACATTTCTTCTGTAGATGATAATATATGGACAGATGGTTTTGGAAACGCTATAATATCGAAAAACACTAACGGAAAAAGCACTAATTTTCAATTCTATACTCGTTTAAATCCTCAATGGACAGATTTGGTTTGGAGTGAAAATTTCCCAAGATCGTTAATGTCAGTTTTGTTTAAAGAGACAAATCTTATGAATGAAAATTATGATTTGGATGTGAATGATAAAAGGCAAATCGCCAAAAATCAGACGTTCATTTTTGACGGAAAATCATTGAATAAAGCAAAAACTATTTCTAAAATTGATTATTCAATAGCTTCCTATTTTTGGATTGCTGCATTCTTTACTTTCTTTTTAGAAAGAGTACTCACTTATCGTAAAAAAGCAAATGGATAAATTGAGCCAGAAAAACAATCAATGGATAGAAAACGAAAGGAAAAAATGGAGAATTTTTTCTTTGATTAATATATTGTTTTTGTCGATAAGCGTAGGTTTGATTTTTGGATTATTAGGAAATTTGATTTTTAGTTTTTCTATTGTAACGACCTTTATTACGGTATTTATTGCTACTTTATGCTACTTATTAATTACTGATAAAAGTGTAAATGTTAGCGCAAATGATTTTTCTATTCTGCTCAATCAAAACTTCCCACAACTAGAAGATAGTTCACAATTATTGATTTCATCCGAAACTGAACTAGGAACTTTACAAATCTTACAAGCAAATAAAATATCAACTTTTTTAGAGGAAATTAAACCGTTAAAATTGCAATCAAAAAAGTTCAAAATCATTTTGATGATTTTATTTGGCGTTTCTTTATGTTTTTTACTAACGCAAATTTTCCCTTTCAAAAAACAAGTCTTAGCCAGCGAATCATTTCCAAAAGTATCGCAAATAAGTAATGTAAAAGATGTTATTCTACCCCAAATATCATCAGTTAAAGTAAATATTAATGCACCTAATTACACCCAAATAAAACAGGTTTCTCAAAGTCAGTTTTCATTAAAAGTGGTAGAAAATGCAGCAATAAATTGGGAGATAAAAACCACAACTCCAGCAAAAAAAATCGAATTTGTTTTTAACGAAAAAGTATTCATCGGCTTAAAGCCAAATAAAGATTTTACACATTGGGAAACCTCCAAAATATTAAACCAATCTGGTTTTTATCAGGTTTTGGTAGATGGAAAAAAATCAGAATTGTATCAAATTGAAATCATTAAAGATTTACCGGTTGTTATAAAAATTTCTCAGCCACAGCAACAAACGGTTATTGATATTGGAATGCCTTATCAAATAAAAATCAAAGCTGTTTTAGCTGATGATTATGGTATTTCTGAGGCTTTTATTAATGCTACAACAGCATCCGGAAAAGGTGAAGGCGTGAGTTTTAAAGAACAAAAAATCAGTTTTCAACAACAAATTGGAGGCAGGCAACTTAATTTAAATAAAACAATCAACCTAAAATCTTTGGAAATGAAAGCCGGCGACGAACTTTATTTCTACATTAAAGCAAAAGACAATCATGGCCAGGAAAGTAAATCTGATGTTTATATAGTTTCTATTGCAGATACCACAGAGTTGATGAGTATGAACGGAATGATGGGCGGTGTAAACTTAGTTCCGGAGTATTTCAGAAGTCAGCGCCAAATCATTATCGATACAGAAAAATTATTAAAAGAACAACAAATAATTACTCCTGATGAATTTAAAAATAGGAGCAATAATTTAGGCATTGATCAAAAATTACTTCGTTTAAGGTATGGTAAATTTTTAGGAGAAGAAAATGAAAATCAAATAGGAGCAACGGCAGAAGGTGAAGAACACAGTGCTGACGATGGACATGACCATGGAAATAAAGAAGAGAAAAAATTTGGTGATGTGAGCGCAATTATGGATCAATATGCTCATAAGCATGATAATGCCGAAGATGCCACTTTTTTTGAACCTGAACAAAAATCTAAGCTGAAGGCTACTTTAACAGAAATGTGGAATTCTGAGTTAAGGCTTAGAACTTATAAACCACAAGAAGCCTTGCCTTTTGAATATAAAGCTTTACGCTTATTGAAAGATTTGCAGCAAAGTTCTAGAGCTTATGTCGCTAAAACAACAATAAAAACGGCCCCGCTTAAATTGGAGAAACGATTAACTGGTGAATTGGATAAAATAATCACTCCACAAAACCAAAAGAATTTTGATGGAAATAACAAAAAACAGAAAGATTTAAAAGGTAGTGTTTCTATTCTAGAGCAATTAAAACAAAATATAAATTTGGCTGTCGCCGATAAAAAAATACTGATTAACGCAAGGACTTACTTAGTAGACGCTGCTTCAAAACAGCCTAATCTTTATTTAAATTCTTTAAAACTTTTAGGCAAAATAAATGAAGGTGTTAACTATAGTTCTAATGATATTTCAACTGTTCAAAAAGCATTATTTGGTCTGTTAGAAAATGATGTTTATTTACCAAAGGCGAGTTTGGAGAGTGGAAATTCTTCATTAGGAAAAGCATATTTACAAAACTTAAAATCTAAACAATAATGGAAGAATTTAAGTTGATTGCCTTATTTCTAAGCGTTTTTTTATTGGCATTTTTACTTTTTAAAGAAGTTAAAAGGAGAAATAAAAATTGGTTAATTCTAAGATTGATTGCTTCAGTTATTGCAGTTGGATCTTTGTTTTTTTTGATTTACCCCATAAGATATGAAGTTTTTAAATCGGTAAAAAAAGAAGAATTTAACCTACTTACAGAAGGGGCAAATCTTGATAGCGTCTCAAAATCAAATGCTCAACTTTTTACTTTAGATTCTGGTATTTTTCAAAACAACTCAAAAAATAAAATAAAATTCCTGCCTGATTTATCTTATTATTTATCAGAACATCCAGAAATTAAAACCATCAATTTATATGGAGAAGGTTTAGAAAATTCAGAGCTTAAAAAACTAATAAATTATAAAATCAATTTTAAACCAATTAAAAATATTAACGGAATTCAAAATGTTAGTTGGCAGAAAACCATTACAAATACAGATGATTTAATTGTTGAGGGTAAATACAAAAACGGGTCTGATAAATCCGTTAACTTAGTTTTAAGTGGTTTGGGAACTAATTTAGATTCTGTAAGTATCAAAGCGAATGAAGAAGCTAATTTCTCATTAAAAGGAAAAACAAACCAAATTGGATATTTCACCTACCATATAGCAGCAATTCAAAATAAAGATTCTATAGTGAATGAAGCTGTACCTTTTGAGGTAATTGAAAAACAGCCGGTTAAAGTCTTGATTTTGGCTTCTAATCCTGATTTTGAATACAAATTTTTAAAGGATTGGCTTTACCAAAATAATTATGCTTTGGCATTGCGGACAAGAATTAGTAAAGAAAAATTCAGCTCAGATTTTTTGAATTTAACAACAACCAATCTTAATAATTTAAATAAAAATTTGTTGCAAAAATTTGATTTGATTATTGCAGATGATGCTGAGTTGACCAATTTAAGCAATCAAGAAAAGTATGCCCTCAATTCTCAAATTGACGAAGGTTTAGGATTATTAGTCAGAATTGGTGATGAGAAACCAACATCAACTTATGCTGCTGGTTTTTCTGTGAACAGTTTAGCTGTAAAACAAGCTCAAGGATTTAGTTTTAAAATGATCAATGATGAAGATAAAACATCTCCTTTAACAATAGAAAATCCTGTTCAATTAAATCCAGTAAAAACACATCAACTTTTAGTTTTAGATGATAAAGGAAAAATTTATACGGATAGTAAGGTTTCAGGTATCGGCAAAATAGCAATTACATCCATTTCAAATAGTTATCAATGGGCTATAAAAGGAAATCAAAAAGACTACGCAAAATATTGGTCGGTGATAATTAGCAACACCATTAAAAAGGTTGATATAAAAGAAGATGTTTTATTAAAAGATGAATTTCCAAAAATTTATAATGAAAATACTTTGCTTTATAAAAGCGATGATAATAAAACACCTAAAATTAGTGTAGAAAATATTGCAATAGCACCTATGCAAAATCAAAACTTCTCCAATGAATGGTCTGCAACATTTTGGCCGACAAAATCAGGATGGAATAAAGTTGAGATAAACGGATTAGTAAAACAAGTGTATATTTTTGATAATAAAAGTTGGCTAGCTGCAAATCAAACTAAGAAAATAAGAAACACCTTCAATTTCATCAAAAACAATCAAGTAAATTCCCCAAAATCTGAAACCATTACAGAAAAACAAATTAAAGAAGTGTCAAATTGGTTATTCTTTATGCTTTTTTTATTAAGCTGTGGTTTTTTATGGTTTGAAGCTAAAATATCTGATTAAAATCTTCTGCCTACGCTAATGTTTCAATAAATTATTGATTTGAAACATAATTCTTACAAAGCAAATAAACAATCAAATAAAAAATCCTTAGATTGTATTTTAAAACTAAAACCAAAATCTAGGAGGAATCTAATGAAGAGAAAAGACTTTTTATACTTAACTGGGATGGGTATGGGGACTTTAATGTTACCCAATTTATCCGCTTTTGGAAATCCGATTGACCCACTACAAGCATTGGACGGAGTTGATGTAAGGCTAAAAAAACAGTTAGCTGATGTTGCTTTAAATGCTGCGAAATCAAAAGGGGCAACTTATGCCGATGTACGCATTGGTAGATATCTAAATCAATTTGTGGCAACAAGAGAGAAAAGAGTGCAAGGTGTTGCTAACACCGAATCTTACGGAATTGGAGTAAGGGTTATCGCAAATGGTTGCTGGGGTTTTGCTGCTACAAATAGCATGAGTACTGATGCCATTGCAAAAGCTGCAGAACAAGCGGTTGCAGTAGCAAAAGCAAATTCTAAAATACAAGGAGAACCGGTACAACTTGCACCACAGAAAGGATTTGGCGAAGTAAGTTGGAAAGCTCCAATTGAAATCAACACATTTGAAGTTCCTATTAAAGAGAAAGTTGATTTATTGTTGAAAGTCAATGATGTAGCTTTGCAAAATGGAGCAACTTATGTAAACTCTGTAATGTTTGCAGTTAACGAACAAAAATATTTTGCCTCAACAGATGGTTCTTATATAGATCAAGATATTCATCGGATTTACCCAACTTTTGGCGTTACTAAAATTGATAAAGCTTCTGGCAAATTCCAAACTCGCTCTTCATTAAGTTCTCCAATGGGAATGGGATATGAATATTTAAATGCATCTCCAGAAGATAAAGTTCAGGGAGTAATTACCCGTTATAAAAACAGGTATGATATGTTGGAGGACGTTAAGTTTGCTGCTCAAAATGCAACCGAAAAGGTAACAGCAAAATCTGTAGAGCCAGGTAAATATGATCTGGTTTTAGACCCATCACATTTATGGTTAACTATTCATGAATCTGTTGGGCACCCAACAGAATTAGATCGTGTTTTAGGTTATGAAGCCAATTACGCCGGTACAAGTTTCTTAACATTAGATAAATGGAAATCCAAAAAATTCAAATTTGGTAGTGATAAGGTGAATATCGTTGCTGATAAAACGCAAAAAGGATCTTTAGGTGCAGTAGGATATGATGATGAAGGTGTAAAATGTGGTAAGTGGGATATTATTAAGGATGGTGTTTTGGTCAATTATCAAGCAATTAGAGATCAAGCTCATATCATCGGTTTGGATGCTTCTCAAGGTTGTTGCTATTCTCAAGGCTGGGATGATGTTCAATTTCAACGTATGCCGAACATTTCATTACAACCTGGTAAAGAAAAGTTAAGTGTAGATGATATGATTAAAAACGTAGAAAAAGGTATTTACATAGTTGGTAATGGTAGTTTTTCTATTGATCAGCAACGTTACAACTTCCAATTTGGTGGACAGTTATTTTACGAAATCAAAAACGGGAAAATTGTTGGGATGTTAAATGATGTCGCATACCAGGCAAACACCCAGGAATTCTGGAATTCATGTACTGCCGTTTGTGATGAAAGCGATTATCGTTTAGGAGGTTCTTTTAACGATGGAAAAGGTCAGCCTTCACAAAGTAGTGCAGTTTCTCATGGAAGCTCTACTACAAGATTCAACGGAGTAAACGTAATTAACACAGCAAGGAAAATTTAATTAATCGAGTTGTAAGTAATAGGTTTTAAGTAATAAGTTACATAATAAACTTACAACCTAAAACTTACAACCTAAAACCTAAAAAATGGCAATTTTAACAAAACAACAAGCCCAAGATATATTAAAAAAAGTATTGAGTTATTCTAAGTCAGACTCTTGCGAAATTAGTTTAAGAGGTTCTGACGGAGGTAATATTAGGTATGCCCGTAATGCAGTTTCTACTGCAGGGCAAATCAGTACCATGAGTTTAGCAGTGAGTGCTACTTACGGTAAAAAAACAGGTTCAGCTAGTATCAATGAATTTGACGATGCCTCTTTAGAAAAAGTGGTAAAAAGAGCAGAAGAGCTAGCCATGTTAGCTCCAGAAAATCCAGAGTTTATGCCCTTATTAGGCCCTCAGGAATTTCCTGTTTCTCCAACATTTAATTCAAAAACTGCTGCTATCACTCCTGATACCAGGGCAGAAATGGTAGGTCAGAGTTTAAAAGTGATAAAGGATGGAAAATTAGAAGGAGCGGGGTTTCTAGAAAACTCAACAAGCTTTAACGCCATCATGAATTCTAAAGGTTTATTTGCATACAATACAGATACCGATGTTTCATTTTCAGTAACAGTACGAAATCAGGAAGGTACTGGCTCAGGTTATGTGAGCCAAAGTTTCAATAATCTGGATAAAATGGATACGCTGGCTTTAAGCAAAATAGCTGCTAGCAAAGCAAATGGTTCTGCTGCTGCAAAAGCTATCGAGCCAGGAAAATACACCGTTATTTTAGAGCCTTTGGCAGCTTCGGATATTATAGAAAATATGTTTAGAGGTTTTGATGCCCGTAGTGCCGATGAAGGAAGAAGCTTTATGAGTAAGAAAGGCGGAGGAACGCGTTTAGGAGAGCAATTATTCTCTGAAAATGTAAATATTTATTCTGATCCAATGAATCCTGATTTACCTTCTGCTACGTGGAACGGTGATGGACAATTGTTAAAGAAAACCAAATGGGTAGAAAACGGAGTGGTAAAAAATCTAGCTTATTCGAGATATTGGGCAGACCAAAAAGGAGTTGAACCCGTTCCTTTCGGAAGAAGTTTTGTGATGGAAGGTGGTACACAATCATTAGAAGAATTAATTAAAGGTACAGAAAAAGGAATTTTGGTTACCCGTTTTTGGTATATCCGTTCTGTAGATCCTCAAACTTTACTCTTAACAGGATTAACCCGTGATGGTACTTTTTACATAGAAAACGGCGAAATTAAATTCCCAGTAAAAAACTTCCGTTTTAACGAGAGTCCGGTAATTATGCTGAACAATGTGGAAGCTTTAGGTAAACCTGTACGAAGTGGAAACGTGATTATCCCTCCGATGAAAATTAGAGATTTTACTTTCACTTCATTGTCTGACGCGGTTTAAGAAAATTTAAATTATACAGCTAAAAAGGTTTTGCGTCAACGATTGAAGCGGCATCCTTTTTTAGCTTCGTCATGTTGAACGATAGAGAAACATCACACAAATAGGTTTCAAACGCTAAAAGCATTCCTACTTGTGTGATCTTTCGTTCCTCAAGGTGACGTAAAAACGTCCAAATCATAATACATGAAAAGAAGAAACTTTTTATATTTAACAGGAGTTGGTGCTGGAGCTGCCCTGATGCCAAACCTTTCCGTTTTTGGAAATCCAATTTCAATTGAAGAAGCTTTAACTCCGGTTGATGCTGCTTTAAAGAAAAAAATGGCAGATATCGCATTGAACAAAGCGAAATCTCTAGGCGCAACCTATACCGATGTGCGTATTGGCAGATATTTGAACCAAGTAGTGTCCACCAGAGAAACCCGGGTACAAAACATTGCCAACACCGAATCTTACGGAATGGGTGTACGGGTAATTGCCAATGGCTGTTGGGGTTTTGCGGCTACCAATTTATTGGATGATGCCAGTATTGCCAAAGCCGCAGAATTAGCGGTTGCCATCGCCAAAGGAAATTCAAAATTAGCTACCGAGCCTGTTCAGCTTGCGCCACAAAAAGGTTATGGCGAAGTAACTTGGAAAACTCCCATTGAAAAAAATGCTTTCGAAGTTCCTATCAAAGAAAAAGTAGATCTATTATTAGGCGTAAATGCTGCCGCCATGGCTGCGGGAGCCAAATTTGTTAACTCCAATGTTTTTGTGGTGAACGAGCAGAAATACTTTGCGTCTTCGGATGGTTCTTATATCGACCAGGATATTCATCGCATCTGGCCTACTTTTACGGTGACTAAAGTAGATGCCAAAGGAGGGAAATTTGAAACTCGTGATGCGCTAAGTGCACCAATGGGAATGGGTTATGAATATCTGATTCCGAAAGAAGAAGAGAAAATTAAAGGTGGCCCCGTGACGATGTACAAGAAACGTTACGACATTTTAGAAGATGTGAAAGAAGCAGCCAAACATGTGGAGGAAAAATTAAAAGCAAAACCAGTAGAACCAGGAAAGTATGATTTGATTTTAGACCCAACACATCTTTTCTTAACCATTCATGAATCTGTTGGTCACCCCACAGAGCTGGATCGGGTTTTAGGTTACGAAGCCAATTATGCAGGTACCAGCTTCCTAACTTTGGATAAATGGGAAAGCAAAAA
Organism: Pedobacter psychrophilus; assembly: GCF_001652725.1. Taxonomy (GTDB): domain Bacteria; phylum Bacteroidota; class Bacteroidia; order Sphingobacteriales; family Sphingobacteriaceae; genus Pseudopedobacter; species Pseudopedobacter psychrophilus. The sequence continues at coordinate 39,149 of NZ_LWHJ01000027.1, forward strand.
ATTTAATTTCGGTAGTAATAAAGTGAATATTTTGGCTGATAAATTACAAGCCGGTTCTTTAGGTGCTGTAGGTTATGATGATGAAGGGGTAAAATGTGGACAGTGGGACATCATTAAGGATGGGATTTTGGTGAATTACCAAACCATCAGAGACCAGGCGCATATTTTAGGTTTAAAAGCTTCTCAAGGTTGCTGCTATGCTGATAGTTGGGACAGTGTTCAGTTCCAGAGAATGCCAAATGTTTCTTTAAAAGCCGGTACAAAACCCATGACAGCTGCCGAAATGGTAAAAGGGGTGAAGAAAGGGATTTACATGTTTGGTCGTAATTCTTACTCTATAGATCAGCAGCGATATAATTTTCAGTTTAGCGCCCAGCTAGCTTATGAAGTAAAAGACGGCGAAATTGTAGGCATGTTAAAAGATGCTTCCTACCAAGCCAATACCCAGGAATTTTGGAACTCTTGCGTACAACGTTGCGATGAAAAAGATTTCCGTTTGGGTGGTACTTTCCGTGATGGAAAAGGACAACCAAGTCAGGTGAGTGCGGTTTCTCATGGTTCTTCCACCACCAGGTTTAATGGCGTAAATGTGATTAATACGGGTAGGAAAATTGGTTAAAATAATTAGGAGGGCGTTTTATCCGCCAGCTGGCGGATTACACTATATCTTTTTTGTATTTGCTAAATGGTAAGTGCAAAAAAGGATGCCGCTTCAATCGTTAACGCAAAACCTAGTTAATTTGTTAATTATTCTCTTTAAAAAATCGGCATTTGATATTAAAAAAATGTGAAATATAAATCCAGATGGAGTCCTCAGTTTTCTAAAAGCATTTAAGTGATCCTAAAGGAACACTTAAACGAGGTTGGGAAATTTAATCCAAGTTAAAGCCATAGTTGAATACTAAATTTAATCTTTATCTTTAAACTTAATCATTTATTTTTTAACTACTATTTAATGAAATGTTTTCTGAAGACTGGTCTAAACATATAAAAATTGATAGAAAATTAATATTAGATCAATTAAATCAACATTTTCTTGAATGGGATGATAAATTAACATTGAGATTTTTTACAATCAAGCCATCTGGTACTCAAATAATTTTTAATGGTTTAAATTCAGTCTTGCATACCTCGTTACCACATTATATATACGGTGAAGATGATATCAAAAGAAACGGCGAAATGTGGGCGGGTTTAAATGCAAATGGCAAATTCGGTCTTAAAAACCCTAAAACTGATGGAAAATATGGTGAGCTTCTTTTATTTGTACTGGTAGAAAGTATTTTAGGATGTAAAATGGTTGCGCATAAAATTAAATCTTTAACCAATATAAGAGATCAAATAAAAGGAGGTGATGGTATTTTTATTGGTGATTATCAGTTTAAATCAGAAAAATATCCAGCATACTTAATTGGCGAATCTAAGGTAACAACAACGTTAACCAAAGCTCTTAAAGAAGCTTTAATTTCTATAGAAAGGTTTCATTCAGCATATTTTGTTAACGATTTTTTAGATGATGAATTAATTGTAGCAAAAGAATTTTTGAGTGTGACAAATACTAATCTAGATGAACTTTACGATAGGTTAACTCCAAGTTCAAAAATATTTAAACATCAATCATTAGTACACCCTATTTTACTGATGTATTCTACATCGAACTTTGAAAAGTTGCAAAAAGATAGTGCTTCAATGGAAATACTTGAAAATGCAATTAGTGAATCTATAAATGGTAAAGAAAAAGAATATCTTAATAAAATAAATAAAGAGTTAGATAATTACTCTGAAATAAAGAAAGTCTATCTTGATTTTTTTATTTTGCCATGTAAGTCTGTAGATGAATTTCGAGACTTAATGTATAAAAAAATTCACGGAGTTCCTTACTTATATAATGTAAAGGAAAATAAAGTCAATTAAACATGTCTGATTTAGTTGATAAGATAGAATCAATATACAATGATGAGTTATTAAATAATCTTATCAATGACTTAATCTTTAATCAATTCTATCAGAAATTTAATTTATCTAAAATCCCTATTGCTAAAGATAGGATCAGAAAAGCAATTTGGTTAACTTCAATTCTATCCACAAGCCCTTTAGAAAAGCATAAAAATAAAGCTCAATTAATTTCTTCTTTGATCTATTTGCAAGATAGTTTCAATATTGATATTGAAAGAGCATCTTATATTTTGTTCTCAAGAATTGGAAACTTAACAGGTACTCGTTTATTAAATAATTCTTCAAATGATTTTAGTCAAATTCAACTAGAGAATAATATATTGATTGATTCTTATGACTCTGCGATTTTACTTGAATTAGAATTAGAAAGGAGAAATAAAACTGTAATTATTGGAGAGGAACAGATTTTAACAACGGCTTTCCAAAAAAAGCTGTGGGATGATATAAAGTCTTATGATAAAATTGTTATTTCAGCGCCAACATCTTCAGGTAAGTCATTCATAGTTAAGAAAGCAATAAAAGAAAAGATATTAAATAATGACGAATATTTTATCCTTTATGTAGTTCCAACACGAGCATTGATAAATCAAGTTAGCGAAGAATTAAGACAAGAAATCAATGATAATGATGTAGACATAAAAACAGTATACATTCATGATGAAACAGGCTTAAATTTTAAGAAGATATTTATTTTAACTCCCGAACGATGTTTAAGTCTTTTAAAAGAAAGAAGAGAACATGAATTTAAAATAGATTTAATTTTTATAGATGAGATTCAAAATGTTGAAGACACCCAAGGGAGAGGAACACTTTTCGAGTTTGTTTTCCAAGAGCTTATAAAGTTGTTTAGTGAGGCTATAATTATTGCTGCTGGTCCTAATATTGAAAATCCAAATAAATTGTATGAAAATATTTTTAACATAAAGTCTAACTCTTCAGAAACTATGGTTTCCCCAGTGTTTCAAATAAAAACTATAGTTACCGTATTACATGATAAAAAAATAAGATTTACTTTAATAAAAAATAGCGAAAGCTCTCAATCCTTTGAAATAGAGACTTCAATAGATTTGAAACAAATATTTTTAAAAAGTACAGGAAATGGATTAAGGGAATTGATAAATATTTGCGGAGCAGATGAAAGTAACATTATATATTCTCCAAAAGGAAATTGGGCTGAAAATTGGGCCTTAAAATATATTGAACCATTACAGGATGTTCAAATTCATTCTGAGGTAAAAGATATTGTAGAGTTTTTAGAAGATGAAGTACATCCTTTCTATAATCTTGCAATTTGCTTAAATAAAGGTGTTGCTTTTCATCATGGTAATTTACCTGATTTGGTACGAAAAGAAATTGAAGATTGCTTCCTTGAAGGAAAGATTAAAATTCTCTTTTGTACTTCTACATTGTTGCAAGGTGTAAATTTACCCGCAAATAATATTTTTATTGTCTCTCCCAAAAAAAGAACTTTTCCTCTATCATCTTTTGATTTTGGAAATTTGATTGGAAGAGCTGGTAGGATTAAAGATTCATTATTTGGAACAGTTTTTTGTATTGAAAAATCTGAAAATGATGAATGGGCAGAAAGCTACTATAAAAAATCTCCAAGAAAAGAAGTTACAACTGCAAGTAATAGTGCTTTAGATAACTTTGATGATTTCATCGGAGAGTTATCTAAAAGTTCATTAGAAATATCTAGCGATATTGATTCAAATGGAGTGATATTTTATCGTCAAAAATATCTACAAGATATAGACCGTTTCCCTATTTACCTCCAAAATAAGGGCCTCAGCGAAGAGGAATCAAATATTTTCATCGAGAATATTTCCTCTTCCGTTGCTGATTTATTGATTCCATTAGACATTTTAAGCTTGAATCCAACAATAGACCCTATTCTTCAAAATATTCTCTATGTACAAATATTAGATTACGGTTTTGAAAACTGGTTAATTCCATCAATTTCAAATAATAGAAACTTTTACAAACATATATCAGATGAAGAAAAGATTTTAACAGAGTTTAAAGATTGGAGTTTTTATCTTCAATTTAACGATTTGTTAAAAAGACTAGACGAAATTTTCCATTTTGCTAATGAAGCTTTTTTTAAGCATAATATATCTACTTCAATAAATCAAATTACTTATTACTGTAGAATGTGGTTAGGAAATAAGAGTTTAAGAGAGTTAATTGACTCCGATTTAAAGTTCTACTCAACGCATTATAATCTGGCTAAGAGAATAAAACTTGATGATAAAGAAGCGATTAACACTAGAATTAATAAAGTAATAAAGATAAATTCAATTGTTACAACTCATATTGTTGTAAAATATCTTAAATTGATGAATGACTTAGTTGAAAGTATAACTAATGATAAAGTATTAGAAAACTATAAATTCTCAATGGCTTTACCATTAATGCTAGAATTAGGAACAACTGAACCCGTTGTTATAAAACTAATCTCAAAAGGAATATCAAGAAGTATTTCTTTAAAGATATTTTCAGAATTTAAAAAAGTACCTAATTATGAAGAAATTGATATTTTTGATTGGCTAAGGTCAAAAACAGAACTTAAATTAAAGCCTATTTATAATAGATATTTAAAAAAAATGAAGCTTTTAAAGTATAATTAAACTTGGTCTTTAAATTAATCTCAAAGACTGCAAACTGGCTTATTTTCCCCGTAGACTTATTGTAATTACTACTATAACTGGTTTAAGTGTTCCGTTAGGGCCACTTAAATCTTTATAGAAAATCAAGACTTCGTCTGGAACATAATCAAAAATTTAATTAGATGCTACAAAGTATTGCTGCACTCTTTTCATAAAAAAACAAGATTCCATAAGTCCTCAACTAAGAAAAAGTATCATTTCCTAATTCAAGCTTATAGCCTTTGCCACGGATTACTACAATGTTTACATTGGAATCCAATTCCAATTTTTTCCTCAGTTTTGATATAAACATATCCAGGCTGCGTCCTACAATTACACCTTCATCTTCCCAAATTTCTTTTTGTAACCAGCTTCGTTCTATGGTCTTATTGAGAGATTGTGCGAAAATGAGCAATAAACGACATTCAGTTCCAGTAAGCTCTATTGTTTTTCCATTTATGTTCAGCTTCCTATTCTTCGCATCAAACAACACCGTACCTAAAGTGAATAAATCGGTATCCGTATCTTGACCCTGAGGTAAGACTTTTTTAGGTTTGGCAACTCTAAAAAATATAAAACCAATAAATGCTAAAATCGGCAGGCTGCCCAAAAGAAACCCATTTTTTACTATAGTGATGCCAGTTGTTTTGAATTTAATATTAATCAGGTAACATGCTGTGGGTTGCGTTCTTCCAATACAGGCAATAATATCATCTTTAATATTTTGTGAAATCGCATATCCATAAGTTATACTTCCATTGGCACAGTTCATTACATTAACTACATAATCACTGGCAAAGGGATCATGAGCCAACAAACGGCTTGTTGTGTTTACCAGGGAATCTGATTGAAAAGTAAGCTCATTCTCAAAAGTGATCTGGTATTCATTTTCTGAGATTTTCTTAATCGGAAGCACTCTAGATGTACTGTCTCCAGATTGTAAGAGTATTTCATGTCCTATTCTGCGAAGCAAAACTTCTCTCCTGGCTACGTCAAAATCGTAACTGTCAAAACTAATGAAAGCTGCACAGGTTACCAGAATGGATAAAAGCAAAATGGAACCAAAAAGGTATTTGCGTTTCCCTGAAAGTAAATTTAGGCTAACATCCATAACGTCAATATTTTATTTACAAAGTTTACATTTTTATTTACAATCCATACCTATCAAGCCAAAAAATATTAAGGTAGGTTTGCTTCATCAATTTTGATAGGACAATGCACAATCTGTTAAGTCCGCTAATTTACAAATCGATATGTTTTACTTTAAACTAAAAAAAATGAAAAGATTATTAGTGTTTGTTCCGGCCATCCTCTTATTAATGTTTGTACTCAATTCATTTGTACCTAAAGAAAAGGAAGCAGTGAAGAAAATAAAATCGGAGCGTGTAAATATTGTTTTAAAATCTACAGATGGCGGACAAACATGGCAGGACTTTAAACAAGTGTTACCTGAAATTAAACATTATAGTGCCGTAAAGGGAGATGGCGTGATCATTTCTACAAGTCAGGATGGTATCAAGCGTTCTACAGATAATGGTGAACACTGGCAATGGATAATTAAGGAAGGTGAGGTAGGTATAGCTGTTGAACGAATAGAAGGTGGATTTGCTGCTTTATCCTATAGCACAGCAACAAAATCCAGAAGGATACATATTTCATTGGATAATGGAGAAACCTGGAAAGCTATTGATGAGGGTCTTCGTCCTTCTTCGTTAATTTCATCCATCAAACAAGTGGGAAAGTATTTAATATGTGGTCATCCAGATGGAATATTCCACTCAGCTGATCAAGGTAAAACATGGAATAGGGTTCTTCGCGGTGTAAATAACAATGAGTTTTTATTTGATATATACAAATGGAATTCTCCTTTTCAAGAACCAAAATACGTATTTAGGATATATGAGTCAGAAAATATATTGTATGCAACGGCAGTGCCTGCTGGTTGCTAAAATGTAACCATCTGGAAGAATTTTGAACACAGCTTTCAATGTTCGTAATGACGAGTTGCTTTGGCTTAACGATAGGAGCGGATACCGGCCTCAGCGCCTAAGGCCTTGTGGCGTATGAGTGGATAGCGTGACCTTAGCTTCTTTTCAGAAGCTAAGGGAAGCCCCTCAAATTAATTTCCTTAAACTATTACATTAAACATCCTATGTTAACAAATCAGAGCTTCTAAGTATCTGCGAGAATCTCTGAAATCTGCGGGGAAACGTTTTTAAAAATAAACCTAATAATCCTTACAAATACTTTAAATATCAGTTAGTTGAAATTTATTATCATCATTAATTTTTTCTACATTTAAGATTTAGTAACCTCTAAATCTTAACATATTGAAACGTAGAAACTTTATTTATTTAACTGGTGTAGGAGCAGCAGCTGCGATGATGCCATCCATACCCGTCTGGGGGAATGAGATTTCTCCAGAAGCAGCTTTAGAATACGTTGATCCTGCTGTCAAAAAACTGATTGCAGATGTCGCATTAAATGCTGCTAAATCAAAAGGAGCAACCTATACGGATGTTCGTATCGGAAGATATCTGAATCAATTTGTGGTCACCCGAGAAGATAAAGTTCAGAATATTGTTAATACTGAATCTTATGGAGTTGGTATTAGGGTAATTGCAAATGGAAGTTGGGGTTTTGCTGCAACCGATAAAATGGATAATGATAGCATTGCCAAAGCTGCAGCATTAGCAGTTTCCATTGCTAAAGAAAATTCCAGATTATTAACAGAACCTGTACAACTGGCTCCACAAAAAGGCTATGGTGAAGTCAGCTGGAAAGCTCCAATCGAAAAAAATGCTTTTGAAGTGCCGGTAAAGGAAAAAGTAGATCTTTTGCTTTCTGTAAATGATGCGGCCATGAAAGGTGGGGCGGATTATGTAAATTCTATCTTATTTTTGGTAAATGAGCAAAAATATTTTGCTTCAACGGATGGCTCTTACATCGACCAAGATATTCATCGCATTTGGCCTACTTTCTTCCTCACTAAAATCAATAAAGAAACTGGAAAATTTGAAACCAGGAATGCTTTAAGCGCTCCAACCGGAATGGGTTATGAATATTTAGATGCCAAACCCCAGCATAAAATAAAAACTGCAGCTGGTACCTTATATAAAGGAAGGTATGATATGCTGGAAGATGCTAAGCAAGCCGCTTCACAAGTTGGTGATAAGCTAAAAGCTAAAACAGTAGAGCCTGGTAAATATGATTTGGTATTGGATCCTTCCCATTTATGGTTAACTATCCATGAATCAACCGGCCACCCAACAGAATTAGATCGTGTTTTAGGTTATGAAGCAAATTTTGCAGGTACCAGTTTCTTAACGTTGGATAAATGGGAATCTAAAAAATTCAACTATGGAAATAAATTGGTGAATATTAAAGCTGATAAAACCCAGGTTGGTTCTTTAGGTGCAGTTGGTTATGATGATGAGGGTGTAAAATGTGGGGAGTGGGATGTAGTTAAAGATGGAGTTCTGGTGAATTATCAAGCGATTAGAGATCAAGCTCATATTTTAGGGTTAACGGCTTCGCAAGGTTGTTGTTATGCAGATAATTGGAGCAGTGTTCAGTTTCAAAGGATGGCAAATATTTCTTTACAACCAGGCAAAGAGAAATTATCAGTTGATGATATGATTAAAAATGTAGAAAAAGGAATATACATTATTGGTGATGGTTCTTTCTCCATTGATCAGCAACGTTATAATTTTCAGTTTGGTGGACAATTATTTTATGAAATTAAGGAGGGAAAAATAGTTGGAATGCTTAAGGATGTTGCTTATCAAGCTAATACACAAGAATTTTGGAATTCATGTGGTGCAATTTGTGATGCTAATGATTACCGTTTAGGAGGTTCTTTCTTTGATGGAAAAGGACAACCTTCTCAATCAAGTGCGGTTTCACATGGATCATCAACCACAAGATTTAATGGCGTAAACGTGATCAATACAGCAAGGAAAATTTAATTTGTAAAGTATTAGGTTATAAGTATTAAGTCATAGGTTTCAAACTTACAACCTATAACTTACGACTTAAAACTTAATACAACCTTAAACTAAAAAAAATGACAATATTAAATAAAGAAGAAGCCAAAGCATTATTAGAAAAAGTGCTGAGCTACTCAAAGGCAGACGAATGCGAAATTAATTTGAGTGGAGGTGATGGTGGAAATATTAGATATGCAAGAAATTCAGTTTCAACAAGTGGAGGTGTGAGTCAGTCTTCATTGGTAGTTTCATCTGCATTTGGCAAAAAATTGGGAGTAGCCACCATCAACGAATTTGATGAAGAATCATTAAAAAAAGTAGTTAAAAGATCAGAGGAATTAGCGCAACTAGCTCCGGAAAATCCAGAATTCATGTCTTTTTTGGGTCCGCAAACTTATGGTCCGGATACACCAACATTTTCTGAGGTTACCGCCAGTTTAACACCAAAAGAAAGAGCAGATGCAGTGGCGCAAAGTCTTAAAGTTTCTAAAGATAACAACTTAAATGCAGCTGGTTTTTTAGAAGACAGTAAAGGATACACTGCAATGATGAACAGTAAAGGATTATTTGCTTACAACAAATCAACCAGTGTCGCTTTTAATGTTACCATGAGAACCAATGATGGTAAAGGTTCTGGATATGCAACCCGAGGTTATAATGATTTTTCTAAACTCGATACAAAAAAAGACACTACTGTTGCTGCAAAAAAGGCTAGCATGTCTGCAACAGCAAAAGCCATTGAGCCAGGAAAATACACTGTCATCTTGGAACCTACCGCAGTTGCTGTAATGTTGGAGAATATATTCTTTGCTATGGACGCCAGACAAGCAGATGAGGGGAGAAGCTTTATGAGTAAAGCAGGAGGTAAAACTAAAATAGGCGAACAAATGATGGACGCTAAAGTGAATATTTACTCAGATCCATACAATACGGAACTACCAACAGGCACATGGAGCGGCGACGGAAGACCACAAGAAAAAATTAACTGGATTGAGAAAGGAGCAGTAAAAAACTTATATAGTTCCAGGTATTGGGCTCAAAAAACTGGGATAAAAGCAATACCACAGCCCGATGGAGCCATCATGCAAGGTGGTACTAAAACTTTAGAACAACTAATTAAAGAAACAGAGAAAGGAATTTTGGTAACCAGACTTTGGTATATCCGACAAGTTGATCCACAGACATTATTGCTTACCGGCTTAACTCGTGATGGTACTTTTTATATAGAAAATGGGGAGATTAAATTCCCTGTTAAAAATTTCCGTTTTAATGAAAGCCCTATCATTATGTTAAATAATTTGGAAGATATGGGTATTTCAGAACGTACGGTAAGTGCGGAATCAAACGTCAATTATTTGTTGCCTCCTTTAAAGGTTAGAGATTTTACCTTTACATCTTTATCTGATGCAGTGTAATTTTTAAAATTTGAAGATTTTTATTTAAAGCAGCGTTGATAAACGTTGCTTTTTTTATTTTATTGAACAATTTTAAACTCAAATGAGCAAGCATATTTTGTTCTCCTATTTTGCGACATAATTATTACTTTAGTTTTAAATTATTTTTAATATGGAATTAAAAAAAGAAACTATTGAGCAAGAAATTAAAAAGGAATTTCAGTTAGAACGAATGATTCTTTTTAGTGATGCTGTTTTTGCCATTGTGATTACATTAATGGCTATAGAAATAAGATTACCAGAATTTGAGGGTAAAATAACAGAGCATGAGTTTTTACTAATGTTGCAACATCAGGGCAGAAATTTTATGGCTTATGCAATTAGTTTCTTTTTTATTGGTGTTTTATGGACTCGGCATTTAAAATTATTTAGCGTTTTAAATGATTATGATACCGGCTTAATAATCAGGAATTTATTGTTCCTGTTTTTTGTGGGGCTCTTTCCTTTTTGTGCGTCCGTTATATCTCATGTAACCGGATTCTATTCTCCATATTATTTATATTTCACCATTATTTTATGTTGCCTGATGATGCAATATTTGCTATTGAGATATGTTACCATCACTAAACCGCAACTAAGAACTTATCCTCCTAATGACCAGGAATTACTTACAGAAAAGTTTTCTTTAGTTGCATTAGTAGGTTTCATTATTACATTTATTTTAGCAGTATGTTGTATTTATTATATTGAAGATAAAGAGGATAAAGTATATGGTTTATATATATTTATTTTATATGCTATTTCATTAAGGATTATAAAAAGAAAGTTTTTTAAGGGACTTAAATCTATGGGATAATCCCTAATATTCATGTTTTTATAAACATCATCAAGCCATTATTTCATATAAATTCTTTATGCAAATGTTTAATTAAATACGAACCTCGAAATCTTGATTTCAAATATTTATAAAATTTGATAACCTTTCTTAAAAATATTGTATTTAAGATTAAAAACAATCTTGTTGATAATCAATTGGTTAAAAATAATCTGAATCCTTACAGATAAATTATGCATTAAACTAAGTGTTTATTTATGTATCTTATTATTTCTATCAAAAAGACAACGTACCAATTGTAAGATTTTTTTCCTATTTTAATAAAACATACCGCCTACTTAAAACATACCGCCTACTTAAAACTTAACATGAATGAAAACACCGAAGAGGGTCAGCTTGCTTTTAAAAAATTAATAGAGCAGAGCAGCTCCGGTATAACTTTATTAGATGCACAATTTAATGTGATCTATAGAAGTCCATCTGCAGAATTAATTAATGGTTGGGATACGAGCATAAGAAAAAAAGACGACATTCCATTAAATATTCATCCGGATGATAGACCAAGGGTAAATGTTTTACTGAAACATGTTGCTCGTCATCCTGCATCTTCAGAAACCTGTACTTTTAGATCTAAGCATTTTAATGGAAATTACATATGGTTAAAGTGTTGTTTTACCAATATGCTGCATGAACCTAATGTAAATTCTATTGTATGCAATTTCAATGATGTTTCTGAACAGAAATTAAATGAAGACCAACTGAACCAAAAATCAGAACAAATTACCGAGCTTCTGCAAACCATGACTGATGGTTTCTTTTCTTTAGATAAAAATCTTTGCTATACCTATGTTAATGAACAAGCATTACTATTGTCTCATAAAACTCGGGAAGAATTGATAGGGAAATATATTTGGGATGTTTTTCCAGATGTTGTTGGATCTGCAACTTACGAAGCCATACGAACTGCCTTTAATGAAAAAAAATATGTTTGTAACCAGGATTATTATGCTCCATCAAAATTATGGCAAGAAAACCGGATTTATCCATCGGCTAACGGTTTATCCATTTTTATCCGTGATATAACCATCCACAAGAACGAAGAACGACACCTTAAACTTTTAGAATCTGTAATTACCAATACAAAAGATGCAGTATTGATTACAGAAGTAGAATCATTTGATTTTCCTGGCCCACGCATTTTATATGTAAACGAAGCATTTACACATATGACTGGTTATACTGCTGAAGAAGTTTTAGGAAGAACACCTCGCATGTTACAAGGACCTAATACTGATAAAGATGAGTTGAAACGCATGCATGATTGCATTCGTAACATGGAAATCTGTGATTTTACAATTATTAATTATAAAAAGAATGGTGAAGAATTTTGGGTTCAGTTTTCATTGACGCCTGTATCAAATGAAGTTGGTCAGTTTACTCATTATATTTCTATAGAACGGGATGTTACAGAACAAAAAAACCAGGAACTGCAACGCCTTAAATACCTTAATGCTATTGAAGCACAAAACATAAAATTTAAAGAAATATCATGGATGCAGTCTCACGTTGTTAGGGCGCCACTTGCCCGTCTTATGGGCTTAATCTCACTATTAGATATTTCTGAGGAATTACCAGATGAAACTAAAAAAATAATGGATTATGTGATGCAATCAGCTGCTGAGTTGGATGAAGTAATACATAGCATCACTTTAAAAACAGAAATTTCTAATCCTAAACTGAATTAATTTTTGATTGGCAATAGTTATCGATAATATAGGTTAAAACCGTTCTCAAAATTTGAAACACTACCAAATAAGGTGCTGAAAATTTTTTCTTGACTATAACCCTTTCTATACATTTGTGCCATTTTAGAAATAAATTGAGGGTCTTTTTTATACAGGTAAAATATAATGCTGTAGGAAGTAGTGTACATATATTCAAGTTTTCCTTTATCCCGCCATCCTTCATTATTGGAAATATATTTTAATAAATTAAGTTTTTCTTGTTTTTGGTAATCATATTTCATGCGTTCTAATCTATCAAATTGAGCTACTATTTGAATGCTAAAATGCTTTTCTTCTAAAGTTTCCAAGAATTCGGCTAAGCCTTCTGTAAACCATCTGGGATAATATCTTGAATTATTTTTTAAAAGTGCATGACTTGTTTCATGTAAAACCGTTTGTAAATTTTCAATTCCCTCATAATAAATAAAGGACTGATCTGTAGTTGAACTATAAAATCCAGATTCGGTAAATCCTTTCATTCCATATTGTTCTAAAGCAGATCTAAAGTTTTTATACTTGCTATAAAGGTTGATGTTTAGCTGTAAAGTATCATTGATAAGATTATCATATAAACCATTAAAAATTTTTGTTTCATAAGAAACTATTCTATTAATTTTTGCAATCTCTTCTGGTTTAAGTTCAAAATCAACAGTGTTTAATTTAATTTTTTGAGCAAAAATTAATGAGGATAATAGGAGTAAAATAAGGGTAAATAGAGCTTTAATCATCTTATGGTTAATTTTCAAAATGTTTTTCAATCCTTTTATCAGGTAAAAACCACATAATAGCAACTATAACATAAAGCAAAGCAGAAATTAATGGCACAAAAAAAGCCAGGATAATGCCTATAATATATAATTGGTGATATTGTTTCTTTATATCTGCTTCCTAATGATTTAGCCAAAACAGAATCCTTCCCATTTATTTTAATTAAAAAATAATCTAGTAAATAATATGCTAAGGAAGCCATCAATAACATAAAACCATATAAAGCAACAGAATTATAACCAAATTCTGTCTCACCCATCCATGAAGTTGCAAAAGGAACAAGTGATAACCAAAACAATAGGTAAAGGTTAGCCCATAAAACTTTTCCATTTACTTTGGTTGCTACCTGAAAAGTATGATGATGGTTAGACCAATAAATACCAATGTATATAAAGCTTAAAATATAACTTCCCAAAACAGGTAGTAAAGGTTTTAAATCTTTAAATTCATGTCCATGTGGTATTTTTAACTCCAACACCATGATAGTAATAATAATGGCCAAAACGCCATCACTAAAAGCCTCTAACCTGTTTTTATTCATTAATAATAATTTGAATCCTTATCATTTGTAATCAAACATCGCAAAAATTTTATCCAAATTAATATTAATTAAGTATTTAGAAACTAGAAATAACTAAATTTGTAAACATCTTAAAAACATCTATGTATTACATTTTTTACCAGGCTGTGGAGTCTGCTGTTTTCAAAAACCAGGAAAACGGGATTGAAAGCCTTCTTAATTATTCGAGAGAGAATAATAAAAAGCAAAACATTACAGGGTTATTATTATACATTGAAGGTACTTTATCCAATATTTTGAGGGAGAAGAAAATGCCGTCAAAAAATTATACAGTTCTATTGTCGCAGACAAAAGGCTAGCTATTGTAAAATTAATAGATGAAGGCTATGCAGAAAATAGAATATTTGAAAATTGGAATATGGCCTATGATGAGTTTACCATAGAAACGGTTAATAGAATTGATAATATAAGATATCCTAATATTCAAAATTACTTAGAAACCGCATCTGCAGTAAAACTAATTAAGTTAATGGTGCAAAGAAAGAAAATTTTTGAAGCTTTAGACTAAAGCTTGGTTTATCACTGATTATGATTTTTTATTGCTTCGCTAATACTGTGTAAAGTATTGCTATCTAAAGGTGTACCTACAGTTTGCACTAATTCTCCGTTTTCTGAAAACTTGATACTGATTTGATGATCATCTGGTAAAAGAATGTCGTAACTATTGGTGATTTCATTTAAATTAACCATGGCTGCTTTAGCTTCAAGATCGCCCATTATATTTATTGAAATTTCAAATGAATCTGTCATAATATATGTTTTTTTAATGGATACAATTATAATACCGATTAAAAGTTAAACTAGATTAATGGTCGTTCTTCCTCTATTTTTTCAGTTCTAAACTTATGCGCATTTTCTGATGGTTGTATAGGGATTTCTAATTCATCACAAATTGCTTTTACCAAACAAGCCCCAAAATAAAAGATAAACGAAGAGTAAAATATAAACAGCATCACTAATAAAATAGCACCAGAAGTACCATAAATCTCGTTGATATTAGAGTTCAATAAGAAATACCTCATGATTAACTTACCAAAAGTGAGTAGAATACCAGTAAAAAATGCGCTAATTATTACGGGCTTCCATTTAGGCTGACCATTAGCAATAAACCGAAATCCAATACATAACCAGATTGTAGTAATTATCAGGAAAATAGCCTCGTTTAAAAAATCACTTAAAAAAGTAATTTCTCCTTTAAACTGTTTTTCTAAAAATAACCTAATTCCTTCAATAATAAATGCCATGATTAACAGGAAACCTCCAGAAGATATGATAGCCAATGATTTTAATCTTTGATTTAGATTGAAACCAATACCTAAATGTTTATTGATTCTTAAAGACCATAATTGATTTATAGAATTTCTTATGATTACAAAAAGTGTGGTGGAAACAAAAATTAAAAACACCAGCATTACTAAGGTAAAAAACCAGTTTTCACCCACCTTCATCAGATTAATTAAAATGTGTTTTATTTCTATTGCACTATTTTCTCCAATAATTTGAGTTAGCTTTTCTATAATATTAGAACCAAATTTCCTACGATTTAAGAAAATACCAAATATTTGAAGGATAACAACTAAAATTGCGGGTATAGCAAAAGTGCCAAAAAATGCTGTTGAGGCTGCAATTCTTAAGGCATCATTTTGAGATAGATTTTTGAAAGATGATTTTAAAACTTTTAAGCCGTTTTGTGGAGTTATTTTTTTTATCATTAAGCGTATTGTTATTTCTTGTTTTTATTTAAATCGATATAAAAATTAAATGTATTAATTTGGCTAATAGAATTTTGTTTAATTACCAACAATAACACCAAATATTTAAAAGGTGAAATATGGCTAAAGAATTAGTGTTAAGAAGAGTAAATGTTGACAGATATGTAACTCCGCTAAGAGAAGGTGGTTCTATGCCGGCCATTATAGAAGGAGATGATGGTTTTTTATACGTTTTAAAATTTAGGGGAGCTGGGCAAGGTACTAAAGCATTAATTGCCGAATTAATTGGTGGTGAAATTGCCCGAAAATTAGGATTTAATGTACCAGAATTAGTTTTTGCCGATTTAGACGAAGCATTTGGAAGAACAGAACCCGACGAAGAAATACAGGATTTACTAAAATTTAGTACAGGCTTAAATTTAGGTCTACATTACCTTTCTGGCTCTATTACATATGATCCTGGAGTATCAAAAATTGATGAAACTTTAGCCTCGAAAATTGTATGGCTTGATGCATTATTGATGAATATGGATCGTACCGCAAAAAATCCGAATATGTTGGTATGGAATAAAGATATTTGGTTAATTGATCATGGTGCAGCATTATATTTTCATCATTCCTGGGATGATTACCAAAAATCATCGCTATCTCCTTTTCCTTTAATAAAAGATCATATCTTACTAGCGCAGGCAACCAATATCAATGAGGTTAGTTTAGAATTATCAGAAATATTGGACTCTAATTTTATTGAAGAAGTTGTTCAGCTAATTCCTGATGATTGGTTAAATGGGAATCATTTTGATTCTACAGGTGAGTTTAAAAAGGCGTATGCTTTTTTCTTAAACAATAGGATTAAGAATGCTCATATTTTTGTTAAATCTGCAAACGATGCTAGAGAGAAACTTATTTGAGTATGCTGTTTTACGCGTTGTGCCAAGGGTAGAACGAGAAGAGTTTTTAAATGTAGGCGTTGTTTTATTTTGCAAAAAAGAAAAATTTTTAAAAGTAAAATATCAACTGAATGACGCCAGGTTAAAAGGTATTTATCCTGATTTAGATTTAAAAGAATTAGAACAGCATCTTCATGTTTTTAAATGTATTTGTGAAGGTATAAAATGCGGTTCCCAAATTTCAGATTTAGATATTCCATCTCGTTTTAGATGGTTAACCGCTACAAGAAGTACAATAATTCAAACTTCAAAACCACATCCTGGCTTTAGTAAAAATCTAGAATCAAGTTTAGAAAAGCTATTTGAAGAATTTGTGCTTTAAGTAAATAAGCAATAAATTAAGCTTTAAAACTGATGATGAAACAATGTTTAGCCTTATCGTATTTATAAGTTAAATCTAGTTGATGTACCTCTGCAATTTTTTTTGAGATAGCTAATCCTAATCCATTGCCTTTCTGATCTTTTTCTATTGTTTTAGAAAATCTGGAGAATAATTTCTCTTGTGTAAAATCAAATTCTTTCCCTTCGTTGCTTATTGTTAAACTTTCACTTGTTAAAGTAATGTTAATAATTGTGCCTTTTGAAGAGTGTTGGATGGCATTTATAAGTAAATTCTGAATTAATTGAGAAAAGAGATTCAAATTTCCTTCAATAAAAACTTCTTTTGATTTGTTGAACAAAATTTGTTGATATTTTGCTTCTGCAAAGAAGTTCAAATTTTCAATGGCACTTAAAACCTGCTCTTTAACTTCAACATCTTCATTAAAATGGAATTGTTGGTTTTCTAATTTTGATAGTAAAAGCAAATTTTTATTAAGGTTACCTAACTTTTGCAATACATAACTAATTTGCTCTACAATTAAGCTTTGGTTTTTTGTAAGGTTAGATTCTTGTAAAAATAAATCTAGTTTGGTTTTAATGATTGCAATTGGCGTTTGCAGTTCATGAGCAGCATTTTCTGTAAATTCTTTTTGTAAATGATATGTTTTTTCTGTCCGGCTTATTAATCCATTTACTTCTAAATTCAAATCATTAAATTCATCTATTCCTAAAATTTCTTCGTTAAGCGGCGTTTTATTATCAAGGTCATAATCTTTCAAAAAAGTGAGGATTTTATTAAAAGGCAACCATATTTTTTTACTGATACTTCTGTTAACTAATTGAAAACCTATAAACAATAGTAATAATAAAGTTATTTGAACTATTAAAATACTTTTAATTAGATCATCATTTTCTACCAAAGAAACCTTGAAA
This sequence comes from Pedobacter psychrophilus, assembly GCF_001652725.1. Classification (GTDB taxonomy): domain Bacteria; phylum Bacteroidota; class Bacteroidia; order Sphingobacteriales; family Sphingobacteriaceae; genus Pseudopedobacter; species Pseudopedobacter psychrophilus. The sequence goes on from NZ_LWHJ01000027.1 coordinate 57,019, forward strand.
GAAATATTGTAGGTTTTCCCAAAAATATCATTCTTTGTTTCTAAAATCCGATAACGCTCATCTTCTTTAGTTTCTGGATTATATATTTCTTTTGTAAAGGGTCCTACCTTAAAATTATTGGGGTCAAAATCTGAAATAACAACATCATGGTCTATGTTCTTCCAAAGAATTAAATCGCTTTCTTCTTTTAATTGAATAAGATGTGTTGGAAGTTGAGTTGCCTCTTTTTTTAAATTTTGATCTGTAGATTTTAAAAACAAAGAATTAACAACAAAATAAAAACTGGGAATGCTTAATAGAATGATAATGGCAGAGAGCCATAAATATTGTCTTGAACTGTACTTAAGTAATTTCAAATTTAAACTATTTTATATCCTGTACCATAAACCGTTTTGATGTAATCTCCGGCAATACCCAATTTCTTTTTCAAGTTTTTTATATGAGTGTATATGATATCAAAGTTATCAAAATATAATGCAGATTGTCCACTTAAATGTTCTGCAATTGCATTTTTAGAAACAACCTTAGCTTTATTGTGTAATAAGAATAAAAATAATGCAAATTCTGTTTTGGTAATATCTATCTCAACATCATTTACATAAACAGTTTTAGAAGAGAAATCCACTTTTATTTCTTTATATCTGATGATATTGTTGCCTTGAAAGTTTCTTCTTCTAATAACAGATTCTATTCTGGCGCTTAACTCTGCTAAATGAAAAGGTTTAGAGAGATAATCGTCAGCGCCTAATTTTAGGGAGAAAATCCGGTCTTCAACAGAATCTTTTGCTGATATAATGATTACCCCATCAAGTTTATTTGCGGCTTTGATTTCCTCCAATAAATCTAAACCGCTTCCCTTTGGTAACATAATATCTAAAAGAATACAATCATAATCAAACATAGAAATTTGCTCTCTTGCTTCATCAACATCGGTGGCAACTTCACAAAAATAATCCTCGTTTTGAAGATATTTTTGCATGCTCTCTGCTAAATATTTTTCATCCTCAACTATTAGTATTTTCATTTTGGGTAGAGCATTAATTAGGCTCTATAGAGAAAGTAAAGCTATCAATAGTTGAATAGATAAGCTCAGAAATGTGGCTTTAAAAATAAAAAACTAAAATTTAGCTGGTAAATAAATCTAGCACCAAAATTAAAGCAATAATCTTAGAAAGGGTAAGGGAGACTTAAAGATAATTTTCGTATCCTAAGTATTATATTTTGTATTAAGTTGCGAAATAGTTAAAACTATTCAGATTAGATTTTAAAGAATAAAAAATAAATAAGTATAACACCTTACTTATTTAGAATTTAAAAACCAAATATGAAAAATCAAATGATTTTACAATTTAGTCCATTTGAAAACCATCAAATTTACAGAAAGAACAACCGCACCTAACAAAAATTGAAAAATATCGCCGAATGGCAAAACTTTCAATGAAATTATCCAACAAGTTATACTCACTATTGATAATAAGTATAAAAATGCTGTATATAGATTAGATTTAGTTTGATCGTGGCTTAGCGTATTTTTTTCAAATCTGTTTGAATTTAATATTGAAAATTCACCACCAAAGTTTTCATTTTCGTTGTTAAAGTTAGAGTCAAGGGTTGTTTTCATAATGGTATTTTTTTAGACTATACGTTCTGTATACTTAAATCGATACCAATGCTATGCCAAGATTTTAATTTTTATGTATTTGTTAAAAAATTATTTGTATTTAAGCATTTTATCAAAATTTGGTAGATATTTTTTGAATCTGTTTGTTTCATACTCATATATTTTTTGTCCTAAGTTTTTGAGGAATGGTAAGCAAATTTCATCGTATTCATACTGATCATCGTTATAAATATTATTGTTATTTGATTGGATAACAGCACTTAAAATAAACTCTACTTTATTTTGATAATTAATTATATAAGCATTATCAATTGTATATCCATAAGCATCGCCAACCTTATTAAATATTCTAATATTTGGATTTATGTAAGCGTTTTTATCTCCACCATAAAATAAAAATTTGCAGTAAGTAGGGTAATAGTTAGGTGAATTGAAAGTTGGATTTTGGTTTTCTGTAGGATATTTGCTCATATAAGTATATAAAAAGTCATAATCTTCAGGGTTAAGAAAAAACCTCTTTTTACTGGGAAAATGCTCTGGAAAAAATAACCTTTTCATTAACTCATGCTGATCAGATAATTGAAACACATTTTTACCAGAAAAATCCATTGGTTTAGCAATTAATTCTCCATTTTGATCTAAATAACCTACTCCTTGTATCAAGTTATCAAGTTTCATCGGATAGTTAAAACGATCGTAAGAAAATTGTTTTTTATATAAAATTTTACCCTCGTCGTTGTAAAACTCAATAGGGTTAGTACTTCTCGTACTTTCATCGGTATCGGAAGCAGATAACCTATTCATTACTTTACTATTTTTAAAACCATAATACTTTAATTTTTTATTTATTAAGGTTCTATCTACAAAATCATAGAGGCGGTTAAAAGCATCATTATCACTCACCAATAATATTTTCTTAATATAGTTAGCAATGCTAGGTTTTCCATTTAAAGCACTTGTATCTTCAGATACTTCAGTTCCCTCATTAAAATTTGACATTATCCTTAACGAAGTATTTTTATCTACACCGTTTAAATTAATTTGGTTAAGCTTTTCAAGTGCAAAAATAGCTACAGGTAGTTTTATGGTGCTTGCAGGATAAAAATAATGCTTGTTGTTTACATTATATTTATAGGTTATAAAATGGGGTTTATTTCTAATATCTCTATCTATTTGAGTATAAATTATTTGTATCTCTTTTTTATTAGGATCATTTAAAATTTCTTTAAAAAGATTAGGATTATTTTCTAGTATATATTTTAAAGGATTATTTTCTTGCGCTTTAGAGCTGAACTTGATCATTATGAAAGTTACGATTAAAATAAAATAGATAGAAAAATTCTTCATTATGGGTATTATCAATGTTTTAAAATTAGAAAATTATTTAAATAGCAAAAAAATGTTGGTAACGTTTAATATTTATATAAATCAATGACAACCATTTGCCTGATAAAACTAAATTTGCGTTTCTAAGAAATTACAATGGTTAAGTTTGAAAAATTTACATTAGAAAACGGTTTAAGGGTTTTAGTTCATGAAGACCATACCACACCAATGGCCGTTTTAAATATTTTATATGATGTTGGCGCAAGGGACGAAAACCCAAATCAAACGGGATTTGCACATCTTTTTGAGCACTTAATGTTTGGCGGTTCCGTTAATATTCCTTCTTATGATGAGCCTTTACAGCGTGTTGGGGGAGAGAATAATGCTTTTACAAGTAACGATATTACAAACTATTATATCACTTTGCCAGCTGTAAATTTAGAAACAGCTTTTTGGTTAGAGTCTGATAGGATGCTAAATTTGGCTTTCTCAGAAAAAAGCCTAGAAGTACAGCGTAATGTAGTTTGCGAAGAATTTAAACAGAGGTATTTAAATCAGCCTTATGGCGATGTTTGGTTAAAGCTAAGACCCTTGGTTTATAAAAATCATCCTTATCAATGGCCAACTATAGGAAAAGAATTATCCCATATTGAGGATGCTAAAATAGAAGATGTGAAGGCTTTCTTTGAAAAGCATTATAATCCTCAAAATGCAATTATGATTGTTGGAGGTGCGATAAAGTTAGCGGATGTAAAAAAACTTACAGAAAAATGGTTTGCACTTATACCAGCCGGCAAAAAATATAATCGGAATTTACCTCAGGAACCTTTACAACTAAAAGAAGTTAAGGAAGTCTTAAAGGCAGATGTGCCCTCAAATGCAATTTATAAAGTTTTTAAAATGCCAGGTAGGATGGAAGCGGGATACGCTGAAACCGATTTAATCTCTGATATTTTATCTCAAGGAAAATCATCCAGATTGTACCAAAATCTGGTACAACGAAACCCAATCTTTAGCCAAATTAATGCTTATAATTATGGAAGTATGGATACAGGTATGTTTGTAATTGAAGGTAAATTACTTCCTAATATTGATATTGCTTACGCCGATGAATGTATTTGGAAAGAGTTAGAATTTTTAAGAGAAGAACTTGTTTATGAAGATGAACTAACCAAAGTGAAAAACAAATATGAATCTACCAAAGAATTTGGGGAGATGAGTCTTTTGGATAAAGCCATGAATTTAGCCTTCTATGAGCTTTTTGGAGATGCAAATCTTATCAATACAGATATTGAAAATTATTTAAAAATTGATGCAGCGGATATTCAAAAACAAGCTAATTCACTTTTTAAAAAAGAAGCAGCTACTACTTTATATTATTTAGCCAAATAAGATGTTAGACAGAATTAATCCGCCTGCATTTAAGCAGATAGAAGAAATAGAATTTATTAAAGCCGAAAAACATGAATTAAAAAATAAAATTCCCGTTTTTGTAATTGATGCTGGCGAACAAAGTTTAGTAAGACTCGAGTTTATATTTCAAAACTCAAGTTGGCAATTAGATAAGCCAATAATGCCCAGCATTACCAATAGCATGATTTCAGAAGGAACACATTCTTTATCTTCTGCAGAAATTGCTTCAAAAATTGACTATTACGGAGCTTTTTTTCAAGCCGAATTTAGTTACGATCAATCTTCGTTAAATCTATTTTCTTTAAACAAATACCTTCCTCAAACATTACCAATTATCAAGGAAATGTTAACCGGAGCTATTTTTCCTGATAAAGAATTAAATATATTATTGACAAACCAAAAGCAAAAATTAAAAGTTGGTTTAGAGAAAAATGCAAATTTAGCTAAGCGAGCATTTACAGAGGCTATTTTTGGAGATAGTTTGTACGGTTATTCCAATCAAGTAGAAGATTATGATCATGTAAAAAGAGAAGATTTATTAGCTTATTATAAAAAAGTTTATCATCCTTTAAACTGCACAATTGTTATTTCTGGGAAGATAGAAAAATCCTTGTTAACATTAATTGATGAACTTTTTGGAGGTTGGACAAGTGAAAATGTTCATGGAGATTTCGAGGTTAATTGCTTAAGTTCTGATCAAAAACTTCATTATATAGAAAAACCTGATGCATTACAATCTGCAATTAGGATAGGAATTCCATTTGTAAACCGTAAACATCCAGATTTTGTAGGGTTACAGGTTTTAAATACAGCTTTAGGAGGTTATTTTGGAAGCAGGTTAATGAACAATATTCGTGAGGACAAAGGTTATACCTATAGTATTGGTTCTGGGATTGCATCTTTACAAAAAGCAGGTTACTTTTTTATAGCCACAGAAGTTGGTGTAGATGTTACCCAACAAACTTTAACAGAAATAGAAAAAGAGGTTAATCTGTTGAAAACCGATTTGATAGAAGAGGATGAATTAGATCTTATTAAAAATTACTTAATGGGAAGTTTGTTGGGCAGTTTAGAAAATGCATTTAGCCATGCAGAAAAATTTAAAAACATTCATTTTTTTGGCTTAGGATATGATTATTATGAAACTTATATAACAACCGTTAAGAATATTACTCCTGAAAGGTTAAGAGAATTAGCCAATAAGTATTGGGATTATTCTTCTTTTTACAAAGTTATAGTTGGTAAAAAATAAAAAAATAGCGTTTTTTAAAATTTATCCTAATAATTGAGTTCATTATTAATTAATCTTTTCTTTTTTATCTAAGAAGTTTAAAATTTAAAAAATCCAAACTTAAATTTCTATTTTAGCGAAAGAATTATTCTCACTACTAAATAGATATGCTTAATCAAGCTGTAAGTTCTGATCATGAAAACAATCAATTTTTAGAAGACGATAAAGCTTTCATTAATGATTTAACTTCTCTTTACTATAATACCCACGACTTACTTTGCATAGCAGATTTTAATGCAAAATTTAAAAGAGTAAACCCTGCCGTAATTAAAACTCTAGGTTATTCTGAAGAAGAATTATTTTCACATTCCATAAATCATTTTGTACATCCTGATGATAAAAACAACACTGTAAGAACCAGAGATGAAATGTTTAAGGGGAAACCATTACTCAATTATGAAAACAGATATATCACAAAATCTGGGGAAATAGTTTGGTTATCATGGACTTCTATACCCATTACTGACCGTCAATTAGTATTTGCGATCGCTAAAGATATTACGCTAAGAAAGAAAATAGAAGAAGAAAAAAATCAACTTTATCAAAAATTAGAAGTTGTAAATAAAGAACTGAAATACTTTGCCAGAGTGGCTTCACATGATTTAAGAGCGCCTATTTCTAATATTTTAGCATTATTTGATTTAATGGACCAAACTAAAGTTGAGGATATAGAAACTTTAAACATCATTACTTTAATTCAAAAATCTACAGAATCGGTTTTTTCTAAATTAGAAAAATATATAGACGACCTTCAAAATAAAGAAAGAGCTCATCATTTAAAAACGAATGAAAATATCTCTGATATTTCTAAAAACATCATTGAGTCCATTGAAAATTTATTAAAGAAGCAAAATGCTAAAGTTGTTCTAAATTTTTTAGCTTTTGATACCATTCCTTTTGATAAAGGATATTTAAGTAGTATTATTCAAAATTTAGTTACCAATGCAGTTAAATATTCCAGTCCAAACAGAACTCCAGAAATAAAAATATCAACAAGAATTTTAGATCATAAAAAGCAATTGCTGGTAAGTGATAACGGTTTAGGAATGGACCTTAATTTGGTTAAAAACAAAATTTTTGGTTTAAATGAAACTTTTCATCAAAATAAAGATGGAAGAGGATTGGGTTTGTATTTGGTAAAAACTCAAATTGAAGAAATGGGAGGCATTATTGAAGTGGAAACACAAGTAGATAAAGGAACTACATTTATCGTAACTTTTGCAAACGATTAAGGCTATTTAATTGCTTCTTGTAATAGCAATGATTTATCAATTGGGACAACACCAACTTTTTCACAAACTAAACCACCTGCTAAATTTCCCAATTTAGCTGCTACAAAAATATCGGTACCGGCTGCAATACAAGTAGCAACCACGCTAATCACTGTATCGCCAGCTCCAGAAACATCTGCAATTGTTCTTATATGTGCAGGAGTTAATCTTTCTTCATTTTGATTTACTGCATAAACACCTAATTCTGAAAGTGTAAGTAAAATACTTTTTGCATTTATTTTATCTTGTAAAGAAGCAACAGTTTTTTTAAGTTCAGCCAAATTTTTTGCGTCAAAATCTACTTTTAAACCTTCTTTTAACTCTTTTAGATTGGGTTTAAAAACATCAACATGATGATAGGAAAGGAAATTTCTTTTTTTAGGATCAACTATAATGGGAATGTTTTTGGCTTTCGCCGATTTGATAACTTCATCAATTAAATAAGGCGTAATCAATCCCTTATCATAATCTTGAAATATGATAGCATCAATTTTATGTTGCTCTAAAACCAGTTTAAATTTATTTAAAACTAGATTACTTTCACTTATATTAATTTCAATATCCGTTTCAGCATCAATTCTTAGTATTTGCTGGTTTTGCGCAATTACCCTCGTTTTAACTGTTGTTTTTCTTCCAATAATCTTTACTAAACTATTAGCATCAATTCCTGATTCTACAAATAATTCTAATAGCTCTTCACCTTCTTTATCATCCCCAATTATAGAACAGATTATAGGTTTAGCTCCTAATGCTTTTATATTTAAAGCCACATTTGCCGCACCACCCAATCTTGATTCTTTTTTATTTACCGAAACTATAGGAACGGGTGCTTCGGGAGAAATCCGATCTACTTTACCCCATAAATAAGCATCCATCATTACATCTCCAATAATGAGGATATTTAGATTATTAAAGCTATTAAAGAGTTCTGGATACAATTTATTAATGATTGAGTTTTTGAATGAATGAAGGATTAAATTTTATCAGAATGAGCGAAATCGAAATCTCTTAAATCGACTTCGCTCATAATGTGTTTTATTTTAAATTGTTTAAAGCATTTGCAATTCGCTTACACGCTTCTCTCAATTCATCCTCAGAAGCAGCATAAGAAATTCTAATACATTTTTCATTACCAAAAGCTTCTCCTGTAACAGTAGAAACATGGGCTGTATTCAATAAATATAAAGAAATATCCTCTGCATTGTTCAATGTTTTTCCATCAACAGATTTGCCAAAGAAAGATGAAACATCAGGAAAAAAGTAAAAAGCACCATCTGGCAAATTCACTTTTACACCTTCAATTTGGCTCAATAATTCATGTACAATTCCCCTTCTTTTTAGAAAAGCATCACGCATTTCATGAACTTCTTTTAATCCGCCATTTAATGCTGCAACACCAGCTTTTTGAGTGATAGAACAAGTTCCAGAGGTAATTTGTCCTTGAAGTTTATCTGCAGCATCTGAAATTTCTTTAGGGGCAGCTAAATAACCAATTCTCCAACCCGTCATCGCGTAAGCTTTAGAAAAACCATTAACCACAATACAACGGTCTTTTACTGAAGGAAATTCTGCTATAGAAACATGGCCACCAATAAAATTAATATGCTCATAAATCTCGTCAGAAAGAATATAAATGTTTGGATATTTTTCAAAAACTTTAACTAAAGAAGCCAATTCTTCTCTGCTGTAAACGCTGCCTGTTGGGTTACAAGGCGAAGAAAACATAAACATTTTAGTTTTTGGAGTGATGGCAGCTTCCAATTCTTGAGCAGTAATCTTGAAATTATTTTCTGCTGTTGCATTGATATAAACAGATTCACCTTCTGCCAGTTTTACCATTTCTGAATAAGAAACCCAGTAAGGAGTTGGGATTATTACTTCATCACCTGGGTTTAGCATCACCATTAACGCATTTGCTAAAGCTTGTTTTGCACCTGTAGAAACTACAATTTGGTCAAAATTGTAATCTAAATTATTTTCACGTTTAAGCTTATCTGCAATTGCTTTTCTCAAATCTGGGTAACCAGAAACAGGGGTGTAATAGGTGAAGTTATTTGCCATAGCTTCTGCCGCTGCATCCTTAATAAATTGAGGTGTGTGGAAGTCTGGTTCGCCAAAACTTAAGTTAATTACATTGATTCCTTTTGCAGAAAGTTCACGACCTAATTTGGCCATCTTTATAGTCTGGGACTCTGCCAGATTATTGATTCTATTTGATAAAATACTCATGGTTTACGTTGAGCCGCAAATATATAAAAATAGTTTTTTTTATGTTTAAATGATTTAATGAAATGTAAATAGCTTTTTTGTTTAAAATTTGATTCACTGAGTCAATAAATCCCTTTTATGTTAATCCGAGCTAGCGGAGAAAACATCTCATAAATAGGTAATCAACTAAAATGGCAACCTTACAAATGAGATGTCTCTCCGCTAGCTAGCGGATCGACGGTAAGAAGAAAAAAATTTTTTATCCGTGGTTTGTGTGCTTTCATCCGTAGTCTGTTTTTTCACAGACCTTTTTATCCGTGGTCTGTGTCCTCACAGACCACAAAAGTTGTAATTGTTAATGAGTCGCGAAATATAAAATGTTTATTTCGGTCTGTGAGGACACAGACCGAGGGAATGAGATCTCATAATATATATTATCAACCTAATTATCCATCAACTTTTGTCCGTGGTCTGTGTCCCCACAGACCACAATAGTTGTAATTGTTAAAGAGCTGAGAAATATGAAATGTTTATTTCGTTCTGTGAAGACACAGACCGAGGAAATGAATATGTTTATTTCGGTCTGTGAGTACACAGACCTAAGTAATTTTGCTAAACTAAATAATAAACTATTTATCCATTAATTTAAAGCCCCAATCTTTGCCTTTTTCAGTTGCAGGAACTCCTTTTTCCATCCATTCTGGAGCAGGAGCGCCTTTTAAATAATGATCGAAAAATTGCTGTTCCCTTATGGAAATATCTTTTCTATTTTGTCTTTGTACCAAATTATGGTCTTCGCCATTATATACCAACAACCAAACAGGCTTATTTAATCGGCGTAAGGCAGTAAACATTTCAATGCCCTGATACCAAGGCACAGAACCATCCGCATCATTTGCCATAATTGCAACTGGTGTTTGTACGCTAGGCATTTTAAAAAGCGGAGAATTTTCAATGTATAAATCAGGACGTTCCCAAATGGTTGCACCAATTCTACTCTGCGTTTTTTCATACTGAAACTGACGGTTTAGGCCACTAGTCCAACGTATACCACCATAAGCCGAGAACATATTTACAACTGGCGCACCCGCCCAAGCAGCTGTATACATATTGGTTACTGTTATTAAATGAGCAACTTGATAACCACCCCAACTTTGCCCTTGGATGCCAATTTTAGTTTCATCAACCCAATTATTTTTCTTTAACATCTCTACACCAGAATTGATAAATTCTTCTGCAGATTTACCAGGATGGCCAGTTTCATAACTGATGTCTGGCGTAAAAACCAAATAACCATTGCTTACAAAATAAGAGATATTTAAACGGGAAGGAGTAGGGGCAGGAGCTTGATAATTGTAAAGATTATCGGTTACTTTCTCATAAAAATAAACAATCATTGGATATTTTTTAGTGGGATCAAAATTCTCTGGTTTGTATAAAACCCCATCAGATTGATAACCTTTTGGCGTAGTCCAATGTACCAATTCTGCTGTTCCCCAATTAAAATCTGATTGTTGAGGATTTGTAGTCGCTAATTTTTCTTCTTTTTTAAAATCAGCGGAAGCAAAAAGAGTGGGTGAAGTTTCATAATTGTCTTTTTCATAGATTAATACGTTTGCTTCTTTTGCTTTTATCGGGCGAGAAAAGCTGTAGTTACCCATCACCAATAATTTTGGATCAGAAGTTTTAGCCATATCTTTCTCAAAAAAACCGTTTTGCTTGGTTCTATTGTTTAATGCAGAAAGCAGGATAGTTTCTTTAGCGGAAATAAATTTCTGTTCAGCATCTAAACGGACATATTTTAGTGTGATGTTATTTTTCCTCCCATATCCATTTGTGATATTTTTTACAGTACCTGTTTGTGTATTAAAAGCCCAAATATCATATCTATCATAAATTAAAGCTTCATTTTCATCTTCTGTAAAAGCAGCAAAACCATAGCTATTCGGGTCATCCGGAACATCGTTTTCCTCATCACCAAACTTAATGTTAGCAGGTGCAATAAATTGCGTTTTTTTGTCGGATACAATGTTATAGTCATACCAAATTTGAGATTTATCATCAAACCAGATTACGTTTTTGCCTTTTGGCGATAATTGATAATTAGCTTTTGAAGCTTCGTTAATGAGCTTTTTTTCTCCGCTTTCTAAGTTGATGATATACGCTGCATTTTTAGAACCACCTTCCCATTGTATGGAAATTCTGTTCCCAAAATCTGAAGTCCCTAATGCATAATTTGCATTTCCTTCATCAGCTAAATCAATATTTTCTAACTCTTCGGAACCTAGTTGCATAAAGCTATTGCTTTTTAAATCAATCATAGCCATATAGTTTTTCTTTAGCGTTTTACTAAGATTTGCTAATTGCATAGGTTGCAAATAATCATCTTTATAATTCCATATATCCAGTTTAGCGACTTCAAAATCAACAATTGTGGTGTCTTTTGGAGTTGGGATTGGGGCAGTTCCAAAAAACAAACGTCCTGCATTTTTACTAAAAAATACTTTTCCATTTTCGCTTACGCTTGATTTGGAAGGCATACCAATGGTGTTTTCATTTGCAATGATAGTCGCCGAATCTGTTTTAAAATTATAATAGTAGAGTTGATGGATCTTAGTCAATGCTTTTTCTGGACTTTTGTTACCTGTAAAAGCCAATTGCGTTGCTTTCTCATCAAAAGAAAGGTTCTTATAAATTCCTTTTCCGCTGGTTAACAATTTAGATTTTTGCTTTTGAATATCATATAAATAAACGCCAGCTTTTAAGCTAGAATCTTTTTTAATTCCGGTACATACGTACATTATAAAATTACCATACTTACTCAATTGATAATCTGTAACGCCTTTAAAAATAGTTTCTGTTCCGTTTTCTAAGTTTTTCAAGGTTAAGTTTGTTCCTTCTTTTGCAGCAGCAGCCGGAGTTTCATCCGCAAAGAAAAAATCATTGTCAGTTTTTGAAACAGGCTTTTTCTTTTTTACGGTATCCGTTGGGTCTTTATCCACTAGATAAGCCAAAACATTTCCAACCTTTTCTGGAAAAGCATAGGACTTAATTCTTGGAATTTTTATGAGTTCTAAAGTTTTGAGGTTTAAAATCCCGAGTGAATCTTTGGGTAAATCATCCGATTTCTTTTTCTTGATCTTTGCCTGACGAGTTTCTTGATAAGTTGATTTTATGGTAAAGGCGGCAAATTTCTCGTCAATTGAAAATTTGAAATCTTCTCCTCTTGGATATTGAAAACCCTGGTTAGATTTTAATTTTTTAATATGGAATTCTGCATCGCCAGCTTGTGGTGTAATTGAATAACCTACAAAATTACCTTTATTACTGATTTTTTCATTAGCTATACTTTGCCAAATATCATAAACAGAGTGGTCTAATGGTTTCTTTTGGGCAGAAACATAAAAAGTAGTAAATAAGAATGAAATTAGGAGTAAGATTTTACGCATATCATAAATTTTAATTTATAAATATGCAAGAATTGTTTGTTTATTACCAGATTAGCACTGAAATATTACAATTAATCTGATTTTGAAATTGATTTTATTCTAAAGATTCAACAAAGTTTCAGCAATAATTAAATCTTCTTTAAAAGTTATCTTAAAATTAAACTCGTCGCCTTTTTCTAAATTGATATCAAAGCCTGCATTTTCTACAACAGAGGCATCATCGGTAAATAAGTCTTGATAATTTTGTTGATAAGCTTTTTTTAGCTGAGGATGTTGAAAGGTTTGCGGAGTTTGGACCAGATAAATTTCTTTCCTATCCAAAGCTTCGGTTTTGCCGTTAGTTAATTTTCTGATGGAATCTTTAGAAGGGATTGCGGCAATTGCATTTCCTTTTGTTACGGCAGTCTCAAAGCAATTGCTAATTGTGTTTTGAGAAACTAAAGGACGAACTGCATCATGAATGGCAATAATTGCATTTTCTTCTTTTATTTTTTCTAAACCATTTTTTACGGAATAAAATCTTTGCTCTCCGCCAAAAACAATTTGATGTGGAACTTTAAATGAATACTCTTCAATTAAATCATGCCAAAGCTTTTCATCGGCATTAGCCAAAACTAAAATTATTTGAGGTTGATATTTGTTAAGATGAAATGTATTGATGGTATGCATCAAAATAGGTAAACCATTAGCCTTTAAAAATTGTTTAGGAATATCGCTACTCATGCGGCTTCCACTTCCGCCGGCTACAATAATGGTATAAAAAGTATTTTGATGGCTCATAATTAAATCCAATTAAACAAAAAAGACCGATAAAATCGGTCTTTTTGTAAAATATTATATATCAAATTAGATAATCAACATGGCATCGCCATAGCTAAAAAATCTATATTTTTCTTTTACTGCTTGTTCATAAGCATTCATTACGTAATCATAGTTTCCAAATGCAGCAACCATCATTAATAAGGTTGATTCTGGTGTATGGAAATTAGTAATCATGCTATTTGCGATGCTGAAATCGTAAGGAGGAAAAATGAATTTTGAAGTCCAATCGTTAACTGGCTTTAAAGTGTGGTTAGCAGAAACTGCAGATTCAATTGATCTCATTACTGTAGTACCTACTGCACAAATTCTTCTTTTTTCTTCTTTGGCTTTGTTCACAATATCAGCATCTTTTTGTTCGATGATGATTTGCTCAGAATCCATTTTATGTTTGGTTAAATCTTCAACCTCAACTTGTCTGAAAGTTCCTAAACCAATATGTAGTGTTACTTCTGCAAAATCAACTCCTTTTAATTCCAGACGTTTCATTAACTCACGACTAAAATGCAAACCAGCAGTTGGGGCAGCTACAGCACCTTCGTTTTTAGCGAAAATGGTTTGGTAACGATCTTTATCTTCTGCGGTTGGTTTACGTTTAATATATTTAGGAAGTGGAGTTTCGCCTAAAATTTCTATGTTTTGTCTAAATTCTTCATCTGTACCATCAAAAAGGAAACGGATTGTACGTCCTCTTGAAGTGGTGTTATCAACAACTTCGGCAACTAACAAATCATCATCACCAAAATATAGTTTATTACCAACTCTTATTTTACGAGCAGGGTCTACTAAAACATCCCATAAACGTAATTCTTTATTTAATTCTCTTAACAAGAAAACTTCTATAGTTGCACCAGTTTTTTCTTTGTTACCGTATAAACGAGCAGGGAAAACCTTGGTATTATTTAAAATCATCACATCTTTTTCTTCAAAATATCCAAGGACATCCTTAAATATTTTGTGCTCAATTTTGCCGGTTTTTTTATCTAAAACCATTAAACGGGACTCGTCGCGACTTTCTGATGGGGTATGAGCAATTAGAGATTCGGGTAAATGGAATTTGAATTGTGATAACTTCATATAAATTTATTCAGTAATTTGGAGCGCAAATTTAAGAAAAATAAAATCAAATAATTAATGTGAATTTAATTAAGGTTTTAATGGTAAAAATTGTATGTTTTTTGTTTGAAATTTTTTGTCAGAATCTTGATTTTCTTGATTTCTTGATTTTAGAATTTGTCTGAATCTTGATTTTCTCGATTTCAGGATTTTCTTGATTTAGAATCTGTCTTGAATCTTGAATTTCTTCATTTAAAATGGGTGAAAATCCTTTTTGTCCTTAAATCCTGGTCATCAAGATTCAGGATTTTTTTTGTCTGAATCATGATTTTCTTTATTTTAACTTGTTGTTTGTTGTGTTATTTATTGAGATTCAAATTTTTATTGAGATTCTGTTTTGCGTTAACGATAGGAGCGGCAGCTTTTTTTGCAATTGTCAATTAGCAAATGCAAAAAAACTACAGCGGATAGCGTGTTAAAACGCCCAAATTATTCCCATTTAAAAACTTTTACTGCAAGTGCATATATGCCTATTCCCCAAATTAATAGTATTAAAATTTGATGGTGAACATCCCATAGTGTTGCTCCTTCAAAGGCAACTTTTCTTAAGGCGTCGTTTAAATAAGTTAAGGGTAAAGCCCTGCTAATTGGTTGCAACCAGGTTGGGAAAGCGGATATAGAAAAGAATGTGCCTGAAAGTAAAAATTGAGGTAAAGTAATGATGTTTGCAATAGGAGGGACGATACTTTCATTTTTTGCGACTCCAGAAACTGCCAAGCCAAATCCTAAAAACACAATTAACCCTAAAGTGGATAGAATTAACATGTTTACCACAGTTGTGAAGCCATTTATTAACGTAAAGCCGAAAGCAAAATGGCCTACTAAAATGATGAAAATAGCGGTGAATAGCGCAAATACTATCCTGGCTATTGCTTCACCTAAAACAATGCTTGCTTTAGTGACTGGTGTTGCAAAAAACCGTTTGATTACTAATGTTAAACGCAGACTAATGAAAACGAATGCTGTCCCGAAAACGCCTGTACTTAATAATGCAAAGCCTAATTGTCCTGGTAAAATGAAATCTATGGTTTTATATTCCCGGCCAGAAATGGTAGTTTCCCTTAATTCTGCAACTGGCGGCGGTGCATCATTAGCTTTGGTATTTATCGGTAAAATAACATTGCTAAGCACTGATTTTAAGATGCTTCCTTTTTCTTTACTTGCTTCGGTATATTTTACGTTAACAAAATAAGCAGGTAAACCATTTGGGTTTTTCTGGATATTTATAACGGCGTCGATACGTCCTTTTTCCAGATCCTGGTTCATGGTTTTATCATCTTCAACCACAAAATGAACCACTTTAATTTGATTTAAAGTTTTATAAATGGGATTGATGGTGTCACTTTTGTTATCCAAACCAACATCCACTGTAATGCCACCTCCACCAATAAAACCGAAAACAACGATAAATATCAATGGAAATAATAAGGAGAAAACCACTGCAGACGGACTTCTTAAAATGGATTTAAAACTTGCCCTAGCAATGGCTATGGTAGATTTTATATGACTATATTTTTTAATTTTCATTTTGTTTGATATGATAAATTGCCGATTAACTTTCTCTTAAATCTTTGCCTGTAAAATGGATGAATACATCTTCCAAATTGGCTTTCTTCACTTCTTTTTTACGCTCAAAACCTGATGCCACTAAATCATCAATAAACTGGTCTGGAGAATTGATGTCTATGATTTTACCATTATCGATAAATGCAATCCTATCACATAAAACTTCTGCTTCATCCATATAATGTGTGGTTAAAACGATGGTCGTTCCAGTAGACCTAATTTCTAATATTAAATCCCAAAGATTTCTTCTGGCTTGAGGGTCGAGACCAGTTGTAGGTTCGTCTAAAAAGATGATTTTTGGTTTGTTGATTAATGTAGTAGCAATAGAGAACCGCTGTTTTTGTCCGCCGGAAAGCTCTTTGTATTTCGCTTTGGCTTTATCAACTAAAGAAACTTTTGATAGCAAATCAATCGCATTCACGTCTATTCCGTATAGTCCGGAGAAAAGCTTGATGAGTTCTGTTAAATTAAGGTTTGGATAATATCCCGCAGCTTGTAATTGAACACCAATGATGTGTTTAATATCATTTGGCGATTTTTCTAAATCAAATCCACCTATCATCACTTTACCCGAGGTTTTATCCCTCAAGGTTTCCATAATTTCTAAAGTGGTGGTTTTTCCAGCTCCGTTGGGACCTAGCAAGCCGAAAATTTCACCTTCCTTTACCTCAAAACTGATTCCTTTTACAGCTTCAAACTTATCGTAATTCTTGACTAAATTTTCTACCGTTATTATTGGCGATTTTTCCATACGATAAATGTAAACGCTTGGAACTGATTATCGAAAATTTTGTAGATGAAATGTGGTGTTTTTAGGATGAACGGTTTTTTTTGCCACTTTTTGTCTGAATCTTGATTTTCTCGATTTCAGGATTTTCATGATTTTTGACTTACAAACTTTTTTTCTGAATCTTGATTTTCTCGATTTAAGGATTTTCTTGATGTCAAATGGGTTATAAATCTTTTTTATCCTTTAATCCTGTTGATCGAGATTCAAAACTATTTTCTGTCAGAATCTTGATTTTCTCGATTTAAGGATTTTCTTGATTTTGACTTGCAAACTTTTTGTCTGAATCTTGATTTCCGTGATTTCAGGATTTTTTTGATGTCAAATGGTTATAAATCCTTTTTATCCTTTAATCCTGGTAATCGAGATTCAGAATTATTTTTTGTCAGAATTTTGATTTTATCGATTTCAGGATTTTCTGGATTTCTTAGACGATAACATCCTTTTTATCCTTTAATCCTGTTAATCAAGATTCAGACTATTTGCCTGTTAATTAAGATTCAGACTATTTGGCTTTTTTTATAGGATGTTTTTTTGAATGATATACTTTCTTGTATTGCAGACTTACGGCACCAAAATTAATCAGCAAACCAACCTCCATGTCATAAGCAACCAAGTAATTTTTAGCTTGAGCCAAATGAACATCTTCCAGATTTATTAGCGCCTTAATTTCTATTAATACTTTCTCTTCTACAAAGAAATCGACCCTTCTTGTACCTACGTCTACGCCTTCATAATAAATAGTTTGTTCTTGTTCTCGAACAAAAGAAAGTTGAGCCTTTTCTAATTCAATAGACAAACATCTTTGATAAATTAATTCTTGAAAGCCATTGCCCAGTGTATTATGAACTTTCATGGCACAGCCAATAATCTTAAATGTAATTTCCTCTAATGTTAAAATCATATTAAAACTTTTTTGAATTACTAAGTTAACTATCAGAATCTTGATTTAAAGATTTTCTTGAGGTTAAAGGAATTAAAAATCCTTTTTATCCTTTAATCCTGTTCATCAAGATTCAGGATTATATTTTGTCAGAATCTCGATTTTCACGATTTCAGGATTTTCTTAATGCTAAAGGGATTAGAAATCCTTTTTATCCTTTAATCCTGTTCATCAAGATTCAGACAAAAGAAAAATTTAATCAAATAAAAAATTCAAACAAATGAAAATCCCCACATTTCCCCCCACAAAAAAAAGGGCCACTAAAAGCAGCCCTTTTTAAAATAAGATCTTAAAAGTTATTTACCAATCTTCAATAATTCGATATCAAAAATTAAAGTGCTGTAAGGTGGAATGTCTTGACCTGCTCCACGCTCTCCATAACCTAATTCATAAGGAATGTAAAAACGGAATTTAGAACCAATTGGCATTAACTGAACGCCTTCTGTCCATCCTGGTATTACGTTGTTTAATGGTAAAGTTAAAGGCTCGTTTCTATCGTAAGAACTATCAAATTGTTTTCCATCTACTAAAGTTCCTCTGTAATTTACGGTAACCTCATCTGTTGCTGCTGGTTTTGCGCCCGTTCCCATGGTAATTACTTCGTATTGTAAGCCGCTAGGTAAACTGGTTATCTTTGGGTTCTTTTTGTTATTGTTTAAAAAAGTGATTCCCGAATCTTTTGCTGCTGCAAATTTAGACTCGCTGATTTTCTTTAAAAAGCTGCTGATGGTTGGTCCGGCTTGTTCGTCAGTTACTTTTAAAGTTTTGTCGTTAAAAACATCATCCATTGCCTGGCTCAGTAAAGCGTAGTTTAAACTTTTTACCCCATCAGATTTTAAGCCCATAGCTATTTTTAATCCAAAAGAATAACTTGCAGAATCTAATTCCGACATTGGTGCTGGTGCGCTTTCTTCCATAGTTTCTTTAGCTTTTTGTTTTGCTTTTTTGCTTTGTGCGTTTGCAAATAAAGTGCTGGCTGCTAAGCCTAATGTTAAAATTACCTTAAATTTCATACGTTAAAAATAAATCGGGTGAAGATATAAATAAAAACGAAATTCGTTCCTAAAGATTTTTGAATTTAATTGCTAAGAATATTAGCGAAATGTACTAGTTTTGGGCAATGGATAATTTGTATGCAATTGTAGATATCGAGACTACCGGAGGTCATGCCAGTGCCCATGGTATGACAGAGATTGCTATTTTTATCCATAATGGGGAAAATATAATCGAAGAATATCAAACCTTAATCAATCCTTTTCAGGAAATACCCATTTTTATACAAAGCCTAACGGGCATTACAAACGAGATGGTGAGTAAAGCGCCATCATTTGAGGAAGTTGCCCCTCGCATATTCGAACTGCTAGATCAAAAGATATTTGTTGCCCATAACGTCAATTTCGATTATTCTTTTGTAAACCATCACCTTAAAAAAGAAGGCTATACTTTAGGCAATAAAAAATTATGTACGGTAAGGTTGGCCCGAAAAATATTTCCTGGTTTACCCTCATACAGTTTAGGTAAATTGAGCAGGAGTTTAAATGTTCCTATCCAAAACCGACACCGGGCTGCGGGCGATGCATTTGCAACAGCTACCATTTTTAAAATGATGGTGCAAGCAGATGAAAACGGATATATCCAGGAAGCTTTAAAGGCAAAGGCGAAAGAAGAAGCTTTGCCACCATTTATCTCTAGAAGCCAGATAGAAAATATCCCAAGACAACCCGGAGTGTATTATTTTAAGGATAAAAAGGATAAAATTATCTATGTGGGGAAAGCTAAAAACCTATATCGAAGGATTTTAAGCCATTTTTCTAACAATAGTCCGCATAGAAATAAACAAGATTTTTTAAGAGAGATCCGGAAGATTTCTCATCAGGTTTGTGGTACCGAGTTACAGGCCATGATTTTGGAGAACATCGAAATTAAACGCCTGTGGCCAGCAAATAATAGTGCCGCAAAGAAACCAGAAAGGAGGCATTGCCTTTATCTTTATGAAGACCAAAAAGGATTTTTAAGGTTTGGCGTAGGTAAAAAGATCAAGAATTTAAAACCTACTTATTTATTTAATTCCCTGGCCGAATCTCAATCGCTGTTACGCAAATGGTGTGAAGAATACGGACTTTGCCCTAAAATGTGCAACCTGCAAAAGACCACCGAAGATTGCATCGCATTATTGGCAGGTAATTGTATCTGTGCACAAAAGGATAATGTAGCAGATTATAACCAAAAAGTAAATACCTTAATAGGACATTTAATGCAAGGTTTACCTTCGTTTTTAATTATAGATAACGGCAGAAACCGATTAGAAAAAAGCTGTATCCTAATGGAAAAAGGCATTTTCTACGGAATGGGTTACTTACCAGAGCATCAATTACCAGATAATTTAGAAAAAGCTAAATCTCTGTTGCAACCTTATCCATCCTACCAGTTTATAGAAAAGCTGATATTTGATTTTGCATTACAAA
The DNA here is from genome assembly GCF_001652725.1 of Pedobacter psychrophilus. GTDB lineage: Bacteria > Bacteroidota > Bacteroidia > Sphingobacteriales > Sphingobacteriaceae > Pseudopedobacter > Pseudopedobacter psychrophilus. The sequence continues at coordinate 77,294 of NZ_LWHJ01000027.1, forward strand.
ATCCGCATCAACAAGTAATACTCAATTAAACTGTACTTTTAAACAGACAAATCTAAATTTATAAATAACCAATCCTTTATAAATTAACCTTAAACGCTACAATTTAATTTTGGCTTAATTTTTATTCTATGCTAAACATAATTAACCCCATAAAACAAAACACATGAAAAAATTAATTTACGTAGCATTATCATTCTTTTTATTAATTGGAAGTGTAAATGTAGCTTCAGCTGACACTAAAAAGGATAATCAGCCATTAACAGAGCAACAACAAACTCAGTTATTAAAATTGACCAATAGAGTAGAAGAAATCAGAAACATGGATAGGTCTAACCTAACCCGTACTCAAAAACAAGAATTAAGAACAGAATTAAGAGATATGAAAAAACAAGCCAATGCAATTAGCAATGGTGGTATTTATCTTTCTGTAACTGCTTTATTAGTAATCATCATTATTTTATTGATACTATAATCTTATTTAATTTATTTAAAGCCGCTTCAGTTAAGTTTGGGGCGGTTTTTTTGTGCTTTATGTTTTTTAGGATGCCAGCCTGTTTTAAGAATAAATTTATGTACAGAAATTATTTGTCAGATTATTCCACAACTATAAGCTAATCTATCTCAATTGAGTTTTATCACAAACTTTCTTTAGGAGTATATTTTCATTATCCTGTTTTTCAAATCCGTTTTTAAAATAAAACAAATTTAGGCTTACGCTTTTTTATAGTTATCCTATGGTTCTCTTATGGTTATCCTATAGTTATCCTATGGTTTAGGTATTTTGTGCTGTAGTTAACTATTGAGTCAATAAAATTAATTTATAGGTAATAATGAAAAGAATTTTAAGGGCAACAGCCGGGCTGTTCATTACTCCGCTATCGCTGCGGCCCTGCGGGCAAATTTTTTCAAAATTTTAATTACCATCCCTGTTGCAAAACCTATAGGATGAATTTAATCTAGTATTTTTCACCTAAAGCAATATTTTTTTGGTTTAGATTATAGATTAAGCTAATTTGTTAGCCTAAATAAACCTATGCGTGGAATAATGATGACTAATTACTTTTCTAAAGTATATCATGAGGAAATTATCTTTTCTTTTTTTAAATCAAATGATATCACATTCTAATTTATAATGGCCAAACAAAAAGTTGAAACAGAAGAACCACTAGAGAAAAAACTCTGGAAAGCAGCCGACAAGCTCCGTAAAAATATGGATGCTGCCGAGTACAAACATGTTGCTTTGGGTTTGATATTCCTGAAATATATATCAGACGCTTTTGAAGAACAATACCAAAAATTAGTTGCTCAAAAAAGCGAAGGTGCAGACCCCGAAGACAAAAACGAATACTTGGCAGACAAAATATTTTTCGTTCCTGTTATGGCTCGCTGGACTTACATACAAGGCAGAGCAACACAACCGACCATTGGGAAAGACATTGACGATGCAATGGACGCTATTGAAAAAGACAACCCTTCTTTGCGTGGTGTTTTACCAAAAGTATTTGCACAAGAAAAACTTGACAAAGCCAGTTTAGGCGGACTGGTAAACCTTGTTGGCTCTGCAACTTTGGGAACAAAAGAAGCACAAAGCAAAGATTTACTTGGTCAAGTATTTGAATTTTTCTTGGGCGAATTTGCATTGGCAGAAGGAAAAAAAGGCGGACAGTTTTACACACCGCAAAGCGTTGTGAAATTGTTGGTTGAAATGCTTGAACCTTATGAAGGACGAGTTTTTGACCCTTGTTGTGGTAGTGGAGGAATGTTTGTGCAAAGCGAAAAATTCATCAAATCTCATCAAGACAATTACAAGAAAAAAGGGAAAGTTGGGTTAGCATTAAATCCTGCCGACCGCATTTCCATTTATGGACAAGAGAGCAACCAAACGACTTGGCGTTTGGCAAAAATGAATTTATCCATTCGTGGCATTGATAGCAGTAATGTAAAATGGAACAATGAAGGTTCCTTTTTGAACGATGCACACAAAGATTTAAAAGCCGATTATATTATTGCCAACCCACCGTTTAATGATAGCGACTGGAGTGGTGAACTATTACGTGATGATGCAAGATGGAAAGTGTTGGGCGAAAAATTAACACCTCCAACTGGAAACGCAAACTATGCTTGGATACAACATTTCTTGTATCATTTAGCACCAACAGGGCAAGCAGGGTTTGTTTTATCTAAAGGTGCATTAACAACCCACACAACTGGCGAAGGTGACATAAGAAAAGCCTTGGTTGAAAAAGGATTGGTGGATTGTATTGTAAACCTGCCGACCAAATTATTTCTAAATACACAAATACCAGCTTGTTTATGGTTTTTATCGCGGAACAAAATCAATGGTGGTTTTAGAAAACGTGAAAACGAAATCTTGTTTATTGATGCCAGAAATATGGGCTTTTTAATAAACCGCAAAAACCGTGATTTAAGCGAAGGTGATATAAATTTAATAACAAGCACTTACCACAACTGGCGTAACCCAGATGGAGATTATGAAGATGTAGCTGGTTTTTGCAAAGTGGCAACTATTGAAGAAGTGGCAAAACTAAATTATGTGCTAACTCCGGGTAGATATGTTGGACTGGCAGATGAAGACGATTATTTTGATTTTGTTGAACGCTTTACTTCATTGAAAACAGAACTGGAAAAACAAATTGCCGAAGAGGCAGATTTGAATAAGAAGATTACTGAAAATTTATCAAAAATAAAACTACCTGTAAATGGCTGAGATAATTAGAAACAGAACTATAAGACCATCAACTAGGCAAGAAACATCAGTGAATTATAGAGTTCACCTTGATGGGATTTCTTCATTTGACACTTTGATTGTCAATATTAAACACGAAAGCAAACCATTTGCAAAATCCTTTACGTTTAAAGGAACCGAAGTTTTGAAAAAGAAAAGCCTTGGATTCAGGGTTTTCGATGATGGTAAACAAATAATTATTAATTGGACAAGCACACAACCAACCAATGGCTAACGAAGATATACGCTGGATACAGCGGTTTAATAATTACCGAAAAGCCTTAGCAAGACTTGGCGAAGCTGTGGCTTTGGCAGAAGAAAGAGACTTATCAGACTTGGAACAACAAGGCTTGATACAAGGTTTTGAATTTACTTTTGATTTGGCATGGAAAACCTTGCAAGATTATTTGCGACACCACAACCGCCCCAATGACAATGGTGGTCCAAATGTAATTATTACACAGGCTCTAGAAGATGGCATTATTAAAGGTGAAGAAGCGTGGAAAGCAATGAAGAAATCCCGTGATTTAACTTCACACAGTTACGATGGTGAAACAGCAGACGACATTGCCGAAAATATTTTAGATACTTACCACGATTTGTTCATTCAGTTAGAAACTCGTTTACAATTAGAAAAAATAAACGAAGAGAAAAACCTTTTTAACCCAAACGACACCGAATGAAATTTGGATTGGAGCAACATATTATTGATAAACTTATAGCCGTTTTTGAGCAACACTCAAAAGTGGATAAAGCCCTTGTTTTTGGTAGCAGAGCCAAAGGCAATTACCGACCTGATAGCGATATTGATATTGCCATAAAAGGTCAAGAACTAACCACCGATGATATTATTGCGATGAGTGTGGCATTTGAAGAAAATGGCATTACCCATAAAATTGATTTGATAAACTACCACAGCATAAAAGAACCTGATTTAAAAGACCATATTGACCGTGTGGGGATTGAGTTGTATAGTAAGTGGAAGGAATGTAAATTGGGTGATGTAACAAAACTTATTACCAAAGGGACAACACCATCCTCATTAGGAGGAAAATTCATTAATAAGGGAATCAATTATATAAAGTCTGAAGCCGTAAGCTATGATGGTAAAATTGATAAATCAACTTTTGTTTTTATTGATGAGGCAGTGCATCAAAAATTAAAACGTTCTCAATTAGCAAAAGACGACATTCTGTATTCAATGGCAGGGATTTATCTTGGCAAGAATGGTTTGGTTACAGAAGATATGCTTCCTGCAAATACAAATCAGGCATTAGCAATTATTCGATTAAATCAAGAAAAAGCTAAACCTAAATTTATTCATTACTATTTAAGACAAAAAAGTGTTATTGATTTTGTAAATAATATGTCTGGGCAATCGGCACAGCCTAACATCAATTTTGAAGAAATCAAATCGATTGATATTCTCTTACCACCCTTACAAGAACAAACCGCAATTGCCACCATCCTTAGCAGTTTAGATGATAAAATAGACCTGCTACACCGCCAAAACAAAACATTAGAGCAATTGGCTGAAACGCTTTTTAGGCAGTGGTTTGTGGAAGAAGCGGAGGAGAGTTGGGAAGAGAAAAGTTTACCCGAAATTACAGATTATTTGAATGGTTTAGCTTTGCAAAAATTTCCTGCTAAAATTGATTATCTACCCGTAATCAAAATTAGAGAAATGAAACAAGGCATTTCTGAAAATTCAGATAAATGCAGCAGAGATATTCCATTGCAATATATTGTTCAAGATGGTGATGTTTTGTTTTCTTGGAGTGGAAGCTTAGAAGTTGTGTTTTGGACAGGTGGAGAAGGTGCATTAAATCAGCATTTATTTAAAGTTTCGTCAAAAAAATATCCAAAATGGTTTTATTATTTGGCAACTAAGCATCATTTGCCCGAATTTAAAGTTATTGCAGAATCTAAGTCAACAACTATGGGACATATTCAAAGAGTGCATTTGCAACAAGCAATGATTTCAATTCCTCCAAAAGAATTATTTGACCAATACAATGAAAGAATTACCCCGATGATTGATAAATTGATTGATAATCATAAACAAATCCGCACCTTAACCCAAATAAGAAATACTTTGTTGCCAAAGTTGATGAATGGTGAGGTAAGGGTAGATTTATAAATTATGTCAAAAAGGCAACGAAAATTGTATTCAATCAAAGAAGAACTCTTGACCAAATCAAGGGAAGCAATGCTTTGTGCCGTCCAAATTTTTAATAATCCCAATATTGCCTTTAAATCCGAAAGTTTTATCGTTTTAGCAAATATTTCTTGGACATACTTTTTACACGCTTATTATAAGGATAAGAGAATTGATTATAGATATTATAAGCAAGGTCCAAAAATCAAGAAGTATGATAAAACTTCGAGAGGTGCTTTTAAATTTTGGGAATTAGAAAGGTGTTTAAACGATGATAATTGTCCAATTGAAAGTGTTCCTAAAGCTAATCTTAAATTTCTAATTGGGCTTAGACACGAAATAGAACATCAAATGACAACAAGAATTGATGATTATCTCAGCGCAAGATTTCAGGCCTGTTGCCTCAATTACAATCACTATGTAAAAAGTTTGTTTGGCGTAAACTATGGTATTGATAAATATTTATCGTTTTCTTTACAATTTTCTTCAATATCGGAGGAACACGGAAAACAACTAAATGAGTTTACAGATTTGCCTAAAAGTATTGCCTCTTACATTAATGATTTTGATGATAGTGTCTCCGATGCTGATTACAACAATCCACAATACTCATATCGTGTTTTGTATGTCCCAAAAACAGCCAATACCAAAGGGCAAGCAGATAAAGTAATAGAGTTTATAAAAGCAGATTCACCCGAAGCTGCTGGTTTAAATAAAGAATATAGAATTATTAGAGATAGAGAAAAACCAAAACATCTGCCAGCAGAAATCATTAAAATAATGAAAGGTAAGGGGTACAAAAAATTTGGGATGTACCAACATACTCAACTTTGGAAAGCTCTTGATGCAAAAAATGAGGGCAAGAGTTTTGGAGTATTAGTAGCAAATTTCTGGTACTGGTATGATAGCTGGTTAAAAGAAGTTGAAAAATATTGTGTTGAAAATAAAGACGAGCTTTGTAAATGAAACCAATCACAGAAGATAAAATAGAAACCTTTGCATTAGAAGTGCTTCAATCTATGGGTTGGGAGTATGTTCACGGCTTGTCTATTGCTCCGGGTGCAGAAGCAACGGAAAGAGAAAGTTTTGAGCAAATTGTTTTAGTTGACCGTTTACGTAAATCGGTTTCAGTTTTAAATCCGAACATTCCACAAGATGCACAAGAACAAGCTATTCAAAAAGTTTTGCGGATTTATTCGCCTGAATTATTGCACAACAACGAAACTTTTCATCAACTATTAGTAGAAAAAGTAAAAATACCTTATCAACAAGATGGCTTTGAACGTAGCTATGAAGTGGCATTGGTAGATTTCGAAAATCCGTTTAACAATACATTTTTAGTTGTCAATCAATATATTATTGTTGAGAAAAATCAGAACAAACGCCCAGATGTTTTACTTTTTGTAAACGGTTTGCCATTAGTAGTTATTGAATTAAAAAATGCGGCAGACGAAAACGCCACAATGCGAAAAGCGTTTGACCAATTGCAAACTTACAAATCAACTATTCCAAGTTTGTTTACATATAATGCCATTTGCGTAATATCAGACGGAATGGAATGTAAAGCAGGAAGTGTTTCGGCAGGGTTCAGTCGTTTTATGACTTGGAAAACAGCAGACGGAAAAAAAGAAGCATCACGATTTATTCCACAATTAGAAATATTGCTTAAAGGAATGTTGAACCCTTCTACCCTTTTAGATTTGGTTCGTAATTTCATAGTATTTGAAAAGAGTAAGAAGGAAGATGCAAAAACAGGAATTACACAAATAGAAACCGTAAAAAAATTAGCAGCTTATCATCAATATTACGCTGTAAACAAAGCGGTGCAATCTTCTATAATTGCATCAGGAGCAAACGGAGACAAAAAAGGTGGTGTGGTTTGGCATACACAAGGTTCGGGTAAAAGTTTAAGTATGGTTTTTTATTCTGGCAAACTGATTACAGCGCCCGAAATGCAAAACCCAACCATTTTAGTAATTACAGACCGTAATGATTTGGACGACCAATTATTTGACACGTTTGCAAACTCAAAACAATTACTAAGACAAGAACCTGTTCAAGCCAAAGACAGAGCGCATTTAAAAGAATTACTAAAAGTGGCAAGCGGTGGAATTGTGTTTGCCACCATTCAAAAGTTCCTGCCCGAAGACCAAAAATCTGTTTACGAGCAACTTTCGGAACGAAAAAACATTGTAGTAATAGCGGACGAAGCCCACAGAACACAATATGGTTTTGAAGCATCCATCAAAGAAGTAAAAGACAAAGAAACAAAAGAAAAAATTGGAGAACGTATTGCGTATGGCTTTGCCAAATATATGCGGGATGCTTTGCCAAACGCCACATACATAGGCTTTACAGGCACACCGATTGAAGGCACAGATGTAAATACTCCGCAAGTTTTCGGACAGTATGTAGACGTTTATGATATTTTACAAGCCGTAAACGATGGTGCAACGGTTCGTATATATTACGAAAGTCGTTTGGCAAAAGTGAATTTAGATGAAGAGGGTAAACGCCTTATTGAAGAATTTGACAAAGAACTTGAAGAAGACGAAGAAATAACCGACCAACAAAAAGCCAAAGCCAAATACACAAAATTGGAGGCAATTGTAGGTAATGAAGAACGGATAAAGAATTTAGCCAAAGACATTGTAACCCATTCTGAAGAACGCCAAAAAGTATTTGATGGCAAAGGAATGATTGTAGCAATGAGCCGAAGAATTGCAGCCGATTTATATAAAGAAATTATTGCATTAAGATCCGAATGGCACAATGAAGATTTAAGTAAAGGAGCGATTAAAGTTGTTATGACTTCAACGAGTGCTGACGGTCCAGAGATGCAACGCCACAACACAACAAAACAACAGCGTAAAAATTTAGCAGAACGGATGAAAGACCCTGCCGACCCTTTGCGTTTGGTTATTGTTCGTGATATGTGGTTAACTGGTTTTGATGCTCCTTGTTTACATACTCTCTACATTGACAAACCAATGAGAGGACACAACCTTATGCAAGCAATAGCAAGGGTAAACCGTGTTTTCAAAGATAAACCAGGCGGTTTGATAGTTGACTATTTAGGAATAGCAACAGACTTAAAAAAAGCATTGTCTTTTTATTCAGATGCAGGAGGAAAAGGCGAACCAACTTTGGATTTAGAAAAAGCAATTGCCTTGATGAATGAAAAGTTTGAAGTAGTTCAGCAGTTTTTTAATGAAGAAGCAAGAACACAAAATGATATAGTTGCCGAAGAACCTGAAGCGTATTATGCGAATAGTTTCAAATTTAATTATAGACGTTTTTTCAATGTAGAAGCAAAAGAAAAAATGTCAATCATTCTGCAATCAGAAGAACATATTTTAGGTTTAGAAGATGGTAAAACTCGTTTCATTAGAGAAGTAACATTGTTAAGCCAAGCCTTTGCGTTATCAATTCCACACGAAAGAGCAATGGAAATCAAAGACGACATTGCATTTTTTCAGGCAGTAAAAGCAAGACTTGTAAAATTTGAAGGAACAGGAACAGGCAAATCTGATATTGAAATAGAAACCGCAATCAAACAAATAGTTGACAAAGCATTAAGTAGCGACAAAGTGATGGATATTTTTGAAGCAGCTGGTATGGAAAAACCAGACATTTCAATTTTATCTGATGAATTTCTTTTAGAAGTAAAAGGAATGAAGCATCAAAATTTAGCTTTAGAACTTTTGAAGAAATTATTGAATGATGAAATAAAAACACGTTCTAAAACTAATTTAGTAAAGAGCAAAAAACTTTTAGAAATGTTGGAAGGTGCAATAAAACGCTACCAAAATAACTTACTTACAACAGCCGAAATTATTCAAGAACTCATCAACATTGCAAGAGAAATTAAAGAAACCGATAAAGAAGGTGAGCGACTTGGATTGACAAAAGACGAAGTTGCATTTTACAATGCTTTAGAAGTAAACGATAGTGCAGTAATGGTTTTGGGTGACGACCAACTCAAAGAAATTGCAAGAGAAATTACAGACAAAGTAAGAGCAAACGCAACTATAGACTGGACAATCAGAGAAAGTGCAAGAGCAAGACTAATGGTAATTGTTAAGCGAACCTTGACAAAATGGGGTTATCCGCCAGACAAACAAGCAAAAGCAATTGAGACAGTTTTAAAACAAGCAGAATTAATGGCAGACTTCTTTACAACAGAATAAGCCAACCTAGCTGTTCCAAATGTTAGGGATAGCGCATCTTGAATTTACAAATAGCAAGGATTGCAATCCGCTTAGAAATGTTTTCATTATTAAAACAGATTGCTTTCCCGAGAAATCGTGACAGGTTTTTACTCGCAATTATTTTCAAAAGGCTAACCACCCCCAACCCCCGCCAGCTGGGGACACTTATATTATGGAAAGGATTTGACAGAACTTAATGCCTTTTAAAAAATCAAGATTTTATTATTACGGTTGCAAGATATCCCCCTTTGGAGGGGGCAGGGGGAGGTAAACTCTAAGTTTATGTTTAAATAAAAATATTTCTAATTTGGCTAACCACTCCCAACCCCCACTAGCCGAGGACACTTATATCATGGGAAGTTATTAGATTTCAAGGTATCCCCATTTTTAATTCTTGACCATAAAATCGCTTATTAAAAGAAATCTTAACTTTTTAATCTGCAATTCACCATAAAAGTTGAAATTTTAACTCAATCGCTTTAAAAAAAATGAGGTTTATGAATTAAATGAGTAAATAAATTCTTTATTTAGGAGAAATAATATAAAATCAAACTGAATGGACAAAATCATCAATGGTATCAACGACTTAATTTGGAGTAATGCCTTAATCATCTTATGCATGGGTGTAGGAATTTACTTTTCTATAGTCACTCGTTTTTTGCAGGTGAGGTATCTCAAAGAAATGGTGAAGTTACTTTTTGATGGAAAAAGTTCTGCAAAGGGAGTGAGTTCTTTTCAAGCTTTTGCCATTGCAATTTCTGGACGTATTGGAACGGGAAACATTGCTGGAGTAGCTACTGCTATTGCAATGGGAGGGCCGGGTGCGGTATTCTGGATGTGGGTGATTGCCTTTTTAGGAAGTGCATCAGCATTTATAGAGGCAACATTAGGTCAGGTTTATAAACAAGTAAATAATGGGCAATATCGAGGAGGCCCATCTTTCTATATAGAAAAAGGTTTGGGAATTAAATGGTATGCCATTGTATTTGCCATTGCTACAGTAATTAGTACTGCCATTTTATTACCGGGAGTGCAAAGTAATAGTATCGCTTTAAGTGTAAAAAATGCTTTTGATATCCCAGTGGCTTATACAGGTGCTGGAGTGGCTATTTTATTAGGACTCATCATATTTGGTGGGGTTAAAAGGATTGGTAAAGTGGCAGAAATTGTGGTACCATTTATGGCTGGGGGTTATATTTTAATGTCGTTGGTGATTATAGGGATTAATTTTACTCAGATTCCTTCGGTATTTTCGCTCATTATCAGATCGGCTTTTGATTTAGAACCTGCATTTGCCGGCATATTTGGAATGGCTGTGGCTTGGGGAGTGAAGAGAGGGATTTATTCTAATGAGGCAGGACAAGGAACTGCTCCGCATGCTGCCGCCGCCGCAGAGGTAAGTCATCCTGCCAAGCAAGGTTTGGTACAGGCATTTTCAGTTTATGTGGATACCTTATTTGTTTGTACCGCTACCGCTTTAATGATTTTATTTACCGGAAAATATAATGTACTTAACTCATCAGGAGGTTTTATTGTAGAAAATATACCTGGGGCAAAAATTGGAGCAGAATATACCCAGTTAGCCATTGCATCACATTTCCCTTCTTTAGGGGCGGGTTTCATTGCTATTTCTTTATTGTTTTTTGCCTTTACTACCATTATGGCTTACTACTATATTGCAGAAACAAATTTGAGTTACCTGGACAAATCAGGAAATAAAATATGGGTCTATTTATTGAGGATATTGATTTTGGTTGCTACTTTTTACGGAACCATTAAAACTGCTGAAGCAGCCTGGACTTTAGGAGATATTGGTGTAGGCATTATGGCTTGGTTAAACGTTGTTGCTATTGTGCTGCTCAGAAAGCCAGCCCTAAAAGTTCTCAAGGATTATGAACGACAAAGGAAATTAGGTAAGGATCCTGTTTTTGTAGCTAAAGATGCCGGAATTGAAAATACTGAAGAGTGGTAGCTATTAGGGGAAGAAGATAAAGTCTTTTGAATCTGCTAAGTAGAACAAAATTAAGAGGTTTAGATCAGTGCGGACACAGTACGAGGAAGAAAAAGATTTAGTGGTTTCTGTCTGTGAGGACACAGACCGAGGAAGAAAGGTATCCCCCTATTGAGGGGACAGTAAATACTAAGTTATATGTTTTAAACACATATAGAGTTGGCTAACCACCTACAACCACCGCCAGCGGGGGACACTTAAAATGAGTTTAAAAAATTATTCAATTAGAAAACCATTTATAAGAAGTGAAGATTTTGTATTTAAACCTAATTAAAGCTATATTAAAAACTAGGTAGTTTCCTCGGTTGCCTTGATTGTGCTATTTAAAGCAGATGATAGCACATCTCTATATTTAATGAAATTATCCTGTCTGTCTGCTTCTTCGCTTTGTTTTAAAGCTTGTTTAGCCAATTTTACTTGTTCTAATTCGTTTTGATAGAGTGGGGTAAAAGCTTCGGGATTTTTGTTTTTTAAAATCCTGACAGAATGAGAATATTGCTCGAATATATCTGTAATGATAGCCAGGCTTTTATCATCATAAATTAACAATCCATTAATTTTTGAGGTTAATTTTTCAAATTTTCCTCTTTCTTTTGCGTAACCCATATTGCGGCAAATATATCATTTTTAGCTTTTAGTTTAAGATAGAAATTGGAAGGTGATTTTTGAGATTTGTTATGCCTATGATTAACCTACAATTTTGAAACGATGATTTTAGTTTTATGATGGATTTGCGTTAACGATTGTAGTGGATACCGGCCTGGTGATTAAGGCCTGCAGCCGTATGAACGGAAAGCGTGTTAAAACGCCCAAAAATAATGTTTCTATGCTACTGCCATTGTTAATGATATATTACTTAATGGAGATGCTGCTTCTAATTTATTCTTTATATTTTTGCGGAAATAAGAAATCCGAGTAACCAAATATTGATATGCCAGTAAAAATTCCAGATAATCTCCCTGCTATAGAACTTTTAAAAGAAGAGAATATCTTTGTGATGAGCGAATTAAGGGCTGATATTCAGGATATTCGCCCAATGAGGGTGTTGATTTTAAATTTGATGCCTATTAAAATTACTACCGAAACTGATTTTGTACGGTTGCTATCTAACAACCCATTACAGGTGGAGGTAGAATTTTTAAGATTGGATTCGCATACTTCTAAAAACACTTCTGAAGAGCATTTAGAGCAATTTTATAAGGGTTTTAGTGCCGTAAAGAATAACTATTATGATGGGATGATTATTACGGGTGCGCCGGTAGAATTATTGAAATTTGAAGAGGTTAATTATTGGGAGGAGGCTATCCAAATTTTTGACTGGGCAAGAACTCATGTTACTTCTACTTTATACATCTGCTGGGCCTCGCAAGCTGCACTTTATCATTTTTATCACATCCAAAAAACCGAATTAGCTGAAAAGCTTTCCGGCGTTTTTAAACATACCGCTACAGAAAAAGGTTATCCATTGTTTAGGGGTTTTGATGATGAATTTTTTATTCCTCATAGCAGATATACCACGATATTAAAATCAGAGATTGAAAGTAAAAAAGACGTAACTATTTTATCTGAATCTGAGGATGCAGGGATTGCCATTGCTTCATCAAGAGGTGGTCGTGAGTTTTATTTGACTGGACATTCTGAATATGCTCCGCTAACTTTACACACCGAATATGTAAGGGATGTGGAGAAAGGGATTGATGTTGCTATTCCGCAAAATTATTATAGGGGTGATGATCCTGAAAATGCGCCACTGGTTTGCTGGACCGGTCATGCGAATCTGTTGTTTAATAATTGGTTAAATTATTTCGTTTATCAGGAAACTCCGTTTGATTTGAAGGATGTAGAGAAGTTGGGCGAGTTGAAGAATAATAATTAGGTTATTCCTGACTTTTTCTCAATATTATTCGGATTGCTAATTGTTAATCACCAACCTTAGTAATCAAAAACTCAGTTCTTCTATTATTAGCCCTACCTTCTTCTGTGCTATTGGTAGACATTGGGTTGGTTTTTCCGTAGCCTTTAAAACTTAATCTGTTAGCGGCGATTTTATTGTTAACCAAATAGTTGAAAACTGCTTTTGCCCTGTTTTTAGAAAGCTCAAGATTATAGGCATCATCGCCAACATTATCTGTGTAACCACTAAGCTCAATACTTACTTTAGGATTTTCTATTAAGAAATCAATCATTTTCTCCAATTCAGTTTTAGATTCGGGCTTCAGATCAAATTTATTGGTATCAAAGAAGATATTTTTTAATACTACTTTTTTACCTACGGCAATTTTTTGCAAGGGCACTTCTAGTAAAATAGGTTTACCAACAGTATTTTTCTTAATCGAGAAATTTTCTGAATAAAATAAATAGCCATCTCTAGCTACATTTATGCTGTATTCTTTATTACCTGGCAGGGTGGCCAAAAAAGTACCGTCAATCACATCAGACATAGATGCATAAATGGATTCAGATTTTTTTAGATCAATAATTTCTATGGTTGCACTTAATTTTTGCTTAGTTTCTGCGTCAAATACAATTCCCTTTACATAATTAACAGCTTCTGGTCGCAAGTTTTGAGGTAAATCAAAAGAATAAATGTCAAAACCTCCGAAGCCATTAAAATTGTTAGAGGAGAAAAAAGCTTTTGTTCCGGAAGCATTAATGGTCAAACCATTTTCTTCCCCATAAGTATTGATAGGATATCCCAAATTAAGAGGCTTTCCCCAATTTCCGGAGGTGTCTAAACGGCTAATGAAAATATCTTTATTTCCTAAACCTGGCCATCCATTAGAAGAGAAATATAAAGTTTTGTTATCAGGATGAATAAATGGAGACTGTTCATCAAAAGGAGTATTAATAGTTGAACCTAAATTATCTGGCACTCCCCATTTTCCATCAGCTTGTAAAACGCTTTTCCAAATGTCATAACTTCCTAAACCGCCTCTTCTATCGCTCACAAAATAAAGTGTATGTCCATCTGCTGATAAAGAAGGTTGAGATTCCCATCCTTTGGTATTAATGGGGAAACCCAAGTTTAAAGGCTTGCTCCAATTGGTACCTTCTTTTTGTGAAATGTAAATATCGCAACGGCCAAATCCATCAGGCCGATTACAGCCTGTAAAGAACAAGTATTGCCCATCTGGAGAAATGCATTGAGCTCCCTCATTATAATTTGGCGTATTGATGTTATCACTTAGATATTTGGCAGTTGTGTAGCCGGTATCAGTTTTAAAACTTCTATAAAAATCCTCGTTACGGTTAATCTGACGGGTAAAAATCAAGGTGCTTTCATCGGCTGTTAAAGCAGCAAAATATTCTTCTTCTTTGGTATTTACGCCAGGTCCTAAATTTTCGGGCTTAAAATTTACTGGATTTTTTATCGCCTTTAAGGCAAAAACACAATCTTCTATGTATTTATCTGCTAGAGCCATTTTATCTGAGGCTGGATGCGCTTTATCTTTAAAAAGCTGATAATTTTGTTTTGCTTCCTGATAATCGCCAGTTTTTAATTGGCTCTCTGCATAATAAAAATAACGATCTGGAGCAAAATTAGGATTAATGGCAAACGCATTTTTATAGGCTGCTTTTGCGTTTAAATTATCAAAGGTTACCCGGTAAACATCTGCCAATAATAAGTAGGCTTCAATAAATTTTTCGTCCTGTTTTATGGCTATTTTAAGTTCGTCTTCAGCCTCCTTAAAATTGTTTAAATCTAATTGATAACGGGCTTTCTCATAACTTTTTATAGCCGACCTGTTATTGCTTGAATATTGGGTTTGCGAGAAACCCAATTGGCAAGCCAACATCATTAGGAATAAAAAGCAAATAGGTTTCATTTAAGCGGTTATAAAAGCTAAAACTATAAATATTTACGGAATATTTAAGAATTTATGCGTCTGTAACGAAATTTC
Organism: Pedobacter psychrophilus; assembly: GCF_001652725.1. Lineage (GTDB taxonomy): Bacteria > Bacteroidota > Bacteroidia > Sphingobacteriales > Sphingobacteriaceae > Pseudopedobacter > Pseudopedobacter psychrophilus. The sequence goes on from NZ_LWHJ01000027.1 coordinate 92,322, forward strand.
CCATTTGGGATTGTTCATTACGTAATTAATAATTAAAGGAGTCATCTCTGCAGATTTTGACCATTCTGGTTGCAGATAAAGTTTACAAGTTGGTGAAACCATTGCTGCGTGTTCCTCTGCCCATATAAAATCACTTTTGTTAAATACAATTACTTTTAATTCGTTGGCAAAAGGGGCAATATCTTTACGTGGAGCTTTAAATTTTTTTGGGGAAAGACAAATCCAATCCCAATTACCAGAAAGCGGATAAGCACCAGAAGTTTCAATAAATGTGACTATTCCTTTTGCCTTTAATTGTTGGGTTAAATTATTTAAATTGTAAATTAAAGGTTCGCCTCCGGTAACTACAACTGCTTTACCAGGATATTGGATCGCATTTTCTACAATTTTATCTGTTGAGGTAAGAGGATGTAAATTGGCATCCCAACTTTCTTTTACATCGCACCAATGGCAACCTACGTCACAACCTCCTAAACGAATAAAATAAGCGGCCTTTCCAGAGTTAAATCCTTCACCTTGAATGGTGTAGAATTCTTCCATTAAAGGTAGTAGTGAGCCGTCTTCTGGAATAATATTTTGTGTTTTCAAGCGGGCAAAGATAAGGCTATTTTGATTAATGAGGATTTTTTATTCAATTATGATTTTAGTATGAATAGCGATATTGAATTATTCTTATTGAATGAAATTTTCAACCTCGGTCTGTGTCCTCACAGATCGAAACTAAAATTGGTCTGTGAAGACACAGACCATGGAAAAAATATTAATACTTTAACCTCGGTCTGTGTCCTCACAGACCGAAACTAAAAAGTTTGTGAAATCACATACCATGGGAAAGACGGCAACTTTGCTAATTAGATGTCTCCTGTAGTCGATATGACGGGACAAGAAAAAAACCTTAATTTAAAGATGTAAAACTTATACCCTCTCTAAAACTTTAACAATCATGTTTTCAACTATTTTTTCGGGATTTGTAGCAAATTGCAATTTGATGCGTTGCGCCAAAATAGCGTTTACAGATAAAGCATGGTGGCCAAGCGCATTTGCTAAGGCATAAATACCGGCTGTTTCCATTTCTAGATTGGTAATGCGTTGGTTTTTTAATTGAAAAGAACCTAGTTTTTCAATCAAATTTGGTTGAGAAATTTTTGCCCTTACTTGTCTGCCTTGTGGTGCGTAAAATCCTGGAGCAGTTGCTGTAATTCCTTGAGGCATATCAAAAGCTATTTGTTTCAATAACATTTCTGAACCTGAGGTTAAATAAGGTTGTGAATTTAGTTTGGGTAAATGTTGGGTAATGGTTTGGAGGAGAAATTTATCTTCTATACTTATATCTTTTTCATAATAAGACATTAAAGCATCCAAACCTAATCCATGAGTTGATGCTAAAATTGTACCTACTTCAATGTCTTCTCTTATACTTCCAGAAGTTCCTACTCTAATAATATTTAAACTTTTAAGGTTTTCATTAACAGTTCTTGTTTCAAAATTGATATTTACTAAGGCATCCAATTCGTTTAAAACAATGTCGATATTATCCGTTCCAATCCCTGTAGAAATAACGGTGATTCTTTTATTTCCTAAATAGCCGGTTTGAGTTTTAAACTCACGTTTGCCTTTTTTAAGTTCTATGCTATCAAAATGTTTGGTCACTTCTTCCACACGGTCAGGATCGCCAACCGTGATGATGGTATCAGCTACATCTTCCGGTAAAATATTTAGGTGGTAAATGCTACCATCTGCATTGATGATTAAATCTGCTTCTGAAATGCTTTTCATATCGTATAAAGATAAGTGGATTTTAAGGCTTCAATTTTTTCTAATTTATCAATTATTTTATTCAATCCTGATTGGTTAATTGCAATTTTCATATCACAATTTAAATCAAAATTCTGGTCAATTATTTCCAGATGATCATCTTTCACCAATTTCATCACGTCGTTCATTTGTAGGTAATCAAAAGATAACTGGTAAATATCCTGAACAGTTTTTTCGATAATGATTGCTTGTGTAATTGCATCTTCAGTTGCTTTTTTATATGCATTTATTAATCCGGGAACACCTAATAAAGTCCCGCCAAAATACCTCACAACTATTACTAAAATATTGGTTAAATCAGTTGATAATAAAATATTTAAGATTGGTCGTCCTGCAGTACCAGAAGGTTCACCATCATCATTAATCCTAAAAACGTTTCTATCAGGCGTAAGGCGATAGGCAAAACAAAAATGCCTGGCTTTAGAATGTTCGGTTTTTAGATGAGCGATTATGTTTTTTAAATCTTGCTCTTGTACAAATGGATACGCAAAGGCTAAAAACTTGCTTGCTTTATCTTTAAATATACCTTCTGAAGGTTTTGAGATGGTTTTATAAACATCGTTAAATAACATTTGATAAGTTTAAAATGATAATTGCTATTAACGCTAAACACAAACCAAAGCTATTTAGCTTAGTCAGTTTTTCTTTAAAAAGCAAAATTCCCACTAAAGAACCCATCACAATTACACCGATATCCAAAGAAGAAAAAACGACTGATGGTTGATTACTTTCTATTTGTAAGGCTTTGATGTAGAAATAAATACTTCCAAAATTAAATATTCCCAAAACAATTCCGGCTAATGCCGCTTTGACCTGAAATTTTAGATTCCCTTTAAAATATTGAACCAATAAACTCAAAAATCCTAAAATTGTAGCTATGACAAAAATGTAAACCAATGATGCGGTAAAGGTTAGGGTTTCTAATTTTGTAAGGAAGTTAACAAGTATATCAAGAATCCCGGTTCCTAAAAAAACAATTAGAGGATACCAGTTGATGATATTTTTAAAATCAAATTTTCCATATGGTTTAGAGAAATAAATGGCTACTAATCCTAATGTTAAACCTACTAACTTTATAATTGTAGGCGTTTCTGAAAATATCAAAAAAGCGGATAAAACTGGAATGATGAGCGATAATCGCTGAGCAATTGCAGTTAACACAATGCCAGAAGTGGCAATGCTTTTACCTATAAAATAAAAAATAGAAATTAATAGAACAGCGATAATAATAAACAAGCCCCATTCAGTAGGATTTGGTGCTATTGATAAATCAGGTTTAAAAACTAAGTAGCAGAATATTGCGGCAGTAGGATAGTTAAAAACAATGGCCTGGAAGGCATTGGTGTCATATCTTTTAAAAAGCTTAAAATTGATGCTCACAATTACACTACAAATAATAGCAATCAGGACGTAAATCATTATAATGGTTTTAGAACGGTTAATAAATCCTCACCAATTTTATCCTGACTTATCAATTCTCCTTTTAAATTAGGTGATTTTTTTCCTTCGCCCCAAATTTTTGTAGCCGTAAAAATTCTTGCTTCATCCCATAGATCGGCATCTATAAAAGACTGTAATGTTTTAGTTCCTCCCTCGATAATTACAGATTGTATATCCTGTAAATAAAGCTGGAAAAGAATATATTGAGGTAGAAAATTTTTAAAATCCTCGATAGAAATATAAAGGGTTTTATCTTTTATATCAGTTAAAACATCATTAAAAACAAAAGTTTTAGTGGTGTTATCAAATAGGTGAAGGGTTTTTGGTAAAGTTAATTTTTGATCTATTACTGCCCTAATTGGGTTTCTACCTGCAACTAATCTGACGTTTAATTGAGGATTATCTGTTAATGCTGTGTTTTTACCTACTAAAACACAATCTTCCTGAGATCGCCATAGATGTACTAATCTTTTTGCTTCTGACCCTGATATCCATTGTTGATTACCAAGAGTTGGAGCAAAATATCCGTCTCGTGTTTGCGCCCATTTTAATATTACATAGGGTCTTTGCTTTAAAACTTTAGTGAAAAAACGCTTGTTTAAATCTAAACATTCTGTTTCTAAAACACCAGTTATCACATTTATTCCGGCCGCCCTTAATTTGGCTATCCCTTTACCATTTACACTTTCGAAAGGATCTAAACAGCCAACTACAACATTTGGGATTTGATGTTTAATAATTAAATCTGCACAAGGTGGGGTTTTTCCGAAATGCGAGCAAGGCTCTAACGTTACGTAAATTGTAGCTTCTTTTAAAAGCTCGGCAGCATTTTTGTAATTCTCAAGAACTTGATTAATAGCATTTACCTCAGCGTGTGGTCCACCATATTTTTGATGGTAGCCTTCACCAATAATTTTATCTTTTACTATGATTATAGCACCAACCATTGGATTAGGACTTACATGCCCCAAACCTAGTTTTGCTAAATATATGGCTCTTTTAAAAACCGATTCATTAGTTATCACGTACCAAAGGTACTAATTACACACTACTGGTTTAATAAAACCTATTGCTCAAATATAAAATGCTAAAACTTTTACTTTCAATTGTATTTGGGTCTTTGTTTTTTGGATCAAGGGACTATTCTAATTTTCAGAAGGGAGAAAATAATAGAGATTCTATCAGTATTGTTTTTGATAAACTACAGCAAAAGAAACCAAGCAAACTGGTAATTGATGAAATTAATGACCTAGCAAGCAATGTTTTAGAAAAGGATTATATCCAGTCTTTAACTTTTTCTAAAATATCATTGGGGCTTGCAGAGCATTTGCATTATGAAAAAGGGCAGGCAGAAGCCTTAAATAATATTGGTGCATCTTTTAATGCTGCAGAGAACTACACCATTGCTTTAGCACAAATAGACAAAGCATTAACCTTATCAAAAAATATTAATGACGGATTTTTATTGGCTAAAATTAATAACACTAAAGGTTTATTGCTTTTGAATTTAGGTTATTATAACGAATCTCTAATTATCTTTAACCAGTCTTTACAAAACCTAAAAAAAATCGACCAACACCATCCATATATTGGCGCTGTGCTTCACAATATTGGTTTTCTCTACTTAAAGAAAGAAGAAAATTTAAAGTCGATAAAATATTTTAATGAATCTATTGCTAATCAATCTAAAAATAAAAATTGGTTGGCTAAAAATTATTTTGAAAGGGCGGTAGCGTATAAAAATTTAAGTAATTATACTCAGGCAAGGGCTGATGCCAGGATGTCTATAAAAATATCAGAACAAATTAGCGATTTTGTACAGGTGGTAAATAATCTTAATTTATTAGGTAACATTTATTTAAATTTTGATGATTCTAAAACTGCAGCACAGCTTTTAAACAAAGGATTGCAGCTATCTACTCTGCATAATTTAAGTCAAGAAAAACTGACTGTTTACAAGTCTTTATCACGCTTGGCAGAAAATAGTAAAAACTATAAAAGCGCTTTTTTAATTGAGAAAAGCTATAATCAACTTTACGATAGTTTGTATAATAAAGACAGATACAGACAGCTTGATGAGTTTAGGGTTTATTACGGTGCACAGCAAAAGCAGACCGAAAATATTGCCTTAAAAAAGTCAAACTTGAAAAAGGAAATTAAAATTCAGAATATAAATTATTTTCTTTTAGGCTTTATCATATTATTGATTTTAACTGTTTACTTACTTTGGATGATTTTTGAGAGGGGTAAAAGGATGGATAAAACCAATAACATTTTAACCCTGCAAAATGAAGAAATTAACAGGCAAAAAAAGGAACTAGAAGAGCTTAACCAATGGAAAAGTAAGTTTTTTTCTATCGTTTCTCATGATTTAAGAAGTCCAATTTTATCTTTAAAAGGTATGTTGGAGCTTTATCATAGCAATTTATTAAATGATGAGGAGCTCAATTTATTTATGAATGAGTTGGATAAAAATTTTAGGAATACTGCTAATTTGATGGACAATTTGTTGATGTGGGCAAAATCTCAGATGCAGGGACAAAAATTAAATAAGAAAGAAATCGATCTTTATCAAATTACAAAGGATAACATTGAAGTTTTACATCAAAAGATTGATGAGAAGAAATTAAAGTTTAGTAATCTTATTCACCTTCGTTTTGCTTACGCAGATGAGGAATCAATTTCTATTGTAGTTAGAAACCTAATTGCCAACGCCATCAAGTTTTCTAAACATGGAGATGAAATTGTTATCAATTCTGATAAAAAAGATAATAAACTAATTTTTTGCATTAAAGATAATGGTGTAGGAATGACTTCTGAACAGGTCACGAAGGTATTAAGTCGTGTTTTTTATACTACCAGCGGCACCAAAGAGGAAAAGGGTACAGGATTAGGAATATTATTATGTGACGAGTTTGTACGTAAAAACGGTGGTGAGTTTTGGATAGAAAGTGAATTAGGGAATGGAAGTTCTTTTTACTTTAGCTTACCTTTGAAAAAATAATATTCCATTGTTAGCAGATAAAACACTATTTAAATCCGTTTTAAATCATATTTATACAACAGATGAAGCTGAAATATTGTATAAAATGTTAATGGAGGATTTTGGCATCCACAATACAAATATAGATGTTGATTTAAATGAAGATCAATATCAAATTTACCAGCAGCAGCTTAGTAAATTACAGCAAGAAATCCCTATTCAGTATGTTTTGGCTAAAGCTGATTTTTACAGATTGAAATTTAAAGTTAGTCCAGCTGTTTTAATTCCAAGACCTGAAACGGAAGAATTGGTACATTTAATTATTAACGACTTTAAAAATAAAGGAGTTGTTGAAATTATTGATATTGGTACAGGAAGCGGTTGCATCCCAATTGCTTTGAAAAAGAATTTATCGCAAGCTAAATTAACAGGCATTGATATCAGCCAAAAGGCTTTAGGGATTGCAAAAGAAAATGCTTTGCTAAATAGGGTAGAAGTAGATTTTTTATGTGATGATGCCTTAAATATTAAAACCTCAAATTATCCTAAATTTGATGTGATTGTAAGTAATCCGCCGTATATCGATGTTAAAGAAAAGGAGGAAATGCAAAATCAGGTGATACAACACGAACCTCACTTGGCTTTATTTGTGGAAGATGAAAACCCTTTAATTTTTTATGATAAAATTACAGATTTTGCTTTGAGCAACTTAAAAAATAATGGAGTTTTATATTTTGAGATTAATCAGAATCTAAGCTTGGAGACCAAAAATCTTATAGAATCTAAAGGTTTTAAAGCTGAAATTATTAAAGATTTAAATGAAAATGATAGGATTATTAAGGCTATATTTTCCTCTGAATCTTGATTTTCTTGATTTAAGGATTTTCTTGATGGTAATTCGTTAAAGAAAAATCTTAATTGATTCTTAATATTATCCATTAAGATTAATGAAGATTCGTGAAATTAGTGGCAAATAAAATATCAATTTCTCGGATGAAACTCTTTTATCGTCTGCTTTAAAAAATCCCTGTCTAAATGCGTATAAATCTCTGTTGTTGTAATACTTTCATGACCTAACATTTCTTGTATTGCTCTTAAGTCTGCTCCGCCTTCAATTAAATGAGTAGCAAAAGAATGCCTAAATGTATGGGGACTGATGTTTTTTTGTAAACCAATTTTTAACGCTAAATCTTTAATAATCATAAAAACCATAATCCTACTCAGCTTATTTCCTCTTCGGTTTAAAAACATAAAATCCTCTTGTCCTTTTTTTATTTCCTGATGATTCCTTACCGTTTCTCTGTAAATGGCAATGTGTTTCATGGCAGTCTCGCCGATAGGCACCAACCTTTCTTTATTTCCTTTTCCAGTTATTTTTACAAATTCTACATCAGGATAATAGTTGGATATTTTTAGCTCTATTAACTCTGTAACACGTAAACCGCTACTATATAAAAGCTCAAGCATTGCTTTATTTCTGATGTTTTCTGGTTTGCTTAAATCCAAGGCGCCAATTAAATTTTCTATTTCTTCGATAGTTAAAACATCTGGTAATTTTCTTCTGGTTTTTGGAGCTTCAATTAGTTCTGATGGATCTTTAGTGATTAAATCCTCCATTATTAAAAATTTATAGAAAGATTTAATTCCGCTAATTAATCTGGCTTGGCTTGTTGCTAACATCCCAAGTTCGTTAACCCAATTTATAAGATCTTTTAAATCCTGAGTATTAATTTTTAAAGGTTCAATTTTTTTGTCTTGATAGCTTAAAAACTGCTCAATTTTTTCAATATCCCTTAAATAAGCTTCAATGGAGTTTTTTGAAAGCGAACGCTCTAATTTTAGGTAATTCTTAAACGCTTTTCTTGCTGATTGCCAATCCACTTTTTGTTTTAAAAATTTGAGTTAATTTTATTTATAGCGTTAGGAAGCATTAATAAAAATGACAATGATTGCTCAAAATCTAGCTCTTCATAATCTAAACCTAACTTTCTAATGTTTTGATAATATGTTTGATGAAGATCATAATAATTCTTTTCCGATTGTACATACCAGGCTTTTTCACCTAGTTTTTGGGCTATAAACCATTTTTCAATTAATCTAGCCATCCTTCCATTTCCATCGTTAAATGGATGTATTTTCACAAAAACCAGATGAATCATAGCAGCATAATATAAAACTTCACCAAAGGTTAACTCTTGAACCAGCAGAATTTTTAAATCAGAATAAAACTTTCTCATTTCCTCTTTTACTTTTTCTGGGGCTGTAGCAACATATTCAATTTTACCATCTTTAGTAACTACAAACATATTATTGGTTCTAAATTTACCTTGTTGAGTTTTTTTTAAGATATGTTTGGTAATTAGGCTATGAGTTAAATTAAGGTTTTTTTCGTTGATTATATTTTTCATAGCAAAAATATAAGCTTCATATAAATCATCTATCTTCTGGGTGTAATCTGGCAGATATTCATTTCCAAACCTTTTATATTTTATAAAAGAATCTAAATCGATATTTTCTCCTTCAATTTTAGAGGAAAACACTGCAGAAACAGAAGTGTAAAAGCTAAAAATTTCAATACTTAAATCACTATCTTCTAATTGGTTAAATTTTTCAAAAACATGTGGATTTAATTTAGAAGTGTATTCATTTAATAAATTAATTGGTATTATTTTAAATTCTTTGTTCATTACAAGATATTTCTATACTCTAAGTTTCTAACCGATTGCCAATCCACTTTTTGTTTTAAAAATTTAATGATAAGTTTGAGTGCATGAAGATACAAATTATCAACGGACCAAATTTAAACCTTTTAGGTAAACGTGAGCCAGGAATTTACGGAAATGAAGGATTTGAAAGTTTTTTTGAAACCTTAAAAACGAAATTTCCAGAAGTTGAATTATTTTATTTTCAAAGTAATGTAGAAGGAGAGATTATCAATAAATTACATGAAGTTGGTTTTTCTTTTGATGGCGTTGTGATAAATGCTGGAGCTTACACGCACACTTCAGTTGCCATAGGCGATGCAATTGCTGCAATTAAAACCCCTGTTGTAGAAGTGCACATTTCAAATGTTTACGCCCGGGAAGAGTTTCGTCACCTGAGCATGATGGCTAAAAACTGTAAAGGAATAGTAACTGGTTTTGGGATGATGAGTTATGAATTAGCTTTACAAAGTTTTATGCTGTAATATTGAAGGATTAATCATTTCTTAGATCCTTGAATTTTTTATTTCCTAGTAAAAAATAATCAATAACAATACTTCTCTTATATCTGCCAACCAAATTTGGGGTTTTAGAAACATCTCGATTGTATTTAACCGAATTGTTATAAAAAGCCTTAATTACATCTCTGTGTGCTTTAGAAACAGCTGCTGCATTTCTAAATTTACCATCTGCCATAAATTTAATAATGGCTAAAAAGTCTAAACAAAACCTATAAGGAATTAAAAAATTTGCCCTTAAAGGTTTGATGTTTTTCTTAATGAGGTAATGATTATTTCTAAAATTGAGATAGGTTTTAAATGGGCTTTCAGCATTTAAAGTACCGCCCCCAACATGGTAAACTGTTGATTGTCCACAATACATTACTTTATATCCTAAGTTTTTAACTCTCCAACAAAGGTCAATTTCTTCCATGTGAGCAAAAAAGCGTTCATCTAATCCGTTAACTCTTTTCCAGATGGATGATTTGATAAATAAAGCGCAACCAGCAGCCCAAAAAATCTCTTTATTATCATCGTACTGACCATTATCTTCCTCCACAAAATCAAAAATACGACCTCTACAAAAAGGATAAGCCCATTTGTCTATAAAACATCCAGCCGCTCCTGCATATTCAAATTGATTTTTGTTTATTAAGGATTTGATTTTTGGTTGAGCAATGGCAACATTTTCATCGCTTTCCATTAAATCTATTACCGGTTTTATCCAGCCATTCGTAACTTCAACATCAGAATTTAAAAGAATATAATAATCAGCTTCTACCTGGGCTAAAACTTTATTATAACCTTCGGCGAAACCAAAATTTCTTTCATTTCTAATCACTTTAACCAAAGGGAAATTTGCTTTTAAAAAATTGCATGATTCATCCGTAGAATCATTATCGCCAACAATTATTTGCAGATTGGGATACGGACAATTAAAAACAGAAGGCAAAAATTTCTCTAAGTAATTTTGACCGTTCCAGTTTAAAATAACAATGGCAACTTTTGGACTATTCATTATTTAAATTAGGTTTATGTTTCCACCTTCTGTGAGACCATAACCAAAATGCAGGTTCGGCATTAATTCTATTTTCTAATAATTCAACATGCTTTTTGGTGATTTCTAACTCCACAGTTTCAGATGGGTTTTCACAAACAATTTTATAATCACAAGAATAATAACCTCTTTTTACCCGCCTCATATCACAAAAAACAACAGGATAATTAGTTGATTTAGCAATTTTTTCTAATCCTGTAAAAACAGGAGTCAACTGATTTAAAAACATGATATTATCTTGAGCATCGCCATGTGCAGGCGTTTGATCTGATGCGAAAACTGTAGCTGTTAATTCTTTTTTTCGTTTAATTATCTCTCTTAAAGCTAGTTTCATTCTAATCATTTCTGTTCCGCTTTTTTCTCTGGCTTTTTTAAAAACCTCATTAAAAACATCATTATTTAAAGGTTTATAAATGATCAGTGGTTTTGCTTTTATCATTAGAGGAGTAACTATGGTATTCCATTCCCAATTGCCGTAATGGCCAACAGCAATTAAATAACTTCGGCCTTCTTGTTCATATTTAGCAACTATTTCTTCATTAGTTACAGTGTATCTTTTCTTTAAAAAAGTGGCCGATACCGAAAGCATTTTGATGGTTTCTACCAGTAAATCAGCAAAATAATTGAAAAAAGTTTTCTCTATCTGATGTAATTCTTCAATTGATTTATTAGGAAAAGAATTTCTCAAATTTTCTTGAACAACTTTTCTTCTATATTTCAAAACATGATATAATAGGAAGAAAATTAAATCAGCAAAAAGATACAATACAGGTAAAGGAATTAAAGAAAAGACGTATAAAAAAAATGCACCTACTTTAGAAAGCCCTTTATTTATCATTAATTTGCTTAAATTAATTGCAAACATAAAAATTTTGAAATGGAAAAAGGTGCTGTCTTCCCTTTGTTTTATCTACCTAATGTAGAATTTTTTAAAAACCTACAATCCCTTAAAGGAACCGAAATACTGATTGAACATCAAGAGCATTATCCAAAACAAACTTATAGAAATAGAGCAGTAATTGCTGGCCCAAACGGAAAGTTAGAGTTAAGTGTACCCGTAAAAAAGGGAGATATAAAACGCACTCCATATAAAGATTTGCGCATTTGTAATGATGATAATTGGCAACGTATCCATTGGTTAAGTTTGTGCACTAGCTACAGAAGTTCTGCTTATTTCGAATTTTATGAAGATGCTTTTGCACCTTTTTATCATCAAAAATTTGATTTCTTGTTTGATTACAACCTCCAGCTACTTGAAATTTTATTAAAATCCTTAAAGCTTAAGATAGATTATGCCTTAACAATAGAGTATCATCCAAAATATAATGATAAACAAGATTTTAGGAGTTCTTTAGATTTTAGGAAAACAACTGGTTATGAGAATAAAAAATATCATCAAGTTTTTGAAGATAGAAACCCGTATTTAAACAATATCAGTATATTAGATTTACTGTTTACTCAAGGTCCGCAAGCCAGTAAGTTTTTTTAGATTAAATTTTTAGATGTGAAAATCCCTCTACCAAAAATTAGTATCAATAAAATTAATATCACACAACGTAAGAGGAAAAACAATCCTGGCGAAGTACCCGGTAATTTTTTAATTAAAGAAGCTTCTTTACCCAGCAAAATATTTGTTTACGCATACATTAGTAATCATTTAGAAGAATTAAACACAAGCGATATCCAAGAAGCTATCGCATTCACTAAAAAATATCCAGATTATACCAGTTGGATAGATGTTAAAGGTTTAGGATCGCAAGATGTTTTAGATTTTATCCAAAAAGAATTTGATGTGAATTCTTTAGTGATGGAAGATATAGTAAATACCTATCAACGACCTAAAAATGAAGATTACGAAAATTTTATTTTTGTGATCAGTAGGATGTTAGAATTAGATAATGGATTGCATCTCAAAAACGAACAAATATCATTCTTGCTTTTTAAAAATGTTTTGATCAGCTTTCAAGAAGATTATGATGATGTTTTGGACCCGGTTAGAAATAGATTGAGGAAAAATGCGAAGGACAATATCAGAACACTAGGACCTTCCTATATGCTTTATGCTTTAATGGATACGGTTATTGACCATTATTTTAATATAGTGAACAGGCTGGGGGACGAATTAGAAATTGTAGAAGACCATCTTTATCAAAAGCCCAGAAGGCAATTGATGTACCGAATACAGGGTGTAAAAAAATTAATGATTGCGATGCGAAGGAGTTCCTGGCCAGAGCGGGATAAATTAAACGATTTATTGAGGTCTACAAATTCTCTCATTAATCCAAAGGTTAAAGTTTTTCTTCGGGATGCTTATGATCATAGTATTCAAGTAATTGATTTGATTGAAAGTATGAGGGAAACCACGACTAGTTTATTAGATCTTTATCTTTCTTTAATGAGTAATAAGATGAACGAAGTAATGAAAACCTTAACCATTATCTCGGCTATATTTATTCCTTTAACCTTTATTGCCGGAATTTATGGGATGAATTTTGCACATCAAGATCCTGTAACGGGTGTTATTCTTAAAAACAATATGCCAGAGCTTTATTCAAAAAATGGTTATTTGTATGTTTTAGGCTTAATGCTTGCAATTGCAATTGCCCAAATTTTTTATTTTAGTAGAAAAGGTTGGTTTAAAGAATAATGAAATATTAGAACTTTAAAATGCTTTAAAACTTACAATAACATTGTTTATGTACAAATTTTAATAAATTTAAACCATGAAATATTCACTCACCCTATTATTTTTAATGCTCTTCAAGGTATCGTTTGGATTTGATGTTATAGACGATTTAAATAGTGTGTTTAAAAATGGAGATGTAAAGGGATTATCTGCTTACTTTTCTAACACCATCGAGCTATCAATTATGGATCAGGATGATATTTATTCTGCTAATCAGGCTAATTTAATTTTAAAGGATTTTTTCTCTAAAAACCCTGCAAATAGCACTAAGATTATTCATAAAGTAGTATCTAACGCCAGTTATAAATTTGGTGTAATTCAATACAATTGCGCTAAAGGCGCTTACAGAATTAGTTTTGAATTGAAAGGAAATGGGTCTGAGATTAAACTAACCCAAATCAGGATAGAAGAAAATAAAAACTAATCAAACAAGAAAATTTCTATTTTTGAAACTTATAAACGTCGCTCTTGGAAAAAGAAATACTTAAACAATTTATAGAAAATGCTTTAAAAGAAGATGTGGGTAACGGCGATCACACTTCTTTATCTACCATTCCATCAGACGCTATTGGCAAGGCAAAACTCCTAATTAAAGAAAATGGAATAATATCTGGAGTAGAGATAGCACTTCAAATATTTAAAGCTGTAGACCCTCATCTTAAAGTTGACGTTAAAATTAACGACGGAACAGCTGTTAAACCAAACGATATTGTACTTTATGTTAATGGGAAATCTCAATCTATTTTACTGGCAGAAAGATTGGTATTAAATACGATGCAGAGGATGAGTGGTATCAGTACAACTACTAAAAGGATTGTAAATTTATTGGAAGGAACGGGAACTGAAGTTTTAGATACAAGAAAAACAACTCCAAACTTTAGATTTTTAGAAAAAGAAGCAGTTAAGATTGGCGGTGGTGTAAATCATAGATTTGGTTTGTATGATATGATATTGATCAAAGATAACCATGTTGATTTTGCTGGAGGAATCGAAAAAGCTATAACATCATCACAAAAATATCTGAAAGAAAATAATTTGAATCTACAGATAGAAATTGAAGTTAGAAATTTAACAGAACTTGATCAGGTCTTAAAAATTGGTGGAGTTGATAGGATTTTATTGGATAACTTTAATTTTGATGATTTAAAAGTTGCAGTTAAGGCTATTAATGGAAAATTTAAAACCGAAGCATCGGGAAACATTACCGAACAAAATGCTTTAGATTACGCAAAATGTGGGGTAGATTATATTTCGATGGGCGCATTAACTCACTCTATTAAAAGTTTAGATATGAGTTTAAAAGCTGTTGAATTATAGAAATAGGAATATAAATGACAACTAAACCCCTTATTAAATAATGATTTCTGTTTATTCTATTGGAGCATTAATTGTTGCCTATTTGTTTGGTTCAATCCCTACTGCAGTTTGGATTGGACAAGCATTTTATGGAATTGATGTAAGGGAATATGGTAGTGGAAATGCAGGTGCTACAAATACTTTTAGGGTTTTAGGGAAAAAAGCTGGAATACCGGTAATGCTACTTGACATACTTAAAGGTTGGACGGCTACCAATCTGGCTTTTTTTATCGGTTTATCGGTTACAGGTCCAGAGCATTCTGTTCAGTATGTAAACTATCAATTGGCATTAGGAATTGTAGCTGTTATGGGCCATTTATTTCCGGTTTTTGCCGGATTTAGAGGGGGTAAAGGTATTGCTACCTTATTTGGTATGATTTTAGCAGTGCACCTTCCTGCAGCATTGCTTTGTGTTTTAGTATTTGTAATCGTATTATTGTTTACAAAATATGTTTCTTTAAGTAGTATTTCAGCAGGTTTTACCTTTACTTTAAGCGTGATATTTATATATCAGGTATCTGTAAAAGCAATCGTCATATATGGTATGGCAATCTGTATTTTGATATTGGTAACTCACCAAAAAAATATTGAAAGACTATTAAGGGGAAAAGAAACAAAAGTGAATCTGTTTAAAAAGAAACAAATTCAATCTTAAAAAAATGATCATGAAATTTAAATTGGCATCTATATGTTGCCTGGCTCTTTTATTTGCAGCATGTTCTACTGTTCCGTTAACTGGTAGAAGACAGGCTAATTTGGTTAGTGATACCGAAATGCAACAAATGGCAGCACAAAGTTATAACCAATTACTTTCTGACCCATCTACCAAAGTAGTTAATAATACTGCTCAAAGTAGAAAAGTAAAAGAAATTGGCGGTAAAATAGCTACGGCGGTAACTGCATTTATGAATCAAAACGGTTACACAGATCAAGTGGCGGGTTATAAGTGGGAATTTAATTTAATAGAAAGTAAGGAAGTAAATGCTTGGTGTATGCCTGGTGGTAAAGTTGCGGTTTATACAGGAATATTGCCGGTAACACTTACTGATGCTGGTTTAGCTACTGTAATGGGTCATGAAATAGCTCACGCAATTGCCAAACATTCAAATGAAAGATATTCTAACCAGATGATAGCACAGGGCTTAGGATCAATTTTAGGTGGTGCGGTAACTAGTTCTGATGCGGGAATGAATGTTTTTAACCAAGTTTTCGGTATTGGAGCCCAAGCGGGTGTGCTATTACCAAATTCAAGAAAGCAAGAATCAGAGGCAGATAGATTAGGCTTAACTTTTATGGCTATGGCTGGTTATGATCCTGCAAAAGCAGTTGACTTTTGGCAAAGGATGTCTGCTCAAAGTAATGGACAAGCTCCACCAGAATTTTTGAGTACCCACCCAGCTGACGCTACTAGAATTGCAGATATTAAAAAATATTTACCTGAAGCCGTAAAATATTATAAGGCAAAATAGAATTATTAGCTGAGATGAGATTAATGGAGATTTATTAAATTAAATCTCCTTTTTTATTTTGCAAAATCTCAAGAATAGCTTTAATTTTTAATAGGCACTCATCATACTCTTTTTCTGGGTCTGCGTCATGTGTAATTGCACTACCTACATGAAATGATAAATATTTGTTAGATGAATTATAAAGTATAGAACGAATGATTACATTAAAATCAAAATCATTTTCATTATCAAAATATCCAATAGCACCAGCATACATTCCTCTTTTACTATTTTCATAAAGATCCATCAATTGCATGGCTTTAATTTTTGGAGCACCGGTCATGCTACCCATTGGAAAGCAATTTTTTATCACATCAATATTGTCAGTATCATTGTGTATTTCACAAACTACAGTAGAAACCATTTGATGTATATGTTTAAAGCTGTAAATACCAAAAAGCTCCTCAACTTTAACAGTTCCCTTTATTGCAAATTTCGTCAAATCGTTTCTTACCAAATCTACAATCATCACATTCTCTTGTCTTTCTTTTGGGTTAAGATATAGACTTTTCATGATCTTAATATCCTCTACACTATTTTCACTTCGTTTTGCCGTACCTTTTATAGGTTGTGAGATAATTTTCTGATTTCTTTTGGCTAAAAAGCGTTCTGGAGTAGCAGAAATAATATACTTATCATTCCATTTAAAAAAGTTTGCAAACGGAGTAGGGGATTTAATATTAAGTTTTATAAATATATCTATTGGTGAGATTTCACAATTTTCATCATAGAATTCCATACAAAAATTAGTTTCATATATATTGCCTAAACTAATTTCATTTTTAATCTTTAAAAATTTGTTTCTGTAATCAGTCGGGTTTAGTCGAGCTTTTATATTAACTTTTAAATCAGTTATATCTTTTTTAACAATCGTTTCATCAATTAATTTAAAGATATCGTTTGCATCTGGACTAATTATTTGAAGTTTTTTACCTTTTATTATTAAAAGATGTAAAGGCGAAAAAAAGAATAAATTGGGAAAATTTAAACCATCTTGATTTTTGGAATCTAAATTTTCAATTTCATTTTTTAACTCATAGCTCAATCCTCCAAGAATGAAACCATTATTTTTTTTTCTAAAGTTTTTTAGCGCTGAAAAAGAGTCTTCGTTTGGTTTTAATATCAATTTATCTTGATGTCCAAATGCAATCAAACAATCAAATTTAGAATACCGATCGTCAAGTCCATTGGAGTCTAAGAAACAACATATATCAAAAGTATTGGCAAAAGAAAGGGCTTTATATTTAAATTCTGAAATGTTAGATATTATTTTTGTTTGCATAGCGGCGAACAAAAATAATAATTAATGCCACAGAATTTAATGTGTATAAAATTCTATGACATTATAAATAAGAATTATTTGTTTGGCACTATTAATACAGGGCATTTGGCATGACGGATTACACTCTCTGCAACAGATCCTGAAATAAAATGATCAAAACCTTTGCGGCCATGCGTTCCCATAATTATCATTGATGCTTCATACTTTTTGGCAATCTCAATAATTTCAGAAGTAACATCACCAACTAAAATGTATTCTCTCACAATTAAACCTTTGCCAAATTTCAAAACTAAATTTTCTAAAAGCTTTTCGGCTGCATCTTTTTGAATATCCATAACTTCAGGAATTATTATTCCTGAATCCCCTAAAATAGGGTCGCCTGTTACATTCATTACTACTGGCATTTCGTTAATATGAATTATTGCAACTTCTGCATTTAATTTATGCGCAAGCTTAAAACCATAGGCTGCAGCATTGTATGAAAGTTCAGAATCATCAACGGCAATCAGTATTTTCTCAAAAGAGCTTAAATTTTCCATCTTGTTATCATTTGTGTTAATTTACACAAAATTTAGACCACCATACTAAATATGGAATTAATAATATTTGTGAGACATTAATAATGTTAATTTGAATATCATTAAGTATAAAGAATATGAAAAACACTTTAGGCATTTGTAATTTATCAGTAATACCAGTTAAAAAAGAAGCATCTCATCAATCAGAAATGGTTTCTCAATTATTATTTGGAGATACTTATCAGGTTTTGGAACAAGATGGAAACTGGTTTAAAGTAAAAGTTATTGATGATGGATATGAAGGATATGTCAATGAAAATCAAATCGCTTATACTGATGATTTGCAAAACAATTCAAAATCTGGATTGGGGTTTTTAACCAGAGCCGCTTACACATTAATTTTGAAAGGAAATTCAAAAGAACCAATTTATATTTCTGCTGGCTGTTCCTTACCATTTTATGAAGAGGGTAGATGTGAATTTGGGAACGATTTTTATCAAATTCCAAGCAACAATGTTTTTATACCAAATCAAGAAGATTTTGAAGCAGATATACAAGAGACTGCTAAAATATTCTTGAACAGCCCATATTTATGGGGAGGAAAAACGCCAAGCGGTATAGATTGCTCTGGATTTTCCCAAATTGTTTTTAAAATGTTAGGAATAGCGATTTTGAGGGATGCATCACAACAAGCAGAGCAAGGTAAATCTGTAGATTTTTTAACTGAAGCAAGGGCAGGAGATTTGGCTTTTTTTGATAATAATGAAGGAAAAATTACTCACGTTGGAATCATGTTAAACAATAGTCAAATAATACATTCATCAGGAAAAGTAAAAATTGATAGGATTGATAATCAAGGTATTTTTTCTTTGGAGCAAGGTAAATACACCCATAAATTAAGAATCATTAAAAGATTTACTTTATAGAATTATCGCTCTAAATTATATTATAAATCATATTCTGTCTTAATTAAGATACAGAATTTTAAATGTTTATAGATTTAAATCCAATAAAAATAACGCTTATTAAACACCTTTAATACAGCTTGTTAATCACTCCCTTCTTTTTAATTTATTTTTTGGTCTGCTCATTGAATACAGCATCCCGAACAATTAAATTGAAATAATATGAAAAAAATATTTTTAGTAGCTGCTGCAATGGTATTCGCAGGTTCTACATTTGCACAAACAACAACCTCAAATTCTTCAAGAACAACATTTGGATTAAAAGGTGGAGTAAATTTACCAAAGTATAAGTATGTAAATGATGATGCTAATACTTCAGACGAAACAAAAACAACTACAAATTTTAATCTTACAGGTTATGCAGATGTTCCAATTTCTACTTATTTTTCTGTACAGCCAGGTATATCTTTACAAGGAAAGGGAGCCAAATATTTTGAAAATGGAAATAATGAACAGGAAGATAATGTTTTAGCTGTTGAAATACCGGTAAATTTAGTTGCTAATTTACCAGCTGGGCCAGGAAAGTTTTATTTAGGGGCTGGGCCATATGCCGGATTTAATGTAGCTGGTCAAAGAAAAACCACCATAGGTAATTTAACAACAGAAAATGATTTAATATTTGGTGATTCAAATTCTGATAACCTAAAAACAGTTGATTTTGGAGTTAACTTTTTAGCTGGCTATCAATTAACATCTGGTCTTAATTTTGGAGCAGGTTACGGATTAGGTTTAACTAATCTTAGACCAACATCTACAAGTAATACTAATATTGAGCAAAACAACCGTGTATTATCATTCACTGTTGGATATGCATTTTAATATCAAATGATTTGAAATAAAAAAGAGGCGAAAGCCTCTTTTTTTATGCAATGTATTTTAATGTTACTTCATCATCTCTACAAAATCATCAAATAAATATCTGCTATCATGTGGGCCAGGAGAAGATTCTGGATGATATTGAACAGAAAAAGCTTTTTTTCCTTTTACCCTAATTCCTTCTATTGATTTATCGTTTAAATTGAGGTGAGTAACCTCTACTTTGTCAGAATTTAAAACTTCATCGGCAATTACACCAAAGCCATGATTTTGAGAAGTTACTTCACAATGGTCTTTTATAATATTTTTAACAGGATGATTTAATCCACGATGTCCATTAAACATTTTTAATGTCCCTACGCCGTTTGCTTGTGCTAATAATTGATGTCCTAAACAAATCCCGAACATTGGTTTATCGGCGGCTAAAATATCTTTTACTGTATCAATTGCATATGGCATTGCGGCAGGATCGCCTGGGCCGTTAGAAATAAAGTAACCATTTGGTTGCCACTTTTCCATTTCTTCAAAGGAAGTTTTAGCTGGAAAAACTTTAGCATAAACACCTCTTTCAGAAAAATTTCTTAAAATATTCTTTTTAACACCTAAATCTAAAACTGCAACCTTTAAATCAGCTTTTTCATCACCAATAAAATAAGGAGTTTTTGTACTCACCTGTGATGAGAGTTCCAATCCATCCATAGATGGTACCTCGTTTAATTTTTTTTGTAGTTCTTCAATATCTAAAATCTCAGAAGAAATAATTGCATTCATTGCTCCTTTATCTCTAATATGTCGAACAATTTCACGAGTATCCACATCAGAAATTCCTACTATATTTTCATCCTGAAAATAATCCTGTAAAGATTGGTCAGCTTGTTTTCTACTAAAAAGGATGTTGAAGTTTTTACAAACTAAACCTGCAATTTTTATGCTTTCAGACTCTACTTCTTCATTACTGATCCCATAATTGCCAATATGTGTATTGGTAGTAACCATGATTTGCCCAAAGTAAGAAGGATCGGTAAAAACTTCCTGATATCCGGTCATACCTGTATTAAAGCAAATTTCTCCAGTAGTAGTACCGATTTTTCCTGCTGCCTTTCCATGATAAACTGTACCATCTGCTAAAAGAAGAATAGCTGGTAATTTGGTGTAATTTGCGTTCATGCTTTATAAATTTTGTTGAGGTTTAAAAAGAAACAGAATGAGAGCGGAAGGATGTTCCGTGAGTTTTTTAAAGAAAACAAGAAATGTTTAATACTCATCTCGGGATGCAAATTTATATTTTTTTGTCGGATTGACTAAGTATTATTTCAATTTTTAATAGCAATCATTTTTCTAACTTTGAAATCTCAACAGAAATAAATTAAACTGAAATCAATGTCTGTTCATAAAGAAGTTAAAAGAGTAACCACCCATATTTTACAGGAAATGAAAAATAGGGGGGAGAAGATAGCAATGCTTACCGCTTATGATTATTCTATGGCTAAAGTAGTTGATGAAGGTGGTGTTGATATTATTTTAGTGGGCGATTCTGCTTCTATGGTAATGGCAGGGCATGAAACTACATTGCCAATTACGCTTGACCAAATGATTTACCATGCCGCATCTGTTATACGTGGCACAACCAGAGCTTTGGTAATTGTGGATTTGCCTTTTGGTTCTTATCAAGGTAACTCTAAAGAAGCATTAAATTCGGCCATCCGGATTATGAAAGAATCTGGTGCGCATGGTGTAAAGTTGGAAGGCGGAGTTGAAATTGCAGAATCAATTGAACGTATTGTTGCTGCTGGAATTCCAGTAATGGGGCATTTAGGTTTAACGCCACAATCAATATATAAATTTGGAACCTATACCGTTAGGGCAAAAGAAGAAGCTGAAGCACAAAAATTAAAATCAGACATAAAAAGAATTGAAGAAGCTGGTTGCTTTTCGGTAGTTTTAGAAAAAATTCCCGCACTTTTAGCAAAAGAAGTTAGTGAGAGCATTACAATTCCAACAATTGGAATTGGTGCTGGACAACATTGCAATGGACAAGTTTTAGTGGTTAATGATATGATTGGTTTAACTAAAGGTTTTACTCCAAGGTTTTTACGTCAGTATTTAGATTTATTTGATCAAATTAATGGTGCTGTAAAATCTTATATAAAGGATGTGAAAAGTGGCGATTTTCCTAGTGATAAAGAGCAGTATTAGTTAGTTAGTTAGTTAGTTAGTTAGTTAGTTGTTGATAATTGATTATTTTTTTGATTACAAATTTCTCGCATCTCAATACTCACAGCTGAAAAAATGGAAGAAGATTTCTATAAAATAACCGAAAAAGATATCCTTTATGAGGATAACCATTTAATTGCGGTTTATAAAAAAGCAGGATGGATTGTGCAGACAGACGAAACCGGTGATCCTTCTTTGGATGAGATGGTAAAAGCATACATCGCAGAGAAATACAATAAACCAAATGGTGCTTTTTTAGGCGTGGTACATCGTTTAGATAGACCCGTAAGCGGTGTTATTTTGTTTGCAAAGACTTCTAAAGCTTTAGAACGCATTAACAAAATGTTTAAAGAGCGGGAAATGAAGAAAACATATTGGGCTGTAGTTAGGCAAAAGCCATCTAAAATGGAAGGAACTTTAGAACATTATTTAGTAAAAAACCCTAAAAAGAATATTACTACAGCATACAATACAGAAATAAAAGGCAGCCAAAGAGCACAGCTTGATTTTAAGGTTTTAGGCTATTTAAATGAATATTATTTAATTGAAGTCGATCCTCTTACTGGTCGGCCGCACCAGATACGAGTGCAGTTAGCAACTTTAGGAAGTCCAATTGTTGGCGATAATAAGTATGGTTATCCTCGCGGTAGCAGAAAAAAAAGCATCAGTTTACATGCATTAAAATTAGAATTTATCCATCCTGTAAAAAAGGAGAGAATTAAAATTTTCGCTCCCTTACCTAAAGATGGTTTTTGGGAAAAATTTGAAAGTTTTTTAAACTAAAAATTCATTAATCGCTTTCATTAAAATTTCTGATTTTTCTTCAAAAACCAAGTGTTTTGCAAAAGGAACGATCATTAAATTTGAATTGGGAATTCTTTCAGCGACATCAACAACGAATGACCTTTGAATCACATTATCCTTATCGCCTTTTATAATTAAAGTTTCGGATTTGATATTCTTGATGTCTCTGCCAGGATAACTTTCTTTTTTGAACCACATTTTATGCAATTGCTCTGTTAATAAATCAAAATCAGGTATTGGATTTAACATTTGATATTGATGATAAGATTCTGGATTATTCTTTCTTCTATATTCGGCATCTTCATTTTCTAATAATTCTTTAGTTGCTAAAACATTACCATAATCCCATCTAGAACTAATTGTAACTAATTTATTGATTTTAATTTTGCTGTAACAAGCTAATCGATACCCAACTATTCCACCATCGCTAATTCCAATCATATCAATACTAGATAATTGTAGGTGATTTAAAACCGACTCTACATCGCTTTGCAATAACTCATAACTTAATTCCTCATTACCCAAAGTAGATTTTCCATGTCCACGACTATCAATAGCAATTATCCTAAAATCCGTTTCTAGTTTAGAAACGATTAAATTAAAATCTTCTAAATTTCCAAAAGCACCGTGACTTAATAGGAGTGGGGTTTTATCTGGATTTCCAGTTTCTTCAAAATATATTTTAGCAGTTTTATTTTCTATATAATTTCCATTGGTGTGGTTTAACTTCTCCATGAAATTTATTTAGCGAAAATCAAACCAATTGATGATTATAATATTTAATTTATGGTATTTTGGTAACGAATATTTACTTATAAAATAAATGGAAATTACTTTTTTGGGTCATGCAGGTTTTTTTGTTGAAACCGATGAAACAATCTTAATTATGGATCCTTGGCTTTCTAGCTCTGGTGCTTTCGATGGTGGATGGTTTCAATTCCCTAAAAATCATCATTTGGCTAATGTGGTAAAAGAACGGCTTTTAAAAAATTTACATAAAAGAGCAATAATTTATATCAGTCATGAACACAAAGATCATTTTGATGAAAAATTTCTACGAACTTTGGAAGATTGTGATTTTGAATATGTTCTCCCTAAATTTAGAAGAACAGTATTAATTGATAAAATAAAATCTTTCAGTAATAAAAAAATATTTTTATGCAATGATGATTCGACAATTTTTTTGAATAACAATGAATCTATAAAGATCTATATTGAGGATAGTGAAATAAATAGGGATTCGGCTATCTTGTTTGAAAGTAAGAATGAAAAATTTTTGAATCTTAATGATTGCAAAATACATGACAGATTAAAACATATTAAAGATTCTGAAATTCAGATAGATTATTTTGCTGTACAATTTAGTGGTGCTACCTGGCACCCTACATGTTATAATTATAGCAAAGAAGAATATGAGAAAATATCATTAAAAAAGAAGATGAGTAAGTTTCAAGCAACAAAAATTGCTATTGAAATGATCAACCCAAAAGTTTATATTCCCTCAGCAGGACCAGCTTGTTTTTTAGACCCAGATATCATTCATCTTAATTTTGAAAAAAATAATATTTTTCCTAGAAGTGAAGAAGTAGTTGAGTTTTTAAAAAATCATTTAAAAAACAAAGAAATTCTAATTCCCGAAATTGCTCCAGGAGATGTTTTGTGTCTTACAAAAGATGAAATATTCATTCTCTCTGATAATCATAGAGTTAATGAAAAAAATTTTCAAGAATATATTATAAGCTATGCAAAAGAATATGAGCATTTTTTTAATGAAATTAAAAAACCTCTAAAAGCCATAGAATTTGAATTAATGCTGGAAGATTTAAAAAGTGAATTAGAATTAAAGTTGAAAAGTTTTAAAAGTAAAAGTGGGCTCAGTAGATCATTATATCTTGGATTTTTAGATAAATTAAATTGTTACATAAAGATAGATTTTGCTGCAAATAAAATAGATTATGTTGATGAAATAAATGAAGAGAACTTTTATTTATTAAATGCTTATTCTTATGATATAAATAGAGTTTTAAAAGGATTTCTAACATGGGAAGATTTTGCATTAACTTTTAGAGTTAAGCTAAACAGAGAACCAGATGTTTATCAATCCCTGATGCAAGGTTTTATGATTTTAGAGAAAGAAGATTTAAACTTTTTCTGTGATAAAATTTTAGAAATTGAGAATAGAACCGAGAGAATTATAATTGAAGTTGCCGGTTGTAAATATAGTATAGATAGATATTGTCCTCATCAAGGAGCTGATTTAAAACATGCTTGGAGTGAAGGAGATCGGTTTTTAGTATGTCCACGTCACAGATGGTCTTTTGATTTATTAAAGGATGGTTCTTGTGAAGGTAATTCGGCGTCTATTAATGCAATACCATTGGAAAATGAATAATCGATATTTTAAACTTTATGAAACCTCAAAAATTCTCTTTATTAGAAAGATTTAAAAGTTTTAAATATGCTTTCGATGGTTATCATTATTTATTTAAGGAAGAGCACAACTCAAGAATACACCTATTTTTTACTGTTTTAGTTATCATTTTAGGATTTGTGTTTAGGATAAATTACTTAGAATGGATTGTAGTTTTATTTGCGATTGCATTGGTTATCATTACAGAAATATTAAATACAACAATTGAAAAATTAGCTGACTTTGTATCACCAGAAAAAAATATCAAAATAAAAATAATTAAAGATTTAGCTGCAGCAGCTGTTTTTACTAGTGCAATAATTTCTGTTGTAATTGGTTTAATTATTTTTATCCCAAAACTTTTCCAAATTTTATAAAATGACCAAACAGTTTGAAATTTTTAGAAAAACCAGAATTTTCGCTTTAGATTATATAAAAGATTTAACCACAGACCAATTAAATGAAATACCAAAAGGCTTCAACAATAATATCATTTGGAATTTAGCCCATTTAATATCAACACCACAAGCAGTTTGTTACTATAGGTTAGGATTGCCTATTAAGGTTGATGAAAATATTTTTAACAACTATAGAAACGGGACTTTACCACAACCATTTGTTAACAGTCATCAAATAGAAGAAATTAAAAATCTATTGATTAAAAATATAGATGATTTAGAGCAAGATTATATTGATGGTTTGTTTCATCAGAGCAAATCCTGGACAACTAAATCAGGAATTGAACTTGTTACTATTGAAGATAACCTCAAATTCTTAATATGGCATGATGGAACTCACATAGGCGTTATCATGGCAATGAAAAAATTAGTGGTTTAATGAATATAGCCCTCGGCTTAACTCTCAGGCTATAAACATTTTATAATTACTTAGCCAAATAATGAACATCAGGCAATTCTCTCAATTTCTTTGCGGCTTGTTCTGCAGTAATATCTCTTTGAGGGTTTGCCATCATCTCATAACCAACCATAAACTTTTTAACCGTGGCAGAACGTAAAAGAGGTGGATAAAAGTGCATGTGCCAATGCCATTCTGGGTGTTCTCCGTCATTTACCGGTGCTTGGTGTATGCCAGAAGAATAAGGAAATGAAGTTTCGAAAAGATTATCATACTTAATGGTTAATGTTTTTAATACCTCTGCCAAAGCAAGGGTTTCTTCTGTATTAAATTGATGCGTATATTGAACTTGTCTTTTACTGATAATGATACATTCATAAGGCCAAACTGCCCAAAAAGGAACTAAAGCAATAAAGTGTTCGTTCTCGCAAACCAATCTTTCTTTAGATTTTTCTTCTTCAATTAAATAATCGGCTAATATGCTTCTGCTATTTTGCTCGAAGTATTTTTTAAACTGTATGGTTTCTTTTTCTGGTTCTACAGGTATACTGCTTTGCGACCAAATTTGGCCATGAGGATGAGGATTGCTGCATCCCATAATATCACCTTTATTTTCGAAAATCTGAATGTATTTTATCCATTCATTTTTTGATAATTCTTGAAATTCTTTTTTCCATAATTCAATTAGCTCCACAATGTTTTCTATATCCATTTGTGGTAAAGTCAAATCATGACGTGGAGAAAAACAAACTACCCTGCAAATCCCCTTCTCACTCTTGGCTTGTAATAAACCTTTAACATTTAACCCGCCATCTGGTGTATCTGTTAACAATGATGAAAAATCATTAGTAAAAGCAAAAGGAGCTTTATAATTAGGATTTGTTGATCCATCAGATCTTACATTTCCAGGGCATAGGTAACATTGGGGGTCGTAACTTGGTCTCTCTGTAATGGCAGCAGCTTCTACCTTGCCTTGCCATGGTCTTTTAGTACGATGCGGAGAAACTAAAATCCAGTCACCGGTTAATATGTTTAATCGCTTATGCGGATGTTCTTCAAAACTAAATTCCATGTCTAATTTACAATATGAGTTCCATCTTCAATTTGAGTAATATAAACACTCATACCGATATTCATTTTATGATAATAAGCCTCTTTAATTCTTTTCACAATTCCTTCTAATTCATCTTCTTTAACCAATGAAATAACGCAACCACCAAAACCACCACCCATCATTCTTGCACCTAAAATTCCTTGTTCTTTTTTTGCACAGCTAACAATAAAATCCAGTTCGGGGCAACTTACCTCATACAATTCACTTAAGCCAGTATGTGTCTCATACATCTTTTGTCCAAAATCTTCTATTTTGCCAGCTTGTAAATCATTACAGGCAGCTAAAAGCCGATTGTTTTCTTCTACAACATATTTGCATCTATCGTAAATATCTTTGCTTTCATTTTTTAGGCATTCTTCAACCATTTCTATTGTAGCATCTCTTAAAGTTGTTACTTCAGGATATTTTTGTTGGATGATTGAAACGCCTTCGCCACATTGGCTTGTTCTCACGTTATATTCTGATGAAGCCAGGGAGTGTTTTACCATCGAATCAAATAAAACGATTTTTATTCCTTCTAATTCGAAAGGAACATATTCATATTCTAAAGAGCGACAATCTAACTTTACCACATGTCCTTTTTTACCAAATACGCTGGCAAATTGGTCCATAATTCCGCATTTAACACCTACAAATTCATTTTCGGCTTTTTGAGCTAGTTTAACAATTTGCATTTTCTCTAAATTCAAATCATAAATGTGATTTAATGCAAATGCAGTTGCGCACTCTAAAGCTGCAGAAGAAGACATTCCAGCACCAAGTGGCACATCTCCAGAAATAACAGCGTTAAAACCACCAACTTTTTTATCAATCTTTAATAACTGCTCAACAATACAAATTACATAGTTTGGCCAACCTTTATCAGAATAAGCACAGCTTGATACTGTTGTGGTGTAAGATTCATCTAAATCTGCGGCAACGATAAAAATGGTATCATCTTCTCTTTTTGTTATAGCTATATATGCAGCTTTATTAATTGCAGCAGGTAATACATAGCCCATATTATAATCGGTATGTTCTCCAATTAGATTTACTCTACCTGGAGATCTGACAATTAAAGGATCTTCATTAAAGGTTTTTTTAAAAATTTCATTCACCAGGTTCTGTGGGTCTCTCATTTACTTAATAATGTGTTATGTTTTAGATTTTCGGTTATCGAGCTGCAAGTTAAAAGTTAGTTCTAGCCTAGAATTGTATAATAATCTTAAAATGTTGTATTTTATTCTTGTTATTTTTTAATTTTAATAAATTAATATTTAATGGCAAAAAAGAAACAAGGATTTGCTGGGCAAAGAATTATTGATTTAAGCAAAGATGATATATCAATTTATCTAGATAAACATCAGTCTGCCAAAATCGGATATTTCACAAAGTCGGGTTTTTTTCCAGAAGCTAAATTTCAATTTATAGAAGATTTTGAAGGAAGTGAAAATTATATTTTAATCTATTGCATTAAAGGCTATGGCGTTGCTTCGGCAAATTATAAAACGCATCATTTATCTCCTGGAGATTTCTTTTTAATTCCCTCTCGCACTTCATTTTCATACTATGCAGATAAAGTAAAACCCTGGAGTATTTTTTGGTTTTTTTTTAAAGGTGAATCTTTAGAAGAAATTGCCGATTTATACATCAAAACTAATCATACAAATAAAGGCTATTTACCATATAACGAAGAAAGAATAAAGTTATTTAACAGAATTTACCAATATCTAGAAAGAGGTTATGGAAACAGTAATTTGACATATATTAATATGTGTCTGTTAAATTTAATTTCATCTTTGGTTTTAGTTACTGATACGGAGAAAAAAAAGGAAGATAAAT
This sequence comes from Pedobacter psychrophilus, assembly GCF_001652725.1. Classification (GTDB taxonomy): domain Bacteria; phylum Bacteroidota; class Bacteroidia; order Sphingobacteriales; family Sphingobacteriaceae; genus Pseudopedobacter; species Pseudopedobacter psychrophilus. The sequence goes on from NZ_LWHJ01000027.1 coordinate 121,168, forward strand.
TACAAGGCGTTATTAATAGTAGTATTTTATTTATGAGAGACCATTGTGAAAAAAATCTTCAACTTTCTCAATTAGCAAGTCATTTAAGTATGTCTGTATCTCATTTTTCTTTGATATTTAAAAAATCTACGGGAGTTTCTCCAATCAGTTATTATAACACTTTAAAAATCCAAAAGGCCTGCGAGTATTTAACATTTACAAATCTTTTAGTGAAAGAAATAGCTTTTAAGGTAGGTGTGCCAGATGTTCAATATTTTACAAAATTGTTTTCTAAAATAATGGGAATTACGCCCTTTAAGTATAGAAACCAATAATTTCTATTTTATTGATTGAATTGTATTTGGGAGTACATTTAATAAATTCTTATTAAAATAATAATCAGGAATTAGAATCTTAACCATAGTTAAATTTTTAGTGTAGGAAATATCAACCACACCGTTTAATTTATCTAAACAGTTTTTAATGGTGTAAAGTCCTAATCTAATGGTGTCAGTATCTCCTTTTTTGTGCGCTTTTTTAAACAATTCAAATGCGTTTTTTAATTCAATTTCCGAGAAGGTTTTACCATTATTTTCAACACTTAAGCAAAAAATACCATCCTTATCAACAAAAGAATTAATTATAATTTTTGGGGATGAGCCATCACTAAATTTAAAAGCATTATCGAAAATATTGGTTAAAATAGACTCAAAAATTTTAGAATCACTATAAAACCTTTTTAAAGATTGAGTATCTAACTTAATTTTGATATCAGCTTTATCGTATTTATATTTCGATTTTACTTGATTTAAGATTTGCGTTATTTTATCATAAATCAGAATTTCTTCAATCTCTAAAGTTTTTGTTCTGATATCATTTACCAAAACCATTTTTTTAAGCATGTTATCCATTTTCTGAGATTCAGTTTCAATCATATTCACAATTTCTTGCTTATCATCTTCAAATTTTGCTAAAGAAATAAGTCCTAAAATTCTGCATAATGGACCTCTAATATCATGAGATGTACTGTAAAAGAAAGATTCTAATTCGTTATTTAGATTTGTTAATTCTAAGTTGGTTTTATTAAGATCTAATGTTCTTTGTTTTACTTCTTTTTCTAATTCATCTTTATAACTCTTTTGAATTTTGTTGTGTTTTTCTTCTTTATGCAGCACATCTTTTAAGAAAATGTATAAAAAGAAACCTATTACAGAATAGACAAGTATTATGAATATTATATTATTAAAAAATTGATTATTAATATCTTCTAAGAATTCCTTAAAGTTTTTATCAATCTGAACCACAGCTACCACTTTACCTGATTTATTTTTTATAGGAGCAAATGCTGATAGCCAAACCCCATTTTCATCTTTATACTCATCTAAATTACCTCCTTTATCAAAACCTTGTAATAACTCTTTTGGAGGAGTATGGTAAGTATGAAAATAATAGGGACTATTACTTGATGTTATTGCAAATAAAAACTGATTATTTTTTGATTTTATTAGTGTATAAATGGGTGTATTTATATAGCTAGAATGTTGAACATCTTTTAATTGTAAATGAATTTTATTATACAAAGAGTCTTCTACAGATGTTTTTATTTGGTCTTTTGTTTTAAACTTAGATGTAACTTTTTCATGTTCATCACCATCAATTTGGCTTGCTAAAATATTTGCAGCTGTACTTAATTTGGCAAAAACATTTTGTTTTGCATTTTTTTTATTGGTAGAATAAACATGAAAAGTATTATAAATCGCCAATACAATAAGGCATACGTATACAGAAATAATAATCTTTAATCTCAAAAATTTCATGTTACAACATTTAAAGTTTCAATAGTTTACGATAACAATATAATTTTGGATTTTTAAGCCTTTTTTTTTGTTCAAAACCCATTTAAAAAGGCTGAAGTAGCTTAATTGATTAAAAATTTAAATTTTTTAAAAAATTATATTGTAATATTTTTATTACCATATTTATTCCTTTCTTTGTAAACTTTAAAGACCTACTATATCCTAAAATTGAAATTAAAGTACTTTAATGATAAAATTTTACCTGCTATTGTTTCCAGGAAATTTGTAGTTGGCCTATATATTTTGATTGCTATTATCACAGGGTTTAAACAGTATTACAAAGGAAGTTTTAATAACTATAAAATTTTTAAATACACCTATTACCACACTATAAATCAGCAACCACTTTACGAAAATTATCCACAACAGTATGACGACTCTAATCATTATGGGCCTGTTTTTGGATTAGTAATTGCTCCATTTGCATTGTTACCAGACTTTTTAGGAACCACTTTATGGAATATTGCTAACGCGTTATTATTAATTTTTGGGATTTACAGCTTACCTTTAACTTTAATTAAACGTTCTGTTTTAGGCTTACTTTGTGCTCATGAAGCTTTAGGAGCTATGTTAAGTTTTCAGTTTAATGTTGGTTTAACAGGTTTAATATTATTTTCGTTTTCTTATTTGTTAAAAAACCAAGTTGGTAAATCAGCGATAGCCATTGCCTTAGGGACTTTAATAAAAGTTTATGGCATCTTAGGCTTAGCATTCTTTTTCTTTACAAAACGAAAAATGTCTTTTATCCTTTACGGGATTATTTCTTTAGTGATATTGATTTTCCTTCCTACTTTTCTATCATCTATTGATTTTACTAAACAAGCTTATATAGATTGGTATTCATCATTAGTTCATAAAAATGATTTAAATGTATCATTAACATCCGGACAAGATATTTCTTTGATGGGTATAATTAGAAGATTGTTGCAGAACCCAAACATACCCAATCTGCCATTTGTAATTGGAGGCTTAATATTGTTTTTATCTCCTTATTTAAGAATAAATCAATATAAAAATCTTGCTTTTAGATTTATGCTTTTGGCATCATCATTAATTTTTGTAGTGATTTTTAGCACAGGTTCAGAATCTCCAACATATATTATTGCTTTTACAGGTGTTTCAATATGGTTTGTATTACAAGATAGTCCTAAATTGAATTGGATAGTCGTTTTATATATTTTTGCTTTTATCTTAACTAGTTTATCTCCTTCAGATATATTCCCAAAATACATAAGGGTAAATTATGTTCAACATTATTCCTTAAAGGCTTTGCCTTGTGTAATGGTTTGGATGGTTATCATTTATCAAATGCTTACAGCAGATTTTAAAAATTATAAGATTAATATCGAATGAAAAAACTAGTTTCGATTGTAATACCTGCATTTAATGAAGAAGAAAACCTTATAACAATAATTGATAGGATTGAAAAGGTTTTTGAATGTTTAGGTTATAATTTTGAAATCATTATAGTTGATGATGGAAGCAGCGATAATACCATCAACAATTTAAAAAATGAAATTGCGAATAAACATCATCTATATTTCATAGAATTTTCCAGAAATTTCGGGCATCAAGCAGCATTAATGGCTGGTTTAAATAATGCCAATGGAGATTGTGTAATCTCGATGGATGCAGATTTGCAGCATCCTCCAGAAATGTTAACCCAAATGCTGCAAAAATGGGAAGAAGGATATGAAGTAGTATATACCAGACGATTGCCAGATCCATCATTACCCTTTAAAAAAAGAAAATTCTCCGAGCTTTTTTATAAGTTATTAAACTCACTTTCTGATGTGGAAATTGAATCGGGAACTGCAGATTTTAGGCTTTTAGATAAAATTGTTGTTAAAAATTTGAATCAATTTAAAGAAATGGATCCTTTTGTTAGGGGCTTAGTAAAACTAGTTGGTTTTAAGCAATTTGCAATTGATTATATTCCTGCAGAAAGGTTTAAAGGCTCAAGTAAATATAGCTTAGCTAAAATGAGAAGGTTAGCTTTACATGGAGTTACTTCATTAAGTATAAAGCCTTTATACACAGCTGTATATTTAGGTTTCTTTTTTTCTTTTCTGTCTTTATTATATATTCCATATATTTTATTTGCATTCTATGAGGGAACAGAAGTTTCAGGGTGGGCTTCGTTAATCATGACAGTTGTATTTTTTGGAGGATTACAATTGATTATTCTTGGATTTTTAGGCATTTATTTAGGTAAAATGTTTATGCAGGCTAAAAACAGACCTAATTATATCATTAGATCTACAAATATTAAATAAATTGATTTTACTAAGTTTTGATATTGAAGAATTTGATATGCCATTTGAATATGGTAAATCAATATCATTTGCCGACCAAATTTCTATATCTACTGAGGGAACAACAATAATTTTAGACTTATTAAAAAAATACAGCGTCAAAGCGACTTTTTTTAGTACCGTTACTTTTGCTAAAAATGCTCCTGAAATTATTGATAGAATTGTGAATGAAGGTCATGAATTAGCATCCCATACTGTAAATCATTCTTCCTTCAAAGATGTTGATTATTTAGACTCATTGGTTCAGTTGCAAGAGCTATCCGGTTTACCGATTACAGGTTTTAGGATGCCAAGAATGCAACCTGTAAATGATAATAAATTAAGGGAAGCAGGTTATTTATATGATAGCTCTATTAATCCAACTTACTTGCCGGGTAGATATAATAATTTAAAGGAACCAAGAAAATTTCATTATAAAAATGGAATTATAAAATTGCCAGCTTCAGTAAGTACTTTCTTTAGGTTTCCTTTATTTTGGCTATCCTTTCATAATTTACCAAACTGGTTATATTTTTGGCTTTCAAAAAAGGCAATTAAAAGCGAAGGATATCTAAATATTTATTTTCATCCTTGGGAATTTTACAACTTAAAGGATAAAAAAAGATTTGGTTTCCCAACATATGTATCAAAAAATAGTGGAAATAAAATGGTATTAAAGATGGAAGATATGTTAAATAGGTTTTCTAAAAAAGGTTATCAGTTTTCTACCATTAGTAATTATATCCTTCCAATCTTTAAAAATAAAAAAGCTTAAAACCCATTAAAATAATGCGACTGTAATTTAATTTTAATATTTTAAGCACATCATTCAAATTAGTTAAAAAAACCCTTATAATTGTTATTTAACGCTTATATTTAACGCAATTTATTAGCTTTAACTAGATTTGTAACAAAAGCCAAGATACTATATGTCAGAAACTGCGGAACTAAAATTAGAAGGAAATGTTTACACTTTACCAATTGTAGAGGGAACTGAGAATGAAAAGGCAATTGATATTGCAAAACTGAGAGATCAAACTGGTTTTATTACATTAGATAGTGGCTTTAAAAATACGGGAGCAACAAAAAGTTCTATTACTTTTTTAGATGGCGAAAAAGGAATTTTAAAATATAGGGGATATTCTATTGAGCAATTGGCAGAAAAATCTACTTTTCTAGAAGTTGCTTATCTTTTAATTTACGGTAATTTACCTACCCAAAAACAAATTGAAGATTTCCAACATCAAATTAGCAGACATACGCTTGTTCATGAGGATATGAAGAAATTTTTTGATGGTTTTCCATCAAAATCACATCCAATGGGGCAACTTTCTTCATTAGTTTGCTCACTTTCTTCCTTTTATCCAGAATCTTTAGATCCTAATCAAACAAAAGAAGAATTTGATTTAACAATTATCAAACTACTTGGAAAAATGGCTACTATAGTTTCTTGGATCTACAAGAAATCTCTAGGGCATCCGGTAATTTATCCTAAAAATAAATACGATTATGTAACCAATTTTCTTCACATGACTTTTGGTCAACGTACCGAAGAAGTAGAAATTGATGAGGTTGTAATTGATGCAATGAACAAATTGCTGATTTTACATGCAGATCATGAGCAAAACTGCTCTACATCAACTGTAAGGATTGTCGGTTCTTCAGATTGTAATCTTTACGCATCAATTTCTGCAGGGATTTCTGCACTTTGGGGTCCGTTACATGGTGGTGCAAACCAAGCCGTTATCGAAATGTTAGAGAAAATCAAAAACGATGGTGGCGATGTAGATAAGTGGGTAAATAAGGCAAAAGATAAAAATGATTCCTTCCGTTTAATGGGTTTCGGACATCGTGTTTATAAAAACTTTGATCCAAGAGCAAAAATTATTAAAAAAGCATGTGATGATATTTTGGAGAAATTGGGTATTAATGATCCAGTTTTAGATATTGCCAAAAAATTAGAGGAAGTTGCATTAAGTGATCCATATTTTGTAGAGAGAAAACTATATCCTAACGTAGATTTTTATTCAGGAATTATTTACCGGGCTTTAGGTTTCCCAACAGAAATGTTTACAGTATTATTTGCTTTAGGCCGTTTACCAGGATGGATTGCACAATGGAAAGAAATGAGAGAGAACAAAGAGCCAATCGGTCGTCCAAGACAAGTATATGTTGGTGAAAATGATAGAGATTTTGTTCCAATTGAAAAAAGATAATTAATATAAAAGCTCTTGAATAAGGGCTTTTTTTATGTCCTTATTTCTCTGAAAGTGGAGAATAACCTTCAACATCTCCTGTCAATATATCAATAGTAGTTTTAGGTTTGTTTATATTTAGAGAGAACCATCCGCATCTAATCCTAAGTTTTCTTTTTTACTTTCTTCAACTTGTTTTTCTAATCTTTTTTTAGCCTCAGCTATAGATTTTTTGTCTTGCTCATTCATGCTTCCTGATTTAGATACGATTATACATCAAATATTTAACCACAATCAATATCATAAATTCAACATTGTCTTCATTCTTAAAAATTCTGATTGAAGAGGAGCTGTAAAATGAAATTTTTGATGAGTTACCGGATGCTCAAATTCCAACTCAGAAGCGTGAAGCAACATGGTGTCCATTTCCCATGTTTCCTTAAATAATTTATTCTGTTTGTTGCAACCGTGAGGTCTATCACCAATTATAGGATGATTAATATGCGCAAAATGTTTTCTCAATTGATGCATTCTGCCAGTTTCTGGGGCGGCCTCAACTAAAGAATACCTAGACGAAGCATGATTTCCAAAAGCTACATCAATTTCTCCTTTTTTTAAGGTTTTAAATCTGGTAAAAGCCTCTTGCAATACACCGTTTTCTTTCTTTAACGGATAATCTATTTCCATTTCATCTGGAGTAAAACCCCTTACAATTGCCAAATATCTTTTCTTAATCTTGTTATCCCTAAATAAACCTTGCAATAAGGCATTCACTTCTTTATTTAAAGCAAATAATAACAAGCCTCCAGTTTTTCTGTCTAACCGATGTGCTGGCCAAACATTTTGCCCAATTTGGTCTCTTAATAATTGAAGTGCAAATTCTTCCGCATCTCTTGCAATTGGCGATTGATGCACCAACAAGCCATGCGGTTTATTAATTGCAACCAAATGTTCGTCTTGAAAAATGATTTCTAACATCATTTGCAATGATAGATAATTAGAGATAATAAATTATTGTTTTTTAATTATTTGGAAATTAGTTTGGGCGTTTTAACACGCTATTCACTATATCTTTTTTTGCTATTTGCATCATGGCAAGAAGCAAAAAAAGGATGCCGTTTCTATCGTTAACGCTCATATATCATGGGAAATTTAAATTGTTAAAATTATAAGCTCAACCAATAAAACCATGTTTTCTAAGATTAAGTTTTAATGTTTAAAACCCAAATTGCTTTATCATAATTGGTGGTTTTTAATATCTTTGCCATCAATATGAGCGATAATCGTTATAATCAACGTGGCGTTTCTGCCGGAAAAGAAGATGTACACAATGCCATTAAAAATATTGATAAAGGCATTTTCCCTCAGGCATTTTGTAAGATAATTCCAGATATTTTAGGTGGTGATGATGCATATTGCAATATTATGCATGCCGATGGCGCTGGCACAAAATCTTCTTTAGCTTATATTTATTGGAAAGAAACAGGCGATATTTCAGTTTGGAAAGGCATTGCACAAGATGCCATCATCATGAATTTAGATGATTTACTTTGTGTTGGAGCAACAGACCATATTTTATTGTCATCAACTATAGGAAGAAATAAAAACTTGATTCCGGGAGAGGTAATTGCAGAAATTATTAACGGAACAGAGGAAATTCTTTCCGATTTACGTGAATTGGGAATCAACATTTTCTCTACAGGTGGCGAAACTGCAGATGTTGGAGATTTAGTTAGAACGATTATCGTAGATTCCACGGTGACTTGTAGAATGAAAAGAGAAGATATTATTTCTAATCATACCATAAAAGCTGGAGATGTAATTGTTGGTTTATCATCTTCTGGCAAAGCGACTTATGAAAAGGAATATAACGGAGGAATGGGTTCTAACGGATTAACTTCTGCCCGTCATGATGTATTTAATAAAGATATAGCTAGTAAATTTCCTGAAAGTTTTGACCCAGCTGTTCCTTTTGATTTGGTTTTTTCTGGTCATAAAAGTTTAACTGATGAAATCAAGATTCACGAAAATTTATCAGTTACAGCTGGTAAATTAGTTTTATCCCCAACCAGGACTTACGCCCCAGTAATCAAAAAAATTCTAGATAAATTCCGTCCTCAAATACATGGGATGGTGCATTGTAGCGGTGGCGCACAAACTAAAGTGCTTCATTTTATAGAAAACCTTCACATTATAAAAAATAATTTATTCCCAATTCCTCCTCTTTTTAAACTGATTCAAGAACAATCTGGTACAGATTGGAAAGAAATGTACAAAGTTTTTAATATGGGCCACCGAATGGAAATTTATTTGGAAGAAGCCTACGCCAATGAAATCATATCTATTTCAAAATCTTTTGGAATTGACGCTCAAATTGTAGGTAGGGTAGAAGCAGCCGATAAAAAGCAGGTTACTATAACTTCTGAAAAAGGAGAGTTTGTTTATCATTAAAATATATTACTTTCCATTTTATAAGTTTTGCGTTAGGGATTGAAACGGCAGCTTTTTTGTCCGCCAGCTGGCTGACAAAAAACTACAGTGTAAAGCCCGCCCGAACGCCCAAATAAATCTCAAAAAATTTTACCTTAATATTAAGTTGTTGCGGTTATACTTGTCTCTTAAATTAAAAGAGATTATTACTTTTGTACCATGCCGAAAATTTCAGAAAAAGGAAAAGTAATGCCTGCTTCGCCAATTAGGAAGCTTACGCCCTATGCCGAGAAAGCAAAACTACAAGGAAAAACAGTTTATCATTTAAATATAGGTCAGCCGGATATTGAGACGCCAGAAATTATGCTGGATGCTGTTAAAAATATTGATTTTAAGGTTTGGTCTTACACTGCTTCTGAAGGAACTTTAACTTACCGAACAAAACTAGCTGAATATTATAATAAGTTAAATTACAATATCACTCCTGAAGATATCATTGTTACAGCTGGGGGTTCTGAAGCGATTATTTTCGCCATGATGAGTTGCTTAAATCCAGGTGATGAGGTAATTATTCCTGAACCTTTTTATGCAAATTACAATGGTTTTGCTTGCGAATGCGATGTAACGGTAAAGCCGATTTTATCCGTTATTGATAATGGTTTTGCTTTGCCGCCAATTGTCGAATTCGAAAAGTTAATTAACGAAAAAACCAAAGCAATTTGTATTTGTAACCCAAATAACCCAACAGGATATTTATATAGTAGAGACGAGATGCAGGCTCTAAAAGAGTTGGCATTAAAATACGATTTGTATATTTTTTCTGATGAGGCTTATCGCGAGTTTTGTTATGATGGCAAAGCATTTATTTCGCCGATGCACTTAACTGGATTAGCCGAAAATGTGATTGTGATGGATACGGTTTCTAAACGTTATAGTGCTTGTGGAGCAAGATTAGGTTGTTTAATTACAAAGAATAAGGAAGTAATGGCTACAGCTTTAAAGTTTGCACAAGCTAGACTAAGCCCTGGCATGGTCGAACAAATTGCCGGAACCGCTGCAATTGATACACCAGATAGTTATTTTAAAGAAGTAAATTCGATGTATACCGAACGCAGAAATACGTTGGTAAAAGCTTTAAATAAAATGCAAGGTGTGTTTTGCCCAAATCCAGGCGGTGCATTTTATGTTGTAGCGAGTTTGCCAATTGATGATTCGGATAGGTTTTGCCAATGGATGTTAGAAGAGTTTTCTTTCGAAAACCAAACGGTAATGATGGCGCCCGCAACTGGTTTTTACGCAACAGAAGGTGCAGGAAAAAACGAAGTAAGAATGGCTTATGTTTTGAACCGAGAAGATTTGAATAAAGCGATGATTTGTTTGGAAGAAGCTTTAAAAATTTATCCAGGGAGAGGTAGGAAATAAAAAGTAAAAAGTAGAAATTAAAAAGTAAAAAGGTAAAATGTTTAGACTCTTAACTTTAAACTCTTAACTTTGGACTCTAATAAAACGGGCTCGACCGGAATAGACAGGATGGATGATAAGTGTGTAAGCATGCAGCGCAATGAGGATTCAGCGCTTAAATATTGATTCTCAAAACACAACAGGCGAAAATAACTACGCTCTTGCTGCTTAATCTTAACGAGTTAAGATTTGCTTAGTCGTACTTTAGAAGTACGAGCGAGATGTTTCCCGAAGGCCAAGTCTGGCGGCAATCGATCAGGAAGCACAGAAATGCTAGAATAAGGAAGACTAAGTTTCGGAGTCTTCACGAAAATTTAAGAAAATAAGGAGTAACCAGATTTTTTATGGTCAAGTTGCTCACGAAAACCAACCATAAAATAAGCATGTAGAAAGCGCAACTGGTCCCATGTTTGGACGAGGGTTCGAATCCCTCCGGGTCCACATTAACAAAACCTTATAAATCATTGATTTATAAGGTTTTTATTCATATGGGGAAGAGTAATAGGATGTAGAAAAAATCAACCATTGCGTACCCATTTCAAAACAATTTAATCATTTAAAATATGTTGAAACTAAGTAGTATAAACACTTTGCTTTTTTTGATTTTGTACTTTACGGCTTGCAATAATGGTGGAAGTAAGGTGCAAAGCAAAACAGACACTCTCTCAAATACCCATAATGATTCCCTAATGTTGAAACCTGATTTTATGTTGCAACCGGGCGAAGCGGCAGGTAAAATTAAACTAGGAGAAGATACCGAATTGCTATTCCAAGAAATGGGAAGGCCAGACTCTAGTGATGCAGCTATGCAAAAGATGGTGGCTTTTTGGTACGAAGGAAATGACAGAACAAAATATTCGACTGCTATTTATGCCTCAAGAGATACTGGAGATATGCCAAAATCAAGAGTCAAACAAATTAGAGTAACTGCTCCCAATTTCAAAACTGCCAATGGAGTTGGCATTGGTTCAATTTTAGATAAGCTTAAAGAAGCTTTTACACTGAGCCAAATCAAGTTTAATAAAGATACATCACGTTTACCACAAGTTTGGGACAGTAAGGATGGAATTGCTTTTGAAATAGACAGTCAGCACAAATGTAGCGCAGTAATCATTCATCAAAAGGATGAGGAATTGAAACCCACCTATTTGCCCTTACGGTAGTTTATAAAAAGTATAGAACAATATAAACTTCTTTGCATGTCAATAAAATCTTTAGCTTGTTATTGATTTTAAACTACCCATTCAATTTTTGTTATATATCTTCTAATATTATTACTGGATTTGATAATCAACAAGATAAAATGAATCTTATAAAATCAAATTTCTTCAAAACCTATTTCCAAAAATATTTTCTTATTTTTCCATTATTCTTACATAGCTCAGTACTCCATTAACAACATGAATTTGAAGCACCTATTTTGCGTTATTTTAATACTCTTCACTACTTTGACATTTGCCCAAACCGATCCAAATTTGGGAATTATACCTGCACCTCAAAGTATTATCATAAAATCTGGCTATTTTCAAATCACAGAAAAAACGGCATTACAATATGAAACTGATGCAGATCGGAAAATAGCAGAGCTTTTTAAAACTTTGGTGAAAGATAAAGAAGGATTTGATTTGGTGATGGCAAAAAACTTTATTCAAGCTCCAGAAAGTATGATTTCTTTTAACTCGGCGAAAAGCCAAAATGTTAATACAGAAACTTATACTTTATATATCGATAACAAAAACATTCAATTAAAAGGAAGTGTAAAAGGTGTTTTTTATTCCATGCAAACGCTTACCCAGCTTTATCTCAATAATTTAGAAACACATCAAATACCACAATGTGCTATAAATGACGAACCTAGATATGAATACCGTGGTTTGCATTTAGATGTTTGTAGATACTTTTTCCCGATAGATTTTATCAAAAAGTATATCGATTTCATGGCTGCTTATAAGCTCAATACATTTCATTGGCATTTAACCGACGATCAGGGTTGGCGAATTGAAATCAAAAAATATCCTAATTTAACTTCGATTGGTGCTTATCGTGATCAAACTATTATTGGTAATTATCATGATCGTATGCCGCAATGGTTTGATGGAAATAAATATGGTGGGTTTTACACTCAAGAAGAAATTAAAGAAGTTGTGGCTTACGCCGATTCAAAATTTATTACTGTAATCCCTGAAATCGAAATGCCGGGACATGCTTTGGCTGTATTGGCTTCTTATCCGGAATTAGGTTGTGGAGACAATCCTGGTCCATATAAAGTTGCGGATAAATGGGGTGTTTTTCCTGATATTTTTTGTGCAGGAAAAGATCATACTTTCGATTTTATGGAAGATGTTTTAACTGAAGTGATGGAATTATTCCCGTCTAAGTATATCCACATCGGCGGCGATGAAGCCCCAAAAACAGTTTGGAAAACATGTCCGTATTGCCAACAAAGAATTAAAAAGGAGCATTTAAAAAACGAGGATGGTTTGCAATCTTATTTTATTCAAAGGATAGAAAAGTTTGTTAATAAAAAAGGAAGATCAATTATTGGTTGGGACGAGATTTTAGATGGAGGTTTAGCTCCAAATGCAACTGTGATGAGCTGGAGAGGAGTGAATGGAGGAATAACTGCTGCAAAACAAAATCATCAGGTAATTATGACGCCCAGTACGGCAGGGCTTTATTTAGATCATACCCAAGGTCGGTCTGATCAGGAACCGGTTGGTATTGGTGGCGACGGCCGCATTTCTAAAATTTACAATTATGACCCAACACCAGAGGTTTTATCGGCTTTACAGCTGAAAAACATTTTAGGGGTGCAAGCAAATATGTGGGCAGAATATTTACCCAACACAACCAAAGTAGAATATATGCTCTTTCCAAGAATAATGGCTGTATCTGAAATTGCTTGGACTAACTTAAATAGAAAGGATTTTAAGAATTTTAATGAAATTCGCATTCCCCAACATTTGGCACTGTTAGATAAAACCAGTACATTTTATAGAGTTCCAGAGGTAATTGGTGCAAAAGATACTTCTATAAATGTTATAAACGATAGCTATAATTTTGATTTTAAGCCTTCTGTAAATGGTGCAAAAGTGTATTATACCATTGATGGATATGAGCCTAACGAAACCACTACTTTATATACGCAGCCTTTTAAAGTAAATGTGCCTAAAGGAGAGATGCGTCCTGTAAAAGCTAGAGTAATTACTCCATTGGGTAAAAAAAGCGTGGTTACAACTACTTTATTATTTAATAGAGATACGCTTAAAGCAGATGATAGCGGAAATAATAAAAACCAAGGAGCGTTAAAATATTATTATTTACCCGGTAAGTTCAAAAACACTTTAGAAATTGATACCAATTTAGCTACAAAAAAAGGTTTAACTAGTCAGATTTCTTTTACTAAAGTGAGCGGCAAAGCAAGAGAATACGGAATTGTTTTTACGGGTTTTATCAATGTAAATGAGAACGCTAATTTTGAATTTTCGCTTTACAGCGATGATGGCAGCCGTTTATATATTGATGATGAACTGATAATTGATAACGATGGTAAACATGCTAGGTTTGAGCGTTCTGCTGGTGTGGCTTTACAATCTGGTTTACATAAAATAAAAGTCTTATATTTTGATGATGGTCCTGGTTCTACCTTACAGGTTTCTGTAAAAGGGACTGATGGTAAAAAGATTGAGATTCCGTCTGTAATGTTATATAATTAATTATAAATGAGATTATTAAAAAGTTTATTTGGTTTAAGTTTGATATTAATTGTTTTATCTTCTTGCGGAGGCGATGAGGATAAAAAGGTAAAAGAAGTTCCAAAAAAGATTGCTGCTTTACCAGCACCTTTTAAACATCATGAAAAAATTGAAGTTGGACCAGAGTTGATTTTTGATATTTACACCTGGGGAAGAGGAGCAGATTCTACCTCTTCTTTACTGGTTTTGCGCTCGGATTCCATTGAAAATGATTTTTCTTTAGCATCTACAAATAACATTAATGGTAAGTTTAAGGAGGTTTTTAATACTGATATGGATGATGATGGTAATCCCGAAGTTTTGATTTACTACACCGCAAATGATAAATTTCAGTCTGCAAAAGTAATTTGTTATGAGTTTACTGGTAAAAATGCAAATGAAATTGATTTCCCTAATTTAAGTACCAAAACCAAAGATCAATATCATGGAAAAGATAAGTTTTATGTAAAAGAGGGAAAATTATTTAGAGAGTTTGATCTATTTGATAACAATGATAAAGAAGGTAAAAAAGCCATCGATAAAAAAGTAATTCAATATTTTATAAAAGGAAACAGACTCGATTTGAACGAAGTAGAGCAATAAAGATTTATCAATATTCTAGGTAATCTTTAAAAACACTTTGCATTAAAGTCTTGGCTTTTTTAATATGATTTTTTTCTTGTTGATCCGTTAAATTTTGATTTTTAAAAATTACATGATTACTTACTGGATCATAACTTAATGCCCCATTTTCATCAATGTATCCAAAACCATTATCCCAGTTATAAAATCCAAACCCTTTTAAATTAGGATTTAAAAGATCTATACTGTACTTAAAAGCAGTATCAGGAATATTTAATTGGTTTAATAAAGTTGAAGCTATATCAGTTTGACCTCCAAACTTATTTATAATTTGCCCCTTATATTTATTAGTTAATGCACCTCCAAATATCAAAAGTGGAATGTGATATTTTTCAGGCTGATAGGTTTCCCTGATTTCTTTTGGTAATCGATGACCGTGATCTGCAGTAATTATAAAAATTGTATTGGCATACCATGCTTGTTTTTTTGCATTTTGAACGTATTGATAAAGTGCTTCATCAACAAAATAACTGGTGCTTCTAAATTTATTTGGCAGACTGTTATCTCCAAATTTACCTTTTACAGGGAGTTGAAAAGGTTCATGATTGGTAAGTGTTAAAAGTGTAGAAAAAAATGGCTGTTTGATTTTGTTTAAAAACGAGATTTGCTTACTAAAAGTCACATCATCATAGGCTCCCCAGTTAGATTTAATCTCAGCGTTTTTAAAGTCTTTCTTTTCAAACAGGGTTTGATATTGATGGCTTAAAATGTAAGACTTAAAGTTAGAAAAATCGGTGTCTCCGCCATAAAAAAAAGAAGTTTGATAGCCATCTGATTTCAAAACTTTAGCTACAGAAGGTAAATTTAGTTGCTTATCATTTTCTTTGATTATAGATTTAATCCCTTGTGCCGGAAAGGCACTGATAACGGCAACAATTCCTTTATCCGTTCTATCTGAAGTAGCATAGATATGATTGAATAATAATCCTTCTTTAATTAACTCACTAAATTTAGGTGTTACGCCTTCTTCACCACCAAGTTCTTTTACTACATCCGCAGTAAAACTTTCCATCACAATTAATACGATGTTTGGTTTTTTAACGGAAAATATCTTTGAGGTAAGTGTATCTTTTTTTGCTAATAAACTTTCAACATTTATTTGTAAATCACTTTCTGAGAAATAGATATATGGATTTTTAACATTGTTTAAGTTTGAAATAATACTCGAAATCAAAAACCAATTTGTATTAATAGCTGCAAAATTTAAAATTTGATGTTTGCTATAATAGGCCTTACTTGTATTCATCGGCGCAACGCCAATCCCACCCCTTATTGCTAAAAATGTGAGGGCCAAAGTAAATAGATAAACAGGGATTTTAAATAATAAGGTAATTCGTTTTTGATCAAAATAATCTGTTTTAAAAACAAGGTTGGAGAATAATGCAAATCCAATAAATATCAGTACAATTAAACCAAAAATATTTAAAAAAATAGGTGAGGAGGCGCTAGATGCAAAAGCTTCTGAAGGAGACTTAATAAGAAATTCTAAGGCTCTATAATTTAGATTTGTTCCCCACTCTCTGTAAATGTTAATATTTACAATGCAATTTATAGATGCAATCACCAAAAAAAAGTAGGTGTAAATTTTTATGGGTTTGATTGATATTTTTAAGTTTGATAGAAAGATGATGCCATAAAATAAAAAAGGAAGTACACATAAATAACCTGCCATTGAAGCATCCATGTGAAGACCATAAACAAAGGAAAAGAAGATTTCTAGAAAATCTAAATCTGCAAGTTTATGATAAAAAGCTATTTCAAAGATTATTCGGCTTAATAAAAAAAAGAGACACCAGCCTAAAAAATATTTTAAAAAAAAAGAAAGGCTTTTAAACATAACGCAATTTAGATTTTTGCATTTATGCTTAAAAGCCTTAACAATAATTTTACTTTATTTTAACCGCCCATTTGGCTTAGCACATCTTCAAATGTCATGGTTTCATAGCCTGTTGGTATATCCATTTTAATGTCTGTAACTGACTCTTCTGTTATACTTTTAAGTGTCATTTTAGATTTCATTCCTCTAGCATTAGAAGAAAATTCTATAGGCACTCCCTTAACATTTTTAATGCTAGAGGTTAAAGAATTTGCTGGGATTGTAATATCTGTAGTTGCCCAAACATCTACACTCTCACCAGAAATTTTGTCCTTTAAAATGTATTTGGTACAGTTATAACCAGCAACTTTTTTAGTTTCCGTAGTAGTGGTTACTTCAACATCTTTTTCGCCTGCTTGCATTTCTTGCATTTTGTCAGTTTGCTCTTGATTCATTTTAACAGCAATTTTTTTGTTCTGCATTGGTACATCTGTTAAGCTCAAGCTTTCTTTAGTTGTACTATTATAAATAACTTCCGTAGCATACATGCCCATATCCATTTTAAACTTGCTGTTATCTCCTTTAAACTGAACCTTAAATTCTTTTGGAAGCATAGCGGCCATAGATTCTTGACCGACAGGCAAATCATATTCTACTGTATAAATTGCCGTACCTTCTTTTATTACTTTTTGGGCCTGTGCCGCAAATGTAGCCCCAAAACAAATAAATGCTATTAGACCTATTTTAGTGTTTTTTAACATGGTTCTTGATTTTTTATTTTAATAATTAGATGTGATTTTACAAATAAAGTTACAGTAAAATTTGAATTACCAAACAATTTTATTTTTATCTAAAAACGCCTGAATTCCTCTTTTACAATCAACTGTAGATCTTGCATGAGCATTCATTTCTGCAGCAAAATCTAATGCTTCTTCCAATGGTTTATCTTGTATTTTATTTAATAATTGTTTTGTTAACGCAATAGATTGCGATGATGTTGTATTGCATAATTTTTCGGCATATTTTGTTACCTCTTCTTCAATCAACTCACCATCAACAATAAAATTAATAAGATTGATGCTTTTAGCTCTTTCCGCATCTATTAAATCGCCACTAAAAACCAGTTCTTTAGTTAAGCCTTCCCCAATTTTTCTTAACAGAAAAACTGCTACAATAGCGGGAATAAAGCCAATCTTAACCTCGGTGTAACCAAATTTGGCTTCTGGTACGCTAAATACAAAATCACAAACCGAAGCTAATCCGCAACCACCAGCAATTGCATGTCCCTGCACTTGTGCAATTACTATTTTCGGTTGTTCGTAAATTAACTGGAATAGATCTTTTAACTGATTAGAATCCTTAAGGTTTTCCTCAAAAGAATTAGATTGTAATTTTTTGAGATAATCTAAATCTGCACCCGCACTAAAAACTTCCCCAACTGCTTTTAATACAATTACTTTAACATTTTCATCTTTTTCTGCTTTTTTAAAACATTGAGTAAGCTGTAAAACAAGTTCTGCATTAAGTGCATTTCTTTTATCCGGACGATTTATTTCTATAAAAGCTACCCTATTTATTATTTGATAATTTACAAACATCTATTTATAATTTAATTTCTATTGCAAAACTTCTTTTTAAAACACTTGGTTTTAAATTCAGTTTTTGAGCTTGATTTTTAAAATCCTCGATAATAAAATCCTTATTTCTACCATCAATAAATAGTTTATGAAAAGAATTTTGGTTTTTTATCGATTGCAAATCTTGTTTTTTATTGCTGCTTAATAAAAGCCAATCTTGCTTAGAATTAGCAAAATTAATGTTTTTATGATTGATGATTTTTAACTTCTTACCCTCAAAGCTAAACAATTTTTCATTTTCAGTAAGATGAGGATTTATCCATTGTATATTATCAATTTGGCAACTATCTAAATAAGGTTTAACCGAAAATAGAAAAGTGAACTCATTGGGATTTAAATCTGAAATTAACACAGCATTATTTCCTTTAATAAATGCAATGGCAGTATTCTTTCTTAAACTAAAAAATAATGCTTGTTTTTGTTTGATGTGCTGAAAAGCTCTAAAATTGGTGGATAGTATTAAAAACAATAAAAAAAGGCTTGCATATTTTCTCAGGTTTTTGTTTTGAATTGATTCGGATGCCAAAAGAATGAATATGTAGAATAATATAATTTCTATACTACCCCACCAAATTTGAGTAACATTTGCATGAGGAATATGTTCTATTAATTTTAAACCATCATTGGTGAATTTGATACTAAATTCTAAACACCAAGCCAATAAAAATGCAATTGACGGGATGAAATAAAGTAATAAAAAGAATAAACCGAAATACATTATTAGTATGGATGGTAGAAATATAAACAGATTACTAAGTATAAAATAGACTGGAAATTGATGGAAATAATATAGACTTAATGGTGCAGTTGCAATCTGAGCGGCTAAAGAAACTGCCGTAAGTTTCCAAATCCAGTCTAAAATTTTATTATTTGTATTATATAAATTATAAACTAAAGGTTGTAAATAAATTATACCTGCAACTGCAATAAAAGAAAGTTGAAAGCCGACATTTATAATTGCGAAAGGGTCGAAAATTAAGATAGCAAAAGCTGTTATGGCAATGATGTTAAATGTGTTTGTTTTTAAAGATCGAGCTTTTCCTAACATAATGAATGTGGTCATTATTGCTGCCCTTTCTATTGAAGGAGCCAACCCTGTAATTAAGGCATAAAACCACACTAAAGAAATCATGATTATGGCTTGTAAAATTCTGCCTTTTTTAGATTTGTTTAGAAACATTAACATAAATGCTAATAAATAAACTACAATTCCAACATGCATCCCAGAAACTGAAAGCACATGCATGGTTCCGGTTTTTGTATAAGTTTGTAAAATTTCCTTACTTAAATCAGCTCTGTAACCTAAAATTAAAGTAGATGCCACTGCTTTTACAGAACTATCCTTCAGATAAGTATTAAATTTTTCAATTTGGCGCTCCCTAAATTTTAATGCAAATTCTTTTATAGGATTTGCCACATGCTCGTCTATTTTCTTTGTCTCTTTTTGATTTATAAAACTTTGATAATAAATTTGTTGAGTGCTTAAGAATCCTTTATAATTAAATTCTGACGGGTTATATGCTGGTTCTGTTTCCTTAAATTTTGATTTGATTAATAATAAATCTCCATAATGTAGATTAAGGCTTTTGGTTGTGTCAAACCTCATTGCCAACAATAATTTACCTTGTGTTTTAACAAGATTATTTTTTTGAAGATTATTTGTAACCTCCACATTAAAGCGAGCGATATCTCCTTTAATTTTTGGCTCCTCTAGTAGGTAAACTATTAATTGTTTAGAAGGTGTTTTTGAGAAATGATTGGTTTTAAAAATTTCTTTATGTTGATTACAAATAATAATTCCTGAGAGGATCATTATTACATAAATACAAATACCAAAATAGTAGGAGTGAAGATAAATTATCTGTTTCTTTAACCATAAATTTAAAGCAACGAACACCAAAGAAAGAATCGTCCAGAAAAAAATAAATAGATTATTTGGAGAAATATTAAAAGAAATAGCGGTTATTATTCCAATTATAAAAAATATTATTAAACGAATAAAGGGAACTTCAGTTTTATAATAGGCAATCATATTAAAACTGAAATCTTACTTGCAATTTAGCTTCCGATCTCAAATTTCCATCTATTTCATCTAATCCCGATCCTACAGTTTGCTGATTATTGTATTGGGTTAAACTATATCTCAACCAAATATCAATACCTCTTTTCAGGTTATATCGGGCATTTAAATAATATCTTATTCCTTTGTTTTGAAAACCCGGAATGGAAAATCCGTATAAAACGTCATTTTCATAAGCATAAATCCGAGTATCAAATCCATCAGTATCAAATAAAGCTAATCTTGTATTGCCAGACCATCTGGAACTTAAAGGGCTGTAAATTATATCCTGATAAGCTAAAAAACCATAACGATTTGTTTTGTTTTCTTCTTGATATTGAACCATTTCTATTCTATTTCTTAAAGCAAAACTTTTGTTAATTTGATACAATAAATCAGCCCTATAATTAGATTTTTTAACGAAAGACAGCGTATTCACAAAAGTTGGGATATCATCATTTTGCTGTTTATTTTGGAATTGATACCTTAAAGTTAAACGGGTAGTTTTATTGGGTGTATAACTTAATTGGCTAAAAATATCATAACCTGTAGAAGGTGCATCAACCCTAAATTTTAAGTAAGGGAATTTAAATAGATCAGTATAAAAATCAAGTTCAAATTTTCGATCTGGTTTTAATTGCAAACCTGCAAAAAAGCCTTTTTCATTAACAGCTGTACTCCCTTCTCCAATTCCTTGATTGTAAAATGAATAGTAATCTTTTTGATAATTTCTATGAAATAAAACCGCAGAAACAATTGGAGATAAACTAGTTATTAATCCATTGATATAGGCTACACCAGAATTCAAACTGTGTGCAAATTCTCCAAAAAAGTAAGTGTTATTAAGCGTATAGCTATAGTTTAAACCTACGTTATTAAGGGAGCTCCCGGTAAAATCAAATTGATTATATAATGATTTACCTGGGGCAAAATCTTGGCTGTAATTGCTATGGTATCCTGTTAGGCCAACTGAAAGTTTTCGATAATTATATTGTAAATTTCCACCAAAAACCATCTGAGAAATTCTTCTTCTATTTTTAAGTTCGCTTAATGTACGGTGAAGTCCACTTTGTTGTAAAGTAGAAATTTCTTCTAAATTGGTTAGTGGATTTAAAGCTAAACCGGCATCTATTTTATTGTATGAAAAAAACGGTGTAAAATCTAGCTTTCCAAAATTTACCTGGGTTGCAATGCCTCTGAAATAAGAAAATTCATTGATTGATGTATAAGGTTTAAGCCCAATGTTGGGTTTAACAACAGAAAATATATCAGCTCCTTTACCAAAGCTTAAACCACTCCATAAAGCTAATCCTTGTCCAAATTGTAAAGAATAATCTCCAATAACTAGTTTTTTTATTTTTCTTAAATCTTTTATGTACAAGCTTGCAGACGAAAAATCGGGTCCGGTTTGTCCGTTATTGCTATTCCAATATTTTTCTCCCGCATCTTTCTCTAAATTTAAAGAGAACTGAATATTATTACTGTATGAAAATCTATAGCGAGTAAATACTCTTTCTGGGGTTCCTAAATATCTGCTAGAGGTATTTGAGGCAGAAGAAAACCCCCGTTGTTGTTCTAAATATCGGCTATATCTTATTAATAGATCATTTTTACCATCTTTAAAAAGTTTATTAAAAGAGAAATTTTCAAAGCCAGTAGGTGTGTTAATATCGGCGAAATAGAGCAGGTTTTTAATGGTTTCTAAATCATAACCACTAATGCTTTGTAGTTCTAAAGTATTCACTAAACTACCATTTAATGATATATGCTCAAATAAAGCATCAATTTGTAAAGGATTTAAAAAAATCAGTTCTTGTAATTGCTCTTTAGAAGTTTTATTAAGATTGATTTTATTACGCTTGTAAAAATTTAGTCTATCAATCAATTCGGAATAATCATAATCTTCGGTTTGATTTGCGGCAACAGACTCTATAATATATTCAATAACTGGATCATCAGTTTGCTGGGCAAAACTTATTTTGCTACATAACAAGAAAAAAAATAATAAAAGAAGTTTTGTCTTAAAACTCATATCCTAAAGCTACTTGAGGTGAATAACCTAAAACAGGATGAGAAGCCACTGCAAAATCTATATTAACTCTTTGATAATTAAGCCCAAAACCAGCAAATTGCTTAAAAGGATTTACAGAAATCCCACCACGCAATGCCACAAATTTTATCAATTTATATTCTATACCAGCTTTAAAATCAGCCTGTGCATCTAATATTTTTTCTAATTCAGTAGTAATTAATAATTGTTCTGAAAAAATATAATTTGCTCCAAATTGGATATGTGTAGGAATAATTTGGTCTGTATTTTCTCCATATCTGGCCTGATTTGGATTAGAGATATGGCTACCTAACCATAATTTAGGAAATGCATTGTATTGCAACCCAACATCAATAGAAAAGGCATTTGAGTTACCATAATTTGATATTTTTAATTGATGGTAATTTAAACCTACTGCCAAAAATAACTTTGGCCCAAATGATTTTGCCAGAGTGAGACCTGTTTTAATTTCTCGATAATCACTTACCCCATAAGAATTAAAAGCTGCACCAATTGCATAATCTTTAATTGGTATAGAAAAAACTGCAGCTTGTGTGCTTAATTCTTTAACACCAAATCTATTTTCATAACCTGCAGCTACAATTGGTTTCAATAAGCCAGCAATACCAGCTTGATTATTTTTAACCGACCAAACATCTTGTAAAGCAACACCAGCATTACCTAGAGCGGTAATTCTTGGACCGTTATTATCTTGAGCTTTTAAAAATGAGGTAAATAATAAAATCCATATTAGTAAGTATAATTTCCTCATGTACAAATATTTGCAATGAAAATACAAATAAGTAACATATTATTTATTTAAATATTAATTTTTTTTGTAAATTAAAATGTGGATAAGCATCAACTAATTTATGAGATATTACTGATTGGGGATTCAGGTAATGTAAAAAGAAAACAACCTGATGAACTATTAGAATTAATGAAAGCACATTTACCATCAAGTAAAGATAGTGCGGTTATTTTTTTAGGCGATAATGTTTATCCTAAAGGTTTGCCCGCAGAAGATGACGTTCTTAGGGAAGATGCAGAAACGGTAATTATAAATCATCATAAAGCTTTAGCTGACTATAATGGAAAAGTGATTTTTATTTCAGGGAATCATGACTGGAATAAAGGTAAAGAAGACGGTATTGAATATGTTTTAAGGCAAGAACATTACATCAACAAACTTTTCAATAATAATGAAACTTACCTTCCTGCAAATGGCTGCCCTGGCCCAAAAGAAGTAATTATTAATGACCAATTAGTAATAGTTGCAATTAACACGCAATGGTGGGTTCAAAAAGGATTTAGACCAATTGGTAAGCATGAAGGTTGTGATATAGAAAATGAGAATGATTTTTTTACTCATCTGGAAGAAATTTTAGAAAGAAATAAAAATAAACGGATTTTAGTTATTGGACATTATCCAATTTACAGTAACTCTTTACATGGAGGAAAGTATTCCCTCAAACATCACTTGTTTCCATTTACACTTTATAAGAAAAAAGCTTTTTTGCCATTGCCTTTGGTGGGTTCTTTACTTCCTTTATATCGAAAATTTTTTGGAGCAAGAGAAGATTTGTCTCATCCAAGGTTTAAGGTTTTAAGAAAAAAACTAAAAGTAATTTTTAAGAAATATCCAGGTTTAATATATGCAGCAGGGCATGAGCATAATTTACAGTTTATAGAGAAATATCAAAATAATTTTATAGTAAGTGGTGCAGCTTCTAAGGCAACGTATGTAGTTGATAGTAAGCACTCAAGATTTGGGATTTCTGCTAAAGGATTTTTTAAACTTAAATTTTATGACGATTTAAAAGTTAAGGCAGAAGTTTTAATTGTAGATGAAAATAATGTTGCTGGTGAATTAATTTACGAGGGTTGGATGTTCTAAATTTTTATTAATTATAACCTTTAAAGTTTGAGGTAAAATCTCAAGATTAATAATCTTTGTTTTGCCCATTATTTCACCATCTATTTGTAAAGTGGTTTTTCTTGAACATTTTACTATCGCCTTCTTACATTTTATTACTTCAAAATATTCAGAATATCTTAGTGTATTAGTAAACATTTGATAGGAAATTTGAAAAATATGCCATTTTGGAAATGGCTTAACGATACAAATTTCAAAAAAACCATCATTTAATTTGCCTGTTGGGTTAATTACCGCTCCAGTACCATATTTTGTAGCGTTCGCAAAAGTTAGAGAAACAGCTTTATATTTCTTTGTTTTTCCATCAAATTCTATATTAAAATGATAGCTTTTTAACACAAATGCTTCAAAAAAAAGATGCTTTGCATAAGTTAACAATCCTCTTTTGCTATCCATCTGAAAGCGTTTAACAATCCTCGCATTAATGCCAACATCGGCAAGGTGCATACTTATCTGATTATTAACCTCCAGCAAATCAATATTTACGGTTTTGCCCTCCACAATTAAATCTAAACAAGAATGTAAGTCTTCTAGTATTTGTAATTCTTTGGCCATTCCGTTTGCGGATCCAAACGGTACTATTAATAGTTTTATAGCTGTTTTATAAATAATCGACGAAACTAAATTAACGGTCCCATCGCCACCCAAGGCCGCAACAATATTGGGATTGTATCTGTCTATTTCTTGAGCTATTTTTTGTTTTGGATTACCATCATCCATCAAACAATGGTCAAATTGGTAACCATTTAATTGAGCATGTTTTGTGATGATATCTTTAATATCTATTTTTTTCTGATTGCCTGCTTTGTGGTTAATTACAAATAATACTTTCAGCGCTCTATTCTCCATCAACAATAAAATAATTTATAATTGTTCTCTAAGTTCCAGCATAAAAGATTTTATCTTTTCTAGTGATACAATCACTTTTTGCTGCTCTAAGGCTTCGTTCTTGTTTTTCTTTAAAAAATCTTTTGCTCCTTGTAAAGTATAGCCTTTATCCTTAATCAAATTAAAAATAATTTTAAGATTTTCTATATCTTCTGGTCTAAACAACCTATTGCCTTTTGCATTTTTTTTAGGTTGTAAAATATCAAACTCTTTTTCGTAAAATCGGATCAAAGAGGTATTTTCTTGAAACATCTCAGCTACTTCGCCAATAGGGTAGTATAACTTATTGATTTCTTTTTCTTTGTATGCCATTAAAATTTAGTCTAATGATTGATTTTCTTGTGATGCCACTTCTAACATAACCATGTACTCTGCCGGAGATAGGTCATTGAAAAAGAAGTTAATTGGATTTATAGGTTTACCACTTTTATAAACTTCATAGTGGCAATGTGGACCAGTAGAAGCTCCAGTATTACCAACGTAACCAATCACATCTCCCCGTTTAATTCTTTGTCCGGTGCGCACTTTAAATTTACTCATGTGAGCATATTTGGTTACATAACCATAACCATGGTTAATCATTACCCTATTCCCATAACCTCGCTCTTGGCCTACTGCTACTATAATCCCATCTCCTGTTGCATATATTGGTGTACCAATTGGAGATGCAAAATCCATCCCATCATGCATTTTCCTAATTTTATAGATAGGGTGCATTCGATATCCAAAACCAGAAATTGAACTTAATTTTCTACTATCAATAGGCTCAATTGCAGGAATAGAAGCCATCATTTTACTTTTAGAATTAACAGCCTTTGCTAATTCATCATAAGATTTAGACTGCACATATAATTGTTTAGAAATGATATCTAATTTTTTGGTAGTTTCTATCATTAAATCAGAATAATCATAATTTTCTAAATTTTTATATCTGTTAATTCCTCCAAAACCAGCATTTCTAACTTCTAATGGAATGGGTTCTGCTTCAAAAATTACCCTGTAAATATTATCATCCCTTTGCTGTAAATCTTTCATTACACCATTTACCTGCTTCATTCGTTTATTCAAAATATCATATTGGAAACTTAACTCACTAATCTCTCTCTTTAATTGCTTTTCTTTTGGTGAGTCTAAAAAAGTATATGCAAAAGCGATTATTATAAATGAGAAAACTAAAGCAGTAGAAACAAAACCTAATACTTTTAAAAATTTATTTCCTAAATTAATCTTAACTTTCTCGTATTTTAGCGTTTGTGAGTTAAAATAATATTTAGTTTTTGCCATTGTTTAAAGGAATTTTAAGCCATTGATAATAGCTACAAATGTAAAATAAATAAACAAACGTAAAAACAAGCTAAATGTGCATAAAAAAGGTCATTAGATTTACCTAATGACCTTAAAATATTTATTTAGCTAAGTATTAATCAGCTCTCCCTGTTTTTTTATCTTTATCTCTGCCAATTAAATAACCAGCACCAGCACCAGTTGCGCCACCAATGATTGCGCCTCTTCCAGATTTTTTGTCAATTAAAGCACCTCCAACAGCACCAGCTGCACCGCCAATTACTGCACCTTTAGCTGCAGAACTCCATCCCTTTTTTTGGGTTGTTGTTGTCGTTGTTGAGGTTTGTCCAGGAGTATCATAATGGTTTACTACCACTGTTTTTGTTTCAACTTCTTCTTTTGCCTTAACTTTTTCAGCTTCAGCTCTTTTAAAGCTATCTAAACTTAGGCTATCCTTCATCATTTTAATGGAGTCAGCTCTATCATCAGAACTAGCTTTATATTTATTATTACAAGCCGCAAGTGATGCAGCTACTAAAATTATGCTCATTAACTTTTTCATAATATTCGTTTTTGATTTAATGACTCATATGAAATTATAATGCCAAAGCCCTGTGGGGTTAATACAGCAGTTATTACGAAAGTCAGAGATTTAATTTGTATGTAATTTTATACAGTTTTTAATTCACTCTTATTTTTTTCTTGATAAATTTTTAAAGGGCTACCAAAAATAAAGAATAGTTTCTTTTTTAAACTCCCAGCATTCTTAACATCTTTAATCATATCGTGATATTCATGAAAATTTAAAAATATTGGGTTAAACCGATCACCAATTTTATTTGTTAATCCATAATCTGGCCTTTCTTCTTCTTTTTGATAAGTGCCAAACATCCTATCCCAAAAAATAAAAGTTGCAGCATAATTTTTATCTAAATATTTTTCTTGAGTACCATGATGTACTCTATGGTTAGATGGTGTAGCTAAAAGATATTCAAAAACATAAGGTAATTTTTTGATGTATTCAGTATGAACCCAAAACTGAAATAAAACGCTTGCTTGGCTAACTACAAATATTACTACGGGATGGAACCCTAGGAAGAATACTGGTAAAAAAAATATTGTTTTAATATTTTGAACCCAACTCAATCTAAAAGATACTGAAAGATTATAGTTTTCGGCCGATGATGAACGATATGTGTTGCCCAAAAAAAACGGTTCTCATGAGAAATTCTATGTGACCAGTAACTGCATAAATCAAACAATAAATAACACGGAATTAACATCCACCAATTAAGTTCCATTCGCCAAGGCACCAAATTATAAATCCAAATTGCTGCATATAATAACCCTATTTTAACTAATAATCCTAAAGCCACATTTCCTAAACCAACAAATGTAGAGCCTAATGTTTCTTTTAATGGATAGTTGTTTTTCTCTTTTTTATGAGAGAAATAAATCTCTAAAAGAGTAAGAATACCCATTATTGGAATAGCATAAATAATAAGGTTAGGAGCAGATTTTTCTAAATGTGTAATTTGGTCGTAAGAGATCTTGTCAGCTCCAAAAAGGAATAATAGCTTTATCATGACAGTAAAATAGCAATAATATAGCCATTTGGGAACTTAAATTGAGAAATACCAAAAAATAGTTAGTTTTAATTATCATTTTTTAGCAACTATCAGTATAAAAGTGAGTTGCATGAAAATCCGAATTAAAATATATCCATTAGAATGTTAAATAAATAGATTCTATTAACGTTTATATGTTATAATCTTAAAAAGGTAAGCCTATACCAAACTGGATCTGTGAAAGTGAATATCTATCGGGTCCGTTTGTTATTGCATAATTATTTCTAAAAGCTTTTTTCTCACTTTTATTAAACCAATATTTATAAACATATTGATCTGATCCGCTAAACTGTGGATCTTTAAACTTAAAACCAGCGTCTAATCTAAAAACAAAGAAAGATACATCAAACCTTAAACCAAAACCAGCGCCTATAGCGGTTTGATCAAATAGTTTATTTAATTTTATTTGGCCACCAGCTAAACCGTTATCTCTAAGTTGGTAAATATTTCCAAAATCTATAAATGTTGCTCCTTTAACTTTAGCACCAATAAAATTATCTAATAGCTTAAAACGATATTCCAAGTTACCCTCAAATTTGATATCTCCTAATTGATCCAAATTCCTTAAATTTCTTCTTACAGAATCGCTAGCTAAACTTGATCGGTTATAGTTTCCTGGACCTAAAGTTCTAGCTTGCCACGCTCTAACTCCAGTTGATCCGCCTGCAAAAAATTGCTTTTCGAAGGGTAATGAAAGTACATTTCCATAAGAATAGCCAATACCTGGATTTAACCTTAAAATTAATTGTTTCTCTCCTCCTAAAGATTTATAAAACCTAACATCCGGCTCTAATTTTGCAAATTGATAATATGGCACTCCAAAGAGTGTATTTTGCCCATCACTATTTGTTTTTTTACTTAATTGACTTACTAAAGCGGCAGAATTTCCCCCAATCTCAGCATTACCTGAAAAGAAAGTAAAATTACTATAAGTTGTTAGTTTAGAGAGATTTAAAGTGTAACTATATAAACTGCTTGATATAATTTGAGAGCGTAAAGTAAATAAGAAAAAGGCATTTCCTTGATCTATTAAATTCTGCACCAAAATAGGGTTAATATCAGCTAAAGAATACTGGATATTTATTGGAGTAAAAGAATGTAATTTGTTTTTAGTTTCTACCCAATCATAGGTTAAATTGGCTCCCAAGCTTCTCCTCAGGTAATTGTCTTGAAGTTTATATATTTGATAGCTTGTCCCAATTCTAGTACGCGGAATACCGTTTTCTCCAAGATCTGGAAAATTAAATGGAGTAATTAACCTTGGAAAACTTAAACTAACTCCAACTTGATAATCTCTGCTCAATAAGCGATCTGATAAATTTCCAGACAATTTTTTATCAAATTGTAAACCACCCCTTAATTTAATTTCAAACAACTCGGCACCGCCAAAAATATTTCTATTTTGGTAAGTAACGCCTAAGTTTATTCCTGTAATACTTGAGTTAAAAGTATATTCCCCTTCAAGACGATTAGATTTTTTCTTTAGTGGAACAATATCAATTAAACCTGCTAAAGTTCTATCCGTACTATCTCCAACTTTTCTATAATCAACACTTATACCTCTAAAGGCATTCATGTCAAAAAAACGCTGAGTGGTAAGTTCTGAGTTATCTATATTATACAAATCTCCCTTTTTAAGGAAAATGTAAGTTTTCAGTTTTTTAGGTTTAAAAAATTTAGAATAATCAAAAAAGTGATATTGAGAATCTAAGACTACAGAATCTCTGGTCATTCCTTTTGTAATAATTCCACTACTTGGTTGTATCCTAATATAAGTGTCTTTTAAGGTATATGTGTAATGTTTTGGCTGATCTGGAGGATTTAAAATGGCAATTTTAACATCAGCAACACCTTTATTAAAATTGGTGTCAACAGTTGGTCTCATATACTGGCGTACATAATCGTAATAACCGTTTTTCTTCATTAATTGATAAATTTGTTCCCTTTCATAAGCCAAACTATCTGTATCATAACGTTTTCCAGAATCTATTTTAGTAAAACTTTGTCTGTTGGCGAGGTATAAATTTTTGACAGCACTATCAGGAATTTCAAAAGAAACATTTCTAAACTTAAACTCAGTACCTAAAATAGCATTATAGATTACAGAGGCTTTTTTATTTTTTATATGAATGCTATCTGTCACTTTAGCATTTAAATAACCTTTTATAGTTAAGAATTTTTCAATTTGTAATCTTGAGGCCTCAACTAAGGTACTATCTAATATATGCGGGGCTTCACCCAGTTTTTTGTTTCCTTTTTTATTAAACGTATTATAAAACCATAAGTTAAACCTAGAGTTTGGTCTTACTTCTAATGCAACAAAATCTTTTGCTTGTTCTGCAAATTGATTATTTACACCATTAACCTCTAAACGGGTAACTAATGATTGGGTTTTATCTAACCTTTTTGTAGACTTACAGCCTATAGCTATAAAAGTAAAAAGTAGTATTATTGCAAAAGGATAGGATATATATGCTTTCAAAGTCTCAAATAAGTTTAGTAAAATCACTTCATCAAAAAAAGTTTCGTAAAGAAAACAATCTCTTTTTTGTTGAAGGAATTAAAGCAGTAACAGAATTCTTAAATTCTAGTTTTGTGTTGTATTCTATTTATATAGTTCCAGAATTTGTCCCAAAATTGCCTAAATTATCTCATAAACAGAAAGTTTTTGAAGTTAGTATAAATGAATTGCAAAAAATAAGTGTTTTGCAAAATCCTCAAGGTGTTTTAGCCGTTTTTGAAATTCCTAAAAGTATAGATTTTGATGTTGAAAAGGTTAACGATTTAGTAATTGTTTTGGATGGAATACAAGACCCCGGAAATATGGGAACTATTATTAGAACTGCTGATTGGTTTGGATTTAAAAATATAATTTGCTCCATAGATACGGTTGACGTTTACAACCCAAAAGTAGTACAAGCCAGCATGGGTTCTTTGGCAAGGATTAGAGTTGTTTATAATGATTTAGGTATTTTATTGAGTAAAAATACTTTACCTGTTTATGGAGCTTTATTAGATGGTGCTAATATTTTTAAAACTAATTTTTTACAAAAAGGATATTTGATTTTTGGGAATGAGGGAAATGGAATATCAGAAGAACTTAAACCATTTATTAGCAAAGCGATAACGATTCCAGGTGGTGAAGCAACAGAATCCTTAAATGTGAGTATTTCTGCAGCAATTTGTTGTGCCGAAATACGTAGAAATATGTTTAAATAAGTTGCCTTCTATTAAAATTTTACTATTTTTGCAATCCTTAAAAGGAAAATGGTCGAGTGGCCGAGTGGCTAGGCAGAGGTCTGCAAAACCTTCTACAGCGGTTCGAATCCGCTCTCGACCTCGTTTAAAAATTTAATAAAAATAAAAAGTCATGGCAGTAACTCGTTTAAAAAGAAAAGACAGAAGAAATAAAACAGTTTCTCGCTTGGAAGTACAATTTCTTAAGAATGCTACAAATGTTGAAAATGGTAGCCGTTCTGTAGAACCTAAAAATAACCAAGTAAGAAAAAACAATGAAGTTTTGGCTTCATTAGGTAAATAATTTTTCTACATCTTATTGATCCTGTTTATCGGCCGGTAAACAGGATTTTTATTTTATAAGTTTTTAAGATAAAATCAAGCCTTCCTTTAAAGAATAAGTGCAGGTTGTCACTTTTTCTATTTTTCCATTGACAATGGTATAATTGGTTAAGATAGCAGCCATTAAAATCATATCTATCCGTAAAGGAATCAATCCATTCATTTCCACCCGTTCTTGATGAGTACTTTTAATAACTTGTGTTATTAAATTCATAAATTGATTAAAATCAAAATGATAATCACGTTGGGTTGAAGCATTAAAGCTTTCATTTTTTTTTATAGCCATCATAGTTGCAAAAGAGTCAAAAGAACCAGCGGTGCCAATCAATTCTTTAGGTTGATATTTTTCAATAGCCTTAAATAAATCCGGAGTTTTATTTTTAAAATGATTTTCGAGATTGGTTAAGGTTTCTTTAGAAATGGCATTATCGTTTTGATAAAAATCTGCCAGTAATCTGGCTGCACCTAACTGATAACTGTTTTTAAAGAAAATTTCTTGATGATTGCAGATAATAAATTCTACACTTCCACCACCAATATCCATAATTAAAGCAGTTTCACTATTTAAAACGCCTGCTCCTTTTGCTCCATTATAAATATATGTCGCCTCTTTTAAACCATCAATTAAGGTAATTTTGATATTGGCTTTTTGATAAGCCTCATCAATAAATTGTTGACCATTATTTGCATCCCTCACAGCAGCTGTTGCTGTTGCAAAAACGTCTTCTATATTAAATTCATCTAATTCTTTTCTAAATAAAATTAAAGCATCAATTCCTCTTTGGTAAGCAGCTTCTGCAATGTATCCTTTATTTACACCACCTTCGCCCAACTTTACAGGAATTGTATTTTTATGGATGACTTTTATATTGTTTAAATCATCAACTTCTGCAATCAATAAATGGAAAGTGTTGGTTCCGATGTCTATAACGGCTTTAGTTTTTGAAGGCATAATAAAAAATCTAGTAAATTTTAGATTGTTGTTTTTTCTAATCTTCTAGTCTATTTTCGATGTCCATTTCTTGATGTAAGATTCTAATAATTTCTATTTTACTATCAATTGTAGAATGTCTATAAAAAATGATGTGAGATTTCACTTTAGAAAATCTGTAGTTTTCTCTAACATATCCATAGTCTTTTCCTGAATTTGGATTTTTAGCTAAATATTCAATTTCTTCAAAAATCAATTTAATATACCTATCAGCTTGTTTAATTGACCATTCTTTTAAAGTGTAAATCCAGATGTTTTCAATATCATTTGAAGCTTTCCGACTTAACTTATAGGTCATTGCTTAAATGATTTTTATGAAGATTTTTTATGAATTGATTTTTATCAAAATCTTCTATAAAACCAGATTTTTCTCCGATTTCTAATTCTTTAATCAATTCTGACTTTTTAATTTCTTGAGATTCGAAAACTCTCAAAGCAGTTCTTACAACTTCGCTCGCAGAATTAAAACGTCCTGTCTCAACTTGTTTCGTGATAAATTTATCAAAATAATCACCTAAAAGTATGGATGTATTCTTAGCCATTTGTTTAAATTTTAATAAAGATACCAATTCTTGGTATCTTTTATTAAAAGGTTTTTTAAAATTATTCCTACTCTTTATAACTAAACCATTTAGCCAATTCTTTATAGGTTACTTTTTTACCGTACATTAAAATTCCAACTCTGTAAATTCTTGAAGCTACCCAGGTAGTAAAAATGAATCCGATAATTAATAGCGCCATTGATAATGCAATCTGCCATCCAGGTACACCAAAAGGTATACGAATCATCATCGCAATAGGGGAGGTGAAAGGAATAATTGATAACCAAAATGATAATGTGCTATCAGGATTATTGACGATAACATTCATTCCTAAAATAAAAGTAAAAATCAGCGGAAGCGTTATGGGCAGCATAAATTGCTGGGTTTCTGTCTCATTATCAACTGCCGAACCAACCGCCGCAAATAATGCACTGTATAAAAGGTAACCTCCTAAAAAGTAAAAGAAAAATGTGGAGATGATATAAGGAAAGTTTATAGTATCTGCTGCTTTTAATAAATCTTGTATTTTATTATTAGAGGATGCAACTTTTGTCATTTCTTGACCTTGTGTACCTTTACTTACTTGTTCAATCTTCGCTTTTCCATCATCATCTTTAGAAAAATAACCTGCCGCTAAAGTAGACAAACTGGTACTTAAAATAATCCACAATAAAAATTGAGTTAAACCTACTGCACCAATTCCCAAAATTTTACCTAGCATGAGTTGGAAAGGCTTTACAGAAGAAACAATAACTTCAATAATTCTATTGGTTTTTTCTTCTATTACGCCACGCATTACTTGTGCGCCATAAATAAATAAGGAAAGATAAATTAAAAATGCACTTACAAAACCTACAATAAAAGTCGCTCCTATACTTGCATCTTTTTCTCCTTCATCTGTTAGTTGCTTAGCATTTATAGAAACTTTAGCTTTAGAACTGTTTAAAACCGCAGTATCAATTCCCGCAGCTATCAATTTTTTATTTCGTAAAATGGTTTCCATCTGGGTTTCAATATCATCTACAACGGCAAATCCAGGCTTTTTTTCTGAAATTATTTCGGTGTTACCCGTTTTTGAATAATCTGACGGGATATACAACAAATATGCATTTTCATCTTTTCTTATATCCTTTTTTGCTTTTGCATAATCGCCATCTAAATAGGTGAAATTTAATGTTGATGAATTGATAAGCTGATTTTGAAAAATGCCAGACTGATCCAATACTTTAAATTCTTTTTTACTGTCATCTCCTTTTTTTGATAAATAGCCTACTAAAAATATCATGGCTAAAAATAATGATGGCACTAAAAAAGTCATGATTAAAAAAGATTTTTTTTTAACACGACTCAAATATTCTCTTTGTATAATAAGGAAAACTTTATTCATGGTTTTTTTAGTTTAACTGTTTAACTTTTTCAATAAATATATCGTTGATGGTGGGTATTACTTCCTCTAAATAATTAATTCCTGTTAACGGAATCAATTCAGAAAGTACATCATTAGTGCTAAAACCATCTTTTAATTTAATTTTTATCTTTTCTCCTTCATCAGATTTTTCTGAGTTTAGCAATTCAAAAGTTTTAAGATTAGCGATGTCAAATGATTTAGTTGTTTCCAAATAAAAAGTATTATTGCGATAAGCATTTTTAATTGATTTTACGCTGCCATCCAATATTTTATGAGATTTATTAAGCAAAGCAATGTGGTTACATAATAATTCTACAGATTCCATTCTATGCGTAGAAAATATGATTGTAGATCCTTTTTTATTAAGTTCTAGAATCTCATCCTTAATAATTTCTGCATTTACAGGATCAAATCCCGAAAAAGGTTCATCTAAAATAATCAACTCCGGTTCATGTAAAACGGTGGCCACAAACTGTACTTTTTGCTGCATTCCTTTAGAAAGGTCTTCTACTTTTTTCTTCCACCAATCCTGCATTCCCATTTTTTCGAACCAAAATTTTATTCTTTTGGCTGCTTCTGTTCGGCTTAAACCTTTTAATTGGGCTAAATAGAGCATTTGTTCGCCAATCTCCATTTTTTTGTAAAGTCCACGTTCTTCTGGCAGATAACCTATTTTATTAATGTGATTCTGGTTCAATTTTTCTCCATGAAAAAAAACTTCTCCTTCATCTGGTCCAGTTATTTGGTTAATGATTCTTATTAAAGAAGTTTTTCCAGCTCCATTTGGTCCCAGTAATCCAAAGATTGTCCCTGTTTCTACCTCTAAACTTACATCGTCTAAAGCCCGATGTTTGGCATATTCTTTAACTATATGGCTAACTTTTAACATAAATATGGTTTTGATTTGTAATTAGATACAATTTGCGGATAAATATTACAACAATACTTTTTTTTATGTATTAATTGATGTGATTTTTAAATTTTATATCAAATTTATTATGATTGATTTTTGAAATTATTTATTTGGGCGTTTTGACACGCTTTTCGCTATATCTTTTTGTCCGCCAGCCGGAGGACAAAAAGGATGTCGCTTCAATCGTTAACGCACCTTTTAAAATGGAAAATGAAATTCAAGAATTAATTACAGAAAAACCAAAGTTTTTAGCCCCGATAGCAGCGGATACAGGCTTGTGATTAATGCCTTGTGTGCGTATGAGTGTATAGCGGGAACCAGCTTCGTTAAAACCGATTAACCTTTCTGCTTCAAAAAAACAAAACCTTATATTTTCTTATGCTTATCTTTACCGCCCAATGAAGTTTAGCAAGTATCATATTGTTCCTCAATTAAAAAAGGCTTTAGAAGAGTTGGATTATAAAAAGCCAACTGATATACAATTTAAATCTATTCCTCAAATATTATCTGGTCAGGATATTTTGGCAATTGCACAAACAGGAACAGGTAAAACTGCTGCTTTCGCCATTCCTTTGATTAGTATGTTGCAGTCTGATATTCGTCGTAATCCAGATCAAAATGTAAAAGCTGTTGTAATGGTGCCAACCAGAGAACTTGCTTTACAAATTGAACAAG
Source organism: Pedobacter psychrophilus (assembly GCF_001652725.1). Classification (GTDB taxonomy): domain Bacteria; phylum Bacteroidota; class Bacteroidia; order Sphingobacteriales; family Sphingobacteriaceae; genus Pseudopedobacter; species Pseudopedobacter psychrophilus. The sequence continues at coordinate 157,165 of NZ_LWHJ01000027.1, forward strand.
TTTTTAATGAATTAGGGAAATATACAGACATAGAAACGATTTCTATAATTGGTGGTGTAGATATTGAACCTCAGGTAGAAAAATTAAGAAAAGGTGTAGATGTGTTAATTGCTACTCCTGGAAGAATTCAGGATTTGGTACATAAAGGTCATTTAAATTTGAAAAAGATAGATTTTTTAGTTTTAGATGAGGCAGATCATATGTTAAATAAAGGTTTTTATCAAGATATTCAGCATTTAATACAGTTCTTACCAAGACGACGTCAAACGCTTTTTTTCTCTGCAACTATTGATGAGAACATTAAGGATTTAGCTTATGCATTAGTAAGCAAGCCTGTAAGAATCCAGATTTCACCTAAGGATCCGGTTTCTAAAAATGTAGATCATGGAGTGGTTTATGTTGCGATGGATGATAAACGTTTCTTTTTAGAGCGCATTATAAAAGAACATCCAGATAAAAAAATATTGGTTTTTGTGCGTACAAAAGTAAGGGCAGAAAGGGTTTTTAAAGCTATGGAACGTGTTGATATTGTTACCGCAACTTTGCATGGCGATAAAGAACAAGAAGCTCGTTTTTCTGTTTTGGAAGATTTTAGGGAAGGAAAAGTTAAAGTTTTAATCGCAACGGATATTAGCGCTAGAGGTTTGGATGTTAAAGGTGTACAATATGTAATTAATTATGATTTACCTGATGTTGCAGAAAATTATGTTCATAGAATTGGGAGAACCGGAAGGGGAAATAATAGGGGAAATGCTGTTTCTTTTTGCAGCGAAGAAGAGAAACCAATTTTAGAGGAAATTGAAAGTTACTTAACGCAACCTATTAAAACAATGGCGCTCAAAAAAACGGAATATGAAGAAACTTTAGCTATTTCTGATGCTAACTTAAATGATTGGAAATCGTTAATAAAAGATGCAGAAATTGATGCTTTAACAAGAAAGAAAAAGAAGAAATAAAATATTTTTAAATGAAAATCAGGGTTTTAGCATCTAGTTTAAAATCATGTTTAAGAAAATGTTAAAAAATGATACCTTTGCAGCGGGTTAGTCTTCTACGACCAGCTCCTTCTGAACTCCCCCAGGGTGGGAACGCAGCAAGGGTAAGAGGTTGTAGCGGTGCGATAGGAGGGGCTAACCCACTTTTTTATTCTCTTTTAAAAAATCAAATTTTCTTTTTGCTTCACACAACATTCATAAAAAGACTGTTCAATTCCTGTCATTTTGTAAATATTCATTTATCTTTGGAAAAGAATGGTAAACTTATTGAGTGTTAAATATTAAATGAATCAAAATAATTGCTAGTTCTATAACCTAGCAAATAATTGACAAATAATCAAATCAACTAATTATCACATTAATTAAAAGAATTATGAAATTTTTTATCGATACCGCAAACCTTGATCAAATTAGAGAAGCTCAAGATTTAGGTGTATTAGATGGTGTAACTACCAACCCAAGTTTAATGGCTAAAGAAGCAATTAGTGGAGATAAAAATGTAATGCAACATTACAAGGATATTTGCGCAATTGTAGATGATAATGTGAGTGCAGAAGTGATCTCTATTGATTTTGAAGGGATGATTAAAGAAGGTGAAGCACTTGCAGCATTGGATGATAAGATAGTGGTTAAAATACCTATGACTAAGGATGGTGTTAAGGCTCTAAAATATTTTAGTGATAAAGGAATAAGAACCAATTGCACTTTGATTTTTTCTGCAGGTCAGGCATTATTAGCTGCAAAAGCTGGAGCAAATTATGTTTCTCCATTTTTAGGTCGTTTAGATGATATAGGCGCAGATAGTTTTGGTTTAATTGAGGATATCCGTTTAATTTTTGATAATTACGGTTATGAGACTGAGATTTTAGCAGCTTCTATTAGAAATACAGTTCATATTGTAGAGTGTGCTAAAATTGGTGCTGATGTTATGACTGGTCCCCTGAGTTCAATATTAGGTTTGTTGAAACATCCTTTAACTGATAGCGGTTTAGCTCAGTTTTTAGCTGATCATAAAAAAGCTGCTGGTCAATAGTTTTTAAATTTATAAATTATTTGAAAGCCTCCAATTTGGAGGCTTTTTTACTTTTATAATTATATTAGATTTTAAATTATTATTATTGTTTCAACAATAGTTTTAGCTAAACTTTTAATATAAATTATTTAACCACAAACATTAATTCAAAATGAAAAAACAATTATCAATCTTATCATTAGCAGTTTTATTATTATCAATGTCTAGCTGTGCCACTGTATTTGGTGGTAAGGTAACTGATGCTCAAAGAACAAAACCAGCTGCAGGACAGCCTTCAAGAGAAATCAGAACAGGTGCTTTAATTGCTGATATATTATTATTTCTTCCGGGTTTAGCCGTAGATTTTGCTACTGGAGCTATTTACAGACCATAGTAACTAAATATTAAATAAAAGAGGTTTTTCCAAAACCTCTTTTATTTTAAAAGTATTAGAAAAAAAACAATATTTGAATTTTTTTTGATATTACAATATTTCAAATTCATACCCTTCCTTTTTCCAGTATTCCAAAGCCCTAGGTAAAACATATTTTAATCTTTCCCAAGCTTTTAAACTATCATGAAATACTACAATAGAACCATTTTCGGTATGCCTAATCACATTTTTTAAGCATTTTTCTGGTGAAATTTTCAGATCAAAATCGCCACTTAAAACATCCCACATGATAATAGTATATTGATTATTTAGAATTGAGTATTGAGTATTCTGCAAATTATCTTGGCTCTTGGCTCTTTTTTCTTGTTTCTGAATCGATTTAATCTGAGAAAACTTAATCCTTCCATAAGGAGGTCTAAACAAGTTAGTTTGTGTTATTTCCTGGCACTTCAAAAAGTTTGAAATATAAACATCATCTTCGCAATCCCATCCTTTTAAATGACTGTAAGTGTGGTTTCCAATGGCATGTCCATCAGCTTTAAGCTGAGAAAAAATTTCAGGATGTTTGCTAATATTATCTCCAATGCAAAAAAATGTAGCTTTGGCATTAAAGTTTTTTAAAGTTTTTAAAACCCAAGGTGTAACAATTGGTATAGGTCCGTCGTCAAAAGTGAGAAAAATGGTTTTTTTATCTCGACTTTTGTTCCAAATAAGAGATTTAGGATAAATTTTTTTTAAAAGAAAAGGAGTTTTTACGAGATACATAACCGAAAGAACTAAAGTATATATAAATTTATAATCTGAAAGAATTATCAAAAAAAATGAAATACTCGAAATTGAAAATATTATTCTTTTGTTTACTTGGAGTAATCGTTTGTAACAACGCTAATGCCCAAACGGCAGAGGTAATTACTTTGCAACAAGCAGTTGAAAAAACCTTAGCAAATAATCTACAAATTAGGCAAGCACAATACCAAGCTGCAATTACTGATGAGAATTTAAAACAATCTAAATTTGAATTATACCCAAGTGTATCCTCTTCGTTCTCTGCGAGAAGGCAATTTGGATTTTATTCAGATCCTCAATCTTTAAGATTGATTAATTCAACTATTGATCAATTACAGGGAGGTTTAAATACTTCTATTCTATTATTTGGCGGTGGAACATTAATGAATCAGATTAAGCAGAATAAATCTTTTTTAATGTCGGATAAAAGTAACATAGAAAAAATAAAAAATGATTTATCTCTTTCAGTTGTAAATACTTATTTACAAATTTTAAATAATCAGGATCTAGTAAAAGCTAGCCAACAACAATTCGAATTGTCAAGCCAACAATTAAATGTGGCTCAAAGGAATTTTGATGTTGGAAATAATACCCAAGCAGATTTATCACAGTCAAAAGCTCAGGTCGCTAACAATGAATTAAGTATAACCAATGCGCAAAATGCCTTTGAATTATCTCTTTTAAACCTTAAACAATTGATGGAGATGAATCCTGAACAAAACATTAGCGTTCAGGTTCCGGTAATTGACGACCCAGAAAATATAAAGAATGATTATACTGGATTTGATGTTTATACAAAAGCAGTTGGTAATTATCCAGATATTAAGGTTGCAGAATATAATAGTGAAGCTTTTAAATATGGAATTAAAATAGCTAAAGGAAATCTTTATCCATCATTAAGTTTTGGTGGAGGTTTATCTACAGGTTATTCTAGTTCTGTTGCAGTACCATTCTATGATCAATTCTCTAATAGAAATTTTGGTCAATTTTTAGGATTTAATCTAAACATTCCAATTTTCAACAATTACAGAAATAGGTCTTCATACAACATTGCAAAAATCAGATATGAAAATGCAAAAGCATCAGAGCAATTGGCTAAAAACAATTTAAACAAAATTATTAGTCAAGCAGTATTAGATTTAAAATCTGCAATAAAAAGTTATGATGCCACTAAAAGTGCTTTTGAATCTTCTAAAGAAGCGTTTAATGTTATCAAACAACGCTATGAAGTAGGTTTGGTGAATGTGATTGAATTAAATACATCTCAAACAAATTATAATAAGGCTGAATTTGATTTTATCCAAGCCAAATACAACGTTATTTTTAGGCAAAAAGTAATCGACTTTTATTTAGGAAATCCATTAACTCTTTAAATTTAAACAAAATTAAATAATCATAATAAAATGAACAAGACGCTTAGAAATGTACTTATAGGAGTTGGGGTTTTAGTGTTGGTAGCAATTATTGCCAATAAAATGGGCTGGATAGGAAAAAGCAAAGCAGTGCAAGTTGCTATCTCCAAATCTGAACAAAAAGACATTGTGGAAACCGTTTCTGCTAGTGGCAAGATACAGCCGGAAGTAGAAGTTAAATTAAGTCCAGAAGTTTCTGGGGAAATTGTAGAATTAACCGTAAAGGAAGGTGATGCAGTAAAGAAAGGTCAGTTACTTTGCCGTATTAAACCAGATATTTTAGCATCAGGATATGATAGAACGGTTGCATCTTATAATGCACAAAAAGCAACAGTTGCAAGTGCTCAACAACAAATTGTAACTGCGGAAGCTAATTTAAAAAACATTGAGGCAAGGTTTAAAAGAAATCAGACACTTTACAAGGATAAAGTGATTTCTGCTTCAGAATTTGATGCGGCCCAAGCAGAATATTTAACCTCAAAATCTAATCTTGAAAGTGCAAAACAAAGCTTAATAGGCGCAAAATTTGGTTTGCAACAATCTGGTGCTGGAGTTAAAGAAGCTAGTGATAACTTAGCTAGAACAAGCATTTACTCTCCTGTTGATGGTATCGTGTCAAAACTTTCTGTAGAGCAAGGAGAGCGAGTGGTTGGAACTGCGCAAATGAGCGGTACCGAGATTATGACCATTGCAAATCTAAGTAGCATGGAAGTAAATGTTGATGTAAATGAAAACGATATTAACCGTTTAAGTTTAGGAGATACCGCAATTATTGAAGTTGATGCTTTTATGGATAAAAAATTCAAAGGTGTAGTAACAGAGATTGCTAGTTCTGCAAATGTGGTAGGTACTACTGCAGATCAGGTTACCAACTTCGCTGTAAAAGTTAGAATTTTGCAAGATTCGTACGATAATTTAAAAAACAAAGGCAATTCTGATTCTCCTTTCCGCCCTGGATTGTCTGCCACGGTAGATATTCAAACAGAACGAACCAATGGTTTGATAGTTCCAATACAATCTGTAACAATAAGAGAAGACGATAAAGATAAAAAAGCGGACAATAAGGTTGATGCACCAAAAAATGCTGACGACGATAAGAAAAAAGACAAAAATAAGCCTAAAGCAAAAGAATATGTGTTTGTTGTGGAAGCTGGGAAAGTGAAACAAGTTGAAGTAAAAACTGGCATTCAAGATGATCAGAATATAATTATTTTATCAGGATTAAAACCTGGACAACAAGTTGTTAGTGCACCATACGCTGCTATTTCTAAAACTTTAAAGGATAAAATGGATGTAGAAGTGGTTGATAAATCTAAATTATTTACTCCAGAGAAGAAGTAATAAATCATTTTAAATTGATTATTTTGTCCCAATCTGATTTTTCAGATTGGGACTTTTTTTATTTACAAGAGTCTAATTAAAAACACCAATTTATAGTACAATCATTTTAATATGAAGGATAGCTTAAATAAAATAGCAGTTATTGGAGGGGGAAGTTGGGCTACTGCAATAGTGAAAATGTTATCGGATAATATAACGGAGAAAGAAATTTTTTGGTGGATGAGAGATGAAACTGCCGTTAAACATATTTGTAAATACCATCATAATCCTAATTATTTATCTTCTGTAGAGATTAAAGTTAAGCCAGAAAATATTTTTACTGATATTAAAAAAGCCATCGCTTCAGCTGAAATGGTTTTATTGAATGTACCAGCTGCATTTTTGAAACAATCATTAAAAGAAATTACCGCAGATGATTTAAAGGGTAAGAAAATCATATCTGCTATTAAGGGTATTGTTCCGGATGAGAATCAAATTATCGGCGAATTTATGCATCAACAATATCAAATCCCTTTAAATGATATTATTGTTATTAGTGGGCCTTGTCATGCCGAAGAAGTTGCATTAGAAAAATTAAGTTACCTAACCATTGCTTCACAAGACTTGAACCTAGCTTGTAGGTTTGCAAAAATGATCAATACCCGTTACATTAAAACAAATAGCAGTGATGATATTTATGGAACAGAGTATGGTGCAGTATTAAAAAATATTTATGCAGTTGCTAGCGGCATTTGTCATGGGGTTGGCTTTGGAGATAATTTCCAGGCGGTATTGATTTCTAATGCCATAAGAGAAATGAGCAGGTTTGTTGATGCCATTCATCCAATTACTCGTGATATAAAAGAATCAGCCTATCTAGGCGATTTATTGGTGACTTCCTATTCGCAATTTAGTCGTAATCGAACTTTTGGAAATATGATTGGAAAAGGTTATACCGTAAAATCAGCTCAATTAGAAATGAATATGGTTGCAGAAGGGTATTATGCTGTGAACTGTATTCATCAAATCAATAAAATACATAAAGTGAATATGCCAATTGCCAGAGCTGTTTATGCCATATTATATGAAAAACATGCTCCCAATATAGAAATGAAGTTACTTGCTGATTTACTTTCTTAATTTAATAAGCTGTTTTTTATAAATCTGTGTTTAAATAATTTGGGCGTTTTAACACGCTATCAGCTATATCTTTTTTTTGCTGAAAACGCAAAAAAAGGATGCCGCTTTTATTGTTAACGCTTCTATTCAACAACAGATTTCGGTAAATTATAATCTACTTATTTATTTACTGATGTCTTGATTCTAAATTCTTAGCAATATCAGCTAAGGTCAAGTTTTTTTCTTTTAATAAAACCAATAGATGAAAAACTAAATCAGAAGATTCATTAATTAAATCTATTTCAGTTTCCGCCAAAGCAGCAATAACAGTTTCTACTCCTTCTTCACCAACTTTCTGAGCAATTTTATTTAATCCTTTTTCTCTTAAACTATTTACATAAGATTTAGCGGTAGGATTTTCATATCTGTCTTTAATGATGTTTTCAAGCTGGAAGATAAAATTATGATTGTAACCAGTATCAAAACAACTTCTTGTGCCTTTATGGCAAGTTGGTCCAACCGGATTTACTTTAATTAATATAGTATCATTATCACAGTCTAAAGCGATTGATATTACATTTAAGAAATTACCACTTTCTTCTCCTTTTGTCCATAAGCGATTTTTAGTACGAGAGAAAAAAGTTACTTTCTTTTCTTCTTCGGTTTTTTGATAAGCTTCTTCATTCATGTAGCCTAACATCAAAACTTCTAAAGTTTGTTCATCCTGAATAATCACAGGCACTAATCCGTTGCTTTTTGTAAAATCTATATTCACTGTTTTGGAAATTTTAATTTGTTTGGGTTTTGGCGAGTATCAAAAACTCTTAAAATGAAAATATCTTTATCCATCATATTATATAGTAAACTATTATGCTTTGTAATAACACATTGTCTAATTCCATTATTCTTATAAATGATTGGATATAATTTAGGATTGTTTTGGATTTTATTGATATGATAATTTAAATCTTGAACAAAATCTTCGGCGATATTTAAATTCCATTCTGAAATAAGATAATCTAATAAATTTGATAAATCTTCTTTTGATTCTGGAGACCAAATTATTTCATTATACATTATTTAATTTATTCTTAACCATTGACATTACATCATGATGAGGAATTCCTTTGCCTTGTTTTATTGATTCTAAAGCTTCAAAAATTCCTATCTGCTGTTCTTTGCTTAATAAATTCCATCCTTCTTCATCTACTTCTTTATTTGGATTTTCTTTTAAGATGATTATATCCATATCCGCTAAATCTTGTAACAACTTCTTCGCTTTTGGGTTTATAAGTTCTACAGTGAATGTTTCCATGTTTAAAGATAAAAATTAAATCCTTATTTCAATTTGATTGTTCTTCAATAACGCTTTCAATTCAGGTATCAAAATCTCGCCATAATGGAAAACCGAAGCTGCTAAAGCTGCATCTATATTGGTTTTTTGGAAAACATCAATAAAATCCTGACTAGAGCCAGCTCCTCCAGATGCAATAACAGGAACGGAAACCATTTCATTTATTTGCTTTAAAAGGATATTATCAAAACCAGATTTAGTACCATCTTTATCCATTGATGTTAATAATATTTCTCCTGTACCACGTTCTTCTGCTTCCTTAATCCAATGTTGTGTTTGCAATTCGGTAGCAATTCTGCCACCGTTTAAGTGGACAAAATCGCCATTAGGCAAATTCTTTGTATCAACTGCTAAAACCACAAACTGAACTCCAAAAGCATCTGCCAATTCATTGATTAATTGTGGTCTTCTTACAGCAGCAGAATTAATTGAAATTTTATCTGCTCCAGCATTTAATAAGGCTTCTGCATCTTTTAATTCTGAAATACCACCACCTATTGTGAAAGGAATATTGATTTGTCTTGCAACAGATTTTACCATTTCAATTGTGGTTTTTCTTTTTTCATGAGTAGCTGTTATATCCAAAAAAACCAACTCATCCGCACCTTGCTGCGAATATTGCCAAGCCAATTCAACAGGATCACCAGCATCACGTAAATCCACAAAATTGACTCCTTTAACTGTACGTCCGTCTTTTACGTCTAAACATGGAATTATACGTTTAGCTAAACCCCCCAACCCCCTAAAGGGGGATTGCATGGCTTCTTTTATTGCTTTCAATACTTTCTCAATGTTTTTAAAAACCTCATTATTAGTAAACCTAATTACTTTTAATCCTAAATTTTCTAATTCAATTTGTCTTACATTATCATTTTCTAAAATTTCAGGAAGGTTATGAATACTTCCATCTAATTCGATAATTAATTTATGTTGATGACAATAAAAATCAGCAATATAATTTAATAAAGGATGTTGTCTTCTAAATTTACAACCTAACTGGTTTCCGCTTAAATATCCCCATAAAATTTTTTCCGCTTCGGTTTCTCTACCTCTTAATTCTTTAGCATTTTGGAATATAATTCTATTGGCACCACAAAACATATTTTCCTTTTTCATAGATTATAAAATCTTAATAGTCGCCAATCTAATTTCCCTTAAGGGGTTAGGGGTTTTAATTTTATATGGAAGATAATTGCATTAAATTCCAGTTTTTAATTTCTTCAATGGAAATCCTGTTCTCATAAATTGCTTTTCCAACCACACAAGATTCTATTTTAAACTCATTTAACTCTTCAATATCATTCATAGAACTAATACCACCTGAAGCTATTAATTTGATAAATGGAGAATGAGATAAAAGTTTTTTATATAAATCAACTCCAGCTCCGCCTAATTTTCCATCCTTATTAATATCTGTACATAAAAACCTATAAAAGCCAAGATTTAAGCACTTATCAATATAATCCATCAACTTGATTGGAGAACTTTCCATCCAGCCAGAATATTTGATTACTTCATCCAAAACATCAACAGCCACAACCACCTGATCACTACATTTGGTTTTATTACACATTTCATTTCCTAATTCTTCTAAGAAAGTTGGATTTGTAATAGCTTGTGTACCAACAATAACTCGGTGAATCCCAGCGTCAATTAATTCCTTAACTTTATCAATACTTCTAACACCGCCACCGTATTGAACTTTCATATCGGTTTTTTTGATGATATCAAATAGATATTTTTGATTGCTAAAATCGCCTTTGGCACCATTTAAATCTATAATATGAACAAATTCTGTCCCGTTAGATTGATAAGTTTCTATTTGCTCTTCTAAAGAAACTTCATATTGTGTAACTTGGTTATAATCGCCTTCTACTAAACGGACAATTTTTTGGTTTAAAACATCAACGGCAGGAATTATGTACATTTTAAATTTTTAAGTGTGCAAAATTTTGAAGTAGTTTTTCACCAGCTTCACCAGATTTTTCTGGGTGAAACTGTACTCCATAAAAGTTATTTTTTTTTATACTGGCAGAAAATTTTGTTCCGTAATTACAGTACGAAATGGTAAATTTAGAATTAAATTCTATATAATAGGAGTGAACAAAATAAAAATACGTTTCATCTGCAATACCTGCAAACAGAAGATTTTCATTTTGAACAAATATTTGGTTCCAACCCATATGAGGAACTTTTTTTGAAATGTCTTCTTTAAATTTTAAGGTTTTAACAGGAATAATACCTAACATTTCAGAATTTCCTTCTTCAGAAAAATCAGTTATCAATTGCATTCCAACACAAATACCTAAAACAGGTTTAGTAAGGCTTTTTATTTTAGGAACTAACCCAGTATCTATCAGTTTCTTCATTGCAGCACCAGCATGTCCAACACCAGGAATAATAATCCGCTCATACAAATCGAAATCAGATTCAGAATTAATCATTCCATATTCTAAATTCAATCGCTCTAATGCAGCAGTTAAAGAGAAAATATTCCCAGCTCCGTAATTAACTATTCCTGTCATTTTTTTTAGATAAAAGAACAAAGAATAAGGATTATAGGAAGTCTTTATTCTTTGCTCTTTGTTCTTTGTTCTTTAAAATGTTTTACAACAGCCCTTTTGTACTTGGTAAACGCATATTATTTATATCTCGTTTTACTGCCATTTTAATTGCCTTTGCAAATGCTTTAAAAATTGCTTCTATTTTATGATGCTCGTTATCGCCTTCTACCTTAATATTTAAGTTAGATTTTGAAGCATCTGAAAATGATTTAAAGAAATGATAAAACATTTCTGTTGGCATATCGCCAACTTTTTCTCGTTTAAATTCTGCATCCCAAACAATCCAGTTTCTACCACCAAAATCTATAGCAATTTGTGCTAGGCAATCGTCCATTGGTAAACAAAAACCATATCTTTCGATCCCTTTTTTATCGGCTAAAGCCAAAGCAAAAGCTTCTCCTAAAGCAATTCCTGTATCTTCAATTGTATGATGTTCATCGATATGTAAATCACCTTTAGTATGCACCGTCAAATCAATACCACCATGACGGGCAATTTGATCCAACATGTGATCGAAAAAATTTAATCCAGTTTTAATATTAGAATTTCCTTTTCCGTCAAGGTTTATTTTGATGAGGATGTCGGTTTCGTTAGTTTTTCTGATATGCTCAATTTTACGGTCTCTAACTTTTAAAAAACGATAAATTTCATCCCAGTCGGAAGTTTGAATAGCTAAAACTTCATCAACATTATCTATTTTGTTTTGAATTTCTGCAGCACCTAAATCTGGATTGTTATTTAACCAAATTGCTTTTGCTCCCAAGTTTTTAGCTAAAACAACATCGTTTAATCGATCACCAATCACAAAAGAATTTGCTAGATCATATTTTTCTTTATCAAAATAATGAGTTAATAAAGCAGTTCCAGGCTTACGAGTAGGAACATTATCTTTTGCAAAAGTTTTATCAATAATTATTTCGTTAAAGCGAATGCCTTCATTTTCTAAAGTTTGTATGATGAAATTTTGAACTGGCCAAAAATTTTCTTCTGGGTGCGATGATGTTCCCAATCCATCTTGATTAGTTACCATTACCAATTCAAAATCAGCTTCTTTAGCTATTTTAGACAAATTAGTGATGGCACCTGGATAGAAAACCAATTTTTGAAAAGAATCAATTTGTTCATCTTCTGGCTCAAGAATTAAAGTGCCATCTCTATCTATAAATAATAATTTAATCATTTTTCAATTTTTTAAGACTGTTGATTAAGGCTTGATTCTCCTCAAATGTGCCCACAGTAATCCTTAAACATCCTTCGCAAAGCTTTATTTTGTTTCTATTTCTAACTATAATTCCCTGCTCTGTTAAATATTTGTAAATGCCATCTGCATCAGCAGTTTTAACTAAAATAAAATTAGCATCTGATGGGTAAATATCAATTACAAAATCAAAACTTTTTAATGCTAAAACTAAAGTATCTCTTTCCTTCAAAATTTCTTTAATCCAGTTGTTAATTTTCTCTACATTTTGCAATGCCTCCAAAGCCAATTGCTGAGAAGCCTCATTAATGTTATAAGGAGGTTTAACACGATTAAAAACCTCGATAATTTCTTCACTTGCAAAAGCCATCCCAACTCTTAAAGCGGCTAATCCCCAAGCTTTTGACAATGTTTGTAAAACCACCAAATTAGCATACTCAGTTAATTCCTGGATAAAAGTTTTTTGTCGAGAGAAGTTGATATAAGCTTCGTCAACCACAACAATTCCGTTAAAGTTTGCCAGTAAAGTTTCAATATCCTCCCGATTAATAGAATTTCCAGTTGGGTTATTTGGTGAGCAAATAAAAATTAGTTTAGTGTTTTTATCTATTGCTTCGGCTATGCCTTCTAAATTTAACTGATATTCTTCGGTAAGATTTATTCGCTTAATTTCCACATCATTGATATTTGCAGAAACTTCGTACATGCCATATGTTGGCGGTACAATGATCACATTGTCAACGCCTGGATTGCAAAAACTTCTAAATAAAATATCAATCGCCTCATCACTTCCATTTCCTAAAAAAATATTTCTAGCAGGAACTCCTTTTATTTCACTTAATCGCATCTTAACAGCATAAGCCATAGGATCAGGATAGCGATGGTAATTTGTAGATAATGGAGAACCAAACGCATTTTCGTTGGCATCTAAATATACAGAAGCTTCGCCCTTAAATTCGTCCCTTGCGGATGAATAAGGTTTAAGGGATTTTATATTTGGTCGAATAATGGTATTTAATTCAAACATGATTTTGAGTTCATTAAGTTCATTAGTTGAAATAGTTTATTAGTCTAAATCGCTCTTTCTAAATCTTCAATCTTTGCTTTTTATTCTTTTATCTCAGCAAGTCTCAAACTCACCGCATTTTTATGAGCTTGTAATCCTTCTATTTCAGCCAAAGTCTCAATTGTTGGACCTAAGTTTTTTATCCCCATTTCATTAATATGCTGAAAAGTAATTTTTTTAATGAAAGAATCTAAGGAAACTCCAGAATAAGAACGGGCATAAGCACTTGTTGGTAAAGTATGGTTTGTACCACTTGCATAATCCCCAGCACTTTCAGGAGTTAAATTGCCTGCAAATACAGAACCCGCATTTATAATTTTATCTGTTATAGTTTTCCAGCTATCAGTTGCTAATATTAAGTGTTCGGGAGCATTTTCATTACTAAAAATCATTGCTTCTTCTAGGTCTTTTACCAAAACAGAATAAGAGTTTTCTATTGCTTTAGCAGCGATTTCTTTTCGAGGCAATATTTCAAGCTGTTTATCTAACTCAGTTAATGTTTGGTCGATGATTTTTTTTGAAGTAGATACCAAAACAGCTTGGCTATCTACGCCATGTTCACATTGTGCCAATAAATCGGCAGCTACAAAAACTGGATTTGCGGTTTCATCTGCAATTACTAAAACTTCTGATGGACCAGCAGGCATATCAATTGCGGTATTAGTTGTAGATTGCACCAACGTTTTTGCCATGGTAACATACTGATTCCCAGGACCGAAAATTTTATCTACTTTAGGAATGCTTTCAGTTCCATAAGCCATTGCAGCAACAGCTTGAGCTCCGCCTACTAAATATATTTTATCGATTTCTAATAATTGAGCTACATATGCTAAATATCCATTAACTTCTCCACTTTTTTGGGGAGGGGAGCAAACAACAATTTCTTTACATCCGGCAATTTTTGCAGGAATACCTAACATTAAAAATGTACTAGGAAGTACAGCCGTTCCACCTGGAATATATAAACCTACACGTTCAATGGCTCGTGATTCTCTCCAACAAGTTACCCCAGTTGTAGTTTCTAATTTTTGTTCTTTAGAGATTTGTGATTCGTGAAATTTTTTGATGTTGCTATAAGCCACATTTATGGCTTGTTTTACCTCTTCAGAAATGCCATTTGCCAATTGATCAATTTTATTTTTCTCGATAAATAAAGAAGGCAATTCAACTTTGTCGAATTGTAAAGCAAAGTTTTTTAATGCAGCATCGCCATTGGTTTTTACCTCGGCAATAATTTGTTGCACTTTTTCTCTAATTTCATTTCCCGAATCCACATTACGCGAAATCAGCTTTTGAATATCAGCTTTGCTTAAATTTTGATAGTTATATATCTTCATCTTTCTAGTTTGTTAGAAATTAGTTAGTTAGTTTGTTAGACTGTGGCGATATTTCTAACCACCTAACAAACCAACCATCTAACCAACTACAAAATAATCTTCTCAATAGGCATTACTACAATTCCTTGAGCGCCAGCAGCTTTTAATTCATTAATATGGCTCCAAAAATCACGTTCTGGAATTACAGTATGAACCGCTACCCATCCATCTTCTGCCAAAGGCAAAACAGATGGACTTTTAACGCCCGGAAGTAAAGCTAAAATTTTATCTAAATTGACTTTTGCCACGTTTAATACCACATACTTGGTTTCTTTAGCTCGCATTACAGATTGTATGCGTTGCAACAATTCTAGTATTAATGGATTGTTTTCTTCGCCTTTTCTTCCAATTAAAATTGCCTCAGATTTCATTACATCTGCAAATGGCATTAATCCATTGCTACGTAAAGTTCCACCTGTAGAAACTATATCAAAAATCGCATCAGCTAAACCCAAGCCCGGAGCAATTTCTACAGAACCAGAGATGGTTTTTACATCAGCCTTGATGTTTTCTTTGTCTAAAAAATTTTGAAGAATGACAGGGTAGGAGGTGGCAATTGCCTTTCCGTCTAAATCAGCAATATTTTTATAATTACTGTCTTTAGGAACTGCAATTTTTAAAGTACATTTTCCAAATCCAAGTCGTTGTAAATAAGTTACTTCAACATTTGTTTCGGCAATTACATTTTCACCAACCAAACCAATATCGGCTATGCCATCTTGTACGTATTCTGGAATATCATCATCCCTTAAAAAAAGAATTTCTAAAGGAAAATTTGATACGGTAGATATTAAAGAACTCTTATAATTTTCGAAACTAAGGCCACAATTTTTTAACAGTTCAACTGATTTTTCATTCAACCTACCAGATTTCTGTATAGCAATTTTTAAAGTTTTCAAGATTTTTTGAGATTATAAATAAAAGACAACAATTGAGAATTGAAAAGTTTTGACGTACAAAACAAACTATATAGCAACACCGTAATGGTGATGATGTAGATGATGTAATGTGATCAATTTTATTTTCATGTCTTTATTAATTTCTTGGATAGAAATTGTGATGCGCAAATATAACAAGCAAAAGATGATATGCAAGTTTTAAATGAATAAAATACCATTTTTTGGGTATTGTAAACTTGTTAAATGAAATTAATTTTGATGTATTAATTGTTTTGGTTAGTGTTAAATTAAAAAAGGAGTGGTCAATGTCCACTCCTTTTATTTTTATTTTTTGATTTAGAATTTAATTATTCATCATTTTTAAAAAAGACGCAAGTTTAGTTTTCATTTCTCTTCTATCTACTATAAAATCCAGAAAACCATGTTCCAAAACAAATTCTGAGGTTTGAAAACCCTTTGGTAAATCTTTTTTTATGGTTTCTTTAATAACTCTTGGTCCTGCGAAACCTATTAAAGCACCTGGTTCGGCAATGTTAATATCGCCAAGCATGGCATAAGAAGCAGTTACACCTCCAGTTGTTGGATCAGTAAGTAGAGATATATATGGGATTTTTGCCTGTGCTAACAAAGCTAGTTTAGCAGATGTTTTGGCCATTTGCATCAATGAAAATGCTGCTTCCATCATCCTTGCACCACCAGATTTGGAAATCATTAAGAAAGGGATTTTATTTTTCATGCTATAATCTATAGAACGGGCAATTTTCTCACCAACTACAGAACCCATAGAGCCACCAATAAAGCTAAAATCCATACAGGCTATTACTACATCCTGATTATCAATCTTACCTATTGCTGATCTTATTGCATCTTTTAATCCTGTTTTTTTAATGCTCTCTACTAATCTTTCTGGGTAAGGTTTACTATCAATGAAATGTAATGGGTCACCAGAAGTTAGGTTTCCAAAAAGTTCTACAAAGCTATTTTCATCAAATAAAACCTCAAAATATTCTTTAGATCCTATTCTTAAGTGATAATTGCAATATTGGCAAACGTATTTATTTTCTACCTGTTCTTTATAGTGAAGTGCTTTTTTACAATTTGGGCATTTGTTCCAAACACCATCCGGAGCTTCTTTTTTTTCTTCGGTAAGCGTAGAGATACCTTTAGTGTTTCTTTTAAACCAAGCCATATTTTAAAATAGTGTATGCAAAGAAACAAAAAAAATGCAGAATGCTTATTTAGTTATTTCATGTATTCATGTTTTTACCATCAAAAAACTAACATTTAATATTTTTTTTTAACTTCGATGCCAAGAAATAATTATAAAAATGAGCTTAAAAGATTTTAAAGGAGTAGTTACTGGAGACCAAGTTCAAGAACTTTTTGAAGTGGCAAAAAAGCATCAATTTGCTTTACCTGCAGTTAATATAATAGGTACAGATTCTATAAATGCAGTAATGGAAACGGCAAAAGCTGTAAATTCTCCAGTTATTGTTCAATTATCCAATGGTGGGGCACAGTTTTATGCTGGTAAATCATTGCAAAACGACAAATTACAAGCTTGTATTTTAGGGGGTATTTCCGCAGCTCAACACGTTCATTTAGTAGCAGAACATTACGGAGTTGCTGTTATTTTACATACTGACCATTGTGCTAAAAAATTGTTGCCATGGTTAGATGGATTATTGGATGCTAGTGAGAAACATTTTGCTCAGCATGGAAAGCCATTATATTCTTCTCATATGATTGATCTTTCTGAAGAACCAATTGAAGAGAACATCGAAATTTGCAAAAGCTATTTAGAACGCATGAGCAAAATGGGGATGACTTTAGAAATTGAATTAGGAGTTACAGGTGGAGAGGAAGATGGTGTCGATAATTCTGATGTTGATTCTTCTAAACTTTACACACAACCAGAAGAAGTATCTTACGCTTATGAAGAATTAAGTAAGATTAGTGATAAATTTACGATTGCTGCAGCATTTGGAAACGTACATGGGGTTTATAAACCAGGTAATGTAAAACTACAACCTGTAATTTTAAATAATTCTCAAAAATATGTGAAAGAGAAATTTAAATTAGATGCTGAAAAACCAATTAATTTTGTTTTTCATGGTGGTTCTGGTTCTTCACAAGAAGAAATTAGAGAAGCAATTTCTTACGGAGCAATAAAAATGAATATTGATACAGATATGCAATGGGCATTTTGGGAAGGTATTTTAAATTATTATAAAGCTAAAGAAGGTTATTTACAATCACAGATTGGTAGCCCAGATGGAGATGATTCTCCAAATAAAAAATATTACGACCCAAGAGTTTGGTTAAGAAAAGGAGAGGATCAATTTGTTAAAAGATTGACCAGCGCTTTTGAAGATTTAAATTGTTTAGATGTAAATAGTAAATTATAGATTATTAATAAATTAAAACAAAAAAAGAGATTGTAAAAAGCAATCTCTTTTTTTGTTTTTTGCATTTCGATTTAAGCTTTTTGCATACAGCATAAATTATGCAACTTCTCGCATATCTACAGCTACCACTCTAGAAACGCCTTGCTCTACCATGGTTACTCCATAAATGATATCTGTACTAGAAATTGTTTTCTTATTATGAGAAACTACTATAAATTGAGATTGATTTGAAAATTTACGGATGATGTTATTGAATTTATCAATATTTGTATCATCTAAAGGAGCATCAACCTCATCAAAAATACAAAATGGAGCGGGTTTTAATAAATAGAGAGAAAATAATAAAGCAGTTGCGGTCAATGTTTTTTCACCTCCGGATAATTGGTTAATTGACAACGGTTTTTTTCCTTTCGGTCTTGCAATAATATCAATGTCAGATTCTAATGGAGCGCTAGGATTTATTAAAACTAAATCGCAGCTATCCTCTTCATTAAATAATGATCTAAAAACTTTCATAAAATTCTCTCTCACCGTAACAAAAGCTTTCATAAATTTCTCTTTAGCGGTATCATCAATCTCTTTAATAGTTTCTAACAAAGATGTTTTTGCATCTAAAAGATCTTTCTTTTGTGAATTAATAAAAGCGAAGCGTTGTTCCATTTCTTGATAAGCTTCCATAGCCATAGGGTTTATGGCACCAAAATCATCTAATTGTTTCTTAAACTTTTCTACATTCTCTTTTACGCTTGTTTCATCTTCATCTTCTGGAGGTTCATCATCTAAAATATCTTCTATTTGGATGTTAAATTCAACCGCTAAACGCTCTTTTAAACCATTTAACTCAATTTTTAAATTTGTTTTTTTGTCTTTTAATTCAGAAGCTAAGTGTTCAGTAACGTCTTTGTTTTTACGTAGATTGCTTAATTCTATTTCTAATTCGTTAATTTTTAATTTGCTATCATAATAATCTTTTTCTGCAGCTTCAACCGCTTTTTCCATTTCCTCTTTTTGCTGATACATTTCAATTAAATCAGTATCATCATAATCTGTATGTTGTACGGTTTCTAAAATATTGCCTTTTGTAATGTCTAAATCTGATTGGTTTTTATTCAAACGAATTTCTAAAGTTTCTAATTGAATTTGTCTGTATTCTAAATCTTTGTCAATACTACTAAGCTTGTTTTTTTGCTGATGAAATTTTAAATTTTCTGCGTTAAACGCCGATGATTTAACTGTCAAAAATTCGCTCAACTCGGCGAAAGCCATTTTCTCAATTTGATAATGAATTTCTAAAGCCTGTTTTTGAGTTTTTAGTTCTTGTATTTGAGGATTGATTTTTAATATAGACTGGCTAATTCCAAGCAATTTATCCTCAATATCTTTTTTACGGTTTTGAGTATTCTGTAAAAAAGAAAGGTATTGTTCTTGTTTGGTTTTAACCGATATTAACTCGTTTTGTAATAGATTAAATTCCTTTTTAATATTTTGTATTTCAGAGATTTTTGAAGCAGATTTTAAACTGTTTAGTCTGATGGATTCATCATTAATTTTTTCTTTTAACTTTTCTGAAGTAGTATTTAATGATTTGATTTCTTTTAAAAGACTGTCCAAATTTTTAGCTCTTCCAATTCTTTTCCCTTCAAATAAACCAACAGAACCTCCAGATAGAATATGATGACTTTTAAAGAATTTTCCAGATTTTCCAATCAAGATTATTTCATTATTATAATCTTTTTCTAAATTCCTGTAAGCATCATCATCAACTAAATAAACGTTTTGCAATAAATATTGATAAAGGTTTTCATATTTTTTATCTACCTCGACTACATTTAATGCACTTATAGCGTTTTTTGGAATATCTACAGATAAATTGTTCTGTTTTTTTAAGCTATCTAAAATAAAAAAATTCGCTTTTCCTCTTGCTGCATTGCTCAAAAGATTGATGGCTAAAATAGCTTCTTCAAAATTTTGCACCACATAGTAATTCATTAAATTCTCTAAAAAACTTTCAATTGCTACTCTATACTCTTCTTGACAAAAAAGAATATCTGAAAGGAGCGGAGCATTTTTATTCCATTGAGCATTTTTCTTTAAAAAACGGATAGACTCGGGAAAACCTTCCAAATTATCAACCATACTTTTGGTCAAATTATATTCGTTTTGTTTGGCATCTAGTTTTCTGCTATTTTGATTTAGCGTTTCTTTATCACTTAAGATATTTTTTTCTAATGCCTCTATTTGATGCTTTAAGTTTTCCTCTTGTTTTTCAAGACTTTCTAAAATGCTTTGTTTTTCAGAGCTATTTAATTCTAATATTGATATTGCTTTATTAAATTCAGAAAGTTCGTTTTCCCTATTATTAGAATCTTCAATATTTCTTTTACTTTCTTGTAATAATGCTTCTTGTTGGATATTTAATATATCAGATTCTTTTTCGTTTTTATAAAGTTTGTTCTGTAATTCGATGTTTTCCTTTTGTATTAAATCTACTTTTACCTTACCCGATTGCTGTTGTAATCTTAATTCTTCTACTTCTTCCCTTAGCTCATTTAAAGAAATAGTGAAATGATTTAGGGTTTGCTCCTCTTTTAAATGTTCTTCGTTTAATCTTTTAATATTATAATTGATATGGATTTGTTGATTTTTATCTTTATCAACTTCTTCTAATAATCTTTTTTCTTTTTCTTGAAGGAATTTAAGCTGCTCATTCTTGATTTTCTTTTCACTTTCATAAGCTCGTATTTTAGAAATGAAATCATTTGTAGCTTTTTGCTGTATTGACAGGTTTTTTTCTCTTGATAGATTATTGAATTTGTGTTTTTGAATTAAGGCATCTAAGCCATTAATTTTAACTGAAAGATCGTGTTTTCCTTGTATTTGGTTTTCTTCCTGTTTGTCTAAATCATCCAAAGATTTTCTAAAATCAACTATTTTAAAAGATGCCAAAACCAAACTTAAAATCTTATATTTTTCTTTTAGCTTATAAAAGCGTTCCGCTTTTTTTGCCTGATTTTCTAAAGTTTTAAGATTTTTATCAATTTCGAATAATAAATCTTCTACTCTGCTTAAATCTGCTTCTGTATCTTTTAAACGGCCAAATGTTTGTTTTTTTCTTAATTTATATTTAGATATTCCAGATGCTTCTTCAAATAAATTTCTTCTAGAGCCTTCTTTATTTGAAATGATTTCATCAATCATTTTTAATTCTATAATAGAATATGAATCGGCACCAATGCCAGTATCTAGAAATAAATCTGTAATGTCTTTTAACCTACATTGAACATCATTTAATCTATATTCTGATTCTCCGGTGCGATATAATTTTCTGGTAATGGTTACCTGAGAAAATGCAGTAGGAAGGATATTTTTTGTGTTATCAAATGTTAGGGAAACTTCTGCAAGATTTGCTTGCTTACGAGTTTTTGTACCATTAAAAATGATATTTTCCATTTTTTCTGAACGCAGCATTCTTGTGCTTTGCTCTCCTAAAACCCATCTAATAGCATCAACAACATTAGATTTTCCGCAACCATTTGGACCAACAATAGCAGTTACACCCTCATTAAAATGGATGGTAATTTTATCTCCAAAACTTTTAAAACCTTTTATTTCAAGTTTTTCTAATTGCATTTTAAATATAAAATGGAAAGCTCAAAATAATGAAAATTTTATAGGTTTAAACCACAAACTATAGAGTCTTTATTTTATATTTAATCAAGAAATTATCAGGATTATGAAAATTTATGGCATAAAAAAAACCGCTTAAAAAAAGCGGTTTTTTAAATCTTTAAATTTAAGATTAATTAGCTTTTGTAGTATCAACCATAACCATTGAAGAATCACCAGCAACTGTATCAACAGCCATAGTGTCAACAGTGATAGAATCCATAGAAGCTGAATCTGCAGTTTCGTCTGAAGCTTTGTTAGAGTTACAAGCAACAACTGATAAAGATAATGCTAAAGCAAAAAATCCGATTTTGAATGAGTTTTTCATATTAATTTCTTTTTTAATTTTGTGATTAATTTGCTGTTTATACCAGAAATTAAAAAAGGTAACCCACGTAACCCCAAAAAAAAATATTTTTTTAAATTTTATTAATTTACTCTCAAAACGCTTTTTTAAGATGATTATCCAAATAAATAATAATTAATTTTTTTTTATGGATTAAGGGTTACAATTTAGCAGAAATAGTATTAAACAGTGAGCAGTAAGATAAATTATTCTAAGCCAACAGATAACGAGATTATTTTAGGAATTCTTAATAATTCTTCTTCAACGCTTCTATATCTTTATAAGGCTTATTTTCCGATGATTTATCAATTAATCATTAATAATAACGGAAATGAGGATGATGCAAAAGATATTTATCAAGAAGGTATAATTATACTGCATGATAAAATTAAGAGCGGGGATTTTGAATTAACAAGTAAATTAAAAACCTTTTTGTATTCTGTTTGCAGAAGATTATGGCTAAAAAAATTAAACCATAAAAGTAGGTTTAATGCAAACATTAATGATTATGAGGATCATTTCGCAGTTGAGCCAGATTTGGCCAATCATGAAGAAAAGGATCAACAATTTTTAATGATGGATAAAGCCTTATTGCAATTAGGCGAGCCTTGCAAAACGATTATCGAGGATTTTTATATCCATAATAAGTCTATGCAAGACATCAGTGAAAAATTTGGATATACAAATGCTGATAATGCCAAAACCCAAAAATACAAATGCCTGCAAAGGTTAAAGAAATTGTTTTTTAGTAAAGAGAAGATATGAAAAGCGAGATTGAATTAATTAAAGAAATTGAAGCGTACCTTTTTCAGGAGATGGATGCACAACAGTCATCTGCCTTTGAAAATGAGAGAAAGCAAAATTCTTCATTTGATCAAAAAGTTTCTGAGCATTTAAATTTTTTACAATCTTTAAAATCTTACGGAGATAAAAAAGAACTTAAAGCAGCAATGGATACTATTCATGATGATATTGATTTAGATGCAATTAGAGCTGAATATCAGGAAAAGCCATCTAAAGTAGTTTCTCTTTGGAAAAAATCTAAGAGAAGTTTAGCCGTTGCTGCAAGTATTGCAGTTTTGGTTACTCTATCAACTTTATTTTTTACAGGTCAGTTTGATGGTGAAAACCACGTTTCTAATTATAGTGAATTGAAACGCGATATGGAAACTATTAAACGTTCTCAAAAGGCACTAATCAGAAATATAAATAATGCAACAAATCAGCCTCAGGATATTAGTCAGTTTGGAGGAACCGGATTTGCTTTATCATCAAATGGATATTTAGTAACTAATTATCATGTTGTAAAAGATGCAGATTCTATATATGTGCAAAATGGTAAAGGTGAATCTTTTAAAGCTGAAACGATTTATATAGACCCAACTTATGATATTGCCGTTTTACAAATAATCGATCCATTATTTAAAAACCTTTCTCCTTTACCTTATACGTTCAAAAAATCTAATGCAGAATTAGGGGAGGATGTTTATACTATCGGTTATCCAAAAGACGATATAGTTTATGGAAAAGGATATTTGAGTTCTTCGACAGGTTTTGGTGGAGATTCTACAGCTTATCAAGTTTCTATTCCTGTAAATCCAGGTAATTCTGGAGGGCCATTAATGGATAATAGAGGTAATGTAATTGGTATTGTTAGTGGTAAACAAACACTTGCAGATGGTGCTGCATTTGCAGTAAAATCAGATTTTGTTTTAAAATCTATAGATAATATTCCTCAAGATTCCTTAAAACAAAAAATAAATATCAACAAGAAAAATACTTTAGCTGGCTTAAACAGAACAGCTCAAATAAGAAAGATGCAAGATTACATCTTTATTGTTAAGGTGTATAATTAAAAAATTAAACTCATAAAAAAGGGAATCGTCAATAAAGACGATTCCCTTTTTTGTTTTATTAATAATTTTAATTTTTTAATGATGCCATATCAATTACAAAACGATAATGAACATCACCTTTTAAAGTACGCTCATAAGCTTCATTGATTTTATCAATATTTATCATTTCTATATCAGAAACTATATTGTGTTCAGCACAGTAATCCAGCATTTCTTGTGTTTCTTTAATTCCTCCAACTAAAGAACCTACTAAACTTCTTCTTCCAAAGATCAGATTTGGAGCCGCAACTGGTAAGGCTTCTGGTGGAACTCCTAATAAAACCATAGTTCCATTGGTTCTCAATAGAGCTAAATATTCATTATAATCATGTTTTGCAGAAACTGTATTGATGATTAAATCAAATGAATTAGCCATTTTTTCCATGTTTTCTTTTTCAGTAGTTAACATAAAATGATGAGCACCTAATTCTTCTGCGTCTTTTTCTTTTTCTGGAGACCGACTTAGCATAGTTACTTCTGCACCCATAGAAGATGCTAATTTTACCGCCATATGCCCTAATCCTCCTAAACCAACAACTGCAACTTTATCTCCTTTTTTGCAGTTCCAGTGTTTCAATGGAGAATAAGTTGTGATACCTGCACATAAAAGTGGTGCAACTCCCGCTAAATCTAATTTATCAGAAACTTTTAAGACAAACTTTTCTGTAACAACAATATGGGTAGAATAGCCTCCATAAGTAATTGTCTTCTTGTCTTGAAGTTTTGAATTATAAGTTTGAGAATTACCGTTCTCACAATATTGTTCTAAATCATCTTCGCAATTATCGCAATGCCCGCATGAATCAACAAAACAACCTACACCAACAGTATCACCTACTTTATGATTTTTAACCTTATCACCAATCTTTGATACTTTACCTACAATTTCATGTCCTGGTACAACAGGGTACATTGTGCCACCCCATTCGTTTCTTGCAGTGTGAATATCTGAGTGACAAACTCCACAAAATAGAATTTCTATTTCAACATCGTTTTCGCCAACATCACGTCTATCTATTTTAAAAGGACCTACTGGTTTGTCTGCTTTTTCTGCAGCATAAGCTTTTACTTGAGTCATAATTTAATTTTTGTTTACGATATGATTAACATGATAAGGATATAATAGTTTTGTTAAATATCGTGTATGATAAATTTGAATTGTTCTTAATATCCTAAGATAGAAAATGCAAAAAGCTTGCCTGCAAATGCTGATGTGATTTAATTATATGTAAAAATTCGGTAATTAAATAATTCGATTTTCAGATGATTTCACCTCATCCCATCAATAATTATTAACTTGAAACCGTATGATGAAAAAGAGAATTATTATTTTAACAGGAGCTGGAATTTCAGCAGAAAGCGGTTTAAATACATTTAGAGATGCTGATGGATTGTGGGAAGGATATAATATTGAAGATGTTGCAACTTCAGAAGCTTGGAGAAAAAATCCAGAATTGGTTCAACAATTTTACAATGAGCGCAGAAAAACTGTTATGATAGCAAAGCCAAATGCCGCTCATTTAGCATTGGCAAAATTGGAAGATAAATACGATACTTTAATCATTACTCAAAATATAGATGACTTACATGAGAAGGCAGGATCAAAAGCAATTATTCATTTACATGGAGAAATTGTTTATTCACGCTCCTCAAAAAATGCAGCATTGCTTTACAAAATGGAAAACCATGAAATTAAGATGGGCGATTTTTGTGAGTTAGGTTCTCAATTACGTCCGCATGTGGTTTGGTTTGGAGAAGATGTGCCAATGATTACCAAAGCAATACATGAAATGCCAAAGGCAGATATCGTGATTTTAATTGGAAGTTCTTTAGCAGTTTATCCTGCTGCGGGATTATTGCAATATGTAAATCCTAAAATTCCTATTTATGTTGTTGATCCTAAAATTCCTGAGGTTAATTTACCTAATAAAGTTATAAAGATTCAGGAGAAAGCGAGTAAGGCTGTTCCAATTTTGGTAGAAAAGTTACTACAGAACTTTTGAAAAGTAGATTTTTAAGAAACATAATCTTTTTATAATCGATAATAAATATCATTTTTGAGCATCAATCAGTAAAACATGAATCCAAAACAATTAGTAGGAGAAAAAGCTACAGAATATATAAAAGAGAATATGATTGTAGGCTTAGGAACTGGCTCAACAGCCTACTTTGCTATCATGAAAATTGGTGAAATGGTTAAAAATGGTTTCAGAATTACTGGTGTACCAACCTCAAAAGCAACTGAAGATTTGGCACTTAGCTTAAACATTCCATTACTAAATATTGCCGATGTGAAAAAAATTGATGTTACCATTGATGGTGCAGATGAATATGATACACATAAAAATTTGATTAAAGGTGGCGGTGGTGCGCTTCTAAGAGAAAAAATAATTGCCTCAATTACTGAATTTTATGTCATAATTGCTGATAAAGATAAAGGATGTGATATTTTAGGGGACTTTGCAGTACCAGTAGAAGTTACTCCTTTTGCCAAAGAGATAACTATTAATCAGCTTAAAGCTTTAGGTTGCGAACCAAAGTTCAGACAAAAAGATGCCGAACTTTTTATAACTGATAATCAGAATTATATTGCCGATTGTAAATTTAAAGAGATAAAAAACCCTAAAGAGTTGACAGCTATGATAAATTCAATTCCCGGAGTTGTTGAAAATGGTTTATTTGTTGGAATGGCTGATGTAATTATTAGTGATGATGGCGAAGGTGGGATTATCGAAATAGATTAATCAAATTCCTTTTCTTAATTTTGAATATGCTAAAAGCAATAAATATTACCAAGAACTACGGGGATTTACAGATATTAAAAGGTGTTGATTTATCGATTAATAAAGGAGAAATTGTAAGTATTGTTGGAGCATCAGGTGCTGGTAAAAGTACATTGCTTCATATTATTGGTACTTTAGATAAGCAAGACAAAGGAGAAATTATTATTAACGATATTGATATTTCTTCGTTAAGCTCTAAAAATTTAAGCAATTTTAGAAATGTGAATATTGGTTTTATTTTCCAATTTCATCATCTATTGCCCGAGTTTACCGCATTAGAAAACATTTGCATTCCAGCATATATTGCGAAAAAGTCTAAGGTTGAGACTGAAAAGAAAGCTATAGAATTATTGGAAATTTTAGGTTTAAGCGATAGAGCGCATCATAAACCTTCAGCTTTATCTGGTGGAGAGCAACAAAGAGTTGCAGTTGCTAGGGCTTTGATTAATAAACCCGCATTAATTTTGGCTGATGAACCTTCAGGAAATTTAGATTCGCAACATGCTAAAGAATTACATCAGTTGTTTTTTGATTTAAGGGATAAGTTTAACTATACCTTCATTATTGTTACCCATAATGAAGATTTAGCCAATATGGCCGATAGAAAAATCACCATGAAAGACGGACTAGTATTTTAAAATTGAAAATTCTTATTACAAGCCATCAATCTGAGGCAAGCGGAAAATTAGCCTATTTATTAAAAGATTTTGAAATTGTTTTTGGAGATTTATCTATAGATTTTCCGAAAGTTGATAGCGTTTCTTTAGCACATGAAATCTTAAAATTTAGTTTAGATCATTCTATAACTCATATTTATCCTACAAGACACGAAGATTTAGCACCTTTAAGAAAATCGAAAATATTATTTGATGAATTTGATATAAAAATCATGACATCAAATGATGATTTAATTTTTAATAATCCATCTGCAAAAGCAGAAAGTTATGCTTCATTATCTACTAAAATACTCTCATTAGATTATCCAAATCAGAAAATTGCTTTGGGAGACTCAACAGGAAAAGGGAATTTGATTTCAATTGATGATAATGTTAAAGATTTTTCAAATATCTGGATTCAGATAAAATCTATATCTTTTATACAGATGGGGAAACTTTTTAACAATACTAATTTTGAAATAATTCAATTATATACTTTCAATTCAGAAATAAAAAAATCATTCATTTTAATTAACGAAAACCAAGAAGTTAAATTTTTTGAAAATTTCAACAGCAATTTACAAGCAAAGATTATAAGTATAATATTCAATCAAAATTATGTAGGATTTTTTGTGGTAGATTATGATAGTGAGAATATTCTCAGGATAAGAAACGCTGCACTATCATGTTAAAATATCAGGATATCCCTAGCCATAAAAATGTTTTCATATTTGAATTAGATGATGTTTTAATTCCTCAAAAAGATTATGATTTACAGGTTTATTATCTATTCGCAAATTTCATAGAGTATTTAGAGACCTTTCCACCAGCTCAAGAAATGTTAGCCTTTATGGCAAAACGTTATGAAGTTCATGGGCAATATATGATGTTTGATGAAACAGCTAAAGTTTTTGGCTTAGCATCAAAATATAAAGAAAACCTCAGTTTATTATTTACCAATGCAAAACTTACGCTTAAACTTTTATTGTATAAAGAAGCATTAGAATTATTGCAGGAACTTACCATCAACAGAAAACATATTTATTTGTTAACCAGCGGAAACCCACAGCAACAGTTAAATAAAATTACCCAAACAGAATGGCATGGTTTAGATAAATACCTAAAAGTTTATTTTGCTGATGAATTTGAACCTAAACCATTTATAAGCTCTTTAGAATATTTAATTGAAGAAAATAATTTAAAGAAGGATGAGATAATGATTATTTCTAATCATATAGAAGATGAGCAGCTAGCAAAAGTTGCTAAAATTGATTTTATGAAATTCATTTAAGGTGCAATTTTCAGCAAAACTTTTTTTTATATTTATTCGTTCTTAACTAAAAAAAATTGAACCTATGAATAAAATAGTTAAATTATCCTTTGTATTATTCTCTTTTATTCTTTTAGGCACTTCTTGTAAAAAGGATAAGGTTATAAATCCGGATACAAACTCTCAACCTACAGCATCGGGTACCAGAGATGAGCTTTCTAAAGATTCACTTTTTTTGTATGCACAACAAGTTTATTTGTGGAATGATGCTTTGCCTAGCTATGACGTTTTTAATCCTAGAAGCTATTCTTTAAAAAGTAGTATTTTGGGAAATTTGAACGATGAGCTTTATGCTATTACTCAGTTAAAAATTAATCCTACTACTGGAAAACCTTATGAATATATAGCTGATGCAAATGGTGTACAGATTAAGAAACCAAAATATTCTTATATAGAGGATTTAGTGGCAAGTGGTAAAATAACTTTTTTAAATGATTTAAAAGGGTCAGTGGGATTAGATGGAAAAGGTGAAGATTTCGGTTTTGGAGGTTTAGCTGCTGTTGGAAATTCTAGAAATGATTATAAAGTTTATCTAAGATATGTTTCTCCAAGTTCATCTTTGGCAAGCTTTAGAATCGGAAGAGGATCTTACATCAATAAAATTAATGGCAGAACCTTTGGGACTGATTTTGACAATGAGGTTGATTTTATTAACAATAGTATTTTTGATGATAATGCACAAACTATTGCGGTTGGTGGTAAAAGAGCAGATGGAACCTCTTTTGACGTAACTGTAAACAAAACTAAATACACCAGTAGCCCAATTTACAAGGACACTATTTTAACCGTTGGCACTAAAAAAGTTGGATATTTATCTTACGCCAGATTTTCTAGTTCTGATAATTCTCAAGCTGTTTTAAACACTGCGTTTTCAAAATTTGCAGCTCAAGGCATAGAAAATTTGATAATAGATTTAAGATATAACGGGGGCGGTTTTGTCAGTACAGCACAACAAATGATTAATCTTATTGCACCAAATAGTATAAATGGAAAAACAATGTTTTCATTAACCTACAACACTACTATGCAACAAGGTAAAGCTACAATTCTTAAAAATCAACCTAACAGAGATCAGGCCGGTAATATTACATCAGGTACGCAATTTCAAGATGACTATTCCTTAGCTGGAAATACCGTTAAGATTGAAAAATCCGGATCATTAAATAATGTAAGTAAGGTAATATTTATCACAACTGGCAGCACAGCTTCTGCAAGTGAGTTAGTGATCAATAGTTTAAAACCTTACCTAGATGTGAAGACAGTTGGAGCTACCTCTTATGGAAAACCGGTTGGTTTTTTCCCAATAAGAATAGCAAAATTTGATGTTTATATGTCTTCTTTTTTCAGCACAAACTCTGCTGGACAAGGCAATTATTTTGCTGGCTTCACACCTGATTCCCCAAAAACAGATGATGTTTCAAAAGATTTTGGTGACGTTAGCGAATTAAATTTAGCATCAGCTTTGGCTTATATAAATACAGGTGTTTTTACAAACTCTGCTAATAATACCATTACTGTAAATTCTGTGAAGACTCAAGCAAGTCAATTAATGATAAAAAGCATCGGTCAACCTAATTCATTTACAGGAATGATTGATGATTTGCATAAAAAATAGTGTAAACATTATTGTTATTAGGGCGCTTTTACACGCTTTTCACTATATCTTTTATTGCTATTTGCTAAATGGCTATAGCAATAAAAGGATGCCGTTTCAATCGTTAGCGCAAATAAGGGTTCATTTCAATTAAAGGTATTGCTAATAAATCCCTTTTGGGATAGCATTTATCAGTTTTTGAGTGTAAGCTTTTTTAGGATGATGATAAATATCTTCTGGATAACCAATTTCTTCAATTTGTCCATTATTCATTACCATCATTCTATCAGAAACATGCTTTACAACTGCCATATCATGAGAAATGAAAATATAGGTTAGCTTAAATTCTTGTTGTAAATCTTTTAAAAGATTGATGACTTGAGCTTGAACAGAAACATCTAATGCAGAAACACATTCATCGCAAATAATTAGTTTAGGTTTTAATGCCAATGCTCTTGCAATTACAATTCTTTGTCGTTGCCCGCCAGAAAACTCATGAGGATAACGGTTAAATTGCTGGGCTGTTAATCCAACTTTTTCCATCAAATTAATAATGTAGTCTTTCCTCTCTTGATAATTAGTTAAGATTTTGTGAACTACTAAAGGCTCAATTAAAGCTTCTCCAATTGTTTTTACTGGATTAAGCGAAGAATATGGATCCTGAAAAATAATTTGAATATCCTTTCTTAACGGACGCATTTCTTTTTCATTCAAATTAGAAATATCAACTTCATTGAATATGATTTTTCCACTTGTAGGCTCAATCAATTTTAAAATCGTTCTGCTTAAAGTAGTTTTTCCGCATCCACTTTCTCCAACTAAACCAAAAGTTTCTCCGGTAAAAACTTCAAAACTTACATCATTTACGGCTTTTGTAAAATTATCGGCTTTGCCAAAAAATGATTGATTTTTTGGAAACCATGTGTTCAAATTTTCAACTTTTAATATTCTTGGTTGCAGATAAAGCAGTTTTCTTTTTTGAGAAATTTCACCATCATCAACTTTTAATTGTTGTTGTAAGTCTTCAATTGTTATTGCATTAGTAGTAAACTGGCCATTTTTCTCTGATGTAAAATCTGAAATGGTTGGTAATTTTTTAAGCTGCAACCTTGGATTTGGTCTGCAAGCCAGTAAACCTTTAGTATAAGGATGTTGTGGATTAAGGAAAATATCTTTTGCAGTTCCTTGCTCCACAATTTGTCCTTTGTTCATCACTAAAATTTTATCTGCAATTTCACCTATTACGCCTAAATCATGAGAGATAAAAATCATACTCATATTTCTTTCTAACCTGATGCGTTTTAATAATTCTATAATGTTTTTTTGAACAGTTACATCTAAAGCTGTGGTTGGCTCATCGGCGATTAAAATTTGAGGATTACAAGCCAAAGCCATGGCAATCATTACCCTTTGTTTTTGCCCGCCTGAAATTTGATGGGGATATTCATCGAAAACTTCTTGCGGCTCTGGTAATTTTACCTCCTCAAAAAGCTGGATAGTTTTTTCTTTTGCTTGTTTTTTATTTATTTTTAAATGGAGGATGATGCTTTCTGTTATTTGCTTTCCACATTTCATTAAAGGATTTAATGAGGTCATGGGTTCCTGGAAAATCATGGCAATTTTGTTTCCTCTATATTGCTGCATTTCCTTTTCAGGAATCTCTAATAGATTTTTATCATCAAATAATATTTCGCCAGTAATTTTAGCGTTGGCTTCCAGTAACCTCATAATGGCTAAAGAAGTTACAGATTTCCCAGAACCTGATTCGCCAACCAAACCTATAATCTCACCTTTATTAAGTTGCAATGAGATATGATCTATAGCTTTAAATTGGCTTTCTTCTGATTTAAAAGAAATTTCTAAATTGTTGATTGTTAATTGAGCCATTAATCTACAAAGGTAACATCATCATCGGTGGTAAATGGCAAACCTTTAAAACGCTGAATTAGCCGAGCGGTTGTAATTACATCTTTCTGGCAGTAAGTTTTTATGCGCTCTAAGTCATTTTCAATCCAATAAACCTCACCAACCATACTTCCATCAATATCATCTTTTGGTGTTGGAATATTAAAAATTGCAGCTAGTAAATTTAATGATGTATAGTTTTTATAATCGCCAAACTTCCACAGTTCCATTGTATCTAAATGATTAATCTCCCAAGGCTTTTTACCTACAATATTTAATTGAGCCGGAATCTCTAAACCGCTAATCAACATTCTTCGGCATAAATAAGGAAAATCAAATTCTTTTCCGTTATGTGCGCACATAATCAAGTTTGATGGTTGGGTGCTTAACAGTTGATTAAATTCTATTAATAGATCAGTCTCATTATGGCTATAAAATGATTTAATCCGTAGCTTTTTATCATTCACAAAAATACCTACAGAAATACAGATTATTTTTCCAAATTCTGCCCAAATGCCTGCTCTTCCATAAAACTCTTCAGCCGTTTCTTGATTTTTGCGTTGATAAGTAGTTTTTAAATCCCAAAGTTTCTGAAGATGGGAGGGAAGCTCATCAAAATATCTGTATTGAGGAACAGTTTCAATGTCTAAAACTAAAACACTCTGTAAGTCTAATTGAGATAACATAATGTTAAATTAAATAAAAATTTTATAATCACCTGTATTTGATGACGTAACCATGAAAGAACCCTAAAGAAATATAAAAATAATGTTACAGTGTTTAATTAAGATAACAATCCATATTTAATTATGTTGAACTTATAATGCAACTAATGAAATTGGTTATTTATTAATTTTATAACAAAACTATGGCAGTTTTTTTAAAAGTATTAAAATTTAAAAGATTTATGTTTGCAATCTCACCAAATTTGGTGCAATTTTTATTAAAGAAATTAAGTTTTTTAGATATATGAACAATTACATAGGCAAGCTAACGATAAAGTTGTCTTTTATTATTCTTGGCTTAATAATTCCATTTTTTAGTTGGTCACAAACTATTGTTAAAGATAGTTTATTGCAAAAAGTAACATTAAATGATGCGATTCAATATGCGTTAAATAGTCAGCCTACAATTCAACAAGCATATTTAGATGAAAAAATTACAGAATCTACAATCAAGACAAAATTGGCAGATTGGTATCCTCAAATAAATTTTAATTATAATTTACAGCATAATTTTTTAGTTCAAACTTCAATAATTGGTGGTAATCCTGTACAATTAGGAGTTGATAACACTTCTAGCGCACAATTTACAGCTTCGCAAAACATCTTTAATAGAGATGCTTTGTTAGCTTTAAATACAAAAGGAGATGTTCTTTTACAATCAAAACAAAACACGGTAAATAACAAAATAAATTTAGTTGTTAATGTTTCAAAAGCATTTTATAATGTTTTGTCAACCTTACAACAAATTAAGATTTCCAATTCAAATATCATCAGGTTAGAAAGGAGTTTAAGTGATGCATTTAATCAGTACGAAGCTGGCATCACAGATAAAATCGATTATAAAAGAGCAACAATTACCTTAAACAATACCAAAGCAAATCAAAAAAGCAATGAAGTTTTATTGAAGGCGAGAATAGAATTTTTAAAATCTTTGATGAACTATCCTGAAAAGGAAAAATTAAATGTTGTTTACGATAGTTTGCAATTAGAAAATGAGGTTTTTATTGATACCACGCAAAATTTAAACGTTAATAATAGAATAGAATTTGCACAATTACAAACTCAAAAAAGACTACTTAATGCTAATTTAAGTTATAACAAATGGAGTTTCTTACCTTCAATAGCAGCAAACGGGGCGTACAATTTTAATTATCAAAACAATAATTTCGGCGATTTATACAATCGTAACTTTCCCAATTCTTACGCTGGTATCACTTTAGGTTTGCCAATTTTTCAAGGAGGTAAAAGGAGAGAAAACATTAACATTGCCCAATATTGGTTAAGACGTAATGAACTTGATTTAGAAGTTTTTAAAAATGATGTAAATTCAGAATATCAACAAGCTTTATCAACCTACCAAAGTAATTTTGCTAATTATTTGGCTCTTAAAGAGAACATGAGTTTAGCAAAAGAGGTTTATGATGTAGTTAATTTACAATATAGATCTGGCATTAAAACTTATTTAGAAGTAATTGTTTCTGAAACAGATTTACGCACTTCACAAATCAACTATTTTAATGCGGTTTATCAACTATTAATCAGCAAGGTTGATGTTGAAAAAGCATTAGGACAAATTAAATATTAAAATATTAATCAATAACGTATATGTTATCCAAAAAATCAATAACTCTTTTAGCTTCAACACTTTTGTTTTTTTTGTTTTCCTGTGGAAACAAAAATGATAAATCCGCAGCCCCAGTACCAGCTACGCAAGTAACTGTAGAAAGCGTTAAGTTTATAAATGCAGCCTATTTTGATGAATATCCTGGAACTGTTGTAGCTTTAAATCAAATAGAATTACGTCCGCAAGTAAGTGGAAATATCACTGGGGTTTATTTTAAAGATGGCGATAAGGTTTCTAAAGGTCAGTTATTATACAGTATTGATAATCAGCTATACCAAGCAAATTATCAACAAGCAGTAGCTGGTTTGCAAGTACAAAAAGCCAATTTAAATAAGGCACAAAAAGATGCCGACCGCTACCATGAGTTAGATAAGAAAGATGCAATAGCAAAACAATTGGTTGATAATGCAGATGCGGCTTTGCAAGTTGCTAAAGAACAAGTTTCTGCAGGTAAGGCAAACATTAATGCGGTGCAAACCAATGTGAAGTATACTAAGGTTTATGCTCCTTTTGATGGGATTATTGGTATTTCTCAAGTTAAAGTTGGTACTGCAGTTGCAACAGGACAAACCATTTTAAATACCATTTCCACAGTTGGAGAATTAGCGGTTGATTTTAATATTGATCAAAAAGAAATTTATCGTTTTAACAAGTTGTTAAACGACAAACAGAATCTAAGCGACTCTACTTTCACACTGGCATTTGGTGAAGATGTTTATCCAAGTCCCGGTAAACTTTCTTTGTTAGATAGAGCTGTTAATCCTCAAACAGGAACTATAAAAGCTAGACTTATTTTTCAAAACAATAAAAATATGCTAATTGCTGGGATGAATGGTACTGTTAGGGTTAAAAATAACGGAGGTTCAAAATCTATTTTAGTTCCTTACAAAGCCGTAACAGAGCAATTGGGAGAGTTTTTTGTTTACGTTCCTGGCGATAGTAGCAAAGTTTCTCAACGCAAAGTGCTTTTAGGGAAAACCATTGATAAAAATGTAATTGTAAAAGACGGTTTAAAAGAGGATGATAAAATTGTAGTGGAGGGCGTTCAAAATTTAAGAGAAGGTTCAGTTATTACTACCGAAGCTCCAAAACCTCAAGATCCAAATCAAAAACCAGCAGGTAAGTAATTTATTATCAGCTAAGTATTTCATTATAATATCGCATTGGCGAATAATTAAAATAGATAAATGATATCAGATGTATTTATAAAAAGACCGGTAACTGCAATAGTTATTTCTGTTGTGATTGTATTGGTTGGGTTAATTTCTATGCTCAATTTGCCCATTGCGCAATATCCTGATATAACGCCTCCTTCCGTTTCCATTACAGGAAATTTTACTGGTGCCGATGCTCAAACTGTTGAACAAACCACTACTACAGCAATTGAAACTCAGGTAAATGGTACTCCAGGAATGACTTATATGTCGAGTAATTCTACCTCAAGCGGTCAAAGTTCTATTAATGTAAATTTTGAATTAGGTACAGATATTAATAACGCAGCAGTTGAAATACAAAATAGAGTTAG
The DNA here is from genome assembly GCF_001652725.1 of Pedobacter psychrophilus. Lineage (GTDB taxonomy): Bacteria > Bacteroidota > Bacteroidia > Sphingobacteriales > Sphingobacteriaceae > Pseudopedobacter > Pseudopedobacter psychrophilus. The sequence continues at coordinate 193,117 of NZ_LWHJ01000027.1, forward strand.
AGTTGCAGAACCAAGATTACCAGATGCTGTAAAAAATTTAGGATTAACAGTTGCCAAAAAAAATCCGAGTATCATGGTTGCATTGGCATTTTACTCGCCAAAAGGCACTCATGATGCTACATTTGTTGGTAATTATGCCAATTTATATGTTAAGGATGCGCTCCAAAGAGTAAAAGGAGTTGGAGATATTGTTTCTAGGGCAGATGAATTTAGCATGAGGGTTTGGCTAAATCCAGAGAAATTGGCCAACTTAAATTTAACCACAACCGATATTTTAAATTCTTTAAGAGAGCAAAATTTACAAGTCGCAGCAGGAACCATCGGGGGAAACCCACAACCTAACACCCAAACTTTTGAATATAGCGTTTTAACAAATAGTAGGTTAAACAAACCCGAGCAGTTTGAAAACATCATTGTAAGAACAGTTCCTTCTGATGGGACCGTGGTTTACTTAAAGGATGTTGCAAGAGTAGAGTTGGGTAAATTTGATTACGGGTCTAATGCTTTTGTTAACGGTAAGCCAGCAGCATTTGTTTTAATTTATCAAGCACCGGGGGCAAATGCACTTGATACTTATAAAGGATTAAATGAAGCTTTATTGAAGTTAAAAAAATCTTTTCCAAAAGATATTGATTATGTAATGCCATTAGAAACGGTTTCCGTTGTAAAAGTTTCTATGAACGAAGTTGTTCACACTTTGTTAGAAGCATTGGTTTTAGTGGTTATTGTGGTTTTCTTGTTTTTGCAAAACTGGAGAGCAACATTAATTCCTGTTTTAGCTATTCCAGTATCGTTAATCGGAACATTTATCTTTTTTATTCCATTCGGTTTTACCATCAATACACTTACTTTATTTGCCTTTGTATTAGCAATAGGTATTGTGGTTGATGATGCAATTGTTGTGGTAGAGGCGGTTCAGCATTATATTGATCATAATAAATTATCTCCTAAAGAAGCAACTCAACGGGCGATGAAAGATATATCAGGACCAGTTATAGCCATTGCATTAATTTTAGCTGCGGTTTTTGTTCCTGTGGGATTTTTACCCGGAATCGTTGGTCGTTTATACCAACAGTTTGCAATCACCATTGCAGTTTCTGTAATTATTTCTGCCTTTGTAGCTTTATCTCTAACTCCCGCTTTATGCGTAATTATGCTAAAGCCATCTAAAGGTAAGGATGATGAAAAAAATTGGTTAGATAAATTTTTTATCTGGTTTAATAAAGGCTTTGATAGATTTAATAGATCATATACAAAAGGAGTTGCATCATGGATTAGAGCTACCCCAAAAGTATTGATCATGATGGTCTGTTTATTTGTTGCCCTGTTTTTCTTATTCAAAAATAAACCATCTGGCTTTGTACCGCAAGAAGATGAAGGTAGATTATATGTTACTTATGAGATGCAGGAAGCTGCATCAACTACCAGAAGTAAAAGCATGTTGGTAGAAATCCAAAAGAGATTAAAGCAAATACCTGGAGTTAAAACAGTTGGTGGTTTGGCTGGATTAAACATCATCAGTTTCTCTAATAAATCTAACGCCGGTACAATCTTCGTTTTATTAGACCCTTGGGAAGATAGAACAAGCAAGGAATTACAGCTGACAAATATTATGGCAGAAATTCAGAAGAAAACTGCGGATATTAAGGAAGCGAGAGTTTTAGCAATTGGGCCACCAGCTATTCCGGGTTTAGGTGCAACTGCAGGTTTTACTTTCGAGTTGCAGCAAACTACCAGTGCAGATGATATCAAAAAATTTGATGCAGTAGCCAAAAAGTTTTTAGCAGCCGTAAACAAAAGACCAGAAATAGGAAAAGCCTATACGTTTTTTAGCACCAATACGCCTAGTTATCAAATTAATGTTGATAAGGAAAAGGTTAAAAAATTAGGAGTTCCTTTAAATGATGTTTATAGCACTTTATCAACTTTGCTAGGAAGTTCTTATGTGAATGATTTTAATTTATATGGCAGAAACTTTAGGGTTGTAGCTCAGGCTGATAGCACTTATCGTTCTTCAATTGATGAATTAATGAAATATTATGTAAGAAATAGCAGAGGTGAGATGATACCAATTGGTTCTTTAGTTACAACAAATGTGATTGAAAGTCCATCTTTAATTTCTCATTATAATATCTATCGTTCTATTGAAATTAACGGATCACCTGCTGCAGGTGTTAGTAGTGGTGATGCTATTAAAGCTTTACAAGAAGTAGCAGCAACAGAATTGCCAGAAGGTTATGGTTATGAATTTTCTGGCTTAAGCCGAGAAGAAGTTTCGGCCGGAAGTAGTTCTACTTTGATTTTCGGTTTATCTTTAGTGTTTGTATTCTTGTTTTTAGCAGCGCTTTATGAAAGCTGGTCCATCCCATTTTCGGTATTATTTGCCGTACCAATTGGTGCTTTTGGTTCGATCTTGATATTAACTTTTATCCCAAGTATTAGCAATAACATTTATGCTCAAATTGGTTTAATCACCTTAATAGGTTTGGCTGCAAAGAATGCGATTTTAATTGTAGAATTTGCCAAAGAACGCGTTGATAAAGGAGTAAATATTTTAACAGCAACACTTCAAGCAGTAGATTTAAGATTAAGACCAATCATCATGACTTCTTTAGCATTTATTTTAGGAGTATTACCTTTAGTTTTTGCGAGTGGTGCCGCAGCAGAATCAAGAAGAACTATTGGATTTACGGTTTTTGGTGGGATGTTAGCAGCAACCTCTTTAGCGATATTTGTAGTGCCAGTTTTGTTTGTTTTGATTACCAAAATAGCTTACGGTAAAAAGCTTAAAAAATTAGAAACTGATGCAGAAAAAAGAGATAGGTTGTTTTCTTAACTAGGTTATTAAATTATTATAAAGCCCTTTAAATAAATGTTTAAAGGGCTTTTTCTATCAAACAAAAAGCCGATAATTTCTTATCGGCGTCTTAAACAAAAATTAATCAAAAAAAATCTTTAGGCTTTATAGTTTCCTGTATCCGCTATAAAAGCGCCATCATTTAAAATTAAATCTTTTGCTGCTGCAATATCAGCTAGTTTAATATCACCAATTACATAATGATAATCTTTTGATGAAAAGCTTTCAATAATGTCTATAAAAGGCAATTTATTTACGAAACCTTCTTCGTTAAACCTTAAATAAACTTGTAGAATTTCCTCATTATTAAACTGAACTTTTTTCTCTATTAACGTTTTTTTATACTCGTATCTGTAATCATATCGCAAGGCAGAAACATCAGAAAAGACAGCTGCACCTGTTGGATGTCCGCCTGCACCCTTCCCAAAAAAGAATTGCTGATCGGCAAAGGCAGCTTGAACGCTAACGCCATTATATTCGTTTTCTACGTTGAAAAGAAAATCTTCTTTTTTAACTAATTTTGGTAAAACATAAATGCTTACTTCGCTATCATTTTGTTTTTTCGCCACAGGAACAAGCTTTATCTTCTGACCTTTTTCCCTAGCATATTGCAAATCACTCAGCTGTAAATTTTGAATACCAATATTCATGATTTTAGCTGGATCAATAAATAATCCATAAGCATGAGCTGCAGCAATGGCAACCTTATATTTAGCATCATAACCACCAACATCTAAAGTTGGGTCGGTTTCTGCAAAGCCTAAATCCTGTGCCTCTTTTAAAGCATCATTATAGGATTGATTCTCATTAAATACCTTAGAGAGAATAAAGTTAGAAGAACCGTTAAAAATCCCACTAACCGCATAAAGCAATTCATTATCGTAATATTCCTCTAAATTTCTGATAATTGGAATACTTCCACAAACCGCACCTTCATATAATAAAGAAGTTCCGTGTTCTTTTTGGAAAGCAACCAACTCATCTAAATGCTCGGCAATCATTTTTTTATTTGCCGAAACCACATTTTTACCATTTTGCAAAGCATAAGAAACAATCTCGTATGCGGCATCAGCATCATTAATCAATTCAATAATGGTATTGATTTCAGGGTCTTTTAAAATCTCCCACTTATCTGTAGTGAAAAGATTGTCTGGTAAAGTCCTTTTTTTAGCTGGATCTTTTATGGCGATTTTCTTGAATTCCAGGTTTAAGTTTCTACTCAAAGAAATATCGTATAAACCTTGCCCTACAACTCCAAATCCAAACAGACCTATATTTAATTTTTTACTCATTTCGTGTTATTTTTATTTCTACTTTTTATATTGATTAGAGTATCAAATGCTAAAATTTCTAATTTAATTGCTTTATTAACATTTTAATATTTTAATTTTTTATGATGTTTGATTTGATTTTTATAATTAATTGGAAGGATGCTTTTCGAAAGCGATACAATTAATTTACAGTTTAACTCATGAAGTAACACATACAAATAGTAGAACTAAATGATGCAAATACCAAATTAATCTCTTTTGAGATTGATAAAAGGTTTACTGTTGAATTGTTTGTTTCCATGTCTTTTAAATTTATAGCTCCCAAATGGGCTAGGAATTGGCACCTTCTCTTTTATGCTAAGGGTTGCCAGTGGATCTGTGAGCCTAATCTCTCGCCACTTCTGTATAAATCAAGACCTGTTTTTAATTGAGGAATTGATTTTTGGTATCTCAACCAAATGATATTTCAAATATAAGGTAGAAATCAGTTGATTTCCAAATTATATTTTGTTTTATTTTTTAAATTTATAATTATTTAGAAAATGAAGTACGTTCCTGTTACTCATCAATAGGCTTTATGTATGCCCAATCTCTAATAGATTCAAATTTCTTAAAACTTTCTATTGCAGATGGGTGAGATATTAATGATTTTACAGAAACTTCGGGTATTAAATCATCAGCTATTCCATTCCTTATAAATATGAAATTATAACCCAATTCATTACCTCCTACTAAACGATAACCTTTCTTTTTGCCTAATTTTTGCATTGCTGTTGGTGATGCACCATGATAGACAGGATGTTTTCCTGGATATGAATAATTAGCGTCATAAGGAACTATAATATCATTATAACCAAATTCTATATGTGTCTCTATAATTACCACTTTTGGATTTATAATAGATAAAGCATTCCAAATCCAGTAATCGTTACCATCAATATCTATCGACAAAAAATCAATATCTTTTTTAAAGCCTGCATTTTCTATAGTTTCATTGATATTTTCTGCTGTAACTTTTGAAAGCACAAATTTTGGAGGATGAGCAAATGGAGTTGGATATTTTTTAAAGAAATTAATTCCTCTTTTAATGCTATTTTTATTACCATCTATAAATAATCCATGCCAACCAAAATTAAAAATAAGATTTGCTGCATTGCTGTTTACACCATCATCAGAACCAATTTCTATAAAAGTTTTATTTCCCATGCCAATAGTGGAAAATATAAAAAGTAATTTACCATCTTCTTCTTGATGCGAAAATACTCTAAAACCTGTATCAATTATTGATGGAACATCTTTCTGTTTAACCTTATCTTGATAATAATGAAATAACTGACGTTGACTTATCTGAACATTTGGATTAAATCTGTTTCTAATTTTTAGAATTAAAAATTTATCTTTTAAAATCTTTTTTATCATCTTATAAAATTTATAAATGTTAACTACAAAACACTTTCCAAATCACTAATCAAATCATCAATATGCTCTAAACCAACCGAAACTCTTAATAAATTCTTGGGTGTTTTGGTATCTGGTCCTTCAACGGAATAACGATGTTCTATTAAACTTTCGACTCCACCTAAACTGGTTGCTTGGGTAAAAATTTTAAGATTATTAACTATTTCTTTTGCTTTATCTTCACCACCTTTTACCAAAAAAGATAACATTCCTCCATAAGAAAGCATTTGTTTACTTGCTAAATCATGTTGTGGATGTGATTTTAATCCTGGATAAAAAACAGCTTCTACGGATTCATGCGCTTCTAAAAAATCGGCTAAAGCCTGAGCATTTGCAACATGACCACGCATACGATAAGGCAAAGTTTTGATTCCTCTAGTCACTAAATAACAATCAAAAGGAGAGGGAACAGCACCTCCATAACCTTGTACAATTTTTATCTTTTCCCAAAATGAATCTTTTTCTTTAGTTACTAAAATTCCACCCGTAACATCAGAATGACCATTTAGGTATTTTGTTGTGGAGTGCATCACAATATCAGCTCCTAAACTTATAGGTTGCTGACACATTGGCGAGGCAAATGTATTATCAACTGCAAAAATTAATTGATGTTCTTTTGCGATGTGTGCAATTGCTTCAATATCACAAAGTTTTAAAAGAGGATTTGAAGGCGTTTCCGCCCAAATTAATTTAGTTTCTCTTTTTATAGTATTAAAAATTAGTTCAATATCGGTTAAATCAATAAAATCAAAAGTTAAAATTCCTTTAAACATCAATTTCAATTGATTTCTTAAACCGTGATACATATCATCCGGACCAATAATATGGCTTCCAGGTTCTAAAGCTTGGAAAACTGACATTCCAGCTGCATTACCTGTTGCAAAAGCACAAGCATCAGCTCCATTTTCTAAAGCAGTAACTACATTTTCTAAAGATTTACGGTTAGGATTATCTGAACGAGAATATATATAACCACCTGGATAATCACCATTTTCACCTCTTTCAAAAGTAGAGGATAAAGTAATTGGTTGTATGGCAGCTTTAGTATCTGAATCTATTTTATTACCAGCGTGGATAGCTTTAGTTTCGATATTCATATTTGAAATTATTATTAATAATGATTCAAACTTAATAAAAGCAATCTTGTTTTACATTCATATCACGTAATAAAAAGCTATTTTTATTATTTTGCACAATATTCAAGAATATGAATTCAGAACATCAGTTAGAAACAATTCTTCAAGATAAAAATCTCCTAGAAAACCATCGAATAATTGCCCAAAAAGTTAAGGATAATCAAAGGATTTCTTTTGATGAAGGGGTTTATCTTTTTGAAAAATGCGATTTACCATTTGTAGGAGTTCTTGCAAATTATATCCGCGAAAAGCGGCATGGAAATAATACATATTTCAATAGAAATTTCCATATAGAACCTACAAATCTTTGTGTTTACGATTGTAAATTTTGCTCTTATTCTGTTTTGATTAAAGAGCGTTCTGAAGGTTGGGAATATACAATGGAAGATATGCTCAATATCGTAAAAAAATATGATAATGAGCCAGTTACCGAAGCACATATTGTTGGTGGGGTTTTGCCTCAATATGATATGGCTTTTTATCAGAAATTGTTTTCTGAAATTAAAAAACACCGTCCTGATTTACATGTAAAAGCTTTGACACCAGTAGAATATCACTATATATTTAAAAAAGCTAAAGTAGATTACGCAACTGGAATGAAGTTGATGAAAGAATCTGGATTAGAATCAATGCCAGGTGGTGGTGCAGAAATCTTTCATCCAGAAATCAGGGAGCAAATAGCAAAAGATAAGTGCAACGCTGATCAGTGGTTGCAAATACATGAAGAATGGCATAAATTAGGAATGCGTTCTAATGCAACTATGCTTTACGGACATATTGAGCAATTTTGGCATCGTGTTGACCATTTGGAAAGACTTAGAGATTTGCAAGATAAAACTGGCGGTTTTCAAACTTTTATCCCATTAAAATTCAGGAATCAAGATAATCAAATGTCTAATGTGCCAGAATCTACGGTAGTAGAAGATCTGCGTAATTATGCCATCTCTAGAATTTACCTTGATAATTTTGATCATATCAAAGCTTATTGGGCTATGATAAGTAGAAGTACAGCACAACTTTCTTTAAATTTTGGTGTAGATGACATTGATGGTACTTTAGATGATACCACAAAAATTTACTCCATGGCTGGTGCCGAGGAAAAACACCCTGCGATGAGTACAAAAGATCTTGTAAAATTGATTAAGGAAGTCGGTAAAAAACCAATTGAAAGAGATACTCTTTATAATGTAGTGACCGATTATGAAAATGTAGTTTTTGAAGATGAGGTAAAACCTAAATATTATGCTTTACCCGTTTTAAATTAATTTAATGAGCCAAATAAAAAAGACACTTTATATTATTCGCCATGGCGAAACTGATTTTAACAAAAATGGGATTGTACAAGGTAGGGGAGTTAATTCACAATTAAATGCTACAGGAATCGCACAAGGAGAAGCTTTTTATGAAATGTATAAAGATGTTCCTTTTGATAAGCTTTACGTTTCTAAACTTGTGCGTACCGGACAAACTGTTTCAAAATTCATCGAAAAAGGTTTGCCTGTTGAGCGGTTTTCTGGTTTAGATGAGTTAGCCTGGGGTAAATATGAAGGGCAAAAAAGTACGCCAGAACTTCGCGAAGATTTTAAAAAATTGATTCAAAATTGGGCTCAAGGTAATTATGATGTGAAGACAGAAGGTGGGGAAAGTCCTAATGAAGTTTTTACTCGTCAGACTAAGGCCATGGAAGAAATCATGAGCCATAAGGATGAGAAGGTTATTTTGATTTGTATGCATGGAAGAGCAATGAGGCTCTTACTTTGTCAATTAATGAATCAATCTTTAGATAAAATGGATAATTATCCACATCAAAACACTTCACTTTATGTTTTAGATTATGATGGTCAAGACTTTCATATCCAAACATTTAATAGTTTAGCGCACCTAAAAAATTTATGATTAAAATATCAGCGGTAAGCTACACCAATACCATTCCTTTTATTTACGGTTTACAACATCATCCTATAAAAAAAGAAATTGATTTAAGTTTAGATGTACCCAGTTTATGTGCCGAAAAACTGATTGAAAACAAAGTTGATATTGGTTTAATTCCCGTAGCTGCAATTTTAGATTTACCAGAACACCATATTATTTCTGATTATTGCATTGGAGCAAATGGAGCTGTTAACTCTGTTTTTATTTTTAGTAATTGCCCTATTGAAGATGTTCAATATTTGCAATTAGATCCTCAATCTAGGTCTTCAAATAATTTAGCTTTGGTTTTATTAAAAAACTATTGGAAAGTAAAACCAGAATTGGTATCCAAAGCTAAAGAATACGGAAGATCTTCACATCCAAAAACCGCTTTTGTTCAAATTGGTGATCGTACTTTTGGGAAAATTAACCAACATTCTTTTGTTTATGATTTAGCTGCAGAATGGAAAAGTTTTACAGGATTAGAATTTGTTTTTGCAGCTTGGGTAAGCAATAAAAAACTAGAAGATTCTTTTATAGATAAATTAAATGCAGCTTTAAAGTTAGGATTAGATAGCCGATTAAAGATTTTCGAAAATATGGAAATGCGAAAAGATTTTGATTTGGTTGATTACCTAATGCATAAAATAGATTATCGTTTAACAGATAATAAAAAAGAGGCGTTGGCACTTTTTCATAAATACATGAGAGAATTAGCATAATAGCTATTTTTATAGTTCTTATAAATTACCTTAAAATTATTTATATAACAACCTTAACTGTATCTCTACTGCAATCAATCAGGTTTTTTTCAATCTCTTTCACATCAAAAATTCCTTGTTTGTTTCCAAAAGAATTGGTGATGTAGGTAAGTATCTTAGCTAAATCAATGGATGCTAAATGTTTTTCGGCAGGCATTTTACCATCATATTGTTTCCCATTGATGGTTATCGTATTAGAAAGCCCATAAACAATATAACAAGCCAACATTTTACGGTTAGTTTTTAAATAAGTAGTATCGCTTAAGGGAGGGATTAAACTAGCTAAACCATTGCCATCGTCCATGTGGCAACTTTGGCAATGGTCTTTATACATTTGTAAACCATCAGAATAATAACGTTGATATTTTATACTATCCTCGTTTACACAAGCACTAAAAAATACAGTAAAAGTGATGGCTAAAAACGAAATTAAAATGATGATTTTTCTCATGCTATTTTTTATGATATTCGGTTAATAGAATATCCATATCTTTACTCATTTGTGCCACCTGATTTTTATCCGTTCCGTCGTAAGCACCTCTAATGCGTTTATCTTTATCAACTAACAAAAAATATCCAGAATGTTCGTACCCGCCTGGGATGCTATCATTTTGTTTTGAATAAGACATATAACCATCTTTAGCTAACAAATAAACAGAATCTTTACTTCCTAATAAAAAGCTCCATTGTGTACCTTTAACTCCTAGTTTGTCGGCGTATTTTTTCAAAACAGGAATGGTATCATGTTTTGGGTCTATTGTATGCGAAAGAAATCTTACTTCTTGATTGTCTTTAAATTTCTCATAAACGGTTAGTAAATTTTTGCTCATGATAGGGCAAATAGATGGGCAGGAGGTAAAAAAGAAATCAGCAACGTAAATGCTATTTTTTAAAGAATCATTATTAATGATTGCACTATCCTGATTCATAAAACTAAAAGCGGGAATAGTCTGATAAACAGTATCTATAACAGTTTTGCCATTAACAATTTTTTCCACTGGTTCTCTGCTACCTAATATGGGCAATTGTTTTGGAGCTGAATTACAGGCAAATAAAAATAGTGAACCAGTAAATAAAACTAATAATGAGGGAATTTTCATAATTATTTCAATTTAGAAATTAAACTGTTACTGTTAGAAAGAGATTTGTTAAACATTGTTTTAACAGAATCTATTTTTATTTTTTGACTTTCTAAATATTGAGCAATTTCTTTGGAAGATTTGCCAGTATAATCTGGGTTAAAACCATTCATCCATTTCATCATGGCATCATCAGCATTAGTAAGCGCTAATTTTTGATCAGCGATTTCTGCTTTTAATTGGGCTGTATCTAAAGAGTTATTTGCTTTTTTTAAACTATCTAAATTTGATGATAATTTAGTAAGCATCATTCTTTTATCGGTTAATTTACCCATATCCATCATTAAAGAATCATGTACAGCCATTACTTCGGTTTGTAATTTTTTCTGCTCTGCTTTTTGATCCTTGCAGCTTGAAAAACCAATAATGGTAATTCCTAAAATGATGGTAATGCTATTTTTTATATTAATTAATGGCATAATAAAGTTGTTTTAAATTGTAAGTAATTCCTAAAGTTAAACGTCCGCTGCTGCGGGGATGATCTGTTTGAGCTGACCAAGCATTTGTTTGAAAACTGGTATTGATGCCGATATTTTTTACAAATATATCTAATCCTGCGCCAGCCATTAAATTATTTGTCTCATGTTCTCCTGTTAGTTTACCTTGATATTTTTCTCCTTTGGTAAATTCATAACTAGTTTGCACAGAGGGGATGATTTTTATGTTTTTATCGATGTCAATCTTTCTAAAAACGCTAAGAAAAGAGGTGGTGCTATTTGCGATTGATTCTTGATCAGAATTTCTACCATTAAATTTATAAGTGCTGTTGATACTTGCCCCCCAATTTTTTATCCCAATAATATAATTAGCGTAAACAAAACCATCTATACTTCCTGTGCCGGGCTGAAAAGGATTAGAATAAGTTAAACCCTGATCACTTTTAACAAGATTATTTGCAGTTGGTATTTTGATTCCTGCACCGGTTATTAATCTCTGATTGATGGTTTTTTGATCCAGTTTTCTAAGTAAATGATAACCTGCATATAAAGTTATATCGCCTAAACCAGAAATAGTAGAAGTTTGATTATTGTATTTTTCACTATTATTGAGATAGGGAATTATCGCATTTATTTCTAAACGTTTTTGTATAAAATAGCGACCACGTATCTCGGTTGTTCTATAAATTTCATAATCGCCAAGCAACCCATTATGATTTCCGAGTGGATTATTTGTTTGATTGGCTTGAGGGAAAAACGAACTTTCATCTGGAAAAAACTGTTGATCTTGACCAAAATACCCGTTGTATGAGCGATATCTATAAAAAACACCTAAACTGCTCACATTATCATAAGGAGTAATTCCCATAAAACAACCACAAATATCGCAGGCAAATGTGGAACTACCGCAGAGCATTAAAAAAATGATTAATATTTTATTCTTCACTGTATTTTGGATTTTTAAGAAATGTAAGATCCGTCAAAGTTTTTAAAAATGCAATGATATCCGCCTTATAGGTATCTGTTAAAGCTAAATCTTGTTTTAAAAGTGGATCTAAATTTTTGTTAGGTTTAATATTATTTTGATAGTGATCCAAAACTTGTTCTAAAGTTTTAAAACGACCATCATGCATATAAGGGCGACTGACCTCTACATTTCTAAGCGTCGGAACTTTGAATTTACCATCATCTGATGCTAAACTTGTGATCGTTGATCTACCTAAATCTAAAGATGTGATGTCTAAACCATTATTTCTAAAACTGTTATCAGAAAACAAAGGTTCTTTATGACAACTCGCACATTTTGCGGAAAATAATTGATAACCCCTTAGCTCTTGATCTGTAAATTGAGCTGTTTTAGCTTTTACTTGGTCATATTTGCTATCAGCAGAAATCATCATGCCTTGAAATTGCGCCAAGGCCCTAAACATTTTTTGAGAAGTAATCTCGTCGCTATCAAATGCTTTTTGAAATGCCTGTTGATATTCTGGTTTTGATTTAAGATAAACTAAAATTTTATTCAAATCGTTGGCCATTTCGCAAGGATCTGTCATTGCGTTTAAAGGAGCCAGCTCTAAATTGGTCACTCCACCATCTAAAAAGAAATTGTCTTTAAATGTTAAATTAAATAAAACAGGTGCATTTCTTTTGCCAAAGCAATTATCAACTCCATGGCTAGTAGCATGATCTAAGTTTCCAAAACCTGCAAATTGTTGGTGACAATCGCCACAAGAAACTGTACCATCTTTAGATAGTCCTTGATCATAGAAAAGCATTCTGCCCAAATCAAAACCTTTTTGTGTAGGTTGATTATTTGTAAATTGATAAACAGGTTGCGGAAATCCAGCAGGAATTTCTATCGATAAAAATTTATTTAAATCCTTATCCTTTGCACAAGAAATCAAGAAAATGATACAACCTACAATTAGAAATGTGGTTATTTTTTTCATTTGGATATTTTTAAGTTTCCGTCATGTTGATTCGCTAGCTAGCGAAGAAAGCATCTCACAAATAGGTTTTCAGTTAGAATGTCAACCTTATTAGTGAGATGTCTCCTGTCGTGGAAATGAATTTTTTTTTTGCGTTAGGGATTGAAATGGAAATCCCTGCCTGCGGCAGGCAGGCTTTTTGTTTTTACAAAAAGATTGAAATAAAAAGCCCGCCCGAACGCCCAAATAAAATTAATTATGAATATGATCTAAACTAAACATCCCTTGTGCATAATTATCGGCAATAATTAAGGCAGGTAAACCGCCATGCATAGAATTGTAGGTTGCAAAAGAAATATTTTGTTTACCATTGAACATAGCAGCAACATCTGCTTTGAAATGAATAATTGGTGATTTATCTGTTCTAATCCTCAAAATATTTGGATCAATATTAAAAGATACTTTTCTGATGGCATTAACTGTTGCCGAAGCACCGCCAATGTGGAAAATAAGATTATGATTTGCTGCTGTAGATGTTGGGGAAGTACCTTCCATTTTTACAAATACATACCCCGAATTCCAAGACCAAAACATTGCTTTTTCTGGTGCTAAGACGCCTGTTTGTGCACCCGCAAAATTTCTTGCGGAATCTACCCCAATAGTATAGCTTATTTTTGTATAATCACCAGCTGGCAGGTTGCTAAGGCTTGGTTTAAGAGTGCTAGCATCTGATTGGTCTATTAGAAAATAGCTTTCCGGAACATTGTATATGCTTCCATCTGCTTTTAATAGCTGAATGTTGGATACGTAATATTTAAACATATCAACTTTATATGATTCTCCTTTTGTGTTGGTATAATTCTGTGTGGTTAAAACTAAAGGTTGGTTACCAACAACGTTTTCAAATTCGAAATTTAAAGTTCCTGAACCCGTAATTTCTCCAGCGTCTTCTTTTTTACAAGACATAAATGCAACGGCAGCAATAGCCACCATCAATAATAATTTTTTCATTTTATTTTTATGATTTGATTTTAAAACTTTAAGAATTCAGCTAAAATTATAGCTGTTAAATAATTAAGAATCAAACGTAGGGGGAGGATGATAAAAAGAGGAGCTTTTTATATAAGAATAGTTATTTTGATAAACGCTGTTTTCTGTAACCGAGTTTAAATTAAAGAACTTAATGTGGAAAGTAGTAATCAGCATGATTTGCTGGGTAAGGTCTTTTTGGGTTTTACGTTCTTGAGATTGTTGTTGTTTTTCGGCTTCGGCAATTTTACGAGTCAAAAAACATTTCCCGTTACATTGCATTTCGGGCTTATCCTTATTGATACACAGATTTTTAGCAATGTAATCTTTATTTAGCTCGTAACCTGCAAAGTAAAACAGCCTAGTAAAACTAGATAGACTGATAAGAAGAATGAGTAAAATGCAGGAAACCTTTTTTATCATTTGCTGCAAATGTAAGTGCTAATGTTTATACTCACAATTTTATTGGTTAATTATCAGCGTTTTTTATGACCCAAAGAAAATAATCTGTTGCTGGTAAATTCTCTCTGTCACTTTTAAGTAACTGTACAATTTGTCCTCTATGATAAGTATTGTGATTTATTAAATGGGTTAAAATATTATTTAATGCTAGTTGGAATGTTTTCCCCTTTGTATTTTGGTAATGAATTAACTTTTCCAAATCCTCTTCTTTTATTTCGTTCAAAAATTTTATCCAATCTTGATGGTTTTTGTCCATCATATCTTTCAATTGACTTTTAGTTTCCCATAATTCAATTTTTTCAAACTTATTAATGCATCGGTTTAACCAGATTTTTTGTGCACTTAATAAATGAGAAAAAAGATTTTCGATTTTAGGATTAAGGATTGGTTTTTCGTCAATACTTTGTTGAATGAGGCAATTTGCCCAATAATCGTAATTAAATAAGTCGATAAAGTGAGATTTCATTCTACGTAAATATTTTATCTGGATTTTGACGATTATCGAACAAAGAAATAATAAAAATTTTCTCTAAACTAGAGATAAAGAAAATGGAAGTTTGTTTAGATATTACACATTTTCGAATTGGTTTTGTTTGAGAGACGATAGGAAATTGTTCTGAAGATGTTGTAATTCTATCAATTGAATCATTTATCTTGGATATAACTTCTTTAGTAAGAATTAGACCCCAATTATTTAACAAATAGTCAATTAAGTTAGTATATTCTAAATTTGCTCTTGAAGACCAAACAACAGATTTTTTATCTGCCATTATTTTTAAAGTTGTCAAGTTTTAAATTAATTCCTTTCATGACATCTTCATAAGTAAGAATTCTTCCTTCTTCTATATCTAAAATACCTGATTTTATACCTTCAATTTCTTTATCATTTAAATTACCCCATTCGTTATCCAAAACTTTAAAGTTCAAACCTAATCTTTTAAATAGAGCCTTTAAAGCCGGAAGGTCTTTTTCTTTATCAATTTCTACTGTTAAGGTTGTCATGATCAAATTTAAATAAATATTTTAAGAAGATAATTGATATTTGATTGAAAAATAATAAGGAATTAAGAAGATTTAAGTTTCGACCTAATCTCTTCTTAACTCCTGAATAGTTAAAATTTTAAACACTAAACATCCAAATCCTTCATTATTTCATCTACCTTGCTTTCTAACTCTGCATTTACTTTATCAAATTCTTCTTTATTAGCTAAAGGTGCATTTACACTGCAATAAAACTTGATTTTTGGCTCTGTACCACTTGGACGAGCAGATACGATACAACCATCCTCAGTTATAAACTGCAAAACATCTGATTTTGGAAAATCTAAAGTCGTTGTAGATTTAGAATCTAAATCTGTTTCTTTTTGCAAAGTATAATCTTTTAAAGTCACAACTTTAAAACCTCCAAGGCTTTTTGGAGGATTTTCTCTAAACCTATCCATCATTGCTACAATTTCTTCTGCACCAGCTTTTCCCTTTTTAGTGATTGAAACCAATTTTTCTTTATAGAAACCATATTTCACATACATATCAATCATGGCATCGTAAAGACTTGATCCTTTATCTTTATAAAAAGCAGTCATTTCTGCAATAAAGGCTGCCGAAACTACCGCATCTTTATCACGTACAAACTCACCAACTAAATATCCATAACTTTCTTCTCCGCCTGCAATAAAAGTTTCTTTTCCCAGCTTTTCTTCCATTACTTGTCCAATAAATTTGAAGCCAGTAAGAGTATTATAACATTTTACATTTTTACTTTTAGCTATTTTATCAATTAAATAAGTAGTAACAATGGTCTTTATAACATATTCTTTACCAGTAAGTTTACCTTCCTTTTCCCAAGCTTCTAACATATAGTTGATAAGCAAAGAACCTGTTTGGTTTCCATTAAGTAATTCAAACTCGCCTTTGTGGTTTTTAACTGCTATTCCTACTCGGTCGGCATCAGGGTCTGTAGCCAAAACTAAATCTGCATCGGTTTCTTTTGCTTTTTTCAGCGCAAGCGTTAAAGCTTCTTTTTCTTCTGGATTTGGATAAACAACGGTTGGGAAATTTCCATCCGGTGTAGTTTGTTCATCTACCAAAATCACGTTCTCAAAACCAAACATTTTTAGCGCTTTTGGCACTAATGTAATTCCTGTCCCGTGAATTGGTGAGTAAACTATCTTTAAATCTTTTTGACGTTTTATGGCTTCCGGTGAAACCGAAAGTGAGGTGATTTTTTGTAAATAATCATTATCAATTTCTTCGCCCAGGTATGAAATGTTTTCTGGTTTCCCTTCAAATTTAATATCGTCAACTGAAGAAATTTTACTGACTTCATCCATTACGTCCTTATCATCAGGAGCAACAAATTGTCCACCATCCGCTCCATAAGCTTTGTAACCGTTGTATTCTTTTGGATTATGAGAAGCTGTTAGCATCACTCCACTTTTACAACTCAATTCACGCACTGCAAATGAAAGTTCAGGAGTAGGGCGTAACTCTTTGAAAAAATAAACATGAATATCATTAGCAGAAAAAACATCGGCTGTAACTTTTCCTAATACATCAGAATTATTTCTGCTATCGTGTGCGATAGCAACTTTTATTTTTTCGTTGGGATATTTTTTCAGCAAAAAATTCGCAAGACCTTGTGTTGCGGCACCAATTGTATATTTGTTAACACGGTTAGAACCTGCGCCCATAATCCCTCTTAAACCACCAGTTCCAAACTCTAAATCTTTATAAAAAGCATCGGTTAATTCTGTTAAATTTTTATCATCAACTAGTTTTTGGATTTCGGCTTTAGTAGCGTTATCATAATTTCCAGTTAACCAGCTATTTATTTTATCTTGGATGGATTGATCTAATTCTTGCATATTTTTAGGATAATTGTTTAATTCAAAGTTAGTACTTATACATAACTACAGAAATAAAAAGCATAATTGATTTATTTTTTAAATTAGATATAATATTACTTTTGATGCAATAATTAAATATTTATGTTTTTTGTGCTACAGTTTTTATCCTACCTAAGTGTCCTATTTGTATTTTTGCCGATGGTGAAAAGTGATTTTTGGATTTTTCGTTCACTAGAATACTCCCGTTTCCAAAATTTTATAGTTTCTATAATCATCATATTTCTTTGGGTTATCAGTTACTTTTATTTTCATGAAATAGATTATACTGCTTTAATTCTTAATATCATATGTTTAATATATTTATGTATAAAAATAATTCCCTACACTATCTTTTTTAAAAAGGAAGTAAAAAGTATAAAATCTATAAATCCAGATAGAGAAATAAAGTTTGTAAATGCAAATGTACTGCAACATAATACTCAGTATGAGAGATTAAAAGTTCAATTGAAACAATATAATCCAGATGTAATTCTACTTTTAGAAACAGACCAAAAATGGAAGTTACAAATGGAATATCTAAAAAAAGATTATCCGTTTTTTATTGAAGTACCTAAAGAAAATACTTATGGAATGCTATTTTATAGTAAGTTAAAGATTAAAGAAGAGCAAATCCATTATTTAGTTAAAGATGAAATTCCTTCTATAAGCTGCAAACTTTTTTTAGTTGATAATTACGAAATTAAACTTTGGGGATTGCATCCTGAACCGCCAGTACCAGGCGAAAATTTGTATTCTACTGCTAAAGATAAAGAATTAGCAAAAGTAGCTTTAGATGTAAAAGATAATGGATTAGCAAATATTGTAATGGGCGATTTAAATGATGTTGCCTGGAGTGATACCACATCATTATTTACAAAAACCAGTGGTTTATTGGATGTGAGAAAGGGAAGGGGATTTTATAGCACTTTTTCTGCTCATCATTGGTTTATTAAGTTTCCGTTAGATTATATTTTTTGTTCGCCTCATTTTGGGTTTATCAAAATGAAAAGACTGAAATTTAATGGTTCTGATCATTATCCAATTTTTACTCATTTAGTTTACATGCCAAGTTTAAAAACACAACAGAAAAGAGAAATTGATACTGAAAATGTAAAGGAAGCTGTAGAGAAAGCAAACCAGGAAGTATAAAACTTCCAGAATAACTTAAAATCCTTTATCCTAAAAATTTATAATATAAGACTGAGCATATATTTTCTCATCTTGTAAACATTAAACTCATTTTAATGAAAAGATCATTTTTAATCATTTTCTTTCTAATTGGCATTTTGAGTTTAGCTAATGCTCAAAACCAGAATATCGATTATTTTATTGTAAAGGAAAATCTCTTAAAAAATGAAAAGTTAGCCATAATAGCTACTGATTCTTTAGAAATCCCACTGGAGAGAATTAATGGAGTTTTTAATTTTTCTGTTAATGGTTTTAAACAAGAATTAAACTTTCACGATGGAGTCGCAGTTTGTCCGCTGCAAATTGAAAAATCGGCTTTTGTATTTTTTAAACATTTAAACGATAGCGGCAGCCATTCCAACCTATACTTCATTTACAAAAAAAACAATGATTTAAATCCAATTAAAATTAGTTGGTATTTATTGCTTGCAGTGCCTTTAGGTTTGGTCTTGATAGGTTATATGTTTAGAAAACTAATAGGTTTTGTAATTTTCATCTTGTTAATTCTAGGATATTTTTATTACAGTAAAGGTTTGTCAATCCCCACGTTTTTCGAGTCGGTTTTTGATGGGGTAAAAAATATATTTTAGCTATAGCCAATTTTTCTTCTTAAAATAAACCAGGGTTCCTAAAGAAGATAAAATCATCAATAAAATCGCAATTAAATAACCATATCTCCATTCTAACTCTGGCATTTCTCTAAAATTCATCCCGTAAATACTTGCAATTAATGTTGGAGGCATAAAAGCCACGGTAGCTACTGTAAAAATTTTTATAATCCTATTTTGATCTATATTTATTAAACCTAAAAAAGTATCCTGCAAATACTCTAGCCTTTCAAAAGCAAATTTATTATGTTCTAAAAGTGAGCTGATATCTTTTATCATGATTTTTAAAACACTCATATATTTAGGAGGAAAAACCGATGATTTTATTAAAGAAGATAATAACCTTTGTTTATCAATGATGTTTTCACGTAACATCATGTTGTCATTTTGAAGAGAAGAAATCTTTAATAAATCATCTTCATCTACTCGCTCCTTTGTTGTTCTTAAACTCTTATTTAACTCTGCAATTTCTTTAGCAATGTTTTCAATTAAATCTGCATCCTGATCAATACAGGTTTCTAAAATGGTAGATAGTATTTGATATCCATTTATGTATAAAGTTGGATTGGCTTTTATTTTTTTAACAGCTTCTTCAAAAGTTTTTAAGTCAGCGTCCCGGTATGAGAACATAATTCCTTTTTCTAAAATGATAGAAACAGGATAATAGTCAAATGTATTTTCTTTAACGGATAAAAAGTTAGAATTAATGATGATCTCATTATCCATTTCGCTAAAGCGTGATGAACTTTCAATCTCTTGCGATTCTTCTTCAGATGAATATTTTATATCAAAATAACTTTCTATAGTTGATTTTTCCTCAACGGTAGGATTTTGTAAATCAATCCAAACCATGTCCTCAATAGGTATTTCTTTCAAAATCTCTACATCAGATTCTTTGGCTAATCGGGTATTTTTCTTGTAATAAATTCTCAGCATCTCACCTCAATTTTAGATTGATTATCAATTCGTATCTTTGCAAAAATATCATTTGACATTGGAAAAAGCATTAGCCTTCGGCGAAAAGAATTATAATTATTATAGTGCCTACTTAAAAAACAAGTATAAAGTTAAAAGAGTATACAAAGTTATTGTAGATGGCGGCTTTACTTGCCCAAATCGTGATGGCTCTAAAGGCTATGGCGGCTGCACATATTGTAATGTAGATTCTTTTACACCAACTTCACGCACCATGAATTCTATGAAAGAACAAATAGAATTTGGGATGGAAAGGGCTTGGAAACATTACAAAGCAGAAAAATTCATTATCTATTTTCAACCAAATACCAATACTTATGCGCCAGCTCATTATTTAAAAATGATGTATGATGAAGCTTTAAGTGTTGATATGACTAATGTTGTTGGCTTATCTGTGGGCACCAGACCAGATTGTATTGATGCAGAAAAAATAGCTTTATTAGAAAGTTATACGGATAGGGTAGATGTAGATTTAGAAATGGGCATGGAATCTATTTATAACCAAACGCTTTCTCAAATCAATAGAGGTTGTTCTCATGATGAATTTGTTGATGTAATGGGTTTGTTAACAAATTCTAAACTAGATATTTGTGTACATACAATTTTTGGTTTGCCCGGAGAAACAAAAGAAATGATGTTGGCTTACGCCGATGAAATTAACCGTTTTCCTCAAATCAGCTTTGTAAAATTTCATCATTTACACATTGTAGAAGGTTCTATAATGGGCGTTAAATATAAAAAAGAACCTTTCAAATTGTTCTCTTTACAAGAATACGCCGATTTTCTTTGCGAGCTTTTACCTTTAGTTCGGCCTGATGTAGTTATTCAACGTCTTTTTGGAATTTCTGATTTAGAAATGCTAATCGCACCAAAATGGGGTTTAAGAAAATCTGAAATACAAACTTTTATAGATAATGAAATTGAAAGAAAAGGTATTGTGCAAGGGAGTTTATATAAAAGTTTATTAGTTCATTAGTTTCAAAAGGCAATTTCATTAAATTACGGCATTTCATCACCTCGAGGAACGAGAGGTCGCACAAGCAAAGTCTGGATTAAGCTATTGCCACCTAATTGTGAAGTATCTCTTAACGTCAACATAACGTAAAGCATATTATTGAAAATGCGCAAATTGATAGTTCTGCCATTGAAGTAGCGTAAATTAATTTAGAACTGGATTTTTTGAGAATTGAATTTATCATTTTGTGTTAAACTAAATTTTTCTATTCCTATACATCAAAAAAAATATTCCACCACGATTAAAAATCAGTAAAAACACTTACATAAAAAAAATGTATTAATCGCAAATTTGTATAGCAGTTTACCACAAACTATACAAATCATGAAAAAAATTGCATTTATTTTAATCGCTGTATTTCATTTAGGTTTTGCTTTTGCACAAGAAAAGGAACCTGATAAAGAAAAGAAAAAGTTTAAACTTAAAATGCCCGAATTAAGAATTGGCGAAAAACTAGGAAATTTAGCAGGCAATTTAATGACGGGTAAGGCCAAAGAATTAAATGTTGCAATTGCAAAATTTAATATCGTTTCTGGAATATATCCGCCAGAAATTAAAACATCAGAATCAAAATATTATCCAGATGGAACAATAGAAGGAGATTATATGGTTTCTGTAACTTTTTTTAAAGCTGAGGGATTAGGATTATTAGAAATTGATGGTACTGTAACTTGTGATGGTAAAGAGATGAAGTACGTAGGCTTAGGCTCTTATCTTACTTCTTTTCCATATGCTTTTACTACACCAAAAACTATAAATATTAAAACTGTTTCTGGTGATGAAGCAAACTTTGCTTTAAAACCAATAAATCATGTAGAGATCGTTTCTGTTAATGGAGATAAATCATTACCGATTTTAGATTTAGCAGAAGATATAAAGTTAACCTACAAAAATCCGCCAGGTTCCGCGGGCTCCAAAATCAGAGTTTCATTAATAACAGATGTAGTAGGAGCTAGAGCATTAAACCACTTTGCTAGTTTTGATGCTGGTAAAGATGGAGAAGTTACAGTCACTATTCCAAAAGAGTCATTAAGTAATCCAGAAATTTCTGGAAGTGTAAAAGGTGTAGGTAATTTTAATAAAGGTGAAAATTTTTTGATTATTGAACGAGAGTTCAAAACAGAAAGAGATAAATTAGATTCTTCTCAAAAATTAGGAAAATTAAAAACTGCAGAAATCACAGCGGTGTCTTATGCATCTATACCTGTCGTTGTTAAAGGTAAACAAGAAGAGAGCGTATATGCATCAATTAAAGTAAGTGAAAAATTCACAAACGGAATTGGTTATAGTTTTTATAAGCCAAATGCAAATAACGGCATTCCTTTTTCAAGTGGGTCAAAATTTGGATTAACATCGTTTACCTTACAAGGCAGTACTTACAAGAAAGACGTTTCAACATCTGAGAAAGAAGGCTATGAATCTAATGCAAGATATGGATACGTTAAAACCAGAACAATAACAACCACAACAACAACCTATCAATTCCCACAGCTAACAAATACTCAATGGCAAACGGTGATGGATAGGGTTTATAATGGATTAGTTAAATTCATGAAAGCAGAATATAAGATAGATTTTGTGCCAGTCGAAAAAATGACTAGTAATCCAAATTATGCTACTTTATTTCCAGCAGCTTCTAGTAATACATCTAGCTTTATAAATACAAATTACAAAGGTACTCAACGTACCACTCCTAAATCTATAGGTGAAATTGTAGGAAGTATTAGTGAAAACTACACTACAGACAATATTATGGGAAATTTAATGAAAGAAACCGATGTGGATGGATTAGTAAATATGCATCTTAGTTTTCAAGTTGCTGGTAATAGTGAGGGAAAGGTAATTTTGATTCCATCACTTTCAATAAATATTATAGGGAGAGATGAAACCAATAATAATAAGCAAGGAACTTATGCTGGCGGTTATATTGTTAAAACAACTGGCAATTCTTTTAATGGTGATTTGGTTAAGACAAACCCAAATGCTTTGGCACAAGCTTGTTCTACAGATGAAATGATAGCAGGTTTAATAGAAGGAATTAAAAATCTTCGTTCTAAAGAGATAGCATTGGGATACGATAAAATTTGGAATATTGGTAAGTAATTTATGGTTAAATTTTTTTTAGTCAGAATTATTTAAGGAGAATCTAATCAATCTATAGTAGAAAAAGTTCATTGGTAAATCACTAATGAACTATAATATAAATTAAGACTATCGAACTAATAATCTGACTTATTTATAAACGCCAAACATTTCATCCACAGCTTTTACCCTGTAATCAAAAATTTCCTGGGTTTGTTTTGCAACGATAATTGAATTTGCTAATTGGCCAATAATCCCAAACGGAATTCCATATGTTAATTTATCAGTCATTAAAACACCTCCATCAATTTCTTCAAAATGGTGTTCGTGGTGCCAAAATTTAAAAGGACCAAAACGCTGTTCATCAATAAAATATTTTCTGTCCTTAACGGTAGTTATCTCGGTCATCCAATCCATCTTAATCCCTAATAAAGGTGAAACTTTATAGGTAATGATCATTCCTTCATACATTTTTGTTTGTGCTGTATAATCTGAAGTCACCACAAACGACATACTTTTTGGGGTAATCTTAGATAAATTTAATGGTGAAGAGAAAAAATCCCAGGCTTTTTCTAAAGAGATAGGAATTTTTTGGGTGTAGTGTAAAGTGTAGGTTTTCATATTCACTTAACATTAGAAAGATACTATTGTTTAAAACATCATTCAATTCATTGACGTTTGTAAAAATGCTTTTTTTATTCATGCTCATAAATTCTTAATCTACTTTTCAAAGTTTTCATTTCCTTCTGCATATCTTCAAATCTGTTTAGAAGATGAAAAATAGTATCAATGCCAGCGGCGTTAATGTTTAAATCCTGATGTAAACGAAGCATTTTTTCTAAAGGTGAAATCAAGTCTTCATGTATAAATGGAGCCTCTTCAATTTGGATAATTTTTATCAATCCATTATCATCTAAATCTTGAATCAAAGACATTTCTACTTTATAATAGGTGCACAAAGTAGCTACTGGGATAAAGTTTTCTTTTGTCATGATGTTCTAAGTTTAGAAAGTTGTACAAATAAATCTTTTTCTTGATCAGTTAAATCTTTTGGTAATACGATTTGATAGGTAAGATATAAATCGCCAAACTCATCATCTTTTTTATAGACTGGAAATCCTTTTCCTTTTAATTTGACTTTTACTCCGTTTTGTGTTTCTGGCGCAACCTTCAATTTAACTTGTCCACTCATAGTGTCAATTGTTATATCGCCACCTAATAATGCGGTATATAAATCAATATCTATTGTTTTGTAAAGGTTTTTACCGTCTCTTACAAACAAAGTATCATTTGTAATATTAAACTTGATGTTTAAATCACCTTTGGGGCCACCATTCACGCCATCAGCACCGTAACCTTTTATTTTTATTTCTTGACCATCTGTAACTCCAGCTGGTATCGTAAGCCTGATGTTTTTTCTATTTACAGTTAAGGTACGTTTGTCGGTTTTGTAAACTTCAGAAAGGTTTAATTTTAATTCTGCGTTAAAATCCTGACCTCTAAATTTCGATTGATTACCTCTTCTACCACCGCCACCAAACATAGAACCGAAGAAATCAGAAAAATCTGAATCTTCATTTCCGCCACCTTGATAGCTTTGCCCAAACGGATTCTGTTGTTGGTTTCTACTTCCACCGTAGTTTTGTTGTCTACTTTGTTGATCATATTGATCTGCATGTTTCCAATCTTTACCGTACTTATCATATTTCTTTCGATTTTCTGGATTGCTTAAAACTTCATTAGCCTCGTTAACCTCTTTAAACTTAACTTCAGCTTGCTTATCATTTGGGTTTACATCTGGATGAAACTTGCGAGCCATTTTACGATAAGCCTTTTTAATATCTGCTTCGGTAGCTGATTTATCGATTCCTAAAATTTTATAATAGTCTATGAATTCCATTTATTTGTGAAGAGTTAATTTGAAATGGTTCGATCTTATAATCAAGCCATTATTATACCAATAAGTTGTATGATTATTAATTAGTTGATAAAAAAAATAGCTTGTTAGTTAGTTAAAATCAAAATAATAATAATTCATTTTAAAAATCCGACCGTTGACGGATATATCTTTTTTTGGAATCACTTTTGCCCAAACTAAAAAAGGATGAAACTTCCATCCTTAAATCAAAAAAATTACTTTCTCAAACTTTCTAAAACCTTCGCTACATCTTCAGGAACATCAATAGCTAAGCTTTCGTTTTTAGTAATTGCAACTTTAATTTTATAACCATTTTCAATCCAACGCAATTGTTCTAACTGCTCAGAAAGTTCTAGATTTCCTAATTTTAATTTTGAGACAATACCTAAAGTGGTGGTTCTATAGCCATAAATACCAATATGCTTATAAAAAACATGAGTATTTAAAAATTCTTCTGCTGCTACGTTTTTGATAAAAGGAATTACCTGACGACTAAAATAAATAGCTTCAGAATTTTTATTGATAATTACTTTTGGGGTATTCTGATTAAATAGTTCTTTATTAGATTCGATTTTCTTTACCAAAGTTGCCAACTCGGTAGAAATATCGTTAAAACAATTGGCCAAAAGGTTAATTTGCTTCGGATCAATTAGAGGTTCATCGCCTTGTATATTAATAATGGCATCAAAACCAATCATTTTTTTACAAACCTCAGCGCAACGGTCGGTGCCACTTCTGTGGTTTGGGGAAGTCATGATTACATTTCCCTTAAATGCTTTTACGGCATTATAAATTCGTTCATCATCTGTAGCTACTACAACATCTGCTAAAGAAGAAGCTTTTTTTGCTTGCTCGTAAACCCTTTGTACCATGCTTTTTCCAGCAAGATCAATTAAGGGTTTGCCAGGAAAGCGGGTAGAATCATATCTTGCAGGGATAATTCCCAGTATTTTCATTCTTTTATTTTAAAACAATCCGTTTATTTCTCTTTCGATACTATCGATAACAAAACCTAAATCTTCAGGATTATTGGCGAAATCTAATTTGTCCTTATCTAAAATTAGCAGCTTTCCTTCCTTATATCCTTTAATCCATTTGGTATATTTTTCGTTTAATTTTTGGAGGTAATCAATCCTGATTCCGGCTTCATATTCTCTACCTCTGCGTTGGATATTCTCTACCAAAGTAGGAACGGATGCCTTTAAATAAATCAGTAAGTGTGGTGGATTGATATAAGAAGTGATATTTTCAAAAATTGCTCTGTAGTTATCGTGGTCACGGGTGGTCATCAATCCCATTTCATGAAGATTTTCTGCAAAAATATGTGCATCTTCATAAATTGTACGATCTTGGATAATGTCTTTTTCACCGCTTTGTATTTCTCTTATTTGCTGAAAGCGACTGTTTAAAAAATAAATTTGGAGATTAAAGCTCCATCTTTTCATATCGCTGTAAAAATCTTCTAAATAAGGATTTTGGTCAACAGATTCATACATGGCTTCCCATCCATAATTCTTAGCTAATAATTCGGTAAGTGTTGTTTTTCCGGCTCCTATATTTCCTACAATTGCTATATGCATAATCTTTAAAAGTAATAAGTAATGAGTATAAAGTTTTTAAGGGTAAAATAAAAACTTTGTGATTTTTTAAATCTAATTATTAAAAAGATTTAAAGCCAATTATTTCTCTAACTTCTTTAATTGTTTTTGATGCGCTCTCCCTCGCTTTTATTGCGCCGTGTTTTGCTACCTGTCTTAACAATTTACTATCCTTTGATATATCCTCTATCTTTTCTCTAATAGGTTGTGTGGCAATAATCATATCCTCTGCCAAAGCTTTCTTAAAATCGCCATATCTAATTTGGCATTTATTGTAAAGCTCATCAAAATGTATTAATGTATCTGTAGAAGAAACAACTTTCATCAAATCAAATAGATTTTGAATTTCTTGAGGTTTGGTTTGATTGTCTTTAGTGGGTCCAGCATCAGTAACTGCTCTCATTACTTTTTTTCTGATGATTTCAGGCGAATCGGATAGGTAAACGGCGTTCATCTCACCTTCAGATTTTCCCATTTTACCTTTACCATCCAAACCAGGAATTTTAATCAATTCGTTAGCATAATTAAACGCAAAAGGTTCTTTAAAATAATCGGTTTTATATAGATGATTAAAACGATTGCCAAATGTACGGCTCATCTCTAAGTGTTGCTCTTGATCTTTCCCAACGGGCACTTTTGTAGCTTGATGGATTAAAATATCCGCAGCCATTAATACTGGGTAAGTTAATAAACCTGCATTCACATTATCAGGGTTCGACCTGATTTTATCTTTAAAAGATGCGCTACGTTCTAATTCGCCAACGTAGGCATTCATATTCATATATAAATAAAGTTCTGCAATTTCTGGTACATCAGATTGAATGTATAATGTGGTTTTTTCTGGGTCTAAACCCGCTGCCAAATACTCTACTAAAACCTGTTTGATGTTTCCATGTAAATCTTGAGGAGTTGGATGCGTAGTTAATGAATGATAATCTGCTATAAAAAAAAAGCAGTTGTATTCATTTTGCATTTTTACAAAATTGCTTACTGCCCCATAGTAATTTCCTAAGTGTAATTTTCCGGTACTCCTAATTCCGCTAACAACAGTTTCCATAATGTGGCGAAAGTACAGAAAATTTCTATTTTTGATTGAAGATGAAAGCAATTTTAAGGCAAGGTTTAAGATATTGGCATTTTGCAATGGTGGGACTGATTTATGTTTTAACCTATCCTTTTGTATATTATTTTTCTAGAAAACCAAGCAGATATCCAATTCTTAATAAAATAAGGAAAATATATACTTTATTTCCTTCTACTTTAAGTGGTTTCTTTTACAAAATAGAATATGAAGAGCCAATTGATTGGAATAAGACTTATATATTTTGTCCTAATCATTCTTCAAATTTGGATGTTTACAGCATGAGCATTGCCCTAAAAAATAATTTCTTTTTTTTAGGAAAGGAAGAATTATTGAATAATGCTGCAACTAAACTGTTTTTTAAAACGATTGATATTCCATTAAATAGAGATAGTAATATTTCTGCTTTTAGGGCATTCAAAAAAACTTCTGAAAGAATTAAACTGGGAATGTCGCCGGTTATCTTCCCTGAAGGAAAGATAGGAGTAGAGTATCCGCCTATTTTACACGAGTTTAAAAATGGTCCTTTTAGATTAGCAATTGAACATCAAATTCCAATTATACCAGTAACTATTAAAAATAATTGGAGATTATGGTGGGATGATGGAATTAAATATGGATGCAAACCAGGAGTTTCGCATATTTGTATTCATAAGCCAATAGAAACTACTGGAATGGATGTAAAAGATGATGAGGTTTTGAAAAAATTGGTTTACGATATAATAAATTCTAAAATTGATTATTATTTTATATAATTAACTAGTTAGATTTTGGTTACTTTGTCGGTTTTTTTTACGATTTTAAATTGTTTATCCTTTTAAAACAGTAAAGCTTTAAACTTTTTACTTAATACTTTAAACTTTAAAAATGCATATTGATAAAGAAACGGTTGATAAGATTGCCCATTTGGCTCGTTTAGAATTAACAGAAACAGAAAAAGAACGTTCTATTGCAGAATTAAGTGAGATTTTAACATTTATGGCAAAGTTGAATGAATTAGATACTGAAGGAGTTGAACCTTTAATTTACATGAACGATGCAGTAAATGTTTTACGTAAAGATGAAGTTATACAAGAAATGACTAGAGAAGAAGCTTTATCAAATGCGCCTTTAAAATCTGAAGAATATTTTAAGGTTTCTAAGGTGATACAGAAATAAGCTTTAAGAAAAGTAAAAAGTTCAAAGTAAAAATTCAAAAAATTTTGTAAAATAAATTCAAATTTTTTTTTTGATTTTTTTGCGTTAACGATAGAAACGGCATCCTTTTTTTGCTTCTTTCCATTACGCAAATGCAAAAAAAGATATAGTGTATAGCGTGTAAAAACGCCCAAATAAATATCGCTTTTCAAAAAATATTTAAATTTATTCTAAAAACTAAAATTATGTTTCTCAAATGATACAGACAATTTCTGACAGAAACATAAAATATTGTAACAAAACACTCCAACTATTGTCTTACAAATAAAAAAAAGATGCAACCACTAATTACCATTAATGATTTAGGAAGAAAATATGTGATAGGTGCAGAAACCATTCATGCCTTAAAATCTGTTTCGCTAACTATAAATAAAGGAGAATTTGTTGCATTAATGGGACCTTCTGGTTCTGGTAAATCTACTTTAATGAACCTTTTAGGTTGTTTGGATACGCCAACAAAAGGAGAATATATATTAAACGGAATAAATGTTAGTCAAATGACGGATAGTGAATTGGCAACAGTGAGAAACAAAGAAATTGGATTCGTATTTCAAACCTTTAACTTATTGCCAAGATCATCTGCACAAGATAATGTGGCTTTACCGTTGATTTATGCAGGAATAAAGAAAAAGGATAGAGATATAAGATCTATTCAGGCTTTAGAAAATGTAGGTCTTGGTAATAGGGTTCACCACAAACCAAACGAACTTTCTGGTGGACAACGACAAAGAGTTGCAGTTGCAAGAGCTTTAATCAATAACCCATCTATTATTTTAGCCGATGAGCCTACAGGAAACTTGGATACAAAAACTTCCATTGAAATTATGGGGTTAATTGAAGAAATACATTCTAAAGGAAATACGATTATTATTGTTACCCATGAAGAGGACATTGCTCAACATGCCCATAGAATTGTGAGAATGCGTGATGGATTGATTGAAGAAGATTACCTGAATAAAGATATTAAAACGGTTTCTTCTAAGTTGGCTGCCATGTAAATTTATTTGATTTCATAGATTGGTTTTTCGTGATTTCACAGATTGGTTTTTTGTGATTTCACAGATTAAAGGATTTCACAGATTTTTTCTTGATTGCTTACATTAAATTATAGATGAAAATATATACCAAAACTGGAGATAAAGGTCAGACTTCTTTAATTGGAGGGACAAGAGTTCCTAAATATGCATTAAGAATTGAGGCTTATGGAACTGTAGATGAATTGAATTCTTACATTGGATTAATTAAAGATCAGGAGATTCCGGATAGTGACAAATTAATCTTAAAGGAAATTCAGGATCGTTTGTTTACCATAGGTTCTGTTTTGGCAACAGATAAAGAAAATTCTAGAATTAAAATACCCGATTTACATGATGAGGATGTTATGCTTTTAGAGAAAGAGATGGATAAAATGAATGAGTTTTTGCCTCCTCTTAAGCATTTTGTATTGCCAGGTGGAAACCAAATTGCTTCGTTTTGCCATATTGCAAGGTGTGTTTGTAGAAGAGCAGAACGAAATACAGTACATTTAATGGAAGAAAGTCCGATGGATGAAAATGTAGTTATTTATTTAAACCGACTTTCTGATTATCTTTTTACCTTAAGCAGGAAAGTAATTCTAATTAATAAAAACGAGGAAAATAAATGGATTCCAAGGGTTTAAATTGTTGAAAACTTTATTAGTAAAGTTTAAATATTAATATACTTTTGCAAAATATAAAAATTAAAGTTCTAAGATTATGTATTGGACGTTAGAATTGGCATCTCATTTAGAAGATGCTCCTTGGCCAGCTACCAAAGATGAATTGATTGATTACGGAATTCGCTCTGGCGCTCCTGTTGAAGTTATAGAAAACTTACAAGCGTTAGAAGATGATGGCGAGCCATATGAAAATATAGAGGAGATTTGGCCAGATTATCCTACTAAGGATGACTTCTTCTTTAATGAAGATGAATATTAAAAAAAGACCCGAATTTATATCGGGTCTTTTTTTTGTCTAATTTAATATACAATATAAAAAAACAAAAGGTTGCTTAAATCATAGTTTAAGGATGTTTTTTAAATAAAAATTATTTTTGGTGTAGTTTTAGATTAAGCAATATCAAATAATTGTTAAATCTTAAAAAATACAAACATCATGGGAAATTTACTTTATCTAATTGCAGTAATCTTAATTATAGTCTGGATTTTTGGCGCATTCGTATCACCATTCGGTGGAGGTTTGATCCACATCCTTTTAGTAATTGCTATTATAGCAGTATTGTTAAGAGTGATAAGAGGGGCGTAAGCTCTTTTTAATATCTATTAGATCCCATGGTTTATAACAATCATGGGATTTTTTGTTTTATGCAAATTCACCTTCCAACAGCAATCCCATTTTAGCAATCGTTTTCCATTCTGGTTTGTGTGTAAAAATCCCTGTTTCAGCGTTTGATCTCATTCCTCTTAAAAATAAATAGATTACGCCACCAAAATCTTTATCATAATAAAAATTGGACTGTCTGCTTTTAATATATTTTTTAGCAGCCATGGTATAAATTAAATATTGAAGATGATAATTATTTTGGTTCATGGCCTCATTTAATTTTTCTGAGGTGTAATCTTCTAAACTATCTCCCAAATAATTAGATTTCCAATCTAAAACATAAAATTTATTCTCGTGTTCAAAAAATAAATCAATTTTACCATTCATCATTCCTTCCAATTCGCTATAAATCCTAACATCAATTTCTTGGTTTTCTATGGCTAAAGCCGATAAATTTTGCGGTTGAAAATTTTGGACATTAAAATCGAACTCAAATTCGTTAATGCATTTATAAGGATTTACGTTTGATAAAGAAAATGTTTTTCCATCAATTGAGATTGGTGCATTTAAAATATTTTGAAGCATTTGATAAAGCATAGGTCCATAAACCTCATGTTGATTTGGTAAAAATCTATCAATGGCGTTTTTAATTTCTATGCTCCATCGGCTTTCATCGTTAAAGGAAATATTCTCCAAAATATAATGGAGCATGTTTCCAGTTTTAGCTCCTTTTCTTAAAGTTGAGAAAATAAAGTTATCATAATCATTTTCAGCTTCCTGAGTTTTTGGTTTTATTTGTGAGGGATGTTCAGCTCGAAGCATAGTATAGCTCATTCTTCGCCAATTTTCTTCGCTTAAGCTAAAGTTTACCTCAGGAATTTGTGTATGTTTTTTAGACTTGTTATTTGAGGAATATTTATATTCTTCATCCAATTTTATATTGTTACCGATTTCAATTAATTCATTTGGATTAAGTTTAATAGCATTTAAAAAAGTGGAAAGAGAAGAGTGGTTATAGAAACTTGCATCGTTTTTATAAATAAAACATTTATAAACAGCTCTTGTAATAGCTACATAAATTAATCTTCGGTTTTCTTGCTCATTTTGTTTTTTCCATTCTAATAATTGCTCTTCGTTTAACTGCGCTTTCTCTGCAGAAAGATAATTGCCAGTTATTGCATCTCTAAAACTCGAGTTTTCAATGTGTTTTCCGTCATCAACTAAATCTAAATATGGTGCAAAAACGATTTTATATTCTAATCCTTTACTAGAATGTATAGTGATTATTTTTATTGCGTCTTCATCACTTTCTATTCGTTGTTGATATTCATCGCCCTCGGTTTCCATTCCTTCAATGCCTCTTTTTAACCAACTTATCAGCTCTAAATGATTAAGGTTTTTTCTGCTCTGATTTTTATGGAGCAACTCTATCAGTTGGTACAGATTGGTAATTATACGCTCTCCATCGGTATTATTTTTTAAATTATTGATGATGTTAAAGTCTGTAATCCATTCGTTTATAGCTGTATAAATTCCGTTTTTATCCCAAGTTTCTTTATATTTTTTAAACTGCTCTACAATCAACTCATCATTAAAATGAAGGATTTGTTCTTCTTTAAAACCTGTAAATGGAGATAATAATGCTTTATTAATTGCCGAAATGCTAATGTTTAAAAATGCCTGCATCAAGTAAAGCACATAATTTGCTTCCTCCGATTGTAAAACCCGAGCATCATCAATAGTAATGGAAGGAATTCCATATTTTGACAATGCCTGTTTAATTTTTTGACCTTGCTTTTTGGTACGAATCAATATGCCAATATCCTGAGGCTTAACTTTTTCAGATTTACCATTTACATCAATCAGATATTTAGAATCTTTGTTAAGTAAATCAATAATTTGTGCAACCACTAGCATGTTTAGGTCATCTCCATTACTAGCTTGGGTAATACTGATTGGTACTGCAACTTCATCATGAAATAGCAGATTCCCTTTGCTATTATTTGAAGGAGAATTTACTGGAAGATAATCTATTGAGTTAGGTTCTCCTTTAAAATGAAAAGTGTCAAAATCTTCAGTTGGTTTAAAAAACACATTCATGGCGTTGATAAAACTTTCTGAAGAGCGATAGTTTTGATTCATTCCGTAAAGTTCATTAACGGAGTTTTTAGCCTTGAAATAAGTGAAAATATCGGCTTTACGCCAGGCATAGATAGATTGTTTGGGATCGCCTATGTAAAAAAGTGTACAATTATCGGCGAAAGCCTTGTCAAAAATTTCATATTGTAGTTTGTCTGTGTCCTGAAATTCATCAATAAATACGGCTTGATATTTCTCTTGCAAACGTTTTATCAGCTTTTCGCTATTTTCTTTATGTAAAGCTTTATGCAGTTTTGTAATTAAGTCATCGTAATTGATTTGATTGTACCTGGTTTTATAAAAATTGATACCGTTGCCAATTTCCTGGATTGAATGACAATATAAATCGTTGATTAAATTTGAAATGATCTCTTTTTGTTGTTCCTCAAACGAAACTAATTCCTCAATTTTTTCTAAAATTTCTGGATAAACTTTTTGAACGTAAGCGGCAGATTTTTTGGCAGTTATTTGTTGAATAAAGTTTTCAGTATTATTTAAAAATGGGAGCAAACCTTTTCTTGCATAACTGTTTTTTTCTGACGCTTCTTTTAATTCATCAACATGATTTGAAACATAAATTATTAATTCATCATAAGTGAATTGATAATTCAATTGTGTTTGGTTAATGAGTTCTAAATAAGATTGATACTGATCTTCACTTAAACAGGAATTAGATTTGCCTTCATCAAAAAAGAGATATTTTTTACCCGATAAATGTTCTTTTACAATGCTTGAAATCTTAGCTCTTGAAAAGCCATTTTGAATCAGTAAAGCAAGTAAATCTAAAGGAATATTAGTGATATATTTCCTCCAAAATTTATTGACTTCATCTGTCATTATGTTTTGCGCATCAGGCAATAAATCGACACCAAAAAGTTGTTGGGTTTCAAAAGCAAATTGATTTAATGTTTGCTGACAAAAGCTGTGAATAGTTAAAATTGAGGTTTCATCTAAAAAAAGAATAGCTCTTTCCAAAGATTTTAAAACTTCACTTGAATCAGCTTTTTTAACTATTTCGGTAATGGTTTTATCAGAGATTTCCTCGCCTTTGGCAACCTTATTTGCCAATCTCATAAATTTCCTAACACGTTCTTCTAATTCGGCAACGGCAGCTTTAGTAAAAGTAACCATCAAAATATTTTGGATAGGTATTTTTTGTTCAATAACCATCCTTAAAACTAAAATAGCAATCGAATAAGTTTTACCGGTTCCTGCACTTGCTTCAATTAAATTGCTTCCTTTTAATGCAACTTTACTTGCATCAAAATCTTTAAATTGTCTTGTAAATAAGTTCTCAGGCATAATAATCGGGTAAAAGTGAAACTATGGGAGAAAGTAAAATCTCGTTATTCTTCACAAATTCTTGATAAATTTCATTCGTTTCATCATAAGGAAAGCTATCAAAATAACCATCGTTATATTTATTCATGATGTATTTATCCGTTGATGGAAATAAATAGCTATTCAATTTATCATTAACCGCTTTCTTAAATTTTTGATAATTATAATTGTATGGAATGTCTTTTATTTTAACCTCAAAACTTGGGTAAAAGCATAAAATATCATTTAAACCTCGATGATAAAGCTTAAACATTTCATTTAATTTTTCTTTGGCTTCCGCCGAGTTAAGTTGCTGACTTTTATAAGCTTTCTCGTTATTTGCACTAATAAAATAGAGGCTGAGATTCAAGCCAGAAGCTTGGGCAGCTAAATAAATAATGTAAGCTTCTAGTAAACCTTTATTTTCTTTTTTAGACCAGGAAATGAATATCAATTTATCGCCATAAACTCCAGAAATATTGCCGGATAAAATGCTTCCGTTCCTTAATTCTACATTTATAGGCAAAGATTTTTCATCTTCGTTATTTATAGTTTGGTTTAATAATTCTCTAACAATTCTCACCTTCTCATCTAAATCTTTGATTACTAAATCCGCCATATTTTTCAATGGCAAACCTCCGGTTTTTAAAAGTCTGTTTTTTAAAATTGGCAAATCATCGGCTTTAGCCAGTAATAAATTTTGCTTTAAATTCCATTGCTGCAAACTGTCTAATTCAAAAGCCTCGGTATCTCCTAAAAGTAAATCTTCATCCTCATAATAAATATTTAAAACCTTTTGATAATAAGCTTTAAATGGGTTTTTAAAGAAATTAATAAATGAATTTATGTTTATTTCTGTCAGTTCTAAGTCCTTAGTTTTTGCTTGTTTTTGGAAGAAATCATAATCTTTTAACGGCACATGAATTAGATAATTTAACCTGTTTAGTTCATTATTTTTATCGCTAAAATTGTGTAAAGGATGCTTAATAATCATCTGGCTGGCTAAATCATCATTCTCGTATTTATTTTGAAGATAATCTAACAATTCATCAATTAAAGCAGAAGGTGGAATGCTGGTATTGTCTTTATCATTTTGACCAATATAACTGAGGTAAAGTTTTTCTTGTGCCGATAAAATGGTCTCTAAAAACAAGTGTTTATCATTGTCTTTTACATTTCTATCCCCCAATTTTGGATGCTGTTTTATGAGATCAAAATCTACAGGATGCTCTTTACGGGGGAATTTATCGTAATTTAAACCCAACAAAGCCACCACTTTAAACGGGATACTTCGCATTGGGATTAAAGAACAAAAAGTGATTCCGCCACCCGCAAAAGACCCAGTTTTTGTACTTGCTGAAAGCGATTGCAATAAGTTATAGTTAAATAACTGAAAACTTAGCGGCTCGATTAACAGCTCATTTAAAGAATTATACTTTTCTAATTGTTTAATAAGCAGGTTATAATCTTCATCCACATTATCAACGGTATCAAAAATGAGGTTAGTCAAGATATTTTCTACATATTTTACCCAATCCGTTAGATTTCTGTTTCTTTCTCTTTGTTGGATGGAAGCAATCAAAACCTCCGCAAAATGTACAAAACGAATGATTTCTTCTGCGGCTGAGCCTTCCACCATATCTAAAGGAAAAAGAGTATGGTTTTCGGTTTCATATTCTTCGCTTCCGCTGATGCAAATCCCAAAAATGATACGTTCTAAACCATATTTCCAGCTTACATAAACACTCTCATCTTCTAAACTTCCTTCAATCCCAAAACGGATATTAGCTTGATTTACTATTTTTCTGATCAGCGTTAAATCAGTAATTCCAAACCTTTTACGGATGTATCCAAAATCTAACAATTGCAGAACATTTTCTGCAGTTAAATTGTGGCTATTCAATTCCATCAAACCAATTAGAGCAGCAACGATGGTATCATTTGATGTAAAACTTTCATCGGCTATGCTAAAATTAAATTTATAAGGCGCATTTTTAAAAACCGCTTTGATGTAAGACGCATAAGTATCAATATCACTCACCATCACCACAATATCCCTCGGCGAAAGCTTTTTATCTCCTTTATCAACCAAAGAAACCAAATAATTATAAAGTGCTTCCACCTCTCTGGCTGGCGTAAAACAAGAGTTAATGCTGATAGAACCATCATTAATTAATGCTTCATTTAATGGTTTTCTATCCTGATCATCTAAATTTTCATAGATCTCATTTTGAATGATATGCAGTAAAGATTTGTTTTCAAATATTTGATTTTCAATTACTTCATAAGCATTTAACATTTCCTCATTTTTAAATAATAAGAAAAAAGTACTTTGTATAACCTTTCCCCAATTGGTTAATAAAGTGTTTCCTTCGCTTTGATAATAATCTTCATCCTGATATTTATCCTGCAAACGAATCGCCCTTTTTTTACTGATATCCTCTATCCAATATTGCTCTGGAGCGGGATTTAGCAAATAATAAAAAAAGTTAATATGCTGTCCAAGTACATGAAAAAGTTGGATATGAAAATCCGTTAAAACTGAAAGTCCGAATAAATAAATATCAGGCATTTTTTGGGTTAAACGATTTACATTTTGAGGCGTTTTTAGCGCTTCTAAAATATAATCGCTCATGTAGGTTTTATCAGGGAATTTCTTTTCAGCGAGTTCTTTGGCTTTTATCCAAATATATTTTTGCCATTCATCAAAACCAATATCTGCAACAGTAGATTGATTCCAAAGCTTTATCATTTCTGGTCGGTAAATCTGATATTGGTCAAATAAATCGGCTATTTTTTGCGCTAGGGCAAGCCTTTTTAAATCTTTATCTAAATTCTCTTCATCATAATATTGAGAGATATTTTTAAATTTATTGATAAAAGATTCTTCTCCTAAAATCTTAAAAATCAACCAACTTTGATTTTCCGGCGATAAAGGCTGTAAATATTCCCCACCTAAAATATGGTAAATCTGCGCAACTAAATCGTTTGGTTTTAAGAAACGATAATTTGCCGCAATCTTTAAATGGTTTGCCAATTGTAGCTTCAACCAATTATTCATTCCCTCGGTTTGAGTTATGAAATTGTAAGGCTGAAAAATTCCTGTTTTCTTAGATTTTAAATCTTCACAAAATTGTAAAGCTAATTGTGCTAATGAATTGGAAACCTTTAAACTAACTGACATTTTTGTTTTAGTATTGAGTATTATTTATTGAGTATTGAGTAATTAGATTTGAGATAATAGAATTAGAATAGAGTTATAAGAACTTGTAATATTTTTTATTTTAAGTTGGATTAAAATTCAATCGATAAATCTCATATCTCAATTCTCACATCTCTATTCTAAGAGAAACCTTTGATTAATTCCAGAAGCTCTTTCTACTTTTGCTTCCGCCGATTTTAATAAGTTAGCTTCTAAAGCTTGTAAAATTACATTCTGCTTTGCCCTCGTTAAACCTGTATATAATAATTCACGGGTTAAAATATCGATGTTTTCTGCCTTCGGTAAAACCATCAAGACATTGGTAAATTCAGAACCTTGGCTCTTATGGATAGTCATTGCAAAAACAGTTTCAACTTGTGACAGCAATCCCGGGAAAACTGAAACCAACTTACCTTCCGAATTCTCAAAAAAGGCTTTTAAAACTTTATGATCATCTTCTCTGATAATGCCTATATCTCCATTAAAAAGTCCTAACGCATAATTATTTTTTGTAATCATAATAGGCCGATGAAGGTAAAATTCTAAGCCTTTATTGATGAGTTTTTTTTCTGAAAGATAACTTTCAATATGTTTGTTGATCATATAAACGCCTTGTTCTCCTTCTCTAACGGCACATAAAACCTTTAAATTATTCAATTTTTTTAATGCTTTTTTTATATCCGTTTCATCAATATAATCTTGATAACCTTTTACAAATTCGTGAAATAGTTTTATATCATAATTCGTATCAATAGTTACTTGTCCGTTTTCTTTTTTATCGATAAATTCTTTAATAGTTTTTTGGTTATTATTGATAATGGCCTTACTAAAAACACCAATTTCTTCTTCGCCTTTAAAACGATAGCTATGCTTTAATTCAACAATATGTTGGAATAAAGGATGTGAAATATCCTGAGAATCAATATTTGTGGAAATTTGAGCTGATTCATCATCAATTAAACTATTTATTAACTGGGTTCTTTCTTCGTCAAAAATGTTTAATTGATTTTGGGCTAAACATAAATCTCCAAATAAACTGCCTGCTTCTACTGAAGCCAATTGGTCTTTATCGCCTAGTAAAATCAGTTTTGTTTGATTGCCAACCGCATCTAATAATTTAGAAAATAAAGCCACATCAATCATAGAAGATTCATCAACGATTAAAACGTCAACTAAAAGCGGATTTTCTCGGTTGTGTTTAAAATAAGGCGAATCTGGAACATAACCCAATAAACGATGAATAGTTGCGGGTTTTAGAAGCTCAAATTTTGATTTTATATCTTCATCTACTTTTAAATCAGCCTGTTTTAAAGATTCGGCCATTCTTGCAGCTGCTTTACCAGTTGGTGCTGCTAAAGCAACTTTTAAATCGGGATTTATTTGAAACATGATCGCCAAAATTTTAGCTACCGTAGTTGTCTTTCCTGTTCCTGGTCCGCCAGTAATTATCGTAAAATTATTTATA
The DNA here is from genome assembly GCF_001652725.1 of Pedobacter psychrophilus. Lineage (GTDB taxonomy): Bacteria > Bacteroidota > Bacteroidia > Sphingobacteriales > Sphingobacteriaceae > Pseudopedobacter > Pseudopedobacter psychrophilus. The sequence continues at coordinate 232,482 of NZ_LWHJ01000027.1, forward strand.
AAACTGTTAACAGCCGCTACTAATTGCCAATTGATAATATTTGGAGTGGATGGAAATAAGTTTTTTATAAAATCTTTGTTTTCTTTTAATCGATTTAGCTGATTTAACTCTTCAGTATTATTTTTAAATTTCAAAATTCGAGTTAAGATTTTGCTTTCGTAATTGAAATATCGTTGTAAATACAACCTATTTTGATGTAGAATAAAAGGTTGTTTTTCATCGCCTTTAAGGCTAACCATTTTTTCTTTTTTAAGCTGCTCAATATTTAAATTATTTATTTTAAAGTAAGAAGAGATGTCTTCTTTTTCTGTTGATAATTCATTTAAATTTAAGCAGATATGCCCTTGAGAAAGCTTTTTAGAAACTAAATATGCATAAGGTTGTAGGTTTTGGCTTTTGAAAAAAGACGCAAATTGTAAATGGACATCATTAAAAGTTTGCATAAATGTTTCTAAATTTTAGAATAGAAATGCAATATAACTATTAGTGTTTTGTTAGCAATCCATTTTAAATAATTACTATAAAATATTGATTTTTAGGTTTAGTATTTATTAAAATAAATAAACTATTTTAGTGCTAACCTAATAGAAATAATGAAGCCTTTAGCTATTTTACTTTCTACCTTTTTTATTTTTTGCAGCATTTCATATTTGATTTTTGATCAGGTTTCACTTGCTTTTTGTGGGAGATTTTCATTTTCATTAATGCTAATTTTCACAGCTATTATACATTATGTGCACACAGATGGATTAGAGCTAACCATGCCTGATAATTTTAGCGATAAATACAAAAGAATTATCGTTTTAGCTTCAGGAGATTTAGAAATTGCTTTTGCAGCCGGACTGTTAATTGATGAAATATCAAAAAATGTGTCCATTATCGTAATGTTATATCTTTTAGCAATAATTCCCTCTAATATAATTGGTGCGATAAAAAAAGTGAGTGTAGAAAGAGAAAATTTTACTGGAAGAGGATTAAGTTATTTATGGATAAGAATGCCGTTACAAGTTTTTTTAATGGCATGGATATATTATTTTGGTGCATTTTTATAGTCGTTTATAAAGGCACAATTTCTGCATAGTGATATAAAAAATCTATCATTATGGAAAATCAACAATCAAAACAAGAGGAATTAAAAGATGAAAATCAAGATTCTATTGCTGCCGAGCGAGAAGAAAAACACACAGAACATCCAGAAAAAGATGTTATTTCTATAAAAGATGTAATTGATAAACATCCTTCTTCTTCAAACACCCATTCTTTACCTTTAGATGAGCAACAATACGACTCTGAAATAAAATCAAATGATGAGAATGATTAAATTGGTAAACTATTTTGCGGCTTTATGTATTTTAATTGGATTCTTTTCTTGCAAAACAATCTTTAAGTCTTCGCCATATCAAGGCTACATTAATTCTTTAGTTAATGTAGGTTTAGATACAACAGCAATGGGAAAAATTTGGATAAATAATGGTTTAGAGGTCTTATCAAATCCAAATCAAAATTTAAAATTTCCTTTTAAAGAAGAAATATTTTTTAAACAGAATATTCCTTCTGCTACTGCTTATCAAATTAATTATAAACAAAGTACTAAGCTTAAATTCACAATAAATTCTAAATCAAAAAGTGGTGTTTTTTTAGACTTATTTAATGATGTAAGTTCAAGAAAAGCAATGATTAGTGAATTTATTAGTGACACTACATTTTATTATCAATCAGATAATGATGAGGTGTTAACGCTTCGTTTGCAACCTAAATTGCTGGTAAACTTATATACAATTTTAGAAGTTGCAGAATTACCAAAACTTGCTTTCCCCGTAAAAAATGGAGAAAATAAAGATATCAAAAGCTTTTGGGGTAACTCAAGAGATGGAGGTGAAAGAAACCATGAAGGCGTTGATATTTTTAATAAAAGAAACACACCTGTCTTGGCTGTTGCCGATGGAACGATTTCACGAGTACAAATCACAACTTTAGGTGGCAAAGTAGTGTGGCAAAAGCTTGGCTTAGGCGGACCTTCTATTTATTATGCTCATCTGGATAGCCAACTTGTAAACATCGGACAATCTGTAAATAAGGGAGATGTTGTAGGTTTTATTGGGAATACTGGCAATGCCAAAACTACATCGCCCCATTTGCATTTTGGCATTTATACCAACGGCGGTGCGATAGATCCTTTAAACTATATCTACAAAAGAGATAGCATAGTTGGAAAAGTTAAATCTGATGTTAAATATTTAGGAGAGGAGTTGATGTTAGCAGATAATGATTCTGTTATTCCTGTAAATATTTTATCGGTTTCAACTGAAAGCATCACCTTTGGAAATGGTGATGGAATATTAAAATATCAAAATAGTTTAAAGGGTCTTAATCCTAAAATCAACAAAAAAACAAACATAGTTGATAGTTTGATTTTGGAAGCTCCTGAAAATACAGCAATCCCAACAGCAAAGTTTAATAAAAAATTGGCGTATAAAGTTTTAGGCTACAGCGGAGATTTTCTTTATATCTCTCAAGAAGATAAAAAAGGTTGGATAAAGGCTATTTAAGAAAAGGCATTATTTTTTCTAAGGCAAAATTCAACTGTTCCTCTTCTGTTAAATTTGTATTATCTAAGATAATTGCATCATCAGCTCTTACTAAAGGACTTTCTTGTCTGGTTGTATCTTGAAAATCCCTGTGTGCAATATTTTCAAAAATCTCTTCTAAACTTACATTTTCCCCTTTAGCAGATAATTCATTAAAACGTCTTTCTGCTCTAATTTTTGGATCGGCAGTCATAAAAAACTTAACATGAGCATCAGGAAAAACAGTAGTTCCAATATCCCTACCGTCCATAATGATATTTTTAGACTTACCCATTTTTTGTTGCTCTTTCACCATTTGTTGCCTTACTTCTTTGATTGCCGAAATAGGACTCACATTTTCAGAAACTGGCATTTGACGTATTTCTTCACTTACTTCTTCGCCATTTAATAAAATATGAGATTGATAATCTCTGGAATGGAAATTCAAGTCTATGTGCTCTAAAGCATCAATTATTAAATCGTGATTTTTTAAATCAGTTTCATTTCTTAAAAAATACAGGGTAACCGCTCGATACATGGCGCCACTATCCACATAAATAAATTGTAGTTTTTTTGCTAAAGCTTTAGCCAAAGTGCTTTTTCCACAAGATGAATAACCATCTATAGCCACTACAATATTTTTATTCATGTTTACAAAGTTAAAATTGTATGAAAAATAAAGGTATAAATCCTCAATTTTTATTTTTAAAAATGGATGGATTTAAAAGCAATGAAAAATAGTTATTACTTCCTGCTGCATTCAAAGAAGAATGAGCATAAGCAAAACTGAATTTTTTTAGTTTTAATGATAATCCGAAAGACAAACCCGCCAAACCTCCAGTACCTACAATTCCTAATTCTTTACTTTTTTGGAAATTATAAGCAGCTTGCAAATTAAAAGATTGCGATAATAACAATTCTGTTCCTAAAATAATATGCCGACTAAATTTATCTGCAAAACTACTTTTATTGATAATAGGTTGCCCGGTAATCAAATCAATTTCTTGACTAGCATTATTTGTCTGATAAGTAAGATTAAAGTTTTGTAGATTATCATAAGTTAAATGAAACCGAAATGGAGCATATCTTAACTTTTTTGATAAAGCTATAGAAATTTCAAAAGGCAGATTTTCCTTTACATCATTAAAAGGTTTTAATTGATAACCTATGTTTTTAAAAATCAACCCTGTGGTGATATTTTTAGCTGTATCTACATATGAAATAGCAATATCTGCGGCTAAAGCTATGGAGTTATAACTTTCATAATTACCATAAATTACTTTAGCATTTGCTCCGTAAAAAACTTTGTTTTTATAGTTTCTTCCAAAACCAATGTTGAGCAAATAATCGGCAGCATTAAAAGTATTTCCTGTTAATTCTCCAGTAGCATTTGCTTCTTCAAAATTACCATAATTGATATACATTAAACCCAAACTTAAAGCCTCGTCTTTGATTTTAAGTCCATATTGTAAAGAACCGAAGTTGATATCACTAATATAATTGCTGTAGTTTAAGGCAATTGTACCTATATGTTCTTTAGAAATTAAAGATGGATTTTTAAAAGTTTCTGTAAACTCTAACTCGTTAGCTAAAGGAAAAGCGCCACCTAAAGCGGCAACTTTTGCAGAGTTTGGCAAATTCAGAAATCTAAAAACACCACTACCACCAGTTTGTGCTGTAGCAACATCAACCAAGAAAAAAGTTAAAATAACTAGAATAATGTTTTTAAGCATTTCATCGCTAATTTAGCTTTAATTATGAAAATCATAACAGAAGAATTAGAAAAGGAGTTTAAATTTAAAACTTCTAGAAGTGGTGGCAAAGGCGGACAAAATGTAAATAAAGTGGAAACAAAAGTTGAATTGAATTGGGATTTCCAAAATTCTATAATATTCTCTGAGGAACAAAAACTTTTAATCGCAGAAAAACTTAAGAATAGAATTAATAAAGAGAACACCTTCCAATTATTTTCTGAGGAAGAAAGAACCCAATTAAGAAATAAAGAATTGGCTGTAAAAAGAGCCATTCATATGATCAAAAATAGTTTGATTGTAGAAAAGCCCAGAAAACCAACTAAACCTAATAAAGCTGCAATTGCAAAAAGATTGGATCAAAAACGACAACAAGCTTTAAAGAAAATTAATAGGGGTGGAGGATTTGATTAGTTTTGAAGTATAAGTTCTTCATTTTGTATGATAATGAAACATCTCACTTGCAAAGTTGTCATTTCATAAGTACAATTTTTTGTTGGACAACTATATGTGAGATGTCTCGTTCCTCGACATGACGCGGTTTCTTACATGTATTATTTAACTAAACTTTCTTAGCCCAAATTACTTGTTTCTGTTCTTTAAAATCGGTGATGAAAAACAAGAAATCTTCGCCGCCATCTTTAATTTTAAATTGCTTCTTAATTTCTTCGGGCTTTAAATCGAAATTTCTGGTAACCACATTTGCTTTTTTTGTGGCTTTAGCCGAAGAAAAATTATTGAACGGGATTTGCTGAATAACCTGAAAAGTTTTACCAGGGAAATTTTTTGTTATCTCTTGTGAAGTGTACAAATGGGTATTCGGATTCAGTTTTTTAACATCAAATTTTTGAGTTAAAGATTTGAAGAAACCACCTTTTAAAATAGCCGCATCTGGTTCGTAAAGATATTTTTGAATAGCAAAACTTTGATTTTGAATACTTTTTTCTTCGCTATAATTAAATTGAAAAATATTTTCTTGATGCTGATTGATTAAGGCACAAATAATTTTGGTTTCTGAAATTTCTTTATTTTCTAATACAAATATTAACTCTTTACATTCACCATTTAAGCTAATGATATGCACTTCACTTACTCTTTTTAATTCTTTTAAAGCTGCCGAAATATCTAACATCGGTGCAGCTTTAATAATCACTTTGTCTGCCTTTTTTAAATATAAAACTTGATTTTCAACTACGTTTGGTTCGCAATCTTTTAACATAAAAACCCGCTGACTATTTTGTCTGCGAGATGGATCAACATAAATGTTTGCAACTTTATGCGTTTTTTCTATAAATTTTTGGCTATCGCCGATGACAAATTTAACATTAGATTTTCCTAAAACTTTTGCATTTTGAGCAACAATTGCTGAAAGGTTGGCGTCTATTTCACAATGAAAAACGTTTTTAGCCTTATCGGCGAAAGCCATATCATCTACACCAAAACCACCTGTTAAATCAATTAAATCTCCATTATTGATTAATTTTGTTTTATAAGTAGCAGTAATTTCTGAAGAGGATTGTTCTAAATTAACTTTTGGTGGAAATAAAATACCATCTGTTTTAAACCATGTGGGCAGCTTTTTTTCTATCCTATTTTTACCATCAATTTGTATCGCAATTTCTTGAATACTAATATTTAGCAAAGGCGAACCTTTTAAAATGATTTTGGTTAAATCAGTCTTCAGATTTTTTTGGATAAAATCCTGAACCTTTGGGTTAAGTAATTCTGGATTAAAATCACTCATCTTTTAAAACAAATTGAGCGGTATTTCTACTGCGTTGTTCTAAGTAAACATCGCCGTTTATATATTTTTGAATGCTTTTTTCATCTGCGTGGCGAATGGTAATCAGCTTTAAATTAGCGTTAAACTTAAATGAAAAATCGTTCTCCATTAACTTTTTAAAGGCTTCAAATTTATCCTCTCTAAAATCAAAACTCGCTGAAAAGCTTAAAGCAGAAATCTGCAAAGTATTCACTTTTATATTAACATCGGCGAAAGCCTTGAAAATATCTCTTAAATGATTTTCTGTGATAAAAGATAAATCTCGGGTATTTAAAGTCACCAAAACTTGGTTTTTCTTTACAATAATAATAGGAATAGAGATTTGAACCTGAGCTTCTTTAATAACTGTTCCTTTTTCTTTTGGAGATAAAAAGGGCTTTACATATAATGGAATACGCTTATTTTGAAGTGGTTTTATGGTTTTTGGATGAATTACTGTTGCCCCATAATAAGTCATTTCTATGGCTTCCTGGTATGAAAGTTCATCAAACTTTACGCAATCTTCAAATAGTTTTGGGTCTGCGTTTAAAATACCAGGAACGTCTTTCCAAACGGTAACATCTGTAGCATTTAAACAGGAAGCAAAAATTGCAGCCGTAAAATCAGAACCTTCTCTGCCTAAAGTGGTAGTGAAATTTTCTGACGTATTGCCAATAAATCCTTGTGTTATGGCAACCTGATTTTCTAATATTTTAGGGATATTTTTAAGAATTAAATCTTCTGTTTTCACCCAATCTATTTTTGCTTCGCGATAAGTATTATTGGTTTGTATGTAAGACCGAGCATCTAGCCATTGCGTTTTTATACCAATAAAGTTTAAATAATGGCTCACAATTCGGGTAGCCACAATTTCTCCCATAGAAACAATTTGATCGTAAATAAAATCAAATGGATCAACTGGTTCATCCTCAATAATCCAATCTATTTCTACAAAAGTGTTGGCAATCTCATCAAAAACAGGATGCTTGTCATCATTAAAAAGTTGATGAAGAATAGCAAAATGATAATTTTTTACTTCCTCAAAAATTTCATGAGTATCTTCTAATTGATTAAAATAGCTATTTGTAAGTTTTTCTAAGGCATTAGTGGTTTTGCCCATCGCAGAAATAACTATCAACAAATTATTTTGAGGAACCATTTTAACAATTGCTGCTAAATTTTTTATTCCTTCTGCATCTTTAACCGAAGCACCACCAAATTTATAGACTTGCATTTTAGAAATGTTGTATTTGTTCTTTTGATAAAGATGCATTTATCCATCCATCTTCTAAACCAGAATTGTATTTATTGTAAAAATTAATTGCCGGTTGGTTCCAATCTAAAACTTGCCAAACCATACCGGAGTAATTTTTTTCTTTAGCTTCCTGAATTGTTTTTTCAAATAATAATTTGCCAATTCCTTGTCCACGCATTTTTTCGGTGACAATAAAATCTTCTAAATATAAGCGACAGCCTTTCCATGTAGAATAACGAATATAAAATAAAGAAAACCCCTCAATATATCCATCAACTTCGGCTACAAAAGCTTTCCAAACTGGTTTTTCTCCGAAGCCTGCATCTTCAAACTCTGTTAAACTAACGGTGACTTCTTGTGGAGCTTTCTCATATAAAGCTAACTCGTGAATTAACTCTAAAATCCGACTACAATCTTCTTTTAAAGCATATCTAATATCAATTTTCATTAATTATCTTCGTTTTGAAAATGCTTTATTACACGTTCTCCAAAAATATCGCTCCCAATTCTTACTAAAGTACTGCCTTGATCAATTGCAATTTTATAATCAGCACTCATGCCCATTGAAAGTTCTTTAAAAGAATCTTGATTTTTAAAATAACTGATTTTTATCCCATCAAATAAAGTTTTAAGCTCGTAAAATTCTTCTTTAATCTGTTTATCGTTTTCTATGTTGGTAGCAATTCCCATCAAACCAACAATCCTGATGTTTTCTAATTCGGTAAATTCCTGAGATTCTAGTAATTCAATAACTTCATCAAAGCCTAAACCATATTTCGTTTCTTCATCGGCAATGTAAATCTGTAGCAAACAATCAATAATACGGTTGTTTTTTTGAGCTTGTTTATTAATCTCTTGCAACAATTTCATGCTATCTACAGAATGTATTATTGAAATAAAAGGAGCAATATATTTTACCTTATTGGTTTGCAAATGGCCAATTAAATGCCACTCAATATCTTTTGGTAATTTTTCATATTTATCTGCCAATTCCTGAACTTGGTTTTCGCCAAAAATTCTTTGTCCAGCATTATAAGCTTCTTGTAAATCTTCTATTGGCTTGGTTTTAGAGACTGCTACCAATTTTACACTTACGCTTTCTATCTCTGCTTTTAATGTTTTTAAATTATCTGTAATGCTCATTTATGCGTAATTTTAGCTGATTATTTTACAAAAATAAGAATGATTTATCTGAACAAGAATCTTAAACAAAATACCTTAGGTTTTAATTACAAATAAATCGTATAATACTGATTATGAATAAATTATTAATGATAGTTTGTGCATTCTTTTTGCTGTCTTGTAATAGGGACGATGCCCCAAAAGGAATTATTAATAAAGACCAAATGGTAAACGTTTTGTTTGATATGGGTATTACTGATGCTTATTTGAACCAAATTTATAAGCCAGATTCCCTACAACGTCAGGCTCATACAAGGTATAATTACATATTCAAAAAAAACAATATTGATTCTGCTAAGTTTACCAAGAGCCTTAAATATTACAGTTTAAGAGCTACAGAATTAGATGAGATTTTTAATAAGGTCACCGATAGTTTAAACCGATTAGAAAAAGCAGACAGCATTAAAGCGGTAAAAAAAGTTATAAAATTTAAGAGAAAAAGAAAAATAAAAAATGATTTACCCGCAAAATAGCTTACAAAAACTGGGTTTTGATGATATAAAAGATTCGATCAAGAATTTTTGTATCAGTGAAATGGGACGTGGAATGGTTGATAAAATGCAGTTTATGAGCAATTATGACCAAATCAATAAATTTTTACGACAAACTAACGAGTTTAAAAATATCATAGAAAACGACCAACCTCTACCTATCCAAAGTTTTTTTGACATCAAAAGATTAGCAGAAAAAGCAAGGATAGAAGGAACTTTTTTAAGTGAGGATGAGGTTTTTCAAATTTATAGTTCTTTGCAAACTGTTTTTGCTGTAATCAAGTATTTTGCTGATAGGGAAGGGCAATATCCAAATTTAGAGGCACTTTTCGAACATTTACCCATCGAAAAAAATATCCTTAAACATATTGAAGCGGTTATTGATGTTAAAGGAAAAATTAAACCCAATGCTTCTCGTTTACTTTCTAATATTACAGCTGCCATCAGCAAAGCAGAACAAGAAGCGAGAAAAAAAATTGATCAAATTTATAAAAATGCCCAACTAAATAATTGGGTAGCCGATGGGAGTTTAACAGTTAGAGAAGGAAGGATTTGTATCCCAATTTTGGCTGAAAATAAAAGAAAATTAAAAGGTTTTGTTCATGATGAATCTTCATCTGGCCAAACGGTATTTATAGAACCCGAAGAAGTTTTTAGTCTCAATAATAAAATAAGAGATTTAGAATTTGATAAGCGAAGGGAAATTATTAGGATTTTAACCGAGCTTACCAATCAATTAAGACCTTATGTGCCCATTTTATTATCCTACCATGGTTTTTTAACCAAGTTAGATTTTGTAAGGGCAAAGGCACTTTTTTCTATTAAAATTGAGGCTGAAATGCCCATCTTATTAAAAGAGACTCGCTTAAAGTTGATTAATGCAAAACATCCACTTTTGATGTTAAACCATAAAGATGTTGGTAAAAGCGTGGTGCCGCTAAACGTTCATTTAGATGATAGTGTAAGGGTTTTGTTGGTTTCTGGCCCAAATGCTGGAGGAAAATCTGTGGCTATGAAAACGGTGGGTTTGTTGCAGATTATGGCGCAAGCTGGTTTGTTAATTCCTGCTGCTCCAGAATCTGAAATTGGGATTTTTAAACAGATTTTTGCAGATATTGGAGATGACCAATCCATAGAGAGTGATTTGAGTACCTACTCTGCGCATCTTTCTAAAATGAAATATTTTACCGAGCACACTTCAGGAAAGACTTTAGTTTTGATTGATGAATTTGGGACAGGAACAGATCCGCTTTTTGGAGGACCAATTGCCGAAGCAGTTTTAGAACAGATTAATCAGAAAAAGTCTTTTGGATTAATTACAACTCATTATTCTAATTTGAAATTGTATGCCAACCATGCAGAAGGAATTGAAAATGGTTCTATGATTTTTGATAATGTAAATTTAAAGCCGACCTATATGCTGGAAATGGGTAAACCAGGAAGCTCTTATGCGTTTGAAATTGCCCAAAAAATAGGTTTATCTCCAAAATTGATAGAACTGGCAAAAAGCAAAATCAGCGTTCAGCAACGTAAAATCGACACACTTTTAGTTGATTTAGAGCGTGATAAAAAAGAAGTTTTAGATGCAAAGATTGATTTAGACAGACAACGCAGGAAGAACAACTCGCTTTTAGCAGAAAATGAAAAACTAAAAGCTTATTATGATGAAAATAAGCGAAACCTGATTAGAGATGCAAAATTAGAAGCTCAACAAATCATCAAAAATGCCAATAAATTAGTTGAAAACACCATATCTGAAATCAAAGAAAACAAAGCTGATAAAACGGTTACACAAAATTTAAGGGCAAATCTGCAATCAGAGCTTCAAAAAAATCAAATAAAACCTTCTGAAAAACCTAAAGCCAAAGATGAAGAAGAAATTATTGTTGGTGATTGGATTAAGATGTTGGATACAGAAAATCTGGCTCAAGTTTTAGAAATTTCTAAAGACAATTTAATTGTTGCTTTCGGCGAGTTACGTTCTGTTGTTAAGAAAAAAAGAGTTGAAAAAGTAAGTAATAAAAGTGTTCCAAAAGCGGTGAAAACATTTGGAACTTCTTCTTACACAGATACTGCCGCTTCATTTTCTCCAGAAATAGATTTACGTGGGCAAAGGGGAGAAGAGGCTATTGCAGAATTAGAACGCTATTTTGATAGGGCGGTGATGTTCGGTTTTTCAAATTTTAAAATTATCCATGGCAAAGGCGATGGAATCTTAAGAAAACTAATTAGAAATTATTTAAAAAACTACCCACAAGTCAGTAAAATGGAAGATGAGCATGTAGATAGAGGCGGGGATGGGATTACTTATGTTTATTTAAAATAAAATATGTTAATGATTAAACTTACGAAGTTTCAAAAACTTCGTAAGTTTTAAAAATGATGAGTTTTAAAATAATAGATAATTTTAATTTACAGCCAATACAATAAAAATGAGCGCTAAAATTGCCGGTAATGCTTGTACAATAAATATTTTTTTGCTAGCTGTTATTGCACCATAAATTCCAGCTGTAATTACACAAACCAGAAAAAATATAGCAATATTTTTAGACCATTGTGGGTCTGAGATAAAAAAAGTCCAGATTAAGCCAGCTGCTAAAAATCCGTTATACAAACCTTGATTTGCTGCCAGTGCTTTTGTTGGTTTAAACAATTCATCGCCCAAAGTTTTAAAAGTCTTTTTGCCGATGGTTTCCCAAGCAAACATTTCAAAATACATGATATATAAATGTTCAAGCGCTACAAAGGCGATTAAAATTTGGGAGATTATTTTCAACATTTAAGCCAGTTATTTTATGTTTTTTATTCAGCAAAAAACCACATTAGCATCTTTGATGAACATCTTCTTTAATGTATTGATTATAAATTTTATTGATTGCTTCTAATTCTTCCGATTTCAAATCGCTCAATCCCTCAACCTTTAAATTACTTTCTAATTGATTTATTTTTGAAGCTCCAGGAATTACACAGGTTATTTCCGGGAATTGTAAAATCCACTTTAACGCAATTTGTGGGAGATCTGCATTTGGGAAAATCTTTTTTAATTCGTCTACCGCTGCTAAACCTTTATCATAATCTACTCCAGAAAAAGTTTCTCCTTTGTCAAAAGCTTCTCCGTTTCTATTAAAATTACGATGATCATCTTTATCAAAAGTAGTTTCTTTAGAGAATTTACCGGTTAGTAAACCACTGGCTAAAGGAACTCTGGCAATCAAACCGATATTATTTTTCTTTGCCAAATCAAATAACAGTTCATTTGGCCTTTGCCTAAACATATTATAAATAAATTGTATGGAGCAAACATTTGGATATTCCATTGCTTTTATGCCTTCCTCCACTTTCTCCACGCTTACGCCCAGATTTTGGATTTTTCCTTCTTCTTTTAAAGTATTAAACAATTCAAAAATTTCTGGACGATAAAAAACTTCTGTCGGTGGGCAATGTAACTGAATCAAATCTAAAGTCTCTAAACCTGTATTTTTAAGACTGTCTTCTACAAAACCTCTTAATGCTTTTATGGTATAGCTTTCATTTACATGAGGATTTAATCTTCTACCACATTTGCTGGCTACATAAATTTTTTCTGATCTTGATTTTACAACTCTACCGACTGCTTTTTCACTTTCTCCATCTCCGTAAACATCTGCGGTATCAATAAAATTAATTCCACCGTCTATAGCTTTATTCAGGATTTCATCTGCATTTTTGTGGTCAAAAGGTTCGCCCCATTTCCCACCAACCTGCCAGGTTCCTAAACTGATTTCTGATATTTTTAAATTGCTTTTTCCTAAGGTTCTGAAATTCATATCGGGAATTTAAGAAAAATTGGATGTTTGTTCAAAATAAAAACCATTAATTTCTTAAAATTTGCGACTTTTAGGAATCTGCTATAAAAGAGTTTGCAAACTCTTTTTGATTATTGGATCCGGAAAGATGTTTTTCTTAACTCTCCGAACAGGTGGGACATATTAGCGATTAGTTGTTTTTTGTCAGTCACTAATTTTTTGAATAATGAAGTCCAATTACACCACTAGGAAATTGTTTGCTTTCAATGAGTGTTAAATTTGACATGTGAGTAATTCCTTTAAACATTGGAATTCCATCACCAATTACAACTGGATTAACAAATAGCCAGAGTTCGTCAATTAGTCCTTCGTTAAATAGTGACTGTGTCGCAGTTGCACTTCCAAAAATTAGAATGTTTTTTCCATCTTGTTGTTTCAATTTGTTAATGTTGTCTACAAGGTTGTTACTAATGATTTTTGTTTTATCGAGTTCATTTGCAATAAGTGTGGTTGATAAAATTACTTTCAAAGATTGGTTATACCAACTAGAATGCTCTATGTCGTGTTTAGTTGCATTGGCATTTTCGCCAGCTGTTGGCCAATAAGCATTCATCATTTCGTAGGTAACCCGTCCGTAAAGTGCGGTATCAGCTTCGTCTGTAAATTTACCTACCAAATCAAACATTTCATCGTCAACATTTATCCAGTCCATTTCTCCATTTTTCCCTGCCACAAAACCATCAAGGCTTGTATGCATTGATACAATTATTTTTCTCATTTTTTATCGTTTAATAACTAAAATTTCAAGATAGCTTTCAAGTCTGTTTAAAGTTTGCTTTCCACCTTCAATAGCATTTACTTTTCTATTTAATTCGTCAATAATTGCTTTTGATTTAAATACAGACTTCATAGTTAACAATGTTTTTCCTTCCAAATCTTCAAATAAGATTGAAACAGTAAAGTTATAATCATCACTTTTTTCTCCAGTATGTTTATAGGTTAAAAAGTCAGGTTTTCTGACTTCTAAATACTCTATTTTGTTATCCCAATCTTGTCCCATTCCATGCATAATAAAATCCCAGGTTTTATTTGGTTTTACATTCATTGTCCTGGTTGTTAGCGAAAACCCATTTGGTCCCCACCATTCTTTTATATGTTCTGGAGTTGTCCAAACTTCCCAAACTAATTCTCTTGGAGCATTAAGAATTCTCGTATGTATAATTATGTTATCCTCCTGTTTGAAGGTATTATATTGTTCCATTTTTTATTTATTCTCTTTTTGAATTTTAGCTAAATAACTTTCTAATGAGTCAAACTTAGCATCCCAAAATTTTTGATATTGACTGACCCAATCAGATACTTCCTTCATTTTTTCAGGATTAAAGTGATAGTATATTTCACGCCCCTTGTGGTCTTGCTTTACAAGTTGGCATTCGGTCAATATTTGTATGTGCTTTGAAATTGTTTGTCTTGAAGAATTAAAGTTTTCAGCAATTGCTCCAGGTGTCATTGCTTGAAACGCTATTAAACTTAATATGGCTCTACGTGTTGGGTCGGCTATTGCTTGAAATATATCTCTACGTGTTTCCATTAGTGCAGTTACTTGACTGCGAATATAACGCAATCATTTAACTGCGCAAAATTTTTTCAACTGTTTTTTTGAAACGTCAAATTCGGTGGGGGGATGTGAGTTGGTAATGTTCGCTATCAGCCATTTTTGATCAAATTACCAGACGTACTTTTATTTAGATAATACTAATTTCCAGCCGTCAGATTCTGCAAATTCTTTAATCACGTTATTTCGTTCCGCTAATAATTTTGTCATATATTTTTCTAAAAATAACTTGTCTGCTAATTTTCCTAAAAAACCATAAGGTGATTTATAGTCGAAAATATCGGTCATTAAAGTGGTTTGGTTCAGTTTTTTAAAATGATGTTCATGTTTAAATTCTTTAAACGCTCCTTTTTGCATTTCGTCGATGAAAAAGTTCGGTCGATCAAATTCAGTAATTTTAGAAGTTAGGGTTTGGTAAAAGCCAAAATGTTTCGCTCGCCAAGTCACGCTTTCGTTCATTTCAATTAGTCCGCTGGTTTTTCCAGCAATTGCTGTTTCATTAGTTTTTTCAGTAGAAATTTTGTGTAAGTCAATACTTCGTGACAGGTCAAAAACAACTTCAAGTTCAGCTTTTATTTTTGTTTCAAGATGAATTATCGGCATTTCGGTTATTTATAATTGTTAACGAGTTGCAGGTTTATACAGAAATAGCATTGCTTGCAAAATCATTGTCGCATCGTACTAAATTTAGTAAATAACTAATGAATTATTAAAAACCACCTTAGTCATATTTGCACAATTTGCTGTTGGCGGTTTCCCTTTCACCGTAGTTAATATTTTTATCAATACATTCAAATCTTTAAAAATTTTTAGTGTTTTATCATTTTTCCGCCTCATTGTGTCAGAAAACATGATGTTCAAAATGTTTACTTTATTAATTCGAATCTATTAATTCATCAAAATCTTTTTTACTTAAGCCAAGTGGTATACAATTGCTGTAAAGTAATTTTATCATTCTCTTATCTGTCTCTGAATATTTTCTGTGTTCTTTCATAAATTTATCTTCGTCTGCTTTATCATAACTTTTCAACACATACGCATTCATAGTTGTGTCATAAAATTTAGCATCTTTTAAATAGGTCTTATTATGATTGAAACCGATTGCATGCATCATTTCATGTTGAACTGTTCGCCAGCGATAATCGCCTTTTTGAATTGGAAATATAAAAACATCAGCCTTTTTAAATGCGCTACTAAATAATCTAAATTCTGGTTTTGTATATCCATAAATATCTAACTTAGTTATCTCATAGGTAAAATCAATCGTGATATCTGCCTTTTCAACATTTTTAATTAATGTGATTTTTAAAGGTGTAATAAGAGGGGTTAATTCTGCAACAATTGCTCTAACAGTTTCAGGGTCTTCTGGTCTAATATCGTCCCCTTTAATTGCAATGGAAATATCATGGTCCCATTTCATTATTTTTTTATAATAGAAAAAACCGATGTTAGAGAACAATTTCTTGTCATCCGAAGTGAGTTTATTGACACAGTCTTTTGTTTTTACACCAACTGGTTTGTGACACCCATGTATGATTAAAATAATTAAATAAATGCTTAGTTTAATAAAGCTATTCATTGATGTTGTTTTTTTAAAATTATTCGTTACTTTTTAAATTAGAGCTTGCTTAGCTCTAAAAACATCTGCCTAATAATTTGTTGTCTATTAGAGGGGATAAAAAGGTGTTACAATCTTTCATTTATTTTATTAGTTCGGCATCAAATGCTTAAGAATATTAAATTATTTCAATTCGAAGTTTAGAGCTTTCATAGTAGATGTAATTTGTTTTAGGGTTACCGCTATCATAAATATATGTGCAATATATTCAATACATATCAATCAAAATTGTTCAATCAAAAAATTTCAAAAAACTAATCTCACAAAAAAAGCAAAACTGTTTCCAATTTTGCTTTCCACAACACAAGGTCTTAAATCTTGTGTATATTATCTTAAATCTAACTTACTGCATCAAAAACTTAAAGTTTGCTATGTTTTTTAATGAGATTCCTGTGCCTCTAACAACCGCTCTTAACGGATCGTCAGCAACGTGTACTGGTAATTTAGTTTTAGAACTGATACGCTTATCTAAACCTCTTAGCAACGCACCACCGCCAGTTAAATAGATTCCTGTTTGATAAATATCAGCAGAAAGTTCTGGTGGAGTAATCTCTAAAGCTTTCAAAATCGCTTCTTCTATTTTAGAGATAGATTTATCTAAACAATGCGCAATCTCGGTATAAGAAACGGTAATTTGTTTAGGCACACCTGTCATTAAATCACGACCCTGAACGGCGAAATCTGCTGGAGCATCTGTCAATTCTGGCAATGCAGACCCCACTTCAATTTTAATTCTTTCTGCAGTACGGTCACCAATCATGATGTTATGTTGGCGACGGATATAATTCACAATATCACTATCAAAATTATCTCCGGCAACACGGATAGATTGATCGCAAACAATCCCCGAAAGGGCTATTACAGCAATTTCAGTTGTTCCACCACCTATATCAATAATCATGTTTCCCATTGGTTCTTCCACATCAATACCAATTCCTACGGCTGCAGCCATTGGTTCGTGTATTAAATAAACCTCTTTTGCACCTGCGATTTCAGCGGAATCTCTAACGGCTCTTTTTTCCACTTCGGTAATTCCAGAAGGAATGCAGATCACCATTCTTAAAGAAGGAAAAAACCAACCTTTTCCACCGTTTATCATCTTGATCATTCCTCTGATCATGTATTCGGCAGCGTTAAAATCTGCAATTACACCGTCTTTCAGCGGACGAACAGTTTTGATATTTTCGTGGGTTTTACCTTCCATTTGCATGGCTTGGCGACCAATTGCAATCACTTTATTGGTAGTCCTGTCAAAAGCAACGATAGAAGGTTCATCTACCACCACTTTATCATTATATATAATTAAAGTATTTGCCGTACCTAAATCTATGGCAATTTCTTGTGTAAACCAGTTAAATAAACCCATTTGTGTGTTATTAAGGATTTTGTGTTTTGTAAAAGTATGTTCTTTATTTTAATTCTAATCAAAAATATAAACGTTTGAAAGTAATATTAATGTTTAAAATGACGGACACCTGTTGTAACCATTGAAACGCCTTTTTTATTTGCCATTTCTATTGAATCTTGATCTTTTATAGAACCACCTGGTTGTAAAACTGCGGTAACTCCAGCTGCTGCTGCTAATTCTACACAATCTGGGAACGGAAAAAAAGCATCTGATGCCATTACTGCCCCTTTTAAATCAAAACCAAAACTTTCTGCCTTAACCACTGCTTGTTTTAATGAGTCAACTCTTGATGTTTGTCCAACTCCGCTAGCTATTAATGTATTATTTTTAGCAAATACAATGGTATTAGATTTTGTATGCTTAACCACTTTATTAGCAAAATAGAGATCTTTTAATTCTTGATCGGTAGGTTTTTTGTCTGTTACAGCAGTCATTTGTGCTACATTTTCTACCGTGTTATCTTTGTCTTGTTCTATTACCCCGTTAAGCAAAGTTTTAAATAACTTCCCAGGTAAAGCAACTTCTTTTCGTTTTAAAATGATACGATTCTTTTTAGAAGTAATTACTTTTTCTGCTTCCGCTGAGTAAGAAGGCGCTATTAAAACCTCAAAAAATAGTTTGTTAATTTCTGTCGCAGTAGCTTCATCAACTTCACCGTTACAAATTAAAACTCCACCAAAAGCAGAAACAGGGTCGCAAGCTAAAGCAGTATTCCATGCATCTAATATTTGTGGACGCGAAGCAATTCCACATGCGTTGGTATGTTTTAAAATGGCAAAGTTGGTTCTGTAAATTCATCAATTAAAGCAACAGCAGCATCAACATCTACCAAATTATTGTAGGATAATTCTTTGCCGTTCAATTTATCAAACATAGCTTCTAAATCGCCATAGAAATAACCTTTTTGATGAGGATTTTCTCCGTAACGCAAAACGGAAGCTTTCTGTTCTGATTGTTTGAATACAGTTAGCGCATCTTCATCTTGATTAAACCAATTAAAAATGGCAGTATCATAATGTGAAGAAACATTAAAAGCGTTTCTGGCGAAAGCCTTACGTTGCGCTAAAGTAGTTTCTCCGTTTTGAGTTTCTAATAAATTGTTTAACGAGCTATAATCATCTTTAGAAGCAATAATTACCACATCATTATGATTTTTTGCAGCTGCTCTGATTAAAGAAATGCCACCAATATCAATTTTTTCAATTGTATCTTCCTCAGAAGCTCCAGATTTTACGGTTTCCTCAAAAGGGTATAAATCTACAATCACTAAATCAATTTCCGGAATCTCATATTCTGCAATCTGTGCTTCATCACCTTGATGCGCTCTTCTTGTTAAAATTCCGCCAAAAACTTTTGGATGTAATGTTTTTACTCGACCGCCTAAAATAGAAGGATATGAAGTTAAATCTTCTACCGGAATTACATCAACACCTAAATCTCTAATAAACTTTTCAGTTCCTCCGGTCGTATATATTTTCACTCCCAATTTGTTCAATTGATGAATTATTGGTTCCAGATTATCTTTATAATAGACAGAAATTAAAGCGTTTTTGATTTTTACGGAATGGCTCATTAAATTTTTTGTTTGAAGCCGCAAAGATAGAAAAATGAAATTCTTTTTGAGGATAACGTTAATATTTAAAAAATAAAAACATGGATTTCCCTTTCTTAAACGCTAATTTTTATAAGCTATTAAGATATTGTAACATTAATTTTTTGTAAAAATCTATATATTTAATTTTTGATAAATATTAATGAAAGCTAATCGCCCTTTTAAACCATATTATAAAATCTTTTTATTTGATTTTAAACTAATATTTATTGTTGCACTAATTTCCTGTAATCAGAAAGTATCAAACAAATATCAATCAAAGTTTGATTCTGATTTAGAAAAGAAGCATATCAACTCCACACTAGATTCATTCAATAATGCTGCTGCCAAAGCAGATTTTAAAACTTATTTTAATTTCTATACGGAGGACGCCATATTTACAGGAACAGATGCTACTGAAAGATGGGATAAAAAGGATTTCATGGCTTATGCAAAACCATTTTTTGATAAAGGCAGAGCATGGAATTTTACCTCTATAGAAAGACATATTTATTTTGATAAAACTGGTAGTTTAGCTTGGTTTGATGAATTGCTAAACACCCAGATGAAAATTTGTCGAGGTTCTGGAGTTTTAATAAAACAAGGAAATAATTGGAAAGTTCAGCAATATATTTTATCGGCAACTATCCCAAATCCTATTATGGACGATGTGGTAAAAATGAAAAGTGGAATTGAAGATAGCTTAATGGTAAAAATTAAAAGGTAGTTTTAAAATGGATTTGTATTTCAATGAAGATAATTAGCGCCAAAAGTCTCCCAACGCCATTAACATTAATGATGTTGGTTATTATTGTTGCTGCTATAACTACATGGCTTTTGCCTGCTGGCGAGTATAGCAAACTATCTTCCCAAGACAATAAGTCTTTTGTAGTTTCCTCTCCAACTGAAACAATTTCTTTACCTTTTACTCAAAAAACATTAGATAGTTTATCCATAAAAATCCCTTTACAAAAATTTGTGAATGGAGATATTCGTAAACCTATATCTGTTCCCAATACTTATCAAAAGTTAGAATCGAAACCACAAGGATTTCTTGATGTTTTAGAAGCGCCCATAAAAGGGGTAATTGATAGTATCGATATTATTCTTTTTATCCTTTTTATTGGAGGCTTTATGTCGGTTTTTAATAAAACTAATGCCTTATTTAACGGCGTTAAATATTTGGGACAAAGTATGAAAGGCAAAGAAAAATTGCTCATCATTATTTTAACTTCCATATTTTCTTTTTTAGGAGCTTCTTACGGAATGGATGTGGAAGCCATTGTGTTTTATCCTGTTTTAGTCCCATTATTTATTGCTGCTGGCTATGATTTAATTGTGCCATTAGCCATTGTTTTTGGTGGTACTTGCACTGGTACTATCGCAAGTTTTAGTAATCCTTTTGCGGTAATAATTGCTTCAAATTCTGCTGGTATCAATTGGACAGATGGTCTTTACGAACGGATTTTATTCTTTGTAATTGCGACGACAATTTTGATTTGGTATATTTTAAGGTATGCAGCTAAAATTAAGAAAGATCCAACAAAATCAATTTCACATCAAATTGATGGTGTGATAAAATCTGCCTTTGAGTTTGATATAGATTTAGATGCTAAAGCCATTAGTTTAAATGCTAAAACTAAAATTTTACTTTCCATTTTCTTCCTAACCTTCACTAGCATGATTGTGGGAATTGTCTTTTTTAACTGGTGGACTTTAGAAATGTCAGCTTTGTTTTTAGGTTCAGCAATTTTGGTTGGGATAATTGAAAGAATTGGAGAAAAAACTTTTGTAAACGAATTTGTGAAAGGAGCAGAAGGTTTATTATCTGTTGCTTTAATCGTGGGTTTAGCAAGAGGAGTGACAATTATCCTAAATGAAGGCTTTGTTGGCGACTCTATCTTATTTTACGCCTCAAATGTAGTTCAACATTTTTCTCCGAGTGTTTTTATAATAGGAGTGATGCTGTTTTATTTTTTCTTTGCCATTTTTGTGAGTTCTTCTTCTGGAATGGCGGTTTTAACGATGCCAATAATTGGTGCATTGGCAATAATTCTTAATCTCCCCGGAAGGGAAATTGTTAATTCTTATTTATTTGGAATAGGAATTATGTTCTTGATTTCACCCACAGGTTCTGTTTTCCCAGCATTGTTAATGGTTCAAGTCAGCTATAAAGCTTGGCTTAAATTTATCATGCCTTTTGTATTTATCATGATGATTTTAAGTGCTATTTTTTTGGTGGTTGGGATTGGCTTTTAGGATACAATTTGTCTGAATCTTGATTAACAGGATTTTAGGATTAGCGTGATTTGAATCTGATAATAAAATTTAATATCTCCCGCAAATTTCGCTGATTAACGCAGATAATAAAATGTTTAGCTCTGTGATGAAATAAATCTATTTCACTTTGAAATTGAAAACGATGGTACCGATTTGGGTGTCTGGTGCGGATTCTAATGTATTAAACCTTGAACCCAAAGCTGCATTTTCACATTTATCCCAAAGTGTTGGATCGGTCAAAGTTGTACCACGTCCGCCTGCTTTTGCACTTGTAACCACACCGTTTTTATCAACCCTTATTTCTACTACAATCTTACCAGATTTTTGTCCATCATCTTTAATTGATGGTAAATTCACAAATCTTCTGCTCTTCAGCGATAGTGCCAGACCACCATTTCCAGAACCAGTTCCATCATAATTATCACTTAAAGGATCACCCTCCGGTTTACCTTGATTTCCAGCAACATTTCCATTTCCATCGCCAGTTCCTGTTCCTTTATTTTTGTTGCCTTTGTAAAGTGCGTTTTGATTAATTACTGGAGCTTTTGGTTTGTCTTCCGTTTTTTGAGTAGGAGCTGTTTTCGTAGCGTTAGCTTTGGTATTCAAACTAACTGCATCAGAATTATCATCTGTTACAATGTTATTATCAGTGTTTGCGGCTTGTGTATTTTGAGTTACTTCTTCGTTTGGAGTGATTTTATCAGGTGCTTTACCATTTGCATTTGGATCGACAGAAGGTTCATCTACGCTCATGTAATCATTTCCCATTCCTTCCTCAGAAGTTCCGTAATTAACAATAATTCCACCAACTCCAACTTCTTCAGGAATCTCGGCTTTGCTCACAATATAAAAAATGCTTAATAATAATAAAGCCACTAAAATCCCCACCGAAATAGCAATGGCTTTTGGATAATTATTCTCAGAATTTTTATAGTTTAACGCAATCATTTTTGAGGTTCTGTTGCCAGCACTAATTTAATTTTAAGCTTATTGGCAATATCCGTTAAGCTAACTACATTTTGAATTGCTATACTATTATCTGCATAAAGAATAACGGTTAAATCTGGATTTGCTTGTTGATAAGTTGCAATTTTTTGTTCTAAAGCTGCAAAAGGAACTTGATCTTTCTCTACATAATATAGCAGATCTTTTGTAATAGAAACGTTAATCGTTTTTTGTGGCGATGCTTGTCCGCTGCTAGAACGTGGTAAGAATAACTTCACCACATTAGGATTCACAACGGCTGAAGCCAATAGAAAAAACAACAGCAAGAAAAACATAATATCGTTTAACGCCGATGTATGTACTTCTACATGTGGTCTAGCTCTCTTCCTTAAATTCATCGTCCTGGTTCTTCTAATAAATCAATAAATTCAATCGTATCGGTTTCCATCTTTAAAATTACTTTATCAACCATAGTGGTTAAAATATTATAAAGAATATATGCGATGATACCGATAATTAATCCTGAGGCAGATGAAATCATTTTTACATATAAACCGCCAGAAATTGTTCCAATTTCGATGACTCCTTTTACAGAAACATCATGAAAAATAGTGATTACCCCAATAATTGTCCCAACGAAACCAAGCATTGGCGCTATTCCGGCAATAACACCCAAAATACCTATGTTACTTTCCAGTTTAGAAACTTCCAATCTTCCAACGTTTTCAATCGCTCCTTCAATATCCTTTATCGGGCGACCAATTCTTAACAAACCTTTTTGTAACATGCGGCCAAGAGGAGTATTGCTACTTTTACAAATAGCTATCGCTGAATCTAGATTTCCAGTTTTAATGCTAGATTTTACCTGCATTGATAGTTGAGACTCGTCTTTATTTGCTTTTCTAATGGTTAAATATCTTTCGAAGAATATGATTAAAGCTAATAAGGCTAAAATTGCTAATGGTATCATTACCCAACCTCCCTTTGTTAATAATTCAAATAAGCTTAACTCTTGATTTGGAGAAGCTTGTAAAGCTGAAATTGCATTGCTAGCAGTATCAGCTAAAGGTTGTAAGGCAGTAGTATCTTGTAAAAACATGAATTATATTATTTTAAAATTTTATAAGCTTTTTTATAAGCTTCTGGATTAATTTCTTTTCTTATTCTTTGTAATTCTTTTTCAGCTTCTTCATCATTATAAAGTGTGGCACCGCTAATTTTAACCATTGGTCCATCTTTATCATCTAAAATGTAGGCGTTGATTTCATAGTTTTTTAATTGCTTAACTCTTTCTTTAGCCTCATCCTTTGACATATATAAGCCAATGATAATCTCATACCTAAAATCACCTTTTTTAGGGATAATTTTACTACTTACAGAAACATCAGTAGAGTCTCTTGGCTTTTCAACATCAAAACCTTGAGATTTAAGTTTGTTTTCAATATCATCAGTTCCCTTACTATTATAGATGGAATCAGCTTTTTGCAAATCTTGCTTATTTGCTTGTACTACTGCAGGGTTATTATCTTTTTTAGGATTGATATTAAAGTTTGTAGTTTGTATATTATTGATCAAATTTTTATATAAATCGGGCTTAGCAAAATATAATCCTACTGCGGTAGCAATGATGGCAACCGCTACAATCATCAAAATTAAGCTTGTTATGCTTCTCTTTTCTCTTTCCTCAACATAATCTGAAGGCATTGCTGTACTCATTGCCTGTTGCGCTAAACTATAAGTTTCAACTTCGCTTCCTATTAATGATGGAGATTGGGTATCTATTGAAGGTAAGCCAAAATAGGATTTATTTAAAGTTTCTGATTTGGCTGAATCTAATTTTAATTTTCCCTCTAAAGATGATAATTTACCTACCCCATTTATTTCTACATCATCAGTTTTTAAAGAATTTTTAATATCTCTCACATATTCATCTAATATTGCATAAGCAGATGTAAGGGAGGTATCACTTTTTTGACTAATTAGATGAACTAATTTATCATCATGTAAATAATCTGTAGAAAAATCTATTTTGTTGGATGGTGGATAATAAATCTTTGTATCATCATCATAAAAACCAGCAGATCTTTTTTTGAAAAACCTACCTAAACCAGGTATAATTACCTGATCTTTTTGGGTGAGTAATGATAAGAAATAAGGTGCTATATCCATTTTAGCGTAAATGTAATTATTTAGTATTACCGATTAAAAAGAAAAACTAAAATCCATATCGTAATCCACCTAGAATATTGATTCCGTAATTAGGATAATAAGGCATTCTTTCATACTCATTACCTAAAACATTATTAACCCTAAAAAATCCTGATATCTGATTGTTATATTGATATTCAGCACCAATACTAATATCGGCGAAAGCCTTAATCGTTTTAACCGATGCAACTATTGTAGGAGTTGGGGGAGCAGGAGTTACGATAGGCGCAAAATCAAAAATCTTAGCTTTTGTTTCTCCTTGGAAAAGTAAATCGCCGGAAATTTTTACCTTATCTACAATTTTAAAAGAAGCAGTAGATGTTAATATAAAACTGGGTCTTAACCATGCAAACTGCTCAGTTTTTATATCGTATTGTTTAATCTGTACTTTACTATCTAATTTAAAATCATCAGAAAAGCTCACATTTAGCTCTCCATCAAAACCAAGAATATTGGTGTTTCCTGCAAAATAAGATACATTAAATTTTTGTTTGGTATTAATATCGTTAACGTAGTAACTTAAATCTGAAATAGTTTGGTAATTAACCATTGCTTTATAACCAACATTTGGAGCTACCGTACCTCTAATGCCACCCGCAACGTCTAATTTTTTTACACTATTTCTAAGATCAACGTTTTGATTTAGGTAAGGATTTACATCCGATAAATTCTTAATTAAAGTTTTATCTACATCGCCACCCAAATTCCCGAAAATGGTTAAATAATTTTTTATCAGCATAAAATCTAAACTGGCAGCTGGGAAGATGTTAATCCTTTGATTTGCACCAAATTCATTTGCGTAATTAACACCTCCTGTAAACCTAAACCTATCTGTTTTAAATTGGATATATGGATTTAACTTAAATAAGTTATTGTTAAAACTGTAAGATAAATCTTTACTAGTGGTAATATCAACAATGGCATTTGCACCTAAATGAAACTTGTTTAAATCTTTTCCTAACCCGCCAGAAACAATCACTGATGTTTCTTTTGCTTCGAAAGCATTATTGAATATGGAGGCGTTAATTTTTGCAGCATAATCAAAGTTAGTTTCTTCATCTGCATCATTTCTGTTTAATACCACACCTTCAGCTTCAAAATAGTTAAATTTTTGCTTTTCAGGATTTAGATTGGTGAATGTTCCTTGTGGATCTTGACCGTAAAAATAGGTGCTGGTTCTATCGTAGCTTAGCTTACCTTCTAAAACCAAAGCATCGCCAATACTTCTACCATAACCTCCAAAACTTTGTTTACTGATTTTTTGCTCATTCAATTTACCGCTCATCCCTAAATGATTAAAATTGAAACCAGCTTGTAAAGCTTCATCTTGTCCGGTTGCTATATTAAGTTGTGCTAGAGTAGTACCTAAATTACCCAATGCCAATTTTGCAAAGTTGTTTTTAAGTTCTTCTTGTTTAAGTTTGACCAACTTTTGAGCTTCTAATTCCCTAATCCCGCTATTCAATTCCAATCTTTTATCCATTAAGCTATAAGTGATTTTGGGATTAAAAGGCCTAATATCATTTAAATTGGGACTTCTTCTAATTTTAACAGCATCGGCTAAAACAGGTCTGTAAGATCTAACCACTTCAACCTCTTCAGTAACTGAGGTTTTAGAGGTATCTCTTGAAACGGTTGTTTTTGTTGGAACAGTTTTTTCTGCAGGTTGAGTTTGTGCGTATAATGCATTGCTAGCAAATAAACCCGATAAAATTAAAAAACTTGCTTTGTATATATGCTTAGTCATGTTCTTATTTAGTATCAAGGTCCTTTAATTTTTGTTTTGCAGTAGGTAAAATTTCATCATCGCCCTCATAATTATCAATTACAGATTTTAGGGTAGCAATAGCTTGTACTTTATCTTTTTGTGCTACATAATTATCTGCCAATAAAATGAAAGTTTTTGCGAACCAATAATCATAATTTGGCATATTGTTTACCAAATCAAAACAAGTTTTTTGGGAGGTTTTATAATCCTTTTTAAGATATTGGATTTCGGCAACGTTATACAATGCTTCTGCTCCAATAATAGATTTAGTTGCTTTTGCTACTTCTTCTAATTGCTTTCTTCCTTTTGTGGTATCTCCTTGTAATAAAAAAGCTTTACCACCATATAAACCAGCTTTAAATTTATCTTCCTCAGAAGATTTTTCATAATTTTTAACCAAGTCTACATAAAGCAAAGTTTGGTCTGGCACTTTAATTCCTGCATACGCAACCATTAAATTATTGATTGCAAAAGAATAGTTTGCTTTATATTCTGATGCAATTTCCAATTTTTTCAGATGGACAATTGCTTCGTTATACTGTTTATTGTTGAGGTAAATTTTGGAAATACTTATCAAAGCTTTCTCTGTATATTCACTTGTCCAATCGTTTAAGATATATTCATAATCAATAATAGCTGGAGCAAATTTGCCGAGGTTTTTATAACTTTCTGCTCTTATAAATTTTGCTTGTTTGTCTTTTATGGCTTTAGGAAATTTATCAAAATAAGCATTTACCGATTCTACTGCTCCATCCCAATTTCCTTTAATGTATTGAGTGTTTGCCGCTTGAAACATGATATTATCTTGTTCAGATGTTGTGTAATTTCCTATAGAAGTAGTATTGGCGTAATCTATAAAATCAGTTGCATTGCCCATATCCAAATAAATCTTTTGGATTAGTTTTAAAGCTTGTTGTGCTTCATCTGTAGATTTATATTCTGAAACAACTCTTTTAAAAGTTTCTAATGCCACCTGATCATTTTTTTGATCATAATTAACTAATCCAATAGTTACCAATGCTCTTGGGATATAAGAACTGCGAGGATATTTGGCAACAAAATTTGTTAAGTCTGCTTTTGCGATATCACCTTGTCCCATTAAAAAATAGGTATAAGGTATTTCAAAACCTGCATCATCAGAATAATTAGAATTAGGAAATTTGCTTAAAAGCGATTTTAAAGTGGCAATTTTTGCATCAGGTTGGTTTTGTAAACCTTGTATAATTCCGCGTTGAAATAACGCATAATCTTCGCTAGTACCACCTTCAGAAATAATTTGATTGTAGTAATTTAATGCACTACCATAATTTTTAGCACCAAAATAAGCATCAGCTAATCTTAATGTCGCATCTTTTATTGTTTTAGCGTCTTTCTCGTTTCCGTTTAAAAACCTTGCAAGATAGGTTGCGGCTTTTGGATAGCTTTCTCCCTCTAAAGCTGCATATCCCAAAGCATAATTCGCAAAATTAAATAGATCTGTTTTTTTTGCGGCAGGCATTGCTAAAAAAGTCTCGAAATAATTAACTGATTCCCCATATTTTCTTACCTCATACATGGCTTCCGCACACCAATAAGTAGATAAAGCCAAAATATCTTTATCAATAGGATAATTGTTAGACTTTAAAAATAGACCAATCGAATTTTCAAAAGCTCTTTCATTATAAAACTCTAATGCCCTAAAATAGGTCACTTTTTGATAAGCCTCTTTGGCGTCTGCCGATTTATTTTCTATACCCTCTAACACATCAATAGCATCACGATAGTTTTTTGTGCTGGATAAAGATTTAGCCAATAGTGTTTTAGCTTCAGTTAATTTTTTAGTACGAGGATAATCTTTTAAATATTTCTGTATCGCATCTAATGCAATTGAATTGAATTGTAATTCGTATGAAAGTTTAGCGAAATTGAATAAAGCATCTTCCTTAATTTCTCTATCAAAATCTAATGATGAACTTACTTGTAAAACATTTCTGGCCGCTCTTTTATCTTGTTTAGTTAAATAAGCATCTCCTAAAGTATATAATCCGTATTGGCTGTAATCAGATTTATCGTTGATTAATTTCCCTAACTGCGCAATAGATTCGTTATATTTTTTAAGTTTATAATAGGTGTAACCAATTTGATAGCTATCCTGGTTGTTTTGAGTTTTACCATTATCACGTTTCATAAAACGCTCATAATAGGCTGACGCATTTGTATAATCTTGCTTAGCAAAATAAGAAGCGGCAATGATACGCAGCATCTCAGTTTCATTTAGCTGTTTAGTGTTTTCAATAATTGGTACTGCGTATGCAATTACATCATCATATCTTTTATCTAAAAAATAAATGGCAGAGATATAATAAGGATAACTTTCTTTATAATTTTCAGAGTTTTTTAGTTTTTCAAAGTTTTTTAAAGCAATAGGGTATTCTTTATCAACATAAGCAATGTAGGCGTAATAATAAGTGGCTTGTTCGCTATATTTAGAACCATCGTCTTTTACAATACCGAATAATGGTTTTGCACTAGCATAATCTTTGGTCTCAAAAAATGAATAAGCAGTTTTGAATTTATATTCTGTATCATCCTTACCAGTTAAATCTATCGAGCTAACTTTTGTAAACCAATTTAAGGCTTCCTGATAATTGCCTTGGTTAAAATAATATTTACCAAATTGAAAATAAGCTTGTTTAGATTTTGGACTTTCTGGATGGTTTTTTACAAATCTTTTAAAAAGTTGTTCTGCATCATCATTCCCTAATTCTAAAGCACAAACGGCTCTATAAAACTCGCTATTAACCTTTAAATTTGAAGTGAAAGTATTATTGAAAGATTGTGGCGTTTGTATGTTCTTATCATTTTCTACCTCATAAAATAAGGAAGAGGCAGCTGCATATTTTTCTTGTTCATATAATTCTGTTGCTTGTTTATATTTTGAATTAATATCAAAATAAGCAGGCAATTGGGCAAAAAGTATATCAGATGAAATAAAAAATAAGGCAGTGACAGTGATTATTTTTCGCATAATTATATCAAGTGGAAATTCTAAATTACATCAACTTTTAATACTTATTAACACAATTAACTAACAAGTGTTAATAAGCAAGGTTAACGCAATTTATTAATGACTAGTGTTTATATAAGTAAATTTTTGAAGGAGTCAAGATTTTTGACTTGCTAAAAGATAGAGAACTGCCATTCTAATAGCAACTCCATTTTCTACTTGGTTTAAGATGATAGATTGTTTACTATCTGCCACGTCGCTGGTAATCTCTACACCTCGGTTTATGGGTCCAGGATGCATTACAACTATTTCTTTATCAAGGCTATTTAAGATTTTTTTATTTAAACCATACATCATAGAATATTCCCTAAGCGATGGAAAGTACTTTATATCCTGACGCTCTAATTGTATCCTTAACATATTGGCAACATCGCACCAATTTAAGGCTTTCATTAAATTGTGCTCTACTTTTACACCCAAAGTATGTATGTATTTCGGGATTAACGTTGTTGGGCCGCAAACCATTACCTCTGCACCTAATTTTTGCAGGCAAAGGATATTAGATAACGCAACCCTAGAGTGTAAAACATCGCCAACGATAACTACTTTTTTGCCTGCAACTTCCCCCAATTTTTCTTTAATTGAGTAAGCATCCAATAAAGCTTGTGTTGGATGTTCATGTGCTCCATCGCCAGCATTTATGATTTGAGCATCTATATGTTTACTTAAAAATACACCTGCTCCAGGGTAAGGATGTCTCATTACCACCATATCTACTTTCATAGATAAAATGTTATTTACGGTATCAATCAGCGTTTCTCCTTTGCTAACGGAAGAACTTGATGCTGCAAAATTAACCACATCTGCAGAAAGTCTTTTTTGCGCCAATTCAAAAGAAAGTTTGGTACGGGTAGAGTTTTCAAAAAATATATTAGCAATGGTAATATCTCTTAAAGAAGGTACTTTTTTAATTGGTC
Organism: Pedobacter psychrophilus; assembly: GCF_001652725.1. Classification (GTDB taxonomy): domain Bacteria; phylum Bacteroidota; class Bacteroidia; order Sphingobacteriales; family Sphingobacteriaceae; genus Pseudopedobacter; species Pseudopedobacter psychrophilus. The sequence goes on from NZ_LWHJ01000027.1 coordinate 262,671, forward strand.
GGTTAATAACATCCTTAAAGGTATTGGCGGTTTCTAAAATAAGCTCAATATCTTTTTTAGTGAGGTCTTTGATACCTAAAAGATGTTTGCTACTTAATTTTTGCGCTGTTTCTGACATTGTTTATTAATTCTCTGAAACTAAAACTACTTTATCTTCTTGATCAGCTTCTTTCCAGCTAACTACTACTTTTTGTGATGAAATGGAATCGACCTTGATCCCGATATAATCTGGTTCTATTGGCAATTGTCGGCTATAACGCCTATCTACTAAAACTAAGAGCTCCACTTTTTCTGGACGGCCGAAGGCTAGCATGGCGTCCATGGCTGCTCTAATTGTTCTGCCTGTCCATAAAACATCATCAATTAAAATCACTTTTTTACCTTCTATAATAAAATCAATCTGGGTGCTATTTGGTACTAGAGGACTGTTTCCTCGTCTAAAATCATCCCGATAAAAAGTAGTATCTAAAATTCCGTTTTGGATTTTTGCATTGGGCAAAATGTTTTTCAAACCTTCAGAAATTCTTTGAGAAAGATAAATTCCTCTTGGTTGTATTCCCAAAATCACAGAATTGGAGAAATCGTTATGATTTTCTATTAATTGATGACAAAGCCTTTCTAAAGTGATCTGGAATTTTTTACCGCTAAGAAGAGTTAAATTTTGCATCAGCTGGGTTGGTTTGGGCAAAAATAGAAAAAATATAAATAAAGTAGGATAAAATTTAAGATAGTCAATTTGATTACCCTTTTAAAGTTATATGAAATACAAAATAAATTAAATGCTTAATTGATACTGTTGGAACGTTTATTGTTTTTAGGTTACCGAAAAACATTTTACCCATGAAAAATTATGATTCGCTTTTATATAATGAAAGCTATCAAGGAAGTATTAAGGAATGCTATATCATTGCCATACTAGCTACTTTAGCCATGACTATATTTAGTATTTTAATGACTAATGTTTACAAAAAGGAGTTTAGAGAGCCAAACCTTATTGGAAAAATAGTTGAACATCATATAAAAGATTCTCCTAAATGGTTAAGTATAACTTCTGGTTATATTATACATTTTGTGGTTGGATTTATTTTTACCTCCATACAATTATATTTATATCTATTAATTGCCCCTGTATGGTATAATGCTATTCTTTTAGGAATTATTAATGGAATTGTTGGTTGTATCATTTGGTATTTCACCATCATGATATATAGTGATGTTCTTTTTGTTAAAGTAGGTAGCTTTTTATATCAATTGATGTTTGCTCACATTATTTTTTCTATAGTTATTATGTTGATGTATATTTTACCAAGACTAAATCAACTATAAAAAAAATGAGGCTCATTTTGAGCCTCATTTTTTAAATGCTTTGTCCTTTAGCCAGCTTTTCTTTTCTATGATCTTGCCATAAATAATGCAATAAAGTATTTAAAACCACGGCATTCCAGTCATTATGTAAACTTAAAGTTTCTTTCTTTCGCTTATCGCTGATACTATCAATATGTAAAACACCTTCTTTTAAATAGTATTTGATATCATTCCAAAGCACTAATTCTATTTTAGATTTTTTCCAAAATAAAAACCCAGAAGTATAACTCATTATAAAGCCTTGTTGCGTAACCTGAGTATTACCTATTCCAAAGCCTTTATTTTCATTTAAAGCGGTGATATACTCTGTTACCAAATGTTTTTTTACATACTGCCATAATCCCGACATGATGTAATAATAAGTATGATCTTCCTCTAAAAGGTCTTCAACTTTATCAGAGCTAAACTTAATGCTAATGCTTTCGCCATTATGGCTTTGTACATCAATATTGTAATGTTTGCGTTCTGGCTTTTTTGATCCACCAATTAATGACACACCGTATTTAACGGCTTTTACATCATTACAAGCGATTTTATTGCCGTTTACTTCAATAAAATCCTTATTGATTTTTATTTTTTGTTTTGTTGATGGGACCGTATAATCTACGTCAAAATTGTGTTCTTGCATGGCATCGAATATAATAATTTATATTATTTAAAATAGCGTTCCTGTACCGCCTAATTTCAATTTACCTAAATGTTTGTATGCTGCTTCCGTTGCCTCTCTTCCTCTTGATGTTCTCATCAGGTATCCTTCTTGGATTAAGAACGGCTCATAAACTTCTTCAATTGTTCCTTCTTCTTCTCCAACGGCCGTTGCAATTGTTTTTAAACCAACAGGGCCACCTTTAAATTTATCAATAATTGCAGATAAAATTCTATTATCCATTTCGTCTAAACCGTGTTCGTCAACATTTAATGCATTTAACGCATATTTTGCTATTTCAGTTTCAATATTTCCATTTCCTTTTATTTGAGCAAAATCTCTTGTTCGCCTTAAAAGTGCATTTGCAATACGAGGAGTACCTCTGCTTCTTCTTGCAATTTCATAAGCTGCTTCATCAGTAATTGGAGTTTTTAAAATACTTGATGATCGTAAAACTATAGTTGTCAGTAATTTAGCATCGTAATATTGAAGTCGAGAATTAATTCCAAACCTTGCCCTTAAAGGTGATGTTAATAAACCGGATCGAGTAGTAGCTCCCACTAAAGTGAAAGGATTTAAAGATATTTGCACCGATCTCGCATTTGGACCAGTTTCTAGCATAATATCGATTTTAAAATCCTCCATGGCAGAATATAGATATTCTTCTACTAAAGGACTTAAACGATGGATTTCATCGATAAAAAGGATATCTCCAGTATCTAAATTGGTTAATAAGCCCGCTAAATCTCCAGGTTTATCTAAAACAGGACCGCTGGTAATTTTAATACCAACGCCCATTTCATTCGCAATTATGTGTGAAAGTGTAGTTTTTCCTAAGCCTGGAGGGCCATGTAATAGCACATGGTCTAAAGCTTCGCCCCGTAACCTTGCAGCCTGAACAAATATCCTTAGGTTCTCTAAAATCTTCTCCTGACCAGTAAAATCTTCAAACTCTTGCGGCCTAAGCACTTTTTCGATTTCTTTATCGGTTGATGTTAAATTTTCTGTATTAGGATCTAAATTTTCATTCATGGGTTTAAGGTAATTAAAAGACTTTTTTATTTAAGATAATATGAATGAAAAATTAAATTATTATTTTGATTGGTATATAACTAAATGCTTTAAAATTATTTTTATTTTAAATGATGTTAGTTAATTGGGCGTTTTAATCCCGAAAAAAAATCGGGATTAACCGAGCTTTCCACTATATCTTTTTTTCTGAAAAAGAAAAAAAGGATGCCGCTTCAATCACTAACGCAAAAAAATTAAAGTCCATCATGTCGATGATAGGAGACATCTCACACATTAGTCTCCTAAACAATGAGCAGACCTTGCTAGTGAGATTTCTCGTTCCTCGAAATGACGGAGAAAAACCCCCTGGCTTTATTATTAACTAAATCTCACTCAAAACCTCTTTTTCAATCAATTTTTGCAATTCTAAAATCCCACCAATTAAAGCTTCTGGCCGTGGTGGGCAACCCTGAACATAAATATCAACAGGGATTATCCGATCTACTCCCTTAACGACGTGATAACCATGTTCCCAATAAGGGCCGCCACAATTAGAACAAGAACCCATGGAAATCACATATTTAGGTTCGGGCATTTGTTCATATAATCTTTTAATTCTCTCAGCCATTTTAAAAGTAACCGTTCCTGCAATTATAATTACATCTGCTTGGCGTGGCGAAGGTCTTGGGAAAACCCCAAATCTATCCAAGTCAAAATTAGAAGCCATAGATCCCATCATTTCAATAGCGCAACAAGCTAAACCAAAGCTTAATGGCCATAAGGAAGAAAGGCGAGCCCAATTCATTAAATCATCAAGATTGGTAACTACTACACCTGTATTTTCTAATTGCTTCTCTAAACTCATTATTTTTTAAATCTTGGTATAAATTTAGGTTTTGCAATTGTTTGAGTTTCCTCTTTTAAAGATTTATCGGCGAAAGCCACCTTATTTTTAAAAGGAATATATTTCTCTTGATTGATATTTTGATAAGCTGACAAAGGAATTTTAGAATCCGTTTTAGGAATAAAAACAGAAGGCTTAATCCAATCTAAATCTTTTTTTCGCCAAACGTAAACCAATCCCAGTAATAAAATCCCAATAAATATCATCATTTCCGAAAAAGCAAGCCATCCCCAGCGAGCATCTTGCGCTATTAAAATTTTATCGGCGAAAATAGTTGCCCAGGGGAAAACAAAAACCATTTCTACATCAAATAATAAAAATATTAGTGCAATGACGTAAAAACGACTATTAAACTGTATCCAGGAACTACCAATGGGTTCTTCACCACATTCATAAGAGCTGTTTTTTTCTGGATTGGGCTTGTGTGGAGCGATTAATTTATTAACAAAAAATGCAAAACCTACAGCTAGGAGTCCGGTAATTAAAAATATTAAGACTTTACCAAACTCGGTTATGCTATTTGCTTCTGCCATATTTCAAAGGTAATAAATGAGATGATTTATGGTATTAAAACTTTTTAGCTATTTGTGAATAACAGGCCGAATCTTGATTAACAAGATTTTTAATATTAAAATTAGTTTTTCTTAATTCCTTAATGTTGGTATAATTAAAACATGAAGAAGTTAAGGGAAATTAAGCTCATAGCATCAAAATAAATGAATTAAGTTAATAATTTAAATTAGTGTATTAGTGGGGAAAATTATCTGAATCTTGATTTACCAGATTTAAGGATTAACAGGATTTCCTATAAAACCCAGATTAGTGAAAATTAGTGTATTGGTGGCAAAAACTTTTTTCTCTGTGAAATATCTCCATGTCCTCTATGGTTATTTAAATTTATTAATCTCATTTTTGCCAAATGATGCAATCTGATTTTGATGCAGTAATTATTGGAGGTGGAGCTTGTGGATTGATGTGTGCCGTTCAAGCTGGATACTTGGGTAAACGAACTTTAATCTTAGAAAAAAACAATCAGGTTGGTGCAAAAATTTTGATTTCTGGCGGTGGAAGGTGCAATTATACCAACCTTTATACCACCGATCAAAATTTCATTTCCAATAATCCTCACTTTTCTAAATCAGCATTATCACAATGGACGGTGGAAGATTCTATCTCTTTTTTTGAAACTTATGGAATTATTGGTCAGGAAAAAACTTTAGGTCAGCTGTTTCCAGAAAGTAACAAGGCAAAAGATATTGTTAATATTTTCATCGATTTATGTGAGCAATTAGAACAAGAAATTACGCTTAACGCTGATGTTAAATCGGTTTTACAAATTACAGATGGCTTTGAAATCAACTATGAGCTAAATGGGAAACTTATCAAGATAACCTCACCAAAAGTAGTGATGGCAAGCGGCGGTTTGCCTATTTCTAAAATGGGAGCTACAGATTTCTCCCTAAAAATTGCTAAGCAATTTGGATTAAAAATACATCAAACTGCACCCGCTTTAGTGCCATTAACCATCACTGGAAAAGAGGAAGCTTGGTACGCTAGTCTTTCTGGAAACTCTATGAAAGCAATTGTAAGTAATGATGAAATCAGCTTTGAAGAGAATATTTTGTTTACACATTGGGGTTTAAGTGGGCCAGCAATTCTGCAAATTTCATCTTATTGGAAACCAGGAACACAAATCGAAATTGATTTATTACCTCACCAAAATATTATCGAACTCATTGAAAGTGAAAGAAATACAAATGGGAAGAAAATGCTCTCTAATTTTTTAAATCAATTTTATACCAAAAAATTTATGGACGCAATTGCGGCTTTTATTCCGATCAGTAAAAATCTAGCATCTTTAACTAAAGAAGATATTATTGCCATAGAAAATTTTATACATCATTTTAAAGTTAAACCTGCCGGTGATAAGGGTTATGACAAAGCTGAAGTGATGCGAGGTGGAATTGATACCAACGAACTATCTTCTAAGACATTAGAAGCTAAAAAAACTGGTGGTTTATATTTTGGTGGCGAATGTGTGGACGTTACAGGTTGGTTGGGTGGCTACAATTTTCAATGGGCTTGGGCTTGTGGTTTTGTGATTGCGCAGAATATTTAAATGTTTTAAATTACGTTTTTAAGTACTTAATTAGTAATTTTATATATATTTAAAAAAAATTAATATGAAGGTTGTAAACTATACTGATTTAAGAGTTAATCTAAAAAAGTGGATGGATTTGGTAATTGATGATGTTGAAGAACTTATTGTAAAAAGAAAAGATAATAAAGATCTAGTTATCATATCGTTAGAAGAATACAATTCATTAAAAGAAACTAATTATTTACTATCTGGAAATAATAGAGAAGTCATATTACGCTCACTACAAGACGCCAAAGATGGTAAATTAGAAAAACATGATTTGATTGAAGAATGAATTTAATTTGGACATCTGATGCCTGGAGTGATTATTTATTTTGGCAAACAACAGATAAATCTAAGCTCAAAAGATTGAATGAACTTTTAAAATCTATTGTTAGAGAACCATATATTGGAATTGGAAATCCAGAACCTTTAAAACATGATTTAAAAGGATGCTGGTCCAGAAGAATTGATAGTGAACATCGCGTTGTCTATATTTTTGAAAATGATTCCATTAAAATAATTTCCTGTCGATACCATTATTAATAGTAATCGAATTCTGCCTATTTGCCTTATAATAAACAAAATTTAAAATCATCAAAATATTTAAAATGAAGTTCAGTTTAAAATACATTTTATTAAGTGTTTTTATCCTTATTACAACTATATCAAAAGCTCAAAATATCTCACAAAATTCTGGTTGGGCAGCATCAATAAATAGTTTTAAAATTTCAGAAAAAACAGGTATACATTTCGATGTTCAATTTAGGTCTGCTGACAATTTAGATTACTTAAGAAATGTTTTGATAAGACCTGGATTTACCTATTTTTTCGATAAAACTAAAAATGCAACGGTAGGTTATGCATTTATATTAACCAATCAGGGCAATAGCTTTAATAATGATTTAATTGAACATAGAATTTGGGAACAGTTTATATATAATATTCCAATTGTTAAAAATGTTCAATTAACAAATAGATTAAGATTAGAACAACGTTTTATTGAGCAAAACATAGATGACGTGTTTTCTCAACGTATTAGATACTTTTTTCGTTCTGTTGTACCATTGCAGAAGAATGAAAATAATTTCACAAAGGGTGCTTTTTTAGCTTTACAAAATGAGATTTTTATCAATCTTCAAAACAAGGAAAAACTTAACAATCATTCATTTGACCAAAATAGAGCGTATTTAGCAGCTGGATATAGGCTCAACACAAAAATAGATTTTGAATTAGGATATCTAAATCAATATAGTAAAGGAACTGCTAACTCTACTACAAATAATATTTTTCAAGTCGCTGTTTACAGCAGATTCTAAACCGTTCAACCTCATTATTCTCTACACTTTTTAAACTAAAACAATCATCAATCTGCTTATATTTACGACTTATGATTATGACCGCACAAGAAATTCGTCAGCAATTTTTAGACTTTTTTAAATCAAAAGGACATCAAATCGTCCCATCTGCACCAATTGTTGTTAAAAACGACCCAACATTAATGTTTACCAATGCTGGGATGAATCAGTTTAAAGATTTGTTTTTGGGCGAAGCGGCCATCAAATACCCTCGTGTTGCAGATACTCAGCGTTGTTTACGTGTTTCTGGTAAACATAACGATTTGGAAGAAGTAGGTATTGATACCTATCATCACACCATGTTCGAGATGTTGGGGAATTGGAGCTTTGGCGATTATTTTAAGAAAGAAGCTATTGCCTGGAGCTGGGAATTACTCACCGAGGTTTATAAATTGCAAAAAGACCGTTTATACGTGACCATTTTTGAAGGTGACGAAAAAGAAGGTTTGGCTAAAGACCAAGAAGCTTATGATTTTTGGCGACAGTATGTTGATGAAGACAAAATCCTTTTAGGAAATAAAAAAGATAACTTTTGGGAAATGGGCGAAACTGGACCTTGCGGACCTTGTTCTGAAATCCATTTTGATAGCAGGAGCGATGAAGACAGAGCAAAAGTAAATGGCGCTACTTTAGTAAATGCCGATGATCCTTTAGTGATTGAGATTTGGAATAACGTTTTTATGCAGTTTAACCGTCAGAAAGATGGAAGTTTAAAAACTTTGCCAGCAAAACATGTAGATACAGGAATGGGTTTTGAGCGTTTGGTTCGCATCATTCAAAATAAAACTTCTAATTACGATACGGATGTTTTCCAACCGATGATTCAGTTTATTGCTGAAAAATCTGGAATTGCTTACGGAAAGGAAGAAAAAACAGATATCGCTATGAGGGTAATGGCAGATCACATCAGAGCAATTTCATTTGCTATCGCGGATGGAACTTTACCATCCAACAATAAAGCAGGTTATGTGATTCGCAGGATTTTAAGAAGAGCGATTCGTTATGCTTATCAGTTTCTACGATTTGAGAAACCTTTTATAAATCAATTAATACCAATTTTAGCTGAACAATTTAAAGGTGTCTTTGATGAATTGTATATGCAAAAGGATTTTGTTCAAAAGGTAATACTAGAAGAAGAAAACAGTTTTTTAAAGACTTTAGCGCAAGGCGTTTCTAGATTTCATGTTTATACCACATTAGAACGTGGATTTACTGTAAGAGAAGAAGAAGATAGTTGGGAAATGATGACTTATCAGACTCGATATGAAAATGAAAGATCAAATATGTTAATTGCAGGAAAATTTGCTTTTGAGCTATCTGATACTTATGGTTTTCCGATAGATCTAACCGAATTAATGGCTCGTGAGAAAGGTTTTTCTGTTGATATGGTAGGCTTCGAAACCGAACTCCAAAAACAAAAAAATCGTTCAAGAGCGGCAACTGCTATCGATACTGAAGATTGGATTATCGTAAATGAAGGAGAAGAATCTGAATTTGTCGGCTATCATGATTTAGAAATCCATGCTCAAATTTTAAAATATCGTAAAGTTACAGCTAAAGGAAAAACCCAATTTCAATTGGTGTTAGACAGAACTCCATTTTATGCAGAAAGCGGTGGGCAAGTTGGAGACACCGGTTTATTAATAGGAGAGGGTGAAGAAGTGATTATTACAGATACCAAAAAAGAAAATGGATTGATCATTCATTTTGTGGATGCTTTACCAAATGATTTAGAATCTAGGTTTTTAGCTAGGGTAAATTCTCAACAAAGGATTTTAACGGAAAATAACCACTCTGCAACGCATCTTTTACATGCTGCCTTAAAAATGGTTTTAGGAAATCATGTTAACCAAAAAGGTAGTTTAGTTAATGAAAACGTATTAAGATTTGATTTTTCACATTTCTCTAGAGTAACTGATGAAGAAATCAATCAGATTGAAAGTATTGTAAACGAAAAAATCAGAGAAAATATCCAATTAAAAGAAGAAACAAATATTCCGTACCAACAAGCTTTGGATAGTGGCGTAACTGCTTTATTTGGAGAAAAGTATGGAGATTTTGTAAGGGTAATTACCTTTGGTGAAGGTTATTCAAAAGAACTTTGTGGAGGAACTCATGTTCCCGCAACCGGACAAATTGGTTATTTCAAAATCATTTCTGAAAGTGCTGTTGCAGCAGGTGTTAGAAGAATTGAAGCCATTACAGCGATAAAAGCCGAAGAATTTATTCATCAACAAGATGAATTATTAAAATCCTTAAAAGAATTGCTAAAAAATCCTCAAGATTTATCAAAATCGGTAGCCGCATTAATAGAAGAGAATAGTAAGCTTAAAAAGGAAGTGGAAAAAGCAATTTTGGCAAAGTCTGCGGGTTTAAAAGATGAGCTAAAAGATAAAGTCCAAAATATAAATGGTGTTAACTTTTTGGCAGAGGAAGTTAATTTGCCAAATGCAGAAGCCATTAAAAATTTAGCTTACCAATTAAAAGATGTTGTAGAGAATTTATACTTGGTTTTAGCAGCAAATATTGATGGAAAACCTTTGTTGACAGTGATGATATCTGAAATTTTAGTCAAAGAAAAAGGCATGAACGCTGGCAGTATCGTAAGGGAATTGGCAAAAGAAATACAAGGTGGTGGTGGTGGACAACCGTTTTTTGCTACTGCTGGTGGGAAAAATGTGGATGGTTTGAAGAATGCTTTGGATAAGGCTATGGAGTTTATTTAGCCTTATCTACATCAATTTTTTTAAACCATCTAAAGCATTTTGCAATCCGTATTCACCATAATAGATGTAATATTCTCCGGTCGGTTTTAAAATCATAAATGAACCGCAGGAATAATGATATGGAAAAAATTGATAAAGAATAGAATATTTATCAGTTAGCCAATTTTCGGGTTTATTGGTTCTATTTTCAACTGATGCATTTTTTGTTTTTACTTGAGTAATTTCGACATCATATTTTTTCAAAATTTGTTTTTCAAAGTTTGCAAAGTATTCATCCATACTTTGCAATGTCGCTGAACCGCTTGTAGAACAAGGATCGTCTCCTTGAAAATACTTTATCAATAACGTTTTTTTCGTTGCTATTGAAGTATCAAGTCTTCCGAAATATTGAATGATTTGATTTACTTGAATTACTGAAATCTGACCAAGTACTTTCCTATTTACGAGTTTGACAAGCATTGTGTCATTTTGGTTCTTTAAATTAGCAGGAACTATATTACTACGATTGGCATCAAATAAACTTTGGAATTTTTCTTTTGATACCTCGATAGAATCAATGCTAAAATATCTTGTAATTATTTTTTCTTGTGAGAATGATTTATGGAAAGCAAATAATGATAAAAATATGAATATCTTATTTTTCATTGTATAAAGGTAATTATCTACACATTACACTTAAACAATGTATAGCTTTTTATTTACCATATCTTATTTACTTACTGCTTTCAACGCCATTCCAACCGTCCATAAAGCCACGTTTAAAATCAGGCCAATTTGAAGATAGTAAGAACATAATCAGCATACCCAACAAAAAATATTTTAGTTTTGGATTCATAATTTAAATTTTTGAAATAAATCTAAATCAAATTTAATTTATTTCAAAATAACTGCTTTTTAACTATCTACTATTATGCGCAAATCCTACCAAGAATTACATGCTGCTTTTAAAAAAGTATTGCTGAAATATCAGTTTACCACAGAAAAATCTAAATCGATAGCTACCATTTTTACCAACAATAGTAGAGATGGTGTTTATTCTCACGGTTTAAACCGATTTCCTGTTTTTATCGATTATCTTAAAAAAGGATTAATTGATAAAGATGCCGAACCCACTTTAGTAAATAGTTTTGGTGTAATTGAACAATGGGATGGAAATTTAGGTCCAGGAGTTTTAAATGCACAATTTGCAATGGATAGAGCGATAACTTTAGCTAAAGAAAAAGGTATGGCCTGTATTGCTTTGAAAAATACCAACCATTGGATGCGGGGCGGAACTTATGGTTGGCAAGCAGCAGAAGCGGATTGTATCGGAATTAACTTTACAAATACAATTGCAATTATGCCGCCTTGGGGCGCAGAAGAACCTGCTTTAGGAAATAATCCATTAGTAATTGCGGTACCAAAAAAAGAAGGACATATTGTTTTAGATATGGCCATGTCGCAATTTTCTTATGGTAAACTGCAAGAAAACGAGTTAAAAGGAAAAGAACTACCTTATTATGGCGGTTATGATGATGAAGGTAAAATTAGTAAAGACCCAAAAGCCATTAGGGAAACACAGAGGATTTTGCCTGCCGGAATGTGGAAAGGTTCTGGTTTATCCTTGATGTTGGATATTTTAGCAAGCATTTTAAGCGGTGGAAATACGACTGCCGCTGTTTCTAAATCAAAAAAAGAAACGGCTGTCTCTCAGATTTTCATTTGTTTTGATGCTAATAAATTAGAAGGTAAGGATAGCATAGTTGAGGAGATTTTAGAATTCACTAAATCGGTAAAACCAATTGAGGGTTCAAATATCCGTTATCCGGGAGAGGAAACTTTAAGAATTAGGAACGAAAATATGGAAAAAGGGATTCCGGTAGATGAAAAAATGTGGAATGATTTGATGAACTTATAAATTAAAAAATCCTTTTCCTAAAAATCGTTTCAAAGTTTTATATTTGAAAACAATGGGGTTTCTCTTTCCTGGGTTTCTTTTTGCCTTGCTTTTGATTGCCATTCCGGTAATCATCCACCTCTTCAATTTTAGAAAATTTAAAAAGGTTTACTTTACCAATGTTAAGTTTTTAAAAGACGCACAACTTCAAACTTCATCCACCCAAAAACTAAAAGAACGCCTAATTTTATTGAGTAGAATTTTAGCAATTATATTTTTGGTTTTAGCGTTTTCTCAACCTTATTTCAAAGACAAAACTGATAAAAAGACCTTTAAAAATGCTGTAATAAGTATTTATTTAGACAACTCATATTCTATGGAAGCCGTTAATAAAAACGGTTCTTTACTAGATGAAGCCAAAAGAAATGTTAAGGAGTTGGTTGATGCTTATTCTTTAAATGATAAATTTCAATTGTTTACCAACGATTTTAGCGGAAAACAACAACGTTTAATTACCAAAGAAGAACTGTTAGATGAGCTTAACGATATTAAAATATTACCAATTGGCAGGGATTATCAATCAATAATAAATAGACAGCAAAATTTTTTATTCAATGAGCAAAAGGTAAAGAGAGAAGCTTATCTCATTTCAGATTTTCAAAAACAAAATCAAGAATCGCTAAAAAAGGATACTTCAATAAGTTTTCATCTTATTCCGTTAATTGCTAACGATTTACCAAATATATCTGTAGATTCTGTTTATTTTTTATCGCCCTTTCATCAACCTAACCAAAAGGAAAATTTGGTTTATAAAGTCACTAACCATTCAGATAAAACTGCCGAAAATATTCCTGTAAAGCTAAATATCAATGGTTCACAAAAAGCAATTGCGAGTTTAAATATTAAACCAAATTGTTCCCAAACTGATACATTGATTTTTTCTGGCTTAACCGGAGGTTGGCAAAAAGCTTCCATAACTATAAAAGATTATCCCATTGTTTTTGATGATGTTTTAAATTTTACTTTCGAGGTTAAAAATCAAATCCCTGTTTTAGGGATTTTCGAAAATAATGCACAACAAAACATCAAGATTGCTTATCAAACCGATGCCTTTTTCAAGTTTACCGAGGTTGATTTATCGCAAATAAATTACAGCGGTTTAAGCAATCAGCAATTAATCATATTAGAAAATCTAAAGAGCATTTCATCGGGTTTAACCCAACAGTTAAAACAATATTTGGATAATGGAGGGAGTTTGTCGGTTTTTATTCCTTTAGAAGCAGATTTAAACAGCTATGAATCATTTTTTAAAATCATCGGGATAGATTATCCAACATCATTGGTTGCTCAAAATATAAAAGCCAAAAAGATAGATTTAACGCATCCTATTTTTACTGATATTTTTGAACAAACACCAAAAAATATAGATTTACCGGTTGCCAATAAATATTTCAACAGTTCTAACTTAACAAAAACCACCAAAGAAGTTTTAATTGCAGGGGAAGGAAATGAAGCTTTATTTGATGTTTTTAAAATAGGAAGTGGAAAAGCTTATGTTTCTTTTATTCCGATTGAAAAAGAAGCTTCCAACTTATCTCAACACGCTTTGTTTTTACCTATGCTTTTTAAAATGGCACTTTTAGCAGCCAAAGAGCAAAAATTATTTTATACAATTGGTAAAGATCAAGAAGTAGAAATTCCAAACTTCAATATCCCTGAAAATCAAAATATTATCATTAAAAATAAAGAGATAGAAGTTATCCCAGAGTTGATAAAAAAACCATCAGAAACGATGCTTTATTTTGCTGATCAACTTAATAAGCAGGGAATTTATGAGGTACTATTGAAAGATAGTTTATTAGCTTCTTTTGCTTTAAACGAGGATAGGAGAGAATCAGAATTGAAATTTTACAATAGGGATGAATTATCAAAGATATTTGGTGTTTCGGATAAAAACATTTTAAAAACTAATGCTCAAACTTTAGCCAAACAAATAGAAACCTCAAATTTTGGTGTTAGTTTATGGAAACTTTGTATAATTTTAACCATCTTGTTTTTATTGATGGAAATTTTATTGATTAGATTTTTTAAAAATAAAAACCTTAGTGCAGCATAATTGAAAATGAGTAAATCAATCCTAATTAAATCTTGTAAAATTATCGATCCAAATTCTTCGTTTAACCAACAAGTTGTTAATGTTTTAATTGAAGATGGGAAAATCTCTAAAATTGATAAGAATTTAAGTTTTGATGGGGAAAGTGTTGATGGAAAAGGAAAATTTTTAGCGCCAGGCTTTTTTGATATGAACGTGAGTTTTGGAGAACCAGGTTTAGAAACAAAAGAAGATTTTGTGACTGGAAGCAAAGCTGCAATGGCTGGTGGTTTTACAGGTTTAGCAATTATGCCTCACAATTCACCCACAACCGATTCTAAATCTCAAGTAGAATTTTTAATCAATAAGGCAAAAGGAAATTTGGTTGATATTTATCCTTATGGATGTGTTTCTCAAAAGCGGGAAGGAAAAGATTTAGCCGAACTTTTTGATATGAAAAATTCGGGAGCGATTGCTTTTACAGATGGTGATAAACCAATCCAGGATGCTGGATTAATGGAAAGAGCTTTACTTTATGCTAAAGGTTTTGATGCTTTGATTTTATCTTTTCCAGAAGATGAATCTATCGCCGGAAAGGCAAAAATGAATGAAGGCGCCATGAGTACGCTTCTAGGAATGAAAGGCATCCCTAATTTGGCTGAAGAATTGATGGTGGTGAGAGATTTATATTTAGCAGAATACACCGAATCTAAAGTCCATTTTTCTACTATTTCTACAGCACATTCGGTAGAATTGATAAAAGCAGCTAAGAAAAAAGGCTTAAAAGTTACCTGCGATGCTGCGGCTCATCATTTGGTATTAACCGATGAAGCAGTTTCAGATTTTGATAGTAATTATAAAGTTAAACCACCTTTACGCATCGATAAAGATGTTAAAGCCTTAATAAAAGGTTTAAAAGAAGGTATAATTGACGCTGTTGTTTCTCAACATAAACCTCAGGAAATAGAGTTTAAACAAGTCGAGTTTGAAATTGCCCATTATGGCATTATTGGTTTGCAAACTGTTTTACCTTTAATGTTAAAAGCAGGATTAACTCCAGAAGAAATTGTAGAGAAACTGAGTCTCAAACCAAGAGAGATTTTAGAAATCACAATCCCGAAAATTGAAGAGAATGAAAAAGCAAATTTGGTTTTATTTAATGAGGATGAATGGGATTATAATGAGGATACAAACTATTCAAAATCAGCAAATACACCATTTTTGAATCAACAATTAAAAGGAAAAATTTGGCTAACTTGTAATAATAATCAACTTTTTGAATCTAATTAATTACTATCTTAAATAATATGGATAATAAAGTAAAAAATGCACTAGAAAGTTTGTTTAATACTTTCACTGCTTTAGAAAACGTATCTGGGCAACAAGAGCTTAGTAAATTAAATCAACTTTTTAATGGTGATGAAGACTTTATGACCAAGCTAATGCTGATGGATCAAGTTTTTGATGACGCACCAAAATTGGATGCTTTGCGAGAAGTTACTTTTGATTTATTGCTGATCAATTTCTTTGCAGAGGATACTAAAAAATTGGATGAAGATTATCTAGACTCACCAGAATGGGAGAAAATTGAGGAAGAAACTTTAGATAGGGGAACAGAATTATTAAATCTGTTACTTTACTTAAATGAGTGTGACGATGAAGATATAGAACCTTCTTTAGATGATTATTTAAAAGAGTTTTTATTGGTTGAAGAAGACGAATTTCAGGACGAACATAGAATCTATGAAGAAGTAATTGCTAACCAAATGTTAATGGAGAGCAACATAGAAGAAATTGCAAGGGTTTCAAAAAGTTTAGATGAGGAATCTGAAATTAGAGAAATATTTTATCCGATGATGGCTTTCTTTTATGATACGCAACCTTCTGATGCAGATATTAAAAAAATTAAAGATTTAAGTGAAGACCCAGCCTTTGATGCAGCTATTTTATCTTTAATTTTAACATTTAATCAATAAAATTATCAAACCTTAAACAAAAAAATGGAAACTCTAAACAAAAATGCAATCAACAATGGGATCATCATCGCTGTGATAACCATTGCAATTCAATTACTAACTTATTATGCTGCACCAGCATTATTGGGAGCCACATGGTTTGGCATCGCAACCGGACTTATTGTCTTGGTCGTTTACATTTTATTCACTATAGATTTAAGAAAAAAAATTGGAGGTTTTTGGTCGTTTAAACAGGCTTTAACCGGTATTTTTATCATGTCATTAGTTGCAAATGTAGTATCAAGTGTATTTAATTTTGTTTTCTACAAATTTGTAGAGCCAGACGCTTATGAAAAAGTTAAAGGTTATGTAACCGATGGTTTAACTGCAACTTTTGAAAAAATGGGAATGAGTGGCGATGCAATGGATGAAGCTGTAGAGAAGGCTACAGAAAGTTTAAAATCTCAATATCAGCCTAGCCCTTTAGATTTCTTAAAAAACATTGCAATTGCAATTTTAATAGGTTTTGTATTATCATTGATTTTTGCAGCAATCTTTAAAAGAAATCCTCCTATGTTTGCACCAGTAGAAGAGGCAGAATAGTACAAATTTTCTATATTTGATAAAATTATAAAAACGCTTTATGTTAAACATTTAGCGTTTTTTTATTTTTAAAATTGCTCTTGGCTTTTGCCTCTAGCTTTAAGCCTTATAAAATGGATATTTCTATAATAGTACCGGCATATAATGAAGTAGAATCTTTACCAGAACTAACCGATTGGATAAGGAAAGTGATGCAGGAAAGATCTTTTTCTTACGAGATTTTAATAATTGATGATGGCAGTAATGATGGTACTTTTGATAAAATTGAAGATCTACACCAAAGCCACGCTGCTATTAAAGGCATAAAATTCAGGCGTAACTATGGTAAATCAGCAGCTTTAAATGTGGGGTTTGCAGCAGCCCAAGGTGATGTGATTATTACAATGGATGCAGATTTGCAAGACTCGCCAGATGAAATTCCCGAGCTATATCGAAGAATTAAAGAAGAGAAACTGGATTTAATTTCTGGTTGGAAAAAGAAACGTTACGATCCTTTAAGTAAAACCATTCCTACAAAATTTTTTAACGCTGCTACCAGAAAGATGTCTGGAATTAATAATCTTCACGATTTTAATTGCGGTTTAAAAGCTTATCGAAAAGAAGTTGTTAAGAATATTGAAGTTTATGGCGAAATGCACCGATACATTCCTGTATTGGCAAAATGGGCGGGTTTTCATAAGATAGAAGAACAAATTGTAGAGCATAGAGCAAGAAAATACGGAACTACAAAATTTGGTTTTAGTCGATTTATAAATGGATTTCTAGATTTACTGTCCATATTTTTTGTAGGCAAATTTGGTAAAAGACCAATGCACTTTTTTGGTACAATGGGTGTTTTAAGTTTTTTAATAGGTACCATCATGGCGCTTTGGATCATCGGCGAAAAGCTTTACCATATTGCAGCTCACATTAAATTAGAAAGAGAAGTTACGGATCAGCCTTTATTTTATATTGCTTTGGTAGCGGTAATTTTAGGCAGTCAATTGTTCTTAACGGGTTTTGTAGCTGAGTTGGTTTCAAGAAATTCTGTTAATAGAAACAACTATCAGATAGAGAAAGAGGTTTTATAGTAAAATGAGTTCATTGTTTATTAGGAGTATGTTAATGATATTTAGTTCAAATAGTTTTTAATTCATTATTTCACCGATTCAATAATTCTATCATTCAATAATTTCATCATTAGAAAATAAATGTTTTTCTCTATCATCATTCCTTTATACAATCGTCCACAAGAAATAATGGAGCTTTTATCCACTTTGGTAAAACAAACCTATACCGCTTTTGAGGTTTTAATTATTGAGGATGGTTCTAAAAATGATGCAAAAGAAGTTGTAGATTCCTTTAAAAACGATTTAGATATTCATTATTATTTTAAACAAAATGAAGGTCAAGGTTTTGCCCGTAATTTAGGTTTTGAAAAAGCAAAAGGAAATAATTTTATCATTTTTGATTCTGATTGTTTAATTCCATCTAATTATTTAGAAAACGTAAAAAATCATCTTTATAATACTCATTTAGACGCTTTTGGAGGTCCTGATGATGCTCATGCTTCTTTTACACCAATCCAAAAAGCCATCAGTATTCCATGACCTCTGTTTTTACCACAGGCGGAATAAGAGGAAAATCTAATAATGCTGGAGGACAGTTTCACCCAAGAAGTTTTAATATGGGTTTATCCCGAAAAGTTTGGGAAAAAGTTGGGGGGTTTGTCATTACAAGATTAGGAGAGGATATTGAATATTCTATTCGGATTCATAACGCAGGTTTTAAAATTGGTTTAATTCCTGATGCAAAGTTTTTCATAAAAGGCGAACCAGCTTTAAGCAATTCTGGAAACAGCTTCATTTTTTTGGTCGGGCTAGAATTAACATTACCACCTTTTATCCTAAAACTTTAAAGGCAGTTCATTTTTTTCCTGCAATTTTCACTTTGGGTTTAATCTTTACGTTGGTAGCCAATATATTAGGATGGTCAATTGCAATTATTTGCAATCTAATCCTATCAATTTATTTATTGTTAATATTTTTTGATGCATGGTCTAAAAATAAATCAATAAAAGTTGCATTTTTAAGCATCTTTGCAGCGATTATCCAACTAACTGCTTATGGCTTTGGTTTTATGCAAGATTTTTGGAAAAAATTAATTTTAAAAAATAAATAAAAGCTTTTTTGCTTTATAAAATGGAGAATTCTTTTTCGATTATAGATATTTTAGAAACTTCTTGGGAAATCACCAAAAAGAATTTTTTATTAATTATTGGTTATTCATTGGTGGCTTTTGTTGCGCTTGCTATCGTTCAGTTTATATATTTGGGCTTGGCAACCTCCCAAAATGTAATATTAAGTACAGTTGGTTTTTTTGCTTTTTTGATTATCAACAGTATGGCAAACTTGGGTTTTTATAAGCTCATTTTTAGATTAATTGATGAAGAAGAGGAAGATTTTTCTGTAAAAAAGGTAATCCCTTCCTGGAAAAACATACTTAGTTTCGTAAGCATAACACTTCTCTTAGGTGTAATTGTAGCCACTTTCACTCTAATTTACACCCAACTTTTAAAGAACGGCTCATTTGCAGATTTTGTAGAAATAATAAAGAATAATCCAATATACTTTGAGTCGCTTGCTGTCTTCGCATTTATTTTATTGTTATTAGCTACCATGCGTTTCATGTTTTTTCCTTGCTTTATAGTGGATGATGATTCTACAGGATTCGAATCTTTAAGACAAAGTAAGGCTTTAACACATGATAATTTAATGAAAATTATGGTGGTTTTGGCCATGGTTGTTGGGTTTATAGCTTTAGGTTTTTTAGCCTTAGGGATAGGTATTATTGTAACCTACCCTTTCACAAATGTAATATTGGTTGTTACCTATCGTCGTTTAGTTAATAGTTACATTAGTGAACATCCCGAGGAGAAAAAAGTAGGATTATAATGGGATTAAAAGCATTTTTAAGCAAGATATACGCTGCTTATTCTGTAAGTCAAATGGACAAATGGAAATTAGATGGTGTAATATATCAAGCAAAAACGCTTAAATATCTTATCCAAAAGGCAAACCATACAAACTTCGGTAAGGATCATAATTTTTCAAAGATTAAATCCTATCAGGATTTTAAAGAACACGTTCCAGTTTGCGATTATGAGGATTTAAAGCCTTACATTGATAAAATAATTAAAGGTGAAAATGATATTTTGTGGCCAGGTAAACCTCAATATCTAGCAAAAACTTCCGGAACCACATCGGGAGTAAAATATATCCCTATTTCAAAAGAATCAATGCCTCAACATATTAAGGCTGCCAAAAACGCTTTACTTTCTTATATTCATGAAACTGGCAAAGCCGATTTTGTAGATGGCAAAATCATTTTTTTACAGGGTAGTCCTGTAATGGAAAAGAAAGCAGGAATTTCCTTTGGGCGTTTGTCAGGAATTGTAGCAAATCATGTCCCTGCATATCTTCAAAAAAATAGACTACCAAGTTATGAAGTAAATTGTATTGAGGATTGGGAGACTAAAGTTGATGCGATCGTAAATCAAACCATGAATGAGGATATGCGTCTGATTTCTGGAATTCCGCCTTGGTGTCAAATGTATTTTGATAGGCTCTTGACAAAAACAGGGAAACCAAAAATCAGAGATGTATTTCCAAATTTTAAACTTTTTGTTTACGGTGGTGTTAATTATGAACCATACAGGGCAAGATTAGAAGAAAGTTTGGGATTTAAAATCGATAGTATTGAAACTTATCCTGCATCAGAGGGTTTTATAGCTTTTCAGGATAGTCAGGAAGATAAATCGTTATTACTTTTAGTTGATGCTGGTATTTTTTATGAGTTTATCCCAACAAATGAATTTTTTGATGAAAAGCCAACTCGTTTGTCTTTAGGGGAAATAGAATTGAATAAAAATTATGCAATTATTTTAAATACTTCTGCTGGTTTGTGGGGATATTCTTTAGGTGATACCGTGAAGTTCGTTTCAAAAAATCCTTATAAAATATTGGTAACCGGACGCATAAAGCACTATATATCAGCATTTGGCGAGCATGTAATTGGAGAAGAAGTTGAGCAAGCTTTGCTAATGGTAGCAAAAGAACAAAATTTAGAGATTACAGAATTTACAGTTGCACCACAGGTCAATCCTCCAAAAGGGGAATTACCTTATCATGAATGGTTTGTAGAATTTTCAGAAGTCCCAAAAGATTTAAATCAGTTTGCGTTAAAAGTTGATTCGGTTTTACAACAAAAAAATATATATTACAAAGACTTAATAGGAGGGAAAGTATTGCAGCCTTTAATCATAAGACCATTAAAACTAGCTTCTTTTATAAATTTAATGAGAACAGAAGGTAAATTGGGTGGACAAAATAAAGTTCCTCGTTTAGCTAATGACCGTATTCTTGCCGATAAATTAGAACAATACATTATTAAAAAGTAAAAAGTAAAAAGTAAAAAGTAAAAAGTTTGGACTAACAACCAAACCAACTATCACCTAACCAAAAACTAATTGCATCAACAAATTAAAAATATCGCCATTTTAGGCTCAACAGGAAGTATCGGGACACAAGCTTTAGAAGTGATAGAAGCTAACCCTGCATTATTTCAGGTTTCTGTTTTAACAGCACAATCAAACGTAGATTTATTAATAGCGCAAGCTTTAAAATTTAGTCCTAAGATTGTAGTTATTGGCGATGAAAGTAAATATCAAATTTTAAAGGCAGCATTAAAAATCACTTCTATTGAAGTTAAAGCGGGTATTGAGGCACTTGTTGAAGTGGTGGTCTTACCAGAGTTAGAAACTGTTTTAACTGCATTGGTTGGTTTTGCAGGTTTAAAGCCAACAATCGCTGCCATTAAGGCAGGCAAGCATATCGCGTTAGCAAATAAAGAAACCTTAGTAGTTGCTGGCGAACTAATTACAGCTTTAGCAAAACAATATAATGTCAATATTTTACCCGTAGATTCCGAGCATTCTGCTATTTTTCAATGCCTTACCGGCGAGATAAATCCAATAGAAAAAATATATTTAACAGCTTCTGGAGGTCCGTTTAGAGGAAAAAACATCGAATTTTTATCGGAGGTAACTAAGCAACAAGCTTTAAGACATCCAAATTGGGTAATGGGAGCAAAAATCACTATAGATTCTGCCTCACTCATGAATAAGGGATTAGAGGTGATAGAAGCTAAGTGGCTTTTTAATTTAGATGTCAAACAAATTGATGTCATTGTTCATCCACAATCTATTATTCATTCTATCGTTCAATTCGAAGACGGTTCTATGAAAGCTCAAATGGGTTTACCCGATATGAAATTGCCCATTCAGTATGCATTGGCTTATCCAAATCGGATAAAAAACGATCTTAAAAGATTTAACTTTTTAGATTATCCATCGTTAACTTTTGAGCAGGCTGACATGAAGACATTTAGAAACCTGGCTTTGGCATTTGTAGCTTTAGAAAAAGCGGGAAATATGCCATGTATTGTAAATGCGGCTAATGAGGTAGTGGTGGCAGAATTTTTGAACG
This sequence comes from Pedobacter psychrophilus, assembly GCF_001652725.1. Classification (GTDB taxonomy): domain Bacteria; phylum Bacteroidota; class Bacteroidia; order Sphingobacteriales; family Sphingobacteriaceae; genus Pseudopedobacter; species Pseudopedobacter psychrophilus. The sequence goes on from NZ_LWHJ01000027.1 coordinate 284,872, forward strand.
AGCGAATTGGTTTTTTACAAATGAGCGAAGTGATAGAAACCTGTATGGCAAAACTCGATTTTATGAAAACCCCATCATTTGAGGATTATTTTGAAACCGATAAACAAACCCGCATTTTTGCGAAACAATTAGTAACAAATATTTAATTTAAAAATCAAACAAATAAAATATAAATGGATGTATTAGTGATGATTGCCCAGTTAATTTTAGGGCTTTCAATTTTGATAGTGCTACACGAGTTAGGTCATTTTTTAACTGCAAGGGCGTTTGGTATTAAAGTAGAGAAGTTTTATCTGTTTTTTGATGCTTGGGGATTTAAACTTTTCAGCATAAAATATAAGGATTGCGAATATGGAATAGGTTGGTTGCCTTTAGGAGGATATGTTAAAATTGCGGGGATGATAGATGAATCTATGGATACCGAAGCATTAGAAGCACCAATACAGCCCTGGGAATTTAGGGCAAAACCAGCTTGGCAGCGATTAATAGTAATGTTAGGTGGTGTTACCGTTAATGTAATCCTCGGTATTTTCATATTTTGGATGCTTACTTTTAAATACGGAGAAACATATTTGCCAAATCAACAACTACAATATGGTATTGCTCCAGGAATTGTGGGGCAACAGGTTGGTTTAAAACCAGGAGATAAAGTTACAGAGATAAATGGTAAACCTGTTGTTCGATTTGATGAAATTCGAAGTTCTGATGTACTTTTAGGTAACTCTAACTTAACAGTTTTAAGAGACGGCCAATCACAACAAGTTGTAATCCCAGCAAACATCTTAAACACTGTTTCTGATTATGGAATTGATGAATTTGTTGCTCCAAGATTAAAATCAAAAATAGGAGAAATAAGTATCGGAAGTGCGGCCGATAAAGCAGGACTAAAGAAAGGGGATCAAATAATAGCAGCAAATGGTCAAAAAGCTATATTTAGTGACGAACTAAGAAATATTTTAGTTAAGAACAAAAACAAAACCTTACAGATTTCTTATTTAAGGGGTAATGATAGCCTAACAACTCCAATAAAGGCATCAGCGGATGGCACTTTAGGTTTTTATTTCGATACACAAACATTAAAGACAGAAACAAAAGACTTTACATTTTTTGCAGCTTTACCAGAAGGAGCTTCAAAAGCTTGGGGTTCTTTAACAGATAATGCAAAAGGATTAAGCAAAGTAGTTAAAGGAGAGGTTAAGGCAACTAAAGCATTTTCTGGACCAGTTGAAATTGCTCGAAAATTATACGGAGGAACCTGGGATTGGATAAAATTTTGGAGTATTACAGGTTTACTTTCTATGGCTTTAGCATTAATGAATCTATTACCGATACCTGCTTTAGATGGTGGTCATGCAGTATTTCTGCTGATTGAAATGATAAAAGGAAAGCCTTTAAGCGATAAATTTATGGAAAGGGCACAAATAGTTGGTTTTGTTATATTAGCAACATTAATGGTATTTGTTTTAGGTAATGATATATTTAAAGCATTCACCAAATAGGTTGAAATCTTAAAGCCGAAGGCAGAAAGCTCTTATTTGAGTTATAGCTTGCAGCTTTAAACGTTTGGCTTTCAGCTTCAAAAAATGGACTATTTCAAATTTTACGATATACCTCTAACTTTTAATCCCGATAAAACATTGGTGAAGAAAAAGTTTTATGAGTTAAGTAAAAAGTATCATCCTGATTTTTATATCAACGAATCTGAAGTTAAACAAGATGAGATTTTAGGATTTTCTACTCTAAACAATAAAGCTTTTCAAACGCTCTCAAATTCTGATAAATTAATTCCTTACATCTTAGAACTTGAAGGCGTATTAGAGGAAGGAGAAAAGTATCAGCTTCCTCAAAGTTTTTTAGTGGAAATGATGGATGTAAATGAGGCCATCATGGATTTAGAATTTGATGAAAATGCCGATAAATTGGTAGAAGTAAAATCTATTATTGAAGATTTTGAAAATAGTTTAAATATAAAATTACAATCTTTAACTGCTGATTTTGAACAATATGAGGAAAGTAAAAAGTCTGAAGTATTAAATCAGATTAAAGATATTTGGTACAGAAAGAAATATTTGTTGCGAATACGGGAATCAATTAATAAGTTTGCATCCCGTTAACAAGCTAATGTTTGTTAAAATATGCTCGGCTGGCGGAACTGGTAGACGCGTCGGTCTCAAACACCGATAGGAAACTGTGCCGGTTCGATTCCGGCGCCGAGTACCAAGGCCATCATATAATTAACAAAGGATTTAAAATCCTTTGTTAATTGGCTTAAATAACTATTTTCCAGACTCCTCTAAATGGACTCTTTCCGAAACTGCTCCGAAATAATATAAACAGAAACGGATAAATATAAATTTCAAAAAATTTATTAATCAAGTTGTAATCTATAAGTAGATAATAAGAGTTTTGCCTTTATTTATTTTATTTTGATAGAAAATAGAGATAAATCTGAGATCATTATATTAGGGAAAATTCTCTAATATTTTAAGAAAATTTGGATTGACTACTTTATCACGTAATTTATAAAGTTAAAATGATTCAAGTTATTGTATAATTAGTTTAATAAAACTTTCGTAATTAATTATAATTTTGAAAGTAATGGGAATCTTCATTCCATTGATCAACCTTTTTAACAATGACCTACTATCAACTGAAATGGCTAAGATCTTATCTCGTTTTGGCTATATTATTCTTTATTCAGATTATACCTTCAACTGCTCAGCAGACCTTATATAAAGAAAAAAATGCTATTGTAGAAGTTAGAATAACAGATCTTTTAAAAAGAATGACTTTAAAAGAGAAGATCCTCCAATTAAACCAATATACTTTAGGTATTAATAATAACTCAAATAATATAGGAGAGGAGGTAAAATCCTTACCACCAGAAATTGGCTCTCTAATTTATTTTAGCAATGATCCTTTGCTAAGAAACCAGATACAGAAAAAAGCAATGGAACAGTCGAGGTTGGGTATTCCTATTCTTTTTGGTTTTGATGTAATCCATGGTTTTAGGACGGTTTATCCAATTTCATTAGCTCAGGCTTGCTCTTGGAATCCTAAACTGGTAGAGCAACTATGTGCGGTTGCGGCAAAGGAATCAAAGCTTTCCGGTATCGACTGGACATTTTCGCCCATGATAGATGTTGCCCGGGATGCCAGATGGGGAAGAGTTTCTGAAGGTTATGGAGAAGATACCTACGCCAATTCAGTTTTCGGCGTGGCTTCTGTTAAAGGTTATCAAGGGAAAAATCTATCAGACCAGTTTTCTATAGCGGCTTGTTTAAAACATTATGTAGGTTACGGCGAAAGCGAGGGCGGAAGAGATTATCATTACAGTGATATTTCATCCCAAGCTTTATGGGAAGCCTATTTGCCACCATACAAAGCCTGTGTGGATGCTGGAGCGGCAACTTTAATGAGTGCTTTTAACGATATAAGTGGTACGCCCGCAACTGCTAATCGTTATTTATTGACGGATATTCTCAAGAAAAAATGGGCGCATGATGGTTTTGTGGTATCAGATTGGAATGCTATTGAACAGCTGATTGACCAAGGAGTTGCTAAAGACAGGAAAGAAGCAGGCTTAAAAGCTTTTAAAGCCGGGGTAGAAATGGATATGAAAGACAATATCTATTTTGAATTTATGGAGGAACTGGTAAAAGAAAACAAAGTATCAATAGCCATGATTGATGATGCCGTTTCACGGGTTTTAAGAGTAAAATTTAGACTGGGATTGTTTGATAAGCCATACACAGCAACTACCGACGAAAAGGCTAGGTACTTAAAAAAGGAGGATGTTGAACTTGCAAAGAAAATGGCTGCGGAAAGCATGGTTTTGCTAAAAAACAAACAGATTTTACCATTACGAAAAGAAACTAAAATTGCATTGATAGGCCCGATGGCAAAAGATAAAACCAATTTGTTAGGCTCTTGGTCTTTCAACGGGAGAGATGCTGATGTAGAATCTTTATATGAAGGATTAAAGAAAGAGTTTAATGAACCTAGTCAAATTATATATGCTAAAGGATGTGATTTTGACAAGGATGATGAAAGCGGTTTTGAAGAAGCATTAGCAACGGCAAAAAAAGCCGAAGTTATTGTGCTTTGTTTGGGCGAAAAGAAAACATGGAGCGGAGAGAACGCATCAAGATCAACCATATCCTTGCCCGCAATTCAGGAAAAACTGATTATGGAACTTAAAAAGTTAGGTAAACCAGTAATCCTTGTTTTATCGAACGGCAGACCTTTAGAACTGCAAAGGATAGAACCTTTAGCAGATGCCATCTTAGAAATTTGGCAACCAGGAATTGCAGGCGGAAGTGCATTCGCTGGTATCATTTCCGGTAGAATAAACCCCTCTGGTAAATTAGCAATCACTTTCCCTTTAACTACTGGCCAAATCCCAATATATTACAATATGAGGCAAAGTGCTCGTCCTGACCAAGGGAAATATCAGGATATTTCTACAGAATCTTTATATTGGTTTGGACATGGATTAAGCTATACAAATTATAATTATGAATCTTTAACTGTTTCTAAAACTAAATTCACCGCCAAAGAAAAAATCAAAGTGAGTGTTACAGTCAGTAATATAGGAAAGATGGATGGTGAAGAAACTGTTTTATGGTATATCTCGGATCCTGTGGCTAGCATATCCCGACCTATTAAAGAGCTTAAATATTTTGAAAAGAAGGCGATAAAACTTGGAGAAAAAGTAATTTACCAATTTGAAATAGATCCAATAAAGGATTTAAGCTACAGTGATGCCAATGGAAATCGGATTTTAGAAGAAGGTGATTTTTACATTTATGCTGGCGATAAAAAGCTAAAAATTGAATTGATTAAATAGCCTTTTTATTCAAGGAAAGTCAATTTCTCATGCTAAAAGCTCTTAACTATCAAATTAGCATCCTATTTATAATAATTAATATCAAAGTATACAAACAACAACATGAAAGGCAAAAGTTTAAAAATTGTTAAGAGCTTAATAAGCTGTTTAATACTTATTGGCTTAGTTAACAATGTGGTCTCATATGCTCAATCTAAAAATTTATGGATAATTAAAGCTACAGATACCAGCAATTATAATCCGGCTTATTTAGGAAATGGAATTATTGGATTTAAAAGTTTAAAAAATGGTTTAGGAGCAGAAAAAGTAATTATAAATGGATTATATGATCATAGTCCTTTAGGTGATAACATAAGATTAGTTAATTACTTTAATCCTATAAATCTGAGTATTACTTTCAAGGATAACTCAGAATTAAAATTTGGAATAAATGTTAGTGAATGGCAGCAGCATCTAAATTTAAAGGAAGCAACCTTAGAAACTTCCTATAATTATGCAGGGATGTTAAACGTAAAAAGCCAATTAATGGCTTTAAGAAACTTACCAATGACCACGTTGGGTCTTTATGAATTTACTGCTATTGAGGATATTGAATTTACAATAAAAAATGTAATGAGTATTCCAGATCGTAGTAAAACTTTCAGTAGTTATAAAACCAATCTTAATTATGGATTATACCGATTAGGTAATAACTCCAAAGAAAAAATAGCGATCATGTCTGCAGGCTTCCCAACAGAATCTGGAAAAGATTGTTTAGCTGGTGCCAACACCTATTTTTTTAACGGTAATTCACCAGAAATAAATTACATCAAATTAAACCCTAATAGTCAGCAGTGTTCTTTTGTAGTTAAGCTTAAAAAGGGAGATAAATTTTCTTTTGCTATGTTGAGCTCTTTTACACACTCTGGTTTTACTAGCGATGTTTATAATGACGTGATAAGAATTTGTAGTAAAGATTATAATTTGGGCTATCCTAAATTAGTAACAGCCCATAAGTTAGCATGGGAAAACTTATGGAAAAGTGATATTGAAATAGAGGGTGATGATGAAGCACAAATTGATGTACGATTGGGGCTTTATTCTTTGTATTCTTCCATAACTGATGGCTTTGACCTCAGCATTCCTCCTTGTGGCTTATCAGAAACAGGCTGGGGTGGTCATATTTTTTGGGATTCCGAATTGTGGATGTATCCACCGCTTTTGTTGATGAAGCCAGATTTTGCAAAATCTATGATAGATTTTAGGTTTAACACTTTAGCTCAAGCAAAAAAAAGAGCAGCTCAATTTGGCTATAAAGGAGCAATGTATCCTTGGGAGTCTGATTTACAAGGAAATGAATGTACACCAATTTCATATAAATTAGATATGAATGAACATCATGTTACCGCAGATGTTGCAATTGCTGCCTGGAATTACTATCAGGTTACAAAAGATAAGATTTGGTTAAAAGAAAAAGGCTTTCCTATATTAAAAGAAGTGGCAAATTTTTGGGTATCGAGGTCTCAAAAGGATTTGGAAGGTATTTATCACATAAAAAACGTAGTTGGTCCAGATGAATATTTTGAAGATGTTGATGATGATGCTTTTACAAATGGAGCTGTTAAAATGGTATTGAATGCGGCCATTAAAAGTGCAAAAATTATGGATGAGGATATTGATAAAAGGTGGATAGATGTATCAAAAAATCTTATTGTATTAAATCATATGGATGGCTATACATTACAAAACGCTCAATATACAGGTCAAAAAATTAAACAAGCTGATGTTAATTTATTAGCTTTTCCGCTAGAGTATATTAAAGATAAAGCACAAATTGAAAGGGACTTGAATTATTATGAGCCTAAAATAGATCCAAACGGACCATCTATGAGTTATAGCGTTTTAGCAACTTCATATGCCCGTTTAGGCAATTCTGATAAAGCCTACCAATTATTCAAAAAATCATATCAGCCTAACCGTAAACCACCTTTTGGTTTCATTTCTGAAAAACCACGACCAAGTGCAACAGTTTTTTGTACAGGTTATGGCGGCATATTGCAAACAGTTCTTTTTGGCTTTGCAGGACTGAATATTGGTAAAAGTGGTATATATCAGGAAAAAGCAAAATTACCTTTGAGCTGGATAAAATTGACCATTAAGCGGGAAGGCGAAAAAGATATTGTTTGTATTCAATAAAAAGATTCTTGTTTTTAACCTCCTTTACTATCGAAAGATTTAAAGTCTATTTGTTTTAACGATGATCATCTAATCTATAATATAAGAATTGAAAAAAACAGATTTATGTGCTAATTATACTGGTGTGGTTCAAGTGTTCAAATCAAAATAAAAAATCGTATACAATAACTGTTGTTCTTTTCGATGTATCAAATAATATGAAGAATTCCTATGAAAATCATTAATCAATTAAAATCAGGTTTAATATTATGCATTTGTAGTTTGACATCTTTTGCTCAAACTACAAAAAACAATCTCCCTCAATTAGGTAAAAATTCTATTCAGGATGTAATTGCTGCGATGACCATTGAAGAGAAAATATGGATATTGTTGGGTAGTGAGACAGAGTTAAAAAAGCCAAAAGCTGATGTTGCCGAATCTAATGGAATTATTGGTTATACCGATAAGAAAGTGGCTGGAGCTGCAGGGACTACTTTTGCAATACCTAGGTTAGGAATTCCGGCAATTGTACTTGCAGATGGGCCTGCTGGAGTAAGAATTTCTCCTACCCGCCCTAATGAATCTGCCACTTATTACGCTACTGCTTTTCCTGTGGGCACATTACTAGCTTCCACTTGGGATACTGACTTAGTTAATAAAGTAGGTAAAGCCTTTGGAAATGAAGTACTAGAATACGGTATAGATATTATACTTGCACCCGGCAACAACATACAGCGTAACCCACTTAATGGGAGAAACTTCGAATATTTTTCTGAAGATCCATTGGTTTCAGGAAAAATGGCAGCTGCTATGATTAACGGTTTACAATCAAATGGAATTGGTACATCTTTAAAACATTTTGCAGCAAATAACCACGAAACAAGACGTTTTAGCACCAATGCCGAGGTTAGCGAGCGGGCATTAAGAGAAATTTATCTTAAGGCGTTTCAGGTTGCTTTAAAAGAATCAGAACCATGGACAGTGATGACTTCCTATAACAAATTGAATGGAACATACACCGCAGAAAGATATGACCTTGTTACAGAAATACTAAGAAACGAATGGAATTATAAAGGATTAGTAGTAACAGATTGGGGAGCTGCAAAAAATGTGGTCGATCAAGTAAAAGCCGGACATTCACTCATTATGCCTGGGCAGTATTTTCAGGTTGAGGGTTTAGAATATGCAATGGCAAATAACAAATTGGATGTTGCAATAATAGACCAAGCAGTAGAAAAATTGTTAGCATTAATTGTAAAAACACCCACATTTAAAAATTACAAATTTTCTAACAAACCAAACCTTGTAGAACATGCGCAAGTTTCTAGAGCGGCTGCAACCGAGGGAATGGTACTTTTAAAAAATTTAGATAATACTTTACCCATTGCAAAAAATATTAAAACCATAGCCACTTTTGGCAACACTACTTATAACCTGATTACAGGCGGCACCGGAAGCGGAATGGTTAACAAAGCATATGTGGTTTCAATGGCGCAAGGTTTAACTACAGCAGGTTTTACATTAGACCCTCAAATAGAACAGCGCTATACAAAATATGTTGATAGTGTAGAAGCAAGCCGACTCAAACCTAAAAACCCAGCAGCCGGAAGACCACAAATACCCGAGCTCAAAATTTCGGATGATTTGATCATCAAACAGGCTTTACTATCTGATATGGCCATAATTTCTGTAGGAAAAAATGCTGGTGAAGGTGCAGATAGAAATTTGGATAATAATTACCATTTAATGGATTCGGAAATAACCTTAATTAAACGAGTTTATGAAGCATTTAAGGCGCAAAGAAAGAAAACTGTTGTAGTTTTAAATATAGGAGGAGTGATAGATTTGGCTAGTTGGCAAAATTATAGCGATGCTATTTTATTAGCTTGGCAACCCGGGCAAGAAGGTGGCCACGCAATTGCAGATATATTAACCGGAAAAGTAAATCCATCGGGTAAGTTAGCCATTACTTTTCCCGAAAAATATGTGGATGTTTCTTCTGCTAAAAATTTCCCTGGGACGCAAGGCGTAGACCCACTAAATGTTGTTTATGAGGAAGGAATATATACAGGCTACCGGTATTTTGATACCTATATGGTTAAACCAGCCTATGAATTTGGTTACGGCTTATCTTACACCACATTTTCATTAAATAACTTAACATTAGATAAAGTTAACTTTGATAAGAAAATAAAAGCAAGTATCACTATAAAAAATACCGGCAGCGTAGCAGGTAAAGAAGTTGTTCAAATTTATTTATCGGCACCAGCCAAAAGTATTGATAAACCTACTCAAGAATTAAGAGCTTTTGCTAAAACAAAACTTTTAAAACCTGGCCAATCTCAAAAAATAAAGTTTACGCTTACCGCTGATGATTTATCTTCTTACATTTCTTCAAAAGCCGCTTGGATAGCAGAAGAAGGAAGATACACCATTAGTGCTGGTGTATCTTCCAGAGCTATTAAACAAGTAATTTCTTTTTATTTACCTATCCAATTAATAATACATCAGGTGAGTAATCAGGTAAAATCAGCTAAGCCTATTATTAAAGAATTTACTGGAAAATAGAATAATTATTACTTTAAAAAAATGAACATTTCCTTATCAAGATTTCAAATTTATGCGATGTTTAGTTTTTAAGGAAAATAAAAAGTACTAAAACCTAGCTTGTTTATATATAATAATTAAAGTGTAAATGAAATTTAAAAATAATAATCTCTACATTTTAGAATAAACTTCGCATGAACTGAAATTGCTTTATCAATAAGCAATTTCAGTTCAACTATTAGCAAATAAAAGAGAATTTGTGTTTATAAAATTAGGATAGTTTTGATTGCTTCTGGGCAGTACTTAGCCAATATAATTATTTGGTAAAAAAGCCCAAATCAATTTTAAACTGACCATTTATTTACATGAAAAAAATACTTTCTGGATGCCTTCTTATTTTTGTATTTGCTTTTAAATCTTATGCTACAGATTATTATGTATCTGCATTAATTGGCAGCAATAGTTATAATGGAATCTCACCATTAACTCCTTATGCAACTCTTCAGTATGCTTCAGATCGTACAAATGCGGGAGATAATGTTTACATTATGAATGGAACTTATAACACCAGCAATGGCACAATTTTAAAAATTGCCCGAAGCGGAAATAATACTCAATCTATCACATACAAAGCATACACAGGTCATTTCCCAAAAATAACAGCCACAGGAAATGTATGGAATATGATAGAAATTAATGCTAATTATATTGTTTTTGATGGGATAGAAATGCAGGGCAATAATGATAACATTACTTATGCTAATGCAAAAAAAGCTTATGATGATTATATTAAACCATTATCAGATCCTACCAGGGTGCCACCTCAAGCTTTTTATAATACAAATTGCATGACTATTGCTGCCACAGGAAATTATCATCACATTACTGTTAGAAATTGTAAAGTTCATGATTTCTCTGCTGGCGGAATTGGAGTTTCTACAGCTGATTATGTAACGATAGAAAATAATATTGTTTATAACAATTCCTGGTATACTATGTATGCCACAAGTGGTATCAGTGTACTAACCCCATATAGCTACGATACCTTTATAGGATATAAAATTTTTATCAGAAACAATATTTGTTATAACAATAAAACACTGGTTCCATGGGAGCAAATAAGAGCTTTAAGCGATGGTAATGGAATCATTATAGATGTTAATATTCCTACTTCTACTTATTCGGGATATAATGGGAAAACATGGGTAGAGAATAATGTTTGTTATAATAACGGTGGTGGAGGTGTACATGCCTACAAAGCATCAAACGTAAATATTATTAATAATACTGCTTACAATAACGGTACTGTAGTTGGATATCCTGAAATTGATGGGCAACAAGGGGCAAATGTTAGCATCACTAATAATATCATGTATGCTAGAAACGGAGGCAATTGCAATACCAATGATAATACTGCCACATACAATTATAATTTATACTATAACGGACCAGCTTTTTTACAAGGCCCCTACGATATTGTCGCTAATCCACAATTTGTAAACTTGGCCTTGGATGGTACAGCAAATTTCAGTTTAAAAAATAATAGTCCGGCTATTAATACAGGCAGCAATATAAACGGACAATATAGTAGTAATGATATTTTAGGAGTTTCAAGACCTGTTGGTGCAAAACCAGATCGTGGTGCTTATGAATTTAGTGGAACGCCAAATACACAAAATTCTTTTATCAGCGGAAATATTTCTGTTTTAAGAGTAGGGGATGGAATTACCTCATTAAATACCAATGCAACATCGGTGAACATTTTAGAATATAATTTAAATGGAAATCCAAGTGGTATAAATCTTACTATCGGAAACGAAAATTCTACATCTCAAAATAGATTATTGCTAAGTGGAGATGCGAGTAATCTCGATGGTCAGCTTAATTTATCCAATGATGGACGATTTTTAACTTTAACAGGTTATGAAACTAACATTAATGATGTACAGGCAATTTATAAAGCAAATGAAAAAGTGATTGCTAGAGTAAACTATTTAGGGGAACCTGATTATACGACCAGAATATCTTCGAATACTAATAACGGAACAGTAAGAAGTGCTGTAAGTAGCGATGGTTCCAGGTTTTATTTTACGGGAAGTACAACATCACCCGCTTCTGCAAATTCAACAAGGTTTTTAAGCTACGCATCAGGAACTAATATTACCAGTACAGCATTTAATACGGGTGTAAGGTCTTTAGCTATTTTTAAAGATCAGGTTTATTATGTAAACGGAAATGTAGTCGGCTCTTTAACACCTAATCCTGGTGCAAATAACTTCGCAGCAAATGTTACATTTCCTGGTGTGAATATCTCTGGTCATAATTATCAATCATTAGCTTTAATAGATTTAGATGCTACCGCGAGTTATTTATCTACAGGCTATGATGTTTTATATTGTGCCGACGCCAGTTTAGGATTGGTAAAATTTTACTGGAGTGGTAGTACCTGGGTTTTAGCGGGAAGTTTTAATCCTACAGTTTCGGGTGTAACAGGAGGTCTGTATGCTTTAACAGCTCGATTAAATGCTAGTGGTAAAGCAGAAATTTTTGCAGTAAAAGGTACAGCATCAAACAATGTAATTGTTGCTCTTACAGATGAAGCTAGTTTTACAGGTAGCATTTCTACCACTAACCCTACGTTTACAAATATTGCATCTGCTGGTGCAAATTATCTTTTTAAGGGTGTCGCTTTTTCTCCATCTCAATTTTCCACTTTGCCAATTGAACTAACCGAGTTTAAAGCGCAACTTTCTGGGAAGGAAGTTATATTAAATTGGAGCACATCATCAGAAATTAATGCTAAAGAATTTATAATTGAAAGAACAACTGATGGAAAAACTTTTATAGAAATAGGTAAGGTAAACTCAAAAAATAAATCTACCGGAGCAACTTATATGTTTCATGATGTTCAATTACCAATTGGTTATATTTATTACCGATTGAAATCTGTAGATTTTGATGGTTCTTATAAATTAAGCCATATCGTTTCTGTAAAAAATTCTAATGAAGTAAAAAGCAACATTTCAATTAGCCCAGTTCCGGTTATTGATAAAGTAGAAATTTCGCATCCATTAACCAATTTAAATGCCGAATTAAGTATAGTGGATAGCAGAGGAGTGAATATTAAAACTTATAAACTTCTTCCGAATAGCACTGTTACAAAAATCAATTTATCAGATTTGGTAAGTGGTATTTATGTGTTAACTTTTATTAATGAGGGTAAATTATCCGTTACTAAATTTATTAAATAGATAGGATTTTCAGTATCAATAAACAATTTATAATGAGAAAAGTAATAATTAAACAACAGCAATATTTGGGGATGAAACTAATCTTTGTCTTCACCTTTTTTCTTACGCTAGTAGCAACTATTAGCCATAGTCAAATTCCGCCAGAAAAGCTGATAAAAATTGTGGTAGCTCCTAACCATGATGATTGGACCTATAAAATTGGGGAGAAAGTAGAGTTTGCCATTTCAGTAAGTCAAAACAGCATCCCTTTAAAAAATATAAAAATAGATTATGAAGTTGGACCAGAGAAATTTGAGCCTACCCAAAAAAAGACGTTAACATTAGCAAACGGAACGCTAAAGATTGATGGTGGAACCATGAAGCAGCCTGGTTTTTTAAGGTGTATAATAAGTACAGAAATTAATGGCGTAAAGTATAGAAATTTAGCTACGGCAGGTTTTGAGCCTGAAAACATTATTCCATTTGCTCAGCTTCCTGCAGATTTTAATCAGTTTTGGGAGGGTGGAAAAAAAGAGCTTGCAACTTATCCTTTAGATGCTAAAATGGTTTTACTGCCAGAAAGATGTACAGAAAAAGTTAATGTTTATCAACTAAATATTCAAGGTTTTGGGAAAGGATCTAGGGTGTATGGTATTTTATGTGTTCCAAAAAAAGAAGGAAAATATCCAGCACTTTTAAAAGTTCCGGGTGCAGGGGTTAGGCCATATAATGGCGATATAGCTACTGCCGAACTTGGAGTGATTACTTTAGAAATTGGCATCCATGGTATTCCAGTTACAATGGATCCTGTAGTTTATACCAATTTAGCAAACGGTGCATTATTAAACTATCCTAATTTTAATTTAGATGATAGAGATAAGTTTTATTATAAACGGGTTTATTTAAATTGTATAAGAGCAAATGATTTTTTGGTTTCGTTACCACAATATGATGGTAAAAATTTGGCGGTCACCGGCGGTAGTCAAGGCGGAGGTCTAAGTGTGGTTACCGCTGCTTTAGATAGTCGAGTTCAATTTTTAGCAGCAATGTATCCGGCAATGTGTGATCTTACTGCAGATTTAAAAGGAAGAGCAGGAGGTTGGCCACGTTATTTTGATAAATGGAATATGGCTTTTAATAACAAGCCCGATAAAATTAAAACCTGTGGATATTACGATGTAGTAAATTTTGCCAAACAATTAATAGTTCCAAGTTTCTTTACCTGGGGATATAATGATGAGGTAGTTCCACCAAGTTCCATGTTTGCGGCTTATAATTCTATTACATCACCAAAAGAATTTGTGCCTATTTTAGAAACTGGGCATTGGGCATACGGCGAACAATATACGTTGCTCAATAATTGGTTGTTTGATAAGATTAAAGTGAAGTCAAATTAATTTGATTAATAAAAGGCAATTCGTAATTTGAAAAACCGAATGTTAGTTAGATAAATCAAATGATTAAACGTAGAATATTTATCAAAAACGCAGGTATTACAGCTGCGGCACTCACTTTAAGTCAAATTCCAAGTTTTTCTTGGGCAGTTAATTTAGCAATTGATGATTTTGTTTCTAATCGCCCTTTACCAGCCAAACGTAATTTTGTAAGCTTGGCTGTTGATCAAAAAATAGCAGATGTAAAGTCGAAAATTAAAGACAAGGAATTGGCTTGGCTGTTCGAAAATTGTTTCCCAAATACTTTAGATACCACCGTTTTTACGGGTTCAAAAAATGGCAAACCAGATACTTATGTAATTACTGGAGATATTGATGCCATGTGGTTGCGGGATTCTTCTGCACAAGTTTGGCCATATCTTCCTCTAATGAAAGAGGATAAAAAGTTACAGGATATGATTGCTGGAGTGATAAATCGACATGCTTTTTATGTTATGATAGATCCATACGCAAACGCTTTTTTTAATGATCCCAACCGTAAAGGTCATGATGATCAAACAGATATGAAACCTTGGGTACATGAACGTAAATGGGAAGTTGATTCTTTATGTTATGTAATTAGGTTAGCGTATGGCTACTGGAAACATAGCAATGATGTTTCTTGTTTTGATGCAGAATGGTTAAAAGCAATGAGGCTAATTGTGACAACCTTTAAATTAGAACAAAGAAAAAATGGTAAAAGTGCTTATAATTTTAAACGCACTACCAACCGCCCAACAGATACAGCTGCAGGTGGTGGTGCAGGTTCTCCAATTAATCCGGTGGGTTTAATATGTTCTGTTTTTAGACCTTCAGATGATGGTACTGTTTTTCCATTCTTAATTCCATCAAACTATTTTGCTGTAAAATCTCTTAAACAATTGGCAGAAATAGCTCTTATTTTAAATGAAAAAGAATTTTCTATAGAATGTCTTGCTCTTGCGATCGAAGTAGAAAACGCTTTAAAGGAATACGCCATTATTAATCATCATAAAGCGGGTAAAATTTTGGCTTATGAAATTGATGGTTATGGAGCACAATATTTGATTGATGATTCTAACATCCCAAGTTTAATTTCACTTCCATATTTAGAGAGTATAAGTACAAAAGACCCTTTATATAAACGCACCCGTAAATTTTTATTTGATTCAAATAATCATCCTTATTATGCAGTTGGTAAAGTTGCAGAAGGTACAACAGGTCCGCATGTAGGTAAAGATATGATTTGGCCTATGGGGATAATCATTAGAGCAATGACATCTGATAACGATGATGAAATTAAGAAATGCCTTGCCATGTTAAAAGCAAGTCATGCAGGTACAGGTTTTATGCATGAAGCTTTTTATAAGGATGATGCAACTGGATTTACTCGTAAATGGTTTGCTTGGGCAAATACGTTATTTGGGGAGATGATTATTAAAATAATGGATGAGAAACCTTATTTATTGACTTCATAAAAATAGATTATTCTTGTGTGGGTGGTACAACATTTTTTCCCCAATCACCTGCTTTATCAGACATTTCTAATACTAAAACGCCACCATTTACTAGCTCATTATGGGTTAACCAAGTATGGGTAAATGGTTTATTATTTAAGCTTGCTGCTTTGATGAAAGTATTTTTACGACTTAAATTTTTGGCAATTATTTTGAATGATTGGTTATTTTCTAACTTAATGATACTTTCTTTCAAAATTGGCGAGTTAATCAAGTAATAATTTTGCCCTGCATTTGGATATAAGCCCATCATGTGAAATACCAGCCAAGAAGACATTGCACCAGAATCATCATTACCAGGAATGCCTTTGGGGCTGCCATTTTCACTTGGTCTGTGTCCCCACAAAACGAAAAACAAAGATTTTAATAAATAGTTGAATGGACTGTGAGGACACAGACCATGGATTAAAACCTGCATGTGCGAGTGATTATAAAAGAGACTTATAACCTAATGTGGCAATATTATTTTTAGTAATTAACCATACTTATTCTTAATAAAAACTTAATCTACAAATTTTTAAAATTCCGTACCCTTTATTAAAAATGAATCATATAGATTTAGGTTATAAAACCTTATATCATGAAAAACGCTATAAATTTTTTGATTTTTTTACCATTCATCATTTTTTTATCTGCAGCATCCTGCAAAAAAGATGAAATAGATACTGGTTTTACCTGCAAAGTTAATGGGGAAAGATGACGACCTTTTGCTGATGATTTTAAATTACAGGAAACGGAATGTCATCTTACAAATAATGGGGAAACTTTATTTATTAAAGCAAGGAATACCAATAGTAGAGAGCATTTGGGAATATTAGTTTCAACTCCAGGGATCTTAATTTCCACAAAATCTTACACAATTAATAGTAAGATGTTTTTGAGCGGGACTTATGATTCAAATAGTTCAGGACCTGGCGACTATTTTGAAACAAATTCTAATTATACTGGACAAGTAGAGATTAAAAGCATTGATTCAGTTAATAGAAGAATGACAGGCACTTTCTTTTATGACGCTTATAATGAAAAAACTAAACAAACTGTAAAAATTACCTCTGGCACATTTAATCTTAAATACGTAAACTTTTAAACCAAAACCTATAAAAAACAACTTTTCCCTCGGTCTGTATCCCCACAGAACG
Organism: Pedobacter psychrophilus; assembly: GCF_001652725.1. Taxonomy (GTDB): domain Bacteria; phylum Bacteroidota; class Bacteroidia; order Sphingobacteriales; family Sphingobacteriaceae; genus Pseudopedobacter; species Pseudopedobacter psychrophilus. The sequence goes on from NZ_LWHJ01000027.1 coordinate 301,720, forward strand.
AAAAAACAAAGATTTTAATAGATAGGTGAATGATCTGTGAGGACACAGTCCATGGATTAAGACCTCTTAAAAATAAACTATTCTTGTGTGGGTGGTACAACATTTTTTCCCCAATCACCTGCTTTATCAGACATTTCTAATACTAAAACGCCACCATTTACTAGCTCATTATGGGTTAACCAAGTATGGGTAAATGGTTTATTATTTAAGGTTGCCGATTTGATATAACTATTTTTTGAGCTTAAATTTTTGGCAATTATTTTAAATGATTTGTTGTTCTCTAACTTAATCAAGCTTTCTTTCAAAATTGGCGAGTTAATTAAATAATAGTTTTGCCCTGCATTTGGATATAAGCCCATCATGTGAAATACCAACCAAGAAGACATCGCACCAGAATCATCATTACCAGGAATTCCTTTGGGGCTGCTATTGTATTCCTTTTTTATAATTTCGTTAATTCTTTGTGAACTTAAATCAGGTCTGCCTATCCAATGGTAAAGATTAGGAGTTAAAAAATCAGGTTCATTACTAACATCATAAAGGTTTTTATTAAAAAAGGTATCTAAACGAGATTTAAATGACTCTGCTCCACCAGTATATTTAATAAGTTCGGGAATATTTTGCGGAACGTAAAACGAATAATCCCATGCACTCCCTTCGTAAAAAAAGCCGCACCACCAGCACACGCATTCACCTGCAACGTTATTGGTAGGGTCAAAAGGTACTTTTGTTTTTTTATTTAACGTACATGAAATAGAATCAATCCATTGTCCATTACTATCTTTTGGCATTATAAATCCTTTAGCGCCATTGTTTTCTATATCTCTCCAAAGGTTTTTCCAGTTTCCTGATTGTTTTTTGTAACAGTAATAATTTGTAGAATCACCCAAACCTTTTGCAAGTTGAGCTATACAGTAATCATTGTAAGCATATTCAACCGTTCTGGTTCCTGCCCTTGGATATTTATCAGAGATATAGCCTAAACTTAAATAATCTTGTAAACCGCCTCTTCCTTCTTTTTCTTCATTTCCACCCGGAGATACAGTTGCATTTTTAATCATTGCTTTTAAAGCGAGGTTATAATCAATTCCTTTTAAGCCTTTAGCAAAAGCATCAGCAATTACCACATCTGCATTAGAGCCTCCTTGTGTTCTACCATTGCTATTCCCACTACGGGCATCAGGCATATAACCGTCATGCTGATATATATCTAATAAGGAATTGACAATAGCAGTTTGCCTTTCGGAATTTATTAAAGTTAATAGTGGACTTGATGACCTAAATGTATCCCAAATGGCATAAAAATCATCATAATAAGGTAAGTCAGATTTCCAAAGCGGATTTTCTCCACTTCTATCAACAGGCATTAATAGCGTATGATATAAGCCTGTATAAAACATTTTTTTGTGTTCTATTGGGGCTTTTTCATCAATTTTAATCTTACTTAATTCTTGTTCCCACCTTTGTTCCGTTTCTTTTAATAATTGATCAAAATCCCAATGCCGCACTTCGGTTACTAAGTTTTGTTTTGCCTTAGCGGTGCTGATAAATGATATTGCAATTTTCATTTTTAAAATAGACGAACCTGATTTTTTAAAATGAAGTAATGCCCCAGTTTTTTCTCCTGTATTGTATTGTAGTTTTTGATTGGCAGTAATTGTGCTGCCCTTCCAAGTGCTAAAGTTTTCAAAAGGTTGATCAAATGTGGCGTAAAAATAAACAGTATATGGGCCACCTGCATTCCAGCCACCTCTTACGCTGTTATGCCCTATCACTTCATGGTCTGATATAATTTCAATTTCCGACCCTATAAAAAATTGAGCTTCTTCTTCACTTAAGCTTTTACCTTCGTTTAAAAACGCACCAGCATCAATTTTTAAGGCTTTTTCACTTTTATTTTTAAACTCAAATTTGTAAAAAGCAGTTTTTGGGGCGGTTGTAATCGCTACGTTTATATCGCCTTTTATCAAGTTTATACCATAATAACCTAAGGCTACTTTTTCATCTTTAATCAACGATGATTGTTCAATTTCGTCTTGATTACTTGCGAAAAGCATGACAGAAATATTCCCATATTTTGCTCCGCCACCTGTACCACTTACATGCAGCTGACTAAAACCTATTAAAGGTAATTTTGGATTTGCCTTATAGCCACTGTTAGCAGTTTTGCTATTATCTGGTCCGGGTTTTATCATCCCGAAAGGACATGATGGGCCAATAATTACATTTCCGTAACCCTGAGTTCCTATTTTAGGATCAACATAGCTGTGGTAATTGGTTTGTGCTTTTGCAATCAAACAAATACTGAAGAGAAAGAGAAAAATTTTTACAGCTTTTTTGTTCATCTTCAAGTTTTAATTTACCAAAGCATCCCACAATATCTCTACGGGATGTAATGCAGTTTTATTGGTTCCATCTTTAATTTGATGTCTGCATGAAGTACCAGAAGCAGCTATAATGGTTTCTTTTGCTGCATTTCTAACTTCTGGGAATAAGACCAATTCGCCTATTTGTTGCGAAATTTCATAATGTTCTTTTTCATAACCAAAAGAACCAGCCATACCACAACAGCCTGATGCAATAAGTTCTGTTCTGTAATTTTTGGGCAGGCTTAAAATAGTTTCTAAATATTTTTGTGAGGATAAAGCTTTTTGATAGCAATGCCCATGAATTTTAATGTTTTTTGCTTCTTGATGAAAGGAATCAGATTTGATGTTTCCCTTTTCTATCTCTTTGGCAATAAACTCTTCTACAGTGAAACAGTTTTTAGAAAGTCTTATCGCATCAGCTTTAAGCTGAGGATTTGCTAAATCTATATATTCGTCTCTAAAGGTTAATATGGCTGATGGTTCTACTCCAATTAATGGCGAATTCTCAGTGATTTTATCTTTTAACAATGCAATATTTTGATTTGCTATAACCAAAGCTTTTTTAACAAATCCTTTTGATAAATAAGTTCTTCCGCTTTCTAAATGATTTGGAATAATAACCTCATAACCTAGTTTTTCTAATAAAAGGATAGACTTTTTACCAATTTCAACATCGTTATAATTGGTAAACTCATCACAAAATAAATAAACTTTTTTAGATGAGGCTTGTGGCTTTTGATGCTTTTTAAACCAAGTTCTTAAGGTTTGATTGGCAAGTTTTGGTAAGGTTCTATCTGGGTGAAAACCGATAAGAGAATTTAACACTCTCCTTAAAGTAATATTTTGGAAAATAGCATTATAAATAAATGGTGCAATTGAAGCAAGTTTCATTTGACCCCTAAAATTTCCTATAAGTTTAGCCCTAAATGAAGATCCGTTTTCATCATAATAATTTTGAAGAAATTCAGCTTTCATTTTTGCGACATCAACTCCAGATGGGCATTCTGTTTTACAGCCTTTACAACTTAAACACATGTCCATCACTTCTTTAATTTCAGGATGGTTAAATGAAGCTTCGTTTGCGGGTAAACTTAAATATTGTCTTAAAACATTTGCTCTTGCTCTGGTAGTGTCTTTTTCTAATCGGGTTGCCATATAACTTGGGCACATCACTCCTCCAGAAATGGCGCTTTTTCTACAATCGCCAGAACCCGAGCATTTCTCGGCTAAAGCCAAAATACCTCCACTTTCAGAAAAATCTAAAGTGGTATTTATTAACTTGATATTTTGATTTGGCTTTACCCTCAAATGGGTATCCATTGGTGGTGTATTAGTTATTTTTCCGGCGTTAAAAACTTGATTTGGATCAAAAATGGCTTTAACTTTTTTAAACAAATCGTAGGTTTCACTACCTACCATGCTTTCTATAAATTCTCCACGCAATCTTCCATCACCATGCTCTCCAGATAAAGAACCACCGTATTTCTTCACCAGTTTTGCTGTATCATTTAAAATTGATCTGAATTTGACTAAACCTTCTTCACTTTTAAGGTTTATCATTGGTTCAACATGAAGTTCACCTGCTCCCGCATGGGCATAGTAAGAGGCTTTAACTTCATAAAATGCTAAAAGTGCCTCTAAATCTTTAATATAATCGGGTAAATCATTTGGAGAAACCGCACAATCTTCAATCAAATTTACTGGCTGAATGTCTCCTCTTAAATTTCTAAGCAAACCTAATCCAGCTTTTCTAATATCCCAAGCATACTTGGTATCCCCATTTTTTAAAACTGGATAGGCAAAACCCAGGTTTAAAAGCTTAAGTTCGGTAATTAAATGATTAGCTTTTAATGCTACTTCATTTGCAGTATGTCCCATAAATTCTACCATTAAAATAGCAGCAGGATCATCAACTATAAAGAATCTGTTTTTATGATATTCGGGATGGTTAATAGTGAAATCACAAATAAATTTATCAACCAATTCTGAAGCATAAGGTTGATGTTGTAAAGCAATGATGTTTGCTTTTAAAGCTTCATCAATAGAATTTGTATGGATACAAACAAGCGCAATTTCTTGGGGTGGTAAATCTATCAGGTTTAGTTTCGCTTCGGTAATTAAACATAAAGTACCTTCAGAACCAGCAATTAATTCGCATAAGTTATTAGTTTTTCCTTGCGGATGATAAGGCTGCATTCCTAAAAGTGCATCTAAGGCATAACCTGTATTTCTACGAGTTACTTTTTTATTGGGGAAGTTTTGATGTATTAAATTTTGATGATTTACATCCGTTAACAAACTATTTAAACCAGTTTTAATTTGCTGATAAAATGAATTTTCTGTTTCTAGGTTATCATTACTAATAAGTACTTCAGATCCATCGCTTAAAATAGCTTTAACTTCTGAAAGATGATCTCTTACGGCTCCCCAAACAATGCTATGTAATCCGCAAGAATTATTTCCAATCATCCCACCAATCATCGCCCTATTTGCAGTAGAAGTTTCGGGTCCAAACATTAATCCAAAAGGTTTTAGATAGAAATTTAAATCGTCTCTAATTACTCCTGGTTGCACTTTAATCCATTTTTCTGCAACATTCAGCTCAATAATTTCAAGAAAATATTTAGAAATATCCACAACAATTCCATTACCAACTACTTGGCCTGCTAAAGAAGTTCCAGCTGCTCTTGGAATTAACGTTAGTTGATGTTGATTTGCAAACTCAACTAACAAAATAAGGTCTTTGTTATTTTTAGGCAGGGCAACTGCTACAGGTTTTTCCTGATAAACAGAAGCATCTGTTGAATACGCTAAAAGTTGGGTTTGATGTTCTGGAGATAAATCAAAAAATATTTTGCCACTAAGTTTTTTGCTTAATAAATCAAATGGAAGAGGGGAGGATAAAGGCATATCATGTAATCGATCTAAAAAGCTTTAGTAAAGGATGCTAAAATAATTATTTAACATCCTTTATTTCTTTTTATTTAACTAATTAAAAATAACCTCCGTTCTCGGTAATTTCATGAATTGTTTTTCCTTCGTGTACCCAACCAAATATTTTTTTCTCATTCTCGATAATTTCTTCGGCCCTAAGCAAAACATCATAAGCAATATCTCTTGGTACTACTAAAACGCCATCAATATCGCCCATAATTACATCGCCTGGCTTTATAGTAACATCTGCAATTTGCAAAGTAGTTTGGTAATGAGTAATCAAGCATCTGCCTAAGCTGCCATTAGAAATTCTATACTTGTAAAATACAGGAAAATCTGCTTCTAAAATTTGGTGTGTATCTCTTATTCCGCCATCAATACAAGCAGCTTTTACTTTTTTGCCTTTTGCAGTTGCAGTCATAACGCCGCCCCATAAGGTTGCTTTTGCATCGTTAGTGGTATCCCAAATCACAAAACTATCTTCATGCATGGCATCCAGCATTTTGGTTCTAAATTCCATTTCACCTTTTACAATGGCGTTAGGAGCACTTTTTACAGTAAAAGCAAAGCCAGCAATTGTACGATATTCTCTTAATGGGATTATATGTCCGGGTAAAGCTTGGTTTAATAAACAAAATTCCCTTAAAACATCATTAATGGCTCCGGTATACATTTTCTCAAACCTGCTTAATAATTCTTTATCTGGAATTGGGAAAGTTGCATTAGATCTACTTTCTCTAAACTCGATGAGTTCATCCAGGTTCATCATTCCAACTTCTTTTTTGTATTGATCTACACTCATGATAATATATTTTTAATTAATTCTATTTTATTTCTAAGGCGTCCATAATACCTTTCATATATCCTATACCAAATAGGTTACCTTTCATCTCATAACCATGCATCTGGTTAGATTCGCCGGCCATCGTAGGCACATGATCCGATCTTATTGGACCATCAAATCCAACTTCTTGGTAAGTTCTGTACATATCCACCATATCAGTTGGGCCATTGTCATGAAAGGTTTCTTTGAAATTATCAGCTGTTCCTTCTACATCTCTGATGTGAACAAAAAATATCTTTTCTTGCTGACCAAATTCTCTGATTAAACTTTTCACGTCTTCTCCCATAGTAGTGTAAGTTCCCTGGCAAAACGTTAGGCCATGAGACGGACTATCATATAAACTTAATACTTTACGGGTTGCTTCTGCATTGATAAAAATTCTTCCAATTCCTTGTAATTCAGGTACTGGTGGGTCATCAGGGTGCATTGCCATTTTTACTCCAGCTTTTTCTGCAACAGGCAAAACTTTAGCTAAAAAGTACTGATAATTTTCCCATATTTTTTCTGCAGAAACTTTCCCGTATTTAGTATCGGGTAAAAGTGCTGCATCCTTTGAGTTAAAGCCAGAAACTAAAGCTCCAGCTCTTTCTTGTACAGCTTTTGCGGTTCTAAACCAGCCTGTTGCCATAAAATTATAGCACAGTAATTTGATATTTAGTTTACCCATGTTTTCTAACATGAGGCAATAATTTTCTATATCTTGGTCTCTACCTTCCAAGCCAAGTTTAATTCTCATCATGTCAAATTGGTCTCCTTCAAAACCAATTAATTCAAAGCCGTGATCATTGTATATGGCTTTAGATTTTTGTAGCGATGCTAAATCCCATGGAGGTAAATCACCGGTAAGTTCTGGCGCTAATTTGGCAATAGCGTAATTAATACCCATCTGTTTTGCAAGCACCCATTTTTCATCAGGCTTATTCCCGAAAAACAAAAAACTTAATTTCATATTAATCTGCTTTTACAGGAGTTATTTTATTTTTATTAACCAAAAACCACATAAAAGTGGCTAATAATAAACAAAGAATACCGGCGACAAATGAAGAAATTCCACTAGAGTTACCTAGAGAAGGGATGCTCATCGCCATAAATAATAATCCCACTACAAATAAAGCTATGGCATATAGACGGTTCATAGAACGTTGAAAGCTCCAATCCTCTACCGGTTTTTCATCTTCTCTTAACGGAGTTTTTAAACGCTTAAAAAATTGTTTTACTCTATCAATATATTCTTGATTTTTTGCTGGTAAAAAGGATGAAACCACAAATATGAAAACACAAACTAATATTTCTATAAGCGTTCCCAATTCCCAACTTATAGATTTAGTAGAGTTTAAAATCAATCCCACAATTATCCCAACTATAACCGTAGCCAAGGCTCCAATTGGTTTAGGTTTTTTCATAACAATTCCTAATACTAATGGAATCGTCATGGGTAACGCAAAAAGTCCCGTAAATAATTTATTGGCTTCAAAAGCACCTCCAAAACCACCAACATATAAAGCCCCAACGGTAATCAGAGAACCTAGAAATAAAGTCATGATTCTACCTACCCAAAGTAATTCTTTATCAGATGCGTTAGCTTTAAAAACCCTTTGATAGATGTCTTTTGTTAATACCCCTGCTGTTACATTGTATTCTCCACTTAACACACTCATGGTGGCAGCAAACATTGCGGCTACCATTAAACCCATAATACCTGTAGGTAAAAGTTTGAGGCAAATGCTTACATAAGCCATTTCTGGGTTTGCTAAATCAGGAATAATTTGTCTAGCTACAATAGAAGGGAAAAGAAAAATAAATGGAAAGATAAAAAAGAATGCAGCACTTAAAAGCGCCTGTTTTCTACCAGCTTTTTCATCCCTAACACTATAAAATCTTTGGATAAAAGTCCAGTTGCCACTATATTTAATCAATATCATTAAATAATAAACCATGATGTATAAAGGCATTCCTTTAGGACCTTTAAACCAATTAAACTGAAGTGGGATGCTATGAAAAATATTGCTTAGGCCGCCACCAGCTTTAATGGTAAGCGGTAATAAAATTAAAGTGGCAACAATTAAAATTACAAATTGTACAACATCTGTAATCACCACTGCCCAAAGGCCACCTGCAATAGTATACAAAGCAACAATTATCCCACAGGTTAAAATGGAAACCTCTAAACTAACCCCGGTTGCTGCATTTACAAATAAAGCTAGCGCATAGAGCCTTACCATATTATCTAAAATTTTAAACGCCACACCCGACCATGAAAAAACCTGTCTAACTGTTGGATTAAATCTGGTTTCTAAGTATTCCATTGGTGTAATAATTCCCGCCCTTCGCCATCTTTTTGCAAATACTGCGGCACCCACTAATGCCGGAACAACGGTACTCCATATTAATGTGATGGCAACCATTCCGTCGGTGTAGGCAATACCTGCATAAGCAACAAAAATGAATGTGCTAAATTTGGTCATGAAATTGCTAATTGCTCCAGAAATCCAGGGGATGGCATTTCCACCTTTAAAATAATCTCCAATATTTTTGACGAATTTCCCTAGAAACAATCCTATCCCAGCCATTAACAACATGTAGATCACAATTGCTAGATAGTCGAGATTTTGGAGATTTTTCATTTATTTAAATTTAATTAAGATTTTAAATTTGTCTAATAATACTGACCTAGTAATTTATTTATTTGATTGTAGCATCAATGGTTTTTTTCCTTCAAAAATGTGACTCAAAATAATCATTTAGCCTTTAATAATTTCTTCAAATCTGCCATGTAAACACTCCTGGTGCCATTATAGGTTCCATTGAAAACTACATATCTACCAGTTTTGTCCCAAGCTGGGTGCGCATCAACCCTAAATTCAAAATTTTTGATTTCTGGTAAGTCTGCACCAGCTATTGTTGTTTCTGTTTGATTAGCTAAATTAATTAGGCGAATAGGGGCAAATCCGGCTTTTGTAGGCATTTCACCTGCATAAGCATCAGTAATTATATAATTAGATTTTTTTGGATTGCTAGATGGATGTCCAGAACCAGGTGAATAAATTGTTTTTAAATCTGTCCCATCATATTTTACGCTAATGATCTCAAGACCAGATTTGTCATTAACATTCAAATTCATGGTAAGATGTTCGCCATCTGCAGCCCAGTTTACATGATGTCCGCCTTTAGACCATTGTTCGCTACTAATTGCAGTTCTAATATCAGATCCATCAGGTAGCATGGTAATAACTGCTCTGTTTCTATTGTAAGTTCCTGAAGGTGTCCATTGTATAGTAGTAAGTAATCTTGTGCCCTGTGGGTTCCATTTTACCTGAAAACAATAATATTCGTAATTATCAGGATTTTCGACTTTAATAGAAGGCTTAGTATTTTCATAAATCTGTTTGACAGAAGCCACTAATTTTGAGGTATTTGTAGCGATATCAGTTATTATAATCCCATCATCATCTACTAAACCTATATTCTTTTTGTTTATTTCTTTTGGGATAATTACTCCATAACCCACTTGCGCAAAAATTGATTTTTCAAGATTATAGGTAGCCAATTTTTTTCCGTTTGGTGATACCATAAATACTGTACTTGCCATTCTAATTGTCTCTCTGGTAAAAGGATTCATTTTTACGGCAAAACCTTTCCAGGTTGAAGTGTCGACATCATTAAAGTAGAGCTCTTTATCGCTTGCGCCCCATTGTACATTGGCTCCTAATTGAAATTCCCAACCTTTAGTTTTTGCGATAACTTTTTCATTTCCTGTTTTAATATTTACAAGTATTACTTCCCCATTATCGCCTGGTTCTGGAGAATGATCGTTGTAAGGAAATCTAAAAAGTGCCAAATATTTGCCAGAGGGACTAATAGGAGAGGTGTCGAAAAAACGATGAATTACGTTTCCAGTACTCATCATCCGAACATTCTTTGGTAAATCTTGTGCACACACAGCAAGATTTAAACAAACAATAAAAAGAGATAATATTTTTTTCACCTATTAATAATTCTAATGGTATTAAATACCTGCTGATGCTAAAAAACCACCATCAACAGCAATGGTTGTACCCGTTACAAAACCTGATGCATTGTTATCTAAAAGATAATTCATGGTACCTAATAATTGCTCGGCTTTGCCAAATTCTTTCATTGGAGTAATGTTGATGATTGAAGCTCCTCTTTCAGTAAAGCCACCATCGGGTGTGGTTAATAATTTTGTACTTCTTTCGTTTAAAAAGAAACCGGGTGCTATGGCGTTTACCCTAATATTTGCTGGAGCTAAATAAGCACCTAGCCATTGTGTAAAACTTACCATTCCAGCTTTTGCAAAGGCATAAGCTGCAACCCTAGATAAAGCCCTAAAACTGCTCATACTTGCTACGTTGATAATACTTCCTCCGCCGTTTTCTGCCATTATTTTCCCAAAAACAAAACAAGGCAAAATAGAGCCCATAGAGTTTGTTTGGATCACATTCATAAACTGGTTCATATCCAGATTAAAAAAACCTCTAAAGTTTGGATCGGTATTGTTAAGTTCTTGTGGTTCAAATTTATTAATAGTGGTTATCGCTGTACTTTGGTTACCACCTGCGCCGTTGATTAAAATGCTAATTGGACCTAATTTTTCTAGGATGATAGATTTGGCGTTTTCTAAGGATTGTTCATCAATAACATCAGTACTTATAGATATGGCAATACCACCATCTTTTATAATTTCCTCTTCAACTATTTTTAGTTTGTTAATGTCTCTTCCTAACAGGGCTACTTTTGCTCCATTTTTTGCTAAGTCTTTAGCCATTTCAGAACATAAAGTTCCGCCTGCACCGGTTACAATCGCTACTTGATTTTTTGCGTATGTCATTTTTATATTTTTCCTGTTGTAATGATGTTTTTTGCGTTTTGATAGCAAATTTTAGTTACCAATTCTGATAAGTATACCATGTTATTTGGTAGCATGTTCTTCTCTACATAGTCTCCTATAAAATGGCAAAGTATTCTTCTAAAATAATAATGTCTGGATAGGGATAGAAAACTTCTAGAATCACTGGTCATCCCAATAAACTGGCTCAAAAGGCTGTAATTAGACACATCTTTTAAGTGTTTCATAATCCCTTCAAAATGATCATTGAACCACCAAGCAGGTCCAAATTGTATTTTACCTCCTTTGCCATCTTCTGAAAAAGAACCGGTTAAAGTGGCAATTCTTTCATTATCAGATGGGTTTAATGTATAAACAATAACGTGTGGTAATTTACCACCAGTTTCAATACTGTCTAAAAAGGAACAAATACTTTGTATATCTACAGGATTGCCAATTGTTGCAAAGCCACCAAACTTTCCCGCAATATTTTTTAAACGAGAGCTGGTGGTTCTTTGAGCGCCAATGTGTAATTGCATTACCATATCCAGCTGTCCATAAGCTTTTCCTAAAAATGTGAGTAAATAAGATTTTAATGCAACTAGTTCATTTTCTTTCAGAGTTTCTTTTGCAATTATTTTATTAAAATAAATTTCCGCATCTTTTTTTGAAGGTAGCACATAAGTAAAACCAGAATCTAAACCATGATCTGATAAATTGCAACCAGCACTTTTAAAGTTTGCTAGTTTAATATTTATTGCAGACTCGTAATCGGAAAGATTACCTACTTTGATTTTAGTTTGATTTTCTAAATTTTTTAGCCATTCTAAAAATAAGGGACTATCAAAGGCTAAAATGGAATCGCTCCTTAATGATGGAAAGACAGAAATATTTTCTTGGTTTTTTGTAATTTGGATATGAGGATCTAAAACATCGCAAAGATCATCAGAAGTACATAATAATTCCGTATTCCATAGTTTTAAAATATCAATACAGCTTAAACCATTATCTCCTAACTTTTCATTGCATTTATCCCAAATTTCTTCATGAGGAGTTATTTCTAAATCAATTTCTTCACCAAAAACTGATGATATTTCTAATTGCGACCAATGGTACAATGGGTTTCCAAAAGTATGCGGAAAGGTTTCCATCCATGCAAAAAACTTATCCTTATCAGAACCATTACCGGTAATATATTTTTCTTCAATACCAAAAATCCGCATCAAACGGTGCTTATATTGGTCATCATTAATCCAAAGTTCTGTTAAATTTTTAAACTTTTTTTCTAAAACCATGGCAGATGGATTTAGATGGTTATGATAATCAATAATGGGTAATTTCTCTGCTATATTGTAATAAAGCTCTTTAGATATCTTATTACTCAAAAGAAAATCTTTATCTAACATAATTTAAAAACATTAAGCTTCATATATTAACTGTACACAATAAAAAAACTGATACCTTTTATGAGAAAATCAATAAGGGATTTAATAATTTGGTTATAAACAAAAGTATTGTCATTAATTTAATGCCAATTAAAATCTGTTTGCAAATAATTGAACTCCATTTGCGCAACACTAAATTTTTCATCATTGAATTGCATTTTTTTCACAATACACTTTTCATAATATAAACCCATATTTTTATAAATATTTAAATTCATTATTTTGCATTTGAATTATAATTGCTTAATTTAACTGCGATATATAAAATTAGGCATAAATGGAACCACAGTTTCTAAGAAAGAACACCAAAACTCCCGAGCATTCTTTTTATTGCAGATATGCAGAAGTACCCTACACTTATGATCAATTTCACTATCATAAAGAATATGAATTATTATACATTTTACAAAATAATGGAACAAGATTTATTGGAGATAGTATAGAATCTTTTAATGACCATGACCTTGTTTTGGTAGGGCCAGGGCTGCCCCATTATTGGCAAAGCGATGTAGAATATTACCAAAATAACGAAGATTTAAAAGCAAAAGTTATTGTAATACATTTTGAAAAGGATTTTTTAGGACAGGATTTTTTTGATATTCCTGAAATGAATCAAGTTAAAATTCTTTTATCAAAAGCAAATAGGGGCATACATTTTTCCAGAGATGTTGCCATGATTTTAGGCGAGAAACTTTTAGCGATACCAGAAAAAACTGATTGGCTGCAAATTACCGAGCTTGTTTCTGTTCTATCTATGATGGCAGAAGGGGAGTATAAAACCATTGCATCAGAAAGCTTTTCTAATTCTTATCATCAATCTAATAATGAAGATAGGATTACTGGTATATACAATTATCTAATACAAAATCATCATGATGATTTATCTTTATCTGATGTTGCTAATTTTGCGAATATGAATACATCTGCTTTTTGCAGATATTTTAAGAAAGTGACCTCTAAAACATTTTCTGATAGTTTAAATGATATTAGAATTGGGATTGCTTGTAAAAAATTAATAAATTCTGACCTAAGCATTGCAGAAATAGGATATTCTTGCGGCTACCAAAGTATATCCTATTTTAATAGACAATTTAAAAAAGTTAAAGGTTATACACCATCAGATTACAGGCTTAAATATTTGAACAATATTAAATTTAGTGCTTAGGAAATTTTAGATTAAATTAGATAGATAGTCCTTTCAAAGTATCTCCTCAATTATTATTTTTTACTTTAAGTAAAGTTATTCTAATTAATTGTTAATACGTTAAGTAGTTAATTACAAGCTGATAACAAATTAATCAGAAAACGTTTTCCAATACTAACACCTATTCTTTTAAATTTAAATTTTCTTGCAAATTCTGTTCAATACATTGCAAAAATACTGAAATTTCAGATTTAAAGGATTTTTTACGTTTGTGTAGTTATTATAAAGCCCAAAGCATAATAGCTATTTAACCAATTATAAAAAACGTATGAATAAGATATTTAACTATTTATTAGTATTATTGTTCTGCCTTACATTTATAGGATGTAAAAAGAAAAGTATTTCAGATGATTCTACTAAGCCTGTAACACCTCCTGTAGTTACCTCAAAAACTTATTATGTTTCACCAACTTCAGGATCAGATATTAATATTGGTTTAGTTCAGGCAGCACCATTCAGAACGCTACAAAAAGCAGTCTCTGTTACCAACCCAGGAGACATAGTTTTATTAATGGATGGAGTGTTTAACTCTAATTCTGGTCCCGTAATAACCATAAATAGATCTGGCAGTGATGGTAAATATATCACCTATAAACCAATGCCCGGTGCCAATCCTAAAATTACAGCTTCTGGAAACGTTTGGGATGCAGTAGTAATTAACGCTAACTATATAATTTTTGAAGGTTTAGAATTAGAAGGTAACAATGCTAATTTGACTTATGTCGGTGCCAGAAAAGCTTATGATGATAATATTGCAGGTTTAATACCACCAGATGCTAATTACAATACCAACGGTATAACCATTGGGAGAGACGGTTTTGAACCTCATCATGTAACTATTCGTAATTGTAAAATTCACGATTTTCCTGCTGGAGGATTAGGAACTAGCCGTAGTGATTATATAACCTATGAAGGGAATACCATTTATAACAATTCTTGGTTTACCATGTACGCCACAAGTGGTATTAGCACCATTAATAGCAAAGATATTGATGCGAATACAGGTTATAAAATGATTGTGAGAAATAATTTGGTATATAACAATAAGACTTTAATCCCATGGAAAGCAGGTAGCGGAAATTATAGGCTTTCTGATGGTAACGGAATTATTATTGATGCCAATCAAGGAACACAAGGAACAGGTGTTTACAATGGAAGAACCTTGGTTGAGAATAATATTAGCCATAATAACGGTGGGAGCGGGATTCATTCATTTCAGTCGGCACATGTTGATATTAGAAATAATACTGCCTTTAATAATGGTGCAATTGTAGGTTATGGAGAAATTTTTGGTCAAAGTGGAAGTGATATTAAAATATATAATAACATCATGTATGCAAGAGCAACCCAAAACGTTGATAAAAAAACCGTAGGTGAATGTAACATGAATGATCGATCTGCTCAATATGTTAATAATGTTTATTTTAATGGAGCTTTTTATAACATCACCACTACAGCAGGTGCGGTTTCAAAAGGTAATATACAAGGTAATCCACTATTCTTGCAACTGCCTGTAATACCAGCTTCTGCGGTTCATACCAATATATCTTTGTTCATTTTTAATATCCCTACCGGATTCAACTTATCATTAGCTACTAATAGCCCTGCAATTAATGCCGGAACATCTGAATTTCAGTTACCTACAGTAGATTTTTTAGGAACAGCAAGAGTAAAAAATGGAGTTGTTGATTGCGGAGCTTATGAAGTTAATTAAATAGTTTTCTAACAATATTTCACTCTTGTATTTTAAATCAATATTGTGTCCCATAAAAAAAATTAAATGAAGAGTATTCTGAGATTCAATTATTTATTAGATCTATACCTAGAACATCATATTTCTAAGGTATGAATTTTATGAATTGATTAATACAGGAGATTTTGATTCAATTATTGATACGAGTTTTAATGTAGATTGTAAAAAACCAATGTTGATTAATCGTTCATTGATTTTAAAAAACGACTTAGCCAATTGATATTAAATTTTAGTTGTTTATAAATTATTTTTTGATTTCAAGTAACTCAAAATTAAATCACAAAGCAATAAAAATTAAAACATACAATACCTCTTTTAATAACAGAGCTAACTAATAAACCAAATAAATTAAACCAAATAATAAACCTAATGATATGATTATACATTTCCGTACCCCAACATGATTTTTTTAATTGGTTTTACAATCATAAAGCCATCAGTTAAGCAACTTCAGTTGTATTCTAACAGAATGATAAATATTAAATAATAATATATGAATTTTAGTAAAAAATTGTCTTTTTTGGCTGTTTTAAAAGTAATAAAAATTGCAACTTTTATGCTTTTTTTATTGCTAGGAGCAAATGCATTGTACGCTCAAAACATCACCATCACAGGTTATGTTTATGATGATACAAATTTCCCATTACCTGGCACATCAATAGTTGAAAAGGGTTCTAATAATCAAACTCAAACAAATGCACAAGGTTTCTTTACTATTTCTGTAAAAAGTCCTGACGCTACTTTGGTAATCAGCAGTATAGGCTTTACCAGTAAAGAAGTAAAAATTGGAAGTCAACGCACCATAAAGGTTGTTTTAGAAACGGGTATAAACAGTTTACAAGATGTAATAGTTGTAGGTTATGGTACTCAAACGAAAGTTACCAGTACTGGCGCACAATCATCCATCGATAGTAAAGCGCTATTACAGTCTCCAGTAGCCAATATTAGTAATTCATTGGTTGGCCGTGTTGCAGGTCTTTCTGCTGTACAAGCCAGTGGAGAACCAGGTGCCGATCAATCAACCATTAGGATTAGGGGTATTGGAACATTTAATGGTAGTCAAGAGCCATTAATATTAGTAGACGGTATCCAAGTTAATAATTATAACAACATTGATCCTAATGAAATTGAGAGTATCACCGTTTTAAAAGATGCTTCCTCGACGGCAGTTTATGGGATAAGAGGTGCAAATGGAGTGCTTATCATTACCACTAAAATGGGTAAAGTTGGTGCACCAACTTTTAGTTATAGCGGTAACTATGCCATTAACTCTTTTACAGATATCAGAGAAAACATGAATAGTTTTGATTATGCAAACTCACTTAATCAAGCTTTTTTTAACGATGCATATATAAGTGGTACCCAAAATAACTTTGTTCCAAGGTTTAGTGATGCCGATTTAGCTAAATATAAATCTGGTGAAGATCCTGTTTTTTTCCCAAATGTTAATTGGTACGATGTGGTTTTTAAAAAATCATCTGGTCAGCAACAACATAATTTAAATATTAGGGGAGGAACAGATAAAGTGAGGTATTTTATATCAGCAGGTTTGTTTACACAAGAAGGCTTATTTAACGATTCTAAGTTAACTGGGACGGATTTAAGCCCTCAAATTAAATATAACCGATATAATTTTAGATCAAATTTAGATTTTGATATTACCAAAAAATTTAAGGCAACATTTAGGTTATCTTCTCAAACAGAAAATAGGGAAGGTACTAATGTTGGTGATACCAGAACATTGATAGACAATATTTTAAGGGCAACTCCTTTAAGTTCTCCTGGCATAGTAGATGGTAAAATAGTTTTGTTACCAAACGGCGGTGATAATCCTTTGGTTTCTATATATAGTAATGGATATAGAACCAGATTTAACAATACCTTAAATGGTTCTCTTAGGTTAGACCATAGTTTGGATTTTATTACTAAAGGATTATCTACCCATGGCGAAATTGCATACCAAAACTTTAATTCTCAACAAACCACTTATTCAAGTGCGGTACCTACTTATAGAGCAATAAGGGATATTAATGGAGAAACTTCATTAGTACTTTTAGGGGATGAACAGGTACTAGGTGGATTTAATATAACACCCGGCAAAAATAACAGAATTACATCTGAATTTGCTTTAGACTATAAGCGTAAATTTGGCAACCACAATGTTACTGGATTGGCTTTATATAACCAAATAAGAGCAACTGACCCCGGTTTTTTTGATTTAGTAGCAAATACCTATCAGAGTGTGGTTGGTAGAGCAACTTATGATTATAAGAGCAAATATTTGGTTGAATTTAATTTAGCTTATAACGGATCAGAAAATTTTGCGCCTGGTAAAAGATTCGGTTTGTTTCCTTCATACTCGGCAGGTTGGGTGCCTACAGAAGAAGCTTTTTTTCCAAAGAATAAAATCATTTCTTTTCTAAAAATTAGAGGATCTTATGGCGAGGTTGGTAATGATCAAATAGGAAATAATTTCTTATTCTCAAATAATCGCTTTTTATATCGTCCAACCGCTTTTACCCGTCAAAACGGATACTTTACTGGTTTTAATAACAGCGGTTATGGGTTAATTGGTGGAAGAGCAGGTACAAGAGAAGGACGGGGAAGTAATCCTGATTTAACGTGGGAAAGAAAAATTGCAAGTAATATTGGATTTGATGCCTATTTGATTAATGAAAAAGTTAACCTAACGGTAGATTTTTTCCAAGAAGAACGTGATAACATACTTGCCACCTTTCAAACTATCGGAGGTACAGCAGGTTTTCAGGCAGCACCAGAAAACTTCGGGAAAATGAGAAACAAAGGATTTGAAGTAGCCGGAAAGTTTAATGATAAATTTAAAGAATTAAATTATTCTTTTGGTGGTAACTTCTCATTTGCTAAAAACACCATTTTAGAGCAAGATGAAATTAACAGGTTATTTGCTTATCAAAACAGAACTGGTAATAGCTTTGGTCAAGGTTTTGGTTTAATAGCGGATGGTTTTTATAACAGTTGGGCCGAAGTAAACAATGCCTCAAGACCATTTTATCTTAATCAAAACAATAGGATACAGCCTGGAGATGTGAAATTTAGAGACGTGAATGGTGATGGTATCATTGATTTTAACGATGAAGTGCCTATTGGTTATTCAGACGTACCACAAATAACCTATGGATTTAATTTTGGAGCTAATTATAAAGGTTTTGATTTGTCTTTATTGTTTCAAGGAGCAGCCCAAGTTTCTTTACAATACTCAAGAAGAACCACTCAGGCTTTCTTTGATGCTCAACCAACAGGTGCGGTTAATACTTTATTAGAAAGTTGGACACCAGAACGTTATGCTCAAGGTTTGCCTATTAAATTTCCACGTTTTGCAGTAGGTAACAATACTACAGAAAGTAATAATTACAGAAGCTCAACCTTGTTTTATACCGATGCCAGTTATCTACGACTTAAAAATTTAGAGATTGGTTACAGTTTAAAACCTGCTTTATTTAATAAACTAAAAATAAAAGGGGCAAGATTTTATGTAACCGGCAATAACCTTCTTACATGGACAAAAGTGGTAAAAGGTATTGATCCAGAAAACCCATCAACCACTGCAAATTTTGAACCTTATCCTTTGGTAAAAACTGTAAATTTTGGTACTAACATTAATTTTTAAGGATATGAATATTAAAAAATTAACACATAAAATAGCATTCGCAATTGTTCTGATTGCGTTTACATCTTGTAAAAAAGACATTACCCAATTTTTAGAAACGCCCCCAGGTGTAAGTTTAGATGAAGATAAAGTTTTTAGCTCTCAACAAGAAATAGAGCTTTATATATCAACAGGCTATGCATTAAGTATTCCTACTTTTATGGGATATAGAGATGGGGTTCCTACTGGGTCTAACTTTTTTACCGCCAGTGCTACATCTCCTTCAGGTGTGTTGCCAAGGCAAGCCCAAACCATTTTTTCTGGTGCAACAGATGAAGCAGAATCTACAGCAGATTTTGTACCTACCCAGCAATTTAATACCGGTTCTGTTTTGCCACAAAATATCATAAACTTTGAAGATCACTGGTATTTTGCCCGTTTTAGAGGTTTAAGGGTAGCTAATATTTTGCTAGAAAGAATAGATGCTGCACCTGTACCAGATACGTATAAAATACAAGTTAAAGCAGAAGCTAAGTTTTTAAGAGCTATGAATAATTTTGAAATGTTTAAACGTTATGGCGGCTTTCAAATTGTTGATAAGAGAATAACAGCACAAGAATCTAATGCAATACCTAGAAGTAGTGTAGCAGATTGTGTAAATTTTATAGTGAAAGATTTAGATGAAGCATTTGCAGAATTACCAGTCGGTTTTCCTGTTGCAGCTCAAAAGGGAAGGGTTAGTAAAGCTGCAATTGCTGCTTTAAAGTCAAGGACCTTATTGTATGCTGCAAGCCCATTATTTAACACCGCAACTCCGTATATAAGTTTTGCGAATAATAATCTGATTTGTTATGGAAATCCTGATATTAATCGTTGGAAATTAGCAGTAGATGCCACATTAATTGCACTAAACACTGCATTTTCTGAAGGTTACGAACTATTAGACGTTCCTGCAAAAAGAAGCCCAGTACCAGTTAATGGTAGAACCGTGTCAATTAATGGGACTTCTACAGTGGTTGGCGGACAAGTTTTGGGTAATTATCGTGAAGCATGGGAACAGCCTGACAATAATGAAATAATTTTGGCTTTTAAAGGTTATGCAGCTAGTGGTAGATTTAGTTTTCCTTGGCAACATGTACTTCCTAACTTGCAAGCTCAATTTGACGGTTTTACATCTGGTACAGCGGTAAATCATCGTTTCATTAAACGTTACCAAACAAAAAGAGGGGTTGACCAGACCTGGCTTCCCATTGGGCAAGTTGGTAATGATTTAACTCAAAAGTACAGCGATTTAGATTCTAGATTTGCCCAATCAATAGGATATAACGGATCTAGATATAGCCAAAATCAAACCAGATTAGAGCTTTATCAAGGTGGAATACATTTAGCAAATTGTAGAACAGGTACTTGGATGAAGAAATTAGTTCCAGATCAATTATACGCAGGTAACGTAATACCAGTAATTAGTGTATTTAGGTATAATGAGCTTTTACTTAATCTTGCCGAAGCACTAAATGAATTTTCTGGGCCAGGAACCAGCCTTGCCCCAAGCTTAACTGCTGTTACTGCTACCCCCGCTACATTAGCGAATTATATAAATAATTTTCAATATCCCACTATACCAATATCTCCTTATGATATTATAAACAAAATTAGGTTGCGTTCTGGTATGCCGCCATTGAAGGCAAATTTAGATAGAGATACTTTTAGAGAGGCACTTCAAAATGAAAGAGCTATAGAATTAGCTTTTGAAAATTATAGATTTTGGGATGTACGCCGGTGGTTAATTGCCGATAAAGATATCCTTAATGGTGGTATTACCAGACTTATTATAAGACCAATAAACATAGCGCTAGATCAATTTAGCTATGAAGAACAAATTGTAGAACCAAGAACATTTCAGAGACGACTTTATTTACATCCTTATGATTTTAATGAAATACAGAGAAATCCTAATATCATTCAAAATCCGGGTTGGTAGTTTAATTAGCATTTAAAATAAAAAATACAAAAGGTAAGATATAGTACCTAAAAATTCATCACATTTTATAAAGTAATTATGAAATTAAGATATTACCATAGATTTATGCTAATAGCTATCATGGCTTTTGGATATACAAGTTCATCTTATGCTCAGGTTTCTGAAAATCTTCCAGACTATAAAACAGATAGTTTGTACAAAGATTCTTTAAACCGCATAAAAGAAAAACCATTAAGATACATTGGGTTTAATAGGCAAGATTCTGTTTTGATAACCAGTTCTATTTCTACATTAAAAGGCGACGTGTTAACTAAAAATTTTAACACCAATTTAAGCAATAAATTATACGGAAGGTTAGCCGGTTTAACAGTTGCACAAGGTGGAAACGAGCCAGGTTTAGACGGTGCTGGTTTATTTTCCAGAGGTTTAAGCTCTTATCAAAGTAATGTAAACCGTGAGCCTTTAATTATTATTGATGGCTTTATTGGCAGCTATGAATTGTTGGTAGCAGAAGAGATAGAGGAGATTTCTTTACTTAAAGATGCTTCGGCCCTAGCTATTTATGGTTTTAGAGGAGCTAATGGCGTATTGTTAGTAACTACTAAAAGAGGAAAAAAAGGCCCTTTAGCGGTTAGTTTTAGTTCTCAATTAGGTTTTAATCAAGCAACAATGCTACCTAAAACCTTAAATTCATTTCAATATGCAACTTTGTTTAATGAAGCATCTGTAAATGATGGACGAGCACCCTTTTATGATGCTACTACCTTAGAAGCTTACCGTACAGGTAGCAACCCTATATTGTTTCCTAATGTTAATTGGTATGATGAAGCATTAAGAAATACAGCTCCTATTTCTAATTATAATTTAAACTTTAAGGGTGGCGATAATAATGTTAAATACTTTGTAGCCCTAAATGCCATAAACCAACAAGGCTTATTAAAGAATTTTGGAGATAATGATTTAGAGAGTAGAAATTCTACCTATAGCCGTTACAACTTAAGGTCAAACGTTGAGGTTAATATTACCAAGAGATTCACTGCTACCCTTTTATTAGGTGGTAACGTAGAAAATAAAGCAAACCCATTTCAAATAACTACTGGCGGCACTTTTGCTGCATTGGCTTCTACTCCACCAAACGCTTTTCCCGTACGCATACCAAATGGTTCTTTAACATTTGATGGAAATCCTATCCCTAATGGTTCATATGGTGGTACAATTGGTTTAACCAATCCTATTGCAAACTTAGCAGGTACTGGTTTTTTTGAATATGGCGCTACAACCTTTCAATCTGTTTTTAATTTAAAACATGAACTTGATTTTATCACTAAAGGTTTAAGCGTTTCAGGAGCTGTTTCTTTTAATAATTATTTTCAAGGTGGGTCTGCAAAAACCAAACAGGTACAACGTTATAGCGTTTTAAATAACAATGGTAATGCTCTTTATGTTCCTGTATTGGTAGAACCTAATTTAATATTGAGCGGACAGGAACTTTTTCCGGGTGAAAATAGAACATTTGGTTTACAATCATCTCTTAATTACAATAGAACATTTGGCAAGCATGCCGTAACAGCTACAGCTTTCTTTAATTCTGATGTTAATAATATCATTAGGGTACAGCCTACAACCTCGGCGGCAAACAACGCATTTCCTTATAAAACTAATGGAGGTGGTAGTCGTGTAACTTATGTGAATAGCAATAAATATATTGCAGAATTATCCTTAGGTTTTATGGAGTCAGAAAATTTCGCAAAATCTAATAGATTGGGATTTTTTCCAGCCGCTTCTTTAGGCTGGATAGCCTCAAACGAAAGTTTTCTTAAAAATAACCAAACTGTTAGTTTTCTTAAATTTAGAGGTTCTTTTGGTTTAACCGGGAATGATAATATTGGTGGTCGTTTCTTGTTTGAATCGAGGTATCCAAATGGAGACTCTTACTATTTTGGTCCCAATGCAACTACTTTATCTGCATCAATTAATCAGGGTAGATTAGCCAATCCCAACATTACCTGGGAAAAAGAAAAAGTAGCAAATATCGGTGTAGATGCAATCTTTTTTAATCAACTTAAATTATCAGTTGATGCATTTAACAGAGATAGATATGATTTGTTGCCAGAAATTAATGCTTCAGGAGGCTTAGTTTCTAACGGATCAATTCCTTCATTTTTAGGCTTTAATCAAATCCCTTTAATTAACCAAGGTAAAGTAAATAATAAAGGTTTTGAAGCCACTCTAGGTTATACTACAAAAGCGTCCTCTAAATTAACTTTTTATGCTGATGCTAATATTTTTTATGCAAAAAGTAACATAGATTTTAATGCCGAAGCTCCAAGTTTAAACCCAGGCTTATTAAAAACTGGTTTGCCTATTGGGGTTCCATTTGGATTAAGATCTTTAGGTCTTTTTCAAAGTCAGGCAGATGTTGATGCAAGTCCTAAACCAATTGGTGCAAATGTTAAAATAGGTGATATTAAATATGCAGATTTAGGTGGTCCAAATGGTACTCCTGATGGAATAATTGATGGAAACGATAACGTAGTTATAGGAAACCCAGGTTTACCAAATTTAAGTTTAGGTCTTAATTCTGGCTTTAAATATAAAGGATTTGATATTGATTTTGTAGTCCAAGCTGTAACAAACAGATCTGTTTTTCTAACCGGTTCATACTTTAATCAATTTCAAAATGCCAATGGTACTGCATCAGGAATTGCATTAGAAAGGTGGACACCAGAAACAGCAGCAACTGCAGAGTTTCCTAGATTATCTTTAGATGGTAACCAAAATAATTACCGCTTTTCTTCTTTCTATGTAAGAGATGGCAGTTTTATTAAATTGAGAAGTTTAGAATTAGGCTATAGCCTAAACAAATCTTTAATAAGTAAGATTAAAATTACCAATGCTAGGGTATTTGTAAATGGCACCAATTTATTGTCAATTGATAAAATCCCATATGGAGACCCAGAATCTTTTGGAACAGGATATCCACCTTTACAATCTTATTCTTTGGGTTTAAGAGTAGGTTTTTAATATCAAATAGCTAAAACAAATCAATTTTAAGTTATTTAAAACGAAAGAAAATGAAAAGTAAAATATATTATACCTTAATAACCGGCACACTTTTATTGTTCTCTTGCCAAAAGCTTGACCGCGAAGTGGTAACTGATTTAAGCAAAGAGCAAATAGAAGTTTCTTATGAGCGTGTTTCACAATTGTTAAATTCTGTTTATGTAGAAGTGCAATCTGGTTTTACCAATATAGATGGTGCAATGATGGCCTCTGCAACAGATGAAGCAGAGCATACACAAGTTACTAGCGATGTTCAAAATTTTAATAATGGTAGTTGGAATGCAATTAGCAACCCTAATAATGTGTGGGGAGCTTATTACAGAGGAATAGCTAGAGCAAATTTATTTTTAGAATCCACAGATAAAATAAATTTAGATGTTTTTAGATTAGATCCATCTCCTTCTCAGCAAGACATTTTTAGACGCAGAGCTTATGAAATTGAAAGGTGGAAATACGAAGCCAGATTTTTAAGAGCATATTTCTATTTTGAATTGGTTAAACGCTACGGCGGTGTTCCTCTTTTAACAAAAACGGTAGGTACCGAGGTTGTGGCCACTACCACAAGAAATACCTTAGCAGAATGTATAAAATTTATTGTTGATGAGTGTGATGCTGTTATTAATGTAGCTATACCAGGCATAGATGTAGCTAGAACACCTGTTCAATTACCAATACGTTACATTTTTACTGCTACAGAAACTGATTTAGGTAGAGTAAGCAGAGGAGCAGCTATGGCATTAAAAAGTAGGGTTTTACTTTATGCTGCTAGTGATCTTTTTAATAACCCATCTTGGGCAGGAGGTTATGCCAAGCCAGAACTAATTTCTTATACAGATGTTTCAAGCGTAGCTAGAACACAAAGGTGGCAAGCTGCTTCAGATGCCGCATTAGCGCTTATCAATGCTTATGGGATGCCAACATTATCTAATACTTTTCCTAATCAGTTTAATGCCAATAGCTTTCAGCAATCAGAAATAATTTATAACAGAAGAAATAATCCTACTAACAATTTTGAAATTGCAAATTTCCCAATTGGTTTACAAGGTAATAGTGGTACAAATCCTTCTCAAAACTTAGTTGATGCTTTTGAAATTAGGGTAGGTGCTGCTGGAGCATCACAAACAGCTGTAGCTTTTGATTGGAATAATCCAACCCATGTTGCAAACATTTATGCTGCTGGTCAAGGAGCTAATGCAAGAGACCCTCGTTTAGATTTCAGCATTGCAGTAAATAATAAACAATTAGTTACTGCCGCAAATTTTAATAGAAATTTACAAATATATACTGGCGGTGCAGATGGGCAGCCAATCCCAAATGCTACCAGAACAGGCTACTACATTAAAAAATATATTAATAATGCCCCTAATGTTACAGGTATACACAGTTGGAATATTTTTAGGCTTTCAGAGATATTCTTAAATTATGCTGAGGCACAAAACGAATTAGGTCAGTTTACCACAGCCAGAGATTATATTAATCGAGTTAGAACTAGGGTTGGGATTACAATGCCTCCTGTACCTATAACTTCAGATCCCGCTGAAATAAAAAGAAGAATCATTCAGGAAAGAAGAGTAGAGTTTGCTTTTGAAGATCATAGGGCATGGGATGTAAGAAGATGGATGATTGCGCCAGAAACTTTAGGTGTTCCTTTAAGAGGGGTAAGTATTTCTAGCAGTAACGGTTTACCTTCAGGCACTATGACTTATACTCGGATAGATGTTGAACCAAGAGTTTTTGTGGCCAACAAAATGTATTTATACCCTATTCCTCAGGCTGATATAAATTTAGCTAATGGTATAGTTCAAAACCCTAATTGGTAATTATTTGATTCATTTTAATTTTAAGAATAAAAAGATGTTACAGAAAATAAATTCAAAAAGATTGATAAATATGTTAGGTATAGCATCTTTATTTTTCATTATTTCATCATGCGATTATAAAGAGGTAGGCGATGCCCCTTATGCATCTCAAAAAATTTATATACCTGCAGCTGCAGTAGCAGATGGAGGTGCAAATTTGAATTTGCCTTATTCAATCAATACTGTTGCAGTACCAGAAAGAGATTTTAGATATGTAATTAACAATACCACAAACAGGTTTAATGTGCCTTTAGGGGTTTATAGAAGTGGGGCCAATTTAGGTGGGGCTGTAAACGTAACCATTACCACCCCAGCAGATACTATTGGCAGGTTAATAACTGCAGGTACCTTAACTAATACTGTGTTAATACCTTCCGATAAATTTACTATAGAACCTAGCGTAACTGTAAAAGACGGTTCTGATTTTGAACCATTTACCTTATCAATTGATTTACCATATTTATTAGCAAATACCACCCGGAACTATGCAATTGCAGTTAAGGTGGGAAGTGCAACGGTAGCATCTAATGTGAAATATAGTACTGTTATTATAGTTATCAATCCTGCGTTTTTAATTCCAACTGCTTCTTTTACTTCAACGGTTAATGTAGTTAATAATGCTGGCACAATTACCAGAACGGCAGTTTTTAATAATACTTCTACCAATGGCGTTAGTTTTTCATGGAATTTTGGCGACGGCAGCCCTGCGGTAACAACAAGATCTCCATCTCGTGTGTATGCAGCTGCAGGTACTTATAGAGTTAGACTTACTACTACCGGTGCGGTGGGTACATCAAACCAAGTTTTTGCTGAAGCAGATGTAGTAGTACCTTAAAAAAATACCCGTCATTTTTTATTTATCTCAATAGGCTGTCTTTATAGATGTTCTATTGAGATTTAATATTTTTTTATTTAAGTGCTTTGATTATTTCCTTAATGAAAAACAACCATTCCTCTTCTTCCATTGATATTTTTATTTCAAGAACTACTTTTTTAATTATTCTTTGCCTATCAATTTTACAAACCAAAGCTCAAAATAACGTTTTAACAACCCCTGGTTCATTTTCTATTGGGGTTAATTATTGGGCTTCCCATGCCGGAACCAAAACTTGGAGTAATTGGAAACCAGAAGTGGTAGAAGCAGATTTCAAACAGCTTTCTGATAATGGAATTAAAGTATTAAGAGTTTTTCCACTTTGGCCAGATTTTCAGCCCATTAAACAGATTTATGGTGGAATGGGAAATAAGAATTATATAGCGAGGGGTGAATCCGATGATCCAATTCCGCTAATTGGTGAAGGTAGCGATGGCATGAGCGAATTGCAGTTGCAACACTTTAAAACCATGGCAAACCTTGCCCAAAAATACAATTTGAAATTGGTAGTGGGTTTAATTACCGGATGGATGAGCGGTCAATTGTATGTGCCTAAAGCGCTAGAAGGAAAAAATGTAATTACAGACCCTGAAGCCATCATGTGGCAACAAAAATTTATAAAATCGTTTGTTGGCAGATTTAAAAATGAACCAGCAATTTTAGCCTGGGATTTTGGCAATGAATGTAATGTGATGGGAGATGTGGAAAATCATTACCAATCATACCTTTGGTCTTCTGTTATTTCTGGAGCAATAAGAAGTGCCGATATTACCCGGCCAATTGTTTCTGGAATGCATAGTTTAGGGGCTTCAAAAAACGATAAATGGAGAATTGTTGATCAAGCCGCTTTAACAGATGTATTAACAACACATCCATACTCTTTATGGACACCTTATGCAAGTCAGGACAGGATTAATACCATGAGAACCATTTTACACGGTGCTGCCGAAACTCGGATGTATGGTGATATTGGCGGAAAAGCAGCGTTAACAGAAGAAACTGGCGTAATGGGCCCAATGACAGGTGGCGAAGAAGAAAAAGCAGCCTTTGCTCGTACCATTTTATTTTCTAACTGGGCAAATGATTGTAGAGGTACATTTTGGTGGTGTGCATACGATCAAACAAAACTAAAATTCCCACCTTATAATTATGCATCTGTAGAGCAAGAGCTAGGTTTAATAAAAGAAGACAGAACACCAAAACCTGTTTTACAGGAATTTAAAAAATTCAGTTCTTTTTTAGATCGTCTTCCATTCAAAAATCTTCCAATAAAGAAATCTGATGCGATTTGCATATTAACAGAAAATCAGGACAATTGGGCTGTAGCATATTCTATTTATATATTAGCTAAACAAGCCGGATTTGATTTTGAGTTTCAAACCACAGGACAGAAGCTAAAAGATGCGCCGCTATATATATTACCATCAATTAAAGGTATTGATGCTGTTTTTAGCGATTATTGGAAACAACTATTAAATAAAGTAAAGGATGGAGCAACTCTTTATGTGTCTTTGGATGATGCTTATTTACCTTCCTTTTCTGAGCCTTTTGGATTAGAAATTTCTACAAATATTAAAAGAACCGGAGCATTAAACTTTAATGGTACAACACTTAAAGGTGATTCTCTTTCTTTCAAAACTTCGGCCGAAAGGAAATATCAATTTAAAAATATAAAAGCCAGTATTTTGGCAAAAGAAACTGATGGAAATCCAGCTTTTGTTTCATATAATTACGGAAAAGGAAAAGTTTTTCTACTTACTTTTCCATTAGAAAATCAGCTCAGCAATAATGCAGATGCCTTTGATAAAAATGCTCCTCCATATTATCAAATCTATAAAACCATAGCTCAACCATTAATTGCTGCAAGAATTGCTACTCAAGATAATCCATCTATAGTAATTACAGAACATCCTTTAAGCGAGAATGAAAAGGTTTTGGTCATCATTAATTATAATCCAGAAGATGCTAAAACAATGTTAAATCTTAAGCAAGGATGGAAAATCAGCAACAATCTTTACGGTACAATTCCCACAGAAAAAAGCGTGATAATTAAAGGGAACGATGCATTGGTTTTATTAATAAAAAAAATAATATGAAAAATAACATTATAACGATAACATTTATCCTGGGTGCTTTTTTATCATATTCATTATCATTAAAAGCACAAAAAAAATCACAACTTGTTAATTATGTGGATAATTTTATTGGGGTAAGAGACCAAAATACAAGTACCATTTTAGGTCCGCAATTGCCAAATGCAGTCATAAATCCCAGCCCGCAAACCAATCCCGAAAACGTAAATTACGATATGGATGGTTACGTAATGGGAAATGACATCAGAGGATTTGGGCAGTTACATGTAAGTGGTACTGGTTGGGGAAAATATGGACAGTTATTAATTTCTCCCCAAATAGGTCTTAAAACCAATGAAACCGGTCATGATTCTCCCAAAAAGGATGAATTTGCAAAAGCGTATGAGTATGGCGTTACCTTATCCCGCTATGGAATTAAATCTTCATTTACACCTACACAACATTCAGCAATTTATAAGTTTACATTCCCTAAATCTGATAGTGCTCACATTATTTTAGATGTAAGCCATAACATATTAGATATTGCAACTATCATGCAGCAAGGTAAAACTGGCTTTGTTGATGGTGAGGTAAAATTTACTGATGAAACTCATACCGCTATTACCGGTTATGGAAATTACATTGGAGGTTTTTCTAATGGAATTTATAAAGTTTACTTCAGCGCTAAGCTTAATAAAGCACCAGTAAAATTTGGAACCTGGTTAAATGAGACCATTAATAGAAATAAGCAATTCCAAAAAACCGAGAAAAAGCAAGATAGGATAGGAGTGTTTTTTGGATATAACACAGCGGACAAAGAAGATATTTTAATGAAGATTGCTGTTTCTTTTAAAAGTGAAGAACAAGCAACGGCCTGGTTAAACAATGAAATTCCCGATTGGAATTATGAACAAATTATATCGAAAGCTAAAGTAGCATGGAATAAAGAATTAGGAAAAATTAAGGTTAGCGGAGGTACAGAAGAAGAGAAGACTTTGTTTTATACCGCTGCTTATCACTCGGCAATTATGCCAAGAGATAAAACAAATGATGCCGAAGGATTTCACGCTGGCGTACCTGTATGGGATGACCATTTAGCCGTGTGGGACACTTGGAGAACTTTATATCCTCTTAAAGTTTTGACAAATAGTCAAATGGTTAGTGGCACCATCAACTCTTTTATAGCAAGATATAAAAAAAGCAGATCCGTAAAAGATGCTTATGTTGCTTTAAGAGAGATGACAGTGGAGCAAGGCGGCAATAATACCAGCAATATTATTGTTGATGCTTATGTAAAAGGCGTAAAAGGTGTTGATTGGAATGCTGCTTATGAGGTAGTTAAATTTTTAGCTGATGAAGAAAGATTAGGTATTAGCTACAATAAACAACCGGATAGCAGTAAAATGTACAAAGAGCTGGGATGGATTCCTGCTGGAAAAATGAGCAATTCCGTAACATTAGAATATGCTTACAATGATTATTGCGCAGCCTTAATGGCTAAAGGGTTAAATAAGGATGAAGATTATCAAAGATATTTAGAACGTAGTGGCAAATGGATAGCACTTTGGAATCCGAATGCGGAAAGTGATGGATATAAAGGATTTATAGAACCAAAAAAATTAAATGGGGAATTTATAAATATAGATATAAAGAAAAATTGGGGTTCTTGGAAAGATTATTTTTATGAGGGAAGCTCTTGGACTTACTCATACTTTGTTCCTCATGATTTTGGTAAACTGATTTCACTAACTGGAGGAAAAGAACAGTTTGTAGAGAAATTGAAATACGCCCTTTCAAAAAAGCTGATTGACTTTGGTAACGAGCCAGCGTTTTTAACTGTACAAAGCTTTCATGAAGCAGGTCGGTCTGACTTAGCAAGCCTATACACCAGAAAAATAATGGAAGAACGGTTTTCACTTACAGGCGGAAAAGAAAACGATGATAGTGGCGCAATGAGTAGCTTATATATGTTCTCAGCCATGGGGTTTTTCCCAAATGCAGGGCAAGATTTCTATTACTTAAATGGTCCATCTTTTAATAAAGTAATTATCAAGTTAAGCAATGGTAAAAATTTAATTATTAACGCTCCAAACGCATCAGCTAAAAATATTTATATAAAAAGTGTTAAAGTTAATGGCAAGCCATATCACGACTTTAGGATAAGTCATGCAATATTAACAAGCGGTATTAAAATAGATTTTGAGATGAGTGATACTCCTTATTATTCGTGGTAACGAATCATTCAAAATAATACAAATTTCTAATATAAATTTTTACTAAAGAAATAGAAAACAAGCTTTAATGCTTATCAATCTATCCACAATTAAAAAAACATCATAATGAATTACAAAAATCTAATCGTCTTTTTTATATACTTGATCCCTTTAGTATCGGTTGCTCAAAAAACTACGCAATCATCGGTTTATAAAAATCCAAAAGTAAATTCCGAATTAAGGGCTAAAGACCTGCTTTCTAAAATGACTTTGAAAGAAAAAATTGGGCAGTTAAATTTGGTTACCTACGTAAATGAAAACAATACCACCAATAAAATGGATGATAAAGTGAAGCGTGGGGAAGTGGGAAGTATTTTGAAAAGTAACGGCGCTAAAAATAATTTGATAATACAAAAAATTGCTGTCGAGCAGACCAGGTTAGGCATTCCAATAATTTTTCAAGAAGACGTTATTCATGGTTATAGAACTATTTTTCCTGTTCCATTGGGAGAATCTGCAAGCTGGAATTTAGATAGAATTTCTGAAACGGCTTCTATAGCTGCAAAGGAAGCTTCGGCCGGCGGAATTAGATTAACCTACGCTCCAATGGTAGATATTTCTCACGATCCAAGATGGGGAAGAATTAGCGAAGCAGCAGGTGAAGACCCATATTACGGAAGTTTAGTTGCAGCCGCAAGAGTTAGAGGTTTTCAGGGAACAGATTTAACAAGCAACACTTCTTTAATGGCTTGTGTAAAACATTATGCTGGTTATGGTTCTGCTTTGGCTGGGCGTGATTATAATATTGATGGTTTTTCTGAACGTACATTAAGAGAGACTTATTTGCCCCCTTTTAAAGCGGCAATTGATGCAGGAGTAGGAAGTTTAATGTCGGCTTATACAGCTTATGATGGTATACCAGCATCGGCAAATAGCTTTTTATTAAAAGATATTTTAAGAAACGAACTGGGCTTTAAAAACATGGTGATTACCGATTGGGAAACTACCAGAAACTTAATGAAAATTGGAGTAGCTGCAAACGCAGAAGAAGCCGTTAAAATGTCTATAAATTCAGGTGTTGATGTAGATATGACCAGTGAGCTATTTCTTAAAAACCTAGAAAAATTAGTAGCAAAAGGAGAAGTAAAAGTTGCAACAATTGATGCTGCCGTTTTAAAAGTGCTAAAAGCAAAGTTTGATCTGGGTTTATTTGATAATCCATATCAATACTTAGATGAAAAAAGAGAGAAAGAAGTACTATTAAGCAAAGAAAATCTTGAAATTGCCAGAAAAGCTGCTCGTGAAAGTATGGTATTGTTGAAAAACAAAAGCAACCTACTGCCAATTAAAAATACGGTTAAAAATATAGCGGTAATTGGTCCTTTAGCAACTCGTCAAAAAGATTTAATGGCTTGGTGGGGCGGTCAATATTCTCAGGGTAAATCAGAAGAGGTAATTACTTTGTTAAACGGAATAAAACAAAGGGCAGGTAAAGATGTGAATATAACTTACTCTGAGGGGATTAAGTTAGATGGTTTTGAGCCTAAAGGATTAGAATTAATCCCAGAAGCTGTGGCTCAAGCACAAAAAGCTGATTTAATAATTTTAGCTGTAGGCGAAGAATATTGGATGAGCGGCGAAAGTGGTAGCATTTCTAATATCACATTACCGGGTGCACAATTACAATTATTAGACGCTTTGGCACAAACAGGAAAACCAATTGTAAGTGTGGTGTTTAATGGAAGACCTTTTGATTTAAATGAACTGAGCCAAAAATCTGATGCCGTATTAGAGGCCTGGTTTCCGGGTACAATGGGTGGCTTGGCTGTCGCCGATGTTCTTTTTGGCGATTATAATCCATCAGGAAAACTAACCGTTACTTTTCCTCATAATACTGGGCAAATTCCAATTTTTTATAACTACAAACGTACCTCACATGATTTAGATACGGTAGATATGAAACATCGCTTTGCGAATAATTATCTGGATATCACCACAAAACCGCTTTATGAATTTGGCTTTGGTTTAAGCTATACCACTTTTGGTTATGCTAATCTCAAAATAAATTCATCTAATAATCAACAAGATGGAAACATTACCGTAAGCTTTGATTTAAAAAACGCAGGCAATATAGATGGTACAGAAGTTGCCCAGTTATACATCAGAGACAAGGTAAGTTCGGTAGTTAGAAATGTGAAGGATTTAGAAGGTTTTGCAAGAGTTATTTTAAAAGCTGGCGAAACAAAAAATGTAAGCATTACGCTAACACCAAAATCATTCAGCTTTTTAAATAAAGATTTTAAGCAAGTGGTAGAGCCAGGTGAATTTAATTTGATGATTGGAAGTTCTTCTGAAGATATCAGGTTAAAGGGGAATTATTTTATAA
This sequence comes from Pedobacter psychrophilus, assembly GCF_001652725.1. Taxonomy (GTDB): domain Bacteria; phylum Bacteroidota; class Bacteroidia; order Sphingobacteriales; family Sphingobacteriaceae; genus Pseudopedobacter; species Pseudopedobacter psychrophilus. The sequence goes on from NZ_LWHJ01000027.1 coordinate 335,188, forward strand.
AATAGGTTTAAAATTTATAAGAGTTTAATTTTTATAAATGATTTCTAAAAACTTAATCATCAATGATTTAAAATGCGTAATTGTATTAATATTTTTGATATTAACTTCTTGCATCTCTAATAACCGGCTTCAGAGTTTAGGACATCATAAAGAAATGCCTTTCGTTATTTTGCAGGCTAATGTGTTAAGTAACGAGGCTGAGCTATTAGATTCTGGTAAAACAACCCCTTTTAATTGGGCTTATCATTTAATAGATAAGAAAGGGATTAGTTTTAATTGGTCGCCTAATGCTGCAAATATTAACACTAAATTTGCTCGTTTTCGAATCAGTACGGCAACAGATGTAAGAGAACCATGTGTTTTAGAGGTTCTGCTCAATAAAAACAATTTTAAGCTTGGAGAAATGGATTTAAGTTATGCCACTTACTTACAGGTTTATGAGCTACAAATTCCTCAAAAATATATTAACGATGTTTTAAATGGAGGGATAACACTCAAAAAAATAAAAGGAGAAAAACCCATTGGCGTATTTGCCGCTAATGATGAGAAAATTTCAAAAGTGTTTAAACCTCATTTGCTCTTATATGATAATATAAAAACAAATTTTGACGAGCTAAAAAGAACCCTTTTAAACAGAGAGGTTTATCAGCCATTTGGCTGGATGGAAGGCGTAGTAATGGATGGTTTACAGGTTTTTACAGGTCATAATCCCGAGGCTAATAGTAGTTTATACCGTAGATTTAAACAGTATTTTACCAAAGATGGTTTTAATTATACCGGTCTTTACAACACTCCAATTGCTAATACAGTAATGAATGTAGAGACAGTTTTACCATTTGCGCTGTATGCCCAATATCATCCTCAGCATCCATCTTTAAATGAAGTTATTGCATTTTGTAAAAATCATACCGATAAAAATGGGGTAACTAGTGATGATCCGCAAAGCAATTTTCCTATCATTAAAACCGAGGAATGTTATACGGTTTCTTATCCGCTAGCAGTAATTGGCAACCAGAGAAAAGACAATCAGTTGATTAATTTGGCAGTTAAAAATCTCTTGGCCAGATCTTCTGCATTGGCAGACTCGACAGGAATTTACCAGCGAACAGATGGCAATGGGGGAAGGATTTATAAAAATTGGAGCAGGGGAGTGGCTTGGTACCTTTTGGGTTATATCCGTTCTTATGAGCAATTAAAAAATCATCAAGATGCAGACCTATTAAAAAAAGAAATCATCAGGGCTGCAAAATATGTTATTCAGTTTCAGCAAAAAAACGGAATGTGGTATTGTTTTTTGCATGAGCCGGAAACAGGTTTAGAAACATCAGGTACGGCTGGTATTGCAGCAGCATTAAAATATGGTTATCAAATTGGTGTTTTAGATGCAACAGCAAAAAGTGCTTCTGATAAAGCAACCAAAGCCTTAAAAGATTATTTAACTCCAGATGGTTTACTGACTGGAACCGCCCAAGTTAATAAAGGTGGTGAAATTTTACAGCGAAGTGGATTAAGGGTAATTTCGCCCTATACTTTAGGATTTATGGGTTATTTATTAGCAAATTAATATTGATGAAAGTTTAGTATTTGATATTCATAAATCGCAACTTCAATTTTTTTGCTATCAAATACTCATATTATTTAAAAATAATATTTTTAGTTATGAATCCAAATCGTAGAGATTTTATTAAGTCCGTTTCTATAGCTGCAATAGTAACGCTAATCACTAAAGATCTAAGCTCCTACGCAAAAACTTCTCCTCAAATCTTATTGCGTTCGGGCTGGCAGATTGAAAACATTGGCGATATATCTCATACGCCTGGTTTGCTTCATTTATTAGAAATATATATTCCAAATGCTATAGTCACTTTTTGGCCACATTACCATTATCTGCCTAAAGAAGAGGTTGATATGTTGAAATGTCGTTTTCCTAAATTAAAAATTGTTGAGGGCATACTAATTGCTGATGGTGTGGCCTCAACTTCAGACTTAGACTTAGCAATCAATCAATCAGACTTTTTTCTGCATTGTTCTGGTCCCGCAACAATTGGCTGGGCAGAAGCACTCGCTTTTAAAAAGCGGACAGGTAAATCTTACGGCGTCTATGGAGTAACTTATGGCTTATATGGTGTTCCAGAGAAAGAAATGTTAAGTGATGCGGCATTTGTTTACTTCCGCGATTCTGTTTCGCTTGCAAAAGCAAATGAAGACGGTGTAAAAGCTAGAATCACAGGTTTTGCACCCGATGCAGCTTTTGCTTTCGATATTGAAAATAAGGAAAAAGCTAACCAGTTTTTAAAAGAAAATCAATTAGAAACCAAGCAATTTTTATGTTGTATTCCAAAACATAGAGCCACACCTGTTTGGTTGCATGAGCAAAAGAATAAGCCTTTTGATGCACAAAAAAACGCAAGAAATGAAGCCATGATGGAGCATGATCATTTACCAATGAGACAAGCCATTATAGAAGTGGTACGTAAAACACAACTAAAAGTGTTAATAGTTGCAGAAGATATTACCCAAGTAGAATTGGGAAAGAAAGAAATTTATGATAAGCTGCCAGCAGATATTCAAAAACGTGTAGTATGGCGATCTCAATTTTGGATGCCCGATGAAGCTTTAAGTGTATATAAACAATCTGCAGGTATGTTTAGTAATGAAATGCATAGCCCAATTTTATGTATAGGACATGGTATTCCAGCTTTAGTTTGCAGATGGGCAGAACAAAGTAGTAAAGGTGCAATGTGGCGGGATATAGGTTTAGGCGATTGGCTTTTTAATTTTGATGTAGAAGAAGAAGTTAAATTATTAGTTCCGCAGGTTTTGGACATGGCATTAAATCCGATTGCTTTCTTTGAAAAAGCTATAAAAGCCCAACAGCGTGTAAAAGAATTTCAGAAAATCACAATGAGCTTGGTGAAAGATGTTTTAAATTAAATTCTGCCTCCATAAAAGTATCTTTATAATAAAAATGTTAAAAGTTTTAATCACAGGAGCAACAGGAAATGTTGGCATAGAAGTATTAGCTGCTTTAAATAAATTTAATCATCAATTAGAAATATTTGCTGGTGTAAGAAACACGGAAGATAGAAATGAGGAATTAACAAATCTCAACGTTAAGCTTATAAAATTTGATTTTACCAAAAGTGAGACTATTTTACCTGCTTTTCATGATATCGACATCCTTTTTCTGTTACGACCTCCGCAATTATCGGATGTTAAAAAATATTTTGAACCTTTAATTGGATTCGCAAAGCAATCTTTTATAAAACATATTGTTTTTTTATCTGTACAAGGAGTAGAGAAAAGCGAAATTATACCACACTATAAAATTGAAAATTTAATTATAGAAAGTAATATTGCTTTCACCTTTTTGCGGCCTGCATACTTTATGCAAAACTTTACAACAACTTTAAAGTATGACATTGTAAAACACAATAGAATTTATCTGCCGGCTGGGAATACCAAATTCACTTTAATAGATATAAAAGATATTGGTTGTGTTGCAGCAAAAGTAATAATTGATTATCCATATCATGTTAATAAAAAATACGATTTAACAAACCATGAAACTTTGACCTTTACAGAAATGGCAGAAAAAATGAGTGCTGGAATTGGAAGGAAAATCAATTTTATTTCACCCAATCTTTTGCAGTTCTATTTGACTAAAAGAAAAGAAAATATGCCATTAATGTTTATTTTGGTAATGATGATGTTGCATTATTTACCTCGTTTTCAAAAAACACCAAAAACTACCGATTGCATTAAAATTATAACAGGAAAAGATCCAATATCGTTTGACGATTTTGTGCTTGTTAATAAAATAGGTTTGCAAAAATAAAGGGAATGCCGGAAAAAATGTATCCCAAGTTAAAGCTTAGCAACCCCATTTAGGGCAAAAGAATTTTAAGGTCAAAAAAATAGGTTTGCTAAATTGGTTTAAACATCAAATTTAGCCTCTCAGGGGAAATTAAACTTATACTATGATGCCTAAAGCTTAACTATATTGATTTATTAAGGAATAAAGGAGTAGGACAAATCTATTATTTCAACCCATCAAAATGATCAACAAAATTTTTGAAATTATCAAACTTTAAATCATAAGTTTCAACATCACCAAATCCGTAGGTTAAATAAACAAAAGGGAGATTTGCTTTTTTACTTTCAGTGCTGTCTGTTAAGGTGTCACCAATATAAAATGGATTCTTAAGGCTATGTTTATCAATCAGCAATTGCATATTAAAGTGTTTAGGTTTCAAATTGTAACCATGAGCAATATGATCTGTAATATAGGTTTCTATTTTGGCCAATTCTATAAATTGTTTAATGGTATTAGGAGGGCAATTACTTAATATAAATAGTTTGTATTTTTTGGATAATATTTTAATGCCCTCCACAACATGGTCATATATTTTACCACCAATTTTTGGAATTATTTCGTCTTGTACCTCTACAATATCTTCAAAAATTTTATCGGCTATAGCTGCTGAAATATTATTAAAATAATGAGAGATCACTTTTTCTTTTTCCCAACCCATCATGCCTAAAAGTTTTTCTCTTGTAATACTTTTAATTAGATGTTTCTCTAAAACTATATTCCAGCAAATGGCATAAGTATCAACAGCGTCCCAAAGAGTGCCATCCATGTCGAAAATTAAACTATCCGGAATTTTATTATTCATAATTAGTATGGTTTTGTAAGATTTCAATTAACGGTTTGTTTAAAACATTTGCTTCTACCCATGCTTCAAAATTGAAAATATTTAATATCCTATTTTCATATCTATCAACTTTAATTTTATCAAAATTATTTTTTATTTTTTTTAAAAATATTATTTTTTCTGATGGACTTTGGTAAACTTTCTTTTGGGAGAGAAATCTAAAAAGTATTTTTTCTATTAAATAATTTTGATGCCCAAAACCAGTCATACTTCTTTTAATAGACCTCTTTTCATGCAGCAAATAATCGTGGTTTTTTAATTCGTAATGCACCAATAAATGCAACAACCTAAAAGTACGGTAAATAGGTAAAACATAAAATGATTTGCTGTTTAATAGTACTCTATTTAAGGTTTGGTTAGCTTCTGTTAAATTGCCATTTATAAAATAAATTATTGAAGCATAAAGTTGTACCTCAGCTTGTTTATGAGGATTAATTAAAGCGAGGTTGCCAAAGAGTGTAATTTTATGATGTTGTAATAATTCAATTGCATCGTATATCAGTCCTTTATTTAAATATCTTCTAGTTTTATAGGTAAAGTCGATTCTGGAAATATTAATCCCAAAATTTTCTTTATTATCTAAACTATTAAGTTTATCCAAAAAATAATCCATCTCATCAAACTTTTGGATATTTACCAAACTATCAAGAATCCCTTCTAAAGTGTATAAATAATCATTCGGAGCATCTTGCCAAAGCAATTGATGTTTTTCAAAAAGTTCCATCAAATCATAAAAGATTAACAATGCTGATGGATAGTTTCCAACGCTTATCATATAATAGGCCTGAAAAAGCAAATGCGTTTTTTTGCTTTCAAACTTGCCAGCTGTAGATTTTGATATTAAACCTACTTCTGTTATTAATAAATCATTTAAATCTTCTTTTTGCTCTTTAGTTCTTACGTTTCCTTTGTAAATTAAGCGATGCCGCAACAGCTGATATAAAGCAGTATGTTGATTTAAATTCAATTCGTTTTTTAACAGACTTTGAGTTTTTGCATGTTTAGTGATCAGTTTATCTTCCGATATGGTGTGAAAACCCAATTCTGTAATAAATTGTAACTCCAGCTTATTTGCCCAAAAAGTAATCAGCGTTAATTCTGTATTTTCTGCTTCTATTTTTATTCTTTTTAGCCATTTAAATCCATCTTCAAATAGTCCTTTTTCAAAAAGAAGCTGCACTTGTATCACTTTTTTGTTTAGTTTAGCTTCTAAATCCTTATCAGATTTTAGATAAAAAAGCGCATCCATAATCAGCTTAAATAAATAATTGCTGGTCACCTCAAAAGAAGCTTGCGGTTTTAAGCTTAAATAATTTGCTTTTAAATCAGAATAATTATTGTTACGCTCTATCAAATCAAACAAATGAAGATAATCTTTTGCTCCATCTTGTAGAGCACTCCTTAATTTGAAATATCTTTTCTCTCCTTTTGATAAAGACTTTATTAATAAAACTAGACTTTGATTTTTAATCAATCTTTTTAGGGTTATAAAATTTAGTAATTAATTATAGCTTTAATTTTACTAAAATAGCATTATTTTATATTTTAATAATTTTTAGGATTATATATTTTAAAAAAAATAGGTTTTAATTTTACTAAAATGGAGATTACATTTAGCTAACCAATTGACAAATCTTATAAGTATTATATTCTTAGAAAATTTTAGAATGTAATTACAGATTAAGCACTTAAATCGGCGCAACAAACCAATAAACCAATTTATAAATTATTTATGGATCAATTAAATATCCTGGTAGTAGGAAGCTCTAATACAGATATGGTAATTAAAGCGGCTCATTTACCATCTGCAGGAGAGACAATTTTAGGAGGAGAATTTTTCATGAACCCTGGTGGTAAAGGGGCAAACCAAGCGGTAGCAGTCGCCAGATTAGGCGGTAAAGTTTCTTTTATCTGTAAAACTGGTAATGATATTTTCGGAAAACAATCTTTACAATTATTTCAGGACGAGGGAATTGAGACCTTTCTTTTTTCCGACCCTCATAATCCATCTGGCGTAGCCTTAATCACAATTGATGATAAAGCAGAAAACTGCATTGTTGTTGCTTCGGGTGCAAATGCAACATTATCTCCTGATGATTTAAAAAAAGCTGATGGTGCCATCTCAAAAGCTGATTTTGTAATTATGCAATTAGAAATCCCATTAGAAACTGTTGTTTATGTTGCTGATAGAGCTACCGAGTTAAGTGCAAAGGTTATTCTAAATCCTGCCCCAGCTTGTATGTTACCAGATCATTTATTAGAAAAACTTTATTTAATAACGCCTAATCAAACAGAAGCTGAAATGATTAGTGGAATAAAGGTTGAAAATATAGAGCAAGCGAAAATTGCTGCCAGCATTATCCATCAAAAAGGAGTAAAAAATGTGATCATTACCCTTGGCCAAGAAGGCGCTTTAATATTTTCTGAAGGACAATACCATCACGTACCTGCATTAAAAGTAAGTGCCATAGACACTACTGCCGCGGGCGATGTATTTAACGGAGCTTTATGTGTAGCACTGGCAGAAGGAAAGAACTTGATTGCATCAACAGAATTTGCATGCAAAGCAGCGGCTATCGCTGTAACCAAGTTGGGAGCACAATCTTCCATACCATTTAGAAACGAACTAAGTTTAAAACAACCTGTAATTTCATAAAATATGTTTATTATATCATCCTATTCAATTGCCATATTATTCTGTGTTATCACGATGCTTTGCTGGGGTTCCTGGGCAAATACACAAAAATTAGCCAGTAAAACTTTGCGTTTCGAATTGTTTTATTGGGATTATGTCATCGGGATTTTATTGTTTTCGATGATTTCTGCCTTCACATTAGGAAGCTTCGGTACAGAAGGAAGAAGCTTTTTAGAAGACTTAAAGCAAGCGGATTCATCAAATATATGGAGTGCATTAATTGGTGGTGTGATTTTTAATGCAGCTAATATTTTATTTTCTGCAGCAATAGCTATTGCAGGTATGGCAGTTGCTTTTCCTGTAGCAATTGGACTAGCGCTGGTTTTAGGTGTTATAGTCAATTATTCTGCAGCTGCAAAAGGTGATCCTGTTATGCTTTTTTTAGGAGTTGCAATGGTAGCAATTGCTATTATTTTTAATGCCGTGGCTTATAAAAAGAAAAGTATAGGCGATCCAAAGGTATCTGCAAAAGGGATTTTTCTATCATTAATTGCAGGTGTTTTAATGTCGTTTTTCTACCGATTTATAGCCGCATCTATGGATTTAGATAATTTTGTTTCTCCGGCAGCAGGTAAAATGACACCTTACACCGCCGTTTTCATTTTTTCTGTAGGGATATTTTTAAGCAATTTTATTTTCAATACCATTTTGATTAGGAAGCCGTTTGAAGGAACACCTACCAGTTACAAGGCTTATTTTAATGGAAGTTTCAGCACACATTTAACAGGTATTTTAGGTGGATTAATTTGGGGATTAGGCAACTCGCTAAATTTAATTGCTGCAGGAAAAGCCGGCCCAGCTATTTCTTATGGTTTAGGCCAAGGAGCAACACTAATTGCTGCTTTGTGGGGTGTTTTTGTTTGGAAAGAGTTTAAAAATTCTTCTAAAAGCGTTAATAATCTAATCACTGCCATGTTTTTATTTTTCATAGTAGGTTTAGCATTAATTATATATTCAGGTATTTAATATTGTAGAACATTTAACATCATGAAAATTAAAATCAATATCCTATTCATTTTATTGCTTTCTACCTCTACTGTTTTTGCTCAATTGCCTTTAAATGGAAACTGGAATTATACTTTTAAGGATGATAAAGCAAGTTCTGCATCAAATTTTGATGATTCTGCTTGGCAAAAAAGAGCAAGCGATAATTTAAAATGGGGAAAAACAGAGCTTCCAAAACCCAGTTATGTAGTTTGGATCAGAAAAACAGTGGTAATTCCATCATCATTAAAAAACGAACAAAAAAAGACAGGTGCTTTAGCTTTATATCTAGGCAGAATTAGCGAAGAAGATAATGCTTATTTTAATGGAAAAAAGATTGGAGAAAGCACTTCTGGAGACATTAAACGGGCTTATATATTAAATGATAAAGATATTTTATGGGATAAAGAAAACACATTTGCCATAAGAATAACACATTGGGGTACTTGGGCTTCTGTTAACGATAATCCAATAATAGCATCGGCTAAACCGGAGCAAATTTTTGTAATGAAAGCAACCGCAGAAGGAGCAACTACTAAAGATGAAGTAAAGAATAAAAGCGTTACGTACACCAATACCATTAAAAATAATTCTTTAAATACCGTTGAAGCCTCCATTACTTCAGATTTTTTCGATATCAATCAAAAAAAAATAAAGTCTGTTCAAAAATTAGTGAGTTTAAAACCAGGCGATAATATTTTTAAAATACCATATACTTCTCCATCATCTTTTCTAAAAATCCAATATTGGTTTCAGGTTCCAAAATGCATATAAAGCCGTTTTAAATGATGAATATGGTTATGTTTCTATAAACTATACTGCTACTTTACCTGTAGTGGCATATAAAGTAAAAGAAACTTTTAGTTCGGCATTGTTAAATCAGCAAACTGTAACTGGCTGGTTAGGCGAAAGAATGAAGGCTAACACAGAAAATCGTTTGTATAAGGTAGAAGAAACTGCATTACTTGCAGGCTTTATCAATAAACCTGGTGTTCATCCTTGGATTGGCGAACACGTAGGAAAATTTTTAGAAGCCGCTTGTAATTCGTACAAAAATAAAAATGATACTAAACTTAAAATACAAATAGACCGTACTGCACAGCAATTGATTGCCTCTCAATTAAGCGATGGCTATTTGGGGACTTATGATCCAGAAAATCAATGGACAAGCTGGGATGTTTGGTCGCATAAGTATGATTTAATAGGCTTACTAAGCTATTACGAATTAACAGGATACAAGCCAGCTTTAACTGCATCAGAAAGAGTAGGCGACATTTTAATCAATAAGTTTGGCGATAAACCTGGGCAGTTAGACATTATCAAATCTGGCTCTCATGTGGGTATGGCGGCAACCAGTGTAATAGATCCCATGACAGATTTATACCGTTTTTCTGGAGCAAAAAAGTATCTAGATTTTTGCTTTTACATTACTAAAAGTTACAATAACCCCAAAGGACCTAGAATAATTTCAACCCTTGATTCTATTGGTAGGGTTGATAAAACTGCCAATTCTAAAGCTTATGAAATGTTATCAAACTTGGTAGGTTTGGCTAAATTATACAGAGTAACTGCCGATGAACAATTTTTAAAGCCAGTTTTAGCTGCTTGGAAAGATATTGCCGAAAAGCGATTGTATATTACAGGTACAACCAGCTCTTTTGAACATTTTCAGGATGATCATTTATTACCTGCATCTAATAAGGATAATATGGGCGAAGGTTGCGTTACCACCACTTGGATTCAACTAAATTTTCAATTGTTAAGTATTTTTGGTGATATGAAATATGTGGATGAACTAGAACGCTCGGTTTATAATCATTTAACAGGTGCAGAAAATCCTCAAACAGGTGGAGTTAGTTACTATACGCCACTAATGGGAGCAAAGCCCTATAAATCTGTAATTACTTGCTGCATGTCTAGTATTCCACGTGGTATCGCCATGATTCCCTTGTTCACAAATGGAAAAATCAATGGCAGTCCGTCTATACTTTTTTATCAACCCGGAGTTTATAAAACTGAAATTAATAATAACGAAACCGTAGCGTTTAACACAAAAACAAGCTTTCCAGAAAATGGTAATATCAGCATAGAAGTTAATCCTTCAAATAGTCAAAAGTTTGAAGTATTGCTGCGTAAACCTTATTGGGCTACAGATTATAAAGTATCCATAAACGGAACACCACAAATAGTATCAGATAAAGCAATGATTTCTTTAAATAGGACGTGGAATAAAGGCGATAAAATAGAGGTGAATTTCTCGCTACCAGTTCAAGTTTTAGACGGCGGCATCAGTTACCCGGGTGCTATCGCTTTTCAGCGTGGTCCACAAGTTCTGGTGTTTGATAAATTGTTAAATCCTACTTTACCTCAAGAATTTAGCGTTCAGGCAAATAATTTTCAATTACAGCAAGCCTATAATTCATTACCAGTAAAATGGGTAGGTACGCAAGCATATCAGGTTAAAGCAACAGCAGATGGTAAACCTGCCAATATTGTGTTAGTTCCTTATGCTGATGCTAGCCAAACAGGCGGTGTGGTTACCACTTGGATTAAAGCAGAAAAGTAAAATTGGATTTTTACAGGAGCTAAAGTCCTTTTCTTTAAGTTTTTTATCGATAAGATAATTTATTTAGTTATATATTATTTGGCTTAATGGATGATTTTATTGAGTAAAGGTGTGTTTTAAAACACAGTAAAGTAGAAAAGTGATTTCTTACAAAATTGGCGAAGGCAATATGAAATGTTAATTCTTTTTTATTGAAGTAGTTTATGATTTGCTTTAACAAAATTATCAAATGATTTTGGTTCTTTGCCAGTAATGCTTTGCACACAATTAGTCGTCTTTGGTGTCTTTTGAAACCTAGGAAAGTAGTGTAACATAATCATCACTAGAATAAGCATCGTCGGCATCTTTTCTTTAAGTTTGGTTAAAAAGAACTGCAGTAAATTGGGTGAAATAAATTTTATAGTTTTCCCTAAACCCAAACTGATTTTGGCTGCCATTTCAGCAAATGTCAAGGTTTCTTTGTTTGTTAATTCATAACTTTTGTTAAGATGTTTTTGCGTGTCACTTAAAATTCTGGCTGCAACAGCTCCAATATTAGTTACGTCTATTACTGTAAATTTTACATTTCCAGCTGGCAAATAAATTCTTTGTTTTTTCACCAAATCATCGTGTAAAGTTGTGATGAAGTTTTGCATAAAATAGGCAGGACGTAAAAATGTATACGGTATTTTACTATCAACAATTAATTTTTCAATTTTATGATGTGGTATTATTTTGCTTTTTTCAACTCCTTGAACGGATAGAAACACGATGTGTTTGATAGTAGATTGTTTTGCGATTTCAATTAGTGGTACAAAATATTTATTTACCTCTGAAATTTGTGGTGGTCGAAGTAGGAAAAGGATATCAATATTCCTAAAGGCAGGCATGAAAGTATCACTATTTGTGAAATCAAAATTTAGGTTATTAACTTTAAAATTTAATAATTTTTCGTTGCCTGATTTTGTATCTCGCACTCCAGCATAAATTTCTAATGGATAATCAAGATTAAGTAAAGCTGTTATTACTTCAATTCCAACATTTCCTGTAGCACCAGTAATTAAGACTTTTGTCATCTGGATGATTTTATAATGCGTTATAATTTTATGCTAAGGAGATTCGTATTCAATAAAATCTTTATAGTCTTTTTTGCATTTTATTGTCAAAAGAAAACGAATTTTATTGAATAAAGATATATTTTAAAAGTCGGTAAAGTAGAGAAGCGATTTGTTGTTTAAATGTGGAATGCAATGTGGAATGTTAACTCTTTTGCTAACTGTAAAACTCCTGTAATCTATAAATAATCTTCATCAAGCAATTCTATCTTTTATAACCTTATTTGCCTTTTCCCTATAATAAATAATCTCAGGCCCATTTTTAGTTGCCCATTCTGCAAACAATTGTAATTGTTGCATTAAGCTGTGCCCTAATTCTGTTAATTCATATTCTACTCTTGGGGGCACTTGTGGATAAATAGTTCGAGTAATTAACCCATCTGCCTCAAGGTTTCTTAAAGTAACGGTGAGCATTCGTTGAGAAATATCACCAATTTTATGTTTTAACTCATTAAAACGGAGTTTTCCATAGCCACCTAAACCATAAATTGCCAATACGCTCCATTTATCGCTTATTCTTGCTACAATATCACGAATAGGACATATCTGATTTTTTGTGGTATTAGCAAGTTCAAAAAATTTTTTATTTTTTTCTGTACCAGTAAGGTGCTCAAAATCAGCATTAGTTACAGTTAGGTAACTAGGTAATGTTGCTGTGCCTTCTTGTTTTGTCATTAGTTACTATTTAGCTTTGGGTTACTAAAAGTAACTATAATAATTTAAAATTTAATAACATGTCAGAAAAAATCTTAATTACCGGTGCAACCGGTACCATCGGAAAAGCAGTTGTAAAACACCTAAAAGCAAAAAATGCTTCCTTTTTAATCGCAAGCCGTAATCCAGAAGAGGCTGCGGAAAAATTTGGTTCAGATATTAACGTTGTGAAATTTGAGTTTGAGGATATTTCCACTTTTGAAAACGCTGTAGATGGTGTAAGCAAAGTGTTTTTATTAGGCCCTCCGTTAAGGTATGACTTAGCCGATGTCCTTATGCCATTTTTAGACTTTTTAAAAGCTAAAAATATTTTAGAAGTGGTTTATATATCGGCTTTAGGTGCCGAAAAAATGGGAGATACACTAACTTTTCATACCATTATAGAAGAAAAATTAAAAGCCGATGGTTTTGATTACACCATTTTAAAACCTAGTTTTTTTTCGCAAAATTTTAAAAATTATGAATGGGAAAATATTACCCAGAGAGGTATTACTTATGTTACCGCTGGTGAAGGTAAAGTAGGTTTTATAGATGTAGATGATATTGGTTTGGTTGCGTCTACGGTTCTTACCTCAACAGGGCATTCAAAAAAAATATATGAATTAACCGGTCCAGAATTACTTTCTTATCAAGATGCTGCAACGCTTTTATCAGAAGTTACAGGAAAACAAATTGTCTATCCAAACCCATCTATAGAAGAATATACAAAAGCATTAAAAGCAGCTGGAGCACCAGATTTTATAGCACCTTATATGACGAGTGTATACTCGCTCATTTCTGATCATAAGGTTAATTTCCTTACCAATAATGTGGAGACTATTACGGGTAAAAAACCAAGCCTTTTAAGAGATGTGCTAATTGCAGATTTTAAATAATATCAAATAATTTTCTTTAAGATGAGGAAGAATTAGATTTCCTCATCTTTAAAAAATATTTCTTGTAAACCGAGTAATTTAGCAATCTACCAAATTAACCATTTAATGATTTTTTGCAGTTGTAAATAAAGTGCTTTTTATATCAATAAACTCTTCTCAATGCTTATTAATTGGTTATTTAATATTGATTTTTAAAACTTAAATTTTGACCTTTATAACACATTAAAAATGTTTTTTTAAAGCAATAATAGTAACCTATCGCTAAACATAGAAAGTATAGTGATGATGTGCTATTTTAACAATATTTAATAGATATGTTAAAGATAAGTTGCTATTTCAAAAAGTTGGGAAATTCATTTTTTTTAAAAATGAATTTCCCAATTATCTAATTCCAATAACTATTTATAAATTCATCTAAAGCATGCTTTGATATTTTTCAGATTATGAAAGAATTGTTTACCCATTACAATATCGGTCATTTTATAAACCAGCCATCAAACCAAACTGAATTTGAAATTATGCAGTTTGACAACATGGAAGAACCTAATGTAGATGACATTCATAAACATACTTTTTACGAAATTATTTGGACAGAAAAAGGAGTAAGTAAACAAACGATAGATTATAAAGAGTACGAAGTTTTGCCAAATAGTTTATTTTTTATTTCACCCAATCAGGTACATCAATTTGAAGAATGGAAACCATTAAAAGGTGGTACAATCCTTTTTACCGAAGACTTTTTTTTATTAAATCATAATAATAAAGACAAACTTTTTGAGCTAAGTTTTTTAGATAACTTTTACGCTAATCCATGTATTCAGTTTGATAAAGAGAATTTTAGAGATATTAAGCAAACTATTGAGCTAATTTCTAACGAACACAAACGCCACGATAAAAGCGAAACAATTACCCAAGCATTACTTCATATTTTACTAGCTCAAATCCAAAGATGTATTGATACGCAAACAGAAAAACCAATTTCTAAAAATTATTTGGTGGTTTTTAAGCAATTTAAAAATTTATTAGAACAACATTTTACTGCTAATCAAACAACTTCTTTTTTTGCCAACCATTTAAATATCACCTCTCATCATTTAAACCTCATCACAAAAAATGTGACTGGCAAAACTTCAAGCGAAGTAATTAGAGCAAGAAGTATTTTGGAAGCCAAACGATTGTTAACCTTTACCGATTTTACGGTTTCTGAGATTGCTACACAACTAAATTATTTTGATAGTTCGTACTTTGCAAAACTATTTAAAGCCGAAACCGGCAAAACTCCAATAGTTTTTAAAAACCAAATGTCCGAAAAATACCGAATAAGGTAGTATCTGTTATAACATCAAGTGCTGCTTGCTAATCATCTTTGTATTGTCAATAGTGACAACAAAAATTAATAATTATAAAGATGACAGAGCAAGAAATTTCCAACGCATTAGACGAATTAATTTCATTAGTTGCAGAAGGCAAACCTTTAGATGCTTATGAAAAATTTTACCATCAAGATATTCAAAAAATAGATTTAGATGGTGTTTTACAAACCGGAAAAGAGAAACTTTTACAAAACGGAACAGAGGCAATATCAATAATTACTGCTGTAAGAGATTTTAGCGCAGTAGGTAAAATTGTTAAAGGCAACAGAAGCTTTTTAGTTTGGTCAATTGATTTGGATAACACTCAAGGTACATTAAATGTAGTTGAAGTAGCTATTCAAGACTGGAAAGATGGTAAAATTATTTCTGAACGCTACTTCGCATAATTCAAGCTAAACTTAAACCCACAAACAAGCTTATCTACTAGGTTTTGATGGTAAGCTTGTTTTAAAAATTCAAACAGAACAAAATGAGACTTTTTGGAAAAACAGCACTGATTACTGGCGGTAACAGTGGTATTGGCTTTGCAACAGCAAAATTATTTTTAGCGCAGGGTGCCAAAGTGATTATAACAGGCAGAAACCAAACATTAATTGATGAAGCAGTAGCACAATTGGGACAAAATGCTTTTGGTATTTTATGTGATGCAGGCAACATGCAGGATATAAACGCTTTGCCAAATAAAATTTCGAAACTAAGCGATACAGTTGATATTTTATTTTCTAATGCAGGAGTAGGCCTGTTTGCTCCATTTGAGCAAACTACCGAAAAAATTTTTGATGCTAACATGGAAATTAACTTTAAGGGAACTGTTTTTACAATACAAAAGCTTTTACCATTAATTCCTAACGGTGGTTCTATAGTTTTAAATGCTACCGTTTTAGCGCACCTAGGATATGAAACATCTAGTGCCTATTCTGCATCAAAAGCTGCTGTTTTATCGTTTTGCAAAACATTAGCAATTGAGTTAGCGCCTAAAGATATTAGGGTAAATACCATTAGTCCAGGGCCAATAAATACACCTATTTATTCAAAAATGGGTATCCCTCAAGATATTTTGCAAGAATTTGCCGCTGGCGTACAAGCACTTATACCTATGAATCGTTTCGGAGCATCGGAAGATATTGCGAATGCAGCACTTTTTTTAGCTTCCGCCGATAGCACATTTATGACAGGTTCAGAAATTAGAGTAGATGGTGGAAAAAGTATCACCTTTTAATCAAAAGCATCATGAAAAATAAAATAACATCTATTTTGTTTATTTTTTTCTTACTATCCAGCTCCTCAATATCGTTTGCTCAAACAGAAAAATTTGAAAAAGCGGAAGTAGAAAATAGTATCGTTTTTAACGCAGATGCTCAAAGTGTGTGGATCTATCTTTCCGATTTAAGCAACTTGAAAAACCTTGTCCCGTCAACTATTAAGGAGTCTGTTACTAATGGGAATGGAAAAGGCAGTACCGTGAGTTTAACTTTAGTAAATGGCGGTAAAATTGTTGAAAAAGTCTCTTTTTTTAATAATAAGAGAAAGAAAATAAACTACGTAATGATTGAAACTCCATTGCCAATTCAAAATTATTTAGCCTCATTTTTAGTGGATGATATTGGTGATAAAAGAGTTAGAGTAACCTTTAAAGCAGTTTTTGAGGTGCAAAGCAAAAACAGAAAATTTAGATTAGATGCCTTTCAAAATCTACAATTAGAATTATTAGAAAACTTAAAAAAATTAAAAAGTGAAAAATAAAATTTGGTTTATCACAGGCATATCAAGCGGTTTGGGTGAGGCACTTGCCCAAACCGTTATTGAACAAGGCGATTTTGTGATAGGAACTTTCCGTAGAAAATCCCAAGCAGATGCCTTTAACAATCTGCATAAGAATAAAGCTTTCGCATTAACGCTAGATATCACAAATCCTATCGAGATTGAATACGTATTTGAAATCGTAAAAGAGAAATTCGGCAAAATTGATGTTTTGATAAACAACGCAGGCTTTGGATTTGCAGGTGCAATAGAAGAAACGAGTGTAAAAGAAGTTAGAGAAGTATTTGAGGCTAATTTTTTTGGAACATTACAAGTTACACAAGCCGCATTACCCATATTTCGAAAACAAAAATATGGGCACATTATTCAAATTTCTTCACACGGAGGTTTTAAAGCCTTTCAAGGTTTTGGAATATATAATGCAAGTAAATTCGCTTTAGAAGGCTTTAGTGAGGCATTAGCAATTGAAGTTGAGCCTTTAGGCATTAAAGTAACCATTGTTGAGCCCGGACCTTTTAGAACTAATTTTGTCGGAAACGCATTTAAAGAAGCAGAGGCCGTCATCACCGACTATAACGAAACCGCTGGCGAGTTTAGAAAACGAATGAAAGCTGTAGATGGGAAACAAGAAGGAGACCCTTTAAGAGCAGCAGAAGCAATATTAGCTATTTCTAATTTAGAAAATCCACCGTTACGATTACCCTTAGGAAAAATTGCAATCGCATCAATAACAGCAAAAATAAATAGTGTGATAAAAGATTTAAATGAATTTAGAACGGTTGCTGAAAATGCAGTTTATGAATAATTCAAATTATGAATTTCTGAGTATTCTTTGAAACTATTTACATAAGTTTTATTTATAAATTTTACAATTATCATTATAATATGCTGTTATTGAACTTTTTAGTTTTAATATTTGTTTATTTTGATTTTATTTTTTTTAATAAAATCAAGGTTTCATTCCCAATGCTTTGATATAACCCGCATTTACAGGGCAGTTTTTTTGTTTCAGGTTTTCTATCAATTGTGCTAAAGCATGTTTAATTAAAACTTGATCTGGTCTGGTTTCTCTGATCAATTTAAAAGAGTTTCTATTAGCTGCCGCATAATTTACTATCAGATTCCAATTTTCAGGCTCTTTAATGTTCAGCATACTGGTTGAGTTCCCCATTTTTTTGTAAGGCCAATAAGTCCAACCTATATTTACTTTTTCAAGCATTCGGTTAAAACTTGCTATCCATTCATCAGGTTCATGCCCTGTTTCTCCCATGTAAAATGGCCGATTAAACTTTTTACGATAATCTAAAAAATCTTGAATGCCAGCTTCAGTAGTATCGCAATGATAGCGGTGGCAAGTAAACATTAATTTATCATCGTAATTCCAATCTTTAAAAATAGAATAATCTTGTCCCCATCTGCTTCCGCTCACTATAACTAAATGGTTCTTATCAACTTCTCTTATGGTTTGAGTAGCTATTCGTAGCAAGTTATCTAATTGTACATTTAACATGGCTGTATCTTTTGTGAAAAAAGATGATGCTATGGGTTCGTTCAATAAATCGAAACCCAAAACTGTTTTATTATTTCGATAATGCTTTGCAGTTTCTTTCCAAATCTGATAAAATTGTTGTTGATGCTGCTCGGTAACAAATAGCCAAGGGTAACCATAACTATCATCAATGTTTATTCCAGTTTGCCCACCCGGTGCATCATGAAGATCTAATATTACATACAATCCTTCTTCTTTGCACCATTTTATTACCGTATCTAAAACGCCATAGCCATGTTTTTTAGAGGCATAACCCATAAAAGGTTCATCGGTTAGTAACTTATAATGGTAAGGAATACGTACGGTATTCATCCCTGTTTGGCGGATGTATTTAATATCAGCTCTGGTAACATAATGCTGCTGAAATTCTCTCCAAAAATTATCGGTAACAGCCTCACCAACTATTTCTTTAAAGGTTTGGTCTATCAATCGGTAAGAATCGGCGTTATTTTTTAGGAGTAGTAAATATCCTTCGGGGTTTAACCAATTACCCAGATTAATACCTTTTATAAATAATTTTTCGCCATTTGGCTTAATCAAATCTAGTCCTTTGATGCCCACAAAACCTTTTGCTTGGCTGCTAACTTGTGCAAAACCAAAACTGATTAGTTGTAAAAAGAAAATTGTAAAAAAAGTTATTTTTTTCATCATTTATATCCAAAAAGTTATTAGAATTCTGAGAAATTACACTAGTGATCGCGTATTAACAATTTAAATTAATAAGCTGATGTAAATTGGTTTTATGCGAAAGTAAGATGTTTATTTATAACGCGATTGCACATTTTTTGCTTTACATAATACATAATTAGCACCTAATGTTTAGTCATAAATTGAAGTATCTAATCATCTTTTCTCCTTTCAACTTCTTAAAGATTAGCATAAAGCAAAATAGTGTTATTGTTTGCAAATGGAGTTAAATTATACTTCCTGTAAATCTTCCATTTTTACAATTCCTAAATTAACCATCATCAGTTTATTCAATTTTAATGTAAAGCATACAGCGGTGTTTTAAAATATTTACAAAGCACAACTCATACAAATCATAAAATGGATACATTGAATTTGAGAATATTTCAATTAAAAAAAATGAGAAACTTAACCCTATTATTTGTCCTAGTCTTTTTATTTAAAACTACATCGGCACAAAAGCTAAATCCTTTACCTACAGCTATTCAAAAAATAGCAAATACAGATGTTTTTCCTAAAAATGCAGCTAGCAATTATGTTTTTAAAGATGGGAATAGCAATGCTTCTCCAAGTGTTATAAAAGTTTTATCCAATACAAATAATCAACCTGTTTTTGAAGTAGAGGTTATCAAAGCGCTAAGCTCTCATTATGGGGTTCAGCTTAGCTGGAAAAATTCTTCGTCGATTAAAAAAGGCGATGTTTTATTAGCTCGATTTATGATGAAAGCCATTTACGCCAAACAAGAATCGGGAGATGGCGAAGTGAATTTTTATGTGCAAGATGGTAAAAATTTCGAAAAAAGTATCATGTTAGCTTTGGGTGCAGGCCCCGAGTGGAAAGAATACAATATCCCATTTATTGCTCAACAAGATCTACCACTTGGAAGTGCTACCATTTGCCTGTCATTTGGGGCTTTGGCACAAAAAATTCAGTTAAAAGATATAACAGTTCTCAATTTTGCCAAAAGCATTAAAAAAGTAGAGCTGCCCGAAACAAAATTTACTTATACAGGAAGGGACAATAATGCTCTTTGGAGAAAGGAAGCTTTAAATCGTATTGATGAAATAAGAAAAACTCCTATTTTGATTAAGGTGGTTGATAAAAATGGCAATCCCATACAAGGAGCTAAAGTTTCTATCAATATGGTAAAATCTGATTTTATGTTTGGCACCGAGGTTAATGCCGATTTATTATGTCAGGATAATCCACAGGTTGACATCTATAAAAGTAAAATCACCCAATTATTTAATACCGTAACCATTGGTAATGGCTTAAAATGGGGGCAATGGATAGACTCCAAAAGAAGAGATTGCACCAAAGAAGCCATAGACTGGATTTCAGCCAAAAATTTGAATTTAAGAGGGCATAATTTAGTTTGGCCTGGCAAAAAATTCACTCCTACAGAATTTAAAACCAAAACCAGTTTTGTAGATGGATTAAACGATAGCATCACCAATCACATCAAAAACATTGCAAACTATACCAAAGGAAAAGTAGTGGCTTGGGATGTGGTAAATGAAATGGTACATGAAAAAGATTATTTTAATGTAATGCCCCGCACTAACGTTGCAGATTGGTATAAATTAGCCAAACAAATTGATCCAAATGCTCAGCTTTTTTTAAACGAATATGGAATGCTAAACAGCGTTTCTAGTCCTGCAACCATTAAAACATTTATAGCATTAATTGAAGAATTGAAATCTTATGGCGCACCAATAGATGCAGTAGGTATTCAAGGGCATGTAGGTAGGCAACCTCGCGACCCTGTATCTGTTTTAACCGATTTAGATGTAATGGCTAATGTAAATTTACCCATACAAATTACCGAGTTTGATATCAATATGCCTGATGAAGAACTACAGGCAGATTACACCAGAGATTTTTTAATTGCTTGTTTTAGCCACCCCGCCGTAACCGGCTTTACCATGTGGGGATTTTGGCAAGGCTCTCATTGGAAGCCAGATGCAGCCATGTTTAGGAAAGACTGGTCGCCTAAGCCAAATGCAAAAGTTTGGGAAGATTTAGTAACCAAGCAATGGGTAACAAATGAAGAAAAAGCAACTTCTGGCAATGGGGAAATTACCACCACGGTTTTTAATGGAAATTATAAGATTACACTAAAATTAGAGGGTAAAACGCAAAAAATCAGCTTCTCACATTTTGATAAAATAAATAAAGAAGTGACAATTATAGCCGAAAATTAGCGTCACAAATTCCCGATTTGCAGTTAAATAAAGATTAAATATTGACTACGCAAAAATAGTTCAAGCTAATGCAAATTCAATTAAATTTTTAAAGTATTCAATTATATAGTTTTGGATAACTAATTATAATTATAGTCCTAACTAAAATCTTAAAATTGTTGGACTTAACCTTTTTAACCTTTAAAAATGAAAAAAATTTACTCATCAACAGTTTTTCTATTTGCGTTAATATTTTGTACTAGTACAACTTTTGCGCAAAATTTTGTTTCTGGCAATTTAGTAGTTACTAGAGTAGGAGATGGTTCAACCGCTCTTTCTGCTAATACAGCTCCAATTAGTTTGTTAGAGTTCACCACAATTGGTGTAAATCAGGCTACTCCCATAAAAACAGTAACTTTAGGTAGTACTACAGGAAGTAGATTAACTATCGGAGGAAATCTAAACGAAGGGCAAATAAGTTTATCTACAGATAGAAATTTCCTTTCACTAGCTGGTTACGATGTTGCCGCTGGTGAATTAGCAACAAGCAAAGGTATATCAAACATTACTGTAGGAGCACAAGGAAGTGGATATACTTTTAGTACAACAACTGTAACTATTTCTGCTCCTCAAACAGCTGGCGTAACCGCCACGGCTTCTGCAAACATAACATCAGGTGGAGTTAGTAGTTACACAATTACTAATGCAGGTAGTGGTTATACATCTGCCCCAACAGTAACAATTACAAGCTCTGGTGCTGGTACTGGCGCAACGGCAACTGCCACATTAAATAGTGCGTACTGGCAAGGATTTAGCAGTAATAAAGTTATTGCAAGAGTAAATAACACTGGTGCAGTTGATTACACAACCAACTTTCCATCTTCTAGTTTTCAATCTAATGGTTCTGTAAAAGGTGCAATATCTACAGATGGTAGTTCATTTTATTTAAATGCAGCTAGGGTTGAATACGTACCTTTTGGTCAAACTACTTCATCTACATTAATTTTTAGTCAAAATTCAAGAAGTATAGGACTACATGGTGGACAATTATATTTTGCTTCTGGCTTTAGTACAACTCCTATACGCTTTACAACTACTGCTTTACCAACAAGTACCGTAACCGCTACAAATTTACCAGGTATAACTACAAATCACGATTTGTGTGGTTTTTCTTTTTTAAATGTGGATAATTCTGTAGGCTATTTAAGCACTGGATGGGATTTACTTTATATAGCTAAATTCAATAATGGTTTAGAAAAATGGTTCTTTGATGGAACCAATTGGGTTTTAGCAGGGAATTATGCGGCTGCTGGTAATGCACTATCTTCTATAGCTGTAAATGTTAATGCATTAGGGCAGCCAGTTATTTATGCTGTTACTGGTAATAATACAGGCTCAAATAATACTTTAGTTGCGATAACAGATGCTGGCGCTCGTACAGTAGCAATGACAGATGGAGTTAACTCATCTTTTATAACTTTAGCAACTGCAGGTACAAATTACGGTTTTAGAGGGGTAGCATTTACTCCAGGTTCTACTGTTTTACCCATCAAATTAACCTCTTTCAAAGGGGAAGCACAAGGAAGAAATAATAAATTAACTTGGGCTACATCATCAGAAGTTAACTTTAAAGAATTCGTGGTAGAAAGAAGTGCAGATGGCAAAGCTTTTACAGCGGTAGGTTCTCCAGTATTAACTAAAGGAGTTACTACAGGTAGCAATTACAGCTTTATAGATTTTAATGGCGCAGCAGGAACACTTTACTACCGTTTAAAATCAGTAGATAATGATGGTACTTTTGATTATAGCGAAGTAATAGCTATCAAATCTTCTTTATTACAAACAGAAAGCGTAGTAATTTACCCTAACCCAACAACAGGTCCTTTAACGGTACAACATGCTGCAGGTTTAGAAAAAGCTAGTATTAGCGTGATTGATTTAGGTGGTAAAGAATTGAAAATACAAAGTATAGAAAAAAATAGCACTTCAACATCTTTAGATTTAAACGAGTTAAAAGCTGGAGTTTATTTTATACAGGTGCTTAACGGAGAAAAGTCTATCATCAAATTGATTAAAAATTAATTGGTTAAAGTTTTAATTTAAATTGGTTAACGATGGCAAGTTTTACTTGCCGTCGTTTTTTTTGACTAAGCTATTAAGGATAAATAATTAAATATTAATGTTTTATAAAATTTACTATTCATGAGAATTTGTTTCCAATGTTTTATTTTTTTAATGGCTTTATCAATCCATTTAAATGCTCAAGTTTATCCAATAAATGGATTAGAACTAGCTGTAAATGGTAATGATGATCATTTTAAAAGAACAGTAAGCGTATCAACAGAAAGTGGTATTACATACTTAAACATTTATTTATCAGCATCAAAAAAAGCCATCCCAAAACCAATTAGTATAAATTTTAAACAGCCATCAATAGATATTCAAAGTTATTTGTCGCCTTATGGTGCAAATGCAGAAAGCAATGCTACCTCATTATATAATTATCCAATATCCCGAATGATTCCGGTAAGTTTTGCTGCAAAATCAAAATTTACCTCTGCAACTATGGATCAGCCAAGCATCACTTTTATCAATAACAATAATAAAAACAGACTTACACTTGCAGCATCAGAACTCACGTATCCCATCACATTTTTAGCCGGCGAAAATGAAGATAATGGGGTAGGCTTTGAGATAAGGATGGGATTATTTGAATATCCTACCAAGTCTTTGACTTCTTATCAAGTTAAAATCAGGTTAGATCATAGGGATATAAATTATAATTCAGCCCAAAAAGATTTATTAAAATGGTGGCAAACAGAAAATAACTTAAACTTTGCTTCTGTGCCAAAAGCAGCACATTTGCCGTTTTACTGTACTTGGTATGCGCTTAAAGCCGATGGTGTAAATGCCGAAAATGTAGAAAGACAAGCTAAACTGGCTAAAGAATTAGGCTGTGAAACCATAATAGTTGATGATGGATGGCAAAAAGCACAAGATGCAAAAGCGGGATATTGCCTTTACAATGGCGATTGGGAAGTTGATACGATAAGGTTTAAAGATTTTAAATCTCATGTAAAAAAAGTGCAAAACATGGGCATGAATTATATGCTTTGGGTTGGTCCAACTATGATTGGTGAAAAATCTAAAATTTATGCTAAACTGAAAAATAAAATGCTTTATAAAGCAGATTGGGCTGCAGCTTGGGTACCTGATCCTCGTTTTCCAGAAGTAAGAAAATATCTCACTGATAGATTGGTGTCTTTAATGAAGCAATCGGGTATAAACGGTTACAAAATAGATTTTATGGATTTGATGAATTCTCGTTTCGCCGGTAAAATGGCTTACGGAGATGGTCGCGATTATGAAAGTGTAGAAGAAGCAACTGTTAAATTATTGGCTGATATTTACAATGGTTGCAAGGCAAATAATAAGGATGTTTTGATAGAATTTAGACAGTTTTATACCAACCCTATATTACAACAATATGCAAATATGTTTAGGGCTATTGATTGCCCCAATGATATATTAGAGAACAGAACGCGTACTTTAGACATAAGAAATTTAAATAACCAAGTGGTTCATGCCGATCCATTAGCGTGGAATGAGCAAGAAAAACCAGCAATGTCTGCTTTACAATTGTTAAACACCATGTTGTCCGTTCCGCAGGTTTCAACGGATTTGGGCAAAATGGATAAAAATCAGTTAAAAATGTTAAAATTTTTATTGAGTCAATGGAGAGATTTTAATGAAACCCTTACCAGAGGCGAAGCGTTTAATTACGGTCCAGAAGCTTTTTATACCTGGTCAGAAACTTCTTTAGATAATGAAACTGTGATTGTGGCTTATCAGAATTCGACTTTAAATCCACAAAAAATTAATAAAAAAAGCATGATTGTTAATGCCACACACCAAGATCAACTTGTTTTTAATATGGATAAAGATTTTGGGACAAGAAATTTAACCGTTTATGATTGTTCTGGAAATATCATCAAAAAAGAAAAAGTAAACTTCAAAGGTCTTTTTAAAATCAATGTCCCAGGTTCTGGAATTGTTAGAATAGATTAAGCATCAAAATTTACACCTTAAAAAATGAAATTGAATAAAAACCTAAAAAGCTTTTTGCTCCTCTTTATATTTTTAGCTTATCATAACATCGGCTTTAGCCAGAAAATTGACACTACTAGAAATAGGGTAGATACGGGAATTAAAATACCTTTCACTTATTTAGGGACATTAAAACCAAAAAACACCAACGAAATAAAATCTTCTAATTGGCTATTAGGCTGCGAAACATTAGATAGAGATTATGCCAATTACGATGCGTACAAGGATTATTTAGTGCCGTTGGGGATAAAAAAAATAAGATTACAAGGTGGTTGGGATAAAACCGAAAAAGTAAAAGGCGTTTATGATTGGGCTTGGCTTGATTATATTATAAATGATGCTGTTAGCAAAGGATTATCGCCATGGCTCCAATTATCTTATGGAAATCATTTATACCAAGGTGGTGGTGGTGCAAACTTGGGAGCTGGAATGCCACATTCTGAGGAGGCTCTAAAAGCTTGGGATAAATGGGTGGCCGCAGCAGTGAACAGGTATAAAACCAAAGTTTTTGACTGGGAAATTTGGAACGAACCCAATTTTGGAGACAATACCGATAATACTCCAGAGAAAACTGCTGCTTTAAATATCAGAACTATTGATATCATCAAAAAAACACAATCCAATGCCAAAGTTTCTGGTTTAGCAATTGGGCATATTAATTTGGCTTATGCCGATGAATTTTTTAAAATCCTCTATAAAAAAAAGAAACTAGATTTATTTGATAACATGACCTATCATGATTATGTCTATAATCCAGATTCGAATTACGGAAAAGTAGAATTGTTAAGGTTAACCTTACAAAAATATTCTACCAAAGTAAAACTAAGACAAGGAGAAAACGGTGCTCCATCAGAACCACGATTGGGAGGTGCTTTGGCGGATCATGATTGGTCAGAGCTTTCACAAGCCAAATGGAATACCCGCAGAATGTTAGGCGATTTAGGGCATGATATTGAAAGCAGTGTTTTTACCATTATTGAAATAGCCTACACTGCTGGTCCTATACAAAAATTAAACGTTAAAGGGCTCATCAAATCAGATTCTACAAAGAAAGCACTGCGACCAAAAGTTGCATATTACGCTGTTCAAAATATCACTTCCATTTTTGACGACTCATTCCAAAGAATAAAAAGTACACATCCAACATTTAATACCAATGATATTCCAACAAACGGAAATGTTCTTTACTCTACAGGTAGCGATAGAAGTTTTGCCGTTTATGGTTATGAAAACAAAGATTCTAAAAAGCAGCTTTTTACCATTTGGGTGGATGATTACCTACCAACTAACAGTATAGAAACTAAAGATATAAATTTTACCATCCTAAATGGCAATATGGATAATCCTGTATATGTGGATATAATCACTGGAAAGGTTTATGAAATCCCCAAAAGCAACTGGACAAAAACCGGCATTAAATACATTTTTAAAAATATCCCTGTTTACGATGCACCAATTTTAATTGCGGATAAAAGCCTGGTTAAGTATCAATAATAGACACTTATTAAAAGATATTCATTATCCGCAAACACAATTATTTTAAAATAAAACCTATGAAAAAGCAGTTTAAGCTAAGTATTTTATTGGTGATAATTACGGTAGCTACCATTACCATTTCTTTTCATTCTAAATACAAATATCCTTTTCAAGATCCCACTTTATCGATAGAAAATAGGGTTGATAATTTAGTGAGTTTGCTTACGCTGGAAGAGAAGGTAGGACAAATGGTTAACAATGCGCCAGCAATCAAACGTTTAGAAATTCCTGCATATAATTGGTGGAACGAAACATTGCATGGTGTAGCTAGAAGTCCTTATCATGTAACATCATATCCACAAGCCATTGCAATGGCCGCCACTTGGGACACTACTTCGTTGTTTCAAATGGCCAATTTTAGTGCATTAGAAGGCCGGGCAATTTACAACGATTCTAAACGTCAGGGAAAAACAGGGATTTATTTGGGCTTAACTTATTGGACACCAAATATCAATATTTTTAGAGATCCAAGATGGGGGCGTGGCCAAGAAACTTACGGAGAAGACCCTTATTTAACAGGCGCTTTAGGTAAGTCTTTTGTAAGAGGCTTAGAAGGGGATAACCCTAAATACTTAAAAGCATCGGCTTGTGCTAAACATTTTGCGGTACATAGTGGGCCAGAGTGGAATAGAAGTACTTATAACGCCGAAGTTTCTTCTCATGATTTATGGGATACATATTTGCCCGCATTTAGAGATTTAATTGTAGATGCTAAAGTAAGCGGTGTGATGTGTGCATATAACAGGTTTGAAGGTCAGCCTTGTTGTGGTAGTGATTTATTAATGAATGATATTTTGCGCAACCAGTTTAAATTTACAGGTTATGTTACTTCAGATTGTGGCGGTATTGGTCATTTTTATAAAACCCATAAAACCCATCCCGATGCAGAAAGTGCATCTGCAGATGCTGTTTTGCATGGTACTGATTGCGAGTGTTCCAATCAACCTTCTTATTTTGCGCTTCTAAAAGCAGTCAGCGATGGCAAAATCACGGAGAAAGAAATTGATATTTCAGTTAAACGATTATTTACCATTCGTTTCCGTTTGGGGATGTTTGACCCTGAGGAAATGGTGCCATTCAATAAAATTGATACTTCAGTTTTAGAGAATAAAGAACATCAGGCATTAGCCTTAAAAATGGCTCGCCAATCTATAGTTCTATTAAAAAACGAACCATTTGTAAAAAGCGCTAAAAATATTTTACCGTTAAGTAAAAACCTTAAAAAAATTGCGGTTATAGGTCCAAATGCTGCAGATGAAGAAGTAATGCTAGCCAATTACTATGGTTACCCATCAAAAATAAGCAGTATTTTAGAAGGAATCAAAAGTAAAACCAATGCCCAAATCATTTACGAGAAAGGAGTTAATTTAACTGATAATCAGGTTTTTAAACCTATTAAAGACAATCAATTATTTAATTTCAACGGAAAAAACGGTTTTCAAGCAGCGTATTTTCAAAACACCACCTTTAAAGGCGAACCAGCTTTTACTAGACAAGAGCCAAATATTGACCACCAATGGGGAGATGGCGAACAAATAGCTGATAAAATTATAGCTAGAAATATGGGGGTAAGGTGGACTGCTAATTTTGTGCCTCAAGAAACAACAACATATACTTTTGAATTAAAAGCAGATGATGGTTCTCGCTTATTTATTAATGATAAAAAAGTTAAGGAAGCAGGAACAAGAAATGGGTACTATACTTTTAATGCCGAAAAAGGGAAATCTTACAAGATAGTTTTAGAATATTGGCAATATTCAGATAACGCCGAAGTAAAATTAGACTTAGGTAAAATCATAACAGAAAAACCAGAAACCATAGCAGAAAGAGTAAAAGATGCAGATGTAATTATTTTTGCTGGAGGAATTTCGGCAAGGTTAGAAGGAGAAGATATGCCTGTGGAGATTGATGGTTTTAAAGGAGGTGATAGGACCAATATAGCTTTGCCAAAAGCGCAAACTGAACTAATGAAAGCACTTAAAGCAACAGGTAAACCAGTAATTTTTGTTAACCTATCAGGTAGTGCCATCGGTTTTCAGTGGGAAGCGGCAAATTTGCCAGCCATTGTTCAAGTATGGTATGGAGGTCAAGCAGGCGGGGAGGCTATCGCCGATGTTTTATTTGGTGATTATAATCCCGCTGGCAGATTACCTATTACTTTCTATAAAAGTGTAGATGATTTACCCGATTTTCAGGATTACAAGATGGATAACAGAACCTATCGTTATTTTAAGGGAGAACCATTGTATCCATTTGGTTTTGGTTTAAGCTATACCAGATTTAAATATGGTAATATGGAGGTGATTAGAACTGAAAAAGACAATTTAAAGGTGAAGGTTAAGGTAACCAATACTGGAAAAATAGCTGGAGAAGAAGTGGTTCAACTGTATTTAACACATCAAAATTCTGATTTTAAAACACCAATTAGATCTTTAAAAGGTTTTAAAAGAATTAACCTAAAATCGGGAGAAAGTAAAACCGTAGAAATAGCACTTAATAGCAGAGATTTATCTGAAGTAGATGCAGATGGTAAAATTTTTCCTATAAAAGGAAACCTTCAAATCACAATGGGAGGTGGACAGCCCTCTAGATCAATGCTTAAAAACAGTTCTGTTATTGAAAAAACCATCAATTTATGAAAATCAATTTAATAAGAAATACGGTTTTATTTATTTTAAGTCTATCCTTAAGCTCATCAGCTATAGCAAAAAACATTTATGTCTCTGTTAATGGAAATGACAAAAATAGTGGCGAATCAGAAAAAAGCGCATTAGAATCTTTACAAAAAGCTGCAGACATAGCTAAACCAGGAGATGTGGTTTTAATTGGGGGAGGAAGTTATTCTAATAGCAATACGCAAGATAATGGTGCAGTGCTTTCTGTTACTACATCAGGAACGCCTGATGCGTGGATTATTTTTAAAGCTTTGCCCGATTGTAAACCAACCATCAACCCAATTGGCTGGGCAGGAATACAAATTTCTGCATCTTATATAAAAGTTGAGGGCATCAGCATTATTGGTCAAAATGATGGATTAACTTTATTAGATGCTTTGGCAGATGCGAAAAATAGCATTCCAAACCCAAAATATAATACCAATGGAATCATTGTAGAAGGCCGTAGAGTAAAAGAAAAGCCACATCATGTTATCATTAGTAACTGCGAGATAGGGAAATGTCCAGGCGGAGGGATTACCATTTTAGAGGCTGATTATGTCACAGTTGAAGATTGTGAAGTTTATAATAATGCATGGTATATGCGCTATGCAGGTTCCGGAATTACCACGCTTAATAATTGGGCATTTGATGATGCTCCTGGTTATCACATTGTTATTCAAAGAAATTATGTTTGGAACAATAAAACATTGGTACCATGGGAGCGAACTGGGAAATTAAGTGATGGTAACGGAATATTATTAGATGTTACAGACCAAAAAAGAGGTGGTGCTACCAACCCTAATGCAGATGCTGTTATAGAAGAAATAAAATCTGTTATTGAACCTGCCAAGATTAAAGTTTCTTTACGTCCTGAATGGAAAGGTAGAGCGCTGATTGCCAATAATATAAGTGCCTATAATGGTGGCTCTGGAATCCATACTTTTAGAACTAAACATGTAGATATCATCAATAACACCACTTATTGGAACGGACAAACAGTAGGTTATCAAGAGTTATTTCCAAATAATTGTGAGGATATAACCATCCTAAATAACATTATTGTTCCCCGCCCGAATGGTAAAGTAACATCCGACAGTAAAAACACTAATATAAAGTGGGATTATAATGTTTATCCAAATAAACAAGAAGTATTTTCAGGAGAAAATGATTTAATGATAAATCCTGAGTTTGTTAAAGTTGATAATGATTTAAGGAAAGCCGATTTCAGATTAAAAAAAGGAAGCAAAATTATAAATTCCGGAACTAATGACATCCCAGTCAAAACTGATCTTTTAAATAAGAAACGTTCAGAAAGTAAACCTGATAGAGGAGCGTTTGAGCAGTAAAAACAATCTTGAAATTAATTTAGAAATAAAAGGTTAGGTAGACTAATTTTTATTTTATTAATACGAGTTTTCTATTTAAGGAGTTATTTGATTAATCCTTTTATTCGCAAATAAGTCTTGCTATCATGAATAAACTTTTTTACCTATGCCTATTTATATTTCCACTTCAAATTTTAGCTCAAACTTCTTCAATAGAAGGAATCATCATCGATAAAACAAGCAATACGCCTTTAGAATTTACTAGTGTATCAATCTATAATTCAGTAGATTCCACTTTACTCAACGGAGCTGTTGCAGATTTAAATGGTAAATTTATTATAAAAGGAATTAAGAAAGGAAGTTACTATCTTAAAGTTCAGTTTTTGGGGTATGATTCTAAAATAATATCAGCAATAAATCTCACAGGTAAAAATCTTGATCTTGGAAAAATTTATTTAAACCCTGATGCAAGGTTTTTAAACGAAGTTAAAATAACAGGTCAGCAAACCCAAAGTTTCAATAAAATTGATAAACAAATTTACAAAGCCGATCAGTTCGCTGCTGCAAAAGGAGGAACTGCCATTGACGCTTTAAAGAACTTACCATCAGTTGCAGTAAACGGAGCAGGTGAAATTTCAGTACGAGGTTCTACAGGCTTTTTAGTGTTGATAAATGGCAAGCCTGTACAGGGAGATGCACAAACGATTTTAAGTCAGCTACCAGCAAACACTTTAGAGAATATAGAATTTATTAATGCACCATCCGCAAAATATGACGCAGATGGAAAAGGAGGAATTTTAAATATTACTACTAAAAAAGGAGCAAGCGACGGAGTATCAATGATTGCCAATATACAAAGTGGCTTGCTAAGCACTACGGATTTCGGAAATAAAGAAAATCAACAGCGTTACGGAGGAGATATTACTTTTAATTATAGAAAAGAAGAATGGGACATATCTGCAAGTGCAAACTATCTTAGAAATGATAATGCAGGTTTTAGGGAAGGAGACGTTTTTACCATCAATAACAATTTAAAAACAACTTTTCCATCAAACGGAGAACGTAGTTTTAATAAATACAATTACGGAGGCAGATTCAATATCGGGTTTAATCCAAATAAAAATGATGCTTTTTCTTTAGGTTTTTTCGCAGGCTACAAGTTTCAAGATAGACTGGCGGATATTTATTATAACAATACCAAAACAAATTCTAGCGGACAAGTAGTTGGGAGAAAGCAGTATTTTAACTCTAACCTTCAAAATAAGCAAGGAGATTTTGTTTTAGGGAATATAGATTATACACATACTTTTAACAATAAATCAACTCTGACTTTTTCTACCTTATATGAATATGATAAACTTTATGGCTCTACTAAAAATAGAAATATTGAAGGGGCTGACACAGCGCAAAACACATTAAGCACATATGAAAATCCATTAAATGGTTTAAGGGTAAAACTGGATTACAGCGTAAATGTTGGGGCAGTAAAACTAGAATTTGGTTACCAATATAGGATGGATAAGCAAGATGGCGATTTCATTTATCGAGAAAGCTATTTTGGTGGTCCTTTTACAACCATTCCTTTATTTACTGGAAACGTGAAATCAAGAAATGATATTCACTCACTTTATGGCCAGTTTTCTGGTAAAGCCAAAAAGCTTGAATATGTGGGTGGATTGCGTTATGAAAATGCCAAAAGAGATTTAACAGTCTCAAATATTAATAATGATTTTAAACTGAACTATAATAATCTTTTTCCTTCGGCAAGTATACTTTATGATTTAGAAAAGGGCTATAAATTAAAAGTAGGAGTGAGCAGACGGGTGCAAAGAAATAATAATTTTGAGCTGAACCCAATTCAAGAAAGAGAGCATTCGGAAACTTTAGAACAGGGAGATCCGAATTTATTACCTGAGTTTGTTTATTTAGCAGAAACAGGTATTATAAAATCATTTAACAAAGGTTCATTCTTTACAACATTATATTTTCAGGATATTAAAAATCCTATTCAAAGAGTCAACAGTGTTTTTGCTGATACTGTTCTTAACAGGATTTTTACTAATGCTGGCAAAGCCCAAAAATACGGATTGGAATTTGGTACTAACTTAGAACCCACAAAATCCTGGAGTTTATATTTAGGAGCAAATTTTTATCAATATAATATCAAAGGTTCTATTTTAACAAATGCAGTTAATGTTAACAATAATGGCTTTGTATATTCTGTTAACTTTAATACTAATGTTAACCTTTCAACTAATTGGAGTATGCAGGGTAATGTAAATTACCTTTCTAGCAGGCCAACAGTTCAAGGTGAAGATTCCAGATTTTTAATACCCAATTTGTCACTTAAAAAAACTTTTTTAGATGGAAGGCTAACCGCTTTATTACAATGGCAAAATATAGATTTAGGAATGAATGAAAGTAACAAACAAAGAATTACTACGTCTGGTGCTGATTTTTTTACCACCACTAATTATATTTACGAAACGGATATTTTTATGCTAAATTTTAGCTTCAACCTCAATAAATTATCCAGAAAACTTAAATTGCCAGGCAGTGAATTTGGCGATAAAGAGTTTTAAAATTAATTTTTAAATTCCACGAACAATCAATTATGATAATTATTCTTAAGTTTAAAAAAACATATCTACTATTATGAAACCATATTTTTTGAAGGGATTATTTTTTATAGGGGCATTAAGTTTTTTTTCTTGCAATCAAGATAAAAAAGCTACTGATAATGCGGATACATTAAAAGTGCAACAAACATCCGCAATACAAATAAAGTTTAGCGGAGATACATCCAAAGAAGGAATGGTATTTATTCCTGGAGGTACATTTTTGATGGGTGGTGATAATGCACAAGCAGATAAAGATGAATATCCGAAACATAAAGTAATTGTGGATGCCTATTATATGGATGAGCATGAGGTAACCAATGCACAATTTCAAAAATTTGTTGATGCTACTGGATATGTAACAACAGCAGAGACAAAACCAGATTGGGAACAATTAAAAAAGCAAGTTCCCCCGGGTACTCCAAAACCAGACGAAAGTCAATTGGTTGCAGCATCACTGGTCTTTACGCCGCCAAACCATCCGGTTGATTTGAATGATTATTCTCAATGGTGGAGTTGGGTGCAGGGCGCAAACTGGAAGCATCCTTCTGGACCCGATTCTGATATCAAAGGGAAAGAGAATTATCCTGCAGTTCACATCAGTTGGGACGACGCCAGTGCTTATTGTAAATGGACAGGTAAAAGATTACCGACAGAAGCAGAATGGGAATTTGCAGCAAGAGGTGGAATGAAAGATAAAATATATCCATGGGGGGATGAAGGAATTGCTGTGGGAAAAGCAAAAGCAAATTCTTGGGATGGGGCATTCCCAAATGCTAACTCTGGAAGAGACGGTTTTATGGATTTAGCTCCAGTAAAACAATTTGCACCAAATGGATATAAATTATATGACATGGCAGGCAACGTTTGGGAATGGTGCTCAGATTGGTATAGAAATGATTATTACCAGTCTGTGACTAAGCCAGAAGGAGTAAAGAATCCACAAGGGCCTGCGGATAGTTATGATCCGGATGAACCCTATGCGCCTAAAAAAGTTGCGAGAGGAGGATCTTATATGTGCAATGACAGTTATTGCTCTGGCTACAGAGTTGCCCGAAGGATGAAAAGTTCATATGATTCTGGCTTGAGTAACATGGGATTTAGATGTGTTAGATAAACTATTGTGTAAAATTTACTAAGATTATTTTAGGTTATAAAATACTCTGCTAATGGGCGCTTATGTTACAAATAGGCAATTTGATTTTATTCATTTATAGAACTCTTTAAACCTCTAAAAGATCAAAAACCGTTTAATTGATAAATGTATTCCCTCTTAACATTGCAATCAAATTTTTAAACCCTTGTAAATTAAATTTTTGCAAGGGTTTCTCGTTTTTAGAACGAAATAATAGATGTTTGGTAAGCATTAAATGAATAAATGTATCCAAATCCTTTAAATTAATTGGGTAACAATGGAGGAAATTTCACTTGTTTCTTTTTAAGTAATTCCTATTAAAGATAATTACTTTGCTCATAAAAGAAGATGCTAATGTTGAGCCCTACTTTAAGTATATTATTCTAATTTTAAATCTCTATAAACATTGTTTTAAATTTGAAGTAAATGAAAAGAACATTAGCTATACTTTCAATTTTCGTATCATTTAGTTTGTTTGCTCAAAAAAAAACATCCTTTGATCCGGTAGAAATGGTAAATCCACTTATGGGAACTCAATCTAAACCAGATTTATCCAATGGCAATACTTATCCTGCAATCGGAGTTCCTTGGGGCATGAATTTATGGTCGCCACAAACAGGAAAGATGGGTGATGGTTGGATGTACACTTATACTGCCGACAAAATACAAGGGTTTAAACAAACGCATCAGCCGTCACCTTGGATGAATGATTACGGACAGTTTTCCATTATGCCAGTAAACGGATTAAAGCTTAGTCAAGAAGCAAGAGCAAGCTGGTTTTCGCATAAAGCGGAGGTAAGCAAACCTTATTATTACAGCGTTTACTTGGCCGATCATGACATCACCACAGAAATTACACCAACCGAAAGGGCAGCGCAGTTCCGTTTTACTTTTGGAAAATCAGACAGTTCTTATGTTATTATTGATGCTTTTGATAGAGGTTCTTATGTGAAAATTATTCCCTCAGAAAGAAAGATTGTGGGTTATAATTCCAGATATAGCAGAGGGAAATACGAAAACCTAAAAAATTATTTTGTCATTCAATTTGATAAAGATTTTTCTTCGTCAGGAGTTTGGGATGGAAAAGATTTTTTATCAGAAACCCAAGAACTACAAAATAAACACACTGCGGCAATCATCGGTTTTAAAACCAAAAAAGGAGAAAAAGTAAATGCTAAAGTAGCTTCATCGTTCATCAGTCTTGAACAAGCTGAATTAAATTTGACGAAAGAAGTTGGTAGTGATTCTTTTGAGCAAACATCAGCGAAAGCTAAAGCAGAATGGAACGAGCAATTAAGTAAAATTAAAGTAGAAGGCGGTTCAGATGAGCAAACCCGCACTTTTTACTCTTGTTTATATAGAGCCTTATTCTTCCCAAATAAATTGTATGAAATCAACAAAAACAATGAAATAGTTCACTGGAGCCCTTATAACAGTAAAATTTTGCCCGGCAGAATGTTCGCTGGGACAGGTTTTTGGGATACTTTTAGAGCTTTGTATCCTTTCCTGAATTTTGTTTATCCAGAAATTAACAAAGAAATGCAGGAAGGTTTGGTGAACGATTATAAAGAAGGCGGCTGGTTGCCCGAGTGGAGCAGTCCCGGCTATGCCAATATTATGGTGGGGAATAATTCAGCTTCGGTTGTTGCAGATGCTTATATAAAAGGTTTACGTGGTTACGATGTGGAAACTTTGTGGGAAGCCGTAAAACATGGTGCAAATAATGAAGGCCCAATGGAGGCAGTGGGACGTGATGGGGTGAAATACTACAACGAACTGGGTTATGTGCCTTTCGATGTAAAAGTAAGTGAGAATGCGGCCAAAACTTTAGAATACGCCTATGACGATTTTGCCATTTACCAATTAGGTAAAGCTTTAAATAAGCCAGCAAGCGAAATAGAAATTTATAAAAAAAGAGCCATGAATTATAAAAACTTGTTTGATCCGGCAAGCGGATTAATGCGTGGTAAAAATAAAGATGGGAGTTTTCAAAGTCCTTTTAGTCCATTTAAATGGGGCGGGGCATTTACAGAGGGTAACAGCTGGCATTATACTTGGTCGGTTTTTCAGGATGTGGACGGACTCGCAAAACTGATGGGAGGTTATCGTAAATTTGTCGAAAAACTAGATTCTGTTTTCTCTATGCCACCCATTTTTGATGAAAGTGCTTACGGCGGGGTAATTCATGAGATTCGAGAAATGCAGATTGCCAATATGGGCCAATACGCTCATGGAAACCAGCCTATACAACACATGATTTACCTTTATAATTATGGAGGCGCCCCATACAAAACACAATATTGGGTTCGAGAAGCTATGAATAGGTTATACAAGGCCACACCTGATGGATATTGTGGAGATGAGGATAACGGACAAACTTCTGCTTGGTACATTTTCTCGGCAATGGGATTTTATCCGGTAACGCCAGCAACCGACCAATATGTTTTGGGTGCGCCTTTGTTCAAAAAAATCATGGTGAGTTTAGCCAATGGCAAAACCATCGAAATTAATGCACCGAAAAACAGCGATGAAAATAAGTATGTAAAAAGCATGACATTGAATGGAAAACCTTATAGTAAAAATTGGTTAAGCCATTCAGAATTGCAAAAAGGAGCAGTCCTTAATTTTGAGATGACTGCCGAGCCGAATAAAACTCGCGGAAGCAAAAAGGAAGATTTTCCTTATTCTATGTCAACTGATAAATAAAAAACAACGTCATGTCGACGATAGGAGACATCTCACAAATAAAGTTGCCACATGGTGTGGAAATTGAATGAAAACCTATTTGTGAGACCTCTCGTTTCCTCGAGGTGACGAAAAAAGTAAATTTAAAATGAAAAAACTTAACATCATATTCTTTCTCGCCATAAGTTTAAAACTTTCTGCGCAAACCAATTATGTGCAATATGCCAAACCCATTATCGGAACAGAGAAAATGGGGCATACTTATCCAGGGGCTACTGTTCCTTTTGGTGCGGTGCAGTTAAGTCCAGATACAGATACAATTCCTTATGCTTATCAGGGGAAATATACCGGAACAGTTTATAAATATTGTGCGGGTTATCAATATGATGATCCAACCATTGTAGGTTTTAGTCATACGCATTTTTCAGGAACTGGTCATTCTGATTTAGGTGATTTTCTGATTATGCCTACGACTGGTAAATTACATTTGAATCCCGGAACGGAAGACCATCCAGAAAATGGTTACCGTTCTAAATTCTCTCATGAAAATGAACTGGCAGAGCCGAATTATTATAAAGTAAAATTAGACGACCATAATATCACTGCCGAATTAACGACAACCACTCGAGTAGGATATCATCAGTATACTTTTCCAAAATCAGATCAAGCGCACATTATTCTGGATCTGATGCATGGAATCTATAATTACGACGAAAAGAATGTTTGGACTTTTGTAAGGGTGGAAAACGATTCGACAGTAGTCGGCTACCGCCAAACCAGTGGTTGGGCTCGAACCCGAACCGTTTACTTTGCCATTAAGTTTTCGAAGTCCTTTAAATCTTATGGCTCTAAAGATTATTCTCCAAAAGTTCCTTATCGAGGTTTTTGGGGCAAGTTTGATCAAACCAAAAACTTCCCTGATTTAGCAGGAAAGCAACTGAGAATGTACTTTGATTTTGATACTCAAGACGGTGAAAAAATCGACATCAAATTTGCTTTATCTCCGGTAAGTACTTTAAATGCTTTAGAAAACATGAAAGTTGAAACTCCAAATTGGAATTTCAATGAAATAAAAAACAAAGGACAAGCACAATGGCAAAAGGAATTTGAGCGTGTGCAGGTAAATATGATTTCAAAAGCTGATATGGTAAATTTTTATACCGCTATGTATCATGCATTTATTACGCCAACCGTTTACACGGATGTAAATGGACATTACAAGGGGTTAGATCAAAATGTGCATCTGGCAGATGGTTTTATTAATTACACTACATTTTCTTTGTGGGATACTTACCGAGCTTTACATCCTTTGTTCAATCTAATTCAGCCAGGCAGAAATAACGATATGGTAAAATCCATGATGGCTCATTATGATCAAAGCGTTTTACACATGTTGCCAGTTTGGTCAAATAGTGCAAATGATGATTGGTGTATGAGCGGTTACCATAGCGTTTCTGTAATTACTGATGCCATTATGAAAGGTATTTATACAGGCAATGCTAACAGAGCTTTGGATGCTTGTGTGGCAACAGCAAACCATCGTTCTTATGAGGGAATTGGTGATTATATTGATAATGGATACATCTCGGCAGAAAGAAATGGAACTTCCGTTTCTTCCACTTTAGAATATGCTTATGACGATTGGTGTATTGCACAACTCGCCAAAAAACTAAATAGACAGGATATTTACGAAACGTTTAGCAAAAGAGCACAAAACTGGAAAAATGTTTATGATAAAAGCATTGGTTTTATGCGACCAAAATTAAGTGATGGGTCTTTCAAAAAAGAATATGATGTATTACAAACAGACGGACAAGGTTTTATTGAGGGAAACGCGTGGAATTATAGTTTATATGTTCCGCAAGACCCAGCGACTTTAATCAGCATGATGGGCGGTTCTAAAAAATTCGTTCCTCATTTAGATTCTTTATTTACCATGCATTTACCAGATGAGTTTTTTGAACATACCGAAGACATCACCCGTGAGGGAATTATTGGGAATTATGTTCACGGTAATGAGCCAGCGCATCATGTTGCTTATTTATATAACTGGACAGACCAACCTTGGAAAACACAATCCACCATCCGAATGATTTTGAAAAAACAGTACCATAATGGTGCTGATGGTTTGGGTGGAAATGATGACTGTGGACAAATGAGTGCGTGGTATATTTTCTCCTCTTTAGGATTTTACCCTGTTGCCCCAGGTTCTAACGAATATGCATTGGGAACTCCAACTGTTGTGAACGCTAAACTGAATTTAGAGAACGGGAAAACTTTAACAGTCACTGCAAAAAACCAAAGTGAGAAAAATGTATATGTAAGGAAAGTGACTTATAATGGCAAAACTTTATCTAAACCTTTTATCAGTTTTGAACAATTAGTTGCGGGTGGGGATTTAGTTTTTGAAATGTCGGCTAAACCAAATAAATAATCTATCATTTACATTATTTAATATTATTGGATTGTTGGAACTAAGCCAAGATTTCCTAGAATAAGGATAATGTGATATATAAAATTGGCTTATAAAATTTATTCCTTAATTGATTATATTATTGTTAATTCAATCAAGCTGAAATTTTTAAATTTGCCCTACCTCGAATCAATAAATGGCAAAAAGCAGAAACACCATTCCAACTCAAGATATCTCTTTTAAAGAACGTCTTTCAGCATTAAAAAATTTACCTAATTTCTTTAAGCTGGTTTGGCAAAGTAGTTCAAGCAAAACCCTGATCAGTTTTACTTTAAGGATTTTTCGCTCTGCAATGCCGGTTGCCTTGCTTTATGTGGGAAAATTAATTATTGATCAAGTTGTTGCCTTAAATACTAATTCTCCAACGGGGAATTTGCAAGAACTGTGGCAATTAGTCGCCTTAGAATTTGCCTTAGCATTGTTAACTGATGGATTAAATAGGATGATTAACCTTACGGATAGTCTGCTAGGCGACCTGTTTTCTAATTATACCTCCATGCGCATTATGAAGCATGCCGCAACATTAGATTTAGACCAGTTTGAGGATTCAGTTTTTTACGATAAATTGGAACGGGCCAGGCAGCAAACCGTTGGAAGAACAGTTTTGCTATCGCAGGTGATGAGTCAGGTTCAGGATTTTATATCCATGGCTTTTTTACTCACTGCATTAATTGCCTTTAACCCATGGTTGATTTTGCTTTTACTACTCGCAATAATTCCTTCTTTTTTAGGGGAATCCTATTTCAATAGTAAAAACTATGCATTATCAAGAAGCCAAACCCCAGAGCGTAGAGAACTGGATTATCTGCGTTATTTAGGTGCGAGTGATGAAACAGCAAAGGAGGTGAAGATTTTTGGATTGTCAGATTTTATCATTGCCCGCTTCAAAACACTTTCAGATAAATTTTATAATGACAATAGTAAATTGGCTGTCCGCCGTTCTCTTTGGGGAACTTTCTTTTCGGTTTTGGGTACGTTGGGTTATTATGCCGCTTATGGATTTATCATTTATGAAACTATTTCGGGCAAATCATCAGTAGGTAGTTTAACTTTTTTAGCTGGCTCTTTCCGTCAGTTAAGTGGATTGATGGAAACCATGCTTTCTCGCTTTACTATAGTTTCTCAAGGAGCTATTTACTTGAATGATTTCATCGATTTCTTTGAGATTAAACCAAAAATAACTCAAAATCAAAACGCATTACCTTTTCCAAATCCCATTAAAACAGGATTTGTGTTCGAGAATGTAGGTTTTCAATATCGAAATACAGATAGATGGGCAAACAGAAATTTAAGCTTTACACTTAAACCTGGAGAAAAACTTGCTTTAGTTGGCGAAAACGGGGCAGGAAAAACAACATTGGTAAAATTGTTAGCCAGATTATACGACCCAACTGAAGGAAGGATTTTATTGGATGGGAAAGATTTAAAGGAATATGAATTGGAAGGATTAAGACATAATCTTGGAATTATTTTTCAGGATTACATTCGTTATCAAATGACTTTTTATCAAAACATTGCGGTTGGAAATATCAAAGAAATTGAGAATGAAGAATTGGTTAAAAGGGCAGCAATAGAAAGTTTAGCAGATAAATTAGCATTAAAATTTCCTGATGCTTAT
This sequence comes from Pedobacter psychrophilus, assembly GCF_001652725.1. Classification (GTDB taxonomy): domain Bacteria; phylum Bacteroidota; class Bacteroidia; order Sphingobacteriales; family Sphingobacteriaceae; genus Pseudopedobacter; species Pseudopedobacter psychrophilus. The sequence goes on from NZ_LWHJ01000027.1 coordinate 376,542, forward strand.
CAGCAATGGTTAGGCAGAAGATTTAATGATGGAGTAGAACTTTCTGGTGGCGAATGGCAAAAAGTAGCTTTAGCAAGAGCGTATATGAAAGATGCACAAGTTTTAATTTTAGATGAGCCAACCGCAGCATTGGATGCAAGAGCTGAGTATGAAGTTTTTCAACGTTTTTCAGAACTCACCAAAGGAAAATCTGCGGTTTTAATTTCGCATCGATTTTCTACTGCAAGGCTTGCTGATAGGATTTTAGTTTTAGAAAACGGAACTCTTTTAGAATCAGGAACTCACCAGGAATTATTGAAAGCTGATGGTAGATATGCCGAACTTTTTAATTTACAGGCAAAGGGATATCAGTGATAAATAGTTGAAGATTATTTAAAAATCTCTTTCTTTGGTCGCAACAACTATAAAAATACATTGTTAAAAAAACAAAAACCAAATTAAATAGCATACAAATGGATAAGAAAAAATTTAATTGGGGAATTTTAAGTACTGCAAAAATTGGGAGAAAAAATGTAGTTCCAGCTTTAAAACGGGCTGATAATTGTGAAGTAGTTGCAATTGCTTCCAGAAATAAAGAGAATGCCGAAGAGACCGCTCAAGATTTAGGAATTAAAAAATCTTATGGCAGTTATGAAGAGTTATTTCTGGATAAAGATATCGATGTTATTTATAATCCCTTACCAAACAATCTGCATTTAGAATATACGCTAAAAGCTTTAGAACATGGCAAACATGTTTTATGTGAAAAACCTATCGGGCTTAACGCCAAAGAAGTCGCATTATTAAATGAAGAATTAAAAAAACATCCCGATTTAAAAGTGATGGAAGCTTTTATGTACAAATTTCATCCTCAATGGATTAAGGCTAAAGAGATTATTAAAAATGGAGATATTGGAGAAATTATCAGCATCAATACCTTATTTTCTTATTACAATAAAGACGGACAAAACATCCGTAACCAAACGGATGCTGGCGGTGGTGCATTGATGGATATTGGCTGTTATTGTATCTCTTTCCCAAGATTTATTTTAGAAGCTGAACCGCTAAGTGTTTTTGGCTCTGTTCAGAAAGATCCGGTATTTAAAACCGATTTTTTAACTTCTGGAATTTTACATTTTGATAAGCAGGTTGTTGCAACATTTTCTTGTAGTACTCAGGCTTATCCGTACCAACGTTGCCATATCATTGGAAACAAAGGACGTATAGAAATTGAATTTCCCTGCAATGCACCTACAGATGCCGAATGTAAAATTATCTTAAATAATGCAGAAGGAAAAAATGAGTTTGTTTTTAAAGCCAATCAATATCAATTACAGTGTAAGGCTTTCGCCGATGCTATTTTAACTGGTAGCGAAGTTCCATATTCGTTAAATGATGCAGAAAATAATATGAAAGTTATCGATGCTATTATCCAAAGTGCAGCATCTGAGTCTTTGATAAAAATTGTTTAAAATTCTTGAGTTTCATTATATAATTTAATTCTTTTGAATCTTAAGAATTTCAATTTCTTAACTAAAAATTTAAAATTTAATAGTGTTAGATATATTGATAAATCTTGGCTTGGTTATGGGTTATCTGTAAAAAGAAAATTTATAATTTATAAAATCATATGACAACTATTAAAAATGTTCAACCTTTAAGCGCAGAAGACCTTTATGATCTTTTAAAGAAAGAATTTGCAGCTTATGCAGATTCAAAAATGGATTCTGGATTAAGCATAGAGTATGCCCACGTTCATGATATCATAAATGTTTCATTTCCTGAGGTATTAGAAGGTAATGCATTTACAATTATTGTTTCTGACGATGAATTAACCTTAGAAAGAAATGAAGAAAATGTTGACTATGACACTGAATTATTGGAAGGATATTTAGTTGATTTCCTTAAAGAAAAGTGTGAATAACATTTAATATAACTTAACAGAAAACATAAAAGAAAACCTATCCATATAAAAAGGATAGGTTTTCTGTTTTAAAATATAGAATAGATTTAAAAATCGCTTTTAAAAGATTTATCAAATACTTATACTTTCCATAATTTTTTCTGAAGCAGACTCGCAAAAATCTAAACCAGAATAATCCGGATTAAAACCACTGATATAAGGAACTGCCATGATATATATGCTTTTATTAAATGCCCCATATTGATCTACAATTTGAAAATGATCATTTATGGTAATTCCAGATACTTTTAGATAATAATCACCGCTATAAAAAATTACTTTTTCTGGATTTTTATCCAATTCTGATTTACCAATTTCTGCAGATTTAAATTTTATCAAAGCCTGGCTTATGGTATTATCCTCTACAAAACTTTTAAAGGGGAAATCCTCATAAGATAAATGTGCCTGACCTACACAATCAATATAAGTTTTGAAATAGTTTTCTACTGGTTTATTATTTTTATCTTGATAAGAATAAATGATTCCTCCATTTTGCTGCGGTATAACCTCTCCATCATCACCTACAGAAACAATATCCAAAAAACCAGCTTTATGCAGTGCCATTAAATCCTCACAAGAACTTTGCGGAACATAAGCAATAACCAAAGAAATTAACGGCATTAAATGTTTTTGTAAACGCATGGTATCTTCAGCAGAAAAATGTTTTGCAGGTTGGTTCATCGCAAAACTTAAAACGCCTAAAAGTTCTTTCCAATAAACAGATTTTTTTCTTTTAATAGATTGTTCTGCTTCCAAATATTCAGCCTTAAAAAGTTCAAATGTATCTTCTTGTTCTCTTAAAGCAAACATCTGTTCTACAAACTCTTCCAGGTTACTATTTTTTATTTGATGATAAAATTCGGGCTCTTTTTCCTTAAATAGTTCTTTAAAATCTTGCTCAAAAATGTAATCTAAAGACAAAAAACCATTATTTAGTTTACGATTTTCCGCTATTTCCTCGGCAGTTAATAATGAACTGTTTTGAAGGTGAGAATCTTCCAGATGAAATCTTATTGCTGGTAAAAATCCATTTCTGGAATGCATCATTATTTTGAAACCCTCACTTTCTTTATTCAAATGATATTGCTGCATTCCTTTTTCATCTTTATCAAAATAACCGTTGTGTCTAGAAAGCGTTCTGATAGCATCAATTGCAGTTAAAGACGACCCTTTTATTGCGATAGGGTGGTTTACTTGAAGATTTAGTTTAGAAGGAGGATAAGGAGAATCATAATAACCATCAATTTTGCCTTCAAATTTCTTTGGCCAATTATGGCCGATACAAATAATAACAGTATCAAATACTAACGTTTCGTTATCGGTTTTTAACCAAACCTCATTTAATTGCTCTTTATAGATGAGATCTTTTACAATTACGGATAAATGCAGAGTCGTATCAATTTCTTCCGCTTTTGCTTTGTCTAATAACAGCCCAAATTGTGCAGTAAGGTAATTACCAAAAAGTAAGCGGGGAAGTACTTTGTATTCGTTAAAATTAGATGGATTAATCTTAAATTCAGTAGCAAGTGGTGGGTTTGTTTTCACCCAATCTTCTATAGAACAAACAATTTCTGGTATTTCATTATCAGAAACATTGGTAATATGCTCTGCAGAAGCTCCTTCTTCGCTGTAAGGCATACCAGCACCAAGTTTATTCTTTCTTTCGAAGATATGAATATCATAATTTTTATCTTCTGCTTCAATCAATCGTTTATACATAAACAATGCACTTGGTCCACCACCAATTATTGCAATCTTTTTTTTGTTAACCTCAGGCATAACTACTTATCGACTTTTTTTGTTTAGTTAATTGATTTAATTTAAGATATCATATTTACGCCCATTATACAATAGTAAAATGGGCGCAGATATAAGATAAATGTAGGGTCTAAAGATCTTCTAAGAAACTTGTTGGTCTCTTAAAGCTTTAATTTTATCATGAGATTGTTTCAATATGCTTTTTTGCTCAAGCACTAAAACTCTCAAATGATTTGGTAAATCTTCATCTTCACTAGCTGTTTTATAGGCAGTTTGTGCAGCATCTTCACCAAATTCGCAATTTTCTAAAACGCTTTTTCTATCATGTCCAGTAAAAGCAGCTTTTACATCCATCCAAACCCTATAAAGCTTACCACTATTGGTAGTTCCGGGATCTGTGTCTGCTTTAAGTACATTTAATTCATTAGAAAGTGCCATTTTACATTTGCGACTTTCATCAATCATGGCAATAAATAAAGATTTTAAATCTCCATCTTTGGCCTCTAAGTTTTCTATTGCATTTGTATAACCTTCAATTCGGTCATTATTAATTTTCACTAAATCGTTTAAGATTTCTGTTGATGTGTTGTCAGTACTCATAAGTAAATTTTTTTTATTTGTTTATAGATACTACATAAAAACAATTTTTATTCCAAAAAATAATTGAAAACAAATTGTTTAAAAAATACGGTCTTAACCTATCAAAAATATCAGTGTTATGATGAACCTTTTAAATATTTCTATAGGTTAAGTTTAAATAAACATAATGCTGAAATGAATATTTGGCAAAAATCTTGATATAAAAAGCCTAAACATTATCTATTTAAAATAAATATCTATGAAAGCAGCAGTTTTTCACAAACCAGGAGACATCAGTTATGATACTGTAGAAGATCCTAAAATTTTGGAACCTAATGATGTAATCTTAAAAGTTACATCTACAGCTATATGCGGATCCGACTTGCATATCTTGAGCGGAGCAGTGCCACAGGGCGAAGATATGATTATGGGTCACGAAATTTATGGGCATCGTAGAAGAAGTTGGTCCATCTGTAAAAAATCTTAAAAAAGGCGACCGTGTGGTTGTTCCTTTTCCAATAGCATGTGGTCAGTGTTTCTTTTGTAACCATGGCGCATCACCACATTGCGAAAATTCTAATTATGAAAATTATGGTCCATCTGGCAACGTAGCAGATGAAAAAGGAGCAGGATTATTTGGTTATACCGATTTATATGGAGGCTATTCAGGCGGACAAGCAGAATATGTCAGGGTTCCTTATGCAGATATAAGCCCAAGGATTGTTCCTGATGAAATGACAGATGAACAAGTTTTATTTTTATCTGATATTTTTCCTACGGGTTGGTCTGCAATTGATTGGGCACAACTAAAAGGTGGAGAAGTAGTTGCTATTTTTGGTTCGGGTCCGGTAGGATTAATGGCACAAAAAGCGGCTTGGATAAATGGAGCTAGCAGGGTGATTGCTATTGATCCATTAAACTATCGTTTAGAAAAAGCCAAAAAAGTAAACAAAGTTGATACATTAAATCCTCATGAAGTTGATGTTGTACAAGCAATTAGAGATATGACAGGTGGGAGAGGTGCAGATGTTTGTGTTGATGCAGTTGGTTTTGAACCAGAAAGAAACATTCTTGATAAAATTAAGGCAACCATCAATTTTGAAAAAGGAAGCATGAAAGTGTTAGATATGGCCTTTGAAGCAGTAAGAAGAAGTGGTACGGTAAGTATTGTAGGTGTTTACGGCTCTCCTTATGATAATTTCCCAATGTTCAGGATTTTTGATAAAGGGTTAACCATCAAACAAGGACAAGCACCTGTGTTAAATTACGTTGATAAGCTTTTTGACTTGGTTAAACAAGATAAAGTGGTTTTAGATGATATCATTACCCATACTTTACCTTTAAGTGAGGTTGCAAATGGTTACAAAATCTTCGATAATAAAGAAGATGATTGCGTTAAAGTGGTACTTAAACCCTAATTAATCTTAAATACTTTCAATTATCAAAAAGAAGTTCTTTAAAAAAGGACTTCTTTTTTTGTTTAATAATCTAAATTTCTGTTAAATGATTTCTTTAAATTAAGGTAGCATTAGACTTTATGTGAGATTGCTTAAAATGCACTTTCTGAAATAATAATTAACCTACGCCATCTTTTGGCGTACCGCCACTTTACTTTTGATATAAACTAATAAAATATCAAAATGATAAAGAACCAAATTGACTTAAGTCTACTACAATCCAAAGTTTTTGTACCAAATAATCATCTGTCAAAAATGAGCTCACATGAGGTGTTTGCAAATAGAGACAGCTTATATTTAAATGAACATACCTTATACTTAGCTTATTATAATGTCATCCCTAACGTGATTTGCGAACCTAATATAAATTGTAAAAAGGCCCAAGACTGGTTGCTGAATAATTTTCAAAATCAAATTAAAGATAATTATTACAAAAAGAGATTTTTACAAAAATTTAAAGCTGTCGACTTTGATGATGTATTTTATTTCATTGATGAAGATTTAATGGTAAATTTTGATCACATTAATGATGTTGTGAGATTCCTATTTCGTAAAACAGAAATGTTTAAGGTAAATGAAATTAAAAATGGAATAACAAAGTTTAAAACCAGAAAATCTAAAAATCAGCCTATAGTTTCATTATTAGTTTCAACCTCTAAAGGGATTGATACCAAACCTTTTGAAATCAATAAACCTAAATTAAATATTTCAGATAATTACAATGATGATTTTATAGAAGTACACCAAACCATTTTAAAAAGGCTCAATAAAAAAAATGATAAAGGTTTGGTTTTACTCCATGGAAAGCCGGGAACAGGAAAAACATCTTACATTCGGTATCTTATTTCCTCTGTTAAAAAAGATGTTATTTTCTTACCACCCAACATGGCTTCCGCTATAACCAATCCAGATTTAATTTCTGTTTTGGTTGATAATCCAAACTCAATTTTTGTAATTGAAGATGCAGAAAACATTGTAGTAGATAGAGAAAATGACGGAAACTCACCCGTATCTGCAATACTTAATATTTCTGATGGTTTGTTGGCCGATTGTTTAAATATCCAAATTATCTGTTCTTTTAATACTGATATTTCTAAGGTAGATAATGCTCTAATGCGTAAAGGCAGGCTGATTGCGAAATATGAGTTTAAAGAATTGGAGATAGTAAAAGCACAAAAACTATCTACAAAATTAGGTTTTAGTTTAAACATAAATTCACCCATGTTATTAACCTCAATTTATAATCAGGATGAAAAGGAATACAACAACAAGAAAAATTTTAAATCCGTTGGTTTTAAAATTTCAGCTTAATATATTGCTTAACCACATTTAATAAATTATTCGATTGTAATTATTGCTATCATGTCTAAAAGAGAAACTTTAATGCGTCAAAACGCTATCATCAATAAACTAAAGAAAGGGCCGTCAACCTTAAAAAGTATAAATGAAGAGTTAGCATTGCAGTCAGATTTACACGGCTACAACCTTAAAATTTCTAATAAAACTTTTAGGCGAGATTTAGATGATATTCTCTCACTTTATCAAATCCAAATTGATTACAACACCTCAAATAAATATTATGAAATCATCAATCAGGAAGATGAAAATTTAAGCGACCGTATTTTAGATGCTTTTAACACCTTAAATGCGCTCAACTCTAGCGTTGGATATTCAGATTATCTGGATTTAGAAGAAAGAAAATCTACAGGGAACCAAAATTTTCATGGGATTTTACATGCTATTAAAAACCGAAAGCAAATAAATATTACCTATCAAAGTTATTGGCAAGATGAATCTAGTTTGAAGACTCTACAACCTTACCTATTAAAAGAATTTAAAAACCGCTGGTATATTATAGCCTATGATATCAATAAAAACGAATTACGTACTTATGGTTTGGATAGAATTACAGTGTTCGATATCAGTAAAAAGATATTCAAATACCCAGCAAATTTTATCCCGAAAGAGCATTTTAAGAACAGTTTTGGCATTATTAAAAATGATAGTGGCAAACCAGTTCAAGAGGTTGTGCTTCGTTTTAGTGCGCAACAGGGAAAATACATTAAATCACTTCCTTTACATCTAAGCCAACAAATCCTTATTGACAATGAAGAAGGTTTAACTATAAAGCTAAATATTTATGTTACTTTCGATTTAGAGATGGAACTGCTTTCTCATGGTGCAAATTTGGAAGTTTTAGAACCAGCTTTTTTACGGGAATCCATAAAGCAAAAATTAAAGGATGCCTTAACAGCTTACCAATAAATATTTTGAAAAATTTGACGACTCAATACTCACAACTTAATACTAACTACTTTTTACTTCGATAAATGGCACATTCAAAAATTATCATAGTCAACGGACTAAGTATCGACCTTTCAAGAATTAAGGCAATTAAAGTTAACACCAATAGCACTCTTGGGCCAACCAATGTTCTCATGATTGATTTGAATTTAAGATTCGAGTATGTTTTCAATCCTAACGAAAATAATCATACAAAAGAAAGCATTAAGGATACCGTATCGATTAATTATGTTAATTATGATGGTGCAGTTGAGGCAATGAATAACCTATCGGAGGAATGGCAAGCGTATTTAAATAGTCTTTAAAACGACATCTAGTTCACAATATAATAAACCAACTATCTAGCCACCCAATACTTTCTACTTTAGACTTTTTACTTACTTAAATAAATGACCAACCAAAATATCAAGCAATTAGAAATAGAACTGTGGGAAGCGGCCGACGAATTAAGAGCAAATTCTAAACTAACTGCCGGCGAATATAAAGACCCATTATTGGGTTTGGTTTTATTAAGGTTTGCTCAAAACCGCTACGAAGAAGCCAAAGCACATTTAGAAAACACTTTGCCCATTAATCCGCGGACAGGCCAACAAAGAGAGCTAACCAAAGATGATTTTGCGGGAGCCGGCGCAATTATGTTGCCCAAAGAAGCTAAATACGATTATTTGGTAGCCTTGCCGGAAAGTGAAGATATTGCGGAAGCCGTAAACAGCGCCATGAAACTGATAGAGGAAGATTACCCCGAACTGGCTGGTATTTTACCTCGTAACTATCAAGATTTAATGCCCGAAGATGATGAAGAAGCCAATCTGTTGCGTAACCTCATCCGTATTTTTAACCGCGATTCTGTAAAGAAAGCAACCGGAGATATTTTCGGTCGGGTTTACGAATATTTTTTGATGAAGCTTTCCATGATGGGAGCGGGAGCGCAAGAAGGTGGCGAGTTTTTTACACCTCCGTCTTTGGTGCAACTCATCGTTAATTTTATAAAACCCAACCACGGCATCATTCACGATCCGGCTTGTGGTTCAGGCGGTATGTTTATACAACGGCACATTTTGTAAAAAACCACGAAAACAAAAATGTAAACGAAGCCATTACCGTTTTCGGTACCGAATATAAATCTAACACCACCAAACTGGCTAAAATGAATCTCGCCATACACGGCATTGATGATAAAATAGCCAATAGCAATTCCTTTTATTCCGACCCGCATGATCTGTTTGGCAAGTGCGATTTTGTAATGGCAAACCCACCATTTAATGTGGATAAAGTAGATGCTAAGAATAAGTTTTTAGCCGAAGATAAACGTTTGCCTTTTGGTGCGCCATTAACCGGTAAAGGCAGTATTGGAAACGCCAATTATTTGTGGATACAATATTTCATGTCGTACCTAAACCCAACAGGTAGAGCAGGTTTTGTAATGGCTTCTTCTGCTACTGATGCTGGAAATGCCGAAAAGCGAGTGCGGGAAGAACTGGTAAAAACCGGAGCGGTAGATTGCATTGTTTCCATTAGCAACAACTTTTTTTACACCCGCTCTTTGCCTTGCCACCTTTGGTTTTTTGATAAAGGCAAAACCAAATCCAATACAGATAAGGTTTTGATGATTGATGCTCGAAACGTCTTTAGAAAAGTAAGCACTACCATTAACGATTTCTCGGAAGAACAATTAGCAGGCTTAACAGCCATTATGGCGATGTACCGTGGCGAAAAACCTGAAGTGACCGCTGATAACGGTTGGTTTAGTTTTTATTTCCCTGAAGGGATTTATAAAGATGTAGAAGGTTTATGCAAAATAGTGAGCCGAGCTGAAATTGCCGAACAAGATTACAGCTTAACGCCGGGGCGATATGTTGGCGTAAATGTGGAGATTGATATGAATTTGACTACAAAAGTAGGATGAAAGAAATTCATACAGAGTTATCAGAGATGAATTTGGAGGCCAATCAATTGATGGAGAAAATTCAAGGTTTTAAGATATGATGGAGGGTTGGAAGAGTTTTAAATTAGGGGAACTACTTGAAATTAAATACGGTAAAGACCACAAGAAATTAAATGATGGAAAATATCCATTATACGGCTCTGGTGGTATTATGAGATATGTTGACGAATTTCTATATGACGATGAATCGATATTAATCCCTCGAAAAGGAACTTTAACTAATTTATTTTATTTAAATGCCCCCTTTTCCACAGTTGATACAATGTTTTGGAGTAAGGTTAATAAATTAAACGTATTCCCGAAATTTCTTTATTATATATTAAAGACTTATGATTTTTCGACTTTGGATGAAGGTGCCGCAATACCAAGTTTGACAACTAAAACATTAAATGTAGTTACTGTAAATATTCCTAAAAGTAAAGAAACCCAGCAAAAAATAGCTTCTATTTTGTCAGCTTATGATGATTTGATAGAAAATAATTTAAAGCGCATTAAATTATTGGAAGAAATGGCACAACAAACTTATGAAGAATGGTTTGTGCGTATGCGTTTCCCGGGTTTTGAAGATGTTGTAATTGATGTAGAAACTGGATTGCCAGAGGGTTGGGAGAAAGTGAAGTTAGGGGAGATTGTTGAGAATTTTGATTCTAAAAGAGTTCCAATTTCTTCGATGAAAAGAGAAAAAATAAGAGGAGTTTATCCTTATTATGGCGCAGCAGCGATAATGGATTTTGATAATGATTTTCTTTTTGACGGAAGGTTTGTTTTGATGGGTGAAGACGGAACAGTTATCACAAAAAATGGCACTCCGATGTTGCAATTTGTAGATGGAAAGTTTTGGGTAAATAATCATGCTCATGTTTTAAATGGAACCAAGGTTAGTAATGAGTTATTATTCTGTTTTTTAAGTCAATATAAAATTTCAAGTCATATAACTGGTTCTGCCCAGCCAAAAATTAATCAAGCAAATCTAAATCGTATTGAATTTATTTTGCCCTCCACTAAAGTTTTAGAAGAGATTAAGCCTATTCTGAAAAGTATATTTGATAGTAACTTCAATCTTCAAAATCAAAACCACCGCTTAAAAGAAGCAAGAGATATATTATTGCCAAGGTTAATGAGTGGGATGATTGAGGTGTGAATGTCTGAACTTTGATTTAAAAATAAAATTAAAAATGGCCGAATTAATATATAATGTAAAAAATATTTTCTCTAAAGATGCGCAGGGTTGCCTCTTTGATTATAATGCTGAATGCTATCACATTGCAGCGTATCAACGAGGATATAAATGGGGTTCTGATAATAATGGTGCGGTAACAATTTTATTGCAAGATTTATTAATCGCGTTTTCGAAACGTGATGTTTCTTCTAAGAATCTTGACTATTATTTACAATATATTACGCTAAAAAAACAGGAAAGGAAAATACATCTAGAAGTAATTGATGGGCAACAAAGGCTTACTACCTTATCTATTCTATTATCAGTGTTTAGTTATATTTTAGGCGAATCAAACCAAGCCAGTGGAAAGTTAGATTATGCAGTTCGATCAAATTTTTTTGATGAATATATTTATAAAAAGGAATCTTTAGCTTTATTGTTGACTCTAGATTGGAATAAGAAAAAAGGTTTGGAAATCGATACTGATACCTTCATTGATAATCAAGATACCTATTATATTTTTCATGCAATAAAAAAATGTTACAGCTTTTTGGAAGAGTTTAGTGAGATTGATTTACTTAAATTTTACCAATTTGTTCTTAATCACGTTTTGATAATTGTAAATGTCGTAGAGAATGTGGATAGTGAAAAAACTTTTTCTAATTTCCATAGCACCAGCGTAGCTCTTACAGAATCGGAGTTAATTAAAGCGTTGTTTGTTACCAAATATGCAAGATTGAAGGAGGAACATCGAGGTAAAACTTTTCGTGAAATAAATGAACAACGTCTATTGTTAGGTAAACGATGGGATGAGATTGAAAATTGGGTTAACAATAAGTATATAAAGTCTTTTTATTTTAGGCAATCTAAAGACCCAATGTTCGGATTTTTAAATGTAGTAGCTAATAACATCAATAATAAATTAGTATTTAACGAAGACTCCACGCATAGAGAAATGTTTAATTTTTTTAATATTCAAGAAATAGAAATTATGCAGGAGAAATTATACAATACGTTTTGGATTTTAAAAGATTGGTATAATGATCCAATTCTGCACAATAGATTCGGATATCTGTTTTTCTACAAGAAGTCAAAATTTACTATCAATAATTTTATCAATGAAATGACGGCATCTTCGAAAGAGACTCTTAAAAATGAATTGTTGAAGAAAATTCTTGATATTTTACCATTAGACCTTGAAGACTCCAATTATGAAGGAAATACGGATAGCATACATCAAATACTGCTAGCAATTAATTTGTTCAACACCAAAGATAAATTTGATTTCTACAGCTATGTTGAAGAGAATTGGACATTGGAACATATTTTTCCGCAAACTCCCGAAGGTAAAAAAAATACATTAACTGAAAATGATAAAACATATATTATTGAGTTAGTTGGAGATGCAGACAAACTAAAAGTTGAAAAAGTATTGAAGAAAAAAGAACGAACACCAGAAGATAAGGAAGTTTACACCGATGCGTTAAAACGCTCTGGTTTTATACATTCTATAGGTAATCTATGTTTATTGTCAAACGTAGATAATATTTTAAATGGTTGCGCATTTTATGATGAGAAACGTTTTAAAATTTTAAACAGAGTAAAATCTGCTAAATTTATTCCCCCTCACACTATTGAGATTTTCACTAAATCAATTTTTAACATTAATCCTGGTGATTTCACAAGATGGAATAGAGCAAATATTATTGATCATAAACAAATTATGTTGAATAGAATTATTGAGTTGCGTCAAAATTTAGAAAAGTTAGTTCTTAAATCATGAAAGCTGGTAAATACACTATAAAGGAACTTTTTCTTAATAAAAATATAGATTCTATAATAGTTCCTGAAATACAGAGAGATTATGTATGGGGACGAGATCAAGTTGAAAGTTTATTAAAATCATTGGTTTATGATTTTAATAAGTTTACATCATCGGATAATTTTCTCAATTTAGATATAGAAGATGAAACACTAAAAAAAGCTTTAATAAATCATTATAAAAGCATAAAATATTCATCCAGTATTGGCTTTATTTATGCCTATAGTGATAAGGAGTTTGCAGATAAATATTTTTTAATAGATGGGCAACAACGCTTAACTACTATTTATTTGACATTGGCAGTTATTGCTTCACTTGATAAAGAATTTGCAGAAATATTTAAAAAGCAATTCTTCGTAAATAAAAAATCTTTCATAGAATATAGAGTAAGGGAGTCAAGTTATTTATTTATAAATAAGGCAATTAACCAAATTGTATGTGACAACAGCTATAATTTGAAGGACAATTATTGGTATTATGATTCATATAAACACGATAAGACTATTCAGTCTATCATAACCAATCTAGATATTATTAGGGCCTACTTCGCTGATGAAAATGTAGATACAAGTTTGTTCAAGGATTATTTACTTGATTTTGTTCAATTTTGGTATTTTGACACTAACATAAGTGAACAGGGAGAAGAACTTTATGTATACATGAATGCTCGTGGAGAAGGAATGCAGTCTAGCGAAAATCTTAAAGCCGACCTTTTAGCACAAATTGAAACTTCTACTTTAAAAAATAAATGGGGCGAGAAATGGGAATCTTGGCAAGATGTTTTTTGGAAAATTAGAGGGAAAAACGAAAATGCAGATAACGTATTTAACGAATTTATTTATTGTGTTGCAGGTATTCAAAATATGAAAAATGAGCTCGGGATTGAAATAGAGCATATAGATCAAAAGTATACTAAACCTTCTCATAACCAATTGTTAAAAAGCTTAGAAACAGATGGGTTAGTTACAATTCAAAAATATATAAACGCTTTCGAAATATTATTCAGCTCTGAGATTGATGAATTTTGCATTAAAAGTAATTTACACTATGATTGGTTAAAAAAGCTTAGAAAGATTTTTAGGCAACTTCTAAATAAAAATTATACAAATTGGTTTGCGAATGTCAATGATAAAAATAGAGGTACTGAACGTAATCGTATGGTTCTAGTTTGGTCAATACTTGATTATCTTACCAAGTATTCTACAATTGATGAAAATCTTCTTTTGTCCATAAGAATCTTCTATAACCGTTATCATAATTTTGATAGAGCGGTATTATCTAATATTATTAACGCAAATGAATTCGCTAAGCACACTTACAAAGCTATAATAACGGACAACACAAATAATGAAGAGGTTTTAAAATACGAGTTTATACATTCTAAGGAAAATCACATAGATTTTACTAAAATTTTATCATTGATATGGAAAATAGAAGATCATCCTATAAATTTGGATGGACGAGATGTTAAGAATATAAATAGTAGTCACTTAATTGACTATACAGATGAAATAACATTAAATCATTTAAAAAATATTCATGAAAAATTCTTTCATCTTTTTCCTATAACTGTTGAAGATAACGACACTATTGACTGGAAAAATTACAACCTTTTCTTGACTACTTTAATTACTTATGGTAAGTTTTGGATGAGTAAAGTCACTAATGATTATGATAATTTAGATTTCGATAAAGAAAGAAGAATTGTTCGTGATATTGATTCATCAAAAGAATGTTTTAAAAGGTTTTTTAAAGATTTGATAAATTCAGATAGCCTAGAAGACTTATCCGTAAAAAAGATTACTGAACCAGTTTACAATGTTGATAGCGAGGATGTGGAGGATGTCGTTAAATTTTATAATTTTCATTTAAGAGAAAAAATGTGGAATCAGGGATGGTACGTAGCCATGGGTAATCACAAACATCAAAAAGTGGATAAGTATTTTCCGAATTTTTGGAGACTTGTAAATACAAAGGGAAACTTTCAAGGAGGTCAGCCACAAGTACTGTCACGAATGGTTAAAATTAAGGTCGAAGATTAACTAAATCAAAAAACCGCGAGATTCTCGCAGAACCTCGCGGTTCTTACCTAAATCAAAAATATGTCCTACGAATACTCCGAAGATGCCCTCATAGAACAAGCCACACAAGAAGGCCTGGAAGAGTTGGGCTGGAAAGTAATAAAGGCTTGGCAAAACGAAAGCTTCGGAGAAAACGGTTTGTTGGGCAGAGAAGACAAAGGTGAAGTTGTTTTAGAGCGCTATTTATTAAACGCTTTACAAAGTTTAAATCCAGATTTACCAGCCATTGCTTATCAAAGGGCAATTGAAAAAATTACATTAAAAGAAGCGGATAAATCATTGGCGCAAATTAATAAAGCCAAAGCAGATTTATTAAAAAATGGTGTACCCGTTTCTTTTCCTGATGAGAACGGCTTTCAACAAAATAAAAGACTCAAAGTATTCGATTTTCAGAATTACCAAAACAATCATTTTTTAGCCGTTAGGCAGTTGGAAGTTGTAGGCGAATTGTATAACCGCCGACCAGATGTGATTGGATTTGTAAACGGTATTCCTCTAGTTTTCTTCGAACTAAAAGCGCACCATACGGATTTAAGAAGTGCTTTTGATGATAACCTGACCGATTATAAAGACACCATTCCGCATCTCTTCCATACCAATGCTTTTATAATTTTAAGCAATGGAACCGAAGCTAAAGTTGGAACGGTTACCAGTAAATACAAATACTTTTTAGAGTGGAAAAGAATCAGTGAAGACGAAGAAGGCCAAATAGATTTAGATGCCATATTGCGTGGTATTTGTGTGCCACAGCGTTTGATGGATATTTTTGAGAACTTCCTGATTTTTGATGAATCGGAAGGAGAAATTATCAAATTGATGGCTAAAAACCACCAATACATTGGTGTAAACAAAGTTATTGATAATGTAAAAAACATTGAAGACTTACAAGGGAAGCTTGGAGTTTTTTGGCATACACAAGGTTCGGGAAAAACCTACGCAATGGTTTTCCTTTGCGAGAAAATCCACCGAAAACTGGGCGGTTCTTACACTTTCTTAATTGTAGTAGATCGTACCGAACTGGAAAATCAGATTTACGATACCTTCTCTGGTGTAGGGATTGTCAAAGATAAAAATGTAGTCGCTGGTAAAAAGAAAGGCATTAGCGGAAGAGAACATTTAAGAGAACTGCTGGCAGAAAACCATCGTTATGTTTTTAGCTTAATCCATAAATTCTCTATCAATCCAAATGAGGAAACAGAATATCCGCTGATTACCGAAAGAAAAAACATCATTGTAATTTCTGATGAAGCACACCGCACACAAGGCGGAACTTATGCCCGTAATATGCGCTATTTCGGTATTCCAAATGCTTCTTATTTGGGTTTTACTGGCACACCAATCATCAAAGAAGAGGAAGAAATAACCAAAGATATTTTTGGTGGCTATGTTTCTATCTATGATTTTAAAAGAGCCATTGATGACGATGCAACATTGCCTTTGAAATACCTGAATAGGGGAGAGCGCTTGAATATTGCCAATCCCGATTTGGACGAGAAGATGGCAGAAGTTTTTGAGGATGAAGATTTAGACGAAGATCAAAAAGCCAAACTTGCTTATTTGTTCAATAAAGAATATCCCATTTTAACTGCTGAACCTAGATTAGATGCCATTGCAAAAGATTTAGTTTGGCATTTTAACGAACGTGGTTACCAAGGTAAAGCCATGTTGGTTACTTTGGATAAACCAACTGCGGTTAGAATGTTTACTCTTATTACAAAATATTGGCCTCAGTATTTAGCAGAACTCGAAAAGCAAATTAAGCAAGCTACGGATGAGCAAGAAGTGCAAGATTTACAACGCAAATATGATAAGGTAAAAGCAACGGAGATTTGTGTAGTTGTAAGTGCTGAACAAAATGAAGTAGATCGATTCCGTAAAATGAATCTGGATATTGAAACTCATCGCCGTAAAATGGTGGAGCGTAATTTGGAAAAAGAGTTTAAAGATGAAGACAATCCTTTCCGTTTAGCCATTGTTTGCGCCATGTGGATTACAGGTTTTGATGCTAAATGTGTTTCTACAGTTTATTTAGACAAACCTATAAAAGGCCATACTTTGATGCAAACCATCGCCAGGGCAAATCGAGTTTATGATGATGAAAAGGAAAACGGTTTAATTGTAGATTACGGCAACGTTTATAAACAATTAGAAAAAGCCTACTCTGTTTATGGCGAAGGGAGCAAAACAAAAGGAGGTAAAACTTCTGCGAATGACAAACCTTTAGAATTGCTTATTAGTATAGAAGCCGAACTAAAAGAAGCGATAGCCGTTGTAGTTGGGAAGTTGAAGGAATTGGAGTTCAATTTAACTGATTTAACCAATGCAAAAGCCATGGAGAAAATCGGTCTGATTAAAAAAGCGATGGACTGCGTTTGCTTAAACGAAACAACCAGAACTACTTTTGAAATTGCGTCCAGAAATGTATTCAGAAAGTACAAAGCGCTTTATCCCGAGAAGGAAGCGATAGCACATATTAAGAAATATAATGCCATTGATGCGATTTACAACGCACTAAACAAAAAGACCAAATCAGCAGATGTAACCGAAGTAATGATGCGTTTGCAAGCTTTTGTAAATGATAGCATTTTATTAGACAACAAACTTAATGAGCCAAAAGATGTTTATGTCGATTTATCGAAACTAGATTTTGATAAATTACGGAAAGCCTTCGCTAAAATCCCAAATAAAAAAGAATTGGTTTACGATCTTCAAAATGCGGTTGACCAAAAACTGCAACAAATGTTAAGAGACAATCCGCTAAGGTTAGCTTTTTATGAACGTTATCAAGAAATTATTGAAGCTTATAATAAAGGTAAATCTTTAGAAGACACCATCAAAACCTTTGAAGATCTACAAGAGTTTATCAAAGATTTATCAGTTGAAGAAATTAGGGCATTCAAAGAAAATTTGGACCAAGAAACGCTTAGTGTTTTTGATTTACTCAAAGAGGGTAAAGAGCTATCAGATAAAGATTTAAAAGATGTTAAAAAGGTAGCAAAACAAACTTTAGATAAGTTAAAAGCAGAAAAACTAAACATCCCAAATTGGAAAGAAAGCCGACAGCTTAAAGGGCAAGTTCGATCTAGTATTTACGAAAATTTACTATGGTTACCTTCAGATGCTTATACAGATGAAGATGTTGATTTAAAAAGTATTGCAGTGTATCAATATGTTTTTAGTCGATATGGTAATCAAATTAACGCTTTTTAATATCGAATTGGCTAAGAAACCTTTATAATGTATTGAATATATTGTTATGCATAGAATGGTTCATTTATTAGAAAGAAATCATGACAAAACTTCGTCATCCTTATGAATAAATATTTGCCAAACTGGAGAGTGCAAAAGAAAATTTTGAATGAGTTACCGATATAAGCTGCTCCAAATTAAAATATCTGGAATCTTAAAATAATGAAGCTCTAAGAAGCCAAAGAAAGCAATCAGCCTGATTTTTATTATAGGGCTTTTTATCTTCTTATAAATATAGAAATCACAAAATCAGTTTTCTTATTTAAATGTATAGAAGTAAAAATAGCAGCACATTATTTTACTATTGAAATAAAAGAAAAATCCAGATTCTTCTAAAATAAAAAAGCCTGAAATTGAAAAACTTCAGGCTTTTTAAATTATGCGGAGAGTGGGGGATTCGAACCCGCGGACCTGTAACAGTCAACAGTTTTCAAGACTGCCGCAATCGACCACTCTGCCAACTCTCCGCTGCAAAAGTACAAAAGTGAATCATTTTGGCAAACATTATTTTAATAAAAATTTATATTTCCCATATTTAAGTTTTAATGAGTTAGCTATCAGAATATTAATTTTAATTTCACTTGAAAATTACTCATACTAAAGAGGTTTATACAAAGGGTGAATCGATTTCATTTTTTATAAAAAGCGTATTATTAAACTGAAGGTGTCAGAATAAATTTAAAGGTGGATTATTTAAATAATTTGAGAAGGGGGGTTAATTATTAAACTCGATTTAAATTACCATTTAAAATATACACCTGCATTATAATTAAGGGCCTTTAGTACATTTTTTGCATAAATTGCTCCGGCAGCTGCTCCGCTTAAACCAATTTTTTTTGAAACTTGATAGTTAATCTCTAAAGATGGTGATAGGTATTCGATATTATTTGCAAATAAACTTCCTTGCGAGGTGAGTGTATTACCATTTTTAATAGGAAGTACCCCATTCAATTTTATAATTGGAGTAAACTTTTCTAATGAAAATCCTATTTCGCCACCGTAACGAATCTCATCAGAAAAACCTTTAGTACGATTATTATATCCAGAATAAATAGAAGTATAGATTGGTTTTGGATAAAAAGAATGGCTAGCATCAATCCTAATAATCTGATTAAATTCAGAATCTCCGGTTTGTAAAATCCCTGTTGTGCCTGCACCAGTTTTCCCAAAAGGTAAACCCAAAATTAAGCTTGTACTCAAAACTATTTTTTTATCTTGGAAGAAACCATACTTAATTCCTAAATCGGCATCGCCAATGCCACTAGTCTGGTCTCCAGGAATTGTTTTCCCACTTTGCTTAAACTGTATATTATTTAAGGTTTGCTTAACATAAAATGGGAAATTAATAATACCAGTAATTTTTTTTGAAATGCCATATTCGCCGTAAAGCGATGTTTGATATTGACCAATAGTTATAATATTGACGGTGCTGCCATCTGGAGCGTAATATTTATTGCTTTTTACTATATTCTCGGCAACTTTGAAATAACCCGTTCTTTTTTCTTTTACCCAACCTTGAGCAAACAAACTAGAAGATTTAATTAAAATAAAGCAGATAACTGTTAGCTGATAAATAATTTTCATTGAGGTTGTTATTTATACGATAAAAGCTTTAATTAACTTAAAAACAAGATTATTTTAATTCTGCATATCCAAAGGTTACACTTGCAGGTTTGCAGAGTATAATTACATATTTATAATCACGTAAGGTAACTCCACTTTTAATTTGACTTACATTAAATGTTTTCGCTCCATTTGTTTTTATTTCACCTAATTCTAAACCTGCAGATCTAACTGTGGCACCATTAGTAGAGTTAGCTAAATATACAAATGTGCCTAAAGCAAAGCTAGTGGAAAAATTACTGGCTAAATTTAAGGTTACATCGCCATTTACGTTTTTCAATGAAGCATCTCCAACAGCCTGATAGCCGCCTGCGGAAATAAAAGTACCTGTTAATTCGCTGCTGCCTACTGTAAAATCTATACTATTGCTTTTTACCCCATCAATCTTTGCATGTATACCTGCTACGCCATTTGCTACCGCTGTTACTTTACCGCTGCCATCCACTTTTAAGATACTTTCGTTTTCAGAAAACCATTGTGTTGTTTGACCATTTACAAGTTGATTATTAATATTTTGAGCGCTAATGCTTAAATTTAAGTTCTCATTTAAATTAAGATTCGTTTTTGTAGAGGTTATAATCACTTTTGCTACCGCATTATCGGTAGCTACTACAGTAATATTTATGGAGTTTGCTGTTGTGTTCTGATATTGAGTATAAATTTGAGCACTTCCTGCAGCTATAGCCGTTATTTTACCCGCTGAATTCACGCTTACAATTTGTGGTTGAGTTGATGCCCAAGTGAAAGGAACAATTTTTTCGATACCATATTCATCAAAATATTTTGCACTAATGGTAGCAGTTTCATTTACCCTCAACGCTGTTTGAGCTGCTATTAACTCAAATTTAGGGTTAACAATTGCATCATCAAGAATATCTGTGCCTTGGCAAGCATTAATCAATAAAATCAATAAAAATGAAACTTTAATGCCTATTGCTTTCAACATGACTTTTATTTTTAGGTAAAGGAGTGAATATTTTTTACTTTAACTACTTTATTACCAACGAATTTAATTGAAATGTAGTTTTATATTGTCATAATAAAATAATTTATATCAAGGATATTTGCAAATATCACATCTACCAATAAATCAATTTTAGATTCTTATTATTTTATTAAGATTTAGTCTAAAACATGAAATGGTATATTTTCGTTATTTATTTGCGTACTGACAAAGATTTTGTAATTTTCACACATCATGTCGAAACTTACTACCCACCTAAGCTCAAAAGAAACCATATTCAAAAATGAGGTCACTACAAAGTTTGATCTTTACAATAGCTTGTTTTTAACGCTTCCTTTTTATAGTGTAAAAAATACAGGACTTGCATTGCCTTACTTTTTTGACCATTGCGAAAAAGGAATAGAAAATCATCAAACTCCGGATGAAATTATAGAGTCTTTTTTTACTCAACAAAAAGGATTGACCAAGCAACAAGACACTACAGATTTACTCTTTCGCTTTATCCAATATATAGAAAGACAGGTAGTTTTGTTTGATGCGGTTGAAGATGCTGCTTTTAGTAAGATAAGTGTACAAGAAGAAGCAACTTCTTTAAGAACATTAATGAATAAAGCTCTAGAAGATGAAGACCTTTATAAAAAAATTCAGGATTGTTTAAGTGAGTTTAAGCTTCGTTTGGTTTTAACTGCCCATCCAACTCAGTTTTATCCGGGTCCGGTTTTGGGAATTATGACGGATTTAACTGATGCTATTAAAGTTAATGATGTTAATGCCATCAACCTTTTACTGCAACAATTAGGTAAAACGCCTTTCTTTAAAAAGAAAAAACCCACTCCGGTTGATGAGGCCATTAGCTTAACATGGTATTTAGAAAATATACTTTATCAAACTGCTTCAGATGTTCATAGAAATCTGGAAAGTGTTTTTAATCTTAATTTAGATAACCATAGTTTAATAGAATTAGGTTTTTGGCCAGGTGGCGATAGAGATGGAAATCCTTTTGTTACCGCAGAAACTACAGAACAAGTTTCTTCTTTTTTAAGAAAAGCTTTGTTTAGATGTTACTACCGCGATTTTAAAAACATGAAGCGTAGGGTAACTTTTAATGGTGTAGAAAAATATATGGATATTTTAGAAACCATTATTTATGATAATGCTTTTAGAATAAACGTAAATGTTTATGATAACAAAGAAGAACTTTTAGATAGTTTAAGAAATATTAAAAGAGTTTTAACAGATTATCACGATAGTTTATTTGTTGATATTGTAGATGATATGATTTGGAAGGTGAAGCTATTTGGTTGTCATTTTGCTTCATTAGATATACGTCAAGATAGCAGGATTTTAAGATCTCTATTTGAAGAGTGTATGTCTAATCCAGAGATAAAAGGCAGTATTTCTGAAAATTACATGAATTTATCAGAAACTGAAAAAATTGATTCTATTCCTTTAAACGCGGCAGAACTAATCAATTACAATAAATTTACAGATTTAAGTAAAGATAGTTTAGATGTAATCAGACTTATAAAAGACCTTCAAAAAAATAACGGAAAAAGAGCTTGTCATCGTTTCATCATCAGTAATTGCCAAAAAGCATCTGATATTTTACAATTGATGCAATTATTTTTATGGAGCGGATGGAAAATGGACGAATTAGATATTGATTTTGTTCCTCTTTTTGAAACTATTGATGATTTAAAAGCAGCAGAAGAAGTGATGCAATCTCTTTATAGTCATCCCATTTATGCCAAACATTTAGAACGCAGAAAAAACCGACAAGTAATTATGTTAGGCTTTTCTGATAGCACCAAAGATGGAGGTTATTTAATGGCAAACTGGTCTTTATATTATGCTAAATATACATTAACCTCAGTTTCTCGTAAAAACGGAATTGATTTAGCGTTTTTTGATGGAAGGGGAGGTCCGCCTGCAAGAGGTGGAGGTAAAACACACAAATTTTATGCTTCTTTCGGTAAAGATGTTGCCAATAAACAAATCCAGATTACGGTTCAAGGTCAAACCATCAGTTCTCATTACGGTACTTTTGAAACATCTATCAATAATCTGGAACAATTGATTCATGCTGGGATTACCTCTGCTTTATATAAGCAAAAGGAAAATACCTTAGATGAGAAAGAAAAATCTTTATTGAGTACTATGGCAGATATCAGCTATCATGCTTTTATAGATTTAAGGACTAATCCTTTATTCTTGAAATTTATGGAGGTGCAAAGTCCTTTAAAGATGCTTTCTCAGATAAATATTAGTAGCCGTCCGGTTAAAAGAAATTCAGATTCAGAACTTAAATTAGAAGATCTCAGGGCAATTAGTTTTGTTACTTCATGGAGTCAGTTAAAACAAAATATCCCTGGTTTTTTTGGTGTGGGTGCTGCACTAGCAAAAATGAAGGAAGATGGCGAATGGTTAAATCTTAAGAATCTTTACAAAGATTCGGGGTTTTACAAAACCATTATTGATAACTGTATGATGTCTATGAAAAAAGCCGATTTTAGATTAACAGCTTATTTAGCAGATGATGAAACCTTCGGCGAATTCTGGAAAATGCTTCATGCAGAATATCAACTCACCAAAAAACTGTTGTTAGATTTATCTGATACCAAAGTTTTAATGGAAAAATACCCAACCGAAGCTCAGTCGATAGATGTAAGGGAAAAAATAACTTTACCATTGGTAATTATTCAGCGCTACGCAATCATCAAAAGTTTAGATAAAAACTTAAAAGCAAGTCAGAAAGAAGTTTATGATAAGCTCATTTTAAGAACTTTATACGGTATTGTAAATGCAGCGAGGAATTCTGCATAGTCTTAAAAAATAAATAATGGCTCAGTGTTGATTACAGAGCCATTATTTATTTCCTGATTTAGAAATATGCTCTTAAACCAATTCCTGCTTTAAAAATATCTGTGATATTTAGATAAGATTTATTTTGCACATAATTTATGATATATACATCATTGGTGTTAATCTCATAATACAAAGATAAAGCATTGATCTTTTTTGACTGAATTAGCTTGTTGGTATTAAACTTTAATTCGCTGCCAAATGCCAAATGAATTCTTAAAGCTTCTGACCAATAATAATACCCTTTAGAATATTGACCTCTATCCCATGTTAAATCAAAATCTTTGTTTACGGTATAGCTTATAAACGTTGCTGGGTTAATTGGATAAATAGTTAACCAGTCATTTGCTTTTATTTTTAATGGGCGATAAATGAATTTAGTAGAAATGGTGCTAAATGCCCCGCCTTTATTTTCAGGTAAATAACCGTAAGTAATATCTAAACTTCCTTTTTTGCTTTTAAAGAGATCATAACTAACGCCACCGCTAAAATAACCTATACTACCAGCATGTTGAACTACGGCTCCATCTGGAATTAAGAATTTTAGTTTTTGAGCCTTTGAAAAAAATCCGCAACAGCAAAGGCATATCAATAAATATAAAGTTTTAGTAGTTAATGCGCTCATAAGAAATTTTATTATTCACGATAGTTGCTAAGATGAAACCTTTATTTCCAATATTGGTGGTTACCACAAATGGAACTCTTGAATTATTAGGAAAAAATTCTCCGTAACCGTGGTCATGTGCATGAAATGATGCTAAAAATTTAGGTTGTGCGTTAAAAACATCTGTGTATGGGATGTCTAAGTTGGTATCAAAATCTGGCGAAAAAGGTCTGATGTGTGAAATAGCAACGTAGCTTTCTACACCAGTTTGGGGTTTAAGTTCTTGTTGTAACCAGTTGATATCAGGCACTAATCCATTAAACTTATATTCTCTCCCGTTGGTATTATGGCAAATAAATTTAACACCATCATAAGCAAAAGAATAATTAAGTTCTCCAAACATTCTTTTAAATACAGCATCACCTTTTGCTAATAAATCGTGATTTCCTATTACTGCAAAATGAGGAATTTTTAGTTGTTCTAGTTCTAAAGCTACCCACTTGGTTTCCTGTAATAAACCAAATTCAGAAATATCGCCTGCTAAAATTGCAAAATCAACATTTTTCATGGTGTTAACTTTAGCAATAAACTCGTCTAATTCATTTGCTGATTTTTGTGGATCTCCAAATACAATGAATTTAACTGTGTCATCATTTTCAATGTTTTGAAGACGGGCTAAGCTTTTAGCATTTAAATCAACAGGGCTATCTTTATCAAAAGCTTGGTTTGGACTATATTCAAAATCGCTGCAGGCCATTAAGAAAAATCCACAGACGCATAAAATAGAAAGGAATTTTTTAATCATATTTTTCAGACAAGCGGTTAAATTTCCGCTAATCTAAATGCCTGACCAAATTTTATGCCTTTTTCTGTCATTTCTAAAGTGCAACATTCATTTATAGGATCGTGTTCTAAGAAAAGAATGTATTTGTTTTCTTGTGCTTCTTTCAAAAATGCCGCTTTTTCATCTAAAGTTTTTAATGGAAACATATCATAAGCCATTACATAAGGCAAAGGGATATGCCCGACGGAAGGAAGTAAATCTGCCATATAAATTAAAGTTTTACCTTTATATGAGATTTGAGGAAGCATCATAGCGTCGGTATGCCCATAAGCAAAACGCACTTTAATATTTTTTGTAAACTCTACACTATCTTTATTTTCTATAAACCTTAATTTTCCACTTTCTTCAATCGGCAAAATATTCTCTTTTAAAAAAGAAGCTTTTTCACGCTGATTTGGATTTGTTGCCCATTCCCAATGGTTTTTATTACTCCAATAAATAGCGTTTTTAAAAGCAGGAATTAGTTTTTCGTTTTCACGGATAATAGCTCCACCAACATGATCAAAATGTAGATGGGTTAAAAAAACATCTGTGATATCATCGCGGCTAAAACCTAAATTCTGTAACGATTTTTCTAAGGTATCATCGCCATGCAAATAATAATGGCTAAAAAATTTTTCGCTTTGCTTATCACCGATTCCTGTATCCACCAATATCAATCGATCATCATCTTCAATTAATAAACAGCGCATTGCCCAATTACAGAGATTATTTTCATCAGCTGGATTCGTTTTTTGCCAAATGGATTTAGGAACAACGCCAAACATGGCACCGCCGTCTAGTTTGAAAAATCCTGTATTTATGGTGTGTAGTTTCATTTGATTACTTTATCGATTTGGTTTTTGTACAATTTAACTAAACTTCTCAGCAACTACCAACTCCTTGCTACCATGCTGATAAGAATAAAAACCTTCGCCAGATTTCACTCCTTTTTTTCCGGCAGTTACCATGTTTACCAAAAGCGGACAAGGAGCATATTTTGGATTTCCGAAACCATCATGCAATACATATAAAATAGATAAGCAAACATCTAAACCTATAAAATCAGCCAGTTGTAATGGTCCCATTGGGTGTGCCATTCCTAATTTTATTACGGTATCAATTTCTGTAACTCCGGCAACGCCTTCAAACAAAGTATAAATTGCTTCATTTATCATCGGCATTAAAATTCTATTAGCCACAAAACCAGGATAATCATTTACTTCAACCGGTGATTTTCCTAAAGTTTTAGAAAGCTCCATGATGTTATTTGTCACTTCATCTGAAGTTGTGTAACCGCGTATCACTTCTACCAATTTCATAATAGGAACTGGGTTCATAAAGTGCATACCAATAATCTTATCAGCTCTGTTGGTAACAGATGCAATTTTTGTAATTGAAATGGAAGATGTGTTGGAGGCTAAAATGGTTTCAGGCTTACAAATTTCATCTAATTCCTTAAATATTTTAAGCTTAATTTCTAAATTTTCCGAAGCTGCTTCAACTACTAAATCGGCATGTTTCACTCCGTCTTTTAAAATGGTAAATGTTTGAATATTAGATAACGTATTAGCTTTATCTTGTTGTGAAATCGTTCCTTTTGTTAATTGCCTTTCTAAATTTTTATCAATTGTAGCAATTGCTTTTAGTAAATTTTCTTCTGAAATATCTATTAAAGAAACTTTAAAATTATTTTGGGCAAACGTATGTGCAATACCGTTTCCCATTGTTCCTGAACCTATTACTGCTACGTTTTTAATCATCTCATTTAATTTTAGTGTTCTCTTTTAATCAACATATCGGCAAAATCCATTAAAGTGCTTTTATTTTCTTGAGATGCATTTATCTTATCTAAATTATCTAAAGCTAGTTGAGCATAAGATTGCATTAAGTTCTCAGATAGGTCTTTAATTCCTATGTTGTTGTAAATGTTTCTCACAGCATTTACTTTTTCTTCTGAATTAAAATCAGGTTTTGCAAGCCAGTTTTTAAGTTCGATTAAATCATCGCCTTTGGCTAATTCTAATGCTTTAATTAAAAGATAAGTTTTTTTATTTGAGATGATGTCTCCACCAACTTGTTTTCCAAATTTTAAAGGGTCGCCGTATACATCTAAAATATCATCTTGTAGTTGAAATGCAATTCCTAAATTTTCACCAAATTGATAAAGATTATCTGCTTCTTGTTTTGAGGCATCACCTATTAAAGCCCCAATTTTTAAAGCTCCACCCACTAAAACTGCTGTTTTAAGTCGTATCATTTCTAAATACTCATCAACTTCTACAACACCTCTATTTTCAAAATTCATGTCAATTTGTTGGCCTTCACAAACGCCAATCGCAGTTGCATTAAAAACATCTAAAACGTCGGCCAAGATCTGAGGTTTAACCTGAATCATCATTTTGTAAGCTTTCACAAACATCACATCGCCAGAAAGTATAGCTACAGAATCACCCCATTTAGCATGTACTGTAGGTTTTCCTCGCCTTAATGGCGCCTTGTCCATTATATCGTCATGCATCAAGGTAAAATTATGGAACAGCTCTACCGCAAGGGCAGGGGCAAGGGCATCATTAATATCGCCACCAAATAAATCCGTTGCCATTAAAACTAAAGCAGGTCTTAACCTTTTTCCACCAAGCGACATTAAATAGGCTATCGGTTCATATAATTCTTTAGGTTCGGCAGGATAAGAAGTGCCTTTAACTGCTTTATCTATAATGCTTTGTAGTTCTTGTATGCTGTACATTTTTGTATTAAAAGTTCACTGGTATTAGTTTTAGCAAAAGAGTTTATTAGTTTTGAGTTAAGAGTCTTTGATTCATTTTAACATTTAAAATTCAATCATTCTATCCTTCAAAATTCAATCATTCTTTCATTGAAATTCAATCATTAATCTTCTATCACCAAACTAAAATCGATTTGTCTCTTTGCAAGATCAACCCTTTTTACTTTAATTTTCACTTCATCACCCAATTGATATTTTTTCTTTTTCTTTTGACCAATAATGCAATAGTTCTTTTCATCTAAAGTGTAAAAATCATCCGAAATATCCCTTAAACGTATCATTCCCTCACATTTATTTTCTTCAATTTCTACATACATTCCCCACTCTGTTACGCCAGAAATAATTCCTTTATACATCTGCCCAATATTATCTTCCAAATATTCTGCTTGTTTGTATTTGATAGAAGCTCGCTCTGCATCTGCAGCTTTTTTCTCCATTTGTGAAGAATGCTGACACATTTTTTCGTAATGCTCTGCGCTCACATTTTCACCATTTTGTAAATAATGTTCTAAAAGTCGATGAACCATTACATCAGGATAACGACGGATTGGAGAAGTAAAATGAGTATAAAAATCGAAAGCCAAACCATAATGGCTGCTGCTTTTTGTAGTATAAATGGCTTTAGCCATTGATCTGATTGCCAAAGAAGTCAGCACATTTTGTTCTTTTGTACCTTCTACATCAGCCATTAATTTATTTAAGGATCTGGCTGTTTCCCTATCTGTTTTAGTAGATATTTTATGACCGAATTTAGAAGCAAATTCTGCAAAAGCTTTTAAACTCTCTGGCTTTGGCACATCATGAGCTCTATAAACAAAAGTATATTTGTGTTTCCCTTTTCCCTTTCTCGAAATAAATTCTGCTACCTTTTTATTAGCTAAGAGCATAAAATCCTCAATTAGTTTATGTGCATCTTTTCGCTCTTTTACATAAACACCAATTGGTTTTCCAGTTTCATCTAGTTTAAATTTTACTTCTGTGCTTTCAAAGTTGATGGCACCATGTTTAAATTTTCTTTCCCTTAACTTATAAGCTAATGCATTTAAAGTGAGTATTTCATTGCTAAATTCACCTTCTTTAGCCTCAATAATTTCTTGAACTTCTTCATAAGCAAATCTTCTATCGCTGTAGATTACGGTTTTGCCAAACCATTGGTCATGAATATTGGCTTCTTTATCCATTTCAAATACTGCAGAAAAACAATATTTTTCTTCTTTAGGACGAAGAGAGCATAAACCGTTAGATAAAACTTCTGGTAACATCGGGATTACCCTATCTACCAAATAAACTGAAGTTCCACGATCATAGGCTTCTTTGTCTAAAGCAGAATCAGGAATTAAATAATGGGAAACATCTGCAATGTGCACACCCACTTCATAATTTCCATTTTCTAATATTTTAAAAGAGATGGCATCATCAAAATCTTTTGCATCAAATGGATCAATAGTAAAAGTGGTTACCTCTCTAAAATCCCTGCGCTTTGCAATTTCTTCTTTGGTAATTTCTGTGGAGATTTCCTGGGCCTCTCTTTCAACTTCTTCTGGAAAAGTGAGCGGGAAACCATATTCTGCCAGGATTGCGTTCATCTCGGTATTGTTTTCTCCCTGTTTTCCTAAGATACTTTTAATTACACCAACCGGGTTTTTTGCTCCCGCAGGCCAATCCACTATCTTAGCCAAAGCTTTCATACCGTTTTTTGCACCATTTAAATCCTCTAAAGGGATGAAAATATCATGCAGCATCTTACGATCATCAGGGATAAAAAAAGCAAAATGCTGGGAGATTTTAATAATTCCAGTAAACTCCATCTTTGCCCTTTTCACTATTTCTACTACTTCCCCTTCTTTGCGTTTGCCTTTACTACTTTCATAAACATGTAGTTTAACAATATCGCCGTGTAAGGCTGTTCTTAATTTTCTAGGACCGATATAAATGTCTTTTTCAAATTCATCATCCGGAATTAGAAATGCCGAACCATCATTAGCCATAGATATTTTACCAGTTAAAAAAGCTTTAACCTCATGTAATTTATACTTTCCTTTTGCGACTTCTAAAAAAACGCCATTCTTGGTTTCATCTTCTAAAATTTCTAAAATAGTAGCTTTTGAGGCGGGATCTATAATGTTTAATATATTGGCTACTTGCCTATGATTAAGTGGTTTATTTCCAGATTGCTCGAAAACATTTGAGATGAGTTGCAAGAGCACTTGCTTAATAGAGTTTCCGTTGTGATTTGACATGCTATTTTGTATTGTTGTGTTTGTGGCTCAAAATAAGAATTAAGTTTTTAATTCTAGCTGTATTAACAATTGTTTAACGTGGTGGTTTTTTTAGAGAATTGTTTTTTGATAACATTAAGTGTTTTTGCTACTAATTTTCATTAATGCTAAATTTTTTTGTCTGAATCTCGATTTTCTAGATTTTAGGATAAAAGGGATTTTGATTTAGAAACGTTTTTTTGAAAAATCACTTTCTGATAATTTTGAATTTAAACATCATGATAATCCTTCAATCCTGTAAATCAAGATTCAAACAATTTTTAATTTATTTTCGACCATTAAGAAATTAAGAAAGTTAAGACTTTTACTGATAAACTTTGTTTTCTCTGTGAAAAACTTAGTGGGCTTTGTGGTTAATGGAATAAGTTATTCCAATCTGCTCACCATCAAAATTAACACTTACTTTTTCCAAGATTTTATCTAAACCATTTCCATTATGATTATGGATGACATACATTCCAGAATCGAAAATTAAAAGAAAAGCACCTTGTAATATTAAAGAATTACCATATCCTTTTAATCTATCAGATGATTTATTTTTTCCTCTTTCATTTAAGAACAAGCCTGTTGCCATGTAGCCAACGTCTAATCCTGCATTTAATAATAATATTTTTTCTATTTTATGTTGATCATGAACAGACCTTGCTAAATTTAATTGTTGATTTAAATCTGCCTTCGCTCCAAAATATCCAGCTGTAGCTAAACCTAAATTTGCAACATTCCAAAACACATTCATTTGATGGAAATATTTATTTTTTCCCGATGTTTTAAAATAAGCAATACTACCAACTGCCATGTTTGCTAAAGCCCACCCGCCTAAAATTTTCATCCCTGTTAGGTTTATTTCATTTCTTTGATGATTAACATCTTGAATTGTTTGTTGCGCAAAAACGGGAACGGCAAAAAATAGTAACGATATTGATAATAGCTTTTTCATAGTAAATTTAAATTAAACTTCATTCAGCCAAATATCATCGTAGTTTTTCATTAAATATCTTTCTTCTGCAGGTATAGGAGTTGGTTTATTAGTTTGATAATCAATCGCAACTTGTACGGATTTCCCATGTGTTCTTAAAGATTCTGTTTCGTCTTCATTTATACAAACCAATACATATTCTATGTCCCAGCTGCTATTTCCTAGTCTACTTGTTTTAACATAAGCAATAATCTGCTCATCCAAAACTATAGGTTTAATGTAATTTACTTCGGCTTTGGCAACAATTATCCCTGTTTTTTTCCAATCCCATTTAATAATATCTTTCCAATAATTACTTCTGGCTTGTTCAAAATAGGTGAGATAAACTGCATTATTTGCATGTCCAAACATATCCATATCAGAAAACCTTATAGGGATTTCAGTTTTGTACTTAAACTTCTTTAAAACTTCTTTTATATCCATAATCGGAAATGTTGTCGGTAAATAATGCTTAAAAACGACAATTTGTCGTTAAAAATAAGCAAATACCCTGTTGGTATTTGGTTTGACCAAGCATAAACATAATCATAAAAAAAATAATTGGAGGATATAAAAATGACTTTAGTAAAATTTAACAACGACAAAAAAGTAAACGGTTATTCAACTTTTAACGAATTATTTGATTCTTTTTTTAAAGATAACTATGTAAATGATAAAATTTTATCAAGCGTTCCGATGGTAAATATTTCTGAAACAAAAGACCATTTTCATTTGGAATTGGCTGCACCGGGAATGAAAAAAGATGATTTTAAAATTAGCTTAGACAAAGATGTTTTAAAAATTGTAGCCGATGTTAAAAGTAAAGATGAAATAGAAGGTAAAAAATTAAACAGACAAGAATTTAATTATGGATCCTTTGTAAGATCTTTTAATTTGCCTGACTTAATAGATCATTCAAAAATTGAGGCTACTTATGTTGATGGTATTTTAAACATCAGCATTGCGAAAAAAGAAGAAGCAAAATTTCAAACAAGGGATATTGCGATTAATTAAGAGTTTTTTAGTTTAATTTGGTTAACACGCATCCCGGCTTTGCATAAAAGTCGGGATTGCTTTTTTAATAGCCTTTAAATTATTTTACATTTGTGAATATGATACTAGAAACGCTAGATACCCGCCGTAAAGCATTAAAGATAAATTTAGATGAAAATATTTATGGCACATTTGCAGAAATTGGAGCTGGACAAGAAGTGGCCAGGAATTTTTTCACTGCAGGAGCGGCTTCTGGTACCATTGCTAAAACAATGTCGGCGTATGATATGACATTTAGTAATGAAATTTATGGCTTAGAAGAATCTGGAAGATATGTTTCTAAATCTAGATTGGAAAAAATGCTGAATCATGAATTTGCATTATTAGGAGAGCGATTATGTAGTGTAGAATATCAATCCCGTACTTTTTTCTCTTTTGCTGATACTGTTACTACCTTAAACTATAATAAATCTAATGATCCGCATGGCTGGCTAGGTATCAAATTTCAATTAGAACCTTGTGGCCCATCAAATACAATAATTTTTCACGTTAGGTTATTGGATAACGATGCTACTTTGCAACAAAACGTATTAGGAATATTAGGTGTTAATTTGGTTTATGCAGCATTTAATTATCATCAAGAGCCAAAAAGGATGATAGAATCTTTGGCTGATAATTTAAGTACTGGTTCTGTAGAGATAGATTTAATAAGCGTTAATGGTACTGCCTTTACCGATTTAAATGAAGTGTTGGTTAACCTTTATTTGATACAAAAAGGATTTTCTAGTGCGGCTATATTTACGCCTAATGCGGGTGTTGTACAGGCTAAAGATTACATGTACAAACAGCATATCATGATTTTAAGAACTCGGTTTAACCAAAAGACTAAACCAGATTTCGAGCTTTTTAGCCATGCAGTTACTCAATATAAAGCTTATTTAGAAATTAGCGATGTTGAATTAATAACAATGGCCGAGCTTACTTTAAACAATATGATGGAAAAAGCAGAAAGCGATGATAATGAGCTTTTAGATAGGGTTGCAAGAAGAGCAAAGGATATTACCGAAATGGGGCATGCAGTGATTATTTCTAACTTTAACAGACATAATAAACTCGCCAGATATTTAGCTAAATGTAAACCCAAAAGTGTTGCAATCACCACAAATATTGCCAATCTTAAACATATATTTTTATCTGAAAATTACGGTGCAAATTACACCAATGAGCTTTTAGCTTATATAAGTGATTTGTTTAGCGGAAATGTAAAATTGCTGACTTATCCTTTTAGAGATATAAAAAATAAGGTAATTGTTACTACAAAAAATTTGGTGGTATCGCCAGAAGCAAAACCGCTTTTTGATTTCTTGATACAGAATAAGTATATATTAGATATTGAAGAGATAAAAGAGTTAGAAAACAAATAGATTAATTTCTCATATTAATATATTGTAAAGGCTGTCCAAAATCTTCTGTTCTGCAAAGAGCGATAACCGCTTGTAAGTCATCTATTTTTTTGCTTTGCACCCTTACCTGATCATCCATTATAGAAGCTTGCACTTTTAGTCCAGAATCTTTTATTTTCTTGACCACTTTTTTCGCAGCTTCTTTCTCTATACCTTCTTTAACTGAAATTTCTTTTCGAATCATATTTCCGGTAACGCTAAAAAAAGGCTTTTCTAAATCTAATGCTTTAGGGTCTAAACCCTGTTTTACAAAACGTGATATAATAGCGTCTACTATTGCTTTTAAGCGCATATCATTTTCTGTAATAATGGTCAGTAAATTTGCTTTTTTATCGAGTTCTACACTACTTTTAGAATCGTTAAAATCGTATCGATTTAAAATTTCCTTTTTTGCATTATTAATTGCATTATCAAGTGTTTGTGCATCAATTTTAGAAACGATATCGAAAGTAGGCATATTTGGACTGTTATTTGATAATATATTTAATTAACGGTAAATTTAAAATAATTTATTATTAAATATAAGATATGAAAAGTCCAAAATCAAAATCAGCAAAAAAAGATGCCAAGAAAAAAGTGATTTCTACCATAGAAATTGACTTATCAAAAAAAATCAAAGATTTCATTTTTAGCCTTGGGCATGATGCAGAAGATATTGGTAGTGAAATTAAAAAAGCAAGTAAGATTATTTCTAAAAAATTATCAAAAAAAGCTGATGGAGTAAAGAATTCTATTAAAGATAAATTCAAAAAAGCTGATATAGAAAAAGAAGAAGTAAAAAAGGTTGTTAAAAAAGAGGTGGCTAAAGCAAAAAAAGAGGTTAGCAAATCTTTAAATAAAGTTATAAAACAAGCTACTAAAGTTAAAGAGGAGGTTTCTGAAAAAGTTAATTCTGTAAATAACCTTAACCCGTTAACAGCAAGCAACAAAAAACCTGTTAAACCAGTATCAAAAACAAACGCTTCATCATCATCATCACAAAAAGAAGAAGAATCAGAAGATCCGAAATTAGAGAACAAACATCCAGAAACTCCTAAAGTTGTGAGTAGTACTAAAAGAAAAGTTGCTACGCCAAAATCTGATAGCAAACCTCATAATACAGATTTACCCACTCAAGCTGGACCTCAGAATAAATATAAAAGAGGGTAATTAAAAAAGGTAATTAACCTTAATTTAATGATTAATTAACAAAATAATTTGCAGTTTTGAATCCCGGACATTTGCTTCGGGATTTTTTCAATATACATGACTCAAGAAAAACCTCCTTTAATAAATAGGGAAATCAGTTGGCTTTATTTTAATGCAAGAGTTTTGCAGGAAGCTACTGATAAAACTGTCCCGTTGATAGAAAGACTGAGGTTTTTAGCAATTTTCTCTTCTAACTTAGATGAATTTTACCGTGTTAGGGTTGCTACTTTAAACAGGTTAGCAAACTTGGTAAGCAAAGTGAAAGAAGAATTTGGTTATAATCCAAAAAAAATCCTTAACCAAATTAAAAACATCGTTGTAAAACAAGAGAAAAAATTTAATCTTTTGTATGAAGAAATCATCAAAGAACTTGCTGAAAATAAAATATTTATACTTAATGAACATCAATTAAACGTTAGCAGAGGGATATTTGTTAAAAAATATTTTAGAGAAAGAATACTTTCTACAATTGTTCCGATTATTATTGATGATAAAAAACCGTTTCCAGAATTAAGAGATCGGGTAATTTATTTTTTAGTTAAATTAACTAATAATGCTAAAAAGCAGAAAGTAAAATATGCTTTAATTGAGATTCCTGATAGCTTAAATCGTTTTTTGGTTTTACCTGAAACCAACAATTTAAAATTTATCATTCTTTTAGATGATGTTATACGTTACTGTTTAGACGAAATTTTCTTTGTTTTTGATTATGACGAAGTAGAGGCATATTCTATCCAAATAACAAGAGATGCAGAATTAGATCTGGATAAAAATGTCAGCGATAAATTTATTGAGGCACTTTCTAAGAGTTTACAAAAGCGTAAAAAAGGCAAGCCAATGCGTTTATTGTATGACAGCGCAATGCCAATCGAGATGTTAAACATTGTTATTAACAAATTAGAATTGAGCTCTGAAAGCTTGATTCCTGGAAATAAGTATCATAACTTCAAAGATTTTATAAGCTTTCCTAATGTTGGTGAAGCAGATTTAGAGTATAAAAAAATCACACCTTTACCAGTTAAAGATTTAAGTATATCTAAGGGGATGTTAGAGCTTATCAAGCAAAAGGATTACCTTATTAATCTTCCATATCAATCCTTTGATTATATCATCCATTTTTTAAGAGAAGCAGCAATAGACCCAAGAGTTAAAAGCATCCATATTACGCTTTATAGGTTGGCAGAAAATTCTAGAATTGTAAATGCATTGATTAATGCAGCCAGAAACGGTAAAAAAGTTCACTGTTTAGTAGAGCTTAAAGCGAGATTTGATGAGCAAGCAAATATCTATTGGACCAATAAGTTAGAAGAAGAGGGTATTGTAGTGAATTATGGTATTTCTGGATATAAAGTGCATACTAAAATTTGCATGGTAACAAGGATAGAAAAAGGTAAGCCAGTTTATTATGCAAATATGGCAACCGGAAACTATAATGAGAAAACAGCAAAAATATATTGCGACCATAGCCTTTTTACAGCAGATGAACGCATTACCAAAGAATTGAGTAAGCTTTTTGAAAATATTGAGCAAAAGAAAATTTCTAAAGGATATGAGCATTTGATAG
Source organism: Pedobacter psychrophilus (assembly GCF_001652725.1). Classification (GTDB taxonomy): domain Bacteria; phylum Bacteroidota; class Bacteroidia; order Sphingobacteriales; family Sphingobacteriaceae; genus Pseudopedobacter; species Pseudopedobacter psychrophilus. The sequence goes on from NZ_LWHJ01000027.1 coordinate 412,944, forward strand.
TTTCTCCTTTAGAAACTCGTAAAAGATTATTCTTTATGATTGATAGGGAAATTAAAAATGCAAAACTAGGAAAGGAAGCATATTTAATTTTAAAAATGAATTCTTTAGCAGATGAGCTTACTATCAAAAAGCTTTATGAGGCCAGTAATAGTGGTGTTAAAATTGATTTAATTATTAGAGGAATGTGTTGCCTGGTTCCTGGTAAAGAAGGTTTTAGCACTAATATTCATGTTATTTCAATAATTGATAAATTTTTAGAACATGCCAGGATTTGGATCTTTGCAAATGATGGAAATGAAGATATTTATTTGCTTTCTGCAGATTTGATGACCCGTAATCTGGATCATAGAGTTGAGGTGGGTTTCCCTATTTATAATCCAGAAATTAAGCAAGAGATTAGAGATATCATCAATATCCAATTAAAAGATAATGTAAAAGCAAGAGAAATAAATGCTTTAAATAACAACAAATACCACAGAATAAGAAGTGCATTACCTATAAGAAGTCAAGTGGATTCCTATAATTATTTAAAAAATAAATCTTAAAGATTTTGATATACGCAGCAATTGATATTGGTTCTAACGCAATAAGATTACTCATTGCAAATATTACCAACAATAATGGAGTGATTTCTTTTAAGAAAAATTCTTTGATTAGAGTGCCAGTAAGGTTAGGAGATGATGCTTTTTTAAACCATAGTATTTCTGATAAAAAAGCTGATGATGTGATCAAAACAATGGTAGCGTTTAGAAATTTAATGGATGTTTATAAAGTTAAAGATTACATGGCTTGCGCTACATCTGCACTCAGAGAATCTAAAAATGGAGATGAGTTAGTAAAAAGGATTTTTGAGGCTTCAAATATAAATCTAGAAATTATTGGTGGCCAAAAAGAAGCGCATATCATTTACTCAAGTCATGTAGATCAAACCCTAGATAGAAAAAAGAATTATTTATACATAGATGTTGGAGGTGGAAGTACAGAACTGTCCATATTCTCAAATGGAAAGATTCAGGCCTCTAAATCTTTTAATTTAGGAACTATTCGCATTTTAGATAACCAAGATAAACCAGAAACTTGGGATGAAATGAAACTTTGGTTAAGGAAGGAAACAACTAATTATAAAGTTTTAATAGGTATAGGTACTGGTGGCAACATTAATAAAATTTTTAGATTATCAGAAGAAAAAGAGAACAAAGCGTTAAGTTTTCTAAAGCTTAAGGCACAATATGAATACCTTAATTCCTTTTCTTTAAAAGATCGTATCAATATTTTAGGGCTTAACCAAGATAGGGCGGATGTAATTATCCCTGCTAGTGAGCTTTTTTTAACAGTAATGAGATGGGGTGGCATAAAGCAAATATTTGTTCCTAAGGTTGGTTTAGTGGATGGAATAATACAGGTTTTGATTGATACAAATTTTCCTGTTAAATAAAAAAGCCTTCTACCAAACTGATAAAAGGCTAAATAAAGGTTAAACAAATGGCTAAGCAGTTTTTAATAGCGAAACCTTACTATCGCGAAACTGCGGAATATGATTTTTTAAGAATTCTTTTACTTCCCACCTTTTTTTCTCATCAGTAATCCTGTTGAGTTTTAATACAACTTTTTCTTCCTGTTTGGTGCTAAATACAATTTCAGAAAATCGAGTTTCGAAATGATTTAATGTGTTAAATTTCAAACAGATGGTTTCATTCTGTAACGAATGTTTAAACCAAATTTCATCATCATTAATGAAAATGTAATTCTCTTCTTGCTGTACATATAGTTCGTAAAAACAAAATGCAATAACAATTGATGAGATAGATAGAAAAAGATAAGAGCTTAATTCTGTAATGATTTGCGTAAAATAGTGTGATTGAAACTCCTGCCAAAATAGTTGTTGCCGATAAAATAGCATACAAACCATTTTTAGAAAACAGGCATTTATCACATTTAATGTAAATACTTTGTTCCATTTCTTACAGTTTTAAATTTTGAGGTTATTGCTTTTTACGGAAATTTAAAATATAAGGTTACAAAGTTTTGTTTAGGTAATTGTTGTATCTATTTATGATTAAACTTAATACTAAATTAATATTGATAAGATTTAAAAATCAATGATATTAGGGGTAAATTCTGGTAGTTCTTCCAAAAATTGATAGCTATTAGTTTCGTAATTTAAAACACAGCAATAATGCTTAAGGCCATTACTTACTACCAAAAATTTAACTTTATGTATCATATTATAACTAGCTGCCTGATCAAAAACTTTTTGGTCAATCTTAACGGATGTAGCTTTACATTCTACTAATATAATTGGTTCGCCTGCTCTATCAAATATCAATATATCAGTTCTTTTTTGTAATTTATTTAGTTTTAAACCGCCTTCAAGTTTGATAAGCGTTTTTGGATATTTCTTTTGAATGATTAAATATTTTACAAAATGCTGCCTTACCCATTCTTCTGGTGTAAGTACTAAATCCTTTTTTCGCAATTCATCAAAAATGAAAACTACATCATCCTTTTGCGATAATTTAAAAGGATATTGAGGTAAGTTTAGAGGAATTGGTTTAAACATTTTGCTAAAATAAGGTTGAATTATCAACATTCTAATTTTTGAGGGCTAATATTTTTTAATTTAGCTGATACATGACTGCAGTAGATATTATTAAAGATATTAAAGCCAAAAAACTAAAGCCTATATATTTATTGCATGGCGATGAAAGTTATTATATCGATTTAATAAGCGATTATTTAGAAGAAAATGTTTTAAGCGAAGCAGAAAAAAGTTTTAACCAAACTATCTTTTATGGTAAGGATGCAGATGTGATGTCGGTTTTAAACGCCAGCAAACGTTACCCAATGATGAGCGATTATCAATTAGTAATGGTTAAAGAAGCTCAAGAATTAAAGATAGATAAAGCTGCAGAACAATTTCAAGCTTACTGTGAAAATCCTTTAAAGAGTACCATTTTAGTGCTATGCCATAAGTATGGCAAATTTGATAAACGTAAAAAGGTTTATAAAGTAATCGAGAAAAATGGTTTAGTATTTGAATCTGCCAGTATCTATGATAATAAAGTGCCAGCCTGGATAGAGGATTTTATTAAATCTAAAGGATATCACATCAACCATACAGCTGCTGCATTGCTAGGAGAGTATTTAGGTAATGATTTAAGTAAGGTTGCCAACGAGCTGGAAAAGTTGATGTTGAATGTTGCAAAAGGGCAGGAGATAGGCACTAAAGAAGTTCAGGATAATATCGGTATCAGTAAAGAATACAATGTTTTTGAATTGCAGAATGCACTCTCTAAAAGAGATGTTTTTAAGGCTAATCAAATTGTAAATTATTTTGAGGCCAATCCAAAAGCAAATCCAATGGTTTTGGTAATGGGAAATTTAGCTGGTTATTTTACTAAAATTTTAAAATATCATTACATTAAAGATAAATCTCAAGCTGCAAGAGAAATGGGCGTTAATCCGTATTTTTTAAAGGATTATGAATTTGCTGCAAAAAACTATCCATTAGGAAAAACTTTTGAGGTAATTTCCCTTTTAAGAGAATATGATTTAAAATCTAAAGGCGTTGATAGCACAGGCAACACTGAAGCTGGAGATTTAATGAAAGAACTGGTTTATAAGATTATTCATTAGGTTTTAATTAGGTGGTTATCTTTTAGTTAGTTAGTTAGTTAGTTAGTTAGTTAGTTAGTTAGTTAGTTAGTTAGTTAGTTAGTTAGTTAGTTAGTTAGTTAGTTAGTTAGTTAGTTTTTAGTTAGGTTTATTATTCATTCACTCATTCAAAATTCATTCATTCAAAATTCACTCATTCAAAATTCTATCATTCAAAATTAATTTATGCAATATTTTCTAGTAAAATCAGAACCTTTTAAATACAGTTGGGATAAGTTTAATAAAGATAAACGTACTTTTTGGGACGGTGTTAGAAATTATCAAGCTCGTAATAACCTTAAAGAAATGAAAGAAGGCGATTTGGTGCTTTTTTATCACAGTAATGAAGGTAAAAATGTGGTTGGAATTGCTAAAGTGGTAAAGGAGTTTTATCAAGATCCAACAACAGAAGACAAGAATTGGGTAGTTGTAGATTTAGTTCCTGTTCAATCTTTAAAAAATCCGGTAACTTTAGAAACCATTAAGGCTGATGAAAGATTAAAGAATATTTCTTTGGTGAAGCAGGGGAGGTTATCTGTAATGCAGTTAAAAGGAGAAGAATTTGATAGGATTGTAGAATTAGGATCTTAAATGTGAAAAAACAGCTATTTTATTCTTCACTTTTGATGTTTTTAATTGCTTGTAATGGTAATATTAAGCAGCAAGATTTAATTGGAAAATGGAATTATACTTCTTATGGATATGCTAATAAATCCTTAGATAAACCTTTACCAAGTATCACTATTAAAAATCCAGCTATTGTTTTCTATAGTGATGGAAAAGCTAAAATTTTTTCGAGCGGTAAAATTTTATCTAATGGTACTTATCAAGTTGAAGGAAAAATTATTAGATATGAAGAATATTTACCTAATGGACAAAAACGTAAAATCCCTTTTCTTATCAAAGAATTAAATGATAAAGAATTGGTTTTTCAAACAATGGATGCGGAAGTATTAGTCATTACAGCTATTAAGGAGAATAAATAATCCTTTAAATTTCATCTTTAAATTGATTGCTTAACCGTTCTAAATTCTCTATCATTTCTGTAAAACGTTTTTCCTCTTTATTGATGTAAATCTTCATTAAATACATATAGCAGATAACAAACCACGCAATAGTAGCTGTTACAATCCCCAGCATTATCCAGATATTTAAACTATAAAAAAACTCTATAAAGTATAAACTAATTCCTAAACCTAAAGCAATAGAATAGATTTTATAATTACGAGTGTGTTGGATATATCTTGATTTTCTAAACTTTTGTAAAAATTGAATATGATCCTGAGGTTTGTCAAACAAAGTGTTGCTATTTACAATATTTTTTATGTTAATTAATTGTATAACAATAAAATATATACAGCAACCTGCAACAATACTTAAGCCTAAATAAGATGTCCAAAAGCTAAAACTTATGTTTATCCATAAATAGATAACAATAAATATTGCTGGTAACATTAATAAAATCTCCTGAAAAAATTTAAGACTTAACTTTTCCCTACTCTTTTTATATTGGTTGATTACTTCCTTGTAATCAATCTGTGGAGCCGTTTTTTGTTCGTTCCAAATGCCAACTAATGAATCAAAGTCTTTCATGCTGATTATATAATTCGGTTAGCTTGTGTTTAATCCTGTGAATTTTTACCCTTAAATTGCCCTCAGAAATACCTGAAACATCTGCAATTTCTGGGTATGGAATTTCATCCATCACCATTGTAATAATAATCCTTTCGTTCTCATCTAATTTAGAGATACATTCGTATAGGGTTTTAACTTGATCTTGTTTTTCTCTATCTGCAAAATCTTCTTCAACATTTTCTATGATGTTAGGAGTGAGCTCATCCTTTGCCTGGCGTTTTTCTTTTTTGAGATAGGTTAGGCAGGTATTAACAGCAATTCTGTAAATCCATGTAGAAATCATAGACTGGTTTCTAAACTTATCTAAGTTTTGCCAAACCTTTAAGAAAGTCTCCTGTAAAAGATCATTTGCGGCAGCATCATCTCCGGTATAACCAAAACATAAATGATAAATCTTTTTAGAATTAGCCTGAAAAATTTCCTTAAATATCTGCTCTTGACTGGGCATCTATGTTTAGTTTTTTGAATTTAGAGCTTGGAATTTTTAAATTGTTACAGAGTTTAAACAATATCACTCAATCTCTACCATTCTAAAACTTTTCCGTTTGCTCTTTAGCAGCTTAATCAATTCATCAAATTGCTGCTGATAATCAAACTGTAAATCTTCATTTAGTTTCGGTAAAATTCTATTTGCTCTTTTTAATTGTCTAAACAATAATAAAATTAACGCTTGTTGAGAAACTGTAACAATAGGATGTTTAATAAATTCTTCGCAAAAGCATAAAATAATATCACATTCCTTATCCTTTTCGCCAATGTATTTTATGTGTTTATTAATAATCCTAAGCAGTTTTCTAAGCTGTTTGCTTACATAGTAAATACTTGGATGTAAATCATCAAATTCATTAATTATCAAATCTTTAACTTCATTTACGTAATCCTCTTTTTTATCAAAGTAAAATAATAAATAATGAAGTAATTCTTTATTTTCGGTTTTGTATTTTGCCAAACGTAAGCACAATTCTTTAACTTGTGTAAGTTCTAAATAGTTGAGCTCTTTTTTTAATTCTGCTAATTTCGGACTGTTCATTTGCTTAACATTTGCGCACATCGGCAAATTACTTACTTTTGCTAAATTCCCAAACTACAATTCATGAATAAACGAATCCCATTAATTACTTTGATTGCAATATTCATTGCTGCACTGGTTACAAGTTTAAATCATTATCAAATTGTTGCTATCCCAGAAATGGGTTTATTAATAATAAGATGGTTAGCCATTGCATCATTAATTGCTTATGGATTTACTAAGAATACTTTAACTGCCTGGATATTAATTTCCATGGTTGTAGGCGCTGAAATTGGTCATGATTTTCCGGCTATTGCAGTTAATTTACAGGCGTTAAGTAAAATTTTCTTAAAAATGATTAAGACCATTGTTGCGCCATTATTGTTTGCAACATTAGTTTTTGGAATTGCTGGTCATTCAGATTTAAAACAAGTGGGGCGTATGGGATGGAAATCGCTTGTTTATTTTGAAGTGGTTACCACATTAGCTTTATTTATTGGCTTATTGGCAATTAATATTTCTAAAGCAGGAGTTGGAATTATACCACCACCGGTTGTAAATGAAACGCTACAAGCTGTTCCACCTCAAACTGCAACAGATATTATTTTACATATTTTTCCAGAGAATATCGCTAAATCAATTGCCGAAGGTCAGGTTTTACAAGTTGTAGTTTTTAGTATTATTTTTGGGATTGCACTAGCAATGGTTAAGGAAGAAAAACGCCGACCAATGTTAAAAGCTGCTGAAAGCCTTTCTGAAGTGATGTTTAAATTTACCAACATCGTCATGTATTTTGCTCCTATAGGTGTTGGGGCTGCAATTGCATTTACCGTTGGGCATATGGGTTTAGGTATTTTAGTTAATTTATTTCAACTTTTAGCTACGCTCTACGTGGCATTAATAGCCTTTATTTTATTGGTTTTATTACCTATTGCGTTATCTTTTAAGGTTCCTATCAAGAAGTTTTTGCAAGCCGTGGCCGAACCAATTTCAATTGCATTTGCAACCACAAGTTCTGAAGCTGCATTGCCAAGAGCAATGGAAGCAATGGAAAGAATTGGAGTTCCACGGAAGATTGTAGCATTTGTTATCCCTACTGGTTATAGTTTTAATCTTGACGGAACCACGCTTTACTTAGCATTAGCTGCAGTATTTGTTGCACAAGCTGCGGGGATTGAAATGAGTATTGGTGATCAATTAGTAATAGTATTTACCTTAATGCTTACCAGTAAAGGCGTTGCTGGTGTGCCAAGGGCATCATTAGTGATATTATTGGGGACGGCAGCATCTTTTAATTTACCAGTTTGGCCAATATTCATAATTTTGGGGATTGATGAGTTAATGGACATGGCTCGCACCTCTGTAAATGTGTTAGGAAATTGCTTAGCAACCGTTGTAATTGCTAAATGGGAGGGAGAGTTTGATGAAAATGCCAATCACATAGAATTAGAAGAATTATAAAATGAGTGATCGATTTAAGAAAATATTTTTAGGATGTAGTATTGCTATTCCTTTTATACTTTATAGTGTATATTACTATTCTATTATGATAAAAAACGCACCCTATAAATTTGTAGAATTTGAGGGTTTAAGCGTTAAATCTGGCTTGGGGACAAATTATGATAAAACTTACTCCTCAGAAACCCAACAATATCAATATTTGAATACCCGCGATTCTTCTATTAAAATGAAAGTAAAGTTATCTAAAGATGATATGCTATACGTTCATAGAAAAGCTGCAGAATTAGGATTATGGAATTGGCCAGAAAAAATGCTTGGAGACAGCACTAATAGAGTTCCTCGTTATTATTTAGAGTTTGATTATCAGCGCAAAAAGAAGGTTATTGAAATTGATGCAGACTATAATAAAAATATCAAATTACGTGATGCAGCTATGGAATTGATAAAAACTGTTGATGGTGTTATTGAGGATGCTGCTGATAAGCAGAAAAATTAAATCAAATTAAATCCTACTAATTTACTCCTTCTTTCAAATAAAATGATGTTATGCCATTGGTTATTAACTTGTCCTAAATTTTCTCTATAACCTACTTTTCTAAAGCCTGCTTTTTCATGTAAACGGTAGCTTGACTTATTTTCTTCAAAAATACCCGCCTGCAAAGTCCAAATACCATTTTCTTCACTTTCGCTAATCACATTATTTAATAAAACGAAACCTATGCCTAAGCCTTTAAATGAAGGATGAATATAAATGCTAATCTCTGCAATACCTTTATAAACATCTCTACTTGAAACAGATGAAATAGCAACCCAACCTGCAACCCTTTCATCAATAATACAAACTAAACGTCCAAATGGAAGATGCTTTTCATCCCAGTTGTTCCAATCAGGAACCTGAGTTTCAAAAGTAGCAAGTCCGGTTGCTATTCCTAATTCGTAAATTTTTTTGACCGATTCCCAATGTTCCGGAAGTAATTTTTTAATCAGCATACTGGTATTTTATAAACTTTCAATCGGCTTTAACTTTATCCTATTAATAACCAACAAACAGCCAATGTTATTATAGAGGATATTTCGCTATTATCCCTAATATATTTGAAGTATTTGTAATTAATTATTTAATGTAAATAGTTTTTATGTTTATAAATTCATGAATTCCAAAACTACTTAATTCCCTGCCAAAACCAGATTGATTAATGCCACCAAAAGGCAAACGTGGATCAGATTTTACAAAATCGTTTACAAATGCACTTCCAGCCTGAAGTTGATGTTTGGCTATTTTTTCACCTCTTTTTAAATCGTTTGTAAAAACAGCAGAACCTAATCCAAAAACAGAATCATTAGCTACTTTGATAGCCTCCTTTTCATCTTTCACAGTAATGATTGATGCAACAGGTCCAAATAGTTCATCATCATATGCTGGCATTCCTTTTTTAAGGTTTGTCAGAATTGTTGCGGGATAAAAAGCTCCTTTCCCTTTCGGAATTTCACCTCCTAAAATACATTTTGCTCCTTTAGCAATTGACTTCTTAACTTGTTGATGTAATTCATCACGTAAATCCGTTCTTGCTTGGGGACCTAAATCTGTTTTTTTATCGATAGGATTACCCATTAATTTGCTTTCCATTTTTTGCTTAAAAAGCTTGATAAATTCTTTCTCTACAGATTTTACAACAATGAATCTTTTAGCAGCAATACAACTTTGTCCATTGTTAATCATCCTGGAATTTACACAAGCACCTGCCGCATATTCTAAATCTGCATCTTTTAAAATGATGTAAGGATCGCTGCCGCCTAATTCTAAAACACATTTCTTCAAAACAGAACCTGCTTTTTCTGCTACTTTTTTACCAGCAGCTGTGCTTCCTGTTAATGTAACCGCTTTAATGAATGGATTTTCTATAATTGGATTTACTTTTTTGCCACTTACAAATAAAGTTTGAAAAGTATATTTTGGAAAACCAGCGTCTAAAACCATTTCTTCTATGGCCAAAGCACAACCACTAACATTTGAAGCGTGTTTTAATATATCACAATTACCAGCCATTAAATTTGGAGCCAAAAAACGAAATACTTGCCAAAATGGAAAATTCCACGGCATTATCGCCAATACAACTCCAATCGGTTCAAAAGCTACAAAGCTTTTGGAAGCATCGGTTTTTATAATTTGATCTTTTAAAAAGTCTTTAGCATTTTTTGCATAATATTCACAAACTAAGGCACATTTCTCAACTTCACCAATGCCAGCCAAATAAGGTTTACCCATTTCTTCAGTCATCAGTTTTGCTAATTTTTCTTTTTTAGATTTTAGCACTTTTTCTAAATTCATCATCAAAGTGGAGCGTTCCTTAAATGTTGTTTCTTTCCAACTTAACCAGGTTTGATGAGTTTGCGCAATTTTTTTATCAATTTCTTTTGGACTATGTTCTTTATAAGTTTTTATGGTTTTTCCGTTAAACGGATTGATGCTTTTTAAAGTCATGGGTTATTTTAATAAATAATGAATTTTATTGCGGATTAAAACGCTTAATTTTTTATCTTAACACGCAATGGGATATAAGAGAAAAGCGCAATTAGCATACCGAAAAGCAAACTTCGGAATTATATTTAGAGAACTATTTTTTATAGTTGCAGGAATTATTTCCGCAAGTTTTGGACTCAAGAGTTTTCTGTTGCCCAATCATTTTTTAGATGGTGGTGCAATGGGAATTTCTCTTCTTTTAAATTTAAAAACCGGATATTCTTTAGGTGCATTGGTTATTTTAGTTAATATACCTTTTGTATTATTAGGCTCTAAGCAGATCTCTAAGATGTTCGCTTTCAAGACTATATTGGCTATTGCAGGATTAGCATTAATGGTCTCTTTCGATTTTTATCCTATTGTAACATCAGATAAATTATTGATTGCCGTATTTGGAGGTTTCTTTTTAGGAGCAGGAATTGGTTTAGCCATTAGGGGAGGAGCTGTAATTGATGGAACTGAGGTTTTAGCTTTGTTTATCTCAAGAAAAATTAGCCTAAGCGTAGGCGATATTATTTTGGTTTTCAATATTGTGATTTTTGGCGTTGCAGCTTATATCCTAAATATGGAAACCGCACTTTATGCAATTTTAACTTATTTATCAGCATCAAAAACAGTAGATTTTATCATTCATGGTATTGAGCAATACATTGGTGTAACTATTATATCTTCTAGAAATGAAGAAATAAGAAAAGTAATTACTAAAGTAATGGGAAGGGCAGTCACTATTTATAAAGGGGAAAGAGGTTTTATCAGTGAATCAAATCCAGATGATATTAACTTAAAAATTGTTTTTACTGTGGTTACCAGATTGGAAGTTTCTCGTTTAAAAAACTTAGTGAAAAATATAGATAAAGGAGCTTTTATTGTAATGCACACAGTTGATGATACCTATGGCGGAATGGTGAAACAGCGGCCGTTGCATCAGTAATTATTATTTAATAACTTCTCACCAAAACGTCATCCTTAAAAGTAACTTTTTTCTTTGAGCCATCTTTATAAGTAATCAATCCATCGCCATGTTTAACGCCATGATCAAAATTACCTTCATAAATGCTGCCATCTAAACTAAACCATTTACCTTTTCCCGCTTTTTTTCCTTGGATGTAACTGCCAATGTATTTGTTGCCATTTTTGTAGGTTAAAGTTCCTTGTCCGTGACAATATCCAGCTACCCAATCGCCATTGTAAACATCGCCATTTGCATATTGATAAATTCCTTTTCCGTTATATTTATCCTTAAACCATTTACCACAATATACACCTAAACGCGATTTATAGATTCCATCGCCTTGAGCCATTCCGTCAATAAAATCTCCTGTATAAATATTTCCGTTTGGATAGGTTAATGCGCCTTTACCGTAAAGATTATCAAATAAAAAATCCCCAGTATATCTTCTGCCATCTGTAAAAAACAGATTTCCCTTTCCGCTGCATTTACCTCTACTAAAATTCCCCTCGTAAATATTGCCGTTTTTATAAAGATATTTTCCTTTACCGTTTGGATTATAATCTGCTAATTGCCCAACATATTTATCACCATTAGGGAAAGTTAAATTACCTGCAATTGGTAAACCTTTAATCCAATCTCCCTCTATAATCCCTTTATTTTTTAGAATTATTTTCCCTCTTCCCTCAAATAAACCATTTTTAAAACTGCCTTCATATAAATCACCACCGCTAGTTTTATATTTGCCATAACCATTTTCACAATCGCCGCTTAAACAAGGGGATTGACCCTGAACATTCAGGTAAAAAAAAATTAATAGCAATGGGAAAAGTTTTATCACCTCAATAAAACTAAAAATTCAATAGCTTATTTTAATGACTATAAATTTTATAAAAAAGAGATTATATAATGATGCAAGACTTACGAAGTTTTTAAAACTTCGTAAGTCTGGTTTTAAAAATTATATCAAAAAAAAAGAGGCTCCACAATGTGAAACCTCTCTCAAACAACATAATAAACAGTATCTTAACTGTCAGTTCTGCGTCTTCTGCCACCACCACCTGATCCACCTCTATTTCCAGAATCGCCACTGCCGCCTTCACTTCTTCTATTTCCGCCACCAGAGTAATCTCTGAAACCACCTCCGCTATTTCCGCCAGATTCACCACCACTTCTTCTCTCTCCACCACCACTACGTCCACCTCCGCTACTTCTTCTGTCTCCGCCGCCGCCGTAACCGCCACCACCACTTCTTCTCTCGCCACCGCCATAACCGCCGCCGCTTCTTCTTTCTCCACCACCGTAGCCACCGCCACCGCTTCTTCTCTCGCCACCGCCACGTCTTTCGCCACCTTCACCACCACCTGTAGATTCTCCGGATATTTCTATCCTTACGTCTCTTCCGTGGAAATCAATTGGTTTAAATGCTTCAATTACTTTTTCAGTAAATTCAGTTTCTACTTCAAAGAAAGAGAAAACACCTTTCATATCAATTTTACCAACAGATTTACCAGTAATACCAGTATTGTTACAGATATAACCTAATAAATCTCCTCTGCTAAAATCATCAACCGCACCTAAATTGATAAACAAACGTGTAAACCCTTCACTAGCATTTCTGCCACCTCTTTCACTACGCTCTCCACGTTCACCTCTTTCGCTTCTATCACCTCTTTCTTCTGCTGCTGCATTAAGGTCTCTGGCTGTATTATAATATTCTAAGAATCTGTTAAATTCTAAGGAAACAAAACGCTTGATAATGTCTTCTTTGCTTACATCAGCAAATTCGTCCATTATTCTTGGTAAATATTGGTCAATTTGGCTATCATTAACTTCAACCTGATTTACCTTGTGTATCAATCCAAACAATTGTTTTTCTACAACATCAAAACCGCTAGGTATTTCAGCTTTAGTAAATTGTTTACCGATTTGTTTTTCTATCTGACGTATTTTACCAGTCTCTCTAGAGTTGATAATCGCTATAGAAATACCAGATTTTCCTGCTCTACCAGTTCTACCACTTCGGTGTGTATAGTTAGCAATTTCATCTGGTAAAGAGTAATTGATTACGTGAGTTACTTCGTTAACATCAATACCTCTTGCTGCAACATCAGTTGCAATTAATAATTGCAAACTTCTATCGCGGTAACGCTTCATTACTTTATCACGTTGTTGTTGAGATAAATCTCCGTGTAAAGCATCTGCATTGTAACCATCTTTTACCAAAGATTCTGCAATTTCTTGCGTTTCAATTTTAGTACGACAAAATACAATACCGAAAATCTCTGGGTTATAATCTACAATACGTTTAAAAGCAGCATACTTATCACGGGCTTTCACCACATAATATTCATGCTCAATATTCACGTTACCTGTGTTCTTGGTTCCCATGGTCAACTCTTTCGGGTCGGTCATGTAATTTTGAGCTATTGCTCTCACTTCGCGAGGCATGGTAGCAGAAAATAACCAAGTTTTTTTGGTTTTTGGAGTAGTCGATAAAATATCATCGATATCTTCCTGAAAACCCATATTTAACATCTCATCAGCTTCGTCTAAAACAACGAATCTTACTTCAGAGAAATCAATGGCTTTTCTGTTCAAAATGTCTTTCATTCTACCTGGGGTAGCAACAACAATTTGGACACCTCTTTTAATATCACGTAATTGATTTACGATATTGGCACCGCCATATACCGCTACAACACTTGCATTAGGAAGGTTTTTTGCATAATTTTTAATATCATTGCTAATCTGCAAACAAAGTTCGCGGGTTGGGCAAAGAATTAAAGCTTGAGGGAAATTTTTCTTGTAGTCTATTAGTTCTAAAAGTGGAAGACCAAATGCTGCGGTCTTTCCGGTTCCTGTCTGGGCTAATCCGACAAAATCGTTGCTGCCTGATAACAAAACCGGAATGGCACCTTCCTGTATCGGAGTTGGCGTTTCAAAGCCTAACTCGGTTATCGCATTAACAATATCTTCACGGATCCCCAATTCATTGAATGGGTTCATGATTAATTATAAGATTTAACAACATCGTTAAATCGGGCGCAAAGATAGGGTTTTGTTTTGGGAATTGCAAGGGGATGTTAATGATAGAATTGTGAAGGAGCGAATGATAGAGGGATGAGGGAATTATTGAAAGAATGGTTGACGAATTTTGAATGATGATTATAGAATGAAATAAGGAGTAATGATTGGATGATTTAATTTTGGTTATTTCAAATATTATTGTGGCGTTTTTACCACGCTTTGCACTAAATCTTTTTTTCTGAAAAAGAAAAAAAGGATATCGCTTCAATCGTTAACGCAATAAAAACATCTGTTAATTCTTTTCTTAATGTTGTTAATCAAAGTATTAGTTTTACTATTTATTTGATAATAATCTTTTTCAAAAAATATCAATTCATCAAAATAATATTTAACTAAATAAAAATAAAAATTTCAACTCTTAGCCGTAAAAATTTAAGAGTAAAACAGGAATGAAATTATTTAATTATCAAAAAAATTTAGTTAAGAAAAGATTAATTTGAAAGAGTTAATTCAATAGCCAACTTGCTGTACTTAAACATGTGGTTATCAGAATAATTTTTACTAACAATTTCCCATTGACCATTCATATTTACCCAAGTGTAAAAATTATCTTTGATAACCACATTATTGAAAAGTGGGGAATAATAAGTATGCATTCTAAACGGTTTATCTTTTGGCCAATTTAATAATTCTTTTGAATCGTATTTATTGCTTTCTAACAATAGATTTTCAAGCCCAATAAATAATCCATCTTCTGGGAATTGAATATTAAGCTTACTAACATCTGTTATTGGAAACATTATCCCTTTTTTGGTTTTAACTAAAATATTCTTATTTGTTAATTCTTTACCTACACCTCCATCGTGTTTAACTCCATAAATTTTGATATTGAATATGCTGTTTTTAGTAAAGCTGCGAACGCTTGTTTTAATAGATTTTATAAATGGAGTGTGTTGATAAATTGTATCGTAGGGGAAATACCGAGCATAGATTGTTGGAGTTACGGTTGAAGAAGCAAATGAATTTTTAATTTCTGTTTCTGAAAAAGTGTTAATTTTTAATTCTTCCATCTGCTTTGGAAAAACTCTTATTTCATTTAATTCAAAAAATTTTGGGCTTAATTCAATTATCTCTTTTAAATCGGCGAAAGCAACTGATTTGTTTTCATAACCTAATGCGCTAAAAATTAACTTACTAGTTAAAGATGTTTTAATAGTAAATTTCCCATTTTCATCTGCAGTAATTCCAATATTTTCTTCAGGAATATAAATGCTGACATAAGCTATCCCTTTTTTGTCTTTCGCATCTATAATTGTTGCAGTAAATTGAGCAAAAATATGAATTGATTGAAATATTAGGAATATAAAAAGAAATCCATTTTTCATCATTAAAATTAATGTAATTAGAGATTAGTTAAATCTAGTTCTAATATATACTTACCTATCCACCTCACCCAAAACAATATCCAAAGAACCAATTATAGCTACTAAATCTGCTATCATTACCCCTTTAGAAATTTCCGGTAAAACGGAGAGGTTACAAAAACTAGGGCCTCTGGATTTAATCCTGAAAGGTTTATCTGAGCGACCATCAGCAATAAAATAAAAACCAATTTCACCTTTTGGGTTTTCTGCTCGCACATAAAAATCTTGTGCTTTTGGAACCGTTTTTTTAGGAACTAACGCTCTTGGATCGAACTCAGTAGTGCGTTTATGTTCTTTAGTTAGCTTTTCTGTGCATTGCTCAATAATTTTTAAGGACTCCTCAATCTCATCTATCCGAACTTTATAACGGTTCCAACAATCACCAACCTGGCCAATCTCGCCTTTGGCAAAAGGAATTTCAAAATCTATTTCTGGATAAACAGAATATTCATCCACTCTGCGTAAATCATATTTTAAACCAGAACCACGTAACATTGGTCCAGAACAACCGTAATTTATTGCAACATCTAAAGGCAATATACCGATGTTTGCAGTACGAGAAATAAAGATTTGATTGTCTGTCAAAAGCTCATTCAGCTCCTGCATTTTAGGTTTAAAATAGGCCACAAATTCTTGACATCGAGTTTCAAAACCAACTGGAATATCATAAAATAATCCTCCAACCCAAATATAATTATAAAGCATTCTTGCTCCAGAGGCCCATTCTAGCATGTTCATGATATGTTCGCGGTCTCTAAAACACCAGAGAAAAGGAGTGAAGGCACCAATATCAATTCCGTAAGTTCCAATCGCAATTAAATGGGATGCAATACGATTAAGCTCACAAACCAAAACCCTAATATATTCTACACGTTTTGGGATGTCATTTTCTATTCCCAACATTCGCTCAACGCCCATTACAAAAGCATGGTTGTTATTCATGGAAGCCATATAATCCATACGATCGGTATATGGAATAATCTGAGCGTAATTCAGGGATTCGCCATGTTTCTCAAAACAGCGATGTAAATAACCAATATGTGGGATTACTTCTTTAACAATTTCTCCGTCGGTAATTAATTCTAAACGCAAAACTCCGTGTGTACTTGGATGTTGAGGACCTAGATTCAACACCATTTCTTCGGAAGCAACCGCTTTAATTTTTTCTTGATAACTGATTAAAGCTTCTTGATATTTATATATGGAGGTATCTTGCAAAACTTAAAAATCGATTTTAATGTTGTGGTAATTTTCGGCGGTTTGGTAATCTTTTCTTAGCGGATAACCTTCCCAATCGTCTGGCAATAATATTCTGCGTAAATCTGGATGGTTTTCAAAATAAATACCAAACAAATCAAAAGCTTCACGCTCATGCCATTCGGCAGCTTTGTAAACAGCACTTATACTTTTGAAAACTGGTAACTGGTTTAAATCTCTATCGTTTTCTTTAAAAGTTTTTAAAACGATTTGATGTTTTTTGATGATGGAGCTTAAATGATAAATCACACCAAATTTCTTTTGTTCTACGCCATAATCAACTCCGGTTAAGCAAGAAAGAAAATCGAACCAAGTTTCTGGATGGTCTCTTAAAATTAAACAAACCTCATCAATCAATTCGGGATTAATAATTAAAGCAGGTTGTTTTTGATTTAATTCTTCTGCGATTATTACTTCATCACCAAATTTGGCAATTAATATTTCTTTTACTTTATTGATGATCATGGCGCCAACCTTTCGAATTTCCAAGATTGGTCTTTTGCTTGAATATATGCTAAACGATCGTGTAAGCGGTTGGAACGACCTTGCCAAAACTCAATTTTATTTGGGATTACACGGTAACCGCCCCAATATTCTGGTTTAATAATCTCATTTTCTTCGTATTCTTTTTCTAATTGGGCTAGTTTTTTTGCTAAAAACTCGCGATTAGGAATGCTTTTACTTTGAGGAGAAGTTAAAGCACCTAATTGACTTCCTTTTGGTCTTGATTTAAAATAACTTGTAGATTCTTCTTCACTTACTTTTTCTACAACACCCTCAATTCTTATTTGTCGCTCTAAATCTCCCCAAAAAAACACCAATGCTGCATACGGGTTTTCCTGAATTTCTAATCCTTTCTGACTTTCATAATTCGTGTAAAAAACAAATCCATTTTCATTAAAATCTTTTAATAAAACTACCCTAGCTGATGGAATACAATTTTTACTACAAGTAGCCAATGTCATCGCATTTGCTTCTAAAACTTCAGCATTTAGGGCTTCAGTAAACCATTTTTCAAATAATTGATAGGGGTTTTCTGTGGCATCTTCTTCAGAAAGTGCTGCAGAACGGTAATCTTGCCTTAAGTTTTGTATGGTTGCTTTATCGATACTCATGATAGAACAAACTTAACCATTGTGAAATAGTTTTAAAGAATGTTTTTAATAAAGAATTTATTGAAGACTTGGCCTAATCCATGCTAGTTGTTTAAAACCTTTTTATATTTGAAAACGTTAATTGAATTATGCTAACAAAAGACATCCCAACTAAAGGAAGCTTATTGATTTCGGAGCCGTTTATGAGCGACCCAAATTTTAAAAGATCAGTAGTTTTAATTACAGAACATTCTTTGGAAGGTTCTGTTGGCTATATTTTGAATCAAAAAAGCGATTATCTTTTAAAAGATGTTATTCCAGATTGTTGGGATGCTAATTTTCAAGTTTATTATGGTGGTCCGGTAGCGACAGATACACTTCATTTTATTCATAACTGTCCGGATAAAATACCAAATGGACAGGATTTGGGAAACGGTTTATTTTGGGGAGGAGATTTTGAACCATTAAAAATTCAAATCAATAATTACAATATTAAGGATTCAGAAATAAAGTTCTTTATCGGATATTCTGGCTGGTCTAAAGATCAACTGGATGATGAATTGGCTTTAAATAGTTGGATGGTTTCTAAAAAATATAACTCCGATATGATTTTTGATGAGGAAAGTTATAACCTTTGGAAAGAAGCTGTTGCCAATATGGGGATCAAATATGCACATATTGTTAATTTCCCTGAAGATCCTGGGTTGAATTAGAGTTTTTATTTTGCCACTAATTTCACTAATTAACACTAAACTGGGTTTAATAACTGTCTGAATCTTGATTTTCAGGATTTCAGGATAAAAAGGATTTGATTTTCTAATTATTAAAATTTAAGAATTCTTTTCCTTCTTTTTGAAGCTTTGTGTGATTAGTGGTTAATATTTGTCTGAATTTTGATTTGCAGGATTTCAGGATAAAAACGATTCTTGGTTTATTACCATTTGAATTTTATCTAATTCAAATTAGTTTAATTTGTGCTATTCGTGGCAAGAAAAAATTAAAATTCAGATGGAAAACCCTCTTTTTTTAAATCTTCTGCAGATTCTTCAATTTTAGCTTTTAAATCATTTTTAAATTTAATCACGTTTTTTGCGATGTTTTCATCGGCGATAGCTAAAATTTGAGCTGCTAAAATTCCTGCGTTTTTTGCTGCGTTTAAAGCAACAGTAGCAACTGGAATTCCGTTTGGCATTTGCAAAATTGATAAAACAGAATCCCAACCATCGATAGAATTACTTGATTTTACTGGAACGCCAATTACTGGTAATGAAGTAATTGAGGCGACCATTCCGGGTAAATGTGCCGCACCGCCAGCTCCTGCAATTATCACTTTTAAGCCTCTCTCAACTGCTTTGCTTGCATATTCGAACATTCTTTCTGGTGTGCGATGGGCGGAAACTACCGTTAACTCATAGTCTACACCTAATTCTTTTAATACGTTTGCAGCTTCTTCCATAATCCCTAAATCGGATTTACTGCCCATGATAATTCCTACTTTCATATATTTTTTGTTAACCACAGAGGGCACAGAGTTATTTATATTTTCAATCACAGAGAACACTGAGTTCACAGAGTTGAATGTTAATTAAAAAAATTATTAATATTGATAATCTTAAAATCCTACAAATCAAGATTTAGAGAATTTTCCTTAACTAACTACTTTCAAGTTTTCTTTAACAAAATTCGCTTTTTCAATTGCTTTTTGTCTGTCTTCATCAATAATGGTTACATGTCCCATTTTACGAAAAGGTTTTGTGTATTTCTTTCCATAAAGGTGAACGTAAACACCGTCTTTCTCCAAAACTTTTTCTAAACCTTTATATTCTGCAACTCCTTCATGTCCACTTTCTCCCAATAAATTTACCATTATTGCATTTGTGATAGAGCGGGTATCGCCTAAAGGCAGATTAAAAATTGCCCTTAAATGCTGTTCAAACTGTGAAGTAAAATTTCCCTCGATAGTTTGATGTCCGCTGTTATGAGGACGTGGAGCTAACTCATTAACCAAAATCTGATGGTCGGCAGTGAGGAACATTTCTACAGCTAAAATCCCAACAATATTTAAACTTGAAGCAATACTCTTTGCAATGTCTTCTGCTCTTTGTTGAATCTCAAACGAATAAGTAGAGGGTGAAATTAAAAACTCTACTAAATTAGCTTGTGGGTTAAAATCCATCTCTACCATTGGGAAAGTTTTCATTTCTCCATTTTCATTTCTAGCAACAATTACTGCAATTTCCTTTTCAAAATCTATCCAGTTTTCAACTAAACATGGTTGTTCAAAAGCCTGATCTAAATCATTAGAGTTATCAATTTTTTTAATACCTTTTCCATCGTATCCATCTTTTCTTAATTTTTGGATGTAAGGGAAATTGATGTTTGCTTCTATTAGTTGCTCTTTTGTATTAAATAATTGGAAAGGAGCGGTAGGAATGTCGTTTTCTTTGAAAAATTGTTTTTGTAAACCCTTATCCTGAATTAACCTTATAATTCTAGGTTGAGGATAAACAATAACTCCTTCCTTTTCTAAATCTTCTAAAGCTTCAATATTTACTTTTTCAATTTCTATGGTAATTAAATCCAGATCTTTTCCAAAATCATAAACTGTTTGATAATTGCTTAAAGAACCGACTTCAAAGTGATCACAGATGTTTTTACATGGTGCATCGGCATCTGGATCTAATATATGAACAGAGATATTGTAATTAATTGCAGCCTGGATAAACATACGGCCTAATTGACCGCCACCTAAAATTCCTAATCTGGTTTGTGTTACTTTCATTTTTTATTGGTAGCTGAGTTAATAGCTATAATTCTGATTATTTTTGAGGCAAATATCATGATTATTATTTTAATGAAAAATTGATTAACAAAGTATTCATTTAATCTATTGCCTATTTGTGAGATGTCTCCTTACGTCAACATGACGGTGTTCTATAGAATTTTGCGCTATCGATTAAAGAGTATCCTTTTTTTAGCTTTTTTGCTATGAGGGTAAATCGCCCTAATAAATAATTTAAAATATCTAATCACAGTCTGGCACTGTAAAAGTATAAGTTTCTACATTTCCGCTTGGTACAAAATAATTTTCGCCATTACTTATTTGCCAACAAAATCTTGCTTTAGGCTTTTCTCTATTTCCTATTTCATTCATGGTTTCAGAATCGTATAAACGTCCGTTAACCATGGTGTATTTTATGTTTTCGCTATTGCGGATATCATCCAATGGATTAGAATTTAAGACGATTAAATCTGCTAATTTTCCAATTTTTAAAGAACCAATTTCCTTATCCATTCCCAAATATTCGGCTCCATTTATAGTTGCAGATTTGATACAATCTATGGGTTTCATTCCGCCTTGTGCCAACATCCATAATTCCCAATGTGCGCCCAAGCCTTGTAATTGTCCGTGTGCTCCCAAATTTATTTTTGTTCCACCTCTAGAAATATCATTAACCGCTTTTGAAACATCAATATGTCCGTAATCTCCATATTCTGAAGCCGTCCTTCTTCTTGATCTTTCATCAATAATTGCTTTGGGGATAAAATTTAATAAATGTTCATTTTCCCAAACATTGGTTCTATCATACCAATAATTCTCGCCAGATTGAGAGCCAAAACTTACGATCAATGTTGGTGTATAGGCAGTTTTACTACCGTTCCAAAAGTTTAATACATCTTTATAAACGGGGATAACTGGAATATTATGTTCAATTCCGGTATGCCCATCGGCAATCATGCTCATATCTGTAAAAAAAGTTGAACCACCTTCTGGCACTACTTCCATATTAAGTTCTCTTGCTGCCTGGATAATTTGCTGACGCTGCTCCCTACGAGGTTGATTATATGATTTAACAGAAAACGCACCTACCTCTTTCATCCTTCTTAAATGGGAGCGGGCATCATCTAAATTATTGATTACTGCTTTAAAATCTCCATCAGCACCATATAAAATCGTACCTGTAGAATATAATCTTGGACCAACCATTAGTCCTGCTTTAATCATCTCAGCCTGACTAAAAACCATTTCTGTATTGCTGGATGGATCATGAGAAGTGGTGATGCCATAAGCTAGATTGGCGTAATAAGCCCAATCTTGTTGAGGGGAAACACCATCCGGACTAGTAGGTAAATGTGCATGAACATCTATTATGCCAGGCATTATGGTTTTACCAGCAGCATCATAAACTTTGGCATCATTAGGGATATTCACATCAATAGTATTCCCCATGTTCTCAATTCTGTTTTCGTTAACTACAATTGTTCCGTTTTCAATTACGCTATTACCATCCATGGTGATGATCCTTGCATTTTTAAATGCGATTCTTCCTGTTGGTTTATCAGTAGGCAATGTTAAATTTAATTCTATTCCGGTTTCATCTATTGCAGGTAATTTATCCGGAGCACCATCCACAAAAGCAAAAGCATCTGATAATTTGGTCGAGAAATATTTTTGACCCAATGTCCAGTGTAAAGTTTTGCTATCCGTATTCCAATGGATATTAATCCCAGCATCTTTTGTCAGTTTTTTTAATGGTAAAGATTTATTGTTACTTGAAAGTTCTTGCGCTGTTCCGGTAGCAATTAAAGGAGTTATATAAACGTTAAAAAGTTCGTTAAATGCCAACCATTTATCATCCGGACTCGGAATAAAAGCATTTGCATAGGTAGAGGTGTAAAGCGTTCTTACTTTACCACCATCTAAATCACAACTTTTAAAAGCTTTTTTCCCGCTTTCGCTCGATTGAAAATAAATACGATCATCAGTGCTGTTAAAAGAAGGTTTTATACCCTCTTTGCTGATAAATTTTGGAGTGCCGTAATTAGGCTGAATGGTATAAATCCCAGGATTTTTTCCATAAATATATCCCAAAACATTATTTCCAACCCCTTTCCTGTAAACAATTAAATTTCCTTTATTATTAAATTTTGGGGAGTAATAAAAGCCTCGCTCATTAGTCACTGAGCTTGTTTTTTTGCTTTTAAAATCATATTTTAAAATAGCGCCACGTTGTTCATCATTCCAGGTGGTGAAAACAATATAATTTCCATCAGCGCTAAAGCTTGGCTCAAATTCCCAATCTTTTCCGTTTGTTAAACGTGTTGGTTTTCCATTAGGTAATTCTTTGATGTATAAAAATCCTGCAGCATTAAAAACCACTTTTTTACCATCCGGAGAGGTTACCAGTTGGCGTATCATTTTAATATCGATGTTATCTGAAAACACTTTTTGAGGAAAATGCAAAGCATCTTGAACAGTTTGTTTTACTTCTACATTAAAAGGAATTACTTCAGAATATAAAGTAATGATATCTACTTTTCTAATTTTGCCCTTAGCATAAAAAATAAGAGTGCGATTATCTGGCAACCAATTAAAATTAGGATAAACCCCAAATATTGCCCATGCTTCTTGTTGGTCTTTTGATAAATCGTTATAAACAGGATATTCTTCTCCGGTATTTAAGTTTTGTATATAAAGTACAGATTTTAACCTATCTCTTTTTACAAAAGCCATCATTGTACCATCAGGAGAAACTTGTGGACGTACAGCACCGCCAGATCCACCAGCAACTTTTTCTGTTTCTGAAGTTGTAAGGTTTAATCTTTTTATGGCATAAATTTCTGTATTAGGGTCTTTATTGTATTGAAAATTTGGACCATCGCTCACATCTTCACTGTAATAAACATATTTTCCATTTGAAGAAACCCAAGGTTCGCCCAAATCTTGTTGGTCGTTTTTTCTTTTGGTAAGTTGGATACCATCTAAACCACCAGCAATGTGATACATCCAAAGCTCACCAGCACCTAAAGAGCGAGTACCTGTAAAATGTTTTCTAGCAATTATATATTTGCTATCTGATGTCCAAACGGCGTTGTTAAGTAATCTGAAATTTTCTTTAGTGATGGCTCGTTGGTTTTTACCATCTGCATCCATCACCCAAATATTATCCCCACTATTTTTATCGCTTGTGTAAGAAATGTACTTACCATCAGGCGAGAAACGAGGTTGAACTTCAAAAGCCATTCCGCCAGAAAGCAAGGTAGCATTGCCACCTGAAATTGGCATTTTATAAATATCACCTAATAAATCAAAAACAATGTTTTTTCCATCTGGGCTCACATCCACATTCATATAAGTACCTTCATCAGTACTAAAATTTACAGATTTTGAAGGTCCGGTTGGTTTTTCAACATCCCATTTGTCTTTGTCTTGTGCAAAAGTAAATACCGTTAAAAATGTGAATATTAAAGTGGTTATGATATTTTTATTCATGATTGAGGATATATTACAATCCGCAATTTAATAATTTTAAATTTTGTCTGAATTAGGATTTTCAGGATTTTAAGAAAATCAGGATTATAAATTTTCAATTAACAATATTTTTTTCAATCATTAAAAGATATTTTCTTTAGCTTTTTCCTTTACCACATTTAAGAATTGTGTTACTTTTTCGTTTTCTGAAATTGAGAGTAATTGAGGTAGTAAAGACAATAATTCTTTTTGGATCATCCTGTCATTTTTACCATAATTCCAGATTGGGATTATGGTTTCAATAAAGATATCATCAAAACTTAATCCTTTTAAAAGGATTTTAGCTTCGCCATTTTTATTGGTAAAAAGCAATTTAGAAAAGTTAACAATTTGAAAGCTGTATAATTCAAATAAAGATCGTAAACTGATAATTGCGGTTGCAGGATCATTAATTCCTGGACTTAATGCCTTAAGTGCAATTTCTGTTAATTGCCTAAAGCCATAAAAATAATTCTCTTCTATAGATTCTGATTTATGCAAAAAGAAACAATCAGCAATATCTTTTTTAATTTCTTGATCTAAGTCGACATCAACATTTGCGATAACTATATTTTTGAGAAGTGAGCTTCCAGGAGCTCTCAAAATATTTACCATGCAATTGTGTTTTTCACAAATATGCAGCAAGCTATTTTTATCAAACCCCTCATAAATTCCAGCTTGTAAAGTTTTGATCTCAAATTTTTGAGCAAATTTTATTGTAACAGAAGTATGTTCTTTTACAGTGCAATCATCTTTCATTACATCATAAGTATTATCGAAAACTTTTTTAATAATTACATCATACTTAACAGATTGCGTAATATAATGCAAGAAATAGATGAATAAGAAAATATCGAAAATTGTAATTAAAATAAGAAGATATGTACTTAATGATGGGATATACAGCCCAGAATCTATATCACGAATGGTACTTAATAAAAAGAAAGCGTAAACAATGGTTCCTATATAAATTCCTAATACAATTTGCTGAAAACGATTACCTATCAATTTATCTAAAACTCGGTTACTCATCTGTGATGCTGCCTGATTTAGGATAATCATCACCATAGAAAAACTAAAAACCGCTAATGAGATAATGCCTGCCGCAATTGCTGAAATGATACTTCTGGCAGTGGTTGCATCTTTTATGTTAAGCCAATCTATTTGGGATTTAAATTGTTTTCCTTGTAGGGAAAAATCAAATCCCATCATTAGGATAGCTAAAACCAAAAATAAAAGTCCTATAACGGCAGGATAAAATGAAATGCTGTTAAGAATTTTATTCAAATGGCTTTTAAACCAATATTTAATTTTATTGAACATAAATTGTTGTTGTGCGATAGGGAAAGCAATAATTTGTCCAAATAATTAATTGCCTAGCTTTAAGAATTTTTTAATCATTTAATTATTCTTGCTGCCAATCGTCAGTTTCTTCTTGAGGTTCGCTATTGTTAAACTCTTCAATTAGTTTGATAGATGCTTCATAATCCAGATTTGATACGATTACTCTGACAGGATTAAATCCACCTGATGTAACCCTCCAAGGCGCAACGGTTCCCATTAATTCATTCTCAAGAAATGCTTTTACGTTATTATCGATTAATATATTTTTCACCATTGTGGATTGCCAAAGTGCCCCGGAAAATACTTCTACCGATAAAATGTCGTCTTGATTTTGCATAGCATTATTTGTAATTATATAGTAGGTACGATTTTTAGATTTTGTTTGATCTTTGCTTTTTTTTAATAAACTTCAAATTGAGGTTAACCATAAGTGGTTTTAAAAGTTGTTTTGACTTTAAAAGGTCTACTTGTAGTTTTTATTGTTGCTGTTACCAGCAGTAGTTTTGTCATTTTATTTTCCTTTCCTACTATAAAATTCGATAAATGAATTACCACTTCTAATATAAAAATAATATCCTTTTGGAAGTCTTTCTTTGCTTTGCTCAAATTGATATTTAAAATTTAAACTCTCATATATGGTAGTAACTAATTTTTGAGCTTGATTTCTTAATTCTGTATTTTCAGTATTGTTCGAGTTATTAGGATGTATTTCTTTAAATCCATAGGACCTTTTCAAAGAGTCTGTAGATATTTTAAAACTAACTGAACTTCCATCCAAAAAATATCTATCATTACAATCTTTGTCATCTTCACAATCTTTGATTGTTTCAATACCCTCAAGTTTCAGTTCATTCATTAAATTCATTGTCAATCTGGGACTTATTTCTATACTATCAATAATTTTTCCTGTAGGTTGATTGTTCCAAATATTCTTCCAAAGTCTTTTGAAAAAGCCATTATTTGTAAATCGTCCTTGATAGAAAGGAGTTGTTATTAATCCTTTATAGCTTTTGTTTTGAAATTCTACTAGTTTAACTTTCTGTGGATATTCACTTACGGAGAATTCGTATACTTTTAAAGTGTCAGTATTTAGTTTGGTCTGACTTTGTGCCGCTTTCAAAAAAGTGAAAAAAAATAGTAAAAGTAAAAGTTGTTTCATTGTTGATTTCTATTCTCTTTAAAATAACTGGTAACGATTTGCCAAATGCCTGTTAGACACTTTTTTTATTTTCCCCCAGTTTATAAATATTATAATATTTTTTAACAAGTCCGTTGATAAATCTTTTCAAATAGTTCTCACTTAAAAAGGAGTTTGACCAATTGTCGTATCGCTGGCATTGAACACCTAAATAGAAAAAGTATAAGCTTACTCCAAGCATTGGAATTAGTCGCTTTTCTTCTCCACTTATTGGTGTTACAGATTCGTAGCCTTTAATAAAGCTTTCAACTTTGGGTTGATAATCTTTTACTTCATATTTCTCAACGTTATGTAGTTGCAAAATATAGTAAGCAATGTCTAAGCATAACCAACCGTTTCCACAGAAATCAAAATCAAATATTGTTACTTTATTATCGCTTGTTATGTTTAGATTGTCAAACCAAATATCAAGATGAACAATCCCCTGTCGAATTTGTGAAATGTTTGCATTTTCAAACTCGGCTAACAAATTTGTTTGAGCCGATTTCATAAAGTTCATTTCTTCTGTATCATTTGTCAAAAAAGATGATATTTTTTTTAGGGAGTCAATAAGAATTACTTCTGGAGAGTAGTCTATACGGTTTACCTGCTGATTAATGGTTATCTTATGAAGGTTAGCCATAAGTTTTCCAATTTGGAAATGTGTTTCCTGCGAAATTATATGCAGCTTTTCACCACTTGCAAAAGTAAAAAGTACAGCAAACCTGTCGCCTTCTGGAGCATTTAATGTTTGTATGTAATTATTTTCTTTGTCTGATAGCGGAAAAGAGATTGAAATTTCATTTTCTTTTAGTTGATTTAGCAGTTTAATTTCTTCGTTAATCTCAGTTTTTGAACGCCAATTCAAACTATAAACTCTAAATATAAATTTGTCTAAATTATCCGTTACCAAATAGGTGTCATTAATCCCCGCCTTTATTAATTGGCATTTGGTTTCTTTGCTTAAAGAATATTTTTCCTGTAAAAACAGTCCAAGATGTGTTGCTGAAAGATTAGAATTTGTTACTGGAAAATTTGTCATTGGTTTACTTTGTTTTCTGTAGTAAAATTTTACCTAGCGCTTTGCTAATTTGCGCAGAAATGGCATTACAAGCAAAACCATTATAATATAGCATTATATTTAAATAAATAACTGATGAATTGACGTAAACCACCGTCAGCCATTTTTGTGCAAATTTGCTGTTAGCACCAGTTATGTTGAGCCGTCTCGTATTTCAATAATCATCCATACATTTTTTATCTTTTTAAATAAGTAGTCCACCATAATGCCATTTTCGATTCCGCGGATTTCGATTATTGCAGATGTATTATCTTTGTCGACCAATATTTTCTGTTCCCATTGGTCATATTGACCTTTAGATTTTTTCTTTCGAAAATCCATCATTTCAAAGTCCGATACATCTTTGTAAATTAAAGAGTCTTTGTCTTTTTCAATGTCGTACCAATTAATTTTTAGAGGAAATTTAGTTCTGCTTTTTTGAAAAGATGTGTCGCTACTAAATTTTATTAGAAAATCGTTGAAATCGTTGTCAACTTTCTCTTTGGTCGGGAAAGTAACAGTTTGCTTTTCAGCATAGTTCTGGCTTTTCAAATTTGTTGAATTGCTGTTACAGGCGTTCAAGAAAACACATATTAAGATGCTTATTATGAAATGTCGTTTTAGCATGTCTTTATAAATACCGCTAACGTTTTGCAAGTTTGTGCAGAAATGGCATTAAAGCAGTACCAATTTCAGCTTGCATAAACTTAATTAATTTGTATAAATTGAGTTTAAGCAGGTCAGCCATTTTTTTACAAACTTGTGGTTAGCGGCTGCTTTTTTATCTTGTCGGTTCCCAAATATAGTTTCCACTTTTGTCAATGTAGCCGTGTTTAAATTCTTCATATTTTTTTCCAATTGTCACTGATGCAAGTCCATTTTTAAAACTTTCTGCCAGTGTAAAAGTTGGTTTAATTGCTATTGTTCCTGTTTTATCAATGTAGCCATATTTTTTAATTTTGGCGTCTTCTTTTATAACAGCAAGTCCTTCTGAAAAATGCTGACCCAAACAAAGATCGCAAGGAATTATTAGTTGTCCCTTAGCATTAATGTAACCATATCCACTGTCAAAAACTGCACACATTCCTTCTGAAAAATGAATGTCAGCACCAGTAAATAATGGTGGAATTATAATCTCATTGCCTTTATTAATAAAAGCATATAGGTCTTTTCTGTTTGCTTTGCCATTTATTTTTTTCGGTGCAATTGCTGCTTTACCTTCTGAAAATTCTCTTGTGTATTTGTAATTTGGTGGGATAATAAAATTGCCGTTGATGTCAATGTGGCCCCAATCTCCACGTTCCGAACAATTTATTAGTCCTTCGCTATACTTTGAAACAAGAAAATTTCTGCCGTTTAGTTTGATAGTACCAAAATTGTCAATAAAACAACCTGTTGAAACAACTTCTTGCATAACAAGAGCATAACCATTTTCAAAAGCCCAACAACGATAAAACATTGGTTCAATAATAAAATTACCTGATTTGTCAATGTAACCGTATTTGTCTCCTATGGTTGCATATGCCATACCTTCCGAAAAACCTGAAACTGTGTCAAACTTGGGTTCAACTTGAATGTTTCCTTGCTTGTCAATGAAACCAACTTTGTCGTCAACGAAAATCCTTGCAAGTCCTTCGGAAAAAGAAGAAACACCGTCAAACGTCAAGTCAATTACTATTTGTCCCTTGTCGTTAATGAAACCAGATTTACCGTCTTTTGTAACTTGAAATAAATTGTCGTTCATATTTATGTTGTGTCGTCTAAAGTTGCCGCTAACTTGTATATATCAGGGGTTTTTAAGTTATCACCTCGCAAAATACTTACTGCCTCAATTCGTAAGTATAAATTCCTCTCCCAATATTTCCATTTGCATCAATACCTTCAATGGTGATTTTATAAGGACCTTTATCGTCGCTATTAAAAAACTCAAAACTTCCTTTACCTTCTTTATCCGTTACCACAAAAGGATTCCAATAAATAGTTGTGCGGTTATCCTGGGCTTGTAAACTGGATTTTGGTCCAGCAAATTTAGGACTATAAAACTGGCGTTCTACAGCATATCCTTTTGGAGTTAATGTTAAAACATTATTTGGAGGGAAAAGCTCTTTTAACTGGTCTTTGGTAACTGGTGTTTTCTTTAATTCTTTCATATTGATAGAAACTACACCACTTGTACCATTTAGCCTGTTTATTCCCGAAAGTCCGTCATTATTAAATATTTCTATGTTATCAATTCCTTTTCCATCAAGACTTGCTAAATAATTTACATCAACTTGTAATCCGTTTACGTAAATCTCTATAGGGACTTTTAAACCTTGGTTATAATTTTTTGAAAGGTACAATTGTTGGTCTAAATAGGTTAAGCCAGCGCTTGCTAGGCAATTAAGTAAAATATTACATCCTTCAAATTGTTTACCATCAACTTGCCTATCTGCTATTGGGTTTAAGCCAGTTAACGCTGAATAATCAGTGTGATCAATTTTTTTTACTGCGGCTGCTTTTACCACAACTTCCCTTAATAAAAATGCACTTTGATGCTCAATTTTGCTGTTTTTAAGATAGGTTTCTAAAGCACTATCAATATTTAAGACATCATTTGCAGTATTAATGTTTTTATAAATAGAAGGAAATGCTTCGCCATCTACAGCTATTCTTAAGTCTTTTGAATTTAGGTTATTTCTGGCGTTAATTATAACTTCTGAAGAATCTTTAAAAATTAAATTTTCGAATTTAAAACGCCCTTCCTTATCTGTAGTGCCTGTAGTATTAAAAAATTTATCGGGTATTTGAAACAAAATTCTACCATTTTCTAAGGGCATTCCATCTCTTTTTCTGATGGTTCCCGTAATTGCCATGCTTCCTTCCGGGAAAGCTAAAATGTCAAATTTCTTGTCAGTCGCAATATCTTTATATACAAATTTTGTATAGCCCTGGGTAAGCATTAGATTATCTAAATCAATAATTTTTTTTGCATCAACATGATGAAAATAATAGTTAGGCTCCTCTATAAAACCTGCTAAATCAGAACTCAATAAAAAATAACTTAAAATGGATGTTTCTTTATCCTCGTTAAAAGGAACTTTGGCATCATTAATAACAGATACCGCATAATTACCTGCCATCATATCCATACCTTGAGAAGTAGAAATACTTATTTTAATTTTTGATCGACCTTTATAGGCAGGCAAGTCTGGGCGTAACGTGATTTTTAAATCATCATTTCTTTGGATAAAAGTTAAACGCTGGCTTAAAGGTTCAAAACCTGCATTTAACAAAGAGACTTGTAAAATACCTGTGGGTAATCTAACTATTGGTATGTTAATCGAATAATTTTTTATCCTTAATGTACTTTGTGCAGCGTAAAAAAGTATTTTACTGTTTTGTGCAACAATGTAAAAAACCTGATTTCTGTTGTTCTGTAAATAAGTGTCGTTTGGATTGATTTTGATGTTTAAACTATCTCCAATAATTTGGGTAGTTAAGGCAATACCTTCATCCTTAACTATGGGTAAAGGGATGTTTTTTTGTTTGCCATTTGGGAAGACTACATTAGCAAAATATTTTTTTCCTTTTGAGGGAGTGATTTCAAAATTACCCATCCCTAAATGAGTGGGACTTATTTTAGAAACTTCTGCACCTTGTTCATCAACAATTTTACCTGTAAAACCAGCGCCTAAACCATCAGATTGTAACGCTTTGAAAGCAACTTTTGTAGGTAGGCCATCAATTAAATCTCCTCCTTCTGGAAAAAACTGAAGGTCGTAATCTAAAATGGCGGTTTTAAGTGGAAAAGTGGCGTTTAAAATTCTATTATCCCCTGCATCCAAAGATGTGGTTAAGATTCCTGTGTTGAGCGCAACTTTATTATCAGCGCTAAAGTTGAATAAAATTTCTCCTTTTGCATTGGTAGTTTCTTTTCCTTTGGCAACCCTTTCATAATCTGCTGTTGCTTCCCAACTTACTTTTTTGTTAGCTAAAACTTTACCATATTCATCCTTAAAAATAATCTTACTTTTTACGTTTTGAGATTTATCATTTACACTTCCATCAAAATTGATTTGTGTATTTAAAGTCTTACTCAAAGCGTTTCCGACTAAAATGTTTTTCTTAAAAAAGTAAGACTCCCCAAAGTTTAACATCCATTTGGTATAAGCCCTTAAATGATAATTACCTTCTTTAAAATTAGGATAAGCCAATAGAAAACTTCCTGTTCCTACACTATTTTTAATTGGAATCTTTAAACTTTCTACCAAAGAATCTTTTTGGTTAATTAAATCGACATATAAAATTTTGCTGATAGGAGAGGGCAAATGGTTTTCTAAAGTAACATAAGCCTTAAACCAAATGGTATCACCAACTGCATAGTAGGGTTTATCAAATTGCAAATAGGTTTTCTCTGACGGGAAATCATAAGATTGCTTGGCTTTTTTATCTGCTAATTCTTTTAGGGTGATGTTATTTGTCTGACTAAATCCTTTAAATGATAAAATGGAAATAAATATAAAAAAGTAAATCTTGAAGCTATTCATCCTGTAAAATATGTAAGTTTTTAAATTTAGTTTTTAAATTAAAAATATCAGCCTTTAAAATAAAATTTAGTTTTTTTTAACATTTCAAACAGAGAAGCAAGTATTATATTATTAAATTGAACTAAAATTTTACAGTAAACTTAAATCATTATCAAAACCAATTTGTAATAATGTCGTATCTTTTCTTAAATGGATGATGCTTCATTTTTTTAATTTATATTTTTAACAATTATTTCTAATAAAGAACCCAATTATAACATGAAGTTTTATCCATATTTAGTGATAAGCATTTTATTGGTTGCTTGTACTGATCAATCTAGTAGCAAACAAGAAAAACCATCGGCTTTAAGCCAAAACTTTAATAAAGATTGGGCAAATAACAAGCTTTGGTATGATGGCTTGGCGGAGGTAGCAACTTACGACGCTCAAAAAACTGTTTACAAGAAACAGCGAAATTTCGATTATACTTATATCAC
Source organism: Pedobacter psychrophilus (assembly GCF_001652725.1). GTDB lineage: Bacteria > Bacteroidota > Bacteroidia > Sphingobacteriales > Sphingobacteriaceae > Pseudopedobacter > Pseudopedobacter psychrophilus. The sequence goes on from NZ_LWHJ01000027.1 coordinate 445,856, forward strand.
TGTAGCAGAAGATTTTAACAAAGAATTTAGAGTTAAAACTGATGATTATAAACGTAAGGATTTATATAAAGTAATGAAGCTGAACGCCTTTGCAAGTATAAAAACAGATAACTATCCATATCATTATTTAAGTTCGATGTTTTTTTATTTTGATAAACCCTGGGAAATGGATAAAATGACTACCAGTTCGCAAGAGTGGTGTGGTAACACTTATAAAGAATATTTAAACAACGGTAATCAATACGTAATGAATTACCATTCTTATTTTGATAATGAAGGCGATGGTGAGAAAAATATAGCTACAGAAAATTTATTTGAAGATCAATTAAGTTACACTTTAAGAAGTTTAAATTTTAAAGCAGGTTTAAGTTTTGATGCTAATATCTTAGAAAGTCAGATTACAAACAAGGTAGGCAATCTTGAAATTTATAAAGCCAAATTAAATGTTAGCGATGGAAATAACGACATTTTAGCACAAGCAACCTGGAAAGTTACCGTAACGCTTGAGCCAAATAAAACCAACGTTTATTATTTTCAAAAATCATATCCAAATCTATTATTAAAACAAAACACCTGGGACGGACTGAACTTAACACTTAAACAAACCTCTAGATATGCTTACTGGCAACACTAAATACATCCTTATTTTCCTGGTTTTCCTTTTTGCCTGCAACAGCGCAGAATCGCAAAAAAAAGATAATATTATAGTTGATAAAAATTATAATCCAATTTCTAATAAAATTGGAGGTGTAAGTCTTACCGCTTCTCCAAGGCAAATTGATAGCAGCTGGACAGGCGAATTGCAAAAAATAAATGCCAATTATGTGGCGCTAATCCCTTATGCATTTACAAAAGCAAACGAGCCAAAAGTATATTTTGGAAACGGGAGACAATATTGGGGAGAAAGCATTGAAGGGGTAAGGGTTAACATTAAACAAGCACATGAAGCTGGTTTAAAGGTGATGATTAAGCCTCAGGTTTGGACACAAAGTGGATGGATTGGGGATTTTGATTTAGAAAAAGAAGAAGATTGGAAAATTTGGGAAACAGATTACGAAGCTTACATTATGTCTTTTGTTAAACTCGCTGCAGAAGAAAAAGTCGATCTATTTTGTATTGGTACCGAATATAAAAAAGCAGTACAAAAACGGCCATCTTATTGGGTGCAGCTAATTAAAGATATTAGAAAAGTATACAAAGGCAAACTAACTTATTGTGCCAATTGGGATGATTACAAAGACGTAGAATTTTGGAAAGATTTAGATTTAATAGGAATGAGCGGTTACTTTCCGCTTTCTGATGCGGTAACTCCAAAAACAGCAGATTTAGTTAAAGCCTGGGGACCTGTAAAGCAGCAATTAAAACAATTTAGTTTAAAAGAGGGAAAGCCAATTTTATTTACAGAATATGGATATCGAAGTATGGACCAAGCCGCATGGCGAAGTTGGGAAATGGAATATCAAGAACGACCAATAAATAATCAGGGTCAGGCAAATGCTTATGATGCTTTATTTAGAAGTTTATGGAACGAGAAATGGTTTGCCGGAGGTTTTGCATGGAAATGGTATACATCATTTAGAAGGTTAGACCCAACAAGTAACCATGATTGGACACCGCAAAATAAACCCGCTCAGGATATCATGACGCAATATTATGGGAAATAAAATTTAATAAATCTCCCCATAAACTAAAAAAACCATTGCTCGTTATTGAACAATGGTTTTTTAATATAATAGGTAAAACTTAAGGCTGACCAGCTCCGCCAGCCGCACCATAAATATGTCCTGTTGTATAACTAGCATCATTATCCGCCAATTGCACATAAATAGAAGCTAGTTCGGCAGGTTGTCCCGGTCTTTTTAAAGGAGTTTTGCCGCCAAATTGTTTTAATTTTTCCTGTGATGCGCCACCACTAACCTGCAAAGGTGTCCAAACTGGTCCGGGTGCAACGCCGTTTACCCTAATCCCTTTATCTGCCAATTGCTTAGCTAAAGATTTTACAAAATTTGTTGTTGCAGCTTTTGTTTGTGCATAATCATACAAATCTTTTGTAGGGTCGGTTGCCTGTTCAGATGTGCTTGCAATAATACTAGAACCTTCTACCAAATGAGGTAATGCCGCTTTTATGATATAAAACGGCGCATAAATATTGGTCTTTATGGTGGCATCAAAATCCTCATCAGAAATATCTAATATAGAATCATGCGCTTGTTGTCTTCCAGCATTACTTACTAAAATATCCAATCCATCTAACTTTTTCACCGCTTCTTTTACCAATTGCTTACAAAAATCTTTGTCCATCAAATCTCCCGGAATTGCAAATGCTTTTCTTCCTTCAGCTTCAATTAATGCGATTACTTCCTTAGCATCTTCCTCTTCTAATGGGTGATAATTGATGGCAACATCAGCACCTTCACGAGCGTAAGCAATTGCAGCCGCTCTTCCCATTCCAGAATCTCCGCCTGTAATTAAAGCTTTTCTGCCAGCCAATCTTCCAGAACCTTTATAACTTTTTTCGCCATGATCTGGTACGGGTTTCATTTTACTTGCTAAACCTGGCCAATCTTGCAACTGACCTTTAAAAGGTGGCTGAGGATATTTAGTTTGTGGATTTTCTAATTTCTTGGTTTTTTGATTTTCTGTTTTCATGTTTTTTATAATTCGATGTCATTGAGAATTTCAAAATTCATGCCTTTTTAAAATTGATGTAATATCGTGTTAAATATTATTTGGGCGTTTTAACACGCTATCCGCTAAATCTTTTTTTGCTATTTGCAAATTGGCAAGAGCAAAAGGATATCGCTTCTATCGTTAACGCAAAAGTCTGAATCCCGATTTTCAAGATTCTTGTATGATGGATATTTAGTATAGAAATTTTATTCAAATCCTTTTAAGCGCAAAATCAATCAAATCCTTTTTATCCTAAAATCGAGTAAATCAAGATTCAGCCAATTTTATCTTAAAATCCTGCAAATCAAGATTCAGATAATTTTATCCTAAAATCAAGCAAATCAAGATTCAGACAAATAAAAGATATCGGCAATATTCTGAATCCCGATTTTCAGGATTAAAGGATTTTCAGGATTCTTGTATGATGGATATTTAGTAAATTGTTTAATTCAAATCTGGTTTATCCTAAAATCGAGTAAATCAAGATTCAGATAATTTGTGGATAAATACAAAGGATTTGAATAACATTTAATCCATCTCAACAAGCATTTTCTATAACTTGCGCATCAAATCTTCAAAGCCTAAATGAAAGTTGTTATCGCCGAAAAGCCTTCTGTAGCCCGTGAATTAGCCAAAGTTTTTGGAGCTAATCAAAAAAAGGTGGGTTATATTGAAGGTAAAGGATATTCTTTTACCTGGGCTTTTGGTCATTTACTACAATTGGCACCTCCTCAAGATTATGGCTTTTACGGTTGGAAACAACAAAACCTGCCCATGCTTCCCGCAAAGTTTAAACTGGCCATCAGGAAAGTAAAAACCAAAGAAGGAATGGTAGATGATCCTGCTGTAAAAAAGCAGTTAGATGTTATCAAATCCTTGTTTGATGAATGCACTGAAATTATAGTTGCAACGGATGCTGGGAGGGAAGGAGAGCTGATTTTTAGATATATCTACTATTATCTAAAATGTAAAAAACCTTTCCGCAGGTTATGGATTTCTTCGCAAACAGATGAAGCTATAAAAAATGGTTTCCGTAATTTAAAACCGGGAACCGATTATGATACACTTTTCAATTCGGCTCATTGTAGGTCAGAATCTGATTGGTTAGTTGGCATGAATGCCACACAAGCATTGAGTATTTCTGCTGGAAACAAAGCCGTACTTTCTTTGGGAAGGGTACAAACGCCAACGCTAGCCATGATTTGTCAGCGATATTTAGAGACCAAAGATTTTGTCCCTCAAATTTACTATCAGGTTGCTATTCAATTAAAAAAAGACGAACAATTATTCAGGGCAATTTCCACAGTCAACTTTGAGGAGAAAGAGAAAGCAGAAACTGTTTTAGCTCAAGTTTTAGATTTGGCATCTGGAAACCAAAAAGGTGGACATATTAAAGATGTAGAAGCAAAAGCAAAAAAAGAACCACCACCACTTTTGCATGATCTGAGTAGCTTGCAACAAGAGGCCAACAGAAAGAAAGGTTACACCGCCGACCAAACTTTGGGCATCCTTCAAAATCTATACGAAAGTAAACTGGTGACTTATCCACGTACCGGAAGTCGGTTTATTGGGGATGATGTTTTTGCTACCGTTCCAGATTTAATATCAAAATTTACCAATCATCCATTATTTGGAAAACAAGCAGAAGAACTGTTAAATACAAAACTCAATAAGCGTAGTGTAAATGCTAAAAAAGTAACGGATCACCATGCCGTCTTACCAACAGGGGAATACGCAGGGCATTTATCTTCAGACCGACAAGCAGTTTATGATATGGTGGTTGGGAGGATGATTGAAGCTTTCCATAAAGAATGTTTAAAGGCGACCACCAAAATCACCATCACTTCAGGAATTGATTTTGTTGCCAACGGAACTGTGATACAATCTGCTGGCTGGCGTTCTGTTTTTAATGATAACGATGAAGAAAAAAAGGATGAAGACAATGCTACTTTACCAAAGGTGATTAAAGGCGAAGATTTAGACATTACCAATAAAGCAATCCTTCAAAAACAAACCAAGCCTAAACCATTATTTAACGAAGCTACTTTATTAAAAGCTTTAGAAACCTGTGGTAAAGATATTGAAGATGAGGAATTAAGATATGCCATGAAAGAAAGTGGTTTAGGAACGCCAGCAACCAGAGCTTCCATTATTGAGACCTTAATTAAAAGAGAATATATCTTTAGAGAAAAGAAAAATTTGGTTCCTTCTAATAAAGGATTAGGCGTTTACGAGGTAGTAAAAGACAAAAAAATAGCCCAGGCAGAACTAACCGGACAGTGGGAAAAGCGTTTAGAGGAAATTAGAACAGGTGCTTCCGTAAAAGAATTTAAAGCTGAGATTGCAGATTACACCAAAACCATTACACAAGAATTGTTGGTTGCAGGTTCTGGATTGATGCAGATTTTGAAAGAGGAGAAGGTGGCTTAAGGGTCAATCGATTGGATAAGAAATGGAGATTTAGACGGACCAATTTCTTTCTGCCAGTTCTAAATTAGTTATAAAAGCCGAAGAAAGTACAAGCACAATAACCGCAATTTTGCAAACCTGTGACTAGGTGCGGAAATTCTCTATATTCAGTTCTGCACATATAAGATTTAAAAGTCCTCAATGTTGAAAATCTTATTGTCGTCTTTGAGTTTCATTTATTACCTTTATTGCTAAAATTATTAGTTTATGAAGGTCGTTTCTTTTTTCGCTGGTGCTGGAGGTCTTGATTTAGGCTTTGAAAATGCTGGTTTCGATGTTATTTGGGCAAACGAATACGATAAAGAGATTTGGGAAACTTTTGAAAAAAACCATAAAAACACAATTTTAGATAGAAGAAGTATCGTTGACATTCCTTCAAGTGAAGTTCCTGATTGTGATGGAATTATTGGAGGTCCGCCTTGTCAAAGTTGGTCGGAAGCTGGTTCTAAACCTGGAATTGCTGATAAAAGAGGTCAGTTATTCTATGAGTTTATGAGAATTCTTGCGGATAAAAATCCAAAATTTTTCTTAGCTGAAAATGTGTCTGGAATGCTTTTACCTGCACATAAAGAAGCTTTAGCAAACATAAAACAGATGTTTCAAGAAATTGGATATGATTTGTCTTTTCAATTGTTAAATGTTTCTGATTTTGGAGTTCCACAGGATAGGAAGAGAGTTTTTTTTATTGGTTATAGAAAGGATTTAGGTTTAAAATTCACTTTGAAGAATGCTGCATGATAACTGATAAAATAGAATTTCACAACAAAGAATATTTAATTAGAGAAATTGAACTACCAAAAATTGGAAATGTATTAATTTCGACTGTTGAGTTAAATGATTTGTTAATGAACGATAAAGGAGGTTATGTTTCTGATGAAGCTATTTCAGTTGATGAAAAAATTTATTACTTTGTTCAAGAAAATGAAATTAAATTGTCTGATGATGATTTAATTAAGTTACTAAAAGAACAAGCTTCATGATTACATTTCAATTTTTCCCTCGGTCACAAGGTATTACTAAAGAAATTAAAGATGTGATTTCTTGTTTTGAATTAGAATATTCAAATATTAAATCTCCCGAATTTAATTTGTCAAGTAATGAAGTGTTAGAAGTTGTAAGACCTCATTTAGAAAAACTTGAATTTATTTGTGAAACTGGTAAATCGGCAACTCAAAAAATAAGTGTCCCAGTCTTATTTGGTTATGACAACCGAATAGATAAATCTTTCAATGCTGATGCGCTAAGCTGTGATGGAAAAATTGTAATTGAAATTGAAGCAGGAAGAGCAACAGAAAACAATCAATTTTTAAAAGATATTTTTCAAGCATGTATGATGTTTGAAGTAGAATATTTAATAATCGTAGTAAGAAAAGTGTATCGAAAACACAAAGATTTTGAGATAATTCACACTTTTTTAGAGACTCTTTATATCTCAAATCGCCTCCATCTTCCTCTTAAAGGAATCTTATTAATTGGGTATTAATATCCATGATATAGGTTTACGTAAGGGATAGCAGTGGAAATCCTTTTTGCTTTTTCTGCAAAAAGATTGAAGCGAATAGCCCGACCCGCAGGGTTACGCCCAAATTATTTTTATTTTCTTCAATTTTCATGTCGAGAAACAGAGTACGTTCTTGGGATGAAGTGTCTTATACAATTCAAGCTGGCGGTCGTCATGTTCCAATACACCCACAAGCTCCAAAAATGAAGTTTATTGAGCAGAATTTACGAGAATTTGTGAGAGGAAGTGAAGATTTATATCGTCGATTGAGTATTAGAGAATGCGTAAGAATTCAAACTTTTCCCGATACTTTTAAATTTTATTATAAGAGTGTTGATGCAGGTTACAAAATGATTGGAAATGCTGTTCCTGTAAAAATGGGAGAGATTTTAGCTAATAAAATTTTAAAAGACTTAAAAGGTTTCAAAGTCAAGAATGATGTGAAAATTCAGAAAGTCATAACCAAAGTTAATGGCGTTGTAGTTCGAGAAAGAATGGTTGAAATAATAAATAATATTCCTGTTAATGCCTAAAGTTCCAAGTTAAACTATTAACGGTAAAGCATTTGAATATGCTTTACTAAACCAATTTTTTGAAAGATTGGAGAAAATAACTCAAACTTCTATAGTCGATAATGCACCATTTCAAACGGCTTTAAAATGTTTTGAAACATTTGACGAAAAAGAGCAAGGTCAATATAAATTGGTTGCTAGTTTTGCTGTTAATTTTTTGTTAGATATTGAACCAAGATTGTCAAATGGAATTAGCGAAAATGATATTCTTCAATTAGAGATTGTTTCAGATAAAGAAGGTCAGATTGGAGATGTTCGGGATGTTTTAGCAATTAGGTCATTGCAAAAATGGGAAATTGGGATTTCTGCCAAAAATAACCATAGAGCGGTTAAACATTCTCGTCTGTCAAACGATATTAATTTTGGTCAAAAATGGTTAGGCTTTACATCCAGTTCGGGATATTTTGAAGAGATAAAACCAATATTTGATAATTTAGCTGAATTAAGAACTTTGAGTAAAGCCACGCAGAAATGGAGTACATTAGGTGATTACCATACTTCGGTTTATGTTCCAGTTCTAGACGCTTTCAAAAAAGAATTAATACGGCTGGATAATGAAAATCCAGGAATTGTCGCAGAAAAATTAGTTGAATACTTAATTGGTAACCAAGATTTTTATAAAATTATTAAAGGAAAAAGTAAAGTGGAAATTCAAGCTTATAATTTGCATGGAACTTTGAATTTACCTTTTGAAAATGTAAAACCTAAGTTTAAAATTCAGCGTCTAAAATTGCCAAATAGATTAATTGAGGTAGTTTACCAAGATAATTCTAAAACTACATTGTTGGTAACTTTAACTGAAGGTTGGCAAATTTCGTTCAGAATTCATAATGCAAGTTCGAGAATTGAACCATCCTTAAAGTTTGATATTAATTTGGTTTCTGCACCACATTCATTGTTTGTAAACAAATTGTTTGTTGGTTAGTTTTCAATCTCGAGCTTGCGCTCATCGTTTCAATAGTTAACAACTAGCATAAAAAGTGTAATATTTGATATTGATTATCTGTTTACCAAACCTTTATGAGACCCATCACAAACAGGAAATCTTTTAGATAAGCCACAAACACAATCATTTATTCCTTTTCCATTTAATATTCTTTGCTTATAATTTTCAATTCTGTTTTCACGAGTGGCGGCATTTTTAGAACCAGAAAAATGTAAGATGTAAGCTCTTTGTCGGCCTGGCGTTAATGCTTCAAAAGCATTTTTAAATTTGGAATCTTTATCAAAACCACTAATTAATTCTTCGGGTAATTCAAAATCCTCATGTTTTTTTAATTCGACCTTTAAACCCGCTTTTTCAACCTCGATAGCTTCATAAATATATTCCTTTAAAGTGCTTTCTAATTCTACAATTTCTTTAATATTGTTAAACCTTATCTGCCTTCCGGATTGAACATTTTCTGTTTGCTGGATGAGTAGATTTTTCTCATCATTTAACAAAGCACCTTTATAAAATAAAAGCGCACAATAATCCTTAAAGCCGTGTATCAACACAATATTGGCATTATTTAAAGTATAACAAGGATGCATCCATTTAAAATCTTCCTGTAAACCAGTTTCTAAGATAATACTTCTCAGTTTTTCCATTTCTGATTTCCAATTTTTCAGATTGGAAATGAATTCATCAACTTTAGGGTTCATGTTAAAAAGAATTTATAGAAAATGATCATTTTTATATTGCTTTAAAGCCATCTAAAATTAATTTTGCTGTTGCAGGATTAGTAGCGATTGGCACATTTGCGACATCACAAATCCTCATTAACATTTGTACATCTGGTTCGTGTGGATGTTTACCCAGCGGGTCTCTAAAGAAAATAATCCCATCTAATTTTCCTTCCGCTGTCATTGCAGCAATTTGAGCATCGCCACCTTTTGGGCCGCTCAATTTTTTATCTACATCCAATCCTGTTTGTTCTATATATCCTCCGGTTGTACCAGTCGCCGTTAAATCCATTTGAGATAAAATATCATAATGATCTTTTACAAATGCAACCATTTCTGGTTTCTTTCCGTCGTGAGCTATTAAAGCTAATCTCTTTCTCATATCTGTTATTTAAAAAATATATATGCTATTATAATTGCGGCAACTACTCCAGCCAGTTCTGCCAATAAAGCTGCTGGCAAAGCATGTCTCGTTTTTTTAATGGAGACCGATCCAAAATAAATAGCTAATACATAAAAAGTAGTCTCGGTAGAACCTTGAATCACACAAGCCACTTTAGATGCAAAACTATCCGCTCCACTGTTCTCCATCAATTCTACCATTAATCCTCTTGCGCCACTGCCACTTAACGGTTTCATAAAAGCAACGGGTAAGGCAGGCACAAATCCGGTATCTAAACCAAAAAATGCAACAATGCTTCCAATGCCTTGAGTGATAAAATCTAAAGTTCCAGAACCTCGTAAAACACCTACTGCAACTAAAATCCCAACCAAATATGGGATGATTTTAACTGCAATTTCGAAACCTTCTTTTGCACCTTCTATAAAAGTTTCAAAAACATTTATTTTACGGAAAAGTGCTAATGTGATAAATGAAATGATGATACTAAATAATAAAACATTGCCAACCACACCAGAAACTAAACCAATCTGATCTGGATTGAGCGTAGTAAAATAATATAACAAACCCCCAATTAATATTGCCGCTGATCCTAAGTAAATGATGATTACTTTTTGAAATAAATTGATTCTCTGATAAATACAAGTCACCACCAAACCTACCAAAGTGGAGAAAAATGTAGCTAGCAGACAGGGAACAAAAACATCGGAAGGATCAACCGCACCTGCAGCTTTTCTAAATGCCATGATACTGGTTGGAATTAAAACCAAGCTTGATGCATTAAGCACCAAAAACATAATCTGAGCATTAGATGCTGTTTCTTTATTAGGATTAAGCTCTTGCAGTTCTTTCATGGCTTTTAAACCAAGTGGAGTTGCGGCGTTATCCAAACCCAACATATTTGCAGAAAAATTCATCAAAACAGACCCCAATGCAGGATGATTGCGTGGAACTTCTGGAAAAATTTTAGAGAAAAAAGGACCTACAATTTTGGCAAAAATATTAATCATTCCTCCTTTTTCGCCAATCTTCATGATGCCCAACCAAAACGTCATCAATCCAACCAAACCCAAAGAAATCTCTGCCCCGGTTTTAGACATATCGAAAGTACTGTTTACAATAGTTTGGAAAATTTGATAATCCTGAAAGAAAATTAATTTTACCAAAGCCACCACAAAAGAGACTAAGAAAAAAGCAATCCAAACGTAATTTAAAGCCATTTATATGTTTTGAGTCTAAAGTTTAAAATTTTTTGAAGATATAAATTTTTGAGGTTTGATTAATAGCTGTAAATCAAATAAAATAAAATTATCTCCATTTCGATTTATAAGATTTAAGGATAAAAAGTATTGATTTGCAAACCAATAACTCCCCTGCAATTAATTTATAAAAACTTTGCGCTCTTTGTGCCTTCCTCTGTTACCTCTGTGGTAATACAAATCTTCAATTTTCTAAATAGATTAAAACCCTATATTTGCACCTCAAAAATTACCCACAAGCAAAAGCTCAGCTTTAGCATGAAATTAATATGAGTTTACAAAGCGAAATTGCCAAACGTAGAACTTTTGGTATTATAAGTCACCCTGATGCAGGTAAAACAACTTTAACAGAGAAATTACTTTTATTTGGAGGTGCCATACAAAAAGCTGGAGCGGTAAAAAGTAACAAAGCAGATAAAGCGGCAACTTCAGATTTTATGGAGATTGAAAAACAACGTGGTATTTCTGTGGCTACATCTGTAATGGGTTTTGAATATTTAAATACTAAAATCAACATTTTAGATACACCGGGTCACAAGGATTTTGCTGAAGATACCTACCGTACTTTAACCGCCGTAGATTCGGTGATTTTAGTGGTTGATTGTGTGAAAGGGGTAGAAGAGCAAACCAAAAAACTGATGCAGGTTTGTAGAATGCGCCATACACCTGTTATCGTTTTTGTAAATAAAATGGATAGAGAGGGTAAAGATCCTTTCGATTTATTAGAAGAGATTGAAAAAGAGCTAAATATTTCTACAAGGGCTTTAAGTTGGCCAATTGGTATCGGAAGTACGTTTAAAGGTGTTTACCAACTACATGATAAATCTTTAAATCTTTTTAGTGCCAGCAAAAAACATATTGCCGATGACAGCATTGCAATTAACGGTTTAGATGATCCTAAATTAGAAGAACTTTTAGGAGAGCGATTAACATCGAAATTAAAAGAAGATGTAGAATTAATTGAAACCGTTGCCGAACCTTTTGATAGAGATTTATACCTTTCAGGATATTTAGCCCCAGTTTTTTTTGGTAGTGCAATCAATAATTTTGGAGTTCAGGAACTGTTAGAAACGTTTATAAAAATTGCTCCATCGCCGCAAGGCAGAGAGACTGATACACGTAAAGTAGAGCCTAATGAACCTAAGTTTAGTGGATTTATTTTTAAAATTCATGCAAATTTAGATCCCAATCATCGTGATAGAATTGCGTTTTGCAGAATTTGCTCGGGTACTTTCCAACGCAATACATTTTATCAGCATAATCGTTTAAACAAAAAATTGAAATTTGCTTCACCCACCAGTTTTATGGCTGATAATAAAAGCTTGGTAGAAGAGGCTTTTCCTGGCGATGTGGTTGGTCTATATGATTCAGGAAACTTTAAGATTGGAGATACTTTAACAGAAGGAGAAAGTTTACAGTTTATTGGTATACCAAGTTTTTCACCAGAAATATTTAGAGAATTAGAAAACAGCGATCCTTTTAAAACCAAGCAATTAGAAAAAGGAATCCATCAATTGAGTGATGAAGGTGTTGCTCAACTATTTGTACAAAATCCTGGAAACAGAAAAATCATCGGTACAGTAGGAGAGTTGCAGTTTGAGGTGATACAATTCAGGTTAAAAAATGAGTATGGAGCGTCTTGTCATTTTAGACCAGTAAATATTTCTAAAGCAAAATGGATTTCGGCTACAACTCCTCAAGAATTAGAAAAATTTACCAGACGTTATGCTCAAAAAATAGCTTTCGATAAAGAAAGTAAGCCTGTGTTTTTAGCTTCTTCTGCATGGGATATTGAATATGCTGCGAAAGAATATCCAGCAATTACCTTTCATGAAACATCAGAATGGGAAATGTTAGTGGATAAGAAATAGGATTTAAATAACCTGATAATCACTAATTTTTGCTAAATCAATTTCAGCAATTCCATCTTTATCAGTGTTAATGATTTTCTCAAACTTAGCGTCAAATACGACTTCGTTAGCCTTATAAGAATTTCTGGAATGTACAGTTTGTGAAAAAGCATCGTCAAAAGCTTTTAACATGATTATAAATTCTGCATCTCCATCTATTAATTCTTTTGCTGATAAATTATATAAGATACTCTCTTCATCTAAAGGATGCACTACAGTCCAACTTAAAGTCAGCAGATTGATGGTATTTCGCTCTAATTTAAGTGGTACAAATCGTCTGGTAGCTTTTTCGCCCTCACCAACATTAATGCTTAGCAAAACTTCCACATGTAATTCTATTAATTGGTTGCTACGTAAATTCGCAAATCTAAACATATAGGCTTTTCCTTCTAAATAAGGTGCAACCAATATGTTTTCGCTATAAATAATTTTAGCATTTGGTCTGCTAAAACGGCCATATAACAATCCTGTGGCTAATGCGAATGTTAATAATCCTAAAAAAGACTCAAATGCAGCAACAATGTTTGTTAAAAAACCATTTGGACTTAAATGTCCGTAACCAACTGTGGCAATTGTTTGGGCTGAGAAAAAGAAGGCGTCAAGAAATTTTTTAAATGGTTCTGTAGAAACAGAACCATTTAAATGTTCCATCCCTAAACTATAATAAATAAATGCGAAAAAGATATTAATTCCAATATAAGATATGGAGATGGTTATCCAAAACCTTGTCCAACTCATAAAAATTAAAGAATTATAAGCTTCATGAGGTTTAAAAAACGGCAAACCTTTTCTTTTGATGTTAGAACTGCCATCTTTGTTTAAAAGCCGTTGGTTATTTTGGGTTGGATTTTTCCCAAAACCCAAATCCTCATTTATGGTTGATTTATGTTTAATCTTAATCATTAATTAAAAATGCTTTTAATTTTTTCAATATTCAAAAAATTACCATATTTGCCTAACAAACATGAAAATTTTAAATCTAAATATAATTTGGTGGTGGCATTACGAAAACTCGTAAGGCATACCTCATTTTTTATTTTAAACAAGATATAAAGGGTTGCCATTTGGTAGCCCTTTTTTTATTTAATATTAAGCAATTTAATGAAAGCGATTTTAAATCACTTATTCGAGCAAAAAACCTTTTCTAAAGAGCAATCTACAGAGATTCTAAAAAATATTTCTTTAGGGAAATACAATCAATCACAAATGACAGCTTTTATGACTGCTTACTGCATGAGAAATATTACTGTTGATGAGTTAGAAGGATTTAGAGATGCGATGTTAGAACTTTGCATCCCAATAAACCTAACTTCTGAATTCGATTTAATTGATCTTTGTGGAACAGGTGGAGACGGAAAAGATACTTTTAATATTTCTACCTTAGCTTCATTTGTGGTTGCGGGAGCAGGTTATCACGTGGCAAAACACGGTAATTATGGCGTTTCGTCTGGTTGTGGTTCTTCAAACGTAATGGAATTTTTGGGTTATCAATTCACTAATAATGAAGACGATTTAAAAAAGTCTTTAGATAAAGCTGGAATTTGTTTTCTCCATGCACCTCTCTTTCACCCGGCTATGAAAAATGTAGCACCCATTAGAAGGGAATTAGGCGTTAAAACATTTTTTAATATGTTGGGTCCTATGGTTAATCCAGCTCAGCCTCAAAACCAAATTGTAGGTGTTTTTAGCTTGGAATTGGCAAGATTATATGCCTATTTGTATCAGCAATCAAATAAAAACTATACTATTTTACATGCTCTAGAAGGTTATGATGAAGTTTCTTTAACCTGCGATTTTAAAACTTTTTCAAATAAAGGAGAACAAATTACCACCATTGAGAGTTTGGGTTTTGAAAGGATAGAAGCAAATACAATAACAGGAGGTAATACGGTTGAAGAGTCGGCTAAAATTTTTATGGATGTTTTAAATAACGAAGCGACCGAAAATCAGAAAAATGTGGTTTTATGTAATGCGGCTTTGGCAATTAAAACCATTAATTTAAATAAGACGTTTGCAGATTGCTTTTATGAAGCAGAAAATTCTTTAACAGCTGGAAATGCAAAAACATCATTTAAAACATTATTATCATTAAACAATTAATGAAAGATTTAAAAATTAAAGTTTGTGGAATGAAATATCCAGATAATATTACTGCATTATCTGATATTAAACCTGATTATATGGGCTTTATTTTTTATCCTCCATCAAAAAGATTTGTAGGCTTGGATTTTCAAAAATCAGATTTGAATAGCATGGACGAAGAAATAAATAAAACTGCTGTCTTTGTAAATGCACATTTTCACGAGGTAGTAGAATTTAGTAATATTTATGGCTTTAAAACTATTCAATTACATGGATCTGAATCTCCAGAATTTTGTAATGAGTTAATGGGAAAGGGATTTAAAATTATTAAAGCATTTGGTATAGATGACAGTTTTGATTTTAAAACTTTAGAAAATTATAAAGGCTGTGTTGATTATTTCTTATTTGATACAAAAACTGTAGAACATGGTGGTTCTGGCAAAACTTTTGGTTGGCAATTATTAAATAATTACCAATTTGATATACCTTTCTTTTTAAGCGGAGGCTTAAGTTTAGATAATCTAACATCAATTGCAGAAATAGAAAACCCCAGTTTTTACGGGGTAGATTTAAACTCAAAATTTGAGATTGAACCTGGATTAAAAGACATAGAAAAATTGGAATTGGCATTTAAAATTTTAAGAAATTAAACAAGTGAAGATGAACTATCGTGTAAATGAAAATGGATATTATGGAGATTTCGGTGGAGCATACATTCCAGAAATGCTTTATCCAAATATCGAACAATTAAAAAATGAGTATTTAAATATTATTGCCCAACCAGATTTTAAAGCAGAATATGAAGACTTGCTAAAAAATTATGTAGGCAGACCGTCACCTTTATATCTAGCTAAAAGACTTTCGGAAAAATATGGTGCAAAAATCTATCTTAAAAGGGAGGATTTAAATCATACAGGAGCCCATAAAATAAACAATACGGTAGGCCAGATAATTTTAGCTGAAAAGCTAGGTAAAAAAAGAATCATTGCCGAAACAGGAGCAGGGCAACATGGTGTAGCCACAGCAACTGTTTGCGCATTAAAAGGTTTAGAGTGTGTTATTTATATGGGTGAGGTTGATATTGAGCGTCAGGCACCAAATGTTGCCCGTATGAAAATGATGGGAGCGACAGTAATTCCTGCAACATCGGGAAGTAAAACGCTTAAGGATGCAACAAATGAGGCGATGAGAGACTGGATTAACAATCCTGTTGATACACATTATATAATTGGTTCTGTAGTTGGGCCACATCCTTATCCAGAAATGGTTTCTTTATTTCAATCAATCATTTCAGAAGAAACAAAAAAGCAATTAATTGAGCAAACTGGCAATGATCAACCTGATTATGTTTTAGCTTGTGTTGGTGGCGGAAGTAACGCTATGGGAATGTTTTATCATTTTTTAGATGACGAAAACGTTCGTTTAATTGCTGCAGAAGCTGCAGGTTTAGGTGTAAATTCTGGTCATTCTGCCGCAACTTCTGTTTTAGGAAAAGAAGGCGTTTTGCATGGTTCACGCACCTTGCTAATGCAAACTGATGATGGACAAGTTGTAGAGCCTTATTCTATTTCCGCAGGTTTAGATTATCCTGGAATTGGTCCTCAACATGCTCATTTGCATAAAGTAAAAAGGGTAGAATATGTAAATATTACTGATAATGAAGCCATGCAAGCGAGTTTGTTATTATCTAAATTAGAAGGTATTATCCCTGCTATAGAATCTGCACATGCTTTAGCACAATTAGAAAAAATGACTTTTAAACCTGATGAAGTGGTTGTAATATGCCTATCGGGGAGAGGAGATAAAGATTTAGATACCTTTATGAAATATTTTAAACTTTAAAAAAAAAAAAAAAGAGCAAAGAATAAAAATTAAAGACCTTGTCTAATTCTTTATTCTTTCGATTCTTGCTTCTTAATCCTAAAATAAATGAACAGATTACAACAACTCTTTGAGAAAAAGAAAAACAATATACTTTCCATATATTTCACTGCTGGTTATCCAGAAATTGGAGCGACTTTAAAAATTGCTGAAGCCTTAGAAAAAGCTGGAGCAGATTTTTTAGAAATAGGTTTTCCATATTCTGATCCATTAGCTGAT
The DNA here is from genome assembly GCF_001652725.1 of Pedobacter psychrophilus. Lineage (GTDB taxonomy): Bacteria > Bacteroidota > Bacteroidia > Sphingobacteriales > Sphingobacteriaceae > Pseudopedobacter > Pseudopedobacter psychrophilus. The sequence continues at coordinate 462,484 of NZ_LWHJ01000027.1, forward strand.
GGACCAATTATACAAAACAGCTCACAAGTTGCAATAGAAAACGGAATGACCCTAAAGCTTTTATTTCAGCAATTAAAAGATTTAAGGGCTAAGGTTTCTATACCAGTTTTATTAATGGGGTACGCTAATCCTATGTTGCAATACGGGGTGGCAAATTTTTGTAAGGCTGCCGCCGATGTTGGTATTGATGGAGTAATTGTTCCGGATTTACCTTTATATGAATACGAAGAGATTTATAAAAATGATTTTATAGATAACGGATTAAGTAATGTGTTTTTAGTAACTCCGCAAACATCAAATGAAAGAATTAAAAAAATAGACGGACTTTCAAATGGATTTATTTACTTGTTATCATCGTCTGCAACTACAGGGAAAAGCTTAGACGTTTCGGATGAGATAGGAGCTTATTATGATAGAGTTAAATCATTAAATCTTGAAAACCCATTAATCATAGGTTTTGGCATATCCGATAAAAATAGTTTTATGAGAGCTAGCAAATATGCGAATGGTGCTATTGTTGGCTCTGCCTTTGTAAAAACGATAGGGGATACCAAAGATTATTTAAGCCACATTCCAGAATTTATTAGAAAAATTAGAGACTAAGCTCTAATTTTTCTTTTCCTGAAAATTTCTCTCCTTTTGATTTTTCCTTAACTATTGCCGGAGCTTGTTTTTTACTCAAATAATTTAGGAAAATGTATCCTGAAATTGCAGATATAATAGACGCTATCAGTATCGAAAACTTAGCTTCTAACTGAAATAGTGGAGATGCAAAGGATAGTAATGAGACAAATATCGACATGGTAAAACCAATACCACCTAACATAGCAACACCTGATAATTGTTTCCAAGTCGCTAATCGTGGTTTTTTAGCTATTTTTAATTTAATAGCTATCCAGGATGCGAAAGTAATACCAAGCGGTTTTCCTATAAAAAGACCAGCCAAAATTCCTAAACCTAATGGATTTGTTAATCCTTTAAGCATTTCAGATTCAAACTTTATGTTTGTATTTGCCAATGCAAACAAGGGCATAATAACATAACTAACAGGATTACTTAATAAGCCTTCTAATCTTTCTAAAGGAGAATATTTTCTTTTTTCTGCATTGGCAGGAATAGCAATTGCGGTTAAAACTCCAGCAATAGTTGCATGAATACCACTATGATGTATAAAATACCATAATATAATTCCAGGTATGATATAATAAATAAGTTTTTTAGCTCCAAAATAGTTTAGTGCCATTTGAAACGCAAAAACACCAGCAGCCAATAGTAAATAAGTAAAATGTAAATCAGAAGTATAAAATACTGCTATAACTAAGATGGCACCTAAATCATCTACAATAGCTAAGGCAGTTAAGAAAATCTTTAAAGATTTTGGAACCCTATCTCCAAGAACAGAAAGTATACCTATCGCAAATGCAATATCAGTTGCCATTGGTATGCCCCAACCTTTAGACGTTGCTGCCCCAATATTTACTAAGGCAAAAAGCAATGCTGGTACTAACATTCCTCCTAAAGCTGCTATAATTGGTAGTGAAGCTTGTTTAATTGATTTTAATTCGCCATCAACAACTTCTCTTTTTATCTCTAAACCAACATATAAAAAGAAAATTGCCATTAAGCCATCGTTAATCCAACTTAGCGAGGTAAAGTTTAAATCAATACCACCAGTTTCAATACCTAGCTTAAGATTTAAAAGATTGTTAAAATAACTACCTAAAGAAGAATTAGCTATTAAAATTGATATAAAGACACAAAATATTAGAATAATACCAGCTTTGGATTCTGTTTGTAGAAACTTTTTATAAACATTCTTACTAATTTCTCTCATTTTATAATTGTCTTAACGATAATGAGTATAAAAATAGGAAAAAATATATAAATATTATGATTTTGGTTTTAAATTTCAATCATTTTTAAATGATTTATCTGTAAAATTAACAAAAAATGAAATTTTACTAATTACATATGCAAAATCCAATCAATTATTAAGAATTATTTAAAATTTCTTTCGTTTTATTCTTATATAATTTGACTTAAAGCGTATTGTCCTTTAAAATCATACGTTTTTTTGATTTTCCCAAGAATTTTAATACCGAATAGCCTAATATTCCGGCACTTACAGACGCAATTAGGATTGAAAATTTAGCTTGAGTTTGATATTCTGGATTATTTAATGAAAGTAGCGCAATAAATATCGACATTGTAAAACCTATGCCGCCTAATAAACCTAAACCACCAATTTGTGACCAGGTAGCTGTTTCTGGTAATTTGCTAATTTTAAGCTTAACTGATAACCACGAAAAAGATAATATACCTAAGGGTTTTCCAATTAACAGACCACCAATAATTGCAACACTTAAACCCGAAGTGATGTTATTTAGCATTTCTGATTCAAAACGGATGTTTGTATTTGCAATAGCGAATAAAGGCATAATAATAAAATTCACTGGTTTTACTAAAATATGCTCTAATTTCTCTAAAGGGGAGGCTTTATTCGTTTCATTGGTAGGGATTGTTAAAGCCGTTAATACTCCGGCTATAGTAGCGTGAATACCAGAATGATGAATAAAATACCACATTAAAATTCCTGGAATAATATAGAATACAAGCCTTTTAACACCAAAATAATTAAGAGCTATTAATAAAATTAAAACACCTCCAGAATATAATAAATACATAAAATGTATCTCTGTTGAGTAAAATATAGCGATTACTAAAATCGCTCCTAAGTCATCAACGATTGCCAATGCTGTTAAAAATATTTTTAAGGAGTTTGGCACTTTGCTGCCCAATAAAGATAATATGGCAATTGCAAATGCAATATCAGTTGCCATTGGTATTCCCCAGCCATGCCCTGTCTCTTCAGAAGAATCTAATAACATATATAAAACAGCTGGAACTAGCATACCACCAATTGCTGCCATAATAGGTAAACTAGCTTGTTTGATGCTGGATAATTCACCTTCAATCAATTCTCTTTTGATTTCTAACCCAACCATTAGAAAAAAGATTGCCATTAGGCCATCATTTATCCATAATAGAATACTGTATCTTAAATTAACAGAAGATGTTTCAAATCCGATTTGTTGAGCTAATAAGTTATTATATGCATCTCCTATACTAGAATTAGCAATAATTAAACTGATTACCACACAAATCATTAAGAGTATCCCTCCTGTAGACTGAGAAGTAAAAAAGTCTTTGTAAGGTTTTAGGTTGATTATTTTAGCCATTTCTGCTAAAATAACAATAAGGCTTTTAAAAAGAATTAAAAAATCCCCTTAAAAGGGGATTTTTTACTATTTCTTGATTATTTTTTCTTGAAAGCTAAGATTATCATCCTTAATTCTAATTATATAAGTTCCTGAATTAAGATTTTGTATTTGTTGATTGAGAAAGTAGTAGAATTTTTTTATAAATATTTAAGTGAATTTTAAGCCACATAAATATCTCATGAAAACTAACTCAATGTTAACAGAATAAGAAATGATTGTATCATTCTTGATTATATATAATCCTCAATAATTCCTTTTCCTTCCCTTAACACTTCAAATTCTCCTGATGTACAATCAATCACAGTAGAAGCAATGTTATCTCCATATCCTCCATCAATTACTAAGTCTACTTTATCTTGATATTTTTCAAATATCAATTCTGGGTCGGTAGTGTATTCTATAATTTCATCTTCATCATGTATAGAAGTTGAAAGGATTGGATTACCTAACATTTTAACAATTTGCCTGGCTATATTGTTATCAGGAACTCTTATACCAACCGTTTTTTTATTACTTGATAATAGTTTTGGGACGTTATTATTTGCGTTAAAAATAAATGTAAAAGGTCCGGGAAGCGCTTTCTTTAAAACTCTAAAAATGGTATTGTCGATAGGTTTAATATAATCCGATATATGGCTTAAATCATAACAAATAAAAGAAAAGTTGGCTTTTTCTAGATTAACACCTCTTAGCTGTGCAATTTTTTCAATTGCTTTATGATTGGTTATATCACAGCCCATCCCATAAACTGTATCGGTTGGATAAATAATAATTCCGCCTTTTTTTAGAACATCAACAATTTGTTCTATAATTTTTTCATTTGGATTCTCAGGGTAAACACGGATTAACATAATTTTAAAAATAAGTATTATAAACTGTTTTTTAATTTTAATGATACAATTTCATAAATCGTACCAAATAAAGGTCACAATTTTAAAATCTTTCTCGTTTAATTCGGCTTTAAACCGTTTTTATAAGCTAAATATTTGCTAGAGCTTTGTTATTTGCAAAATTTAAATTTTTTTAAAATTTGGCATTTGATTGGTATTACGGAAAATAACCAAACTAATATTTTAAGATGATGAAAAATAACTCAACTATTATAAGCGCAAACTTTGATTTAGAATTATTAAATATTCTAAAAAATGATATTCAAGAACAACATTCTAAAGTAAAATCAAAATTTATAAACATGGCTACTAAAGTTTATGATAATGAGTTATTAGCAATTATAAAAAATGATTTAAACGCTTTAAAATCCCAATTTTCGAATTCAAATCCAAGTTTAGCTAACGCTAGCTAAATAAACTGCATAAAAAAACCTATCGTTTAAAGCGATAGGTTTTTTATTTATAAAGAGATTTATTATTTCTTTTTTTGTTGATTTACTTGTTGTTGTTGGCGCATCATGTCTTCCATTTTCTTCTGCCATCCACCTTTTTTCTTTTCAGACTCTGGCTTTTTCTTATTCTCTTGTATTTGAGCATGAATCTTATCATCATCAACAAATTTCCTAATAAAGTATTGTTGAGAGAATGTTAAAATGTTAGCACAGAAATAATAATAATTTAAACCCGCTGGGTAGCTATTTAAAACACCAAAAAAGATTAAAGGAGTGATGTAACCAATATATTTCATCTGCCCTTGTGCTCCAGAAACTTGGTTGTTAAAATAAGTATAAACCAACGTCGAAATAGTCATCAACAAACACATTAAACTAATATGATTCCAACCTAAAAGTGGGATTGGAGCAAATGTTATAAATTGATCATATGTAGAAAGGTCTTTCATCCATAAGAAACTTTCATGTCTTAACTCAAATAAATTTGGGAAAAAGTAAAAGAATGCCAATATAAATGGCATTTGGAAAACCAAAGGTAAACAGCCACCTAATGGATTAACACCAGCTTGCTTGTATAATTTTAAATACTCTTGTTGTACTAGGGCTTGATTTCCTTCTCCGACTTTCTTTTTTATCTCGTCCATTTCAGGTTTTAAAACCCTCATTTTAGCCATCGAAAGATATGACTTGTAGGTAAATGGGAAAAGAACAGATTTTAAGATTAAGGTTAATAAAAGGATAATTAGTCCGTAACCTAAATTTAAGCTTTCGAAAAAATTAAAAATAGGAAGTACTAAAAATCTATTGATCCATTTTAACGGACCCCAGCCCATTTTTACCATTTGTTCTAAATCATGACCTTGAGCTTTTAACTGGCTAAACTTATTAGATCCAAAATAAAAGTTCATCTCATAACTATTAACCACCTGGTTTTTGTAGGGTAGGCTTAATTTTGCTGCATAAGCTTTTACAGCGGAGCTATCGGCAATAGTGATTATTTTAATATCAGCTTTGCTAAATCCTTCTTTAGGAATTAAAGCTGCGGAGAAAAAGTGTTCTTTAAAAGAAATCCAATTAGTTTTTCCTTCGTTAAGCACTAAATCTTCGTCTTTACTTTCACTCAAAAAATCAACAGTTCCATCAGCTTTTTGATAATAGGTTGTAGAACCCATTCTCTCATTTTTAATGTCTTTTTCTTGTTGTAATAATTTAGTGTTCCAGTCTAAAACCAAAGAATTATCTGTAATGATATTTTGGAAACCTTTTACATCAGCTCTAAAACCAACTTGATGAGAATCTGGAGATAAAGTATAAGTGTATTGAACGCTGGATCCATCGGCGTTAGCCAATTGCATCACCACCTTTCCGTTACCAGTTTCTACTTTGTTAAAAAAGTTATTGGTTGTATTTGCAACAGCATTGGTGCCTTTATACTCAAAACCAAAATTTGTAGATTCTGGAGTAAATAAGATTAATGGTTTACCTTGATAAGTGGTTTCATTTTTAACTTCTACACTAGCAATCTTACCACCTTTGTTAGATATTAAGACTTTTAAATTTTTGTTTTCTAAAACAGTAAATTCTTCATTAATTAAAGATGAAGTACTTTTTGTCGTATCTGTAATATTTGTATTTCCAGTAGTTAAGGCATTATTAGTTTTAGCAAGCGTTGTATCATTATTTGTTACTGTAATATTTTTTGCTTTAGCTAAAGAATCCTGCAATAATTGTTCTTTTTTAACATCTTCTGATGATGGTTTTAAAAGAAAGGTTGATCCCACTAGTATGACTAATATCAGGAATAAACCTGTAAACGTATTTCTATCCATTTCTTAATTTTCTATCCTCTATATTATCAAAATTTAATTTTTCTTTTTTGCGTTTTCTAAGCAAGCGGCGACAAATTTAACAAAAAGTGGGTGAGGATTTGCAACAGTTGATTTTAATTCTGGATGAAATTGTGCGGCAACAAAAAATGGGTGATTTTTTAACTCAACAATTTCAACTAAATTATTATCGGGATTAATCCCTGAAGCTATCATACCACCATCTTCATATTGTTTTAAAAACTTGTTGTTAAACTCATAACGATGTCTGTGACGTTCGTTTATTTTTGATTTACCATAAATATTTGCTGCTTTGGATCCTTTTTTAAGCTCGCAAACATAAGAACCCAACCTCATGGTACCACCTTTTAAAGTAATTTTTTTCTGATCTTCCATCATAGAAATTACTGCATCTTCTTCCTCCTGGTCCATTTCTGTACTGTGGGCATTTTTAATTCCCAATACATTTCTGCCGTATTCTATTACTGCACATTGCATTCCCAAACAAATCCCGAAAAAAGGAATGTTGTTTTCACGGATAAATTGAATGGAAATTATTTTCCCTTCAATACCTCTATTACCAAAGCCAGGAGCTACCAAAACACCATCTAAATTAGCCAATTTGGATTGTACGTTTTCTGGGGTAATACTTTCAGAGTGTATGCATTCTACTCTAACTTTGCACTCATTTTGTGCACCAGCATGTATAAATGATTCTGTGATTGATTTATAGGCATCCGGTAATTCTACATATTTACCTACTAAACCAATCCTGATTTCTGAAGTGGGATTTTTTAACCTTCCTAAAAAATCTTTCCAGTTATCTAGATTTGGTTCATTTTTTAATGGAAGTTTTAGTTTTGAAAGTACTGTTCTATCTAGTTGTTCTTTCAACATTAATAAAGGAACATCATAAATCGTTTTGGCATCAATAGATTCTACAACTGCATTTAAATTCACGTTACAAAACAAAGCAATCTTCTTTCTTAAATCTTGTGAGATATGATGTTCTGTTCTACAAACTAAAATATCGGGTTGTATCCCATATTCTAGCAGCATTTTAACAGAGTGTTGAGTAGGCTTTGTTTTTAATTCTCCTGCAGCAGCCAAAAAAGGCACTAATGTTAAATGTATTACAATGGCATTGCTAGAACCCACTTCCCATTTAAACTGTCGTACAGCCTCTACAAACGGCAAGGATTCAATATCTCCCACGGTTCCGCCAAGCTCAGTAATTATGATATCATATTCTCCATTTTGTCCCAAGAGAGCCATATTACGTTTAATTTCATCAGTAATATGTGGTACAACTTGTACTGTTTTACCTAAATAAGCGCCTTCTCTTTCTTTGTTGATTACATTTTGATAAATCCTGCCTGTTGTTATATTATTGGCTTGGGAAGTTGGAACATTTAAAAAACGTTCATAATGTCCTAAATCTAAATCTGTTTCTGCACCGTCTTCTGTAACATAACATTCGCCATGTTCATAAGGGTTTAAAGTTCCAGGATCAATATTTATGTAAGGATCAAATTTTTGGATTGTTACGCTATAACCTCTGGCTTGTAGCAGTTTAGCCAATGAAGCGGAAATAATACCTTTTCCTAAAGACGATGTAACGCCTCCCGTAACAAAAATATACTTAGTCATGATGGATTTTATATTTATAATGCTTTAAAAAAAAAAGTTTAGGGCTAATTTTAAAGCTATTTGTACGGGATACAAAAGTAGGCTTTTTATTTTACTCTAGTGTAGGTGTGGAGAAAATAGATTGGTGTGGATAAGCAATTGTTACAGAAAAGGGAAAGGATTTTATTACATATGGTTTGAATAAAATATTTAATTTTGTAAAATATGAGTGAGATTTTCAAAAGCCTGTTATTAAGATATCAAAATTATTTTTTAGAGTTTTATCAGCTATTAGAAGATAAGAATATTACAATACCCAGCGAATTGGCAAAAGCCTCAATGATTAGGGATTTTTTGGAAAACTTACCAGAATTTGCTAACGCTTTTGAAATCGAAATGTCTATCAAAACCAAAATTGATGAGTTAGAAAGTATTTGGACAGCTCAGTTTAACGAAGATGGTTTTAGTGTAAGAGCTTATACTTTAGATGGATTAGACGAACTAAATGAATGGTATTTTCACTACCATGATGATATTAAAGAATACGAAGGGAATTTATTTACAGATGGAGACTGGGATTTATTTCTAGAAGAGATTGCAGATATTGATAATCAAGGAGAAAAAGAAGTTAGTGTGAATTTTGTTTTTAATGTATAATGATTATTCAATCAATTTATTAAACTCATATATTTTCTTCTATTTTCAAACATTATCCAACCCAAAATTAAAGATAAAACTATTGCAAAAGGCAAACCGGAAGGAGCTTGTAATATATTAATCAATAAAATACCAACCATAATAGGGAAAATTATAATTGCTCCTAATGCTCTGGTTTTTGGTAATATGATTAATAAACCACCTACTATTTCTGCAACTGCAACTAATGGTAAAAGCCAACCTATTTCCATAATTGCTCCCATAATTTTTACCATTTTTTCAGGCAAATTATCTGGCATTGGCATGTAATTAAAAAATTTATTGAGTCCGGCATTTATAAACAATAATCCAAATAATAAAGAAACCACAAATAGTATTTTATTTTTCATGATAGTTTTTATAGTTAATAGTTATAAAAATTTAAGTTTATCTATATAAGTAAATTGCTAAAAAGATTACGCTAACTAAAACGGCCAAAATCCAAAATAATTTGTTTTCATTATTTTGATTGCCTCCTTTAAATCTATAGTTTCTTTTAAGACCAAATAAATCCATAATTAATTGTTATTCGTGATGATATGGTTCACTTTTTAAAATTGTAAATGCTCTATAAACTTGCTCAACAAAAAATAACCTTACCATTTGATGAGAAAAAGTGAGCTTTGATAAAGAAAGTTTTTGATTGGCCCTTTGGTATATGCTATTATCAAAACCGTAAGGTCCTCCAACTAAAAAAACTAAATGACCAACACTTGCAATCATCTTTTTATTCAATAAATCTGCAAACCTTTTAGAACTAAGTTCAGCTCCTTTATCATCTAATAAAATGATATCATCTTGAGGTTGTATAAATTTCAAAAATAGTTCGGCCTCTTTATTTTTTTGCTCTTGTTCGGTTAAATTTTTTGTTTTTTTTATGTCGGGTAAAATTTGAATATCAAATTTTATATAATGCTTCAGTCTCTTTAAATATTTATCAATACCATCTAAAAGATAAGAATCATCTATTTTGCCAATTACTAATAATGTTATTTTCATTAAATGAGTATTAGGTAATGGCTAAATAGTAAAAGTTTAGACAGATTTTTGGGACAAAGCCCTTTCTACAGTTTCTAAAATCACATTCGGATATATTGGCTTGTTTATAAATGCATAAGCACCCATTCTAACTAATTCTGCAGCTAAATTTGGATCTCCAAAACCGCTTACTATAATTACAATTAAGCCCGGATAATCAGATTTAATCCTTCGCAATATTTCTCTACCATCTGTGTCTTCTAATCTAAAATCACTTAGTACAAGATCAAATTTTTGTTTTTTTAATTCTTCAAATGCAGCCTCTCCACTTTCTGCAGTGGTTGTTTGATAACCATTCTTAGTTAAGAATTTAGACATAATTAGACATATTCCAATTTCGTCATCTATTATCAAAATATTATTCATATCGATTACCAAAAATATGCTGAGTTGAGTAAATTTAGATTTAAAAAATAAATGTATGCAAATAATTTAAAGGCTAAAAATGAAACGATGAAATCTTACGTTTTTTTTAGCAAGAATAAAATTTTTCAACTATAAAACTATATTTATAAATTATCTTAGTTTTATTTTTTTAATTATTTAATCTCTTTAATATTGAATATGAATATCAAACAAAATTTAAATCGTTTTATTATTGTGTGTGTATTATGCACTTTAGCAATTTTCTACAGTTCATGTAAAGCTAAAAAACCAGTTACCCCTAACGAAACTCAACAGCCAACACAAGAGGTAATTGAACAACCCAAAAAGCCTGAACCAGCAAAGCCTTTAGACACTGATGGTGATGGTGTGCCTGATGATAGAGACGATTGCCCTGAGGTTAAAGGAGGTATAGACAATGGAGGTTGCCCCAAAGAAATGGATAAACCATTTGATTCTAAAAACATACAATTCGAATTTAATTCTTCGGTATTAAAAACTTCTTCTTACGTAACTTTAGAAAATATTGCCTCTCAAATTAAAAAGTACGGCAATGCAAAATTTATGTTAAGCGGAAATTCATCGGCTGAGGGAACAGAAAACAGGAATATGATGCTATCCATAGACAGAGCCAATGCTGTAAAAGCTTACTTGGTTAATAATGGGATTGCTGCTAGTAGATTGATTACTGAAGGTTTAGGTGAATCTAAACCTATTGCTAATAATAGTACAGAAGAAGGTAGAATTTTAAATAGAAGGGTTGAAATTGCTATTCAAAATTAAAAATTAGTAATTTTAAAAGTAAAGCAAAACCGTCTGCAAAACAGGCGGTTTTGTTTTTAATAATGAAATGATTTTATATTTATTATGATCGATTATTTACAACAGAAAACAAAATTAGAAAGCGAAATAAAAGCTTTAAAAAAACTGATTAATCAATATTCTTTTGCCAGATTAATTTTGTTTGGAATTGATATCTTGTTGATTTATCTATTTTTTAATCAAGGAATTACCATATTAATTTTAGTAGTTGTTTTATCATTAATTGGTTTTATGTTTTTGGTTAAAAAGCAAGTAAAACATCAAAGTGAACTAAAATTTTTAAGCATTAAAAAGTTATTGGTAGAAAATGAAATAAATATAAAAAGCAATAAAATCAACATTTATAATAACGGGGAAGGTTTTTGTAATCCTCAGCATCCTTACACAGATGATTTGGATATTTTTGGAGCACATTCACTATTTGAATACATTAATAGAAGCGCAACAAATGAAAGTCAAAATATTTTAGCCAATTTTTTAAAATCCACCTCCACAAAAACACAGATAGAAGAAAGACAAATTGCAATTGAGGAATTAGCTGATAAATATGAAGAATCTTTAAATTTTAGAACAAGATTATTTGATATTGATAAATCTGAAATTATAACTATAAAAACATTTTTCAGTGATTTTTTACCAAATAAACTAGAATTTTTAAATAGTAAATTTATTAATATCCTCATTCTAATAACACCCGTTTTATCTGTTGGAGTTTTAATTTTATCCATCATATTTAATGGGTTGATATGGAATATCTTTGGATTGATATTGCTTTTAAGCGGTGTCTGCTACATGTTTTACAAACAAAAGATAGATCAAATACATGAACAAATAGGGAAAAGTGTAAATGGATTGGAACATTATGCGGAAAATATAAAATGGATTGAAAACGAAGAATGGAAAAGCAATTTATTGAATCAATTAAAATCATCCATTAAAAAAACCGAGTTGATTAGTCAAGAAATTTTTTCACTCTCAAAAATATTAAATAGTTTAAACAGCCGGTTAAACCCGATAGTGGGTTTATTTCTTAACCTTTTTTTTCAGTGGGATTTAAGAACATTAAAAAGGCTTTCAAAATGGGAAGCTAAAAATAAAAGTGAAATTATAAATGCTTTTGAAGTTTTGGTAAATTTTGAAGCGTTAATCAGTTTAGCAACATTTAGTTCTAATCATTCAAATTGGGTTTATCCAAAAATTCTCAACCAATACCACTTCCAATCAGAAGCCATTGGTCATCCATTGATTAATGAAAATTCAAGAATAGATAACGATTTTCAATTAGCCAAAAACATTACAGTTGACGTGATTACAGGATCAAATATGGCGGGAAAATCAACTTTTTTAAGAACTGTTGGTATAAATATGGTTTTGTCTTATGCAGGTGCAAAAGTTTGTGCTAAAAACATGGAAACTTCTATTTTTAGCCTGATAAGTTATATGCGTATTAAAGATTCTTTGGCAAACCAAACATCAACTTTTAAAGCTGAAATTGATCGTTTGAAAATGATTTTAGATTTTACACAATCCCATCAAAATAGTTTTGTTTTAATTGATGAAATGCTAAGAGGGACAAATAGCAAGGATAAATATTTAGGTTCTAAGGTATTTATCAAAAAACTAATTGCCCAAAATACTCCGGGTTTTATTGCAACTCATGATCTTCAAATTGCAGAACTTGAAAAGGAATTTCCCACTCAATTACGGAACTTCCATTTCGATATCACCATAGGAAACCAAGAAATGTTTTTTGATTATAAAATTAAAAACGGGGAATGTAAAACGTTTAATGCCTCAATTCTTCTAAAAGCAATTGGAATTGAGATTGAAGATTAATTTTGTTTTAATTGTACAACAAATAATTTTTACGTTTTAACTTATAATCATTTAAAGCAGGTTGCCAGCTGTCTCTAATTTCTTTCTCAGTTTTTCCGTCCTTTATTTGTTGCATTAAAGCATCATTACCAACCAGTTTATCAAAGAAAGGATTAAAGAAATGTTCTTTATCTGGATAAGATTTGTAAACATCCAACAATAATTTAATGTTCAATTGTTTTTCATTTCGGATTTTTTCTAAATCCATTTTTCTGAAATCTATTCCATAGCAAAGCTGATTTTCTAAAGGTGGATTTTTACTCATTCCATCAATGCTTTTAGGCGTAAAACTAAAATCATATTTACCTTTTAATAAAGGATGACCCAAAACTTGAAATGGGAATAAAGTTCCTCTACCTTGGCTCAAAACAGTTCCTTCAAATAAACATAAACTAGGATATAAATAAATAGAAAGGTTATTTGGAAGGTTTGGAGAAGGTTTTACGGGCAATATATATTCATCGCTATGTTTATAATTTGCATTTTTCACAATGACTAGTTTGCATTTTTTACTGCCATTTAACCAGCCTTCACCATTAATCATTTGTGCAAACTCGGCAATTGTTAAACCATGAGAAATTGGTATGGGATGCATCCCAACTCCAGATTTAAAATCTGGGTTCAAAATTGGCCCATCTATTAAATCTCCGTTAGGATTTGGTCGGTCTAAAATCATAAGCGGAATATCATTATCGGCGCAAGCCTGCATAATTTTTGCCATTGTTATGGTATATGTATAAAATCTAGCGCCTACATCCTGAATATCGAAAACCATCAAATCAATATTTTTTAAGTCTTCTTTAGAAGGAGCACTTTTTGCTCCGTAAAGTGAGATTACTGGAATTCCAGTTTGTTTATCTACATAATTCCCAACCTTTTCTCCAGCATCTGCATTTCCTCTAAAACCGTGTTCAGGACCAAAAATGGCTTCTATATTAATACCTAAACTTTTTAAGGTGTCGGCTAAATTCACACTATTTATTTCTGCAGTTTGATTAATTACCAAGCCCACTTTTTTACCTTTCAAAATAGATAAATATTTTTGAGCTTGATCTGCACCCGTTAAAATTTTTGTTTCAATATATTTTACAGAAGTAGCTTCCTTATTGCTTTTTGGTGTCTCAATCTTTACAGTATTGCAACCATTACAGGCAATTAACAATGGCATCGTTAAAAGAAAAAATACATTAAACTTTAAATTTATCATTTTTAAAAGAGTGATTTTATAGAATTGATTGCATATTTGCGATTATCAAATTAACAAAAAGCTTTTGAATTTAGGATTATTTATAGCTAACAGAATTTCGCTTAAAGCAGAACGTACTTTCTCTAAACTGATTGTACGAATTGCAATTGTAGGAATTATGCTTGGGTTGGGTGTAATGATTCTATCCTTGGCCATTGTTAAAGGTTTTAAAGCAGAAATCAGAGAAAAAGTAAGGGGATTTAACGGTGATATCCAATTCATAAAATATGATTTAAACTCATCTTATGAAAACTCGCCTTTTACTTTACAACAAAAATATTTAGAGGATGCAAAAAAAGAAAAAGGAGTAGAACATATTGTTCCTTTTGCCACTAAACCAGGTATCATAAAAGCAAATAATGAAGTTGAGGGTGTTGTATTAAAAGGTGTGGACGCTAATTATGATTGGTCTTATTTTAAAAATATATTAACTTCTGGCAAAACAATAGACTTTTCTGACAGCGTACAAGCTTCAAAACAAATTATCATTTCAGAAAAATTAGCAAAGCGTTTAAATCTTAAAGTTGGCGATGATTTTTTGATGTATTTTATCCAGGAAGCTTTAAGAAAAAGAAAGTTTGAAATTGTTGGAATTTATAATACAGGTGTTGAAGAAGTTGATAAAACTTATGTGATTGGGGATATTTCTTTAATCAGAAAGTTAAACGACTGGAAAAAAGATGAAGTTGGTGGTTATGAAATTAGAATAAATGATTTTAACAGATTAGACCATTTTGCAGATGAACTTAGCAATTATTTGCCTCCACAAATCAAAACCGTTTCAGTGAAAGAGAATTATCCCATAATTTTCGATTGGCTTTCTTTATTAGATGTCAATGCACAAGTCATTTTAATTTTGATGTTGATAGTTGCGGTTATTAATATGATTTCTGCTTTACTAATCATGATTTTAGAACGGACAAACATGATTGGTTTATTAAAGGCTTTGGGAGAAACCAATTGGGGAGTAAGAAAAATATTTTTATATAATGCACTTTATTTAGTTGGAATTGGAATGTTTTTAGGTAATATTTTTGGCTTAGGATTAGGTTTTTTACAACAAAAGACTCATTTTTTTAAATTAGATGAGGCCTCTTATTATATGAAGTTTATTCCAGTTCAATTTAATGTTTTAGATATAGTTCTAATAAACGCTGCAACCTTAGGTATTTGTTTATTAGTTTTATTAATCCCTTCTATGTTAGTCACTAAAATTACACCTATCAAAGCAATAGCTTTTAAGTAATTTTTAGCCAGAATGCACTAATATAAATTAATGTAGAGCTATTAATTTTTACCAATCTGAGAACTTTAAAATCTAGTCTTTAAATAGAATCAAGAAAATCTTAAGATCATAAACATCAAGATTACTAAATTTTAAAACACTCCATCAATTCTATCGTTAAACTTATATGTCCAATCAACTCAAAAATTCTACATCTCCATATTTACTGCAACACGCAAATAATCCTGTAAATTGGTTTCCTTGGGGCAAAGAAGCATTAGATAAAGCAAAAAATGAGAACAAACTCATTTTAGTAAGCATTGGTTACTCTGCTTGCCATTGGTGTCATATTATGGAGCATGAAAGCTTTGAAAATGAGGAGGTAGCAAAGCTGATGAATCAATTTTTTGTTTGTATAAAAATTGATAGAGAAGAACGACCAGATATCGATCAAATATACATGACGGCCGCTCAGTTAATGACAGGAAGGGGAGGCTGGCCGTTAAATTGTTTTTGCTTACCAGATCAGCGTCCAATTTATGGAGGAACTTATTTCCCTAAAACAGATTGGATGAATTTGTTAACCAATCTTGCTCACTTTTATGAAACCAAACCAGAAGATGCAGAAAATTATGCATTAAAACTGACTGAAGGCATTCAACAATCTGAAAAGTTGAGCTTTGTGAAAAGGGTAGAGGCTTATAGTGAAAAAGATTTAGAAGAAATTTTAGAGCCTTGGAAAATGCTTTTCGATTTTACGGAAGGTGGACATAACCGGGCTCCAAAATTCCCGATGCCTAATAATTGGGATTTTTTAATGAGAGCTGCACATCTTTTAAAAGACGAAGCTGCTCATGTTATTGTGAGGTTAACTTTAGATAAAATGGCTGCTGGTGGTATTTATGATCATTTAGGCGGTGGTTTTGCAAGATATTCTGTAGATGGGAAATGGCATATTCCTCACTTCGAAAAAATGCTTTATGATAACGGTCAATTAATGTCGCTTTACGCTGATGCTTATAAATGGTGTGAAGAAGATCGGTATCAAGAAGTAGTTTATGAAACTTTTGATTGGCTAAAAAGAGAAATGACTTCACCCGAGGGGGGATTTTATTCTGCATTAGATGCGGATAGTGAAGGTGTAGAAGGTAAATTTTATACTTGGGATAATAAGGAAATTGAGGAGATTTTAGGTAATGATGCGGAAATTTTTAATCATTTTTATCAGGTTACTGATGAGGGAAACTGGGAGGAAGAACACATTAACAATCTTTGGGTAAGAAAAGAGAAAGAAGATTTCGCTCAGGCTTTTGATATAACCGAACAAAAATTAGATGATATTTTAAAAGCCTCAAGAGAAAAATTATTAGCAGTAAGAAATAAAAGAATTCATCCTGGCTTAGATGATAAAATCTTAACCTCATGGAATGCATTGATGTTAAAAGGGTTAGTAAATGCTTATCAGGCTTTCGCCGATGAAAAGTTTTTAGAAGTGGCCATTCTAAATATAAATTTCATTCACAAGAACATGATGAAAGAAGATGGTGGCATTTATAGAAATTATAAAAATGGTAAAGCAAATATCAACGCCTTTTTAGATGATTATGCTTTGTTAATTGATTCACTCATTTGCTTATATGAAGCCACCTTCAATGAGGATTATTTAACCTCGGCGAAAGCCTTAACCAATTATGTTTTGGATTATTTTACAGATGAAGAATCTGGAATGTTTTTTTATACATCTAACAAAGATGAAGCTCTAATAGCTAGAAAATACGAAGTAATGGATAATGTAATACCAGCTTCAAACTCGGTTATGGCTTGGAATTTAAAAAAATTAAGTTTGCTTTTCGATAATTCCCATTATACAAATACATACCAAAAAATGCTGGCAACTGTAGCTCCTAATATTAAATCTTATGCTTCAGGATATTCTAATTGGGCATCTTTGTTGTTAGAAGAGGTAATAGGTGGCTTTGAAATTGCAATTACTGGAGATGAAGCTTCACTTAAGCGTAAAGAAATAGAAAAACTTTACATTCCTAACAAGATAATTTTGGGAGGTAAACAAGGAAATTTACCTTTGCTGCAAGATAAGATTACAGGTGACACAAAAATTTATGTTTGTAAAGACAAAAGTTGTCAGTTACCAGTAAGTGATGTAAATGAAGCAATTAAACAAATTTTAGAATAGAAACGAGCGTATCGTTTCGAAAAAATCCAAGAAATGAAAATTGATAATAACAACGTAGTAAGTTTAACATACGATTTGTATGTAACAGAGGATGGAGAAAAAAAACACGTAGAAAGTGCTACAACTGAGCAGCCTCTAGTTTTTTTATATGGTGCAGGTATGATGTTGCCTAAGTTTGAAGAACATTTAACAGGTTTATCTGTAGGTGATGATTATTCATTTTCGCTTACCGCTGAAGATGGATACGGAGCTTATGATGATAAGGCAGTTGCGCCACTTCCTAAAGATATGTTCGGCGAAGAGCCTTTACCAGAAATTGGTTCTATTTTACCTTTACAGGATAATAATGGTGGCCAATTTCAAGGAAGAGTTGTTTCTATAGTAGAAGATGCGGTTTTAGTAGATTTAAACCATCCAATGGCTGGTCATGAATTGCATTTTAACGGAACTATACAGGATGTGAGACCTGCAACCGAAGAGGAATTAGAACATGGTCACGTTCACGGAGAAGGTGGACACCAACACTAATAAAAATATCAGTAATATCCTAAAACCTCAAAATCAATGATTTTGAGGTTTTTGTTTATGGCACTATTTGTATTCTTATTTCTTTAATATGCTATTATTTCTATAATTATATTTTAGATTTTTTTTACTAGAATGGCATTATCATTGATTACATTTTAAAAAAACTATCAATATGAAACTATTTAATTTAATTGCACTAGGTGCAGCAGCAGCTTACGGTTATAATTACATAACTAAAAAGGATGCTTTTGGTAAATCTAAATTAGACAGCATTAAAGAAAATGCTCCTGATTGGATTGATAAAGCCAAAAAAATGGGCAAAGATGCCATAGAAAATATCAATCAACCTAGCTCGTCAGCTAATTACAATAACCAAGGTTATTAACATTTAAAATCCCATGATAAACATGGGATTTTTTTAAACCCAAAAACATGAACAGCTTTTTTAAAACTCTAATTGCCGGTTACGGTGCTAAAAAATTAGGTGGTGGATGTTTATCTACAATCGTAATTTTTGTATTGATTTATTTTGCATTGGGCCAATGCAATAGAACTAATGCTCA
This sequence comes from Pedobacter psychrophilus, assembly GCF_001652725.1. GTDB lineage: Bacteria > Bacteroidota > Bacteroidia > Sphingobacteriales > Sphingobacteriaceae > Pseudopedobacter > Pseudopedobacter psychrophilus. The sequence continues at coordinate 481,133 of NZ_LWHJ01000027.1, forward strand.
AGTAAAAGAGAAACAAATAAATCCAAAAGAAGTAATGATTAACCATACTTCTAATGCAAACAAATCGGAAATTATCGATTTCAATAAATAAATTACTATTTCTTAAAATCTTATAAAGCAAAAAAGCCATTATCTTTTGGATAATGGCTTTGATGATTTTAAATGTGATCTATATTAAGAGACCTGCAATTAAGCAAGTTTAACATTCACTGCATTTAATCCTTTTTTTCCGTCTTGTAGGTCAAAAGTAACTTCATCATTTTCTCTGATTTCGTCAACCAGACCCGAAACGTGTACAAAGTATTCTTTGTTTGTTCCGTCTTCTTTAATAAAACCAAAACCTTTGGTAGAATTAAAGAACTTTACTGTTCCATTGTTCATTATGTATTGTTATTAATTTATACAAATGTATGAATTAATATTTTAATAATAAATTATTTTTTAATTTTTTGATAATCAGTATAATAAATGTTTCTAAACAAAGGTTTTTTGTTATCACTATGATATTTATTGAACCATTTTATTAGCACAATAAGAGCTTGCAAATGCCTCTGGTTTCGCCTTAAACACAAAACCCATACTCAAAATATAACCCATAGCCTCATGTAAAGCTGCATTAGATTTAAAACTTGGGTTTGTATTGATATCTGCATGAACTTCTAAATCAACATCATATAAATCTAAAAGGTTGCAAAGTGAATAAGCACAATCAATGGATTTTTGAACTTCTGAAAGCATTCTTTCTTTAATGCTCATTTTCAAAGCGCTTCTTTCTTGATGGATGTACATAAAAGCACCTTTTTTTTCTCTCAAAAAAACAATTACAGTTGCAAAATCGGTAATTTTACCTTTTACTTGTGAATCTGTTCCTATACAAACTTTAAGTTTATTGCCCATTAAATATTCTCTTTCAATGGTTTGTTCCACTTCTTCCATAATTGGTGAATTTAATATTTCACCACTGAATTTTTTCCAGGTCATAATTTTGGGGTTAAATTATCCTGACCAATTTTAGGGTCTATAAAAATAAGCGATTTATTACTTCACTTTTATAAAATTATTATTATTTAATTGTTAACATATTCCTCGTTATCAACAGGTTATTGTTCTTTTGAAATTGTTTAATATTTATTTATTAGCCATCAAGCTCAAAAAAATAAATAAAATCGTTATAATTGAAATTAGCCAAAACAACCAATCCATGGATTTAGAATTTAATAAGAACGAAGACGTAAACAAACAATTGGTTTATCAATTAAAGCAAAAACTAAAAAAAGTTTATTTGGGTGGAGGAGAAAAATCTTCGGCAAAGCAAAAAGCTAAGGGTAAAATGCTGGCAAGGGAACGTGTTAAATTCTTATTAGACGATAATAAACCATTTTTAGAAATAGGTGCTTTTGCAGCTGAAGGAATGTATGAAGATGTTGGCGGTTGTCCTTCTGCTGGTGTAATTGCTGGGATTGGTTATATCAGCGGTAAACAATGTATGATAGTTGCTAATGATGCGACTGTAAAAGCAGGTGCATGGTTTCCGATGACTGCTAAAAAGAATTTAAGGGCGCAAGAAATTGCCATGGAAAATAGATTGCCAATTATTTATTTAGTTGATTCTGCAGGAGTTTTTTTACCGATGCAAGATGAGATATTTCCTGATAAAGAACATTTTGGACGTATTTTCAGAAATAATGCAATCATGAGTTCAGAGGGAATTATTCAGATCTCGGCCATTATGGGTTCTTGTGTTGCAGGAGGCGCATATTTACCTATCATGAGTGATGAAGCCATGATAGTTGACGGAACAGGATCTGTGTTTTTGGCAGGTTCTTATTTAGTAAAATCCGCAATAGGCGAAAGCGTTGATAACGAAACATTGGGTGGCGCATCAACGCATTGTGAGATATCCGGTGTAACTGATTATAAGCATGAGAATGATGAGAAATGTTTAACAGCCATAAAAAGTATTGTTTCTAAGATTGGTGCACCAGAAGATGCAGGTTTTAACAGGATTAAATCGGCTATGCCAAAAAGAAAATTAGAAGATGTTTATGGGATTTTACCTGATACAAGAGAAAAACCTTATGATATGCATCAATTGTTAGAATGTTTAATTGATGAAGATTCTTTGGATGAATATAAAGCAGGTTTCGGTCAAAGTATTGTTTGCGGTTTGGCTAGGATTGATGGATGGGCGGTTGGTATAGTTGCCAATCAACGTAAAGTTGTAAAATCTGGTAAAGGTGAAATGCAAATTGGAGGTGTTATCTATTCAGATTCTGCAGATAAAGCCACCCGTTTTATCATGAATTGTAATCAAAAGAAAATTCCATTGGTGTTTTTGCAAGATGTAACTGGTTTTATGGTGGGTTCAAGATCAGAACATGGAGGAATTATTAAAGATGGAGCAAAAATGGTAAATGCGGTTTCTAATTCAGTAGTGCCAAAATTCACTATCGTTTTAGGAAATTCTTATGGTGCAGGAAATTATGCTATGTGCGGTAAAGCTTATGATCCACGTTTGATTTTTGCCTGGCCAACAGCAAAAATTGCTGTAATGAGTGGTGCTTCTGCTGGTAAAACTTTATGGCAAATTCAATCTGCAAGTATGAAAAATGCAGGGGAGGAAATTACCAAAGAGGAAGAAGAAAAACAGATTAAAATTATTACAGATAGATATGATGAGCAAACTACACCTTATTATGCTGCTTCAAGATTATGGGTTGATGGTGTTATTGATCCAATTGAAACCAGAGTAGCAATCTCTATGGGAATTGAGGCAGCCAATCAATCGCCAATAAAAAAGCGATTTAATGTGGGAATTATCCAAACCTGATTATTTATAAATAATTGTCTGCAAATAGGATGATAATTAATCTTATTATATACTAACATTGACCTGGCTTATTATAATATATAATTGCATATATTTTTGTGATTTATAACTATTTAATTAATAGTTTTTAGGTTTTTAAAATATCTTAACTATAAATTTTTCTATCCTAATTTACTCACATCAAAACATTTCTTTCTGGCTAAATTTTAAAGGATTTGTGAAGAAAAATCATGAATTGTGTAAAACTTTGACTGTGTATTTCGTACATCAAAACATACATTTACATTCGTTCTTTTTAGGAATGGTTAGCTCAAAAATTTCTTTATAAAGTTTACAAGCTTTTAATCATAAATATATCAATTATAGATGATTAGATGTTTCAGGATCTTCAAATAGAGATTTTAAAATAAAATCATTTTTTTTAAAATTTTATTAAAAAAAGTGAAGCCTTTTATTTCCAGTTAGCTAAGAAAAAGAGATGAAATTATATGCTCTTAAAAACGAGCTTTAGTTTATGATGAGGTTTTATATCGGTAATAATATTTACAATAATCGATAATAGTTTTCATCAAAAAATATCAATCAAACAATAAAAACGTCAATATGCCAGAGGAAGAATTATTACTAAAGGAAAACAAAGATCGCTTTGTGATTTTGCCTATTAAATACCCTGAAATCTGGGAAATGTATAAACGTCATGAAGCCAGTTTCTGGACTGCCGAAGAGATTGATTTATCATCAGATCAAAAGGATTGGGAAAACTTGACTGATGGCGAAAGACATTTCATCAGTCATATATTAGCCTTTTTTGCAGCAAGTGATGGAATCGTTAATGAAAACCTAGCGGTAAATTTCATGAGTGAAGTTCAATTACCAGAAGCAAGATGTTTTTATGGTTTCCAAATTATGATGGAAAACATCCATTCTGAAACTTATGCGCTTTTGATTGATACTTACATCAAAAATCCGAAAGAGAAAGACAGACTATTACATGCTATTGATACTGTTCCTTGTGTTCAGAAAAAAGCAAAATGGGCACTCAGATGGATCGAGAATGGAAGTTTTGCAGAAAGACTGGTTGCATTTGCAGCGGTAGAAGGCATTTTCTTTAGTGGAAGTTTTTGTTCCATTTTTTGGTTGAAGAAAAGAGGTTTGATGCCGGGTTTAACCTTTAGTAATGAATTAATATCAAGAGATGAAGGCTTGCATTGTGAATTTGCTTGTTTACTTTATGGCATGTTGCAGAATCAATTGAGTAAAGAACAAGTTTATAGTATTATTGAAGAGGCTGTAACTATTGAAAAGGAATTTGTTACAGATGCTTTACCAGTTGATTTAATTGGTATGAATGCCCGCTTAATGCAACAATATATCGAATATGTAGCTGATAGATGGGTTACTGAATTAGGTTATCCACCAATTTATCATGCAACAAATCCATTTGATTTTATGGAAATGATTTCACTTCAAGGCAAAACCAATTTCTTCGAAAAAAGGGTAGGAGATTATCAAAAAAGTGGAGTGATTGGCGATAAAGAAAGTCAAACGTTTTCATTAAGTGAAGACTTTTAAATAAAATAAGATTTAAGTATTAAAATTTAATCTTAATACTACATACTGGATAATAAATCAAAAAAATATGTTTGTAATAAAAAGAGACGGTAGAACAGAAACTGTAAAATTCGACAAAATCACTTCGAGGATTGAGAAATTAAGCTATAGCTTAAATCAACATTTTGTTGATCCTGCTGAAGTTGCTAAAAAAGTTATTGATGGTCTTTATGATGGAGTAACCACTTCAGAATTAGATAACTTAGCAGCAGAAACAGCGGCTTCTTTAACTACTCGTCACCCTGATTATGCGTTATTAGCTTCCAGGATTGCAGTCTCCAACTTACATAAAAATACACAGAAGTCTTTTTCTGAGACTATGCACAAATTGCACACTTATCGTGATGATAAAACAGGCAAACCAGCCGCTTTAATTGCTGATGATGTGATGCAAATTATTTCAGATAATGCAGATTTATTAGATAGTACCATTATATATGATCGCGATTTTAGTTTTGATTACTTCGGATTTAAAACTTTAGAACGTTCTTATCTTTTGAAAATCAATGGTAAAATTGCCGAGCGTCCGCAACATTTGTTTATGCGTGTTGCTGTAGGTATCCATAAAAATGATTTAGAAAGCGCTATCAAAACTTATGATTTGATGAGCGAACGTTGGTTTATTCACGCAACGCCAACTTTATTTAATGCTGCAACACCAAAGCCTCAAATGTCTAGTTGTTTTTTATTAACAATGAAAGACGATAGTATTGAAGGTATTTACAGCACTTTAACACAAACTGCCAAAATCTCTCAAAGCGCTGGTGGTATTGGTTTAAGCATTCATAATGTAAGGGCAACAGGTTCTTATATTGGTGGTACAAATGGTACAAGTAATGGTATTGTACCAATGTTAAGGGTATTTAATGATACTGCAAGATATGTAGATCAGGGTGGTGGTAAACGTAAAGGTGCATTCGCTATCTATTTAGAACCTTGGCATGCTGATATTTTCGACTTCTTAGATTTGAAGAAAAATCATGGTAAAGAAGAAAACAGAGCTCGTGATTTATTTTACGCAATGTGGATTTCAGATTTATTCATGAAAAGAGTAGAAGAAGATGGTCAATGGAGTCTTTTCTGTCCTCATGAAGCACCAGGTTTGGCAGATTGCCATGGAGAAGAATTTGTAAATCTTTATGAGCGTTACGAAAAAGAAGGAAAAGCTAGAAAAACAATTAAAGCACAAGAACTTTGGTTTGCAATTTTAGATGCTCAAATAGAAACCGGCACTCCTTATATTTTATATAAAGATGCTGCTAATGGAAAATCAAATCAACAAAATTTAGGTACCATAAAAAGTTCTAATTTATGTACTGAAATTATTGAATACACCTCTCCAGATGAAGTTGCAGTATGTAATTTAGCTTCTTTGTCTTTGCCAAGATATATCATCAACGGAGAATTTGATCATAATAAATTGTATGAAGTTACTTATCAGGCAACTATCAATTTAAACAGAATTATAGACCATAACTATTATCCTGTAATTGAAGCTCAAAATTCTAATACCCGTCACCGTCCAATTGGATTAGGTGTACAAGGTTTGGCAGATGCTTTCATGATATTGAAACTTCCTTTTGAAAGTGAAGAAGCTAAGCAATTAAATATCGAGATTTTTGAGACCATGTATTTTTCTGCAATGCAAGCTTCAGCAGATTTAGCAATAAAAGAAGGTGCTTACGAAAGTTTTAAAGGTTCTCCTTTATCTCAAGGTAAATTTCAGTTTGATCTTTGGGATGTTAAGCCAGCAACAAAAAGATGGGATTGGGAAAAACTGAGAAAGCAAGTTGTCAAAACCGGTGTTAGAAACTCATTATTGTTAGCACCAATGCCAACAGCTTCTACCTCTCAAATTTTAGGTAATAACGAATGCTTTGAACCATACACTTCTAACATTTATAGTCGTAGGGTTTTAAGTGGTGAGTTTGCAGTGGTAAACAAGCATTTATTAAAAGATTTGGTTGACTTAGGTTTGTGGAATAATAAGATGAAGGAAGCAATCATTTTAGCAAATGGATCTGTTCAAAATATAGATAGCATCCCACAAAAACTGAAAGACTTATACAAAACAGTTTGGGAGATTAAGATGCGTACAATTATAGATATGGCTGCCGATAGAGGTGCTTACATCTGTCAGTCTCAATCTTTAAATCTATTTATTAGTCAGCCAACAGCATCAAAACTAACATCTATGCATTTTTACGCATGGAAGAAAGGTTTAAAAACTGGTATGTATTATTTACGTACACAAGCTGCCGCACAAGCTGTTAAGTTTAGTGTACAAAGCCAGGCAATTAAAGAAATTGATCCAGTTGTACAAACTGTAGAAGCTGAAGTAGAAGACATGAACGGACAAAGTTGCAGCATGGAAGACGGTTGTCTTTCTTGTGGATCTTAAAATTTATGGATGGAATATACTAAACATGAGTGTATCCCATGCGGACGATGCGGCAAAAAAATTGAATGCAAAGCCAATAATTTTACGCAATGTCAATGTTCACAAATCCAATTGAACCTCAATGAATTGCAATACATTGCAGAAGAAGGTTACGAAGATTGTATGTGTTTGGCTTGTTTACAGGAATTGAGACAAGAATATCAAACTTCAATTGAGAATAAATAATTAGTCGGTCTGTGAGAAACGCAGGCCGATTTTTATTTTAACAATCTTATAAAACTTAAATTTATTTTTTGGTCGTTTATACACTCTTTCCACTATATCTTTTTTTCGAAAAAGAAAAAAAAGCTTGCCCGACTACCGCCGGGGATGTCGTTTCAATCGTTATAGCAGCTTATTTAAAGGAAAAATTAAAATTAATTATAAAATCAACTCAAATAAATAATCCCTATCTCACAATAGAGAATATCGTTTGGGATATGCAATCACTTATGTTAAATTTGTGCATCAATTTAAAATCATGTCAGAAGAATTAGAACACGTACAATGCCTAATTATAGGTTCAGGGCCAGCAGGTTATACTGCTGCAATATACGCTGCAAGGGCAGATTTGAAACCATTAATGATTACTGGTATGCAAATGGGCGGTCAGTTAACCCAAACTACTGATGTTGAGAATTTCCCCGGTTATCCAGGCGGAATAATGGGGCCAGAAATGATGGAGGATTTCCGTAAGCAAGCAGAGCGTTTTGGAACTGATATTAGGTTTGGATATGTTTCTGGAGTAGATTTTTCTGGCCCTGTACATAAAGTAATTGTTGATGAAAACACCACTATTTTAGCTGATACAGTTATTGTATCAACTGGTGCAACAGCAAAATGGTTAGGATTACCATCAGAAGAAAAATATAATGGTTTTGGAGTTTCTGCATGTGCAGTTTGCGATGGTTTTTTCTTTAAAAATCAAGATGTAGTAATTGTTGGAGCAGGAGATACAGCCGCAGAAGAAGCTACTTATTTAGCAAAACTTTGTAATAAAGTAACTATGCTGGTAAGAAGAGACGAGTTTAGGGCTTCGAAAGCAATGGTTAACAGAGTATTAAAAACTAAAAATATCGAAATTCTTTATAATTCAGAAACTAAAGAAATTTTAGGTGATGGAAAAGGAGTAACTGGGGTTAAAGTTTTAAATAATCAAACACTAGAAGAAACTGATATCCCTGCAACTGGATTTTTTGTGGCAATTGGCCATAAACCAAATACAGATATTTTTAAAGATTGGTTAAAAATGGATGAAGTTGGCTATATCATCACTCATCCAGATACCACTTCAACAGATATTGACGGTGTTTTTGTTTGTGGGGATGCACAAGATAAAATATATCGCCAAGCGGTTACTGCAGCCGGAACTGGTTGTATGGCAGCTTTAGAAGCAGAAAGATATTTAGCTGCAAAAGAGGATGTTGAAGCTTAATTTTTAAATATTAAACTATTATTGAGGCTCGGATTTATCTGAGCCTTTTATTGTAATTCTTATTTCAAGTCGCAAAAAAAAGCGATCGAGTGATGACATTTAAAATCAATTAATATTGGGTTAAGTAGACAAGATTTTTTGTTAATTTTCAAATTGTCTTTTTACTTTCTCTTTAGGTTTTTGAAAACTATATATTAAACAGATTAAAGCTGGGAGAATGAATAAACTTCCCAGCAATAAGGCCCAACCTAAAGCATCAATAGTTTTTGCATTTCCTTGTTCTTCTAAAAGAGAAAGAGAATTTCCATTTTTTAATAAAATGATATTTGGGTAATGTTTCCAAGTGGTAATTAATAAGATCATAGTAATTTGGAACCCGGCTAGTAAACGCATTAAATTTGTTTTATCGGTATCCCATAATCTCCATAAGAAAATCACTGAGATAGTTGCCAAACCAAAAGTAGTAATCCCAACCGGGTTTCCAAAAACCCAATCTAGTAATGGTATTTTTTCATAAAGTGAGGCCATAAAAACCAATCCACCGCAAAATACTGCAGCTATATTAAATGTTTTAGCTTTGCGCACAAACCGTTCACGCTCTTGTCTATCTTCTATTTGCCCAATAATAAAAACCGCTGCTAAGAAACCGCAAATAGCTACCGTAAACAATCCAACAGCAATGGAAAACCAATGAAACCAGCTAAAAATATAAGCGTCTAAAAAGTTAGTTGCCTCTGTATCAATTCTTCTTGCAACGGTACTACCCGCAATAATTCCCAAGAAAAAAGGAGTTATAAAACTAGAATAAACAAATATTTTATTGTAAACCTGTTGCATCTCATCTTTTACTGCATCGTAATGTCTAAATGTGAAAGCTGTACCTCTAGCAATAATTCCTAAAAGCATCAATACCAAAGGAATATGAATATAAACCGACATGGTGGTATAAATACTCGGAAAGCCAACAAATAAAATTACTATTGTAATGATCAACCACATATGATTGGCTTCCCAAACAGGACCAATTGCCCGATACATGGTTTTACGAATTTTACTTTTATTGGGATCAGATGTAAAAAGTTCAATAATACCCGCTCCAAAATCAGCACCACCTAAAAGCAGGTATAGCAAAATAGCGGTCCAAAGAAAAATCATAACAACGTAAAGCATATCTTAAGAATTTTCAGGATTATCGTAAAGTTGAGAAACCATTTTTATCTGTCGATATAGCATAAAAATAACGATGATTGATAAAGAAATATAAACGGCAGAAAATAAATAAAATGAATATTGGATTCCGGGCATTGGAGTAACTGCATCTTTAGTGCGCATTATTCCATTTATTATCCAAGGTTGCCTACCAACTTCTGTTACTATCCAACCCGCTTCGACAGCTATAAAACCTAAAGGAGTTGCAAATACAAAAAGCTTAAGCAACCATTTTTTCTGTAACCAACTTTTCTTTTTTATCAATGCAATAAAATAAGAAAATGCAATTCCCATCATTATAATTCCTAATGCAACCATTATTTGAAAAGAATAATGCGTGATAGCTATTGGAGGCTGGTTTTCTTTTGGGATTTGGTCTAAGCCTGTAACTTCAGCATTAAAATCGCCTTTGGCCATAAAACTTAATGCCCCTGGAATTTTTATGGCATAATCTACCTTTTGATTTTTAACATCGGGAATACCACCAATAATTAATGATGCTGATTTTTCCGTATGGAAATGTGCTTCCATGGCTGCAAGTTTAGCTGGTTGTGATTTACCGACAAACTTTGCAGAAATATCTCCACTTAAAGGTTGAAGTACAGCTGCAATTGTCCCAAAAATGGCAGCTATTTTAAATGAACGAGTATGAAAAGAGATATTCTGTTTCCTTAAAATCATGAATGCATGTACGCCAGCAACTGCAAAACCTGTTGCTGCAAAAGCTGCAATACTCATGTGTAAAGCTTGAGAAAACCAAGCATCATTAAACATGGCTGCAATAGGATCAATATTAATATATTTTCCATCCACATAATCAAAACCTGCTGGGGTGTTCATCCATGCATTAGCTGCAACTACTAATATACCTGAAAGTAAACCACTTACACCAACTACAACTCCAGTAAACCAATGAAACCATTTGTTAAATCTATCCCAACCGTAAAGAAAAAAACCTAAGGCAATGGCTTCTATGAAAAAAGCGGTTCCTTCTAAAGAAAAGGGCATTCCAAAAATTGGTCCTGCATGTTCCATAAATTTTGGCCAAAGCAATCCTAATTCAAAAGATAACACAGTTCCAGAAACTGCACCAACTGCAAAGAAAATAGCTACACCTTTGCTCCAGGCTTTGGTAATATTTTTATAAGAAACATCATTAGTTTTTAAATATAGATAATGAGAAACTGCCATAAAAAACGGCATCACCATACCAATACAAGAAAATATAATGTGAAAACCCAACGAAAGAGCCATCTGCGAACGAGCGGCAATAAAATCATTCATTTTAATAATTTTTTATTCTACGCAAATCTACAGAATATCAAATTTTAACTTGGCTTATAAAAGATGAGAATATAATTTAAAGTGATTATTAATAAAAAAAATAGGGATACCGTTTGGCATCCCTAAATCTTAATTAAAATTTATTATTTAGTTAATCTAATTTTTCTAGTTCACTCTTTACAAAATCCATTAATTCTTTAATATAATCTGCACTGAAATTAAATTTGATACCTGCAGTTTCATAAATGGTTTTCATGTCTTTTGTGTAACCTAACTTTAGTGCTTCCATATATTTTGCTAAACCTTTTGTTGGATTTTCTTTGTAGTTTTTCCAAACTGCAATTGCTCCTAACTGCGCAATAGCGTATTCTATGTAATAAAAAGGCACTTCAAAAATGTGTAATTGTTTTTGCCAAAGATTTTCTAAAGCTTCTTGATGTTCGCTCCAATCTACAAAGTTAGCTCCAAAACGATTAAAAATATTTGTCCAAGCTTTTGTTCTTTCTTCTACGGTATGGGTTGGGTTAGTATAAATCCAATGTTGGAAAGAATCAACTACTGCAACCCAAGGCAAAGTTTTCAAAACATCTTTTAATTGGTAACGCTTTGCTCTTTTTAATTCTTCTTCATCCTTAAAAAACTCATCCCAATGGTCCATAGAAATTAATTCCATGCTCATAGATGCTAATTCAGCAACCTCAGAAGGGCAATGTTTAAAATCGTTCAATTCTAAATTTGCAGTTAAAAATGTATGAACAGCGTGGCCACCTTCATGAACCATTGTAGTTAAATCTCTAAAAGAATTAGCAGAGTTCATAAATATGAAAGGTGCGCCAGTTTCTGAAAGTGGGTAATTATAACCTCCAGGAGCTTTTCCCTTCCTGCTTTCTACATCAAAAAGTCCATTAGCTTTCATTATTTCTAATCGAGAACCTAAATAACTATCTAATTTGTTGAAACAATTAGTTGCTTTTTCAATTAGCTCCTCGCCATTGTTGAAAGGAATTAAAGCTGCTTTTCCAGAAGTATCAACCTCGGTATCCCAAGGTTTTAAACTGTCTAATTTTAAAAGACTTTTTCTTTCTTCCGCTTGTGCTGATAACAAGGGAACTACTTCCTTTTCAATTGCATCATGAAAATCAAAACAATCTTGAGGCGTGTAATCAAATCGGCCTAAAGCCTGAAACATATAATCTCTAAAATTATCAAATCCAGCATTTAAAGCAACTTCATGACGCAAGTCTTTTAACTTATTAAACAAGCCATCTAATTTATCTTTGTCTTCTAGTCTTCTTGCAGTAATTGCTTCCCAAGCTTCTTGACGGGTTTCTCTATTTAAATCCTTTAAAAAATTTGCGGCTTGCTCTAGAGTATATTCTTGTCCGTTTAGTGTAACCGACATTGCACCCGTAATACCCTGATACTTTTGTTGCTCTACTTGTAATTCGGTTTGTAAAGGAATATTTTTTTCTCTAAAAAGTTCTAATGCTTTTCTTATCCCACGTAAGTAAACAAAGTATTTATCTTGGTCTAAATCTTTTACAAAAGGAGAATCATTTAGTTTTTTGTTTAAATCATTTCCAATCGGGGCAATTTTAGGCTCAATTTCAGTCGCAAAATACTGGAACGATTTCACTAAATCCTCGTTTGCAGTATCGCAACTCATTTTGATATATCGCCAAGCAAAATCTTCTTCAAGTGCGGCTTCAACTTCGCTTTTGTCTTTAAGCCATTTTTCTAATTCATTTACTGAATTGATTTCTCGGTTTAAAAGTTCGTTAAAAATTGGTTCTAACGCATGCCAATCCATATTTAATTCTTGAGGAATGTAATTCCTTTTCGCTTTTTCTAAAATCATAAGTGGTGTCTGTAATAAATATCAAATAAAAAAAATATGGCGAAAGCTACAGAAGCTATGCCGTTTGTGGTCATGAAGGCGAAATTTACTTTGCTTAAATTATTTGGCTTTACCAGTTGATGCTGATAAACCAACATTCCAATAAAAATTGCTAAACCAATATAGTAAGGCCAGGTTAATGGTGTAAAAAATAAGGGAGCAATTACAAAAAGTGCTGCGAAAACATGCAGAATATTACTCACCATTAAAGCTCTCTCTTTTCCTAAATAGGAGGGAATAGAATGCAAATTTTGTGTTCTATCAAAATCTTCATCCTGTAAGGCATAAATAATATCAAAACCGCTAACCCAACATAAAACCGCTAATGAAAATAAAACAGGTAAAAGTGCAAATTCGCCAGTTACTACTAAATATGCACCAATAGGAGCGAGGGAAAGCCCCAGACCTAACACTAAGTGACAAAGAGCGGTAAATCTTTTGGTGGCGCTGTAACCTAATACCACTAATAATGCTATTGGAGATAGAAAAAAGCAAAGTAGATTGATAAAATAAGTTGCAATTATAAATAGTAAGCAATTAATGATTGTAAATGTTAAAGCATTATTTGCTGAAATTCTACCTGAAGGAATATCGCGTAATTTTGTACGTGGGTTTTTAGCATCAATTTCCCGATCTAAATAACGATTAAAAGCCATGGCGGCATTTCTTGCGCAAAACATACATAAAATCATCAAGACTAATTTTAGCCAGGAAAACTCATGATCTGTGGTACTTATAGCCAGAAAAAATCCTATAAAAGCAAAAGGCATTGCAAATATGGTATGGGAAAAGGTAACTAATGAAAGGTATTTTTTCATTTAAAATTTATGTTTTAACCTAAAGAAGGACTTTGTCTTTCCTCAAATTCTGGAACAACAAAGTTTCCATTTATCTCATGTATCAATGCTAGAACATCGTCTTTGCCCAATTGGTTTTCTGCAGAGGTTAAAATCATTTGTGGAACTTCTTCAAAGAACTCAGATAATTCTTTTTTAAATTGAGCCATGTTCTGTTGAGATTTCACTGCACCTTGTTTATCTGCTTTTGTAAATAAAAGGTAGAAAGGAATTCCTTTTTCTCCTAATGAACAGCAAAACTCAATATCAATTTTTTGAGGTTCTAATCGGCTATCTATTAGTACAAAAACCACTTGTAAACTTTCTCTTTTCTCCAGGTAGAACCTGATAAATTTTGCCCATTCTGCTCTATTAGATTTTGAGCTTTTCGCATAGCCATAACCCGGTAAATCAACTATATACCATTCTTTATTAATTAAAAAGTGATTAATAAGCTGAGTTTTACCTGGTTTTTGAGAAGTTTTAGCCAAACCTTTCACATTAACAATCATATTTATTAATGAGGATTTACCAACGTTAGAACGCCCTATAAAAGCATATTCTGGCAAAATTGGCGGAGGCAGCTTGCTAATTCTTGTATTACTTACCGTAAAGTCGGCAGATTTTATAATCATAACACAAAGTTAATCTAATTTTTATTTGAACAAGGATTGGTTTGTAGATAGAAGGTTAAAACGAAATCTTAATTTATAATCGTGATCAATCATTTTAAATATATCTTTGAGTTTGCAAAACAATTGTCCGGGTGGCGAAATTGGTAGACGCACCAGCTTGAGGGGCTGGCGCCCGTTTGGGTGTGGCAGTTCGAATCTGCTCTCGGACACAAAAAAACCGCTTTAATTATCTTAAAGCGGTTTTTTATTTTTGAAATAAATTTTTTAGGATTTTATTTATTGTAGTGTCCTTTTAAGGAATAGACATTAATAGTTTCAAAGTCAACATCATAAATGATGCGATGTTCGTTGTTAATACGTCTTGACCATTGTCCAGATAATTCATATTTTAGTTGCTCTGGCTTTCCAATACCTTGAAAAGGATTTGAAATTATATCCCTTAATAATTCTTCTATTTTAATTTGAACAGATTTATTTCCAGATTTTTTCCAATAATCAAAGTCTTTTTTTGCTTTTCCATGGAATATTATTTCCATAAATTTTCTAAATCTACTTTTAACCCTTTTTTACCTTGATTTTTTTCCTCTATCCCTTTTACAATTTCGGACACAAACTCAGCATTATAAGAGCTATTAACGACTTTAGCATTAAATTTTTTTATAATCTGCAAAAATAAATCCTTTTCTTCCTCAGGTATTTCTATAGTTAAAGTAGTCATATCTTATTGTTTTAAACAAATATAAAATAATAGTTTCTTAAATAATCTGTTTAATATATTGTTTTGCTTATTTGAGAAACGAAAGAAAAAATTACAAATTCCCCCTCAACTCTTGCTCTCTTTCAATCGCTTCAAACAAAGCCTTAAAGTTTCCTGCTCCAAAAGATTGAGCTCCTTTTCTTTGGATAATTTCAAAAAACACAGTTGGACGATCTTGCAAAGGTTTGGTAAAAATTTGTAGTAAATAACCTTCCTCATCTCTATCTACTAATATTTTATGCTCTTTTAATACTTTAATATCCTCATCAATTTTACCTACACGGTCTAACAAATCTTCATAATAAGTATCGGGAGTGTCTAAAAATTCAATTCCTTTTGCTTTTAATTTTTTTACCGTATCTACAATATCTGCGGTAGCAATAGCAACATGTTGTACGCCTTCGCCTTCGTAAAATTCTAAATATTCTTCAATTTGAGATTTCCTTTTACCTTCTGCTGGTTCATTTATTGGAAATTTCACATAACCATTTCCGTTGCTCATTACCTTACTCATTAATGCAGAATATTCTGTTGAAATGGCTTTATCATCAAAAGTTAAGATATTTTTGAAACCCATGGTGTCTTCATAAAAGCTGACCCATTTATTCATTTGGTGCCAACCCACGTTTCCTACGCAATGGTCAACATGTAATAAGCCTATTTCCTCTGGGTTATATGTCGAAGTGTATGGTTGATATCCTGGTAAAAACAGGCCGTTATAGTTTTTTCTTTCGATAAATAAATGGATAGTTTCTCCGTAAGTGTAAATCCCACTTTGTTTGATCTCTCCATTTTCATCCGATAAAGTTTCTGGTTCTAAAAAAGACCTTGCACCTCTTTTTACCGTTTCTTCATGTGCTTTATAAGCATCATCCACCCAAAGTGCTAAAATTTTAACGCCATCGCCATGCTTTAAAACATGATGTGCAACTGGATGGTTGGAACGCAAAGCAGATGTTAAGATAAATCGTATTTTCCCTTGCTGAATCACATAGGAAGCTGTGTCTTTAACTCCAGTTTCTGGTCCGGCATAAGCCACACTTTGAAAACCAAAAGCTGTTTTATAAAAATGTGCAGCTTGTTTTGCATTTCCTACATAAAATTCTACATAGTCTGTTCCGTTAATGGGAAGGAAATCTTTTGAGTCATTTGTCATTGTTTCATTAGTATTTTCAGAATGGCTAATTAGTTCATTAGTCATTGGTTCATTAGGATTTGTCATGTCTTTATGTGTTATAGTCTGAAGTCCGAGGACCGAAGTCTAAATTTTTAATTTTTAATTTTAATTTTCTTTGTCTTTTATCTTGCTACTCAAATCTCAGTACTCAAATCTATTCAGTCATCCAACTTTTATAATAGTTAGGATCTTCAATTTCTAAAGCATTTTCTGTTAACATTAATGGTCGGAAAGGATCAATCATAACGGCTAATTCCTCGGTACTTTCTTTACCGATAGATTTTTCTACCGTTCCGGGATGTGGACCATGAGGAATTCCTCCTGGATGTAAAGTGATTTGTCCTTTTTCTACTGATTTACGACTCATAAAATCTCCATCTACATAATATAAAACTTCATCAGAATCTACATTTGAGTGATTATAAGGAGCCGGAATTGATAGTGGATGATAATCGTATTTACGCGGAACAAAAGAACAAACCACAAAATTATGTGCTTCAAATGTTTGATGAACCGGCGGTGGTTGATGTAAGCGACCTGTAATTGGTTCAAAATTATGGATGCTAAATCCCCATGGATAATGAAAACCATCCCAACCAATAAAATCAAAAGGATGTGTTCCATAAGTGTATGGATAAATCAATCCCTGTTTTTTTATTAATATTTTATAATCACCTTTTTCATCTATAGTTTCTAAATTTTGAGGTGTTTTAATATCTCTTTCACAAAAAGGAGAATGTTCTAAAAGTTGACCGTTTTCATTTCTATAGCGCTTTGGTGCCTTTATCGGGCTAAAACTCTCAACTATAAATAGTCTGTTTTTTTCATCATTAAAATGGATTTGATAAATAACTCCACGTGGTATAATCAGATAATCTCCATATTCAAAATTGATGTTTCCATAACCTGTTTTCAAAATTCCAGATCCTTCATGGATGAAAATCATCTCATCCGCCATGGTATTTTTATAAAAATAATCCGTCATAGATTTCCTCGGCGCTGCCAAAGAAATATGAAGATCGCTATTTACTAAAACAGGCTTTCTACTCTTTAAAAAGTCATCTTCAGGTTTAATTTTGAAACCAATTAAACTGGTGTGTTTTAAATGCTTTTCTCTTGCAATTTTTGGTTCAACAGAATAAGCTTCTCCTAAATTTTTAACCAAAGTGGGAGGGTGGCAATGATAAACCAATGAATAATTGCTTGAAAAGCCTTCTGTAGAAACTAGCTCTTCTGCATAAAGCTCGCCATTAGGCTTACGAAATTGGGTATGTCTTTTTGGAGGAATTTCTCCAAGTTTATAATAAAATGGCATAATAAAATCGGTTAATAATTATATAACGATTTGAATACGAAAAGGTTGTGAAGGTTGAAAGGTTTTGATAACGATTGTTATCAAGAGTTTAGATGGAATATTGTGCGAAAACGATTTTAGCTACCATTGCAGAACGGAATTTAGCAAGTACTCCCGAAGAAACTAATCTAAGATGCTTTAAGTTTTGCAATGTTTATTTGTTTTGATTGATTGACAATATAAGGTTTTTAAATTTAGGATAAAAATAAATGTCTGAATCTTGATTAACAGGATTATAGGATTTTCCTGATGTTGGTTGGATATTTTGTTTGGAATGTCAGAATTTTGACTAGCTGTATTTCTTGGATTGAGAAAGTAAGGCAAATATGAGTACGAATATATTGTAAGTTTTAAATTGACTAACAAAAAAGGTCGGGCAATATTGCCCGACCTTTTTTTACTTAAATTATTTAATAACTACCAGATTCTTATTCTATCTTCTGGTGCTTTATAAAGTTTATCTCCAGCTTGTACATTGAAAGCTTTATACCAAGCGTCCATATTTACGGGAGCGCCAATAGTTCTGTATGGACCAGGAGAATGTGGATCTGTCACAATTAATTGTGCTGCGCTTTCCGGTAAAATATTACCTCTCCAAACTTGTGCCCACGCTAAGAAAAATCTTTGGTCTGGTGTAAATCCATCAATTTTATCTTCAGACTGACCTTGTTTTGTCATTTTAAAGGCAGCATAAGCAACATTAAGCCCTCCTAAATCACCAATATTTTCGCCTAATGTTAATTTTCCATTTACATGGATAGTATCTAAAACCGTATAACCATCATATTGAGCAGCTAAAGCAGATGTTTTTGCTTTGAAATTTTTCAAATCTTCTGGAGTCCACCAATTACGTAAACTTCCGTCTTTATCGTATTGACTCCCTTGATCATCAAAACCATGAGACATTTCATGTCCGATAACAGCTCCAATTCCACCATAATTTACTGCATCATCGGCATTTGGGTCAAAAAATGGAAATTGTAAAATCCCTGCAGGGAAAACAATTTCATTCATTACCGGGCTGTAATAAGCGTTAACCGTTGGAGGCGTCATTCCCCATCTGTTTTTATCAACAGGTTTACCTAATTGGTTAACCATTTTATTATATCCCCAAGCTCCGGCACTTCTTAAATTTTGAAAATAAGTTGCCTTATTAATTGCTAAACCATCATATGTTTCCCATTTATCTGGATAGCCAATTTTTTTGGTAAAAGCATTTAATTTATCTAAAGCTTTTTTCTTGGTAACATCACTCATCCAATTTAGGTTAGAAATTCTAATTTCATAAGCCTTAGATAAATTATTAACCAGTTCTTTCATTCTTACCTTAGCTTCTGGCTTAAAATAAGATTTAACATAAATCTGCCCCAATAATTCGCCAATGGTACCATCTGTTAAAGACGACATTCTTTGCCATCTTGGAGTTTGAACTTTTTGACCAGATAAAGCTTGAGAAAATTTAAACCCTGTTGCTACAAATGGAGAACTCAAGTTATTAGCAGAACTCTTTAAAACGTTCCATTTTAAATAAGTTTTCCAATCTGCTAAAGGAATAAACTTTAACATAGAACTTGTAGTTACAAAGAATTTTGGATTGCCCACCAAAATAGAATCCTCTCCAACAACCTTCATTTTTTGCATTAAGTATCCCCAATTTAAACCTGGAGTAGTTTTAGAAAAATCTGAAACACTAAACTTATTATAAGTTTTATAAGGATCTCTCATTTCTACTCGGCTCATTTGCGCTTCTGCAAATTTCTTTTCAATATCAAAAATGGTTTTTGCATTTTTTTCTGATTGAGCTGGAGTTGTTCCGGTTAGGGTAAAAAGGCTGACAATAAAATCATGATATGCCTCTCTAATTTTTACTGAACGGGCATCATCTTTTAAATAATAATCTCTATCTGGCAAAGTTGTGCCACCTTGACCTAATTGTGGCATCATTACAGTCGGGTTTTTACTATCCTGCCCAATATAAAAACCAAACATTGGAGATCCAATTCCTTTAGTTCTCATAGTTGCAGCCTCATCAATAACTCCATTCAAATCTTTAATGGCGTCAATTCTGGCTAAATCAGGTTTAATGGGAGTGTAACCTAATTTTTCAATCGTTAAACTATCCATTCCCGCTGCATAAAAATCTCCAACCCTTTTTTCTAATGAACCTGCAATTGCATTTTTATCATTCATAGAATTGGTAACTATCGTTTTTACGGCATTGATGTTAAAATCTCTTAACACTTGAAAACTACCCCAACGCGTTTCTTTTCCAGGTACTGGATTATTTTTAATCCAATTTCCACTAGCATAAGTATAGAAATCATCTCCGGGTTTAACAGATAAATCCATATTAGATTTATCAATAAATTTTTTAGTGCCATCTTGAGCTTGAGCAGCAGTAAAAATAAAGCCCGAACTCAACAGCATTAAAGAAGCTACTTTAAGTTTCATAAAATTTAATTAAGATTGTGTTTGAAAAATATCAGGTAATGTAAGTAATTAGCTAATTATATTTATCAAAATGATTGAAATTTCACCTATTAAACCAATAATAAATTGATTTAAATAAATATCTGATATCTAAAAAGTTTGGTAGATTTGATTTTAAGCGCATTTTACTCTATATATTTTGCATTCTGATTTTAAACAACTTATTTATAAAAATATTGTTACGTAATTTATGGATATTGCTATTTTTCCTCTTCAACTGATCGCTTTCCCCGGAGAACAACTGAATCTCCATATTTTTGAACAACGTTACCGTGATCTTTTTAATGATTTGAATGAAGATAAATCAATGACATTTGGTATTCCTCCAGTGATCAAAAACGAAATATATTCTTTAGGTACACAGCTTAAATTAGTGAAGATTGAAAAACTATATTCAAGTGGAGAAATGGATGTTGTAACCGAAGGTGTGGGCGTTTTTTCAATCAATGAAATTTATAGCACTTATATTGATAAAAGGTACGAAGGCGCAAATATTGAACTATTGATTGATGATGAGGAATATAATCTGATCAAATTTGAAGAGCTTCAAAATTTGTATGAAGAATTTCAAGCGATGTTAACCCAAAGAAAAGAAATCATAAACATCAATCCGAATAAGTACTCGTTTCAAATTGCACATTATGCAGGCTTAAACGAAGATCAAAAATTAGCTTTACTGGCTACGCCATCAGAAGAAGAAAGGCAAGAAATTATGATCAATCATTTTAAATTTATTATGCCATCTATGCGAAGCATCCAGGAAACACAAACCAGAATTGTAGCTAATGGGCATTTTAAAAACCTGCAATCCTTTAAGTTTAGTAGTAATAATAAGGGGTAGGGAGTATTGAGTATTTAGTATCGAGTAATGAGTATTGAGTATTGAGTAATGAGTATAAAGTATTTAGTATCAAGAAGATTTAAAATGTAATATCAATATTTTACTAAAAATTCAATCCTTCATTCATTTAAAATTTTAAAATTCTCTCATTCAAATTCATTAATTCTCTCATTAAAATAAGATGCCAATTAAAAGTGTTTTAAAACAATATTGGGGATATGATGAATTTAGACCTCTGCAGGAAGAAATCATTCAATCTGTTTTAGATCATAAAGATACTCTGGCATTATTGCCAACAGGCGGAGGTAAATCCATTTGTTTTCAGGTACCTGCGATGGCAATGGAAGGAATTTGCATTGTTATTTCTCCGCTCATTGCCTTAATGAAAGATCAGGTAGAAAATTTACAAAAAAGAGGAATTCAAGCTATTGCGATTGTATCTGGAATGGGCAAAAGGGAAATTGATATTGCCTTAGATAACTGCATTTATGGCCCTATAAAATTTCTTTATTTATCTCCAGAGCGTTTACTTTCGGATTTGGTAAAAGAGCGTATTAAATACATGAAAGTGAATTTGATAGCTGTTGATGAAGCGCACTGTATATCTCAGTGGGGTTATGATTTTAGGCCACCATATTTGCACATAGCAGAAATCAGAGAGATCCATCCAAATGTTCCGGTTTTAGCACTTACTGCTTCCGCTACAGAAAAAGTACAGGAAGATATTATTACGAAACTTGGTTTTAAAAGCAGAAATATCTTTAGAAAAAGTTTTGAAAGAATTAACCTCAGCTATTCTGTTATCAATCAAGAAAATAAATTGCAAAAACTGTTGGATGTTTGCAATGGAGTACAAGGAAGCGGTATTTTATATGTTCGTACCAGAAGAGACACTGTTGAACTGGCAAAATACCTCAACCAAAATAATATTGCTGCACAATATTATCACGCTGGTTTAAATTTAGAAGAAAGGGCACAAAAGCAAAAATATTGGTTAAACGACCAAGTGCGGATTATGGTTGCTACCAATGCTTTTGGGATGGGAATTGATAAACCAAACGTAAGGTTTGTTGTGCATTATGAAATGCCCGAAAGTTTAGAAGCTTATTATCAGGAGGCAGGAAGGGCAGGGCGGGATGAAAAAAAAGCCTATGCTGTAATGCTTTATCAACCAAGGGATAAAATAGCTTTTGAAAAAAAATACGAACAGAATTTTCCTGACATCAATTACATCAAACAAGTTTATCACTTTTTATGCAATTACTTACAGATTCCATTTGAAAGCGGAATGGAAATCAGCTATGATTTTAATTTAGCCGATTTTTGCTCTAAATTTCAATTGGAAGTTTTAAGTGCAATTAGTGCCATTAAATTTTTAGAACATGATGAATATTTTATACTGAGTGAAAATGCGCTGTTGCCTTCTCGTTTACAGGTTATTGTAGATGGTGATGATTTATATAAGTTTCAGGTAGAAAACGCTAAGTATGATGGTTTTATAAAATCTATATTAAGACTTTATGGAGGAGCATTTGACCAATTTATCCAGATTAAGGAATTTGATATTGCTCAAAAAAATGGCATCAACAAAAATTTGGTAGTTTCTTATTTAGAGGAGCTGGATAAATTGGAGATTATCAGTTATCAAAAACAAACAGATTTACCTTTACTTACTTTTTTAAAACCAAGAATCCCAATTAGTGATTTAACCATAGATGCTACTTATTACCAGGAAAGAAAGAAAAATTATCATCAAAAAATGCTTTCCGTATTAAATTTTATAGAGAAAGATGTTTGCAGAAGCATTCAGCTTTTAAAATATTTTGATGAAACGGAAGTTAGAAAATGTGGTATTTGCGATGTTTGCTTAAATGAAAAACGAAATTTACAGCAAGATTTAAACGAACAAATTGCCAATCAAATCACGCAACTATTATCCAATCAAAAAAAGTTAACCTTAAAAGAAATTTTAATAGCTGTGAAAAAAGGTTCAGAAAAGGAAAAGCTAGATTTAGTGCGTTTGATGATGGATGCTGGGGATTTAAAATTAATTGGAGATTTATACCAGCTTTAAATTCTTTAGCTGATGATATTTATAAAGCTTATAAATTGATAGCAAAATATTGCTGTTTTTCTTTGGATTTAAAACCATAGAATTTCTTAAACTGTTGGTTATTTTACGATTTCTTATCGATAATAATTTAGTTAATCCAAATTTTTCCAGCATTTTATATTTCTTGCTGATTCCTACAAAATCGACAATTTGCAGATCTTTTTTTATCCCGATAATTTTTAAAAGATTATCCAAGGCCTGATCAACATCATCTAAAAAAGCTTTATTGCTTTTTATGTCTTGATGGATAACTGGATTCTCAATCGTTAACATTTTAAATCCCATATTTTTTGCTTCCAAACCAAAAACAACATCTTCGTAGCCGTAATTTTTAATTTTTTCATCAAATTTTAAGCGTTCAAAAGCACTTTTTTTAATGATGAAATTATTGGAATGAAAAAAACTTTGACTTTTAGATTCAATATTAAAACCATAATTATAATGCAGAAAATGAGCTGCATCAGTCTTCATGTTAGCATAAGCCCGACCACCGCTTACTATATCTTCATTAAAATTATTAAGGTAGGTTTTAATAAAATGATCATTTTCGATTTTCCCATCCGCATCTAAAAACAAAAGTAAATTGAAAGTGGCTTGCTTAGCCAGTAAATTTCTAATGGCCGATCTGCCAATATTTTCTCCTAAATAAATAACCCTGAATGGTTTTTCTTCATATGATGTTAGATATTTTTTTTTGTTTATGTCCGAAGCATCGTCAATAATTAAAATCTCGAAAACTAGATTTAAAGCTTCGCATTGAGCTTTTAATGTGTTTAAAAGGGAAGGATTTTCATAATTATAATGTGGAATGCAAACCGAAAGCATGATGAAAAGAATTTAAAATTTAAAACTTGCCTTGCTTGTTGGCGCATCTAATTTAGTGCTTTGGCGATGATCATTTACAGTAACATTTAGCATATTAATCTGTTCTTGATGTAGCTTAAATAAAATATTATTATCAATTTCAATTTTGCCAACTTTATTAATTTTAGGGATTTCCAGATAACACCATGCAGCATCTTCCTGAATCTCGTACCCAATATAATTCATGGCCATTAACTTTCCGTCTACTTTTAGTTGAAGATGTTTTTTAATGTAATTTGCAATTAGCAAATCTACTTTAGCCTTATCAACTGGTTTAATAATATCAAAACTGACTTTATTTTCCAGTTCAATTTCACGTTCTAAATCATCAAAAAATATTTTAGAACTTATCTCTATGCTTTTATTTTTTGCATTATGGCGTATATCTGTAACACTTACATAGAAAGGATGTAAAAAACTGAACAGAACGATTAATATATTTATCATTTTTGATATTTTGCAATTTGAACAAAACTACTAAAAGAATTTAATGCAAGACTTCTCCATTTATTTTGAATTAGGTTGGCAACATATTTTGGATTGGCAGGGTTATGACCATATTCTTTTTGTAACTGCCTTGTGTGGTGTATTTTTATTAAGCGATTGGAAAAAAGTACTGATTTTAGTCACCGCGTTTACCATTGGGCATTCTATAACGTTAGCTTTAAGTGTTTTTAATAAAATTCTAATTCCTTCTAACTGGATAGAATTTTTAATTCCTGTTACTATATTTACTACTGCATTTATCAACATCGTAAAAAAGAAGGCTTCAAAAAATAGATTTGATCCAATTTATTTCCTCGCCTTGCTTTTCGGTTTAATACACGGAATGGGTTTTTCCAATTATTTGAAAAGCTTAATGGGCAAAAGTAACAATGTTGTTGGAGAACTATTGGCATTTAACATCGGGCTAGAATTTGGACAAATAATTATTGTACTTTCGGTATTGCTGATTTGTTTTTTGATGATCAGTATCTTAAAAGTGCAAAAAAGAGAATGGAATTTGTTTCTTTCTTCCGCAATTTTTGGAATAGCAGTGATTATGGCAATTGAAAGGTTTCCTTTTTAGGTGGTTAGTTTGTTAGGTTTTAGGTGGTTGGTTTGTTGGGTGGTTAGGGGTTTTAAAGCATTCATTTTGTGATTACCAGATATTTCGCATGAGGGATTGAAGTGGATACCGGCCTGTGAATAAGGCCTGTGCAGTATGAGCAAAAAGCCCGACCCGAATTTTTTATGAGGGGCATGCCCTGAAAAAGTAAAAAGTTTAAAGTGTTAAGTAGAAAGTTGTAAAAAGTATAAAGTATAAAGTATAAAGTTTTACTTTAGAAACTTTGATTTTTATTTTAATCGATAAACATTTGTCATCAAAAATATTAATTAACAGAATTACAAATAAATAATTTATAAATAAAAATAATCAGTTTTAAAGGTCTCAATACTCAATACTAATATCTCAATACTCAAAATAACATGAAAATAAAATCTCTACTATTCCTTTTAAGTTTAGGTGTTTGCAGTAACACTTTTGCACAGTTTCAACAAAACAATCCCGGGTCTAACCATGGTAACAAGTTCGAGCAGTTAGAAACAATCATTAGAGATCCAAATATGTATCGTTCTGCTTCTGGTGCGCCAGGTCCGAAATATTGGCAGCAACAAGCAGATTATGAGATTAACGCTGAGCTTGATGATAAAACCCAAAAATTAACAGGTGCAGAAACCATTACCTATACCAATAATTCGCCAGATCCATTAACCTATTTATGGTTACAATTGGATGAAAATGAGCACAAAGCAACCAGCGATAATCAGGCTTTTGACGGTAGTAAAATGAATTCTAAAATGAGTGCTAACCAATTAAACGGAATAATTGGCGGAGTAAATGATTTTGGTGTAAACATTTTAAAAGCTACAGACGCCAGCGGAAATCCTTTAAAATACATCATTAACCAAACTATGATGAGGATTGATTTACCAAAGACTCTAGCGCCAGGGGCCAAGTTTGTTTTTAAAATCAATTGGAATTATAAAATCACAGATCGTTTATCGGTTGGCGGCAGAGGCGGATATGAATATTTTGCGGAAGATGATAATTATTTATACACTATTGCGCAATGGTATCCACGTATGGCAGTTTATTCGGATTTTCAAGGTTGGCAAAATAAACAATTTACAGGTAGGGGAGAGTTTGCTTTAACATTTGGAGATTTTAAAGTAAATATTACTGTTCCTGCAGATCATGTAATTGGTGCTACTGGCGAATGCCAAAATTATAGTTCTGTATTAACCGCTGCACAATATAATCGTTGGAAACAAGCTCAAAATGCTACAGAACCTATAGAAGTGGTATCATTAGCAGAAGCAAAAAATGCGATGAAAGTTAAAGCTACGGCAAAAAAAACCTGGACATACATTGCTAAAGATGTCAGGGATTTTGCTTTTGTAAGCTCACGCAGATTAATTTGGGATGCGATGAAAGTAAACGTAGAAGGAAAAGCACCAATGGCAATGTCTTATTATGGGCCAGAAGCTTACGGTTTATATAGAAAATTTTCTACCAAGGTAATTGCAAATACTTTAAAGGTTTATTCTAAACATACCATTGCTTATCCTTATCCGGTTGCAATTTCTGTGGAGGCTGCAAATGGTATGGAATATCCTATGATTTGTTTTAATTATGGAAGAACAGAAAAAGACGGAACTTATTCTGAAGCTACAAAATATGGAATGATTGGAGTAATTACCCATGAAGTTGGGCATAACTTTTTTCCGATGATTGTTAATTCTGATGAGCGTCAGTGGACCTGGATGGACGAAGGATTGAACACTTTTTGCCAGTATTTGGCAGAACAGGAGTTTGATAATAATTACCCATCAAGAAGAGGTCCGGCCCGTATGATTACCGATTATATGAAATTGCCAAAGGACCAGTTAGAACCCATCATGACTAACTCAGAAAACATCATCAATTTTGGGCCAAATGCTTATGCGAAACCTGCAACAGCCTTAAATGTTTTGAGAGAAACGGTTATGGGGCGTGAGTTATTTGATTTTGCCTTCAAAACTTACGCAACAAGATGGGCTTTTAAACACCCAACTCCTGCAGATTTTTTTAGAACGATGGAAGATGCATCTGCCGTGGATTTAGATTGGTTTTGGAGAGGTTGGTTTTACGGAACAGACCCTGTTGATATTTCTATTGATAACATCAGTTATTATCAATTGGATTCTAAAAATCCTGATTTAGAAAATGCTATTGCCAAAAGAGATTATGAAAATGCAAACAAAGAAATTGGCAGAAAGAGAAATAGAGAATCGGGGATTAATTTTGCAGTAGAAGCAGATACCACGCTACAAGACTTTTACAGCAAATGGGATAGGTTTGCGGTTACAACAACTGCCAAAGAAAATTTTAATAACTATTATGCAGGTTTAAGTGCAACCGAAAAGAAAATCTACGATAGCAAGACTAATTTTTACCAAATAGATTTTACAAATAAAGGGGGTTTAGTTTCCCCGATAATTTTAGAATGGACATTTACAGATGGCACCAAAGAGGTGGAAACCATACCTGCTTATATCTGGCGTAAAGACGAAAATAAAGTCACCAAAGTTTTTGCAAAGGCAAAGCCGATGGCATCGGTAAAATTAGATCCTTATTTAGAAACTGCAGATATTGATATCTCAAACAATAGTTTCCCAAGGAATTATGAGCCTACAAAATTCGAATTGTTTAAACAACAACAAAGCATTAGAGGAGCATCGGGAGGTGGAAACCCAATGCAAGATGCTAAGAAGAATGGTAGTAAATAGTGACCTATTAAAATTTAAGAGTTAATTTTTTTAACGATTTGATTTTGAATAGATTTATACTCTTTTATAATTGATTAAGCTATGGCTTTTGAGGCAAAAATAATTACCCATAAAAGTAAAAAACGAATTGCTGTTTGGTATCCAAATCAGCAAGAGCTAATTACCAGGTTTAGAAAATTAGATGATGCCAAATGGAGCGCCAGCTTACAAGTTTGGCATTTGCCAGATACTACAGAAAACAGAATAAAGTTTAGTATTGAGCTTGAAGAAATACCACATATAAACTTTGATAAGATACAAGAGATAGAAAATTTTAAGAAGTATTTAAACACCAAAAGATACAGTTCTAATACGGTAAAAACATATTCTGAAGCATTACAAACCTTTTTAATGTTTTACAACGATAAAAACGTAAAGACCATTAATAACCAAGATGTTGTAAACTTTTACAACAATTATATTTTAAAAAAAAAATTATCCATATCATTTCAAAACCAGGTAGTAAATGCGATAAAGCTTTATTTTAAAACGATAAAAGAAACGGCAATTATTATAGAGAAGATATACAGGCCAAAAACGCAGAAATTATTACCTAATGTGTTAAGTAAAGAGGAAATTAAGCAAATTTTAAATGCACACTCCAATATTAAACATAAAACTATGCTCAGTTTAATTTATAGTTGTGGCTTACGCAGAAGTGAATTAATAAATTTAAAACTTACAGATATTGATTCTAAACGAAATATTGTCATTATCAGACAAACGAAAGGAAAAAAGGATAGAATTGCACCTTTAAGCCTTAAAATATTAGAGATGTTGCGTGATTATTTTAAAATATATAAACCTATAGTTTGGCTGTTTGAAGGAAAAGAAGCAGGCACATTATACTCTGAACAAAGTTTACAAAGTGTTTTGAAACAAGCTTTAGAAAAAACAAATATTAAAAAGCCCGTAAGTTTGCATTGGTTGCGCCATAGCTACGCTACTCATTTATTAGAAAGTGGTACTGATTTAAGATACATACAAGAATTATTAGGACATAACAGCAGTAGAACAACCGAAATTTACACCCATGTAAGTACTAAGAATTTACAACAAATTAAGAGCCCATTTGATGATTTATAATAACTTTTTTATATTTTTAAAATTTATAAAGTATAACATTTATCATACATACACAACAATTTACAGCTGTATATGTATGTCTGGGTCATACATATATACAAGTTAGGCGCAATTATAACAAAACCGAATAATGACAGAAATTGAAATAAGCAATGGTCAAAATATTATCGATATTTTTTTTGATGACTTCGCGAGTTGTT
>NZ_LWHJ01000028.1 GCF_001652725.1 Pedobacter psychrophilus
AAATCCCAACCACCAATTTCTTTTCCGGGTAAATTACTGGCGTTGTTACACCACAGGTTTATTACTTTTAATGGTGCAAAAGATAAAGGTTTGGTAATCGTCCCTACAGAATTGATCGTGGATAATGCCACCCAATTAAAGGACATTTTACTAACCCTCTGTAAAACAAATCATCTTCCTCAAGATTTTATCACTTGGTTACATGAGAGCAATCATTTCTGCAATTCTTTGGTAGATTGTATCGTACCGGGCAAACCTGATAAAAATCAGTTAAATGAAATAAAAACCGAACTTGGTTATGATGATGAACTATTAATCATGTCGGAAGTATATCGACTTTGGGCAATTGAGGGAAATGAAATAGTTAAAGAAAAACTTTCTTTCGCACAAGTGGATAGCGGTGTAATTATTACGCCAGATATTAACCTTCACCGAGAACTAAAATTAAGATTGTTAAACGGAACACATACCTTAAGCTGCGGATTAGCCTTTTTGTCAGGATTTGATACTGTTAAATCTGCTATGGATAATGAAGACATGGAAAGTTATATCCGTGATTTGATGATCAATGAAATTGCACCCGCAATACCTTATGAGATATCAAAAGAACAAAAGGACACTTTTGCTACAAACGTATTGGATAGATTTAGAAATCCACACATCAACCACCAATGGTTAAGCATAAGCGCTAATTATACATCAAAACTAGAGATGCGGGTTGTGCCTATTTTACAGAATTACTTTAAGCTATACCACAACGTTCCAGATTTTATTGCCTTAGGTTTTGCTGCTTACATCAGGTTTATGAAACCTTTCAATACAAAAAATAATAAATATTTCGGTAAAATTAATAATCAGGAATATTTGATAAACGACAGCAAAGCAGCTTGTTTAAGTAAGCTTTGGAGTAATAAACCTAAAGAAATTGTAAATGCTATACTTAGCGATGACACACTTTGGGGAGCAGATTTGACAACTTTGCCTAGTTTTGAAGAAGCTGTAAATAATTACCTAAAACTGATGGAAAATCAGGTATCCATAAAACAACTCATGATCAAAGAAAGCGTTAATTAACAGAAGATGGATAGAGTTTTAAAGGTACATCCAAAGGATAACTTGTTGGTTGCGTTGACCGATCTTTTTAAAGGAGAGATCATTATCTATGAAAATGAAAAGATAACATTGTTGGATGATGTAAAGGCCAAACATAAATTTTTAACAACCGATTTAAACATTGGCGAAGAATTATTGATGTACGGGGTTTTGGTTGGGAAGGCGCAAATTGATCTAAAAGCGGGCAACATTATCAATACCAATAATGTTAGGCATGCGGCAAACCCATTTGAGGTTGGTGAGAGAAAATTAGCATGGGACAGACCGGATGTGAGCAAATGGAAAAACACAACATTTAATGGTTTTCACCGAGCGGATGGCAGCGTAGGAACTGCAAACTATTGGCTAGTAATCCCGATGGTGTTTTGTGAGAACAGAAATTTGGAGGTTTTACAGGAAGCATTGGTTACCCCATTAGGATATGGTAGAAAGAAAGCTTATCAAAACCAAGCTTTAAAGTTGATTGATCTTTATAAATCTGGAGCAGATAAAAACTCCATTTTAAATGCAGATATCTTTATAGAGGAACAACCTGAAAAAAGCAAAAGACTTTTTCCTAATGTAGATGGGATTAAGTTTTTAAATCATGATGGTGGTTGCGGTGGAACTAGGGACGACGCACAAGCTTTGTGTGCTTTATTAGCAGGATATATCACTAATCCTAATTGTGCCGGAGCAACGGTATTGAGTTTGGGCTGCCAAAACGCTCAAGTTCCTATTTTGGAAGAAGAGATTAAAAAGAGGGATGCAAATTTTAGTAAGCCACTTTATATTTTAGATCAGCAAAAAGTAGGTACCGAAGCAGATTTATTGGCCTTGGCCATTAAACAGACCTTTGCAGGATTGATGGAAGCCAATCAACAAGAAAGAAAACCCGCACCATTAAGTAATATTACCATTGGCTTAGAGTGCGGCGGATCGGATGGTTTTTCTGGTATTTCTGCTAACCCAGCAATTGGTTATACATCTGATTTGTTAGTTGCCTTGGGTGGTAAAGTGATTTTGGCAGAATTTCCAGAGCTTTGTGGAGTTGAGCAAAATATCAGCGATAGATGTGTTACCATAGAGGAAGCCAATCGTTTTTCATCTCTAATGAAAACTTATGCTGCAAAAGCGGTTGCGGCCGGTTCTGGTTTCGATATGAATCCTTCTCCTGGTAATATTAAAGATGGTTTAATTACAGATGCCATTAAATCTGCGGGAGCAGCAAAAAAAGGAGGTACTTCTCCGGTTGTTGCAATTTTAGATTACCCAGAAATGGTGACAAAACCAGGACTGAATCTTTTATGTACACCGGGAAATGATGTAGAATCTACCACAGCAGAAGTTGGTTCAGGAGCGAACGTTGTTTTATTTACAACCGGGCTTGGTACCCCAACAGGAAATCCGATTACGCCGGTTATAAAAATTGCGAGTAACACTACGCTTTTTAATAAAATGAGTGATATTATGGATGTAAACACAGGAACTATCATTGATGACGGAGAAACCATTTATGAGGCAGGTGAGCGTATTTTAGACTATGTGATTAAAGTAGCAAGCGGAGAAATAGAAGTAAGCGCAGTAAGACATGGTCAAGATGATTTTATCCCTTGGAAAAGAGGAGTTTCATTATAAAATTTAATTATTTGAATTAAAATTAATTGATTTTATAGGTGCGTTAACGATTGGAGCGGCATCCTTTTTGGCTTTTTCTGCCAAAAAGATATAGCGAAAAGCGTGTTAAAACGCCCAAATTATATTTCATGTTTTACTTCTAAATGCTATCATAATTAAAGAAATTACAACGAACAAAAAATAAATATGAAAAACGGAGCAGTTATTCCAGAAGATTTTCTTTTATATAGTAATAAGGCAAAAGTACTTTACCATGATTATGCTAAAGATATGCCCATTATCGATTACCATAATCACTTGCCTCCACAAGAAATAGCAGAAGCAAAAAAGTTTAACAATTTAACAGAAATTTGGTTAAAGGGTGATCATTACAAATGGAGAGCCATGCGTACTTTGGGTGTAAATGAACATTTTATTACTGGAGATGCATCCGACGAGGAAAAATTTATGGCTTGGGCAAAAGTTGTTCCGGCAACAGTGAGAAATCCACTTTTTCATTGGAGTCACATGGAACTTAAAAATCCATTTGGGATTAATGAGTATCTAAATGAAGATTCTGCAAAAGAAATTTATCAGCATTGTAATCAATTATTAGCTCAAGATGATTTTTCTACACAAGGCTTATTAAAAAAGTTTAATGTGAAAATGGTGGGAACAACTGATGATCCTTCTGATAGTTTAGAACATCACAATACATTGATGAATAGCGATTTTGAGGTAAAAGTTAAACCTTCTTTTCGTCCGGATAAATCATTAATGATAACAGATGATATAAATTCTTATAGAGAATATATCAAAAAATTAGGTGCTGCTGCAAATATCGAAATTACTGATGTAACAAGTTTAATTTCGGCTTTAAAAAACAGAATTGAATATTTTGCAGCACATGGAGCGTCAATCTCTGACCACGGATTAAATACAATTCCTAACAAGCTGACTTTAACTGAAGCTCAAAAATCAGAATACGTCAAACTTTTAAAAGGGGAGATAGATTCGTTTTCTGATACCGATGCTTT
The DNA here is from genome assembly GCF_001652725.1 of Pedobacter psychrophilus. Taxonomy (GTDB): domain Bacteria; phylum Bacteroidota; class Bacteroidia; order Sphingobacteriales; family Sphingobacteriaceae; genus Pseudopedobacter; species Pseudopedobacter psychrophilus. Next base: position 3,747 of record NZ_LWHJ01000028.1, read on the forward strand.
TGCGGGTTATGTTTTAACAGAAGTTTGCAAAATTTACCATGAGAAAGGTTGGGTCCAACAATTCCATTTAGGTGCAATTAGAAATAATAACCATGGGATGATGCGCAAATTAGGTCCAGATACCGGTTATGATTCTATTGGCGATTATGCTCAAGCAAAAAGTTTATCCAATTTTTTAGGAAACTTAAGTTTGGATGATCAATTGGCAAAAACAATTATTTATAACCTTAACGGTGCTGATAACGATGCTTTTGCGGCTATGACCAGTAATTTTGCAGATGGTAAAACGATAGGTAAAGTACAATTTGGATCTGGTTGGTGGTTTAACGATCAAAAAAATGGAATGGAAAGTCAGCTGAATTCGCTTTCTAATATGGGTGTTTTAAGCACTTTTGTTGGGATGTTAACAGACTCTAGAAGTTTCCTTTCTTTCCCTCGTCATGAGTATTTTAGAAGAATACTTTGTAACTTATTGGGTAGTGAAATGGAAAACGGACAAATACCAGATGATGAAAAATGGATTGGTAAAATTGTTCAGGATATTTGTTATAATAACGCTAAAGCCTATTTTGGGTTGTAAATCAATTTAAATTTCACAAAAAAGCCAGCAAATTTTTGCTGGCTTTTTTTATGAGATTCTAGCAGACTTCTTTTGCAGATACTCTGCGTTATTATTAAGCATAATTAATAAATTATAATGCAGGTTGTTGTATATTAATGTTTAACAAAGTTTGATAAAGTGTATGTTCTTGAAAAGGTTTAAGGATATGACCATTCATACCCACGGCTATATAACCAGCTAATTCCTCCGAGATTGCATTGGCAGTGACAGCATAAATAGGAATGTTTGCTTTATCAGAATTTCTGTTATTTCTAATTTTTTTAGTCAACTCCACACCATTCATTACCGGCATTTGAATATCAGTTAATATAGCATCGTAATCATTATCCTCAAAAAGCTGATAGGCAATTTCTCCGTTTGCGGCATCGTCACAAGTAATGCTCCATTTCTTTAATACAAGCGTCAATAGCTTAATATTTAATAAATTATCATCAACTATTAACAACTTTTTAACACCTAATTCTATTGAATTTTTATTTTTAAAAGCGGAGATCTTTTTATCATCAAAATTATCTGCATTATAAATCACGGGATTATCTGCAGCAGCAAAAGGAATATTTACAATAAATTTTGATCCTTTACCAAACTCACTCTCTACTTTTATGGTTCCGTTTTGGGCTTCGATTATTTTCTTAGTGATACTTAGTCCTAAGCCACTTCCATCTTTTCTGTTTTCTGGATTATCATCTAACACTTGTGTAAATTCATCAAATAAAACAACAATATTCTGTTTCGAAATCCCAACTCCAGAATCTATAATTTCTAAACAAATATTTGTAGTGTCAACTAATTTACAGTTTACAGTTATTGAGCCAGTACTGGTAAATTTAATAGCATTGTTTAAAAGGTTTACAAGTATTTGTTTAAAACGGTATTCGTCACCTTTTATAACGATATCATCTTCATGAAAGAAATTAGCTGTCAAATCAAGCTTTTTACTTTCTGCTAAAACTTTTAAGGCTTTAACTACATCTTCGATAGCTTTTTTAGGATAAAAATTAGTGCAATTAAGATTTAATTTTCCGGATTCTAATTTTGTTAAATCTAAAACATCGTTAACCAAAGAAAGTAACATTTGAGAAGATTCTGTTATGGCGCCTATATAAGAATTTTGTTCTTCTTTATTAGGATTGTTTGCCAATTGCGAAGAAAAGCCAATAATAGAATTAAGAGGCGTTCTTATTTCATGGCTAAGATGTGCCAAATAATCTCTTTTTAAGTGAGTTTGCTTAACTGCTTCATTTTTTGCTTTAATAAGATCATGCTCATAAGTATATAAACGCCAAATATTAAATAATATAATTATCGCCAAACCTAAAGCTAAAAGTAAAACTATCCGTGTATCACTATTTAATGATTTTAGGCTGATTGTTGCATTTGTTCTTGATTTGCCCGCATTAGCAATACTTATATTATATTCCTGTGTTTTTAAATCTTTAAGGATGGTTAAAAGCTCGGCCAACAAACTCATATTTGAGGCAATAATCATGTTTTCTCGGGTTTTAACCAAGTTTTGAATAGCAATGAGTTTCTTAATGCTTTGCTTAAAAAGGTTGTTCATCTTAAGAAGCGATAAACTATCTTGCATAATTTTAGTGTTCTGTACCAAGTTGTTATTCTTTGTAATAATGGTATCAGAAGTGGATGTGCTTTTATTTGCTAATGCGGCACCAATACGTTTAAAAAGGCCCTTTTTAGGCGTATTATTTAATTGTACTGCAGTATCTGCATTTTGCGATAAGATTGATTGTATATCGGTTATTTTAAATGGTTTAAAATATATAGTCTGATTTTGGTCTATTTCGCTTAATTTATCGGTGGCTAATAGTAAAGAGTCATTAATGGCTTTAAGCCTGATGTATATATCGGTATTTCTTTTTTTAACCTCCAGTATAGATTTAAGGTTTTTTGAGTCACTTAATTTTTGTTGATGAAATTTCTGAAGGCTATCGAGTTTGTTTCCTAATAATAAAAGTTGCGATTTATATTCTTGAAAATAAAAAGGATTTCGTGTGTTTACATACAACCGAAACGTATTTTCTATATTAAATAAATGCTCAACACTTGTGTTTATATCATTAATTGCTAAACTGTTATCGCTTAATTGATTAATAGATTGGTTAAGGTTATTTAAAACCTCTTTTCTATGCATAGCCAAATAAACTAATTGCACCAAAACAAAAGTAAATACTGCAATTAATATGTATCGATAGTTAATCGTCTTATTTCCTTTGTTAGCCATTTATTTTAATTAAGCAATTCAAAGATATTAATTTTACTTTAAGCTTAATTACTTAATTAAATTGTAAGTTTTATTGAGGATTTGTGTTCTAAAAGAACAAAATTTCTTTTTAAAGAGTTTGGTTAGGATTCTACTAAAATTAGTCATAACAAATATCAAAAAAAACTCCCTGAAAACTTAATTTCAGAGAGATGCTTTTCCTAGTGGAAAAGATTTACGAAGTTTTTAAAACTTCGTAAATCTATCTGTTAAATAGTAAATTACTAATCCGCCTTAATCCCATATTTATCAGCGTATTTTTTATACAATTGTTTTTGAACGTTGTTTAAATCAATCATTCTGCCTTGTATAAAAGCACCTTCAATATTATTGGTTCTCATATCCAAGGCATCACCTGTAGAGATGATGATGTTGGCATCTTTCCCAACTTCTAATGTTCCAGTTCTATCATCAATCCCCAAGATTTTAGCGGTATTAGAAGTGATGGTTGCCAAAGCTTCTTCTTTCGTAAGACCATAAGCCGCGGTTGTACCTGCCATAAATGGAAGGTTGCGTTGTTGCCAATAACCATCAATACTCATGGCAATAAGCAAACCTGCGTCATGTAAAATCTTGGCGTTTTTATACGGAAGATAAACATCATCATCTGTATTATCTGGTAACGATTGACTTTTGTACATGATAATTGGCACATTGTGCTCTTTCAAAAATGTGGTGATATCCACCGCTTCTTCTGCTCCCACCAAAACTGGAGTAATTCCAAAATCTTCGAAAAATTTAACCGCAACAATGATGTCTTTTTGCTTGCTTACGTTTACAAAAGCCTTTTTTGTGCCGTTAAACAAACCTTTCATCGCTTCAAAACGCTCGTTGATAATTGTTGGGTTTTGTTCTGAATAAGCTTTTGCCTGAGCAAAATAAGTTTTGATTTCGGCAATTTGGTTTTGATAACGCTCTTTTTGTTGTTCTTCTGATAAAGTTGGACCACCAAATCGTCTACCTCCTCCACCAGCTCTTGATGTTGGCCAATTAAAATGAATACCCATATCTGCTTTGTAAGCAGCATCTTCCCAGTTCCAGGCATCTAATTGTACAATTGATGAAGTGCCAGAAACTAAACCTCCCTGCGGTGTTGGTTGTGAAAGCAGCGTTCCGTTAGACCTCACTGTTGGAATGATACGAGAATCTGTATTATAAGCAACTAAAGAACGTACATGAGGATTGATACTTCCTGTTTCGGCATCATCTCTTGTAGCTCTTACAGATTCTACTTCTACCAAACCCATGTCATTTACTGGAGCTATAAAACCCGGATAAATTTGTTTTCCCTGGGCTTGTACTACCATAATACCTTGAGGTTGAGAATTTCCTTCTTTTACTTCGGTAATTTTTCCGTTAGAAAAAATGATGGTACCGTTTTCTATCACCTTACCGTTTCCGATATGAATGGTGCCACCAACAATAGCAATAGTTTGGTTTTGAGGCTTTGCCGGAGATATAGTTGCTTGGGCAAAAACTGTTGTGGTTGCAATGCTCAAGAAAATAAATTGATAAATAAATTTTTTCATAATCTTTATTCTAAATGACGATTAATTACTTGAGTTAGCTTTTGTCTGATAATCTTCTTCAATGGTATCGCAAGTATCTAAACTTGGTCTTGTAAATGTTGGACGTTGTGTTCTACTACCTCCGTTTTTAGAATCTATCATTTTCTGAATTAATCTGCCTTCTTCCTTTTTTAAGTCGCTTTGTTTTTGGGCGTCTTTATCTAAATCCCAATAATTTACACCGTCTACAAATGTTTTTTCGGCTTTAGCATAAACCGATAATGGATTATCAGACCAAAGTACCACATCGGCATCTTTTCCAGCTTTTAAACTTCCTACTTTATTATCTATATGAAGCATTTTTGCAGGATTAAGGGTAACAAATTTGAAAGCTTCTTCTTCGCTCACTTTACCATATTTTACTGCTTTGCCAGCTTCTTGATTTAATCTTCTAGCCATTTCAGCATCATCAGAATTAAAGGCCACTAAAACACCAGCATCATGCATTAACTTTCCGTTATAAGGAATGGCATCCCAAACTTCCATTTTATAAGCCCACCAATCAGAAAATGTAGAACCCGCAATTCCTCTTGCCGCCATTTTATCAGCAACTTTATAACCCTCTAATATATGTGTGAAAGTATTGATTTTGAAACCCATGGTATCAGCAACATGCATCAACATATTGATTTCTGATTGTACGTAAGAGTGACAAGTAATATGGCGAGTATCGTTTAAAATTTCTACCAAGGCGTCTAGTTCTAAATCTTTTCTTGGTGCCGTTAAACCTGATTTATTTTTTGCTGAATTATAACTAGCCCATGCTGCTTTATATTCTTTTGCTCTGGTAAATGCATCAACATAAACTTGTTCAACACCCATACGGGTTTGTGGAAAGCGAATGCTATTAAAATCTCCAGCGTTACTTTGTTTTACGTTTTCTCCTAATGCAAACTTGATAAAACCTTCCCATCCAGCAAACTTCATTTCTTCTGGTGTTTGTCCCCATCTTAGTTTAATGAGTTGGGTTTGGCCACCAATTGGATTTGCAGAACCATGTAAAATATGAGAAGTTGTTACACCACCCGCCAATTGGCGATAAATGTCTATATCCTCTGCATCAATTACATCCCCAATTCTTACTTCAGAAGTTACAGCTTGTGTACCTTCATTAATTCCTCTACTTGCCGCGATGTGAGAATGCTCATCAATAATCCCAGGAGTAAGGTGTTTTCCGGTTGCATCAATCACTTTCGCATTGCCGGCAGATAGATTTTTCCCTATGCTCTTTATCTTTCCGTTTTCTATCAAAACATCGGTATTTGTTAAAATACCTTCTTTCTCATTTGTCCAAACGGTAGCATTTTTAAACAAAACAGTTTCTTGTTTTGGTACTTCTTTATTTCCAAAAGCAACAAAAGGATAAACAACAGTCCCTAATTTTGGTGTAGTTTTAGCATCGTCCTTCTTTTCTTTATCCTTAAACGGTGTGGTTAAAGTAGCAGTCCATTTTCCACTAACACCATCAGCGGTTATTGCGTCTCCTTTAAATGTAATAGGATTGGTTTTATCCAAGTAGCCTGATAAACGAATATCCCCGGTTGGGTTTTTCTTAAGGTTGAAAAATGCATTGATCAAATCACCATTTCTACCCAAAGTTCCTTTCACTTTCACGCTATCTGTTCCGGTACGTTCAATGTTTAAATCATAAGCACCAACTGTTCCTCCAACTTTCATGGTCATGGCGCCAATGCCGGCTATAACTAAATTATAATCCCCCCGAAGATCTTTTACATCCATTTGGGCCACAATATTTCTTTGTCCTTGTACCCAATTTTCAAAAATGATATTTCCTTTTTTGAATAAAGAATCGGAAGTGATTAAAAAATTAGCTTCTTTTCCTTTAGATAAAGTACCAACCATACCATCAATTCCTAGCATTTTAGCTGGCGCCTCAGTTAAAGATTTTAATGCTTGTTTAACGCTTAAACCGTTATCAATTGCAATTCTTATATTGGTCCAAAAATCTTTTGCGCTTTCTAAATCTGCAGCGGTAATAGCGAAATCAACACCTGCTTTTTCCATTACAGCAGGATTGGTTGGTGCCAATTCCCAGTTTTTCATTTGGGCATAAGTAACACTTTTTGCATCTGCAGGATCTTCTACATCAAAAGCTTTAGGAAAATTTAATGGGATTATATATTTAGCCCCGGTTGCTTTGATATCCGCAATTCTTTGATATTCATCGCCGCCAGATTTAAAGATGTATTTTTTATCAAATTCATTGGCAATTTTATTTGCCCTTAAAATATCTTCCCAGTTACCAACTTCAAATATTTGGGGTAAACTTTGTTGTTGATTAAACTCATCTAAAGAGATATTATATTCTTTGTTTTGGCTTTTATACCATTGTGCATCTAAATAAGTTTGTCTAATTAAGGCAATGGCGCCCATTAATGAAGCTGGATAATTTGTTTTTGCATTTCCCTTATTAAACGAATAATTTGCAGCAGTTTGTCCTTTTAAAATCACCAAGTTTGGGCTTTCAGTTGCTAAAGTAACGGCTACAGAAGTTCCACGAGCAATACCATCTTTAATTATTGTATTTACAGTTCCAAATCCGCTTTTCTTTAAGTCTTCTGCTTTTTTTGCATCGATATTAAAAATGGTATTTGCATGCATTTCTGGTCTTATAGCTTCATTCCAGTTATAAGCGCCTTCTTTTGTAGAAGTGAAAACAGGTGCGCTTCTAAAGCTAAAACTTTGACGCGGAGCTTCTGGCAAACCATAGCTAGAAAAAGCATCTATTAAAGATGGATAAATAAATTTTCCTTTTAAATCTACCACTACATAACCTTTAGGTATGGCTAAGCCTGATCCAACATTTTCTATTTTATTGTTTTTTATCAATAAAACACCATTTAAAATGGTTTGATCTGCATTAACAACAATGGTTGCATTGATAAAGGCAAACTGTCCGGTTCTAAAATCTGCCGAACCGTTTACGGGATAAGTTTCCTGAGCTTTTAGAAAGGAAGCAAATCCTAAAAGAAAGAATAAGAGTAATAATTTTTTCATACAAAGGGGTTTAATCTTTAAATCTAAAGAGTTTTTGATAAAAAACTTAATTAAGAGTGTAATTTTTTTGTGTGTTAAAAAATCTAAAGTAAAATCAATTCCGTTATTTTGGTGAGTGTCAATTGAAATGTAATAAAAGTTTTTTGAGTGAGGTTTGAGTGGAAGCAGCTTGTAAAATTACAAGCTGCTTTTTTTATAAAAAACTATTGTAGTTTTAAACTATATGCTTAATAAGAAGTCATATACAAAAAATTTATATGAGAAAAATATTACTTCTTAGCATTTCAGCTTTTGTCTTATGTGCTTTAAGTGCTTGTAAAAAGAACAAAACAGAGGTTACCACATCAGCTTCCACAGAAATTTATTTTCCATCCTCTAATAATAAAGATTGGCAAACCATTTCTCCAAACTCATTAGGATGGGATAATTCGCAGTTAGAACAACTATACCCTTATCTAACATCTAAAAACACAAAAGCATTTATCATTTTAAAAGATGGAAAAATTGTAGTTGAAAAATACTTTGGAACCTTTACTGCTGATAGTAGCTGGTATTGGGCTTCGGCCGGAAAAACATTGACGGCTTTTATGGTGGGCATTGCACAAAAAGAAGGGATTTTAAACATCAATAATAAAACTTCAGACTATTTAGGAAATGGCTGGACAAATGCACCTTTAGCCAAAGAAAATCTAATCACAGTTCGTAATCAACTTACCATGACTACAGGTTTAGATGAAAGCCAACCTATTAAAGATTGCACTTTACCTTATTGTTTAAATTATAAAGTGGATGCTGGTACAAGATGGTATTATTTTAATTCGGGTTATACCCTTTTAGATGCTGTAATAGAAAAAGCAAGTGGTACTGATTACAATACATTTTGTAAAACCAGATTAAAAGATAAAATAGGAATGACTGGTTTATGGATAAAAAAACAGGATTCTAATAATGTTTTTTACAGCAATGCAAAAAGCATGGCTAGGTTTGGGCTGCTTTTATTAAATAAAGGTGTTTGGGATGATACGCCAATATTAAATGATCAAGATTTTTATAAAAGTCAAATTAATAGCTCCCAAAATCTAAATCCAGCATATGGTTTTTTAACTTGGTTAAACGGAAAATCTAAATATATTTTACCAGGAACTCCAATTAGCTATGATGGTGTACTTATTCCTAATGCTCCTTTAGATATGTTCTCTGCTTTAGGAAAAGATGATCAAAAAATTTATGTTGTTCCTTCTCAAAATTTGGTGATAATAAGAATGGGAGAAAGTGCTGGAGATCCTTATGATACGGTTTCTAGATTTGATAATGAACTATGGGCTCAAATAAAAAAGGTTATCAAGTTTTAAAAACCAATCATGATACAAAATATTTATATTTGCTAAAAATTAAATAAATATGTACACCGGTTTACTTCATTTACATTCATTTTTAAGATATATTGTCTTAATATTAGTTCTTTTATCTATTTTCCAAGCCGTTACAGCAGGTAATAAACCTTACACAGCCACAAATAAAAAAATAAACCTATTTGCCTTAATTTCTGCTCATACTCAATTACTGATTGGTTTAGTGTTATACTTTATTAGCCCAATGGTAGATTTCTCTCAAATGAAAAATCCTATTTACAGGTATTGGAATGTAGAACATATTACCATGATGATTTTGGCAATTGTGTTGATTACGATTGGTTATTCTAAATCTAAAAAGGCAATTGAGGCCAAAGCAAAACATAGGGCAATTTATATTTATTACACCATTGCAATTGTTTTAGTATTAGTAGCAATCCTTTCCATGCCGGCAGGTCGTCCAAAATGGAATATGTAAAAGTTTAATAAATTATTTTCTCTAAAAAATTTCAAAAGTCATTTTTCTTTATATTTTTGCCTCGCAATGAATAAAACAACAAATACAAATAAATGGTGGTGGCACAATAAAAATGTAGCTTCGGTAGCCTTATTTGTGTTTTAAAAAAGAATTTAATCCAAACCTAAACAAATACGACCCGACGCTTAACCCGTCGGGTTTTTTTATGATTTAGATTTGAAATTTATAGATATGAAAAATTTTAATTTAGATGTTTCTTTTAAAAAATTATTGGCAGATACAACTACGCCGGTAAGTATCTATTTGCGTTTACGCGATGTTTTCCCAAATAGTTTATTATTAGAAAGCTCTGATTATCACAGTCGTGAAAACAGCATGAGCTATGTTTGTTGCGAGCCAATTGCAGGTATTATCCTTGAAAACAAAAAGTTGAAAAAATCTTTCCCTGATGGTTCTAAAGAAATTATTGCAGAAGGAGACTTTATATTGAGTGATGAGGTTTATAACTTCAGAAAAAATTTTAGTACAAATGCAGATACTTCTCTAAAATTTATTGCAGATGGCCTTTTTGGCTATTTTACACATGAAGCAGTAGAATATTTTGAAGACATCAAGCTTAAAGGTGATGATGAAAACGAAAGGGAAATCCCTACTTTTCAATACCATATTTATAAATACATCATTGCGATAGACCATTTTAAAAACGAGCTTTATATTGTAAAAAATACCAGCGAGTTTGATGAAGAAGGAGATAATCTTGAAAAAATCGAATATTTAATTCAGAATAAAAACTTTCCCGAATATCATTTTAAACTTAAAGGCGAAGAAACATCAAACCTTAGTGATGGCGAATTTATGGGTTTGGTAGAGAAAATGAAGAAGCATATTTTTAGAGGAGACGTTTTTCAAATTGTTCCTTCACGGGCTTTTCAAACCTCATTTTTAGGAGATGAATTTAATGTTTACAGGGCCTTACGTTCCATTAATCCTTCTCCATATTTATTTTATTTTGATTATGGCAGCTTTAAAATTTTTGGGTCTTCGCCCGAAGCACAATTAACTATAAAAGACAGGATTGCTTCCATTTTCCCAATAGCCGGCACTTTTAAAAGATCTGGTAATGATATACAAGATAAAATTATCGCTGAAAAGCTAGAAAACGACCCAAAAGAATCTGCAGAACATGTAATGCTGGTAGATTTGGCAAGGAATGATTTAAGCCGACATTGTACAAACGTTGAAGTAAAGGCATATAAAGAAGTACAGTTTTATTCGCATTTAATTCATTTAGTTTCTAAAGTAAGTGGCGAATTAAAAGAAGGTGTAAATCCTTTTAAAATTGTTGCAGATACTTTCCCTGCAGGTACTTTAAGTGGTGCGCCAAAATATAGAGCAATGGAATTGATTGATGAATATGAGAATATAAAACGTAGTTTTTATAGCGGAGCAATTGGTTTTATGGGCTTTAATGGAGATTTTAATCACGCCATTATGATACGTTCATTTTTAAGTAAAAACAATAAATTACATTATCAGGCTGGTGCCGGAATTGTTGCAGATTCTAATCCAGAATCCGAACTAAATGAGGTAAACCATAAGATTGCAGCATTAAGAAACGCATTAAAACAAGCGGAAGAGATTTAGCTTTAAGCCGAAGGCGGAAATCTAAAAGCTACTTGTAAGTTTTGCTTGCTTTCAGCCTTAAGCATTTAGCATATAGCATACAAAAACATGAAAATACTAGTTATAGATAATTACGATTCTTTTACATACAATTTGGTGCATCTGCTAAATGAATTAGGAGAAGATGCCACCGTTTGGAGGAATGATAAATTTGAGTTAAAGGATATAGCACAATTTGATAAAATCCTGCTTTCTCCAGGGCCAGGAATTCCTTCAGAAGCGGGGTTGCTTTTAGCTGTTATTAAGGAATATGCTACAACAAAAAGTATTTTAGGGGTTTGTTTGGGTCAGCAGGCTATTGCCGAAGTTTTTGGCGGAGAACTTTATAATTTAGAACGACCTGTACACGGCACCGCTACTAAATTGGTAATCACAGATGAAAATGAATTGTTATTTAAAGGATTAAAAAGTGGGTTTGATGTTGGAAGGTATCATTCTTGGGCGGTAAAATCTGATAATTTACCCTCTGAATTATTAATTACAGCTACTGATGAAAAAGAAGTAATGATGGCTTTACGACATAAAACTTTAGATGTTAGAGGAGTGCAATTTCATCCAGAATCTATATTGACAGAATTTGGGAAAGAAATGATTGGAAATTGGCTTTTCTCTTAGCTTAAGGCAGAAGGCTTAAAGCAAAAAGCTTGTAAAATTTCAAATTCCATTTTAAAAAAACACTCCTAAAGACTTACGAAGTTTTTAAAACTTCGTAAGTCTGTAAAAAAAAATAAAATGAACATCTTAGATAAAATAGTTGCCCGTAAAAAAGAAGAGGTTGCATCGGCAAAAGCAATTAAGACAATTAAAGATTTAGAGAGAAGCCTAGGTTTTAATCGCAGAACGTATGCTTTAAAAGATTTTTTAACCGACCCTTCAAAATCCGGAATTATTGCAGAATTTAAAAGAAAATCACCTTCTAAGGGAATTATAAACGATAAACTTTCTGTTGAAGAAGTTACAAAAGGCTACTCAGCTGCAGGCGCTTCAGCTTTATCTGTATTAACAGATCATGATTTTTTTATGGGTAAGGATGATGATTTAATTGCCGCAAGAGCAGTAAATAGTATTCCTATCTTAAGAAAAGATTTCATGGTGGATGAATATCAGATTATTGAAGCCAAAGCTTTAGGTGCTGATATTATTCTGTTAATTGCCGCTTGCTTAACTCCTGAAGAAATATTAAGTTTTGCAAAATTGGCAAAGTCTTTAGGTTTAAGTACTTTATTAGAAGTTCACAACCGCGAAGAATTAGATAGAAGTTTAAATCCTTATTTAGACGTAATTGGTGTAAATAATAGAAATCTAAAAGATTTTACTGTGGATATTGAAACTTCATTATCTCTTGCTGAAATAATCCCATCAGAATTTCTAAAAATATCAGAAAGTGCCATTAGCAATCCTGAGACCATTAAAATGCTTAAAAAAGTTGGCTATAATGGATTTTTAATTGGTGAAAATTTTATGAAAACCTCAAACCCTGGTAAAGCTATGGCGGATTTTGTGAAAGAAATCTAACTGATTAATTCCTTGAGTTGTATTGGATCTTGACGACTATCCCAAAGAGAAATAATTATCAATTCCTTTTCATTAAACTTATAAATCAAAAAGTAATCTCTAACGATTTTTATTTTTATCTCTTCAATATTTGTAGACTTACCTATATAAGGATGTGTTTGAAGCAATTTAATAGAGTAATTAAATTGTTGATTTAAAATTTTACTGTAAGCTTTTGATCTAGTTTTTATAAACCAAAATTTTAAAATTTCTTTTCTATCTTGTTGAGCTTGATTAGACCAAATTATTTTTCTAGCCATTCATCAATTTCTTTATTTGCTTCAATTTCAGTCAAAAAATCTCCTTTTTTTATTTGTGTTAATGATTCATTTATCCTTTCTTTCTGATAATTATAAAATTCAAAAATAACATTGTTATTAATTTCAACCCCCAAAAGTCTATTAGCTTCTTCTAGTAATTCCAGATTTTCAGTTTTGTTAATTTTATCTATCAATTGCTTCCTTAGCTCAACGTATGTCATAATTATTAGAATTTTAAACAAGATAAGAATTTCTATAAGTAAAACCGATTGTACTTACCTCATTTTAAAAACAATTCCTAAAGCTAAATTCTGGCTATACTGAATTTGGTTACTAAAATCATCATCATAAAGACCTGTTGCACCAACGGTAACATTTATTAATCTATTTACTTTTGCAGTTAAGGTTAAATCTAATCTTTGGTCAATTCCAGTTAGTTTTTCATAAGCGGCAAATAATAAATACCTGGATTTTAAATTTAGATTTGGCATTATATCTTTATCAAAATTCGCTACAACCTGGAAAGCCAGCTCATTTCTAAACGTTTTTCCAATTGGCACACCAAAGTTTTTAGGATTATTTAGATAAAGCGTAGTATCTAATAAAAAAGTTTGTCGGGCGGTTCCGGTTCCTAAACGCAAACTAAAGTATTTTACTGGTTTATATTCAAAACCTACAGATTCTGTTAAATATCCTGGAGCCATAAATTTTGAAATCAAGCTTCTCACTTCATTTCCCTGAGCATCTTTAGAATAAGTATATCCCGCATCAAACTGAGATTCAAAACTTACTGAACCAAAAAAACTCCAATTTTTAGAAAGTTTTACAGCAGCTTTGTTATCAAAAAACATTCTGTCGTTTGTTTTTCTTTCTAACTGACCTTCATTTTTGAGCTTTCCATACTGTAAAAGCACTTCAGATGTATAGTTGATATCATTTTTATTATACTCTGCTTTGTAATTTAAAACAGTTCCCAAAGCAACTGAGTTTACACCTCCCGAACTCCAGTTATCACTAAATGCAGCTTGATTAAGATTAATACCAAAACTTAAGTTAGTTTTCCAATAATTAACTTTAGAGTTAAGATTACTAATAGGTAGATTTCTAGTGTAAATAAAAAATATAGTTGGGCGTGTTGGAAATGGATTTTTTTTTGGTTGAATGGTCTTTGCTTCAATACTATCCACCCTATAAGTCTGTGCCTTCAATGATGAGCAATAAAAAAGAACCATAGTTATGAAAAGAAATCTACTACGTATTATTTTCTTCATAGCGCAAAGAAAACCATTTCATTAAGATTTTAAAAATCTAATCGCTTTTAAAACGATTAATTATAAAAAAAAGGCTACCAGTTATGATAGCCTTTTTAAATATTTACTGAGTATACTAGAATTTATATCCAATTGTTAAAGAGAATCCACTATTCTTAATATCTTCAAAAGCAGGATCATCATTAGAACTAGATTTCTGAAAATCACTCATATATCTTCCAGAAATATTAACATTTGGAGTTATATCATACCCTAAACCTATTAAACCACCAGCTATGGTTTTTTCAATATCTTTAGAATCTGTACTTTCATCAATATTTTGTCCGTTAACAAAAGTTTTGGTTTTCTGATTTAGAAAAAAAGATACTTGAGGTCCAGCAAATAAGTTAATACCCGGTGCAAATTTGTAATTAAATGCTACTGGCACATCTAAATAATTTATTCTTTGTTCTAATTTACCAGTAGTACCTGCAATTGTACCTTCTACATCGGCACCCTTTTGAGAATAATTTACTTCTGGGACAAAGGAAAAGTTTCCTCCCAATGGGATTTGAGCAAATAAACCTGCGGTTAAACCAAATTTATGGTTATAATCAAATTCTTGATTCCCTGATTTTAAAACCCCTAATGTGGTTAAATTACCTCCTGCTTTAATCCCAAACCTAACATTTTCAGTTGTTGATGCTGCACTTTGAGCTTTTAAGATTCCCGATAATCCTAGACTAATCGCAAAAATCATTATAAATTTTTTTTTCATCTTTTTAATATTAAGGTTTCATTTTAAGTTTAAACTTCTCTTCATGTTAAAAAATCATGCCATTAATAGGTGTTTAAACGCTTAAAACCTAATTAATAATATATTTTTAGCTCCATATTGACCTTAGCTCTTTCTAAAAATGAAATGAGAATAGCGTATCAATCACTTTTTAAAAAGATAAAATTTTGTCCATATAATTTTCTATTACGTAATTTGCGCAATGGCAAATGTGAAGGCAGCTATTCCTAAAGGCACAAGAGATTTTGGACCAGTGGTGATGATTAGGCGCAACTATATTTTTGATACGATTAAAAAAGTATTTAAAAAGTATGGCTATCAAGAAATACAAACTCCAACAATGGAGAATTTAGATACGCTAACTGGAAAATATGGCGATGAAGGCGATCAACTTATTTTCAAAATAATCAATAGTGGCGATTATTTTTCAAAGGCAGAAGGAAAAGAAAACATCACTTCTAAAAGTCTGCTTCCGCTGATATCTGAAAAAGCTTTGCGTTATGATTTAACCGTTCCGTTTGCCCGTTATGTTGTCATGCACCAAAACGAGATTACTTCCCCTTTTAAACGTTTTCAAATTCAGCCTGTTTGGCGAGCCGATAGACCACAAAAAGGTAGATACCGAGAATTTTATCAATGTGATGCTGATGTTGTAGGTTCTGATTCTTTATTAAATGAAGCTGAATTTATTTGTATTTATGATGAAGCTTTATCTGCATTAGGACTGCAAGATTTTACTATAAAAATCAATAATAGGAAAATACTATCAGGAATAGCAGAATTAATAGGCAAACCTGATATGATTGTTGACATGACTGTAGCCATTGATAAATTAGATAAGATTGGCTTAGACGGAGTAGTAAAAGAATTGTTAGATAAAGGTTTTGAGGAGAAAGATATATCGATTTTAAAACCTGTAATTTTATTATCCGGAAATAATCAAGAAAAATTAAATTCTTTAAAAACAGTTTTAAAAAATTCTGAAATTGGTTTAAATGGCGTTGCAGAAATAGAAAAAATATTCTCTTATCTTTCTAATTTTAGTTTACAAAAAGCCAAAGTTGAACTTGATTTAACTTTAGCCCGTGGCTTAAATTATTATACAGGTTGTATTTTTGAAGTTAAAACCAACGAAGCTGCTATGGGTTCTATTGGCGGTGGTGGCAGGTATGATGATTTAACCGGAATGTTCGGTAAAGATGGTTTAACGGGTGTAGGCATATCTTTTGGTGCTGATAGAATTTATGATGTTTTAGAAGAATTAAACCTCTTTCCATCTACCCAAACTGAAAGTACAAAGGTTTTAATCTGTGTTTTTGGAGAAGCTGAAGAAGCTTTTGCTATTCCGATATTGAATCAATTACGCTTAGCAGATATTAATGCAGAACTTTTTCCGTTTGGAGCCAAGATGAAAAAACAAATGCAATATGCAAATGACAAAGCGATTCCTTATGTTGTAATTATTGGTGGCGATGAAATGCAAAGCGGTTTGTTAAGCTTAAAAAATATGGAAAGTGGAGAGCAAGTTAAAGTCAGTGTAGATGATCTGATCAATAGATTAACTTAATTCTCATAAACAAAAAAAGCATCCGTCAGCTGACGGATGCTTTTCTATAACCACAAAATTTCTATTAGCCAATTACAGTTCCATCTTCAATAACTGCATTTTTCTTTATTACGATGATACCTTCTTTAATGGTGTATTTATCGGTATCGGTAGCTTCTAAATGTTGCCCTCCATTAATCGTTACATTATTTCCGATAAAGCAGTTTTTATCCAAAATAGCATTATTAATTACGCAATCTTCGCCAATTCCAGTTAGTGGTTTGTGAGATTTGTTAAGATCCTCCATTTCCTCTAATGTTTGGTAATAATCACTTCCCATTACATAGCAATTAGAAATTTTAGTTCCTTTGCCAATTCGAGTTCTAATTCCTATAACAGACCTGCTTATTTCATCAGCACCAATAATACAACCATCGGCAATAATCACTTTATCTAATCTGGTTCCTGTAATTTTGCTTGGTGGTAGCATTCTAGCCCTAGAGTAAATAGGGTTTTTATTAAAAAGATCAAATTGTGGGATATCATCAGTTAAACCTAAGTTGGCTTCAAAGAAAGAATCTATATTACCTATATCTGTCCAATAACCTTCATATTGATAACTAATAACTTTTTTGTTCCCTCCAATGGCATCGGGAATAATTTGCTTACCAAAATCATGACGCTCATTACCCTCTAACATTTCTATTAATACGCTTTTGTTAAAAAGATAAATACCCATAGAAGCCAAATATAAACGTCCTTGAGCCTCCATTTCTGGACCTACTTCAGATTCCCAACCTATAATTTTTTCTGAGTTTGGTTTTTCTGTAAAAGTGGTGATCTCATTCTCCTCATTTGCTTTTAAGATTCCGAAACTGGTTCCGTCTTTTGCATTAACAGGAATTGTTGCTAATGTAATATCTGCTTTTTTAGCGATATGATTTTCTATCATTTCACAGAAATCCATCTGATATAATTGGTCACCAGATAATATCAATACATATTCAAAATCATGTTGCATTAGGTGGTGCATACTTTGGCGTACTGCATCTGCAGTTCCTTGATACCATCCTTCATTTCCAGGAGTTTGCTCTGCAGCTAAAATATCTACAAAAGCGTTACTAAAAAAACTAAAACTATAAGTGTTTTTGATATGCTTATTTAAAGATGCAGAGTTAAATTGAGTCAACACGAACATTCTTCTCAACCTGGAATTGATACAATTAGAAATTGGAATATCTACTAACCTATATTTACCCGCAATTGGAACTGCAGGTTTTGATCTTGTTGCGGTTAAAGGAGAAAGACGTGAACCTTGACCTCCTCCAAGAATAATGGAGATAACTTTTTCTTCTATCATGTTGATTTTGTTAAGCGTTTATACAATTGGTTATATGAATGTGCAGACTTTTTCCAAGAAAAATCTAATCCCATCATTAGTTTTCTTAATTGATCCAGTCTTTTTTGGTCTTGATATAATGAAATGGCCCTTCGTATTGCAATTACCATTTCCATCAATTCTAAGTTATCAAATCTAATACCATAACCGCCTTCGTTATCAAAATCGATGATAGAATCTTTTAATCCACCTGTTGATCTTACAATAGGAATTGTACCATATCTTAAAGCATACAGTTGGTTTAAGCCACAAGGCTCTACTCTAGATGGCATTAATATAAAATCAGCGGAAGCATAAATTTTATGAGATAAATCTTCATCATAACCAATATAACAGTTGTAATTTTTCAAATAGGTTTGAAGTTCTTTTAAATCGTTTTCTATTTCCTTTTCGCCTGAGCCTAAAATTAGAAAGCAAAACTCGTCTTGGTTTCTTAAACTGATTTCCCTAATTAATTCTACTAAGGTATCAGCTCCTTTTTCGGCAACTAATCTTCCTATAAAAGTGATTAAAGGTTTATCCGGGTTTAACCCAAATTTTTCGCAAAGCTCTTGTTTGTTTTTTTGTTTATTGGCCTTTACTGTGGTTTTAGAATAGTTAAATGATAACATTGGGTCTGTAGCTGGGTTCCAAACATCAACATCTATCCCATTTAAAATTCCGACACCTTTTTGAGGTTCTAGTTCAAACAAAAATTCTAATCGGTTAGAGTTATGTTTTAATTCTTCTAAATAACTAGGTGAAACTGTGGTATAGGCCCAGCAGCATTTTATGGCAGACGCCAATGGGTTTATACAATCTCCCCACTCTAACATCCCTCCTTTTGTGCCGTCAATATCCGGCAGATAGTATAATTTTTCCCAACCTAACCAACCTTGATATTGTGCATTATGTATCGTAAATACGCTAACCTTATTTGCTAATGAATTAAACTTGTAAGAATATTTTAATAAAAAAGGCACTAGTCCTGTATGGTGATCATGGCAATGAAAAACATCTACTGGTTTATTGGTTGATAAAACCCATTCTAAAACTGCTAATTGAAAAGCTATAAATTGCTCACTTTCATCGGGATAGGAATAGATATCTGGCCTATCTAATAAATCCGGTATTTTTACCAGATATAATTCAAAGCCTAAAACGTTGTTTGCTTCTTTTAAAATATCAAAATCAAAAGTGCGGTAACCTAGTTTTGAGTTGCCTTTATAAACAGATTCAAATGTGTTTTCTAAAACAAATTTTTTATCATAAAAAGGCATGGCAACCATGGCGTTAACACCCAGTTCTTTCAGGTATTTTGGTAATGCGCCAACCACATCACCTAAGCCGCCGGCTTTAGCAACTGGATAACACTCTGCACTTAAATTTAAAACGTTCATTCTTTAATTTATGAGCTTAAATTATAAAAATCTTTTACAGATTTCAAGTATTATAATTAAGAAAATCAGGATTTTACAAAATTTAAAAATTTCCTAATATATCCTGATTATAGGTATGATTTATCAATTATAATGATAAAAATTATACGAATTTATTTGCCGTTTGCTCTTTTAATATCGGGATAACCAAAGTAGAATTTACTTTCATCCTCTTGAAAAATAGATAATTTAATAATTAATGTATCTGAAATTGTTTTTCCGTAAAGGTATGATGGTATAAAATAAGGAACCGTTAATAAAACCTGTTTTAGAACATTTGTTAATTCTGTATCTAAACCATCTGGAATAATTACGCTTTTAACTTTTCCTTTATCATTAATATCCAATTTAACCTCAAATGGTTCTTGAGGCAAAACATCATCCTTTTCAAAAATAATAGTGTTATTTAAATAGGTTTGAAGATAAAAATTATAGCCTTGATTATCATCAATTGAACAATTTTTAAAAGTTAAGGCTTCAGCATTAACGGCTGTTAAAACAGGATGAAACTTTACCAAACTGTTTTTTATTGAGAAGTTTTGCGGATAAGTGTAATTAGAAATTTCAAACTGTCCGTTTTCAAATTTTTCTGCACCAATATATTCTGGAGCATTTTTAGAGTAAACTAAATAGCTCGACCAAATTCCATCAGGTTTTCCTTCCTTAATCCTTCCTTCAAAAGAAATACCTGTAAAACCAAATTCATTAAAATCGTAAACTGGCTCGGTCAATTTTAATTTGCCTTTCCCAGCCTTAATCTGCTGCCGCCCCTTTTCATCAAAATAGTTTTTAATAAAAATTTGACCGTTTTTATAGGTTAAGTCTATCCAAATATTTCCACTGGGATAAAAGTATTTCCACTCCCCAACAGGCAAATTGTCTTTAAAGTTGATAGTAAATTTCGGAATCCCGTTCTCATAAAAGCCCTTGAATTCCCCTTGTTTTTTCCCTTCGATGTATTTTCCAGATATCGCTATTTGATTGTTGTTATAATAATCAGTAAAAAAACTATTGAAACCCCCGTTGTTTTTATCATATTTAATAACACGGGTAAATGATTTATAAACACAATTTTGATCGACTAAATAATATTGCTGATCGAAATATAAATGGATATAACCATCAATACTTTCCTCCATATACTTTGCGCTAGGCTGTTGTGCATAAGATTTTTGAAAAATTATGAAGCCTAAGAAAAATAGATATATTATTTTTTTAATCATATTAATGTGCTGCTAACCAATTTTCTCCTTCGCCAACTTCTACAACTAAAGGAATACTCATTTTTATTGCCGATTGCATCCTATCTAAAATAATCCTTTTCATTTGTTCTTTCTCTGATTTTAAAACATCAAAAACCAATTCATCATGCACTTGCATGGTCATTTTAGATTGCAATTTTTGGTCTTTAATATCTTTATGGATATTGATCATTGCAATCTTTATCAAATCTGCTGCCGAACCTTGAATAGGTGCATTAATCGCATTTCGCTCGGCATAACCACGTACAGTTTGATTTGCAGAATTGATGTCTCTTAAATAACGCCTTCTGCCCATAATGGTTTCTACATAACCATTTTCTCTGGCAAAATTCATGGTATCTGCCATGTATTGTTTTACGCCTGAGTATTGCTCAAAATAATTTTGGATTATTTCTGCTGCTTCTTTTCTTGGGATGCCTAAGGTTTGTGATAAACCAAAAGCCGATTGTCCGTAAATAATCCCAAAATTAACCGCTTTTGCATTTCTTCTTTGGTCTGATGTTACCTCATTTAACTCAATTCCATAAACTTTTGCAGCGGTTGCCGTGTGAATATCCAAACCTTTAGTAAAAGCTTCCATCATGTTTACATCCTTACTAATTTCTGCAATGATGCGCAATTCTATTTGTGAATAATCTGCCGAAAGCAAAATATGGTTCTCGTCTCTTGGGATAAAAGCTCTACGCACTTCACGCCCTCTAGCTGTTCTTATTGGGATATTTTGCAGATTAGGATTGTTAGAACTTAAACGCCCTGTTGCCGCAACCGCCTGATTATAAGAAGTGTGAACTCTGCCCGTTCTTGGGTTTACTAAAAGTGGTAAAGCATCAACATAAGTAGATTTCAATTTGCAAAGCTGCCTAAAATCTAAAATTTCTTGTACAATGTCTGATTTTGGAGCCAAAGCTAAAAGCACATCTTCGCCGGTTTGGTACTGACCTGTTTTGGTTTTTTTTGCTTTATCATCAAGCTTTAACTTATCAAATAAAACTTCTCCTAATTGCTTTGGCGATGCTAAATTGAATTTTACACCAGCCTTTTCGTATACCAGTTTCTCTAAACGATTTATTTCAATCTCCAGTTCTTTAGAATAGGTTTGCAGCTGTTCCATATCTATTTTCACACCTTCAATCTCTACATCGGCCAAAACATAAACCAAAGGATTTTCAATTTCTTGCGATAACCTAACTGCTTTTACTTCAGTAAGCATGGGCTCAAAAATTTCTTGAAGCTGTAAGGTGATATCGGCATCTTCGCCAGCATATTCTTTCACAATTTCCACATCAACATCTCGCATGGTACCTTGCCCTTTTCCTTTTTTACCGATTAATTCGGTAATAGAAACTGGCGTATAACCCAAATAATTTTCTGAGAGGATATCCATTCCATGACGAGTGTCGGGATCTAAAATATAATGCGCTAACATGGTATCAAATAATTCGCCGGCAACATTAATTCCGTACCACTTCAATATCAGGATATCATATTTAATGTTTTGCCCAATCTTTCTAATTTCTGGATTCTCTAAAACTGCTTTAAACTCGTGGGCTATGGCTTTCGCCGATTCAAAATCTTCAGGAACAGGAATGTAATAAGCTTCTCCTTTCTTAAAGCTGAAAGATAAACCGACTAAATCAGCATTATTGGCGTCAATTCCGGTAGTTTCTGTATCAAAACTAATTGCTTTTTGATTTTCTAGAACTGCTATTAAGGATTTACGCTTTTCTTCATCATCAATTAAATGATATTGATGTTCAACGTTTTCAATGTTTTTTCCACCTTCTACAGCAGTTAAGGCTTGGGCAGGAGAAATGGTAATATTTTTAATTTCTGATGGTGCATTTCCACTACCAAATAAATCCATTTGACCGGAACTGTTTACTTTGGTTTCTGAAATAGAAAAATCCTCACCAAAAACCCTTCTGCCTAAAGTTCTAAATTCTAACTCGGCGAAAAGCGGTTCTAATTTTTCTTTATTTACAGGGCCACATCTAAAACTTTCTTCATGAAACTGAACTGGAGCGTTTAAAATAATAGTTGCCAATTTTTTGGAAAGTAATCCTTGTGCTGCAAAATTCTCTATGTTTTCTCTTTGTTTTCCTTTTAACTCATGACTATGGGCAATGATATTTTCCATAGAACCATAAGTTTTTATTAAAGATTTTGCTGTTTTTTCTCCAATTCCTGGGATACCGGGTATGTTATCCACAGCATCGCCCCAAAGGCCTAAAATATCAATAACTTGATGCACATGCTCAATTTCCCATTTTGCTAAAACTTCCTTTACACCTAAAATCTCCATATCGTTGCCCATTCTTGCGGGCTTGTACATGTAAATATTTTCTGAAACCAATTGCGCAAAATCTTTATCTGGTGTCATGCAGTAAACTGTAAAACCTTCCTTTTCTGCTTGTTTTGATAACGTCCCAATCACATCATCAGCTTCAAAACCATCAGAAGTAATTACAGGAATGTTAAAACCCTCAATTAGTTTTACCACAAAAGGTAAAGCAGCAGAAAGATCCTCAGGCATTGCTTGTCGGTGACCTTTATAAGCTTCATAATCAGTATGGCGCTCTGTTGGTGCATCAGTATCAAAAACCACAGCAATATGGCTAGGTTTCTCTTTTTTCAAAACTTCTAATAAAGTATTGGTAAAGCCCATCACCGCAGAGGTGTTGATGCCATTAGAAGTGAATCGTGGGTTTTTGCTTAACGCAAAATGTGCTCTGTAAATAAGCGCCATCCCATCTAAAAGAAAAAGTTTTTTTGACATGTGTTTTAATTGATGCCAGCTTTATAGCTGTAATTCCAAATTTAATATTCTTGGCGGAAAGTAAGGAAAGTTAATAGCGGATTTGTATTATTAAAGGATTAATCTGATTTTGAGTAGTGAATTAAACAAAGAGGGCAAAAAGTTCGCAAAGCAGGGCGTCAATTTTTTAGCCACTAATTCACGAATGAAAACTAATTTGACTGGATAAAATTTAACGCTAACAAATTTTTAAAGTTCAGAAATCTTAATGCAATTTCAATTATAAAATTAATCTCTGTGACAATTCCTGAATTTAGCTTGAGAAATTTAATATCCAGCTAATAAAGCCAAAGCGGGTATAAAATTATATGCTGAATGCATTATCATAGAATTTAAAAGCCCAAAACGCATTCTCACATATCCCAAAATAAAACCAAGAAAAATTTGTGGTAATACTAGTAATATAATAGGAAAACCATACTCAAAGGGATTGCTATAATTATAAACGTGACTAATCCCAAAACAAATTGCCGTTAAATAAAAATGTGAATGAAATAGCTTAGAAATTAGTTGGTGTTTCTTGAAATGATTATTGCCAAATGTAATTATCACCATAAAGCCGATGATTACAACTAAACCGATACTTATAAAAAGCGTTAAGCCTGTAAATATTTTATAAAGTAGACCGATAGCTAGTAATGCATAACAAACAATTGACATGTAATAGTTTTTTAGTTGATAACGAAAAATAAGTTCCTCTAAAATTGGAGCGAAAACAGTTACCATTAAAAACAACCATATTTTCTTTTCTTTTAAATCAAATAGTTTAAAGTCTGGTAATTCGTTTATCAAATGAAGATTTTCTAACAGGCTTACAAAAATCACAGATACAAAAGAAAAACAAAGTGAAATGATTACTAAGGGGAAAAGTTGGTTATAAAATATTTTCCTTTTATCTTCTTTTATAAAAGGGTCAGGTTTTTTGATATAGGTTAAAAATTCTTGAAAAGCTTGCTGAACCATTGATAATTAAATTTTAGACGTGATAAGCAAACTAAGTCCAATACCTATTAAATTATAAACCGCGTGTAAAAGAATTCCGGAATAAAAACCATAACGCATTCTTGTAAAGCCTAAAATTAAACCTCCAAATAATTGAGGCAAAACCCATAAAAAGATTAATGGACCGTAATCTTTATAATCTAAAAAGTTAGTGATATGTACTAAACCAAAAACTATTGCTATTAAGTAAAAGGAAAAAGGGAAAGCAAATTTTATAATTTGATATTTAATTTTGGTGTGGTTATTTAAATATCTAATTATAAATATGATACAAATTAAAGTGGTAAGTCCAAATAAAGCTATAATAAGGTTATTGTAAGAATTTGCAATAAAACTAAAAGCAATTATTCCAATAAAAGCACATAAGAAATTAATACTTCTTAACTGATATCTAAAGATTAACTCTTCTAGCGGTGGAGCAACTAAAATTCCTACTAAGGCTATTTCCCAATTAGAATACTTTTCAGAATCAAAAACAGATTTAGGCTCTGGAGGGATGATTTTAAAATTTGCTAATAAATAAACCAAACTCTCTAAAATTTGACTTGCAACAAGTGAAAGCACTACTAACAAAAACAAATCTTTATAAGGAATAAACTTAAATCTCTGTTTTATAAAAGGGTCAGGTTTTTTAAGATAACCTATAAAATCATTTAAAACTTCTTGGATCATGAGGTATAAAAAAGTCCTGCGATTTTAAAGAGCAGGACTTTATGTTTTCTATTTTATTAGGCCTCGGTTTTTTAGCATTGGGGTAATATCAGGTGCATGACATCTAAAATCAGCAAACATTTTGTTATAATCTTCAGTGTTTCCACGAGATAAGATCATATCTCTAAAACGTTGTCCGTTTGCTCTGGTCATTCCGCCGTTTTCTTCAAACCAAGTATATGCGTCGTCATCTAACATTTCTGTCCATAAATAAGCATAATAGCTACTCGCATAACCATTGTCCCAAATGTGTAAGAAATAACTTGATCTATATCTTGGTGGCACTTCGTTTAAATTTAAATGCGTTTTGATTAAGGCATTAGTCTCAAACTTATCTACATCAGTAATTTTATCAGTAGCAGAAATGGTATGCCATTGTTGATCTAAATCGGCGGCAGCCAAAAGTTCTGTTAAAGCATAACCTTGGTTAAAAGTTGCCGCTTTTTTAATTTTATCAACTAAAGCTTGAGGCATTACTTCGCCCGTTTTGTAGTGAACTGCGTAGTTCTTGAAAACAGTTGGTTCCATTGCCCAATGTTCGTTAAACTGAGACGGAAATTCTACAAAATCCCTAGCTACGCTGGTACCTGAAATACTTGGGTATTTTTGACTGGCAAAAATCCGTGTAAAGCATGACCAAATTCATGGAACATGGTGGTAACATCATCATAACTTATTAAAGCTGGCTCACCTGCGGCGGGTTTTGTGAAATTACACACATTATAAATTACCGGATTTGTACCTAATAGCGTAGATTGATTAACAATGTTAGACATCCAAGCGCCTCCAGATTTATTATCTCGCTTAAAATAATCGCAATAAAACAAACCAAAACTCTTTTTATCCTGATCAAAAAGCTCAAATACTTTTACATCCTCTTGGTAAACCGGTAAATCCTTTCGCTCTTTAAATGTGATTCCATATAACTGAGTTGCTGAATAGAAAACTCCGTTTTGCAAAACTTTATTCAATTCGAAATAAGGTTTTACTTCATTATCATCTAAATCATATTTTGCTTTTCTAACTTGTTCTGCATATAAATTCCAATCGTAAGCTTCTAATTTAAAACCACCTTTTTGTTTATCAATTACTGATTGTATTTCAGCCGCCTCAGATTTAGCTTTTGCAGTTGCAGCAGGAATTAAACCATCTAAGAATTTTTGAACTGCTGCTGGCGTTTTTGCCATTTGATCTTGTAAATTCCAAGCTGCATAATTATCGAAACCTAAAATTTTTGCTCTAACCGCTCTTAATCTTGCTATTTCTAAAATCGTTTTCCTGGTGTCGTTGGCGTCGCCTTTTTCTGCTCTATTGTAAGAGTTTTCAAATAGTTTTTTGCGAGTATCCCTATTTGTCAAAGATTTTAATGGCGGTTGTTGTGTTGTGTTTTGTAACGATAAAACAAACTTTCCTTTATAGTCTGGATTATTTCCTGCCGCTTTAATTGCTTCATCAGATAAGCCCGCTAATGCTTCTTTATTATCAACTATCAATGCTCCATCTTTTGAAGCAGCTAAAAGCTGATTTGTAAATTGCGCACTTAAAGTGGCTAGCTGTCCATTAATTTTCTTTAAAGAATCTTGTTGAGCATCAGAAAGTTTAGACCCTGCCATCACAAATTTTTGATAGTAATATTCAACCAGTTTTTTTGATTCAGGATCTAATTTAGAACTTGACAAACCGTCATTTATCGAATTTACTTTTACAAAAAGCTTTTTATTTAAGAAGATAGCGTCATTTAAAGCTGCTAGTTTTGGAGCCATTTCTTCTTGTACTCCTTGTAAAGTTGGGTTGGTGTTTGCGCCCGTTAATAAATCGAAAACATTGCTAACGCGATGTAATAATTCGCCCGATTTTTCTAACGGAACCAAAGTATTTTCAAATGTTGGCGCAGCTGCATCATTGGCAATGCTATCAATTTCCTTCATTTGCTCATCAATGCCTTTTTCCATGGCAGGCTTAAAATCTGCATCCTTAATTTTTGTGAAATCAGGAGCTTGATAAGTTAAAGTGCTTTTTTGAAAGAAAGGGTTTGAAGTAGAATCGCTAGAATCTGCTGTCGCGTTTTTATTGTTATTGCATGAGGTGACAACTACAGCCGCCACAATTAATCCGTAAACTATTTTCATGTTCGTTATTTTCTAATCAAGGTAACGTAAAAATTTCTTTTTTGTTAAAGGCTAATTAAAAATTTAATGGTATTGATTAATGGAAGCTCTGCCCGAAGGTCAATAAATTAAGATCTATATCTAAAATGGAGAATTCTTGCTGACCCCAAGGTTGCGTTTTTAGTTTTCCATTGGGATGAATTTTAACGCCTTCATTTATAAAAGACTGGTATAATTCATTAATGTGATCTGTACGAATGTAAACCTGACCGTAATTTTCTTTTGGGTCTAAATCCGCAAATTCAAAAAAATGAATTTCGATGCTGTCTTTTTTAAGGATTAAATATTGAGGATAATCATGACTTCCAATATCTTTAAACCCGAGTTTATTTAAATAGAAATCCTTTGTGATGGGTTTATTTCTCATAGGTAGTTTTGGATTGATGGCTGTTAACATATTTTAATGATTAAAATGGTAAACTAATTTTCCCCATTGATAATGTTTCATTATTAAGGTCTTTATAATCTCCGGCAACTGTTTCATTAGCTAAAATGGCGAACAATAGCGCTTCTTTAGCATCAGGATTTATACCTAAATCTGATAAATTTTTAAAGGAACAATCATGTAATAAATTTTTAAGATTCGAGGTTAATAAAAAATTATGATTTCCTCCTCCACTAATATAAATAACAGTGTCTTTTAAATTTGCAGTTGTTTTTCTAATTGCAATTTCAATAGATTTTGCTGTAAAAAGATTAAGAGTTGCCAATATATCTTGATTTGAAATTGGATCCGATTTGCATTTAGAAATTGCAGAGTATAAATAATCCAAATTAAACAATTCTGGACCAGTTGATTTTGGGAAACTCAACTCAAAAAAAGAATGATTCAAAAGCGCTGCTAAAAACTCTTCATTTGTTTTTCCGAGAGCAGCCATTTCTCCATTTTTATCATAGAATAATTGAGGGTCAATTTTATTAATAAATTGATCCATTATTTTATTTCCCGGGCCAACATCTGTACTTAAAATTGTATTAAACTTTCCGCCAGCGGGTAAATAAGTAAAGTTTGAAATTCCCCCAATATTTAATAAAATTCTATTTTCTGTAGGATGATTAAACAATAAATAATCTCCGTAAATTGCTAATGGCGCACCTTCTAAACCTTGGGCGATATTTTTTTGGCGGAAATCACTAACGGTAACGATATTGGTTTTCACAGAAATTTGATCTGCATCTCCAATCTGTAATGTGGAATTACCAAACCCATCACTTTCTCTAGAATTTGCTGGGGAATGATAAATAGTTTGTCCATGACTGGCAATTAAATCTATATTTTCTGGATTTATATTTCTGCTTTTTAAAAAAGAATTAACCATTTCGCCATGCATTTCTCCAATTTTTTTATTAAGCGAGCAAAGCAACTCTAAATCAACAATTTTTAGAAAGGCAATTTTTTTGATTTGATTTTTAAACTCATCAGAATAAGAAATGGTTTCAAAAGCTAAAACCTGGGCTTTCGTGTTTAAACCGGAACCTGAAATTTTGCAAAGTGCAATGTCTAATCCATCTAAAGAAGTTCCGGACATTAAACCAATAATTAATCGCCTTTCTTTTTCTGCAATCTCACTCAGCTTTGCTATCCAATTATTCATGATTTAAAATTTAGAACAATATACAAAAGCAATTAATTTTTTGGGCGAAACATTATAGTAATGATTAGATTGCTTTATATTTAATGGAATCAAAACCTATTATGCAAGCAATTCAATCAGAAAAAAAGCGACTTTTATCTTTAGATGTTTTTAGAGGAATTACCGTTGCAGCGATGATTTTAGTAAACAATCCTGGAGATTGGAGCCATATTTATGCGCCGTTAGAACACTCGGATTGGAATGGTTGCACACCAACTGATTTAATTTTTCCTTTCTTTTTATTTATTGTTGGTGTTTCTATTGTTTACGCTTTAGACAATAAATTATCCGATTTAAAAAATCATAATACGTTTATCTTATCAATATCAAAACGAGCAGCAATATTATTTGGTTTAGGATTATTAATGTTTTTACAGCCCTATTTTGATTTTGCTCATTTTCGCATTCCTGGAGTTTTACAACGAATTGCGATAGTTTATTTTGTTTGTGCTTTGCTGTTTTTAAAAGTAAAACAGGAGAAGCTTTTTACAATTTTCATTATCATACTAATTGCTTATTGGCTGATGATGATTTTAATCCCTGTCCCTGATTTTGGGGAGGCCAACCTTGGTAAAGAAACTAATTTGGGCGCTTGGCTAGACCGTTTTTTATTAACTGAAAATCATTTATGGATTAATAGTAAAACTTGGGATCCAGAAGGGATTTTAGGCACTTTACCATCCATTGCTTCTGGACTATTTGGTATATTAATGGGCAAAATTTTTAAATCTAAACAAAAAACCGAGGAAAATAAAGTGGTTTGGTTATTTGTTTATGGATTTATCGCTTTCCTATTTGGATTAGCTTGGGACTTATTTTTTCCTATAAATAAATCTTTATGGACAAGTTCTTATGTATTATATGCCGGTGGTTTGGCAAGTATAAGCTTGGCTTTATTATATTGGATAATTGATGTAAAAGGCTTTTCAAGATTTACCAAGCCATTTGTAATATATGGGGTAAATGCAATTACGGTTTACTTTGTTTCTGGAGTTGTAGCAAGATCAATGAATATTTTAAAAGTCAATTTAGACGGACAGGTAGTAAGTTGGAAAGATTATTTATATCTACAATTTTATGCTCCAAATTTTTCTCCTGAAAATGCATCTGTAGCTTGGGCTATATCTTTTGTGTTGATTTGGTTTTTAATACTTTGGGTAATGTATAAGAAAGGAATTGTTATTAAAGTTTAGCTGCTTTTTATAAATTTTAATCCAACTTATTGCCCAACCCTAATCTTTTCATCTTCCACAATAGACTTTCTTTTTTGATAGGCTTTTACTGTTTGCTTACCTATTTTATAACTAAAGTTTAATCTAACACTTTGGGTTTCGGTTTTATCTTTAGCTATTAGATTTATCCCAGCTAAATTTGTAGAATACCTATTGCTGTTTGTATTAAAAATATCGGTTGCAGTTAATCTTATGCTACCTTTCTTATCAAAAACAGTTTTACTAAAGCCAATATTCATAAAATATAATGGTTTAAAAGAGTAAACTGCGTAAGCTGTAGGTGTTTCATAAAGCATATTAATAGTTGCTTTAATAGCTTTTGGTAATTGAAAATTATGGTTTAACATCAATGAAGCATTTAAACTACTATTAAAAATGGATATGTTTGATGCATCTAAATACTTAAAATATTCTTTGTTTCCTTCTGCATATAAACCTAATTCATACCACTTGGCAACGGTAATCGGAACTGACAAAGAAATACCTATACTTTGCCTGTAATCAAAGTTTTGCATACTTGCAATTGCAACATTATTTCTAAAATCTTGCTTGTAAACTGTATAAATAAAATTATTAGTATAATTATAATGCGCATCAAAAACATATTTAGCATCAAGTTCCCACTCTAGTTTTGTGCTGTTTATTGTTGATGGTCTTAACTGAGCATTTCCCTGATTATATGTAAACTGATCTAAAAAATAAGAGAAAGGATTGATTTGATCATATCTAGGCCTTGTAATTCCCTTATTATAATTCAAAGCCAACTTGTTTTTTTTATTTAATTGTTTAGTGAGGCTTAAATTTGGAAACAAGCTGAAATAATTTCTATCAATTAAACTGCTATTTACGCTTGTATCGCCACTGGCAAAAGTTTGCTCTAATCTTAAACCTGCCGAAATGCTGTACTTATCATTTTTATAAGCATAATTGGAATATCCGGCAATAATGTTTTCCTGATAATTAAAGTTAATATTTGGATTTTGGATATAGGTTTTGCCAGATTGTATATTTATCATTCTGCTATTAGAAATCCTGACCGTATTTGCTTTAAATCCAAATTCTAAAAGAGCCTTTTTTGTTGGTATAGCATAATCAATATTTCCACTAATGATGTTTATTTTAGAAGGCGTTTGGTTATTAAATAGTAATGGGGCTTTATATTCTGCATTGTTATGGTTCAAATAAACGCTATTCAAATCTTCCTCAGAATTTCTGTTAAAGGTTAAAAAATCCATCGCACTAGTAAAGGTTTTGCCTTTTTTATCTAAATCTTTTTTATACCTAATATTCCCTGAAAGATTTGTAAGTAAGCGATTTTCTAACGATGTAGAGTTTATTGTAGAATCTAACTCATCATGGCTAATTAAACTTTGGTTCAGCTCATCAGAAAACATCCTATTACTAAAAGCATTCATTAATAATGATAAAGATTGTTTATCATCAATCTGATAATCGTAACCTAAAATTGCAGAATGGTTGTTTCTGGTTTTTATGTCGTTATTTGATACATCAATAATCGTTTTTGAAAATGCGCTTCGGCCAAGGGGATTGCTATTAATGGTTCTATTTAAAAAAGTTTGGTCTAATGCCTTAATCTTTGCAAAATCATAATTTAGGTATAAATTACTTTTAGCAGTTCTTTTATTTATGTTGATGCTGGTATTATATCTGTAGTTTAATCCAAGTCCACCACCAGTAGAAATTGTTGAGTTTGTACCAATATTTTTCCCTTTTTTAAATTTGATGTTGATGATACCTCCATTGTAAGCTGCATCATATTTGGCAGAATTGCCATCAATAATTTCAATTTTTTCGATGTTATTGGTTGGTAGGTTTTTTAAATATTCAATCAGGTTTTCTCCAGTTAAGTTACTTGGTTTATCATCTATAAAAACCGCAATATTACTTTTACCATTTAAACTAAGCTCGGTACTCTTAATGTTAATTCCTGGCAAAGTTTCAAAAACTTCAAATCCTGTACTTCCTAAACCAAAAACATTGCTCTCTAAATTTAAAACTGTTTTACCTAATTTTCTTTCAATGTAAGGTTTGCTGGTACTAACAATAACTTCATTAAGATTTTTATCTGGTTTTTTTAGGGTTAAATCCGGTAAAGAAACCAGTTTTGTATCTCTATCGATAGTGATAATTTCGCTATATTTATTTTGATAACCCGTGTTGATCAAAGCGATTAGATATTTACCTTCTTTTAGATTATCGAAATTAAAATATCCTTTATTGTTGGTAGTGGTAGATTTTACAATAGCTGAATCCCGATAATTAATCAAAAAAACATAAAAACCAATTGCAGGATTTTCATGATTTAAAACTTTGCCGTTAATAACTGCTGTTTTGTTTTGCGAAAAACCCCAAGTAAAACAAAAAATAAGAAGCAAAAATAAAACGACAAGCTTAATCATTAAAGAGGCAATGTTAAACAATTAAATAACCGCTGAAATTAAATAATTATAATTACTAAACAAAAAAGCCACCCTTTTGAGGATGGCTTTATAAATTTAATATGAAATGGAGTCTAATTAAAAATCACCTCGTTTCTAATACTGTCTTTAGAACCGCTCTCTTCTCTATCTCTCTTTTCTTGATCGATTGCTTCTGATGTTTTTTGACAGACAAAACCATTTTTTGTTGCTTTTACAATAATATATTTCGATTCATCTTCATCATTAATACAATCATCCATTTGATTTCTAAAAAAACGTTTCGCCAATTCTGTATCTATATATAAAGTGCTGTTAACTGGGATATTTAACTTAATATTTACTTGTTGGTCTCTCCACAAACTGTTTTGTTTTAATCCAGACTGATAATCAAAACTGAGTAAAGAATCTTTCTGAAATTGATAATATTCAATATTATGAGCATTTTTTATGGCGGCATCAAAATTTATACCTCTGGCAGAATAAGTTTTTATAATAGATGGGAATTGATTCTCTGCTAATTGTAAATCAATATTCACATGGTTTGGCGTGTCAAAATCTTTATCATTCGTTGTAATAGTCACAATTCTATTAGACCCATTTACATTAGAGATATCCTCCTGTAAAGTCCTTTGTTCGCCACCTACTAAATAATAAACATTTTCAGGATTGCTTTTCAAATTGCTTAATTCACTAAAGCTAGCTTGTTCTTTAAAATCTGTTGCGTTTTTAGCGATATAAAATATCCCTGTTCCCAAAGCCAAAATCCAAATCATTAATAAGCTAAAGCCAATCGACTTGGAAATGGTTCTATTATTAAAAAATACCCTTAGAGTAAAGAATATTATTCCTAATAGAGGCACAAATAGCACAAAGAATGCTGAAACAAATATGATAGGTCTTAAAGACTCTCTTAAAGCATTAAGAGGAAAAATGCCATTGATATCCGCACTGCCCGCATAACCTAAAAATATTAAAAGAACAACAAATGCCGAGATGAGTCCAATACTCATTATGGTGATGATAAAAAAACCTAATATTTTAATCAAGAATTTCCCGGTTGTACCAACAAAATCTGCTAAGGCCGTAATTATATTTCTTATAAAAGACCCTAACCTACTTAAACCTGGTCCGGCATGGCTTGTGGCGTTTATAAAGTTAGCTTTTACTGCATTTAATTCTTGTTCTACATTTTTTTGAAAAGATTGAAGGTTTATTTTTTCCCCTTTCATTTCCATTTTTTCAGTTCGGCTATTTGCCTTTGGGATTACTAACCATAGTAAGATGTAAGGAATTAATCCAAAACCATAAAAAATAAAAAGAATAAAGAAGGCAATTCTAATCCATCTAGCCTCAATATTAAAATAATGTCCAATACCAGCACAAACCCCTCCAATTACCCGATCTTCCATATCCCTAAAAAACTTTCTCTCAGCAGTTTTTTCTGTTTCAGGTTCGCTTTGCTCGTTTTCATCCTCTGCTTCAAAATCAGAAGGATTTCCCATCCTGGTAATTATTTCCTTAACATCAGTTAAAACAATAACTTGTTTAAGTTCCTTAATTAATAAACCGCTAAACATTTCAGCAATCCTATTTTCTATATCTGTTATAATTTCGAAATTGTCCCTGTAAGAAGCAAAATGATTTTTTACTTCGTTCATGTATTTCTTAAGTAACTCATGAGCATCCTCTTCTATATGAAAAATCACGCCGCTTATATTAATGATGATTGTTTTGTTCATGATGCTAAATTTTAAGCTTGATTATTTAGGTTTCTTCTTTTGATGCTATTATTAACAGCATAAGATAAATCAGACCAGGTTTGGTCTAACTGAATTAGGATTTGCGCCCCAGTTTCAGAAAGTTGATAATACTTACGTGGAGGGCCAGAAGTAGATTCTTGCCAGTTATAAGTAAGTAATCCATTATTTTTTAATCGTGTTAATAAAGGATACAGCGTTCCTTCTACTACTAAAAGCTTAGCCGCCTTTAACTCCTCTATTATGTCCGATGCATAAATCTCTCCTCTGGAGATAATAGAAAGTATGCAATACTCAAGTATGCCCTTTCTCATTTGTGTTTGTGTATTATCAGAAATCATAATACAAAGATATATGTATTATTTGGTATTATGTAATACAAAGTACTATAAATATTTTATTTTTGCGTTATTTGTTAAGAGAAAGTTAATTATTTAATATTTTAGCTAATAATATTTTTAATGAATGTAAAATCATCAAATAATTAAGCTGTTACTATTGAAATGCTAATTACAAAGCATGCTATTTTTTAATTCTCACAATATTTAAAGTAATATTTTGAATTAATTTTAAAAAGCTGTATATCAAGGTTTTATATTTTTTAGTTAAATAATGTTAATTTTTTATTTGCAATTATCGAAGAAGTTCTTTTATATTACGTTTTAATTCACACTATAAATTAACTAAATCTTTAAAATTGCATGAAAAAACTTGTACAAAGTTTGTTCTTAATGCTACTAGTCGCTTCGAGCGTACTAGCACAGGACAAAAAAATAACAGGAAAGGTAACGGCTCAAGAAGATGGCTTACCATTACCTGGAGTTTCGGTTAAAGTAACTGGTACTACAATAGGTATTCAAACGGATGTAAATGGAAATTATTCAATTAATTTCCCATCTACTGCTAAATCCCTTGAATTTACATTTATTGGTTTTGTAGGTAAAACTGTAAATGTAGGAAGCACAAATATTGTAAATGTTACATTAGCAACAGACGCTCAAACATTAAGTGAAGTTGTTGTAACGGCGGGTGGTATTGAAGTTAATAGAAAACAACTTGGAAATGCCAACACTACTGTAACTGGCGAAGTTTTAACACAAGCTAAGGCATTTAACGTTGCCTCCAGTTTATCTGGTAAGGTTGCAGGATTACAAATAAATGCAGTAAGTAGTGGCGTCAATCCTCAAGTTCGTATTGTATTAAGAGGAAACAGATCATTATTAGGTAATAACCAAGCATTAGTAGTTGTAGATAATGTGATTGTTCCAAATACTATCTTAGGAAATTTGAATCCAGAAGATATTGAAGATATCCAAGTTTTAAATGGTGCTGGCGCAGCTGCTTTATACGGTTCAGATGCATCAAATGGTGCACTTATTGTGACTACAAAAAAAGGTAAAAATGGAGTTTCAACAGTAACCTTTTCACAAAACACCACATTGGAAACTGTAAGCTTTTTACCAAAATTGCAAAAAGAATTTGGATCTGGAACAACACCAAATGATATTCCTACTTACACTCCGTATGAAAATCAACAATATGGTCCAAGATTTGACGGTTCATTAAGACCAATTGGAAAGCCTTTACAAGATGGTTCTATTCAAACGGTTCCTTACGAATATACTGATGAAAAAAATAATTTTTGGGAAACAGGATTAACTAGTCAGTCAGATTTAGCTATCTCATCTGGAGACGATAAGGGAACTTATTATATTGCAGGTCAATATTTAGATCAGTTATCTACAGTTCCTTATGACAGATATAATAGGTTTTCTTTACGGGTAAAT
Source organism: Pedobacter psychrophilus (assembly GCF_001652725.1). Lineage (GTDB taxonomy): Bacteria > Bacteroidota > Bacteroidia > Sphingobacteriales > Sphingobacteriaceae > Pseudopedobacter > Pseudopedobacter psychrophilus. The sequence continues at coordinate 39,781 of NZ_LWHJ01000028.1, forward strand.
GGTACTCGTGTTGTAAGTCCTAAAGTAAATATAAACTTTAGTGCTAATTATGTTCAAAACAGATTTGACGTTAGTTCCAATACTGGGGAGGCTTTTGGTAATGTTTTGCAGTCGCCATCTCAAATTCCATTAACAAGTTACAAAAACTGGAGAACAGACCCTTTTGCAAATCCTAACGGATATTATAATGATTTTTTTGATAATCCCTACAAAACATTAGAAGCAAATAGAAATGCTAATAGAAATGATTATTTAACTGGAAATACAGAAATTAAATATAATCCTATTAAAGCATTAACATTAACTTTCAGAATAGGTATTTCTACCAGAAATCAGTCCTCAAAAGATTATTCAGAAATTTTTAAATACACTGAATATACAAAATCCATCTCTGGATCAAGTAAAATTGATGATAATGGATTTGTAAATGACAATAGCTCATATCAAACACAATTAAACTCAGACTTTTTAACTCAATATAAAAAATCTTTAGGTAAAGATTTTACGCTTAATCTTATTGGTGGTGCGAGTATTAGAGATAATAACAACAACTCTTTAAACGTAAATGCAAACGGACTTGTTATTACTGACTTGTATAATGTTGGTAACAGAAGTCAACCTCAGCCAAATGGATCACAATCTAATTCAAGAACAAGACAGTTTGGTTTATATGGTGATGCAAGATTCGGTTTTAGAGATTATTTATTTTTACATGTTACTGGAAGAAATGATTGGGTTTCTGTTCTAGCTCCAAACAATAGATCATTCTTCTATCCTTCTGCTGACATATCATTTGTAGCTTCAGATGCTATCCCTTTATTAAAAGAGTCTAAAGTTATAGATAATCTAAAAATTAGAGGGGGTGTGAATAAAGTAGGATTAGTAAATATTGGCGCCTATAGACTACTGCCAACCTTTGGAGCAGGTGCTGGCTTTCCATTTGCCAATGGGCCTGGTTTTGGTTTAAGTGCTCAAATTGTTGCTCCATCATTAACTCCTGAAATTACAGTAGGGTTCGAAGGTGGTTTTGATTTAGCATTATTTAAAAATAGAGTGGTAACAAATTTTACTTATTACAGAACAAATACTACAGATCAAACCTTGCCAGTTCAAGTTTCTAGTGCAACGGGTTTTACCTCTTTCCTAACAAATACTGGTGAAGTTAAAAATCAGGGTATAGAAGCTGTTTTAAGAGTTACCCCAATACAAAAGAAAGATTTTGAAGTAAGTGTTGGAGCCAATTATACTAGAAATGTAAACGAAGTACTTTCATTAAGTGATGGTTTGGATATTCTGAATCTTGGTACGTTTGGCGCCTCTAGTGTAGTGGCAAAACCAGGTTTTCCTTTTCCGTATTTAAGAGGAACTCAATATAATAGAGATAATGAAGGAAGAATTATTGTAGATGCATATCAGGTTATCCTTCAGTAACTGCTGGTCAAAATGATTTAGGTCAAACAGAGCCAACAGATAGATTGGGTCTAGATGCGATTGTTAACTACAAAAGATTTAGTTTGACTACCTTATTTGAATATAGAACAGGAAATGTTATCTATAATGGCTTATCAACAGCTTTAGATTTTTCTGGTGCAGGTATAAGAACGGCAGCTTTTAACAGAGAACGTTTTGTTGTACCAAATTCTTCTTATGCCGATCCTGCAAATCCAGGCTCATTCCTGCCTAATAATAGCATTACTACAAGAAATGGTGGCGCAGATTTCTTTACTGACGGTCCAAGATATACTGGTGTAATAGAAAATTACGTAAATTCAGCAGCTTTCTGGAAATTAAGAGAATTAGCATTGTCTTATAATATTCCATTATCTAAAATAGGGGTTAATAAATATATCAAAAATGCTAAAATAACTTTGTTAGGGAGAAATCTATTATTATTTACTCCTAAGTCTAACGTGTTTACAGATCCAGAATATAGCGCATTTGATGCAACTAGTAATGCTATAGGGTTTACATCAATAAGTCAAACTCCTCCATCAAGATTTTTTGGGGCTAATATTTCTCTAACATTTTAATTGAGTAATTATGAAAAAAATATTTAATATAATGCTGGCAGCAAGTAGCTTATTCCTATTCTCTGCATGCGATAACTATTTGGATATTAATGATAATCCAAATCAAGCGACATCGGCAACACCAGATTTGGTTTTACCAGCAGCTATAAATGCAACTGCAAGTGGATCGGTTGGTTTTAATGCTTATGGTAACGATCTTGTGGGTTATACAGTAAATGCAGGTGGCTTTGGTGGTTTTGGTTCTGTATGGACTTATAATTACGTAAATACAGAATTTCAAGGGTTATTTACTGGTTCTTATGCTAATCTGCGTGATTATCAATATGTTTTCGACCAAACTAATGGGAATAAAAATTTAATTTATTCAAATGCTGTTTCTAGAATTATGAAATCTTTCGTCTTCGAAAGATTAGTTAATACTTACAATGACGTTCCATATTTTGATGCTTTAAAATCTAGTACAAACTTAACTCCAAAGTATGACGCTGCTCCTTTAATCTATCAAGATTTAGTTGCTCAATTAGATACTGCTATAACAGCTATTACTCTTGCACAATCTGTTTCTAGCACTTCTCTTGATGCACCAGTTGCAATATCATCAGCATCCGACCCTTTATTTAAAGGAGATATGAATGGATGGAAACGTTTTGCAAATACATTAAAATTGAGGTTACTAATAAAAATGTCTGGAGTGGCAAATTTATCATCTTTTGTTACTACAAAATTTGCATCATTCAATACCACTTTAGGTGTTATTACGGATGATGCTATTGTACAGCCTGGCTATTCTAAAGTTGATGGTAAGCAAAGTCCATTTTGGAATACTTATGGATTTACAGTAGTCAATGTCGTTTCAGGTACAGGAAGATCGCGTTTACCATCTAGATTTTTGTTGAACTTTTACAGTAACAAAATTAACGATTCTAGAAGAGGTGCCCTAACATTTAGAGGATTTCCATCTCCAGTCATAAATCAGCTTGGTTTTGAGCCACCATCTGGACAGTTGTTAGCTCCAACAGGTGCGTCAGTTTGGTATTTAGGTGTCGCAAATAGTGGCTTAGATGGTTTGGGTTTAATTAAAGGAGCAACAGCTGGAACTCCAATTTTATTAGGTGCTGAAGCTAGTTTTCTTTTAGCAGAAGCAAATTTGAAAGGATTTATTTCAGGTTTAGCAGCTACCGCATATAGAGCAGGTATCGAAAGGTCATTTACTTTTGTAAATAAAGATGTTAATAATACATCTGCCAAAACAGCCGCAACAATAGCAACAGAAGTTACAGCCTATATTTCAGACAATGTTGGTAACAGATTAGTTGATTATGCGGCGTCTACTACAGACGCTCAAAGATTAGAAGCTATTATTACTCAAAAATATATAGCATTAAATCTAATTGGCGGTTTTGAGGCTTGGAATGAGTTTAGACGTACTGCCTATCCAACCATCACAAACGGTTCTGCCAATGCAACTCTAAGTTTTGCTTCTACACAGTCTACATCAACTAGGACAGATAAACTGCCGGCTAGAATTTTGTATCCACAAGATGAATTACAAAAGAATGCAGCGAATGTACCGACAGGTATAAATCAATTTACTTCAAGAATATTTTGGGACATAAATTAATAAATGAAAATGAAAAAGATATTAAATATTTTTACCGTACTAATTTCAGTTACTCTGTTGAGTTCCTGTTTAAAGGATAATATAGTCTTAGATCCTTCAAAATCAAACAATGTTATTGAATTCGGAAACCCTGCAGACATTGCTTCCCCTGCGGGAGCTAAATATTATCTGTTTTCCCCAGCACTTGAAATTAAACAATCAATTGAATTGATTGTTCCGGTAAGCTATTCTGGAGCTGCTTCCGCTCCAGAAAATATTACAGTAACAACGGCATTAGCTCCTACTTCTGTTATTACTGAATACAATACACAACAAGGAACTAATTTCATTCTTCTCCCTTCCAATTTATATACAATAGCTAATCTTGTTGCGTTAATACCAAGTGGAGAAAGAAAATCTCAAATTGTTATTAATTTAAAAACTGACCAATTTGATTTAACTAAGGAATATGTTTTACCGCTAACCATAGCTAGCTCTTCTTTCGGTATTATTAGTTCGAACTTTAGGACTATCTTACTAAATATTAAGGCAAAAAATAAATATGATGGCATTTACACTGTATCAGCTACTGCACCGATGTTAGACGTTGTCTCCGCAGCATTGACAGGTTTTTACCCGATAGAGCAGGATTTAATAACTCAAGGAGCTAATACTGTTGCCATGTATGACGGTAGATTTGCAACAGCTAACTTTGCTCATCCTATTAAAAGTGGTACGGCTACATCATCATACGGTAATTTTTCTCCAGTTTTTGCTATGGATGCTGATGGAAAAGTAACAAGTGTTACTAATTATTTTGGCCAAGGCACAAATTCAAGTTTACGATCTGCAAGGCTTGACCCTACTGGTGTAAATAAATTTACTGTTACCGGAGACACCAAAATCTTAGAAGTTAAATATGTTTTGATTCAAGGTGGTAGTGATCGGACATTTTTTAGTGAAAAATGGGTATTTAAAAGCGCTAGGCCATAAACCTTAAATTTATTCCAAAGACAATAAGAAAGGTTGGTTTTTAACCAACTTTTCTTATTTACAAACAATTAAAAATGAAAATTCAACTATTAATTTTATTAATATTTTTAACTAAGCTGAGTGTTTCTCAAGTAAAGCAAGCAATATTAAAAAAAGAGTATATTTCGGATAATTATTCACTTTATTATTCTATTGATGAATCTAAAGTATTAAACGGTAACTATTATGTTAATGATGCAAAAAATGCACTTGTCCTAAAAGGTAATTATTCTAATGGTTTAAGGAATGGATTATGGTTATTATTTAATAATGATGGTTCTCTTAAAATGTCTTTTAATTCTTCATCCAATAAATTAATATTCTTAATACCAAATTTTTTTTCTAACATAGGTTATAGTTTTTCTGAAGAAAAAATGAAAGACTTTAGATTAGCATTGCCTTTATTTAGTTTTGATTTGCTATTTGATTTGCTAAGTCAAAATAAAGCTTTTAAAAGTTTAGATAGGGAAAGTGCAAAAGAATTATCTTTAGTAGCATCAATTAATGAAAATGGAAAGGCAACTTTTACTATAAATAAGAATGATAACATCTTAATTGATAATTTAGAAATAGAAAACAATAAATTTTTTGATTTAGATTGGATTCCTGCATTTAATAGCAATAGAAATACTTCAATTAGGCTGATCTTCCCTTTAAATATTACTCCAGATTCTGATGCAGAAAGACAAAGGTTTAGATGGAATTATTAATATTCTCTTAAATTATAGAGAAAATCAGTTGATCCTTGCAGAATCTTACATGAAAAAAGCTAATGCTGATCCAAATTCAGCTTTAGTAGCATTAAATACCGTAAGAGATTATTATAATAATTCTGGATACGTAGCTTCTGGATATTATAGTTTTGGTAAGTCATATCAACCTTATTTATTAACAGATTTTGCTCCAGGTGAAATTGAAAACCCAGCTTTAACAGGAACAACAGTTAATCAAGCCTTGCTAAAAGAAATAATTGAAGAAAGATACGTTAGCTTAATTGGACAAATAGAGCAATTTACAGATGTTAGAAGAACCAAAAATCTATTAGGGATTGCTCCTGTATCAGGCACAATATTACCTCAAAGATTTTTGTATCCTCAAAGCGAATTAAATACCAACACTAATACACCTAAATTAGTAACTGGAGATTTATTTAAACCATTAACATCAAACACTTCCGCTTATTAAAAAATAGGTTTTGATTAGTCCTAACTATTTAACCGAACCGTTAAGTAGTTAGGACTTTTTTATTTTAACTCAATTTTTTTTATCAACTTAAATAATTTTAGTTCATAATATTTTTAATAAAGATATATATCTATATAAATATCTATAATTTAAATGAACAAGTAAAAATTCCACTAAATATCTAAAACAAAAGCTTAAATTTCAGATTGGCTCTAATTTTTATAGCGTCTTAGCATTAAAAATCATTTGAAAGCTATCGTTAAGTAAATGCTTAATGACATAATTGATCTTATACGGTTTCATATTCGGTTTGTAGAAAAATCGATGACTTTTTTGAGTCGAAATAAACTATTTTTTTAAAATAATTGACTAATAGGCTTAGCTTTTAAAATAAAAGTATTTAATCAAACTTAAATCATCAGAATTTACAAAATCATAAAGTTAAAAAAATTTCAATCTTACAAGCCACACCGGAAACAAACAAAAACGCAAAAATTTTAAATATCTGATTTTCAGCATTTTAATTCAATATGTTAAAAGTTGTTAAATTTTTATTTGTTTTTACCATTTTTCTTCATTTATATTACAGATTAATTCACACTATAACTAAACTAAATTTTTAAAATTGTATGAAAAAACTCTTACAAAGTTTCTTTGTCATGCTGCTAATAGCTACGAGCGTTTTAGCGCAAGATAAGACCGTTACGGGTACAGTAACGGATCAAACCGACGGATCTCCTTTGCCAGGAGTTAGCGTGACCATCGTTGGTACAAAACTTGGCACCCAAACTGATGTAAATGGAAAATATTCGTTAAGAGCGCCAAGTGGCTCAACAAAATTGATTTTTTCTTTTATTGGATACACAAACAAAACAGTGACTATTAATGGCACAACATTAAATGTAACTTTAGATTCTGATAATAAACAGCTTTCTGAAGTTGTTGTTGTTGGTTATGGAACTCAATTAAGAAAAGATGTTACTGGTTCGTCTTCTACTTTTAAAAGGGTCTGAAATTAGCAATGTTTCCGTTCCTTCTTTTGATAGGGCTTTGGCAGGGAAAATAGCAGGGGTTCAAGTAATTACTCCTTCTGGACAACTTGGTCAACCTGCTCAAATTCGAATTAGAGGCGTAAACTCTATATCTTCTGGGGTAACTCCTCTATATGTAATCGATGGTGTGCCAGCTTTTAGTGGTGATGTTGGTGGATTTACATCTGCTAACGCTTTAGCTGATATTAATCCAAATGATATTGAGACTTTTGAGGTTTTAAAAGATGGTGCTGCAACAGCTATTTATGGCTCTAGAGCATCGAATGGGGTTGTTTTAATAACTACAAAAAGAGGTAAAGCTGGCAAAACTGTTTTTAATTATGATGGATATTACGCAACAGCAAAAAACTCTAGTAGGTTTGATTTGTTAAATGCAGATCAATTTATTGAGGTCTCTAATGAAAAATTTGTCGCTTCTGGTAATGCACCACAAGCCTTTCCCACACCTGATGGTAATGGCGGGTTTGTAGATACTGATTGGCAAGATTTCTTATTTAGAACTGCCAACCAACAAAATCACTCTGTTTCCGCAACTGGTGGTACAGAAACTAGTAAATTCTATTTTTCTTTAGGATATTCTGATCAAGATGGTATTCTAAGAGCGAATTCCTTAAAAAGATACTCGTTAAAAGGAAATTTTGATCAAAAAATAAATAAATATTTAAATTTTGGTATAACATCTGGCTTTACATATCAAAACAATAAGGGCTCAACTATTGGGTCAAATGCGCTTTCTGGAAATATTTTTGGTGGCTCGAGAATGCTTCCAAACGTCACTGTATTCAATCCAGCAGATGTTACCGGATATAATATCGATGCCAATAGAGTTGCTGTTGGTAGGGGTTCTAACTTAATCGCAATATCTGATAATATTCCTAATCAAATATTTGTTATTGATAAAATTTAAGGACTTCACAAACTTATAGAGCGTTAGCGTCAACTTATTTAGAAGTAAATATTGCAACTGGTTTAAAATTTAAAACCCAAATAGGAATTGATGGTAGTTATGTAGATGATTTTACTTTTAACGATCCAAGACATGGAGACGGAAGAGGGGCTAATGGAACTGCTTCTCAAGCTTATTCACCCTCATTTAGATGGAATTTGCAAAATATTTTAAGTTATAACAAATCCTTTAATAAAGATCATAACTTAGATTTAACATTGGTTCAGGAATATCAAAAAGAAAAATCTTCATTTTATCAAGCTTCTATATAAAATATCACAGATATTTATTGGAATCAAAATATAACTTCAGGTACTTTTGTTACACCTACTGTTGGGGGGGGTCAATCTCAGTTTGGATTAGAATCTTATTTAGCTCGTTTAAACTACAATTATAAAAGTAAATATTACTTAGGAGCATCCATTCGTCAAGATAGTAACTCTGACTTGCCAGAAGCAAATCGTAAAGGATATTTTCCGGGCGTTTCTGTAGCTTATAGAATCTCAGAAGAATCATTTTTTAAAAATTCTACGGCCTTAGGATTTATATCTGACTTTAGAATAAGAGGATCATTTGCTGAAGTTGGAAATATCGCTATTGGTAGATTTAGATATTTAGGTCAATATTCTGCTGCTGTTTATGGTGGCCAAAGCGGGATAGGATTCAGTAACATAGGAAACCCAGCATTAAGATGGGAGGAGCAGAAAAAATATGATCTTGGTTTAGAATTGGGATTTCTTGATGGTAGAATTAACTTTATTGCTGACTACTTTAGACAAGACAATGATAAAATTGTTCTATCAGCACCAACAGCTCCTTCATTGGGAGTACCGGGCAACTCAATTGTTCAAAACGTTGGTAATATCAGAAATAGTGGATTTGAACTAGGTATAAATGCAGAAGTTTTGAGAAAAGGTGATTTTACTTGGTCTTCATCATTTAATTTTACTACTCAAAAAAATAAGGTTTTAGCTCTATTTAATAATGAAGACCAAATTGGTGCTTATAATATCATTAGAGTAGGTGAATCAATTAACGCGTTATATGGATATCAATATTTAGGAGTTGCACCAGCAAATGGTAATCCTCTATATCAAAAAGCTAACGGAACTATTATTCAAGGAAGAATATCCAATCAAGCATATTATACATATGACCCTGCAAATCCAAATCAGTATTATAATTCAGCTCTACCTATAAGTGCATCAAATCCTGATAACAGAGCTACCTTAGCATCTTCTGATAGATCAGTTTTAGGAAGTGTTCTTCCTAAATGGTTTGGAGGATTTAATAATACCTTTACTTACAAAGGAATAGATCTAAATGTCTTACTAAGATATCAAGGAGGAAACCTAATCTATAATAGAACAAGAACCGATTTAGTTAATCAAAACTTTGTTAATAATGGTACTGAAATCCTAGGAAGATGGAAAAGTGTAGCGGAGCCAGGAGATGGCGTTACTCCAAGCGTTTATTTTGGTAGAAGTACTTTTATCAATTTAGATAATCAAGCTTATACTCGATTTGTGGAGAAAGGTGATTTTTTAAGGTTGGATAATTTGTCTTTGGGTTATAAAATTCCTTCAAAAGCACTCAATAAAATAAGTGTAGGAAGTGTTAGAATTTATGCTTCAGCACAAAATTTATTCGTTATTACTGGTTACAAGGGTCTTGACCCAGAAACCAATACTAATGGTGCAGGTGTTGATTATAACGGAAATCCTCAACAGAGAACTTTCACATTCGGAATCAATTTAGGTATTTAAAACTTTGAAATAATGAGAAAAAACATAAAATATGTACTAACTAATAAGGTGTTTATAGCATTTACTATAGCCTTATTTTTAGGAGTGAGTTCATGTAAGAACTTCACAGATATTACCCCTGATAATACACTAGCTGAAAATGACGCTTACAGTAATGATCAAAGAGCCTTAGCTGCAATAACTGGAGTATATAGTGCTGCTCAATCTAGCCCTTATACCGACGGAAGCAATAGAGGATATCCTTTTGGTGCCGCTAATACAATTCAAGGAGATATGAGAGGTGAAGACCTTATTGCTGTTCCTTCTTTTTTCGCTATTACCAATGAGAATACTCATGATGTTACTACAGCTAACAACACAGCTATGTGGACTTCATTATTTGCCACAATTAATAGGGCTAACGAGGTTATTGAAAAATTAGTCGCTGCTTCAGCGGCTGGGACTGTTACACAAGCTGTCTCTTTAAAGGGCCAAGCAGAAGCTCGTTTTTTAAGGGCTTTAAGTTATCATGAATTATTAGTTTTATTTGCTAGACCTTACAATCACACAGTTGGAGCAACTCATTTAGGTGTTCCAATTAGAGAGGTGGCAAATAATACACCTCAACGTGTTGAAGAAAATAGAAATGCTCCAAGAAATACAGTTGCACAATGTTACAGCTTTATTTTAGCTGATTTAGATTTTGCTGAAACAAACTTAACAGCTACTAACGGCAGTACTTCTTTAACAATTACTAGAGCTACCAAAGGAGCGGCAGTAGCCTTAAAAACTCGAATTAAATTACACATGGGTGATTATGCTGGAGTTATAACAGAAGGCACAAAGTTAGGCACTAGTGCGGCATCAGGGCCGTATGCAAGTGCTACACCTTATGCTGTTTATAGGTTAACGGCTTCTCCAGACGGTCCGTTTTCTAGTACTGCAGCAAATTATGGTAATACAGAATCTATATTTTCTATAGAGCACTCAACAATACGTAATGCGGGAACAAATGGTTCTTTAAGTACTATGCTTTCTAGAGCACCAGGAAGGGCATTAATTGCTATATCACCTATAATTTGGAATCAACCATTTTGGAGAGCTGATGATTTAAGGAGAACCCTTTTAACTGGAACAGATGTGCCACCTGCGGTTTCTAGATCTTATTTTAGTTTAAAATACAAGGATGTCCCTACATTTACGGATGCGAATCCAATAATTAGATATGCAGAAGTGTTATTAAATGTCGCTGAAGCTTATTCAAGAATCACCGCTTTAGATGTTAGAGCTTTAAATTTACTAAATGCAGTTAGAAATAGATCAGTTACTTTAGCAGCAAATCAATTTACTATTGCAAGCTTCGCAACAGGTATTACTTTAACACAGGCTATCCTTAATGAAAGAAGAATTGAATTCTTAGGCGAAGGACGTAGATATCCAGATATACATAGGCTGGCGTTAGATCCTAATTTTGGAACCAATGGAATTCCTTCAAAAGTAACTTATGCGGCAGCAACTTTTGCAAGTTATAATACATCTACTCCATACGCTGGAGCTAGAGCTATAGCCGCTATTCCTTACGATATAAATGCAACAAATGGTTTTAAATTTATTTGGCCAATACCTCAGGTTGAAACAAACACTAATCCAGTATTAGCAGCACAACAAAACCCAGGTTATTAATTTCATTTTTTCTTAAACAAAAAAAAGAGAGGCTTTCTTAATAAGAAAGCCTCTCTTTTTTTAAAATCAGTTTATTACGCTCTTCTCTATAATCTCCCTATAAAAATCCTCATACATAGGCAAAACTAAATCCAAGTCAAACTCTGCTGCCCTTTTTAAAGCGTTTTCTTTAAATTTATTTAATCTGTCTTCATCTTCTAAAATATAAATGGCATGATTTGCCATTCCTTCAACATCACCTACATTATCCATAAATCCGGTTATGCCATCAACGTTAAGTTCTGGTAAACCCCCGGTATTAGTGGATACTACAGGAACTTTACAAGCCATTGCTTCTAATGCAGCTAAACCAAAACTTTCTGCTTCTGAAGGCATGATAAACAAATCACCAACAGACAAAATTTCTTCTACGGCATCTTGCTTTCCTAAAAATCGGACATGGTCACAAACCTTTAAATCACGACATAATTGTTCGCAGTTTACACGTTCTGGACCATCGCCTACCATTAATAACTTAGCGGGCACTTTTTCTAATATCTTTTGAAAGATATAAACAACATCTTGTGTTCTTTTTACCTTTCTAAAATTAGAGGTATGAACTAAAATACGCTCGCCTTGTGGGGCAATTGCTTTTTTGAAATGATCTTTTGGAGTTAACTTAAATCTCTTATGATCAATAAAATTTGGGATTACTTTGATGTCTTTCTGAATATCGAAATGATCATAAGTTGCCTTTTTTAAATCTTCTGAAACTGCAGTTACACCGTCAGATTGATTAATGGAAAATGTTACAACTGGCTTATAAGTTAAATCTTTACCAACTAAAGTAATATCAGTACCATGTAATGTGGTAACAACAGGAATATGGATACCAAAAGTTGCTAATATTTGTTTGGCCATAAATGCTGCAGAGGCATGTGGAATTGCATAATGAACATGCAAAATATCCAGTTTTTCAAACCTTACCACATCTACCATTTTACTAGATAGTGCCAATTCATAAGGGGCATAATCAAATAAAGGATATTTTGAAACGGAGACTTCGTGATAAAATAGATTTTCTGAAAAGAAATCTAACCGAGCTGGTTGACTATATGTTATAAAATGGACCTGATGTCCATTATCTGCCAAAGCTTTGCCCAATTCTGTAGCTACTACTCCACTACCGCCAAATGTCGGGTAACAAACAATCCCTATTTTCATTTAAAATATTTTCTGATTTATTAATTTTCTGATTTACAAATTAAGAGGTTAAACTTTCATTTATTGTTAAGAGAATGTAACAATACAAAGGTTAATTATTCTTTCTCAGATGGAACAAATTCAATCTTTGTTTGCAATGCTTCTAATTTGGATTTCACATTACTGATTTCATCTTGATATTCTTTTACATTATCATTGGTATCACCCAGTTTTGAATTAAACTTTTCGGCTTGTTTCGCATCTTTTGTAGCTCTTCTCGAAGCTTGTTCAACTTTTGAAGCCAACTTACTGTCTCTTGGTTTTTCTGCAAGCTCATCAGAAAGACTTTTAGCTTCATCTGCTGATTTACTTGCTTCATCATTTGCTTCTTTAACATCCCTAACTAAATCATTGACTTTTGATAATTCAGTTTCTAATGAAATATTTAAATTATTTAATTCGGTATTGAGCTTTAAAAGTTCTCTCTGATTACTCAGCTTTTGCATCTCTGGGCTCAATTTTTCTGAACAAGAAGAAAAGCTAACTATTAAAATAACTAATAAAACCAGTGTAGTTATTTGTTTTTGGATTGTTTTAATATTCATATTTTTATAACCTTGATAATGCACTTTTGTTATTAATTTCTGGCATTTTGTATTGCCTTGTAAATAACATCCTGAATTCTAGGACGAATATTTAATGTGGAAAGTTTATTATTAACCTCTGGATTTACCCTATTTGAAAGCAATATATAAATTAGGTTTTCTTTAGGATCTACCCAAACGCATGTTCCTGTATAGCCAGTATGACCATAAGATTGTGAAGAAGCAAATTTTGAAGGATAGCCATAAGTTGATTTTGAATCGAAACCATCAAACCCTAAACCTCTTCTGCTTAGTTCGGAATATTTAGTTGTAAAAAAGTTTACGATTTCTGGTTTAAAATATCTATCGCCTCCATATTCTCCTCTGTTTAATAACATCTGAAATAAAATAGCTAGATCAGAAGCATTAGAAAATAAACCAGCATGTCCTGAAACACCACCAACCATTGCGGCTCCTTGGTCATGTACATAACCCATTAATAAAGTTTTTCTGAAATAAGTATCTAACTCAGTAGGCACAATTTCTGATTTTGTAAAACGATAACGGGGATTAAATCCAGTTGAGCTCATTCCTAAAGGGTTATAAAAATTTGTTTTTACATAATTTTGCAAAGGAGTTTTAGTAATCTGCTCAATAACTTCTTTCATAAAATACATGCTTAAATCGCTGTAAACATATTTCCCTCTAGTTTTTAATGGGCTAGCTAACATTTGTTTCCACATCACATCATTGAAATAGCTTTTTTTCATGAAATAATTATCCGCAACTTTAACATTATAAACTTCAGACGAATCTCTACTAAAATCATCTGGCTTTATGGCGCTAAAAAAAGGGATATAAGGAATAAACCCTGCTTGGTGCAACATCAATTCTTTTACCTTGATATCTGCTTTATCAGTATTTCTTGCCTGTGCTAAATAAGTATCTATAGTTGTATCTAAATCTAATTGGTTGGTTTCATATAAGTGCATTACTTCCATTGTGGTAGCTCCAACTTTGGTTATCGATGCCAAATCAAAAATGTCATTCACACTTTCTTTTTGTGCATCAGTATCGTAAGTATGGGCTCCATAAGCTTTATTAAAAATCACTTTTCCGTCTTTAGCGGCAAAAACTACCATGCCCGGTGTGGCTTTATTTCTTATGGCTTCAGCAGCAATCTCATCAATTGCTTTTAAATCGTTTGCGTTTATATTTAAATCTTCTGGCACTGTAAATTGTAGTCTGATTCTATCAATATCGAAACCTGTATTTCTTTGATATTTATCGCTAAAGCTGATAGGTAATCTGCCAAGACATGCTACACCACCAAAAATTAATTGTGCCGAAAAACTAGCTGCTTGTTGGTCTTTTACAGGAGAAAACACAATTGGGGCTTTAACATTATTTAATTTTGCCAAGTTTTTACCTTCACCAAAATAATTGATTACTACTTGTCTTGTGTTTTCCATTTGATTGATGAAAAATAGAATTTCATCATTGAATTCTGTACTATCAGTTACTTGAATTATGATAGTGTTAAAAAATTTTAAATCGGCGTTAAGTGCATTAAGATCTTTTGTAAGAGGGAAAGTTTTAATGTCAGCATATTTATTTAAGATGCTATCAAAAATACTGTGGTATTTATAGCCTAAATCTATGCTTGCAATGGTTTTGATCTCTAATTTTTTTAGTGGTAAAAGTGCTTTTTCGTTATTTAATACAACAGTAGCTTGCCCTGCATTATTGAATTTTTCTAACCAATTTTGAGCGTCCTTATGTTCTTGTCCACAAGCAAAAAAGAACGTTGAAATAAACAGAAAGAAAGCGAATGAGATTTTTTTTATCATTTGATAGAAGAAAGTTACGGTTTAATATGATGATGCTTTGCTTGGTTTACAAATATTTATCCAAAAATTGTTGACAACATTAAATTGTCTGAATCATGATTTACAAGATTTAAGGATTTTTCTTGATCAAAGGGTAAACAATTTAAAACATTAAGGAGTTAAGAGACATTAAGCCTTATAGTTAAGAAAAGAATCTTTAGACAATTATCTTAAATAATTTCAACTTATTTTAACAATTGATATACCACAAAACTAGCTACATAAGCTAAAACCAACATGTAGGTAAATTGGATTAAAGGCCATTTAATGTTTTTTGTTTCCCGATAAACAACTGCCATTGTGCTCATACATTGCATGGCAAATGCATAAAACATCATTAAAGAAAACGCAGAAGCTACCGTAAAAACAGGAAGTCCCGTTTCAGTATTTTTAGCACCCGCCATTTTTTCCCTTACAGATTCCATTTTTGTAGCATCGCCATCAACAGAATATAAAGTGGCCATTGTGCCTACAAAAACTTCTCTGGCTGCAAAAGATGTAATTAAGGCAATACCAATTTTCCAATCGAATCCCAAAGGTTTAATGCCCGGCTCAATAGATTTTCCTAATACACCGGCATAAGAACTTTCTAGCTTTTCTGATGCCTTTAATCTATTAATTTCTGTTGATGAATATCTTTGTTGCAAACTTTGAGAATTATATTTCGCATCTATTTTTTCAAAACGATTTGAAGGACCATAACTTGCTAAAACCCAAAGTACAATTGAAACCGCAATGATAACTTTTCCGGCTTGGGTAACAAATGTTTTTACACTTTCAAACATCGTTATGCCTACGTTATTCCACCTTGGCATTCGGTAAACGGGTAATTCCATAATGAAATATCCTTTTGCTTTGCTTTTGATAATTCCTTTCATTACCCAAGCCACCAAAATAGCAGCAACAATACTCATTACATAAAGCGACATTAAAGCCAATCCCTGCAAATTGATGATGCCTAGAACATATCTTTTTGGTACTACCAAGGAAATTAACAAGGTGTAAATTGGTAAACGAGCACTACAGCTTACCAAAGGTGTTACCATAATGGTGATGATCCTTTCTTTCCAGTTTTCTATGGTTCTGGTACTCATGATTGATGGAACTGCACAAGCCAAACCGCCAATCATTGGCACAACAGATTTACCGTTTAAACCAACTTTTCGCATTAAACGATCCATCATGAATGTTACACGAGACATATAACCTGTGTCCTCTAAAACAGAAATGAAAGCGAATAATAAAGCAATTTGTGGAATAAAAACCATCACTCCGCTTAAACCAGCAAGCACACCATCAATCAATAAATTGGTTAGTGCACCTTCTGGTAAATATTGATGTCCGATTTGTGCCAACCATACAAAAACTGTTTCTATCAAATACATTGGATACTCTGACCAAGCAAAAATGGACTGGAAAATCGCAAAAAGGATGGCGATAAAAATTACAAATCCCCAAATTTTATGGGTGAGGTAATGATCTATTTTATTGCTGATATTTTCTTCTAATGCAACCGAATTATATTTTACAGTATCTAATAAAACATCGTTTATAAAATTATAACGGGCTATGGTTTCTGCTGCTTGCGATTTTTGCGAATGAAAATCGTATTGTTTTTCAAAAGCTTCTATCTGGCTTATCTGTGTTTTTGTTAGGTAACTTATATTTTGATATTGATGTGCAATTTGTAAAGCAACGTAAGGATTATCAAGATTCAATTCCGTTGATATGGATTTGATTAAATCTGGTGCAATCAACTCCACATCAATTGTTGATGTTTGAAAAGGCTGGCTACTACGGTATTGAATTGCTTTTTTTAATTCTTCTATCCCTTGGGTTTTTCTGGCGGCAATTGGTACAACAGGAACGTTTAGCCTTTCAGCCAAACCATCCACATCAATATTCATATTACTCTTTAAAGCCAAATCCATCATGTTTAATGCAATGATGATAGGCAAACCTAAATCTGCAATTTGGGTATATAATAAAAGATTTCTTTTAAGATTTGTGGCATCTGCCACGATAAGCACTAAATCTGGATAGGATGGATTATTTTTATCTGAAAGTACTTCAAAAACAATGGTTTCATCAGCGCTTTTGGGATATAAGCTATAAGTGCCGGGTAAATCAACAATCTCAAGATTTGTGCTATCTGCTAATTTCGAAAAGCCTATTTTTTTATCAACGGTAACTCCGGGGAAATTCCCTACTTTTTGGTTTAAACCAGTAAGGGCATTAAATATGGTTGATTTGCCGGTATTTGGATTACCTACAAGAGCTATTCTTAGCCTGTCTTTCAATCCTCACAATTTAAATAAGTTCTATTGTAGAAGCCTCGCGTTTTCTTAAAGATAATTGATAACCAGAAACGGAAATTGCAATTGGATCGCCAAAAGGGGCAATACGTTCAACTTTAATTGTTTCTCCTGGTAAACAACCCATCTCCATCAATTTTACCGACATTTCTAAATCAGTAAATTCTTTTATGATTCCTATTGCTCCTATTTTTAATTGCGATAACTTCATTTTTAGAATATTGATGAGCAAAAATAAAGCTTATTTATATTAAATCCAAATAAAGAGACGGCTATTAATTACCGAGTTGGTATTTGATTTACAATGGTTTTATTGGGGGTTTTTGTAAACTAAATTTAGGACATTGACAGCCTTTTTTAAATATGCTACATGAACTAAAAACAGAAATAACAAGAAATAGGAAAATAATTTTTAAAGCTTTTATCATCTGTTTATTTTTTAACCAATTTATATACATAAGCCTTTCTGTGTAATAATAGGTAACTAAAAACGCCCATTCCCAAACCAGCCATGTCTGCAAAGAAATCCCACCACTCTGCAGAGCGGTAGGTAAATACTTTCCATTGTAAAAGCTCAATTCCGCCCCCTAAGAGCACATTGACTAATATAATTTTTAATATGGTCAATAAACGATAATCAAAACTATTTTGTTGTTTAATTTTACCATAAAACAAAAAAACGGTAAGCACAAAGAAAAATCCTAAGTGTACCATTTTATCAAATCCTTCAAAAAAATGTTGGGCCTGTGGCAAATCGCTAGAAGGCAAATCACAAAGTATGATTACCAAGATAGACCAGCTAATTGCCGCCCATTGAAATTTTAAAGTCTTTAGCATTTGCTTTTATGCTCCAACTAAATCTTTATAAGCCTCCGCAGATAAAAGTGAATCTGCAGATTTAGAAAGTTTAATCTTAACCATCCAACCTTCGCCGTAAGGATCTTTATTTACCAGCTCTGGATTAGCGTCTAAGTTGGCATTAATTTCTAAAACAGTTCCATCAATTGGCATAAATAAATCTGAAACAGTTTTAACAGCTTCTACAGTTCCAAAAACCTCGCCTTCGGCAACTTTATTTCCAACCGTGTTAATATCAACATAAACAATATCACCCAACTCATGTTGCGCAAACTCAGTAATGCCAATGGTAGCTTCTTCGCCATCAACTCTTATCCACTCGTGGTCTTTCGTGTACTTTAATTCTGCAGGGAAATTCATATCTTAAATATTTTAGGTAAAAATAACAGGAATATTTTAAACCACTGTAACAAGATAAATTAAAATGATTAAAAAATATCAAAGCTTATCTAAATTCACAATCCACAGCGTGGTCATTTACCATACCAACCGCTTGCATAAAAGCATAACAAATAGTAGAACCGAAAAATTTAAATCCTCTCTTTTTCATATCCTTAGCAATTGTATCAGAAATCTCAGAGGTTGCGGGAGTCTCTCGGCTATTTTTAAAATCATTTTTAATGGATTTATTATTAGGCATAAAAGCATATAGATAGCTATAGAAACTTCCAAATTCTTTTTGTACTTCTATAAATAGTTGAGCATTTTTTACCGTCGATTTTACTTTTAGTCGATTACGGATAATCCTTGGGTCTAGCAAAATTTCCTCTATTTTTTCATCAGAAAACGCAGCAACTCTATCTACATCAAAATCGGCGAAAAGCCTTTTATAATTTTCTCTTTTGCGTAAAATGGTAATCCAACTTAATCCGGCTTGAGCTGATTCTAAAACCAAAAATTCAAACAAAGTTTTGTCATCTTGTATTTCTTTTCCCCACTCTTGATCATGATATTTTATATACAAATCATCATTACCGCACCAATGGCATCTTTTAATTTCATTCATTTTCTTAATCTTATGGAATAATCTTTGTTTATAATATTAACCCAAATATAAATTTATGTCAAATATTTTTTCAAAAGTTAAAAAAGGATACGAATTATTTAAAAGTATTGATTTAACCCAGTTAGAAGCACTTTCTAAAAAAGTTGATTTGCAGGAAATGATGACTGCTTTTGGCAAACTAGACGACCAACAATTAATGGGCATTCAAAAGATGCTAAAAAGCGGCACTAAAAAACATAGAGAACTGCCACCAATAAATGGTGATTTTTATGAGTTGTCAGATTCTCTTTCTCCAGAAGATAGAGAATTACAATTAAAGGTGAGGGCATTTTTAGAAAAGGAAGTAAAACCGATAGTAAATAATTATTGGTTGAAGGACAGATTCCCTCACGAATTGATTCCAAAACTGGCAGCATTGAACATTTGCGGTTTAACCTATGATGGATATGGTTGTCCAAATCGCTCATTTTTAATGGAAGGAATTATCGCTTCTGAAATGGGAAGGATAGATGCTTCCATCGCAACTTTTTTTGGCGTACAAAGTGGTTTGGCAATGGGTTCTATTTATATCTGCGGTTCCGAAGAACAAAAGCAACGTTGGCTACCCAAAATGCAAAAAATGGAATTGATAGGTTCTTTCGGTTTGACAGAACCCGAAGTTGGTTCTGCCGTTGCCGGAGGATTAACCACAACCGCTAAAAGAGTTGGCGATAAATGGATTTTAAACGGGCAAAAGAAATGGATTGGCAATTCTACTTTTGCAGATGTAAACATTATTTGGGCAAGGGATTTAGCGGATAATCAAGTGAAAGGTTTTGTGATAGAAAAAGATACGCCCGGATTTGTAGTCGAAAAGATTGAAGGTAAAATGGCGCTGCGTATTGTACAAAATGGTTTAATTACCTTAACCAATTGCGAGGTTAGCGAAGAAAACAGATTACAAAAATGCGATTCATTTAAAGACACCGCTAAAGTTTTACAAATGACAAGAGCCGGCGTAGCCTGGATGGCTGTTGGTGTGGCTAGAGGAGCTTATGAAAGTGCATTAAAATATACCAGAGAAAGGAAACAGTTTAGTAAGCCTATTGCTTCTTTTCAGTTGATACAAAACCATTTGGTAGAAATGCTCTCTAATTTAACCGCGATGCAAACCTTGGTTTTCCAACTTTCTAAATTACAAGATGAAGGCAAACTAACGGATGAGCATGCTTCTTTGGCGAAAGTATTTTGCAGTTTAAGAACAAGGGATGTAGTAAGCAAAGCAAGAGAAGTAATGGGCGGAAATGGAATACTTTTAGAATATGATGTTGCCCGTTTTGTTGCTGATGCAGAAGCGATTTACTCTTACGAAGGAACTAAAGAAATAAATTCATTAATTGTGGGGAGGGCTATTACGGGTTTTAGTGCTTTTGTTTAATAATCAGCCTAAAAAGCCTAATAATTAGATGTTTAAACACGATAAAAATTCCATAAAAAAACTCTCGAATCTGATTTTTAAACATAAAGAAATATCTCTAAAACTCGGCCTTAAAACCCCATTAAACGCGGAAAATCCCGATCTTTTTGAATCGGGATTTTCCTTTATACTGGTTAGTTTAAGCTGGTCGCTTAGTAGCTAATTCGCGGTAGAGTGCGTAAGCTAGGATTAAAGATAAAAGAATAGATCCGAATAAAGAAATATTTTCTCCAAAAAAATATGAACGAGGTTCAAATTTCCACTCAATTTTATGATTTCCGCTAGGTAAAACCGCTGCTCTCAGCAAATAATCTGCTCTAAAATATGGCATTTGTTCACCATCAACATACATGTTCCAGCCCTTTGGGTACCAAATCTCAGAAAACACTGCAACAGCTTCTTTATCAATACTATAATCATACTTTAACAAGTCTGGATGATAACTTGTTAACTTAATAATTCCGTTACTTGGTACACCTACATTTTTGTCTTTTAATAAAGGCTCAAACTCTCGGTTTACAATCGCTTCTTTTTTAGGATCAAAAGAACTTATTCCTAACATTTCCTGATCATTATCTTTGGCATATTGTACGCTTTGCACAAACCAGGCATGTCCGCAAGCGGTAGAGTTTGCTTGCATAGATGCTGTTTGATTATCTTTTCCGGGTGTAATAAAATACTTCGTGTTCAGCATATCTAAAACATCCTGATTTGTACTGCTGGTAAACTGTTTATCTATAACCTCTTGAAAGCGTTTTAATTTTGCCGCATGGTAACCACCAATTGTTTTATGGAAAGCAGTAGCGTCTGCACTTTGGAAAGTTGGAATTGTAGTATCAAATACCCGATAATCTGGATCGGTATCTCTCAATATAAATTCATCAACAGGTCGCTTTTGTGCTTGTTGGTTCATGATAGATTTAGAAACAAACTTTTCATCGTTTAAATAACGTTTATCTACAGACCATAAATCGACTAAAATAATAACACCAATTATGATCAGCCCTAAAGACATATTGATTTTTTTATTGATGAGCGCCCATAAAGCACCTATTCCTAAAGCAATAAATATGAACGACCTAAAAGCATCGGTTCTGAAAAGAGAAATACGATCATCAATCA
Organism: Pedobacter psychrophilus; assembly: GCF_001652725.1. GTDB lineage: Bacteria > Bacteroidota > Bacteroidia > Sphingobacteriales > Sphingobacteriaceae > Pseudopedobacter > Pseudopedobacter psychrophilus. Next base: position 61,466 of record NZ_LWHJ01000028.1, read on the forward strand.
ATGCTTTTGAAATTTCAGCACCAAAATTAGCATCGCCCCCGGCAACCTGATTTAATTGATTTAAAAAATCTTGATGGTTATCTGCTTTAAAAGAGAATAATAAAGTTGGCAAAGCAATCATCACCACTAAAATCCCTAAAACAATATATGCGCTAGTTTTTAATTTCTTGATGACTTCCTTAACATCTACGTTAGGTTTTGTAGCTTCAAAAATTGCTAAACAAGCTAAAATAGGCACACATAAACTGGCTATTACCAAGTTAAACTCTACCGATCTAAACTTATTATAAAGCGGTACGTAATTAAAAAACAAGTCGGATAGTAAAGAGAAATTTTTACCGAAAGCCAATAAAATACTCAATACGGTAGCGCTTAACAAAAACCACTTTAATCTTCCTTTAACTACAAATAATCCAAAAATAAACAGGAATAAAACAAAAGCTCCAAAATACCAAGGACCAGAAGTGAAAGGTTTTGGCCCCCAATAAACAGGCATTTGTTGCGCAAAACCAGTTGCTTGTTGCACATCTGCACCTTTAGCCATAATTGCTTTTGCTACATCAGATTTATCATCTAAGGTTGGTTGTGATGCCCCTCCATAAGCATTAGGAATTAACAAAGTCATGGTTTCGCCAACACCTTGACTCCATTGAAAAGCATAATCCTTATCTAAACCATTATTTGGTTGGGCGCTATCTGTTGTAATATTTGATTTTCCACGAGTAGAATATTCTCCGTATTCATAGGTTGTCCATAATGAGCCCGCATTAACTGCTATTCCTAAAATAGCTGCTGCAACTAAGAAACCTAATGATTTCCAATAAGCGGGTAAAGTTTTGTCTTTATAAGAATGATAAAGCTCAACACCCATTAGTATTATTAAGGCAATGAATAGATAATACGTCATTTGGATATGGTTTGTCCGTATTTCCATTGCCACAAAAAATGCGGTAAGTGCAGTTCCTAACCAATATCTGCCTCGTAAAGTAAGAATTACTCCTCCTAAAATAGTAGGAAAAAAAGCTATCGCCATAGCTTGATTGCTGTGTCCGGCTTCTAAAAAGATAAAGTTATAAGATGAAAAACCAAAAGCAATTGCGCCCACAGCCGCAAGCCAAGGACTCATTCCTAGAACAATCAATAGAAAATAAGTAGCTAATAAATATATTAAAACTGTGTTTACAGGATTTGGAAATGACGCATTTAACACATCAATAACATGAGTAGTGATGTTTTTAGGGTATTTTAGCCAAATTTGATAGGTTGGCATTCCGCCAAACATACTGTTGGTCCATAATGGCGCTTTTCCATCCTCAGCTTTGTACTTCATGATTTCGCTTTGAGTTGCAGCAGCCTTTTGCACATCGCTTTGCATCAAAACTTTACCTTGGAACGCCGGCGCAAAATACACAAAGCATAAAACCACAAAAAACACAATGATACCCAAATGAATACCATTCCTTTTAAACCAATTGTTCATTGTTTATCTTAAATTAATGAACATCAAAAATAGAAATATACTTATCGAAATGAAATGTATTATAATAAGAATTTATTTTACCCTCTTTGAAATGAATTGTATCCTACTTTTAGATTATAAAATAAAGATGAAAGAGTAAGGATTTATGAAAATTATGGTGCTATTTAAATTACTTTAAAAATGCTTAGGTCATGTTATTTAACGTTTTATCATTAATAAATGGTATTATATATTAACTATGCAATAAATAATATGGAATCTTGTCAAAAATAAATTTTTATCCTCTTTTGCTTTCTTATATCAGATTCAATTGCTACTTTTAGATTTTTTCTACTTCCAACCTATTTAAATTCGTAAAATTTTCTCCCTATTAAATGATACGAGTTGGAACAGATAAACCTTGTAAACTGGTTTATTCTTTAGCAAAGCATGAATACTTAGGGTATTTAATTGAACCGCATATAGTTCAACTAAATACCGATGGCGATTTTTCTTTAACTTACCAACGTCTATTTACCAGCACAGCAAGTGAATTCCAGGAATTTTTGGATGCTACCGATCTAAAACTTATTAAACTTTTAGAGGAAATAGAGCAAGATCATATCATCAAAAAACATTTTAAGAAAACCATTAGAGCAACTGAGTTTTTTACAAAAAATTGGGATGAAAAGGCTTATGATTCCATTCGTCCAAAAATTGAAAAGAAACTTGCAGAAGCCTTAAAGCTTATAAAAGAAAAAGAATTCTATTTGATGAGCAAAGAGGGTTGGCCAGTAGAAAAACGCATCCATTTTGCAACAGAACCTGCTACAGTTTTATTCCATTTTAGAAGAAATGAGACAGAAACAAGATATTTTCCTACCATTAAATATTTAGATAACCGTATCGATTTTATGTTTAAGGATGCGTTGATTATTTTAAATTACCCTGCGTATTTGCTATTAGATGATATATTATATGATTTTGAACAAGAATTAGAAGGTAAAAAGTTACAGCCATTCCTTAATAAAAGATACATTTCTATTCCAAAATCATCTGAAGCTACTTATTTTTCAAAATTTGTTTCTCCCTTAATAGAAAAGTACCACGTTTATGCTGAGGGTTTTACTATCCATACAGAAAAACATATTGCTCAACCTATTTTAAAAGTAGTGTATGTTAGTGGCGGAATTTCTGAGTTACAACTTTTCTTTAAATATGGAAATTATACATTCCCGGCTGGTGGCGATTTAGCTGTTACCGTAAGGATGGAAAAAGATGGGGATGACTATTTTTTTCATCGTATTCGGAGATCGTTAAACTGGGAAAAGAAAAAGTTGGATGAATTGATAGAGATGGGTTTGGAAAGCAATAGCGACTTATTTGTCCATCTCGAGGTTGCAAATAATTTAGATGATGTTGATAAATCTTTTTCTATTTTCGATTTTATTAGCGAATATCATGATGAGTTAATTGAGAAAGGATTTAGTTTTGAGCAGGATATTAGCGCAAAAAAATATATCATAGGCAATAGTAAAATAGATTTAGAAATCAGCGAAAAAAATGACTGGTTTGATATTGAGGCGATGGTACAATTTGGAATCTACAAAATTCCCTTTATCCAACTTAAAAATCATATCCTTAATAAAAAAAGAGAATTTACTTTGCCTAACGGCGAGATTGCCATAATTCCAGAAAAATGGTTTAGTCAATATGGAAATTTACTTAGCTTTTCAGAAGGAGATGATCAGCTTCGCCTAAAAAAATTACACGTTGGTTTGGTTTATGATTTTGCCAATAGCGATTTGGCCACCATCACCATGGATAGAAAGTTACAAAGGCTTTCAGATTTTGATAATATCGATGAAATTCCTTCTCCAGTTCATTTTAAAGGAGTATTGCGCCCTTATCAAAAAGCTGGTTATGATTGGTTCCATTTTTTACAGCGATATAGTTTTGGCGGTTGCCTTGCGGACGATATGGGTTTAGGAAAAACCATCCAAACGTTAGCTCTTTTACAAAAGTGCAAAGAAGAACAGCAAGAGCAAGGTATCCACACTACTTCTTTAATTGTGATGCCAACTTCACTTATTTATAATTGGATTAACGAGGCAAAAACATTTACACCTAACCTTAATATTTATACCCATACCGGCACATTTAGAGATAAAAATATCAATATTTTTGAGGCTTATGATGTAGTGATTACAACTTATGGAATTACACGTGTAGATGCAGATTTATTGAGTGAAATGTATTTCCATTATATTATTTTGGATGAAAGCCAAAACATTAAAAATCCATCCTCTAAATCATTTAAAGCCGTTAAACAGCTTAAATCTAAACATAAATTGATTTTATCTGGTACGCCGGTAGAAAACACCGTTAACGATTTATGGACGCAAATGTCATTCATTAACCCTGGTTTATTAGGCACACAAGCATTTTTCCAAACTGATTTTGTGCAGCCAATTGAAAAGAAAAAAGATGACGAAAAGGCCCAAAAATTACAGGTTTTAATTAAGCCTTTTGTAATGAGGCGCACTAAAGAGCAAGTGGCTACAGAACTTCCGCCAAAGACAGAAAACTTATTTTATAGTGAAATGACGGAGGCACAGGCGGATGTTTATGAAAAAGTAAAATCGGAATATCGAAACGAACTTTTGAAAGGTTTAGAAACCGGCGAATACAAACAATCGCCTATCCAAATGCTGCAAGGTTTAACCAAATTACGTCAAATCGCAAATCACCCTTACATGGTTGATAAAGATTATGAAGGCGATTCTGGAAAGTTTGAAGACGTAATTCATAAGTTAGAAAGTGTAGTTGAAGCCGGGCATAAAGTATTGATTTTCTCTCAATTTGTTAAGCAGTTAGATTTGTACCGTAAGTATTTTGAGGAACATAATATGAGGTATTCTTATCTAGACGGTTCTACCACAAACAGAGGAAAAGTAGTGGAGGAATTTAAAAAGAAAGATGAAATTCAGATTTTCTTAATTTCCATTAAAGCCGGAGGCGTTGGTTTAAACCTTACCGAAGCGGATTACGTCTTTATTTTAGATCCTTGGTGGAATCCCGCTGTAGAGCAACAAGCAATAGATAGAACTCATCGTATTGGACAAACCAAAAATGTATTTATTTATAAATTTATTACTAAAGATACTGTGGAGGAAAAGATTTTAGCTCTTCAAAATAAAAAGTTAAGGGTTGCAAAAAGTTTAATTACCACAGAAGAAAGTTTTATTAAGTCGCTTTCTGCAGATGATATTAAAGAGATTTTAGCTTAATATTTTCATTTTAAATTAATACTGTTATTTAAGCTTTAACGAACTGAAAGATTAGTACTTATAAAGTATGTAAGAGATTTCAGACTAAAAAAACAATTTAAAATTATTTAATGTTTTATCTAAAAGAATCTAAATCCGCTTAGATTTACAAAAAAATGAGAGAAAATTATTCTCAATTCCTTTAAAGCATGAAAATAAAACTTCCTTTCTTTATATTGATAATTAGTATTTATGTTTTAACAAACGGCTGTAGTTTTAATCAAAAACCCTCAACGCAAGGTGTAAATTTTTTGCAAGGAAAATGGACAGAGGATGCAATTGAAAATAAAGAACAATTAGTTAACTATCAACAACACCGTTTTACTTTCACTTGTGATTCTTTTTACCTCACCATCCATTCGTTTTCTAAAGTAAACTTACAAGGCGGTTCTTGCTACGATGCTAAAGAATGGAATGAATATGCTAAAGGAAACTATATACTTTCTAAAGACACACTGAAACTTAACGGTAATTTTGTAAATAAAGATTTTAGATACAAGGCAGAAACCTCTTGTTACCGTACTGGTAAATACTTAGAAGACTTTCTATTAAATTCGCATCAAGATTCTGTTGTTCATTTTACTAGCTTGCTGACAGGTCTGCATCATCAATTAAATCTGAAAGAGAAGTTGGTTTGTGCATCAAATAAGTAGTTTTAATTTAAATTTGTATTTACTGTATCAAAAAATATTAAAATAATATTTGGAAATACTTATTTTAATTCTACTTTTGCAATCCCAATCGAGAACAAAAGGGAGATTAGCTCAGCTGGTTCAGAGCACCTGCCTTACAAGCAGGGGGTCACTGGTTCGAACCCAGTATCTCCCACAAAAGCCGACTAAACGTCGGCTTTTTTTGTTATATCATATTTTTTTCTCGATGATAACTATTTACCAAAATGGTAAGCTTATTGTATCTTTGAAAACATAAGGAGAATTTAATGCCGAAAAATAAAATTTATGACACCGAAGTAAAGCCTGAACGCATTGTTTTGGTAGGATTAATTACAACTGGAACAACAGAAGAACAAGAGAAAGAATATCTAGATGAGTTGGCTTTTTTAGTTGATACCGCTGGCGGTATTACTGAAAAAATATTTACCCAAAAGATGCAAAAACCAGAAAGGGCAACTTTTGTTGGTACGGGTAAGTTAGAAGAAATTAAAGATTACGTAAAAGCAGAAGAGATTGATATTGTAATTTTTGATGATGAGTTATCACCTACTCAATTACGTAATATCGAAAAAGAATTAGCTGTAAGGGTAATTGATAGAAGTAATCTTATCCTAGATATTTTTGCAAAGAGAGCACAATCGGCGCAAGCCAAAACACAGGTAGAATTAGCACAGTTACAATATATGTTACCTCGCTTAACCCGCATGTGGACTCACTTAGAACGACAAAAAGGCGGGATTGGAATGCGTGGTCCTGGGGAATCTCAAATTGAAAGTGATAGAAGGATTATCCAGGATAAAATATCTTTACTAAAAGAAAGACTTTCTTTAATTGATAGGCAAAACGAAACGCAGCGTAAAAACAGGAAAGATTTAGTGCGTGTTGCTTTGGTAGGATATACTAATGTTGGCAAATCTACCATCATGAATATGCTTTCTAAATCAGAAGTTTTTGCAGAAAACAAATTATTTGCAACTCTTGATACCACAGTTAGAAAAGTTGTATTAGAAAATGCGCCTTTTTTACTATCAGATACCGTTGGTTTTATCAGAAAACTTCCGCATCATTTGGTAGAATGTTTTAAATCTACTTTAGATGAAGTTAGAGAAGCAGATATTTTAATCCATGTTGTTGATATTTCTCACCCAAATTTTGAAGATCAAATACGTACTGTAAATGAAACCTTAAAAGAATTAGGCGCTATTGATAAAGAAATGATCATGGTTTTTAATAAAATCGATAATTACCACGAAGTTGAGGTGGAACAAGATTGGGAAATAGAAAACGAGGATACTCCAACCATGACTTTAGCGGATTTTAAAAACAGCTGGATGGCAAAAAACAATAGCCCTTCTATATTTATATCAGCAACAGAAAAAGAAAATTTAGATGAATTTAGAGATTTGATTTACGATAGAGTAAAAGCAGTAAACCAAAAAATTTATCCGTTTAATAATTTTTTATATTAATTGAGTAATAGGTTTTAGGTATGAAGTTATAAGTTGACTTAATATCTAAACCTATTACCTAAAACTCGAAAAAATGGAATCTAAAAGACAACAAAAATTTGCAAGGGTAATACAAAAGGATTTAGGTGAATATTTTCAGAGAGAAGGAAATACTATTTTACCCAATACCATGATTACGGTTACACAAGTTAGGGCAACTCCAGATTTAGGTATTGTTAGGGTCTATCTTAGCTTTTTTAACGCTCCAAATACACAACTAGCAATAAATACCATTAAAGCACAAACATCTGAAATAAGATATAATTTAGCTAAGCGGATAAAAGATCAAGTAAAAGGAATTCCTCAGATTGATTTCTTTTTAGATGATACTAATGAATATGTAGATAAAATGGATAAAATTTTTACTCGTATTCATCATGATGACGAGGAGACAAAATAAACTTTTTGATAATGAAAGCTAGTGCTTCAGAACTTAATTCATTATTAAAAAAACATGCCGATGATTTTATATCTGTAGTTGATTTTGATAAAAAATCAGACAAAATTATAGCGCTGGACTTTACACAAAAAAACACTTCTTTATCTTCTGAAATAATAGGGAACACCACTTCTTTTTGTAATTACATAGATGATTTACTAAAATTTAAAGATGCCAAATTCGGTATCGGCGGTTATATGGAAAACCGAACTGTTTATGCAAGAAGCGAACATTTTGGAAATGATAAAGAAATAGAACCTCGTCGATTACATTTGGGTGTTGATATTTGGGGAGCCGTTCACACTCCAATTTATTCTTTTATGGATGCAAAAATTCACAGCTTTGCATTCAATAATACTTTTGGCGATTATGGCGCAACTATTATTCTGAAACATAAGCTAGAAGAAGTGGTTTTTTATAGCCTTTTTGGACATTTAAGTCTAAAAAATTTAGAAGGCATTGCCAAAGGCGATAATATTAAAAAAGGGGAGCAGTTTTGTGATTTTGGAAATGTAGAAGAAAATGGAAGTTGGCCACCACACTTACATTTTCAACTGATGTGCGATATGGAAAATTATATTGGTGATTATCCAGGAGTTGGAAAATTATCTGAAAAACAAAAATGGTTGGATAAAATACCCAACCCTAATATCGTTTTAAAATTTTAACCTGTTTTAATTCCCTCAATAATGAAACGGGATTCTAATCAATTTCTAAATTTCAAAAGGTTGAAATCGCAAATGACTGAATGGTTTTTAATCTTCTACAACAACGCCCATTGCGCAAAACTTATCAATTCTTTCAGTAATTAATTGATCAATATTTTTCGCTTTCAATTCCTTTAAATCTGAAATTATTTTTTCTTTGATGGTATTGCACATCATTTCTGGATTTTGGTGTGCCCCGCCAAGTGGTTCTTTTATTATTCCGTCAATCAATCCATTAGCATACATATTGTCTGCTGTTAATTTTAGACATTCTGCTGCTTTTTCTTTAAAATCCCAACTTCTCCATAAAATGGATGAACAAGACTCTGGCGAAATCACTGAATACCAGGTATGCTCCAACATATAAACGCGATCACCAATTCCAATACCTAAAGCACCACCGCTAGCCCCTTCACCAACAACCATACAAATAATTGGCACTCTTAAAACAGACATTTCTAGTAAGTTTCTGGCAATAGCTTCACCCTGTCCTCTTTCTTCTGCTTCTAAACCAGGATAAGCTCCCGGAGTATCAATAAATGTAACTACTGGCTTATTAAACTTTTCCGCCAATTTCATTAATCTTAATGCTTTTCTATATCCCTCTGGGTTTGCCATCCCGAAGTTTCTATATTGTCTTAACTTGGTATTTAAACCTTTTTGATGACCAATAAACATTACAGTTTCCCCATTTATAGAACCAAAGCCACCTACAATAGCTTTATCATCTTTTACGGTTCTATCTCCATGCATTTCTATAAAATCATCACAAATGGTTTCTATGTACTGTAAAGTATAAGGGCGTTCTGGGTGTCTAGAAATTTGTACTTGCTGCCATCCACTTAAATTACCGTATATATCGTTTTTGGCTATTTCAATCTTTTCGTCTAGTTCTTTTAATGTTGCAGACATATCTACTTTTGTTTTCTCTGCAACCTGCTGTACCTTTTCTACCTGAGATTGTAAATCTGCAATAGGCTTATCAAAATCGAAAGATGTTTTCATAATATTTGTAAATATTGAGGGGACTAAGTTATCGTTTTTTATTAAAAACAGGAATGACTTAGTATCGTAACAAAATTATTAGGATTGTAAGATTTATGCAAAAACATCGTTTTGATGTATTAATAATACTTAATTTTGAAATTGTTTAGTATCCATTTTTTTTAAACGGAACGAAACCATTTAAAAATTTGTGCGTACAAATATCATACATGAAGCCACAGGGAATACATATTCTTATAATTGATGATGATGAAATTAACAATTTCATTGCGGGGAAACTGATTAAAAAGGTGCAAGAAAATACAGTTGTAAATACCTGTTTAAATGGTTTAGATGGAATTAACTACGTTAAAAGTAAAATTGATTCTGATGATTTTCCTGATATTATCTTTTTAGATATTAATATGCCTGTGATGAATGGATGGGAATTTCTGGATCTTTATAGCGATTTAACATCTAAAATTAAAAAAGAAGTAACCATAAATATGCTTTCTTCTTCTGTTTATAATGAGGATATAGAAAAAGCTAAAATATATCCTTCAGTAAATAAGTTCATTTCAAAACCTTTAACTATAGAAAAAATACAAAATTTATTTGATGGTTTAAAAATTACCCAGTAAACTCTTCAATATAAATTGCATCATCTTTTCTCATAACCTTTGCTATTGATTTTGCTTTTGCATGGTAGAATAAGCAAATCCATTTGTTATCAGATGCTAATTCTCCATATTTTATCCTTAATTCCATTGCTTTTTTCCCGTCAAGATCATATTTAGCAATAAATTTCCTTTGCAGTTGTTCTGGTTCTGGAACAATATCAGCTCCAAAAAATATTTTTTCTCCATCTTCTTCAATCAAAAACACTTGATGAAACTGTGTATGACCACCTGTAATTTCATAGCTTATTTGATCATTAATTTTCCCATCTCCATCTAAAAAGTGTATTTGTCCGGATCTTTGCAAAACATCAAAAATTTCTGTTTTGTAGGAGGTTGAGTTTTTGCTGTAAGCCGTTTCCCACTCTCCTCTTTGTATATAATATTCTGCGTTCACAAAACTTACATCTAGCTTACCATTATTATCTAAAACCATCCCGCCGCTATGATCATAATGTAAATGAGACATGAGCACTTTAGTAACATCTTCTGGATTGTAGCCAGCATCTTTTATATTTTGATGTAATACGGATTTTCCTTCGCTATTATAACCTAAACCAGTATCCAATAAAATTAAATCCTCTTTTGTTTTAACCAAAAAAGGTTGGATAAAAATAAATAACGATGCCGGTCTGTCACTTACCTTGTCAACAAGTGGATTAAAAGGGATAAATTTTTTAGAGACATCTACAGAATAGGAGCCTTCGTGTAAAGCGGTAACTTTCAAAACAATAGAATTATGATGTATGAAAACCCTTAAAATTTCTATACTCAAGGGATAATTACAAACCTATTAAAATGTATATTTACGGGTGATTCAGAGCAAAGATATGCAAAAAAGGTGGGTGAGGCAGGAAAAAGCCGATGCAAAGAAGGTAGAAAAACTGTCAAAAGAATTAAGTGTTAGCTCAATTTTAGCTGGCATGATGTTAAGAAGAGAAATAAGATCTTTTGAAGATGCAAAAGACTTTTTTAGACCAAATTTACTGCTTTTACATGATCCTTTTTTGATGAAGGATATGCCCGAAGCTATTGATAGAATTGAAAAGGCTATCAAAAATCAAGAAAACATTTTAATTTATGGCGATTATGATGTTGATGGAACGACTTCGGTTGCACTCACTTATTGCTTTTTTAAAGAGATTCATTCTAATATAGATTATTACATTCCTGATCGTTATAAAGAAGGTTATGGAATATCTACGCAGGGCATTGATTATGCTTTTGAAAATAATCAAACTTTAATTATTGCATTAGATTGCGGAATAAAATCAATAGATAAAATAGCTTACGCAAATGAAAAAGGGATAGATTTTATCATTTGTGACCATCATTTACCTGGAGATGAAATACCAGATGCGGTTGCCGTTTTAGATCCAAAAAGAAAAGATTGCGATTATCCATATAAAGAGCTTTCTGGCTGTGGTTTGGGTTTTAAATTAATTCAGGCTTACGCCGATAAAAACAACATTGATTTTAGTGTGGTAGAAAAATATTTGGATCTAGTAGTGGTAAGTATAGCTTCAGATATTGTTCCAATTACGGGAGAAAATCGGATTTTGGCATATTATGGTTTAGAAAAACTCAACACAAATCCCTGTAAAGGTTTAGTAGCCTTAAAAGAATTATCGGGCAAAAAAGATGATTTTACGATTACAGATATTGTTTTCTCCTTAGGACCGCGTATTAATGCCGCCGGAAGAATTGATGATGCAAAAAATGCGGTAAAATTATTGATTGCCGATTCTGTTGAAGGTGCGGAAGATGCGGGATTTATCATCAACCTAAAAAATGACGAACGTAGAGATTTTGACGCAAACATAACCGAGCAAGCTTTAAATATGATTTTAAATTCTCCGGAAATGGAGTTTAGAAAATCGACAGTTGTTTATCACGAGAGTTGGCACAAAGGCGTAATTGGCATTGTTGCATCCCGTTTAACGGAAAAATATTATCGCCCAACTATTGTTTTAACTCAATCTAATGGATATGTTTCCGGCTCTGCCAGATCGGTTTTGGGATATGATCTTTATGCTGCTTTATGCGAATGCAGCGATCTACTAGAGCAATTTGGTGGGCATAAATATGCAGCTGGCTTAACCATGAAAACCGAAAATGTTCCGCATTTTATCCAACGTTTTGAAGAGGTTGTTTGTGCTACTATTACAGATGATTTACTCACTCAAGAATTGTTGATTGAAGATGAAATTCTATTAAACGATATTGACGCAAAATTTTTTAGGATATTACAACAATTTGCTCCTTTTGGCCCTCAAAATATGTCTCCAATTTTTATGAGTAGAAATGTATCTTCGTATGGATATGGATCTTTAGTTGGCAACAATCATCTTAAAATGACAGTTAGACAGCCGGATAGCCCAATATTTAATACCATTGCTTTTGGAATGGGAGAATATTTAGAAGAAATAAATATGGGCAAGCCTTTTGATATTTGTTATACCATTGATCAGAATATTTATAAAGACAAAAAAACTATTCAGCTTAATATTAAAGGCATTAAAACCTATTAACAGATGATTTTAAGAGCAGAAAATCTGATAAAAAAATACAAACAACGAGTGGTTGTTAATAACGTTTCTTTCCATGTAAATCAAGGAGAGATTGTGGGTTTGCTGGGGCCAAATGGTGCAGGAAAAACCACTTCTTTTTATATGATTGTTGGCTTAATTAGACCTAATGAAGGAAAAGTCTTTTTGGATGATGAGGACATTACCGAAGATCCGATGTATAAAAGGGCACAAAAGGGAATAGGGTATTTAGCACAAGAAGCTTCTGTTTTTAGAAAGTTGAGTGTTGAAGATAATATTTTAGCGGTTTTAGAAATGTCGACTTTAACTAAAGAAGCTCAAAGAGATAAATTAGAAACTTTAATAGATGAGTTTAGCCTACATAAAGTAAGAAAAAACCGTGGCGATTTACTTTCCGGAGGAGAAAGAAGACGGACAGAAATTGCAAGAGCATTAGCCGCAGAACCTAATTTTATTCTATTGGATGAGCCTTTTGCCGGCGTAGATCCAATTGCCGTAGAGGAAATCCAGATGATTGTTGCCCGTTTAAAACACAGAAATATTGGTATTTTGATAACAGATCATAATGTTAATGAAACGCTTTCTATTACTGATAGAGCTTATCTTTTAGCAGAAGGAAACATTATGCTAACTGGCACTCCACAAGAAATTGCAAACGATGAAATGGCAAGGAAGTTTTATTTAGGCCAACATTTTGAATTGAAGATAAAGAGATTTTAAATTAGTTAGTTAGGCTTTAGATGGTTAGTTGGTTAGGCTTATTGATGCTGTAATAACAAGTACATTCTTTATATAAATCCAAACAAATAATGATCATATCTTATAAATTTTATTTAAAAAAGTGCAATTCCTAACAACCTAACTAACTAAAGTCTAACAACCTGACACCTAACCACCCAATAACCTAAAATGACCATCGTAAACTCCTTCTTAAATTGGTACATGAAAAAGCGAATGCACCAAATAGAGCTTTTTATGAAATATCCTGATGAAGTACAGGAAGAGTGGTTCGGCAGTTTAATAAATGATGCTATTGGTACAGAATGGGGCAAAAAATACGATTATCGTTCAATAGAAAGTATCACTCAATTTAAAGAAAGAATTCCCGTACAAAATTACGATACACTGAAGCCATACATAGAACGTATGCTAAATGGCGAGCAAAATTTGTTGTGGCCTTCAGAAATTAAATGGTTTGCAAAATCTTCTGGTACCACTAGCGATCGCAGTAAATTTATTCCCGTAAGTGAAGAATCTTTAGAAGATTGTCACTTTAGAGGTGGTAAGGATATGCTGGCTATTTATTGCAATAATCGTCCTGATGCTAAAATGTTTACCGGAAAAAGTTTGGTTTTAGGCGGTAGTCATCAAATTAACCAACTCAGTCCTGATTCTTTTTATGGCGATTTATCGGCAGTTATCATCAAAAATCTTCCGTTTTGGGCAGAAATGTTACGTACTCCGGATATGTCTATTGCTTTGATGGATAATTACGAAGAAAAAATAGAGAAGATGGCACACGCCACTATTTTAGAAAACGTAACAAATATTGCTGGCGTTCCTACATGGACAATTGTTTTAGCAAAGCGCATTTTAGAAATCACTGGAAAGAAAAACCTATTAGAGGTTTGGCCAAATTTAGAGCTTTACGTTCATGGAGCGGTAAATTTTGAGCCTTATCGCGAACAGTTTAATCGTTTAGCGCCAAAAGATGATATGTATTATTTGGAAACTTATAATGCTTCTGAAGGTTTTTTTGGAATTCAAGACCAAAGTGATTCGTCCGATTTATTACTCATGTTGGATTATGGAGTCTACTACGAATTTATTCCAATGGAAGAAATTGATAAAGAATTTCCTGATACTATTTCTTTAGGCGAAGTAGAATTGGAAAAGAATTATGCCATTGTAATTTCTACCAACTCTGGACTATGGCGTTATATGATTGGCGATACTGTAAAATTCACTTCAAAATCTCCATACCGTTTAAGAATTACCGGCCGTACCAAACATTTTATTAATGCTTTTGGCGAAGAAGTAATTATTGATAATGCAGAAAAAGCTTTAAATAAGGCTTGCGCCGATACTGGAGCACAAATAAAAGATTACACTGCTTGCCCAATCTATTTTGATAAAGACGAACCAGGTGCTCATGAATGGATCATCGAATTTGAAAAAAAACCAAAAGAATTTGAGCGTTTTGTAGATATTTTAGACAATACTCTACGTGAGGTAAATTCTGATTATGATGCCAAGCGTTTTAAGGATATGGCATTAAAACGTCCAAAAGTTCACGTTGCCCCAAACCATTTATTTTACGATTGGTTAAAAGCAAAAGGCAAACTCGGTGGGCAACACAAAGTTCCTCGTTTAGCAAATGAACGCAAATATGTAGATGAGTTATTAGAAATGATGGCTTAAACTTTTAAATCACATGTTCAATATTAAATATTTTTTGTTTTTTGTTACAATGCTTGCTCTAGCAGCCTGCAATCAAAAACATCCTAAAGAAAACCCTGAAGAAAGAAAATTCCGATTTGAACAAATCAAGAATATAAAATACTACGAAGTAAGAAGAACTTTTGCAAGCGGCATCGCATTTAATGAGATTGGTTTTCAACAAAAACCAGAATGGGCAATCAAATTTCTGTCTGATACTACAGTACAGGCTTACAGCCCAACAATGAATAAAATGCTCAATTTCGATTTGATTTTTAGTCATGAAGGCGTTTATAATTTTGCCAGAGAATGGTTTAGGATTAAAACTATCAGTAAAGACAGTCTACTTTTACAGCGATTAGAAGTAAATGCAAAACAAATAGCTAAAGATGTGAGATCAGAAGTTTTCATGACATTTTACTCTGAAGATTATATCAAAAAACTAAAAACCACAGTTGAAGATTTAAGAAAACCAAGAAAAATTGATACCGCTTATGTACAAGAAAGAGTGAGATTAATCAACTCAAATATTTTTGATAGCACTAAATTTTTTGCCGCTACAAATCCGGTTCAATTTAAATCAACCAACAAAATTATTAGCGTAGAAAAAATTTCGGTTATTAATAAACTAGAAAACAGAACCGCTTCTTATGATTATTTATATCCAGAATATGAAGTCAAAATACAGCCTGCGTATAAAGATTTTGTTCATACCATCTCTGCTATTGTAGATGAAAAAGGGAATATTTTTGTTTATCGTTTTACGGCAATGGACGATTACCGGGAGAATAGAAAAAAAGTATTACAAGGCATTTTAGATGTTTACCTTAAAAAACTACTGGTTGTAAAACCCGGCAATACGCTAGGTTTTACACACAGTTCTGTAATTGTACTAGATTTAATAGGCAAAAAATAGCTTAGCTTACACGCTCAGCTTGTTTTCTTGCTGTATCTGCTAATTGAGAAGAAATTTCTGAAGCTCTACTCATGATTTTTGAAGAAGCTTCTGTTGCTTGATTTACCAATTTGGCAGATTGGTCTAAAGCAGTTTCTTTAGCTTTATCGCTGAAGTCTTTAACTGCATCTAAAATATCGCTAAATTGTTGTTTGCCATTTTCATTGGTCATAAAATAGTAAACCGCAGCTCCTGCAGCAACTCCTAATATTAAACCTAAAGCTATTTTTGATTTTGTTGATTTTTCCATGATCATTAAATTTTAATTGTTCAGGATTAAATAAGCCAATACAATGCCAAAATGAAAATTATTCTAATTGATAATTTTTAAGCTCTTTGAAAATAAAAATATAGTAAAAACTGTTGAGTTGATGTTCTAAAAATATGATTTAGCCTAAGCTAATTATCGAAAAAGCTCCAGGCAAATTATACAACCAAGTCTCTAATTTTCAATCTTTTTTATGGGAGAATAACCAAGGCAATAAAGTTGGTTCTGCAAAGGCACTGTCCCAGCTATTATGATTAGCTTTTAAATATAAATTGAATTTTGGCGTGTTTCCTAATTCTCGTAATTCCCTGTAAATTCCATAAGAAAACTGCGGAGTTACCACATCATCCAAACCACCATGAAAAATCCACAAAGGAATGTTTTTATATTTTTTACAATTCGCAACATTATCGCCTCCACAAATGGCAAATGCAGCAGTAAAAGTATGGCGTTCACGTCTTAATAATTCGTAAGTTCCCATGCCTCCCATAGATAAACCACCTAGGTAAATTCTGCTATTATTTACAAAATCCTTTTTAAAGAAATCTTTGGTAAAAGCTAAAAGAAGTTTCATTGATTTAGTGGGTTTACCGCCTTTTTGAAAAGTAAAAAAGCGCTTGGTATTAACGGTTTCAATTTCCACATTCGCCCAATAGCTATCATCACTACATTGTGGAAACACAACAACTGTTGGGTAGTTTTTTCTAAACTCCGGATCTAAAAACATTTTAGACCCATGTGTTAATTGCTTTTCATTGTCGTTTCCACTTTCTCCACGGCCGTGTAAAAACAGCATGACAGGGTATTTTTTAGTGGCATCAAAATTTTCTGGATATAAAATCCTTAAGGGAAGCGTATCGCCATCCATCACATATGTTGACTTTACAAAATCACTTTTCGATTGTGCTTTAACACTTATTGCACAAACAAACAATAGCAGTATAATTCCTAATTTTCTCATTTCTCTAATTTAAAATCCGCTTCTTTAACATTTGCCGAACTGTTGCCAACAAAAACTTTAAAATCTCCAGGTTCTGCTGCAAATTCTAAATTGGCATTATAAAACTTAAGATCGTTTTCTGTTAAAGTAAATGTTACTTTTTTAGACTCGCCTGCTTTTAAGTTTATTTTTTGGAAACCTTTTAATTCTTTAACGGGACGAGTGATTGACCCCACTAAATCTCTGATATAAAGCTGTACCACTTCTTCGCCATCTTTAGAACCCGTATTTTTAACTGTCGTTGTAATTGTTAAGCTTCCGCCTGATGTAATGGTAGTTTTATCTAAAACAGGTGCCGAAATATCAAACGTGGTATAACTTAAACCATAGCCAAAAGGATACAAAGGTTCGTTAGTAACATCTAAATAATTAGATTTAAATTTAGTAAACCATTTGCCTTCCTCTAACGGACGGCCAGTATTTTTGTGGCTGTAATAAATTGGTATTTGACCAATATTTTGAGGGAAAGTTGCGCTCAATTTACCCGATGGATTCACATCTCCAAATAATACATCGGCAATTGCATTGCCTGTTTCTGTACCGCCAAACCAAACATTTAAAATAGCTGGTACATTTTCATTCTCCCAAGATAAATCAAGCGGACGACCATCAAAAATCACCAGTACTACTGGTTTGCCTGTTGCCAATAAAGCTTTCAATAACCTTTGTTGGATAGCAGGAATTTTAATATCTGTAATGCTAGAGCTTTCGCCACTCATTTCAGAACTTTCACCTAAAGCAGCAATAACAACATCTGCTTTTTTAGCAACATCAACCGCTTCTTTAATAATTACAGTTTCGGGGCGGGTATCTCTTTTAATATCACGCCCAAACATGGTAGCTCTGGTTTGATATGCTGCATCTTCTAACAAATTAGAACCTACGGCATAAATAATTTTAGCTTGAGAACCCACTGCATCTTCTAGACCTTTCTTTACTGAAATAGCTTTGCTTAAATCTGTTGATACTGCCCAAGTTCCAGGCATATTTACTTTAGAATCTGCCAATGGACCAATTAGAGCGATGGTACCGGTTTTTTTAAGCGGTAATAAATTGTCCTGATTTTTAAGCAACACAAAACTTTTAGTAGCTGCTTCACGAGCTATTTTTAAGTTTTCTGCAGTAAATATTTTAGCCTTTGCTCTTTCATCATTACAGTATTTGTAAGGATTTTCAAACAAACCTAATTTATATTTTGCCTCTAAAATATATCTGCAAGCTCTGTTAATATCTTCTATTTTAACCTTTCCTTCATCTAAAGATTTTTTTAAAGTAGTTAAAAATCCTTCGCCAACCATATCCATATCAACACCAGCATTTAAAGCTAAAGCAGATACTTGTTGCAAATCTCCTAAACCATGTGCTGTCATTTCGTTGATGCCTGTATAATCAGTAACAACCATCCCTTTAAAACCCCATTGATTCCTTAACACATCTGTTAAAAGCCATTTGTTAGCTGTGGCGGGAGTTCCATTTATATCATTAAAAGAAACCATAACTGTACCCGCACCAGCATTAATAGCCGCTTTATATGGTGGCAAATATTCGTTATACATTTTAACCAAACTCATATCGGTTGAGTTATAATCTCTACCTGCTTCGGCAGCGCCATATAAAGCAAAATGTTTTACACAAGCCATTAAAGTATTGATTTTTGTTAAATCGTCTCCTTGGTAACCTTGCACCATTGCTTTTGCAATTTCAGAACCTAAAAAAGTATCTTCTCCGCTACCTTCAGAAAAACGTCCCCAACGTGGGTCTCTCGAAACGTCCACCATTGGCGAGAATGTCCAGTTGATGCCATCCGCAGTAGCTTCTTCAGCTGCTATTTGTGCAGTACGTTTAATTAAATCCATATCCCAAGTGGCCGACATTCCCAATGGAATTGGAAATGCTGTTTTGTATCCGTGGATGACATCCATCCCAAAAATTAATGGGATTTTTAATCTTGTATTATTTACCGCCAGCTCTTGTGCAGTGCGTACTTTTTGGGGAGTGCTTAAGCTGAAAAAACCACCTACTTGCCCAGATTTAACTTTTTTCTCGATATCTGAATTTCCGGTTGAACCGGTGATGGCTTCGCCTCCTGTTAATAAATTAAGCTGACCAATTTTTTCTTCTACAGTCATTTTTGATATCAAATCTGAAATGAAAACATCCATTTTTGAGTTCGATGTTTTTGTAACCGTTTGTACGGCAGGCTTTTGTTGGGCACATGCGGATAAAGCCGTTAATGCACCAATTGTAAAAATATATTGTAGTACTTTCATAATATTAATTATTCTTAAGCAGATATGGAGTAATTATTTTAGTCCAGATATCGTAACCTTTAGCGTTCATATGTAAATTATCAGCGATAAAAATATCTGTTAATGGCATTTTATTTTCTTGCAACATGGCATCATATACGTTAATGTAACTGGTATTTGGTTGTGCTGCCATAAATCTTTCTATCAGCTGGTTGGCGTAAGAAAATTGAGGCATTAGGTTTTCCCTAGCCACACTTGGTTTCATAGAAACGAAGCTGATGAGCGCATTTGGTAAATGCTTGCGAGTTAAATTGAACAGTATTTTAAACCTTTCAACTGTAATTTCCGGGGAATTGCCTTCTGCAATGTCATTTTCGCCACAATAAATTACTACTTGCCTAGGCTGGTAAGGGTATAAAATATCATCGGCATAATGTATAACTTCTGCCAAGGTTGAACCTCCAAAACCTCTGTTAATTGGTTGGTAGCTGGCAAAAGTATTTTCTAAAGCTTTCCAAAATGTAAAAGATGAACTGCCAATAAAAAGAATTCCTCCTTTTGGTGTGTGTTTTTGCTGGTCTATTTTTTTAAACTCAAGCATGGCATTATCAAAACGATGTTTAACTTGTGCTTGAGATAAAAAAGCAACAAACATCATTACAATTAAGAGATTTATTTTTTTCATATTAATCTGTTTTTAAAGGATTAAGAGCTTTAGAAACTCCATTTTGGTTAAAAGATTCGATACTGAAATAATAAGTTTGGTCAGTATTTAAACTTCTCAAATCCATTTCATTAACATCATAAACTAACCAAGAATTATAAAGCTTATCCGCAGCTATACCCCATTTAATATTATAACCTTGTGCATCTTTTACTTTATCCCAAGTAAGCATTGCATCTCTTTTATCTGCTTGTCTTTTTACTTTAAAATTTTTAACTGAAGCAGGTAATTTTCCTTCTCCTATTCCAAAAACTCTGAAACCAGAAATAGCTAAATTTGTGGTAGGCACTTTAATATTGTTGTACCTCACATATCTCACTTTTTTAGGGTTTTCTAATTCTACATAATCATTAGGCACATCTTTAAAGCTATTTTTTTTATCAATTAAATTGAACCAATTTTTACCATCTAAAGAACCCTCAACCGTATATCTGTGATACATGCTGTCTGGTCTACCATATAAATTTGATTGATAATCGTGGTAATTAATTTGGATGGCATAAACATCAGCAGCTTCTTCCAAATCAATTTTTAACCACTCTTTAGCGTCATTATTTTGAGATACCCAAAAAGATTTTATGTTTTCATCTGTTACATGGCTAGCTTTAAAAGTGTCAACTGTTGTTGATGAGCTTAATGGTTTTTTGTAAGATAACAACATCCAACCTCTAAAAGCGCCTTGTTTTCCGGGTAGTGAGGGAGCGTAATGCGGGTAATCTCCAAAAGATGTATTGCTATACATTAAACCGTCTTGATCAAACCAAGTTGGAAAAACACATAATCTACGCTCCCAATTTACATTTACAGATAATGTCATTGAAGCAAAATGCCAATATTGCCCGCCTGGCCCAACAACAGTACTACCATGTCCGGCTCCATTAATATAACCACCTGGCTTGTAGAAAACCGGATTGTTTGGTGCATAAGTATAAGGTCCTAAAGGTTTATCAGCCATGTAAACTCCATCACCATAAACATTAAATTCTGTTCCTGGAGCGGCATATTGCATATAATATTTACCGTTATGTTTGGTTAGCCATGCGCCTTCCATATAACCTTCCATTGTTGAAACATGGTTGTCTCCAAAACGTTCCCAACCGTGTTTTGACTCATCTAAGTTAAAAAGCTCTATTACATTTCCTTTTTGTGTAAAACGATGGTTTTTATCTAACTCCATCCCTTTTATAGGATATAAATTTGAAGAACCCCAAAACATATACGCTTTGTCATCATCATCAATAAAAAAATCCGGGTCTTGTAAACCGTTTAAAATAGATTTTGTGGCTTTCCAATCTCCTTTTTTTGGATTATCAGTATATAGAATGCTCATAGATCCAGATGGATCACCAGTAACATATAAAACAGAATCTTTATAATTATGTGCAGCGGGGGCATTTGAACCTTGAAAATACCATTTTTCTGGAGTGATAAAATCCCAGTTAGATAAATCTGTAGAATGCCAATAACCCAAAGAACGGGTTACAAACATATAATATTCTCCCCTAAAACTAACTACCGCAGGGTCTGCACCACTTCGGTAAGAAATATCCCTATCAGAATTATAGACCATGTAAGTATAATCTAAATTTATAGGATTGCAATAAGTTTGCATTTGAGCTTGTTGGGCTGATGCTATTTTACCAATAATCAAAAGTAAAAAAAGGAGTTGCTTCATTTTATTTATCGGTGTGTTTAAATAATTAATATTAGAGCGTTTATACACGCTATTCACTATATCTTTTTTTGTAACCTGCAAAAAAGATTAGAACAAAAAAAGGATGCCGTTCCTATCGTTAACGCCTAAGCAGTATAGCAATGCAATTATTTCAAATTTGGACTTGTAAAATTCAACTTTTTCAATCCTTTTTGTACGTCCTCATCACTCATAAAAAGTTTCCAGAGTAAACCTGTTCTGTAATTTTCTATCATCACTAATTCTGGTCCTTGGTCTATCCCTAAATATCTTGGTTTATACCATTCTGCTTGATCACTAAAAGCATCGTAAAAACCATACTTACCCCAAATTTTATCTTTCTTTTGGGTGTACCAATACCGGATAGCACTCAGCGATTCAATAGGCGTATAGGCAATTGATGAAATTGCTGCGGTCGGCGCAATTACACCCAAATCTTTTGTAATTTCTGGCGCATGACCGGCATAACCTTTAACAGAATAACTAGACGTTAAACCCCATGAGTTTTTGCCGTATCCTTTATATTTTAATGGATTATCTACACACCATTGATAATTAATTAGGACCATGTTTTTAGTCTCTAAACCGTAATCTCCATATTCATCTTTTAATCCGTTTGGATTTAAACCTAAAAAAGAATAGTGAGACCAAAATAACGGACCGCCATGAGGCGCATTGCCCTGATGAAAAAACTGTAAAGGAATATTGTTATAATTTCTTGGAGATTTTATTTTACCTCTCATTGCCCAACCTTCATCATAAACAGCCTTATTAATCCCATAATTTGGAGAAGCGGCGGCCATCACATACATGATTAAACATTCGTTAAACCCATGCACAGGAAGGTTCATTTTCCATTCGTTTTTAGGGCTCCAGTGCCAATATAACACATTTTCATTTTTAGTGTACCATTTAAAATCGATGCCTTTCCAAAGTTCATCAGCCAAATTAGCCAGCCTTTTCTCTTTTAAATTCCCGTTTTTAAAATATTGTTTAATACAAACTAATCCTTGTGCTACAAAAGCAGTTTCTACTAAATCACCTCCATCATCTAATTTTGAAAAAGGTTTTACTTTTCCTGTCTCGCCATAAATCCAATGAGGCCAAGCACCATGAAAACGCTCTGCTGTTTTAAGAAAGTTCAATATTTTTAAAAGGCGATCAACCCCATCTTCTTTAGCAACAAATTTTTTTTCAATTCCAACCACAATTCCCATAAGCCCAAAACCAGTTGCTCCTGTTGCCACAATATCAGTTTCATAAAAAGGTTGGTCTAAATTGATTCTTTCTCTGGCAGCACCAGAATTCTTTTCTGAGCCATCCCAAAAATATTGGAAGGTTTGATGTTGAACAGTATCTAAAAGTTGATGATCAGATAATTGATTAGAAGAAGTTGTTTTGTTTTTTTGAGAACAAGCAGTTACTAACCAAATACTTAAAAACCCAATAAATACTTTTTTACAAAACATGTAAATGGTATAAAGAAAGGCTTCTCATTATAGATGAGAAGCCTTTTAAAATTTAATTATTTGAAGTGATTTTTGCAGCGTTAAGATAATAGAAACCCTCACTTGTTACATTATTAACACCTGCAGAAACGGTAATGGTTACCTTTCCTTCTGTATCTGGCTTAATGTTTCTTACGGTAGCAATCCTTGTTGCATTTGAACCTGTATTTATACTAGCGTCTGCTTGATTAGTACCAGAAACTGCATATTTAGTTTCTCTATTGTTTGTTGCAGTTCTTGAGCCATAAAAACTGAAATTATAAGTAAGGGTATTATCTAATCCAGTGATAGTAAAAACGGCATTACCTGCAGGTATTCCACTAAATGGAAGTTTTGAACTTCCAAAAAAGTTACGACTTGATACATTAGCCGGCATATTCAATGGAGTATTAGTTACGGTTTCTCCATTTATGTTTATTCCGTTAAAACGATTTATGATTGTTAAAGAAAGTCCAACATAAGAATTCACGCTGTCTTTCAAAGATATTTTACTGCCCGCAGTAAAAGAACTAATTTGATTCCAAGATTCTGATTTTGGAGAATTACCAAAATCTATTAAAACAGAAGATGTTAAAGGTCCTCCGTTCCCACCTTGAAAAGCTGTCATTACGGTTACTTCATAAGGTTTTAAAACAGCTAAATGGGCTGCATTTTGGGCAATAGAAACTTCAAAAGGAGAAAGCCCCTCTGGCTTATATTTCATACCTACTACGGGAGATTTAAAAATAGTTTCAAACCATGTACAGGCTGCCGTATATCTACCTAATGGTATAGACAAATGGTATCCATCCCTATTGAAATTATCTTCTAAAACACTTGTTCTTCCGTTTTGGATTGCTGTTCCAGATGGAACTATAATATCAAGAGGCACTATGTTTTTAACTTCTTTAGATACATTAACAATGGCATTGTACATTGTTATCTGGTTGCTGTTGTAATTAGCAAAGCCGGGTTGAGTTGAGTTTTGCGGATATGCCCAAGTTTGATGATAAACATATTTTACATTTGGATTTTTAACTTTAGATTTAACATAATTGAAAACTGAAGTCAATGGAGCGGTAATTGTTTCTAATTGACCAGAATTTTCACTTACCTGCTGAAAACTAATATAATCCCATTGCTCATCTTCAAGCGCAATGTTCAAAGAAGTTTTTAGAAATATTTTCTTTTCGCCATTCTCATTAATTTTTCGGTACTCATAAATAGGAACATTTCTTTCAGCATTTGCCTGATGAGTTGCTAATGATGCCCCACCTATATACATATTACCAATAATTACCTTAATTCCTTTTTCTTTTGCCAAATCATATAAATGAGTTTCTATCGCATCTTCAGAAAAGCTGTTTCCTATTGCTAAAATTTTAATCACTCCTTCATTTGCTGGGCGTTCATAATCACTCGCTACAGCATCCGAAATGTTATTTGGGTTTCCGTCTTTTTTACAAGCACTTGAAAGCACCATAGTAAACATAGTTAGTACTACTAAACTTTGCTTACCAAATATTTTAAACCAATTTTTCATAATTAATATTTATTAAATAGTTAAAAACCTGGGTTTTGAGTCAATACGCCTTTACTTAAATCTATTTGCGCTTGTGGGATTGGAAGAAGTTCATCTCTACCGTTCACAAATGGTTTTCCTGCTGCCCTTAAAACTGGACCAACTGTTTCCCATCTTACCAAATCAAAAAAGCGGTCATATTCCATTCCTAATTCTACTCTTCTTTCTCTTCTAATAGCTTGTCTTAATTCTTCTTGATCAGTAGTTGTTACAATAGGTAATATGGCTGTGTTGCCGCCTCTTGCTCTAAACCTAACCAATTCTAATTTAGCTAAAGCTTCTTGTGTATTTACTGTTCCTCCCACTTCATTGCTAGCTTCTGCATACATTAATACCACATCTGCATAACGTAAAATTCTTACGTTCATCCAATATCCAAAATTGTCTAAATATCTTGCCCTATAGCTTGGGCTTGTATGTGCTTTATGGTTATAAATTGGGTTAGGCAAATTTGCTGGAACTGGTTCATTGTAAATTGAAGTACCACCAGCAAACAAGAATGTTCTCGCTTTACGTGGATCACCTGCTTCATAAGTAGCATTCAATAATGCGCTTGGCACATTAAATCCATTTCCTAAATTCCAGATACCTGTACCCCTTACACCTTGGTTTGCAGAAGATTGTACGCCATATCTTCTTGTTTCTGAAGGTGTTGCTGACGCTTGCACTTCAAAAACAGATTCTTTGGAGTTTTCGCCGCTTTCTCCAAAAATTGTATTGTATGGAGTAGATAAATCATATTGGCCAGATTGAATGACCTGATTAGCTGCTGCTTTTGCCTGAGCCCATTTTTTTTGTGTGATATAAACTTTAGCTAATAGTCCGTTTGCAGCACCACTTGTTAACCTACCAATAAATTTATTTTCCCAACTTGCTGGTAAATTAGCTGCCGCGAATTGTAAATCACTTTCAATTAATGTGTAAACCTGTGCGGGTGTGCTGCGGGGTTTATTTGAAGTAGATACTTGATCTGTAGAAATTGAGTCAATCAAAGGAACGCCCCCAAAATATCTTACCATCATAAAATAGGCATAAGCTCTGATAAATTTAGCTTCTGCTTGACCAGATAATTTTACTGCCTGTGGTGTTAATGGGCTTTGATCCTTCTTAATTCTATCCAGTACCAAATTAGCTCTATTGATCATGGTATAATGATCTAACCACATTCCGTTTGTTAAGCCATTTGTAGATGTTAAAGTTAAATCATCAAATTGACGAGTACTTGGTCCATCTGCATCAGTACTTCCTTTATCCGCATCATCACTTCTAATACTTACAGCCGCCTGAAAACCTGCTGAGTGTACACCGTATAAACGTAAAGCATCGTAAGCTTCAAAAATAGCGGGGTCAAAAGCTCCTGAACCTGCTGAAAAAGGATAATCTCCCTCAGAATATTGACCTTGTGCGGGACGATCTAAAAAGTCTTTGCTACAAGAAGATATGATAATAAGGGCTAAAGTTGCCATCACTCCTATCTTAATAAATGATCTGTTTTTATATTTTTTCATTTCCTTAAAGGATTAAATGTTAATAATTTTAGAAAGTTGCGTTAATGCCGAACGTGTAAACTGCTGGAAGTGGATAAACACCGTTATCTGCACCACCTGCTAAGATTCCAATTGGCACCTCTGGAGAATATCCAGTTGCTTTAGACCAAGTTTTTATGTTTTGTCCACTAACGTATACTCTTAATCCTTTTAAAGAAACTTTAGATAAAAGGTCTTTATTAACGTTGTAACCTAATTGTACCGTTCTTAATCTAAAATAATCGCCTGGCTCTAAATAGTATGAACTAAAAACGAAATTGTTTGCCCTAGAGTTATCTAGTATTGGTTCTACATTAGAAGTACCGGCACCTGTCCAAGCATTTAATCTATTGCTTTCATAATTTAATATCGCAAAACTATTTGTTCTACGTTGTGTGTAGATAGAGTTTCCAGCTACACCTTGTCCTTGTAGCAATAAATCGAAATTTTTATAACCTGTGTTGATGTTAAAACCGTAATTAAAATCTGGCATTGGCGAACCTAAGATTTCTCTATCACCTGCAGCCGTAATTACACCATCTCCATTTAAATCAGCGTAAGCGATATCTCCAACTTGAGAATTAGAGAAAGCAGGTTTGTTTTGTAAATCTGCTATCGATTGATAAACACCAACTTGACGGTATCCAAAAAAATGACCAATAGATTCGCCTGTAATGGTTCTGTTTACACCACCGTTACCAGTTAATGTAAAGTTGAAATCGTTACCTAAAGATTCTACATTGTTTTTATTGTAGCTAAAGTTAGGAGATATACCAAAGGTGAAATCTTTACCTATCTTATCGTTATATCCCAGTGCAACTTCAACACCTTTATTAGAAATTGACCCTAAGTTTGTGAAGTAAGTAATATTACCTGATGATCCGGGAAGCGTAATCCTAGTGATTAGATCAACTGTTTTTCTGTTATATAAATCTATTTCTGCACTAAATTTATTTTTGAATGCTCTTAAATCTAAACCAACATCAACCCCACGAGTAGTTTCCCATTTTAAGTTTGGATCTGGTAAAAATGCTGGTGTAACAGAAGTAAATATATTATCTCCAAATACACCTACACCGCTTTGCACTAAATTAGGTTCAAAATAATTTTGTCCTAAACCATTGGTATTACCAACGGTTCCCCAAGATCCTCTAATTTTTAAGAAATCGATTTTCTCTGAATTTTTAAGAAAGTTTTCTTCTGATAAAACCCATCCTAAGCCCAGGGCACCAAATGTTCTATATCTGTTTTCTGGACTAATCCTGGAAGATCCATCTCTACGAATAGAGGCATTTAACAAGTATTTACCTCCATATCCATAACTAACTCTGGCTAGATAACCTAAAATTGCGTTTTCTCCGCCACCTCCGTTAAAATTGCCTGGGTTAATTTGATCTGCAATTCCTAGATACCAAAACTGTGGATCTCTTGGAATATTTAAAGTAGTATCTGTTCTGCTTCCACTTAAATTTGTGCTTCCTTCATATAGAGAAGTGAAACCTACAACTGCATTAATGCGGTGTTTGTTATTAAAAATAGAATCATAACTTACGGTATGATCTTGTTGAAACTTTCTAAATTCGTCTTGGTTTTGTCTAACACTTGTTCGACCATTTACATTGATAGTGGTATCAGTTGGTGCATTGCCTTCTGCCAAATTAATAAATCTATTTGGCAAAGGAGTGTAACCTCTACTTCCATTAAAGCTTAAATCTGTATAGAAAGCTGAGCGTAATTTAAACTGTTTCAAAAATTTTACTTCAGCAAATACATTACCTACTGCTCTATAACCTTTATTAATTGAGTTTCCGTTTGCTCTATTAATACTTTCTATTGGGTTACCAACTTGAGCCCTTTGGAATGATGGCATACTGTAATAAGTATTTTCATCAAACTGAACAGGAACAATTGGAGCAGACCATAAAGCATTGTTTAAACTTACACCTGAACCTTGTGTAATGTAATGGTTTGCGGTAATATCAGCGCCAAGCTTTAAGTTTTTGTTAATTCTAATTTCTTGGTTAAAACGACCTACAAATCTTTGGAAATCCCCATATCTTACTACACCTTCTTGTTTATTATAACCAAGATTTATTAATGTAGTGGTTTTTTCGCCCGTGTTAGAAATGCTTAAACTATTGTTAGTTTGTACTGCGGTTCTTAAGATTAGATCTTGCCAATCGGTATCTGCATTATAACTAGAATAATCAAATGGAGCGGCGTTGTTATTTGCCAATTGTTGATCATATAATTTTCTAAAACCTGCCGCATCTGTAACATCAATTGTATTAGTGACATTTTGTATACCTACAGAACCTTGGTAAGTTACTCTGGTTTGGCCTTTTGCAGCTCTTTTAGTAGTAACCGCAATAACACCATTACCACCCCTAATACCAAATACTGCAATTGATGATGGATCTTTCAAAACATCAATGCTTTCAATATCGGCAGAATTTAAGTAGTCAATATTATCTTGGATAACTCCATCAACCACATAAACCGGTGCAGCACCGTTGGTACTGTTTACACCTCTAATTCTTACTGTTGGCGAAGCACCAGGCGCACCGCTGTTCACAATTGTTAAACCGGCAACCTTTCCTTGTAAAGAAGAAATAGGATTAATGTTTGGGAGTTTTTCAATCTCTTCTCCTTTAATAGAAGTAATTGCACCTGTTAAATCTCTCTTTTTTTGTGTTCCATAACCTATTACAACTACCTCATTTAAACTTTGATTTGCAGTTACTAAAACAGAATTGATAACTGTTTTTCCGTTTACAGGAATTTCTTGAGTAACATAGCCAATGTAAGTAAATACTAAGGTAGCATTTGGAGCAGCCGTAATAGTATAATTACCATTAACGTCTGATTGTGTACCCGATGTAGAATTTTTAATACTAATGCTTACTCCAATAAGTGTTTCATTTGTTTTGGCATCTGATACTTTACCAGTGATGATAATATCCTGCGCAGAAACATAAAAAAAGGAGAAAAAACTTAGCAATACGAGTATAGCTTTTCTTTTCATAATTTGGATTTAATAATTAATTGGTAGAACAAAAGTGAGGCATTTCTATACCGATACAAAACAAATCACCTCTACATCACTACATCAATTAACAATAGTCCAAACATCAACATCGCTAGTAAGTGCTGTTTAAGGCTAAAATACCATGTTTAAAGGTTTCAGACGCAGTTTTGATACTACATCAATAGATTAAAAATAATTAAAGGGTATTTTAAAGATTAAATACTCTATGAGAGGTAATGATGTAGTATTTAAAGTTCAATCAAAAATTCTACCAAATTTTTATCGTGTGGTAGGCTTAATTTTTTTCTTAATCTATATCTCCTAATTTCCATCCCTCTTAAACTTATATTGAGTAATGAAGCCATTTCTTTACTGCTCATATTAAGTCTGAGATAGGCACAAAGTTTCAAGTCATTAGGAACCAAATCAGGGTAATCATGCTTGAGTTTTTTAAAGAAGTTTTCATGAGTTTCATTAAAGCTGGTTTCAAACAGGTTCCAGTCTTGTTCATTACTCATGCTCTCATCAATTATTTTTTCGACTTTCCTAAGCTGTTCCTCAGCCAGTTTTTTTCCTTCTTTGTCTTTTAAATTAGCAATCTCGTCCTTAATTTTTTGAAGTAATTCGTTTTTGTAAACGATATTCATTGCAGAATTGGTTACCTCTCTACCCTTGCTTTCTAATTCTGCTTGAAGTTTCTCGTTTTTTAATTTAATTAACTTTTGCTCGTTAATGATATTTTCTTGCCTTAATAATTCATCCTGCTCTTCTTGTAAATGCTTTTGAATGTTTCGCTGATGCTTTTCAAGCTTTTTGAAATAGAAAATTCTAAAGAAATAAACCAGAACTGAAAAAATAATCAAGTAAAACATCCATGCCCAAATGGTAGCATAAAATGGAGGGATAATCTCAAACTCAAATTGAGAAATGGAGCTTATTGTGACATTATTAACAATTGCTCTTACCTTAAAATTATACTTTCCGTAAGGTAAATTTGTAAAATCTTTTTGGGAAGAAGCCGACCAAGAAGACCATGAATTTGAGTACCCGTCTAATAAATATTGATATTTTATTTCCCCTTGTCTGTAATAAGGTAAGCTATAATTTATACGGATACTGTTTTGGCTATACGGAATGCTCACTTGTTTACTAATCAATCCGCTTTCTGTAATCAAATAATTATCGGAAGTAATATTTTCGATTTTGCCAATAAAAACTTTAGGCAAAGCCACAGAACGATCAGGAAAAACCTTCTTACTAAAAATGACGAAGCCATCATCTACACTTATTAAAAAAAGATTATCGTTAATTTTAGAAATATTCTCATAATTTTTAACCATTCTGCCGTTTATCACATTAAAAAGGCTAGAGTCTATTGATATTTTCCCAGCATTAGAAAAATTTGCTAGAGCTACTTTCCCATGATCTACAAACCAAAACTTTTTATCATCTGCTTTTATTAATTTATTAGATGAGGAAAATGAACCGATTTTATCATTTAACTCATTGTATTTGGCAAATCGGTCACTAATTTCGTCATAAACATAAAAGCCAGAATCTGATGAAAATACAATCCTGCCATCAAGATTAAATATGTTGATACCGTAAGTTGTTGGGATCCCATAATTCTCGTCATAAACTTTTGTTGATTTTACTGTTCGCAAATCTGAACTCAAATTAATTTTAAATATCCCTTTATAAGGATGGCTAACCCAAATATTTCCTCTATTATCTTGCTCTACATATCTGCATGGTTGGTTAAATCCATCAATTTGATGGGAAAAAATATATTTACCTTTTATGTTTTGATAAATTACCAACCCGGTATAAGTCCCTTGGATTAATTTATCTGGACTTGAATTCATTTTTTTTAAGGTCCATCCTCCACTGATAGATGAAATTTTTTCTATAGTATTATCCTTTACTAAATATGTTCCGTTGTTATGACCACAAAAAAGATTTCCATCATAAACAGATAAATCCCATACCTGACCTTGCGATCCTGGAATAAATTTAAAATTGAAAGATTGCCTCTTTGCAGGATCGCTGTTCCAATTACTATAATAAAGCCCTTGATTGGTTCCTAAATATATTTTATCATTAAAAATAATGCTGGAATAAACTGTTCCGAAAGCACCATTTTTATCAAAATAAAAGTAGAGTGGGGAATTTAGCTCTACCCTATCAATACCGTTATCTAAACCAACCCAAAGGTTTTGGGAATTATCAACAAATAGACTTAAAACTGTATTATTTTGTAAGCCTCCTGATTTGTTAATGTGTTGTACAATTTTGCCGTTTTGATCTAAAATAATAACCCCGTTTAAAATGGTACCGAAAGCAAAATACTTGTTGAAAATTTTAACCCCATTATTTAGCTGATAGGTTTTAAGAAAATCATTAGCTTCTGATTCCCACTTTGTAAACCGCTCGCCGTTGTACAAGAAAAGTCCGTTTTTTGCGGTTCCAACTAGGAAAGAATTATCACCGTAAGGTAAAATAGAAAGCACCCCAGATATTCCCTCGCTCCCTTTTAAGAGGTTTAATTTATCATTAATAAGTTCATAAATTTTATTATTTGCAGTACCAATTAAATACCTTTTACCCACCTTAAACATAAATATAAAAGACCCATTACCTTCAATTACCTTTATGGTGTTAGTTTGGTTGTTATAAATAAAAATATTAGCAAATGTTTGGAAAATGATTTGATTATTATCTACGTAGATTTTCCAGATTTCATTGTTGAGTTTAGATTTATCTTTTACTAAATTGGTTAAAGAATGGTATTTAAGAATGGCCTTTTCATCATATTCCCAATAGCCCATCTCGCCATAACCACCCGTAAAAATATGACCTTTATTGTCGGCAGCTACAGAACGAACAATTAAATGGTGAGGAATTTGATGATTTTCCCAAAAGCGTCCATCGTATGAAAGTAATCCTTCAGAATTGCCAAAATAAAAAACACCATGTTCATCTTGGGTGATTGACCAATTTTGGTTACCAGATTGGTATATATTTTTTGGGAAGTTTTCTACATAAGGCACTCCTATGTTTTGAATATCCTGAGCATGTAATTTTGCTGAGGCCAATCCTAGTACAACAACCCAGATGTAAACTGTTTTAATAACTCGTATCATTAATATAAAATTCCTGTTTTTTTTTTCATGTAATTGATAACCATCCTTACCTATAAATTTACCAATAGGATATTTCAAATTTCAATCTCTATTTCCATTTTTTACATCATTACTGATTTCATTTTTAAAACCTGACTAGCTAAATTAAAATCCCCATGTATCTGATAATATTGGGAAGCGTCCATTGGGTTTATGCCCCCAGAAAAAAGTAGCCATGCAATTTGTTGATCTATATAAATTAAAGCCTTGGGATTCTTTTCATTTTCCTCTGTAAAATTCCATCTATCATTTTTTTTGATAATGCACCAAGTCCCTCCAGCTTCGCCAACAATTTCTACTTTTAAAGTATCGCCATTATTGGCTTCTATATTTTTATAGGTGTGAGGCAAAGCCTGCATACT
Organism: Pedobacter psychrophilus; assembly: GCF_001652725.1. Taxonomy (GTDB): domain Bacteria; phylum Bacteroidota; class Bacteroidia; order Sphingobacteriales; family Sphingobacteriaceae; genus Pseudopedobacter; species Pseudopedobacter psychrophilus. The sequence goes on from NZ_LWHJ01000028.1 coordinate 94,287, forward strand.
TATTTCTAAAAAAGGATGATAAAATTTCGATTCTAGCAAGATTTGGTCATTTAATGCTTGTCTGATTTGTTGTTGGTGCAACCATCTTTCAGAATATTCCCTGGCAATATCAAACCAAATTTCAGAATAATCTTTACCTGCCCATAAAACTGGGAATAATGCAGTATCAAACGGATTTAATTCTTTGAAATAATCAATCAGCTCATTTTGATATTTCTCTATCATCTCAATCAAAATATTTGGACTCAATCTTTTCATTGCCTCAACCCAATCTGCATTCAATTTGTTGAGAAATCCCACCAATTCTTCATGACTGGTAAATTGGTTGGCATTCTCCTTAAAATAACCATCTCTGCCAATTGTTAATCTTCTTAAATTAGTATCTAAAAGATGTGCAACAATATCTTTGATATTCCATTTGGGGCAAACAGTTTTCCTTTCCCAATCTTTAGGCTTTAAACTTTTTAACACGTTTAAAAGTTCTTTGTTTAAAAGCGGAAAAATTGGTAAAACATCAATCATATAAAATTAAATTTACACCAATATATAAAGTTATTTACATCTTTACATTTGTAATAAACTGAAAATTATTGACTTTTAAAGCAAAAGCAAATCCTTTTAGCTGAAAATCTAATTGGAATAAATTTCATCTTTATAGAATGTAAAAAAAATTACTGAAAAAATTTATGTCCTGTTAATTTCGTTATTGAAAATATGATAAAGAGAATACTTTGGGTTTTTATAATCCTTTTTTCGTTTAAAGCGGAAGCCCAATTAAAACCAGATGTAATTGTAATTGGTGGTTCTGCCGCCGGAACCGCAGCAGCTATACAAGCCGCAAGAAGTGGTGTTAAAACTTTACTGATTATCCCAAATGATAATTTAATTAGCGATGTTGCGCCATTAATGAATATCCCCGCTTTCGACTTAGGCTTATGGAAAGAGTGGAAAGACCAGTTTATTAAAACATCAGATTCTGTGCAAACCACACCTCAATTGGTTTTAGAAAACATCGTTAAAAATACAAAAGACTTATCTTTTTTAAAAGCAACGCCAATTTTAGGTATCGAACAAAAAAAGAATGGTTGGGAGGTGAAGGTGAATATTAATGGCAAACAAGAAGATATAAAATGTAAGGTTTTAGTAGATGCTACAACCAATAGCGCAAACTCAGTTTTAGCAGAATTTAATATTTTGAGTTTAGATAAAAACGGAAAGTTTGAAAACCTAGTTGCCTATAATAAACAACAAGAAAATAATCCTTACAATCAACTTCAAAAATTATACAGAACAAGCGGAGCGGCAGGTTTTGGTAAAGATAGTACAGCACATTTTATCCCTTTAGGTGTTTTTATCCCAAAAGAAAAAGATAATTTATTAATTGTTTCCATGTCGGCTTTTAAAGATTTTGAAACAGACGATTTTAGAAATATTGCTCTTTGGACAAATATGGGACAGGCAGTTGGAGCTTTGGCAGCATTCGGACCCTTTTTCGATACAACTCCATCAAAAGCAAATATCCGGTTAACTCAAGGAGAAATGTTTACCTATAAAAGTTTTCTTTATCCTGTTAAAGATGTTGCTGTGACAGATAGCGCTTTTTATCCAATCCAAAAGATAATTGCTAGCGGGCTTTTGAAATTTGATTTTAAAACTGATTCTTTTAATGTTGAGGATGCTGTTAAAGTTTCAGATTTTAAAGAAGTGATGTCTACGCTTTATGCTCGTTCTAAAATTTGGTTTATAGAAAACAAAAATTTGGATATGACTGTAGGAAACACCATTTCACTTATAAGTTTTATATCAGGCAGAGATCCCATTTCAATACAACAAGAAATAGAGAAAGATTGGAAAGAAAAATATGGTTTTGAAAGTGATTATTCAGAAAGTAAAATCATTAATAAAAAGGAATTTTCAATTTTAATAGATAGGTATATTGCCCCATTTAATATTAATGTAGATTTTAATGGATATTACATTAAATAAATGACCTTGGTAATCAATTGATTAATCTTACAATCCCTTTACTTTAATTTTATCTTTAAAATATTTTAATTAATACTTTTGCAAAGTTTAATCAATGGAATAATTCTTGTACAGGAGATTCCTTTAATCAAATATTTTGGAGATAAAAAAATCCCGTTTTTCTACTAAATTTAATAATATGTTCTTGGAGTTATACCGAGTTCATTTATTTATTACTAAATTTTTTAAAGAAGCCTTTACTCCGCCCTTTGAGGGCAAAGAAATCTTAAAACAGTGTTATCAGGTTGGTTATAAGTCTTTGGCTTTAATTTCATTAACTGGTTTTATTACTGGGATAGTTTTTGCAAAACAATCAAGACCTTCTTTAGCCGAGTTTGGAGCTACATCATGGTTGCCTTCTTTAGTTGGAATTGCCTTATTTAGAACCTTAGCTCCACTGCTAACAGCTTTAATTTCTGCAGGAAAAGTAGGATCTAGTATTGGTGCCGAATTAGGCTCAATGAAAGTAACAGAGCAAATAGAAGCTATGGAAGTCTCAGCCACTAATCCTTTTAGTTATTTAGTAGTTACTAGAGTTCTGGCTACCACAATCACATTACCCATTTTAACTTTTTATACTGCCTTTGTTGGTTTATTAGGTGCTTTTTTAAATGTTACCTTATCAGAAAGCGCTAGTTTTAGTGCCTTTGTCCAATCTTTTTTAGAGTCTATCACATTTTTAGATGTTATTGCATCCACAGTAAAAGCAATTATTTTTGGTTTTACTATTGGTATGGTTGGTTGTTATCAAGGATTTAATTCATCAAAAGGAACTGAAGGTGTAGGAAAGGCAGCTAATTCTGCAGTAGTTATCGGAATGTTTTTAGTGTTTATGGAAGAGGTTATTGCTACACAAATTACTTTTATGTTTAGAACTTAATGGAAGCAAAAAGTAAAACAACCACTACAGAAACAGTAATTTCTATTAGAAATGTAGAAAAATCCTTTGGCGATTATCAGGTTTTGAAAGGAGCCGATTTAGATCTTTATAAAGGAGAAAACTTAGTTGTATTAGGGAGATCTGGAACAGGAAAATCTGTACTGATAAAAATTATATCCGGTTTATTAACTCAAGATGCCGGGACTGTAAGTGTATTAGGAAAAGAAGTAAGCCAACTAAATGCAAAAGAACTTTTAGAGTTAAGACTTAGAATTGGTTTTTCTTTTCAAAGTAGTGCTTTATATGATAGCATGACGATAAGGCAAAATTTGGAATTTCCATTGATAAGAAATAAAAAAAATCTTACTAAAGGAGAAATAAATAAAGCAGTAGAAACTGTTTTAGATGCTGTTGGGTTAATGCAAACAATCAACCAAATGCCCTCTGAACTATCTGGGGGACAGAAAAAAAGGATTGGTATTGCAAGAACATTGATTCTGCAACCAGAAATTATGCTTTATGACGAGCCTACTGCAGGATTAGACCCAATTACTTGTTTAGAAATAAATAGGTTAATTAATGAGGTTCAAGAAAGATATAAAACAAGTTCTATCGTAATTACACACGATTTAACTTGTGCTAAAGAAGTAGGTAATAGAATTGCAATGTTACTAGATGGTCAGTTTCAAAGAGCGGGTACATTTGATGAGGTTTTTGATACAGACGACCAACGTGTAACACCATTTTTTGAATATAATTTTATACAATAATATAAGATGAGCGAAATTAAAGACAATAAAAAAGCCATACGAGTAGGGATTTTTCTCTTTGTTGGACTATTAATATTTTTATTAGGAATTTTTACCCTTGGTGGGCAAAGAAAAACATTTGTTAAAAGTTTTCAGTTAAAAGTTGTTTTTGAAGATATTCAAGGACTTAAAATTGGCAACAACGTTTGGTTTTCTGGTGTAAAAGTGGGAACCATAAAAAAAATACAATTCTACGGAACTTCACAAGTAGAAGTGACTTTGAGCGTGGAAGAAGAGGCGCATAAATACATCCATAAAAACGCTAAAGCAAGCATTAGTTCTGATGGTTTAATAGGAAATAAAATTGTGGTTCTTGATGGTGGCTCACCAAAATTCCCTTTTATAGAAGATGGTGATAAAATAGCTGTAAATACAACTTTATCTACTGATGACATTATGAAAACCTTGCAGGTAAATAATAAAAATCTGGTGGATATTACATCCGACTTTAAAGTATTAGCCAAAAATTTAGTGGATGGAAAAGGTACTGTTGGTGCTTTATTAACAGATCAGCAAATTGCCGAGAATTTTAAAACAATTGTTAATAATCTACAAAATACAACAGCATCAGCAAATAAAATGGCCGCTGAACTAAATGTTTTCAGCAATAAACTAAATACAAAAGGTGGCCTTGCCGATAAGATGTTAACAGACACCGCTGTTTTTGCTAAATTACAAAACTCTGTTGCAGAGTTTCAAAATACAGCATCTTCCGCTGCTGCTTTGACGGATAATTTGAATAAAGCTTCTGCTAAATTAAATGATAAGGATAATGTTGTGGGTGTGATGTTAAATGATCCAGCTTCAGCAGAACAAATTCGCTCTACAATCAAAAATCTTCAAACCAGTAGTAAAAAGTTAGATGAAAATTTGGAAGCCTTACAACATAACTTTTTGTTAAGAGGATTTTTCAAGAATAAAGCTAAAGAAGCAGAATCCGCCAATAAATAATATCGTGTTATCTCTATTAAATTTGAAAAGAGCCTATTTAAAAATTTTTAGGCAATCGATTGCTTAATTTTAATATTATTTTTAATTTAGCAATTCACCTCTTATAAACTTTAAGCATCATGCTTCTTTTAGGAATTGATTTAGGCACATCATCAGTTAAAGTTTCTGTGGTAGATATTGCTTCAGGAAATTTAGTTTCAAGTGCAAGTTACCCGGAAAAGGAAGTAGAAATAATTGCTTTACAAAACGGTTGGGCTGAGCAATCTCCAGAATTATGGTGGGAGAATGTAAAACAAGCAATAAAACTTTGCAATTCTAAAAATCAATATCAATCTAAAAATATTTCCGCAATTGGTATAGCTTATCAAATGCATGGTTTGGTTATCACCGATAAAAATCAAAACGTTTTAAGAAATAGCATTATTTGGTGTGATAGCAGGGCTGTAGAAATAGGTAATAAGGCTTTCGCCGATTTAGGAAGTGAAAAAGTTTTACCTAAAATATTAAATTCGCCAGGAAATTTTACCGCTTCAAAATTAGCTTGGGTAAAGGCTAACGAACCTGAAATTTATGCTCAAGTAGATAAAATGATGTTGCCCGGCGATTTCATTGCAATGAAATTGACAAAAGAGATAACGACAAGTCCATCTGCTTTATCTGAAGGGATTTTGTGGGATTTTCAGGGAAATAATTTATCAAAAGAGGTAATGGAAAATTACGGATTTGATGAAAAATTTGTTCCCAAAATAAATCCTGTTTACGCAAATCATGGAGAATTAAATGGAGAGATAGCTGCCGAATTGGGTTTAAAAACTGGAATTCCTGTTACTTATAAATCTGGCGACCAGCCAAATAATGCATTATCCTTAAACGTTTCTGAACCCGGAGAAGTTGCTGCAACAGCAGGAACTTCTGGAGTTATATATGCCGTTGCTGATACTTTATTGTACGATAAACAATCTCGGGTAAATACTTTTGCTCATGTTAATCATACAGAAGAAAAAAAACGTTTGGGTGTACTTTTATGTATAAACGGAACCGGCAGCATGAATCGTTGGGCAAAAAACACCTTTGCAGAAAACCTAAATTATCATCAAATGAATGATTTAGCTGCATCTGCAGAAACAGGAAGTAAAGGCTTGCAAACTATCCCATTTGGAAACGGCGCCGAAAGGATGTTGAACAATAAAAACATCGGCGCAAGCATAGAAAATATTGATTTAAACCGCCATAGCAAAGCAGAAATTTTACGTTCTGTACAAGAAGGTATTGCTTTTTCATTTAGATATGGATTGGATATTTTGAGAGAGAACGGTTTAAAACCATCAGTAATTAAAGCTGGAAAAGCCAACCTTTTTTTAAGCGATGTCTTTACACAAACTTTTGTAAACGTTACCGGAGTTCCTATCGAACTTTATGAAAATGATGGAAGTTATGGTGCTGCAATTGGCGCTGGTATAGGTTTGGGCGTTTATCAATCCTCGGCGGAAGCCTTTAAAAACAGAAAAGCTTTAAAATTAGTAGAACCAAATGGTGAGAAAGTAGAAGATTTTTATCAGCAATGGAAAGAAATTTTATCACAAAAATTGAAAAATAATTAAGAAAAATACAACATGGAATTTTTTAAAGAGATTGTAAAAGTAAAGTTTGAGGGTCTAGAAAGCGATAATCCTTTAGCGTTTAGATGGTATGATGAAAGCAGAGTAGTAGCTGGAAAAACCTTGAAAGAACACTTACGTTTTGCTGGTGCTTACTGGCATTCTTTTAATGGTAGTGGTGCAGATCCATTTGGCGGACCAACACATGTTTTCCCATGGGATAAAAAATCAGATGTTATAGAACGAGCAAAAGATAAAATGGACGCTGCGTTTGAATTTTTATCTAAAATGAGCTTGCCTTATTATTGTTTTCACGATGTTGATGTGGTTGATTATGGGAATGACATTGCAGAAAACGAAAGACGTTTACAGACTTTAGTTGCCTATGCAAAACAAAAACAATCGGATACTGGAATCAAATTATTATGGGGAACAGCAAATCTTTTTTCTCATACCAGGTATATGAATGGCGCATCTACCAATCCCGATTTTCATGTTTTGGCCCATGGTGCGGCACAAGTAAAAGCTGCTATTGATGCTACAATTGAATTGGGCGGAGAAAATTATGTTTTTTGGGGAGGACGTGAAGGTTACATGACTTTATTAAATACTGACATGAAACGTGAACAAGAGCACTTTGCAAAATTTTTACATGCTTCTAAAGATTACGCCAGAAAAAATGGTTTTAAAGGAACTTTCTTTATCGAGCCAAAACCTTGCGAACCTTCAAAACATCAATATGATTATGATGCGGCAACAGTTTTAGGTTTCTTACAGAAATACGATTTGTCGGCCGATTTTAAATTGAATTTGGAAGTTAACCACGCAACTTTAGCAGGTCATACTTTCCAACACGAATTACAAGTTGCTGCCGATGCAGGAATGCTAGGTTCTATTGATGCAAACCGTGGCGATTATCAAAATGGTTGGGATACAGATCAGTTTCCTAATGACATTAATGAATTAACAGAATCTATGTTAATTATTTTAGAAGCTGGTGGAGTAAAAGGTGGCGGTATCAATTTTGATGCAAAAATCAGAAGGAATTCTACTGATGCTTCCGATTTATTTTACGCCCATGTTGGTGGAATGGATTTATTTGCAAGAGCTTTAATTACTGCTGATAACATTTTACAAAAATCAGAATATAAAAAAGTCAGAAAAGATAGATATGCTTCTTTTGATGCTGGAAAAGGTAAAGAATTTGAAGAAGGAAAACTTTCTTTAGAGGATTTAAGAAATTATGCAATTGAAAAAGGCGAACCTGCAACCATTAGCGGTAAGCAAGAATATTTAGAAAATTTAATCAACAGATATATTTAAAAGATTCTTTGCCTATAAAAAAGCCTCAAAATAATTTTGGGGTTTTTTTATGATTTAAGATTATTTAAGTATCAAAACATTAAGATAAAATTAAGTCCTTAGAAAAGCTTAATGTTATTTAATTCCTTCATGTTTAATTTTCTACCATTAAGGCATTAAGAAAATATTAAGTCATTAAGGAAATTATGTGAAAAGCTTAATGTTTCTTTATTCCTTCATGTTTAAATTTCTACCATTAAGGCATTAAGGAAAAATTAAAAAAATCATGCGAGAACTTTAAAGTTCCTTAATTATTTAATGTTTCTTCTCCATTTATACATCTTTTTGAAAACAAAAAACGGTATCATGGAAAACCATAATACCGTTTAAAATCTTATCCATTAAAGGAAAAAAAATCTAATTTTTCTCTGGTAATAAAATCAATTTGATATAATTATTTGGTTTTAAATATTGATTAGCGGCAGCTTTTGTACTTGCTAATGTTATCTGATCTAACGTTTTAAGGTAAGTTAATACATCAACAGGGTTTTTTCCATTGCTGTAAGCATTTTGTAAATATCCCAACCAAAATCCATTTTCTCTTTGTTGCAGTTCGTACTGACGATTTTCTTCGGCCTTAAACTTTTGGATATCATCTGGTGTAGCGCCATCTGCTTTTAATTTAGCAACCTCATCATTTGCTGCAGCAATCAATTTATCTACATTGGCAGAAGCACAGCTAAAATCAATACTAATAGTGTACTGAGATTTTGGCTCATTATCATAATCAACACTTACCCTTGGGCTATAAACACCACTTTCCTTTTCTCTTAAACGCTCTAAAATTTTAATACTTAAAGCTTCTTTCAAAGCATCTAATTGTAAATTATTTTTATCAGAATAATCATAATCGCCATGGTAAACCAAAGAAATTGTTGCTTTATCTTCTAAACCCTTGTAAACTTTTTTAGTGATATCTCCAGCTAATGGCTCTAATCCTAAATCATTAAAATTTTCTGCAGTTCCTGTGGTTGGCAAACTTGCCAAGTAAGTAGTTAATAATGGCTTAATTTCTTCTACTTTAAAATTACCTACAAAAGTGAAGATGAAATCGCTGGCATTAGCAAATCTTGATTTATAAAAACCCATTGCTTTATCAAGATTGATTTGATTTAAATCGGCAATCTTAATAATCTGCGCTCTTTTTTTGTAGCTGTTTAAAATCGCAGTTGCAGTGTCTTGATAAACCGCTAAAGGATCATCAGAACGATTTTTTAATACCGTCTGCATTGATTCTAATTGTGTTTTTAAAACTGCTTCATCCTTACGTGGAACTGTAAAATATAAATTAACCAATTGAAAAGCGGTTTCTAAATCTTTGGGCGAAGCAGAACCACCCATTCCTTCACGGTAAGTGCTGATGTATGGATTTACGCTTGCTACTTTCCCGGTTAATAATTTACCCAATTGGTTTTCATCAAACTCGCCAACACCAGAAGAACCCACCAATTGACTCGCCATTTCTGCCGAACGGAAATCTGCGTCAGAAGCTAAAGAAGTTCCTCCTTTACTTGTAGCAGAAAAAATGATTTGGTCATTTTTGAAATCAGTTGGTTTCAAAACAACCTTAATACCATTAGATAATGTTAATTCCGTAACTCCAATCGCCGCTATATTTTTTTCTGCAGTAACAGTTCCGGCCTTTGGTTTTGTAGCCATTAAAGGTTTTGTAACTGCATTATCTACGTAAGCGGTAACATCAGCGCCAGCACTTTTAATCCAATTTAAATAATTAGCTTCTGTTGGTAGGTTTGCTTTTTCTTTTTCTGGCGCCTGGATAGTTGCAATCATGTTATCATCAGTAACAAAAGTTGCTGCCAGTTTATTAATACTTTCTAAAGAAAGAGAATTTAAATTATTGTTATAAAAACCATAAACATAATCTATACTTGGGATGGCTTCTTTATTTAAGAAATTGCTTAAATACTTTTGTACAAACACGGTAGATTTGGTTTTATCTTTTTCTTTGTATTGCTTATCAATACCTGTTTGTAAATTGATTTTTGCTCTATCTAATTCAGATTGGGTAAAGCCAAACTTCTTCATCCTAACACTTTCTGCAACAACAGCTTTAACCGCAGCTTCTAAACCTGCAGCATCTTTAGAAACAGCAACGCTATTAAAGGCATCTAAATCTACCAAACCACCCTGAAAAGCACCATAATTACTTTGTGCAAATATGAAAGGTGCATTCCCTTTTTGTACAATCTCCGTTAAACGATTAGAAAGCATGGTGTTGATCAAACTAGTCATCATCTTGTTCTTCAGTCCAGCTTCTGTGGTCATTGGTTCCGACTTATGCTTATAAGTTACCGAAGCAATATTGTAAGGAAACTCAGGGTCGGTAACCACTTTAACTAAAGGTTCTTGATTATCAGGAATACCATATTGTTCTCTTTTCCTTTCGTTAGTTGGGTTTTTAAGCTCAGAGAAATTGTCTTTTATCAATTGCTCTACTTTGTCAACATCAAAATCACCGACAGCAATTACTGCTTGTAAATTTGGGCGGTACCAATCATGGTAAAAATCCTTAATGGTTTGGTGCTGAAAATTATTTATGATATCAGTTTTACCGATTGGAATTCTAACTGCATACCTAGAATTTGCTAATAAAACCGGCAAAAGTTGTTTGCTCATACGCTCTTGAGCGTTTTTTCCTCTTTGTCTATCTTCCTCAACAATAACACCACGCTCCTGGTCAATTTCCTTATCATCATAAGTTAAATAACCAGCCCAATTAGAAAGGATATCAAAACCCTTTTCAAAAACGGCAGTACTATCTGTTGGTAAAGGCAATTGATAAACCGTTTGGTTAAAACCCGTATAAGCATTTAAATCTGCACCAAAACGTACGCCTGCTTTTTGTAGATAGTTAATTAAATCGTTTTTAGGGAAATCTCTTGTTCCATTAAAAGCCATGTGCTCTGTAAAATGGGCTAACCCTTGTTGGTCATCATTTTCTACAATAGAACCTATTTTATTTGCCAAATAAAGCTCTGCTCTATTTTTAGGCTCAGCGTTTTTTCTAATGTAATAAGTTAGGCCGTTTGGCAATGTCCCTATCTTAACATTGCTATCTATCGGGATAGTTTTAGCCATTTCGTTGCTCATCCCATCTTTTTTTACTGTTGTTGCTTTTGGGCTACAAGCAGCAATAAATAAGGCAATTGCAACTGAGGAGGTGATGTACTTAAATTTCATAAAATTGATTTTTTGTTATATAGTTTTAGTTGATGGTTGATTAAATTTTATGTTTTTAATAGATGATGCTATACTACTGTTTTATTAAAACTAGATTAAATGTTTTGTTTTAAATGCGATTGATTATGATATTTATTTGGGCGTTCGGGCGGGCTTTATACTATATCTTTTTTTCTGAAAAGAGAAAAAAAGGATGCCGTTTCAATCCCTAACGCAATATGTTATTCAAATATAATTTAATAGCAACAATCAAATACTTTAGATGCACCGTACTAATTTTTATTACAAGTTTAACGAAAATAAATAAGCATCAATTGCTTTTATAACATTTTCTAATCTGTTTTCTTGTCCTCCAACCTCTTGGTAATTAGCATTAATCGCTTTTAATTCTTGATGCCAAATGGCTAAAAAATAATCGCCCATTCCTTTAAAATCCCGCAAAGGATCTTCTTGCCAGGGCAAATCATTTTTTAAAAGGATATAAAAATCATATTTATGAGACTTAATTGCATCCAAAACAAGTTGTGGCGTTTTTCCAAGTTGGTGATCACTCCAGATTTTAACAGTTAAAAAAGTGGTATCGCAAATCATCAGGTTATTAGGTATAACCGTTTCCATTGCTTTTTCTAAAGCAACCTGACCGTAATACATATTTAATTCGTCTTGTAAAGTACAGGCTTCAGTTAAACCTTCGCAATAATACCTTGCATATTCTGGCACCCACAGCGTATGGTAATGTTTTGCTAAAGCCGCCGAAATGGTAGATTTTCCTGTAGATTCTGGTCCAACAATGGCAATCTTAATTATTTTTTTCTCCATCAACTTAAATGGTAAAACACTAAAAATTTCGAGTTATATGCTTTCCACCTTTGGCTTTAAGCCATGAGCTTTAAGATAATTCTTTTTCCAATCTAAATACCCTTTTAAGGCAATAAAAAGGAATACAAAATAAAGCACAGAAGTGGCCAAAAGGTTTTTATGAATGTATAATGGGATGTAAATAATATCTACAAAAATCCAGATGAGCCAGTTTTCTAATTTCTTTCTGGTCAATAAATACTGGGCAATAAAGCTGGTTACGGTGCAAAACGCATCAATATAAGGAACGTCTGTATCTGTATATTTTTTTAATAAATAGCCAACTAACACACTAAAAACAATCAAGATTAAAGTAATGATTCCCCAATCTTTTGGCTTTAAAATACCAATTGGTCTTTCAGATTTTAAATCAGTTGCTTTGCCATAAGTCCAATAATACCAACCGTAAACCGAAGTGCCTAAAAAGTAAAATTGCAAAATGGTATCGCCATACAATTTAGCATTGTAGAAAATATAGATGTATGTAATAACACTTAAAATAGCAATTGGCCAATTGAGCATATTTTCTTTAGCCGCCAAGTAAACACATAAAGCGCCGGTAACTACACCAAACCACTCTATCCAAGTGATGGCTAAAAATTGCTCTAAAATATGTTGAAAAAATTCGCCCAAAACAAAAAAATCTTATCCCGAAAGATGAGGATAAGATTTTAGGGTTCAAAATAAAGTTTTTTTAATTGGTATTTGCAGGGCTGCTATTAAAACCTAAACTAGCTTTTACACTTAAATCCACGCTTAATCCGCTTTGTAAAACATATTCCATTTTTACTCTTACCGTTCCCGATTTTAAATAATCATCTAAAAATTTACTGTTGTTAATATCCAAAACCAAAGAATTACCAACTGTTGCAGAAACATCTTTTCTATTAGCTACTAATGTCTGTTGTGAACCATTGACCAAATAAATATTAATGGATTTAAAAACACCCAAGTTTTGGTTACTAGGATTTACCGATTCAATTTTTGCTGAACTTATCCTTACTTGAGTTATTTGATCAGTGTTAGAGCCGCTTCCTGTGAAAATCTGGTCGAAGCTGCTGGCTGAACTGGTAGCAGATAATGTACTTCCAACATTAGAAGATGCAGGTATTATTAAATTTGATGTGTAAGGAAAAGTTGATTTTACAATTGATTGTAAAGTTGCACAACTAGTTGCAAAGATGGTAAGGATAAATAATCCGGTTGCTAATTTTTTCATGATTGTTTGTGTTTAATTTATTTGAGGCAAAGATTATTCCAGAAGAATATTATATTTAATCATTAATCTAAATCATGAAAAAAACACTTACCTTTTTTATTTTACTCTTCTCAATAAAATCCAATGCCCAAAAATTGTATAGTACTACCTTCCTTAAATTTAGTAATCAGGAGGTCAAATCAAAAGATAGCGCTGACTTTATAAGATATATTTATTTTCCAGAAAATGGAGCATTAACCACAAAACTTATTGAGATATTTAAAAATGATACTTTAAAAAAGGAAGGGCTTATTACTGTGAGAATATTGCCCTTAAATGGCTTTGAAGGTGAGGTTAAAGAATATTTTGAGAACGGAAACCTAAAGACTTTAAATTATTATGATAAAAAAGGTTTGTCATCTTCACGATCTCTTTATTACAAAAATGGTTCCCTTAAAGAGCAAGGCTCTGATAAAAGATTGAACGGATTTATCAAGCATAAAACAAAGCAATTTTATGATAATGGCGTTGCTTTACTAGACAGTTTGGGTAACGGACATGTAATTTATAAAGATGAGGATGATGGGACAATAAAGGAAGGTGATTTTAAAAAAGGATTTATGAATGGCTCATGGAAAACATTTGATATCAATCATCAGCTAATCTTCGAGGATTTTTATGTTGATGGTGATTTTAAAAAAGGAATCACTTATAATGAAACAGAAATGCCTATAGTTTATAAGCGTATAAATACTTATGCTTATGCTGATAATTATGGTTACAATAAAAATAGGCTTAATGGTTATTACGGAACTGTTAGAAACGGCAGTTTTGAAGGAACAGTTTTATATTTTTTAGATATTGATAAAGAAGGAAAATTATCAAATATTAGATTAAAAACCTCTTTAAACGAGAAAAAAGACAATCAATTATTAGAAAATATTACTAAGGCGAAATGGCATCCAGCTACATTTAGAGGCAAACCAATTGAAGATTTTAATTATGAATTTGCATTATTTTATAATATAAACTAGGTAATTCTAAGAAATTAACTTTTTCTCCAATTGTCTGTGTCCCCACAGAACATAAGTAAATAGTTTCGGTCTGTGAGGACACAGACCGAGGATAAAAGAACAGTTTCAATCTGTAAGGAAATAGACCGAGGATAAAATATTGAGAATGCATATTAATAACTACTTACCTTTTTCTTAAAAACTCAAAGATTAATCCAAAAAATAGTATAATTGAACATAAAACCAAAACCAATGAAAACCTTAATTACTTTATTTCTACTTGTAAGTTTCTCTTTCTGCAAAGCTCAAGAAGCAAAACAGGTAAAAACTTTCTTGTTCAATAAACAAATAACCTCATTTGGTTGCAACGATAGAAAAGTAGATAATATTGATAGCGCCGATTTTATCCGTACAATTTCTGTTGAAAAAAATAATGAAAACCTTTATGATGTAACAGATTACTATTTAAATAAAAAGGTGAAAAGCATTGCGAGTTCTACCAATAATAATGCTTTTCCTAATTATTCTGGAAATGTTATTAGTTATTATAAGAATGGTGAAAAGGAATCTGAAGAATTGTATGTAAAAGGACAACTATTGGGAAATGCTATTTACTTCAATCAAAACGGTACTATTAAAAAAAAGGCCTTTTATTCTGTTGATGATAAAAAAAGAAGTATTGAAAAAATAGAGGAACTAAATGACTCTTTTGGAAAGCCTTACTTAGATAAAGAAGGTTCAGGAACATTTAATGAAGTGGATGGATACGGACAAGTTATAAGTGGAGCGTATTTGAACGGTTTGAAAGTTAACGAATGGAAGATCATAAATCCAAAAGATAACGACACCTATTATGACGAATATGATAATGGAAAGTATATTAGCGGGAAAACAATTGATGCTAATGGGCAAACCATAAAGTATGATGAGCTAGAAAAACTACCAGAATTTAATGGTGGATTACCGGCTTTTGGTTCTTTTCTAGGTAGAAATTTGCGTTATCCACCAAAAGCTAGAGACAATAACACTCAAGGTAGAGTAATTTTAAGCTTTGTTGTTGATAAGGAAGGGAAGCTAGTAGATATAAAAATTTTAAAAGGAGTTGCTGAGGACATTGATAACGAAGCTTTAAGAGTGATGAACCTGTCTCCAAAATGGATTCCCGGCACACAAAGAGGAAAACCAATAAGAATTAGCTACACTGTTCCTATAGTTTTTCAACTACAAACGAATTCACCTGCTCGAGAAAAACACTTTGGTTCTTACAGAAATTAATAATAATATTCTCAAATTTATCCCAAAAAAACCTAACTTTTTCTATCTTTGCATCCCGACAAACAAGTCGGGATTTTTGTTTAAAAGCGTAAAAAATCCCCTTAAACTTACGCCATGCCAAAAAATAACTCCATCAAATCTGTTTTAATTATCGGTTCGGGTCCTATTATTATTGGGCAAGCTTGTGAATTTGATTATGCCGGTTCTCAGGCTTCTTTATCTTTAAAAGAAGAAGGAATTACCGTTTCTATCATCAATTCTAATCCGGCAACCATCATGACGGATAAAGTAATTGCAGACCATGTTTACTTAAAACCGTTGGATGTTACTTCAATAGAAGAAATTTTAAAATTACATCAGGAGTCGCCGGATTTACTTAAAATTGATGCTGTTTTACCAACAATGGGCGGGCAAACTGCTTTAAACTTAGCCATCGAAGCAGAAGAGCGTGGGATTTGGGAAAAATATGGCGTTAAAATTATTGGTGTTGATACTGCAGCTATAGAGAAAACAGAAAACCGTGAAGAGTTTCGTAAGCTGATGATAGAAATTGGCATCGGCGTAGCTCCATCCAAAATTGCAAATTCATTTTTAGAAGGAAAAGAAGCCGCACAACAAATAGGTTTTCCATTGGTAATTCGTCCTTCCTATACTTTAGGAGGTTATGGAGGTGGTTTTGTTCATAAAAAAGAAGATTTTGACGCTGCACTTTCGCATGGTTTACAAGCTTCGCCAACGCATGAAGTATTAGTTGAACAGGCGGTTTTGGGCTGGAAAGAATATGAGCTTGAATTATTACGCGACAATAAAGATAACGTCATTATTATTTGTTCGATAGAGAATTTTGACCCAATGGGAATTCATACTGGAGATTCCATTACAGTTGCTCCGGCAATGACATTATCCGACCGTTGTTACCAAGATATGCGTAACCAAGCCATTAAAATGATGCGAGCAATCGGGAATTTTGCCGGTGGCTGTAACGTACAATTTTCGGTTAATCCGGAAGATGAAAAAATTATAGCTATAGAAATTAATCCTCGTGTTTCCAGATCATCGGCTTTAGCCTCAAAAGCAACAGGATATCCAATTGCAAAAATAGCCGCTAAATTAGCAATCGGTTACAACCTAGACGAATTAGAAAATCAAATTACGAAAACAACTTCAGCATACTTTGAACCTACTTTGGATTATGTTATAGTAAAAATCCCTCGCTGGAATTTCGATAAATTTAAAGGTGCAAACATGGAATTGGGCTTACAGATGAAATCTGTAGGTGAAGTCATGGGAATTGGTCGTTCTTTTATCGAAGCTTTGCAAAAAGCTTGTCAATCTTTAGAGATTGGCAGGGCTGGTTTAGGTTCTGATGGGAAACAAAACCGAAATATTGAAGACATCATGTACAAACTAGAGCACCCAAGTTGGGACCGTTTGTTTGCCATAAAAGACGCCATGAGAATGGGTGTACCGTTAGAATCTATCCGAAAAGTCACCAAGATTGATCGTTGGTTTTTAAATCAAATACAAGAATTAGCCACTTTAGAACAAGAACTAAAGCGTTACTCTTTAAACAACATCCCTAAAGATTTCTTTTTAACAATAAAGCAAAAGGGATTTTCTGATGTGCAAATTGCCTGGGTTTTAGGCAACGTAACCGAAGATGATGTCTACGATAGAAGAAAAGAATTAGGCTTACGCCGAGTTTATAAAATGGTAGATACATGTGCGGCAGAATTTCAGGCAAAAACGCCATATTTCTACTCCACTTATGATGGTGAAAATGAATCTATCCCATCAGATAAAAAGAAAATAATTGTTTTAGGCTCAGGGCCGAATAGGATTGGACAAGGAATTGAATTCGATTATTCTTGTGTTCACGGTTTGATTGCTGCCCATGAAGAAGGTTTTGAATCTATCATGGTTAACTGTAATCCAGAGACGGTTTCTACCGATTTTAACATGGCTGATAAATTATATTTTGAGCCGGTTTTTTGGGAACATGTTCGTGAGATTATTGATTTAGAAAAACCAGAAGGTGTAATTGTTCAGCTAGGTGGACAAACTGCTTTAAAAATGGCAGAGAAACTTCATGAGAAAGGCATCAAGATTATTGGTACTTCCTTCAATAACATGGACATTGCAGAAGATAGGGGTCGTTTTTCTGATTTATTGAAAGATTTAGGCATTCCTTATCCAAAATATGGAGTTGCAGAAGATGCGGAGGAAGCTATAAAAGTTGCTCAAGAAGTTGGTTATCCGGTTTTGGTTCGTCCTTCTTACGTTTTGGGCGGACAAGGAATGAGCATTGTGATAAATGATGAGGATTTAGAAAAAGCGGTTGTAAAATTATTGGGAGATTTACCAGGAAACCGCGTGTTGATTGATCATTTTTTAGATAGAGCAGAAGAAGCGGAATCTGACGCCATTTTTGATGGGGATGAAGTGCATATTATTGGTTTAATGGAACATATTGAGCCCGCAGGAATTCACTCAGGAGATTCTAGTGCGGTTTTACCTCCATTCAACTTATCGGCGAATGTGATTTCTAAAATGGAAGAATATACCGATAAAATTGCAAGAGCTTTAGACATAAGAGGTTTAATGAACATGCAATTTGCAATCAAAAACGATGAGGTGTTTGTAATTGAAGCAAATCCAAGGGCATCAAGAACGGTTCCGTTTATTGCCAAAGCTTATGATGTTCCATATATCAACATCGCCACAAAAGTGATGTTGGGCACAAAAAAGTTAAAGGATTTTAACATCGAGCGAAAGCTAAAAGGTTATGCCATAAAAGAACCTGTTTTCTCTCACCATAAATTTCCAGAAGTACAAAAAGAATTAGGTCCAGAAATGAAATCAACTGGAGAATCTATCCGTTTTATTAAGGATTTAGAAGACCCGCATTTCTTACAATTGTATAGAGAGAAATCTATGTATTTGAGTAAGTAAGAATAGCAACTGATTTTCTTCTATGATTTTATAAGCCATCTCATTAATTTGAGGTGGCTTTTTTTGTTTAAAAAAACAGATGTAATTTTCAAAAAATGCAATTTCACAAATACGAAATTCTACGTATGGCACATTCTATTTCGACTTCTTAATTTTGATTATCAATTAATTAAAGAATTTTTAAAATTATCATGAAAAAAGTTAAAAAATCAAACTTAAGAAATCTAGTACTATTAGGGCCGTTATTATTCGCTTCCATTATTATTTCAAGTTGCGATAAATTAAAAGATTTAGAACCAAAATCTTTTGCAGAAGTATTTGAAGGAAAAATTGCTGGCGATTGGATTGTTGACACGATTAAGTACACCTCATTTGATGTAAATGATAAGCAAACATCAGAGATAATTATTCCTTCAGGAAAAATAACTTTTGTAAAAACGGACGACAGTAAGGGTAAAGATATAAGAATTGCACAAGGGTATATGTATAATACGTATTTACAAAACGGAAAAACCATAAAAGATACAATGGCTTACTCTTACGATGTGAATAGTAAAATTGAAGTTGCTTATTTTATCATTCATACTAGGGGAACAGATAAAACCTTTATTGCTAGCCCATCTGCAATTTATGACATCAAAGAAGTATCAAAAAATGTTTTTAATATTGAGCGAAAAGAAAGACTAGTTAGTACAGTTAATGGACAATTTTATGGATACTTAAGAAGTGTATTTAAAATGCATAAATAGTTTTCTTTATTTTCTTAATTTAATCTAACCATTTCATAATTTGAGATGGTTTTTTTGTTTAAAAACTTTTTATAATTGCATAAATACTTTAAATTTCTCTTTTAAATCTATTAAAATAGAAATTTAATTGCTTTAGTTAAGGTAAAATTGGATGTCTTTTGATTATGTTTACTCGTTTTAAATGGCTTTAGTTTTATTCATTAATAAACCTAAGCTTTTAACATTAATTCTTGTCTTTAATTAATAATCACACAAAACTTGAAAACCAACAAAGAATTAGAAGAAATTTTAAAGAAAAGAAATTTGAATTAACTTATGGAAAAAAATTGTACAAACTGCAATGAGGTAATTACAGGTAATTTTTGTGTTGATTGTGGATACCCAGTAAAGCTGCATAAAATTGATAAACATTACATTGCACATGAAATATCTCATGCTTTACATTTCGAAAAAGGCTTTTTCTATTCAGCAAAAGAACTGTTGATAAGACCTGGCGAAAGTATAAAAGAATTTATATACCAAAATCGCAATAAGCACATGAAACCTGCAGGGTTTCTCTTATTAAGTTCTTTATTTTATACCTTAATAGCTCATGTTTTTCATGTTGATGAAATTTATAATCAGATGATTAAAGTATCAGCTAAAACAGGAAGTATTAATGCTATTATGAGTTGGGTTTATTCTCATTGGGGATATACAAATCTATTTGTAGGAGTTTTTACAGCCTTGTGTTTAAAATTGCTTTTCAGAAAATATGATTATAATTTTTTTGAACTAGTAATTATGCTTTGTTTTATAATGGGTGAGGGGATGTTATTAATAGCAGCGATAACTCTGTTTTTTCCATTATTAGGTACTTCAGCATATCTCATCATCAGCTCAATAATTAGTTATGGATATATCATTTGGGCAATACCTCAGTTTTATGATGGGTCAAAAATTTTAAACTACATCAAAGCATTTTTTGCTTATTTCTTTGGCTTGATATTGTTTTTTATGGCAATTATTCCTATTGGTTTAATTGCCGATTTATTTATTAAAATATTTAATTAGCAAATAAAATTTACCATAATTAAAAAACCTAAAAAAACAAACCCTTTCAAAATGGAACAAATTTGTAAAAACTGCAATGAAATATTTACTGGAAGCTATTGTAATACCTGTGGGCAAGCAGCAAAGCTAAAAAGGATTGACAAACATTATATTTCTCATGAAGTATTCCATTTATTCCATTTCGAAAAAGGCTTTTTTTATACTGCAAAAGAGATGCTGATTAGACCGGGTGAAACAGCAAGAGAATTTATTGGAGAAAATAGAAGCAGATTGATGAAACCTGTTGCTTTTTTAATTTTGACTGCGCTAATTTTTACATTAACTGCCTATTTAACTCATGCAGATCAGTTTTATAATCAACAAACCAAAGACTTTAGTAAAGCATCAAAAGCATATGCCCAAATGCTTAACTGGTTGATAATACATCACAATTATGGCAATTTGCTCTCAGGCTTTTTTACCGCTATAAGTTGTGCGCTTTTATATAAAAAAGAAAAACACAATTTTTATGAAACTTTAATTATGGTTTGTTTTGTGATTGGCTTAAACACGTTGTTACTTTCTGTTGGAAACTTATTGTACGGAGTGATTAAAGAGTTATGGATGAATACTTTGATTACGACGGCAACTTTTATCTACACTACATGGGCAATTAGTCAGTTTTATTACAATAAATTAAAAAAGGTAAGCGGCTATTTAAAGGCAGTATTTGCTTATATACTTGGTCAATCATTAATGCATATATGTCTTTTAATTATAGGCATTACAATAGATTCAGTTATCAAAATATGGCCACATTAGTTACACAAAATATTCTAATAACATTGTAAATAACATTTATATATGCTATGATAGAATTATAACTCAAAGAAAGTTTAGTGGAATAATAATCAATTTTTTAATACCTAAATTAAAACCTTAATTCAAAAAATAATAAAATGAAAACCTATTTAAAAATTGTTTTATTCGCTTTCATTTGTACAAATAGTTTTGGACAAACAGATCCTAAAAAAATAAAAATCATACTATTAGGAACATTTCATTTTAATCAAACCCTAGATAGTTCGAGCAAATTACACTCAAATTTATTTTCTCCAAAAAGACAAAGTGAAGTTGAGGATTTGGTAAATAACTTGGTGAAACAAAAGCCAGATAAAATTTTTCTAGAATTTACCCCAAAAAATCAACCTTTTTATGATAGTATTTATAATGATTATCTAAATGGAAAAGAACCAGAAAAATTAAAGTTAAAGGCTAATGAAATTTTTCAACTAGGTATGAAGACAGCAAAACAGCTTGGGCACAAAAAAGTATATGGAATTAACTATCAACCTGAAGAATTACAGGATTCTACCTACAAACCAAAAAACAAAATAGATGAGGCAATTAAAAACTTATACTTTGCAATAGGAGCATTTGAAGATTCTGCGAGAACAAATAAAGAGTTTTACGATTTGCCTTTCCCTTATAAGTTACCTAAACAGGATTCTCTTTTACAAAAATCAACCCTATCAAATTTCTTGCTTTCATTAAATAATGAAAAAAAATTGATGAGAGATGAATACACCAATTGGAATTGGTTGTACAGCGTAGGAAAAGAAAACGACATGAGCACCACCGATTATGTCGGCACATTTTGGTTTGGCACAAACGTTAGAAATTATAATAACGTTTTAAGAAATACAGATTACAAAAAAGACAATTGTTACTTATTGATATATGGTTCTTCACATATTCCCTTTTTAAAATATATGTTTAAAATGAACCCCTTTTTTGAAGTTGTAGATTTAGATGAAATTCTTAAGTAAACTAAAAATTTATTCAATTAATTAAGACCCTGCATTTTTTAACATATAAAAATCATGAACACTATTATCGAAGTAAAAAATCCTCAAAATGCAATTATTGATGAAAAGCTAAACCAAACTTTCATTCAATTAGAAAACTTATTGATCGAGTTGAGAAAAAGGGAGCTTCCTGCTCATATTATTGAGTTTATTAACGATTCTATAACTGTTATTAACACTTCTCCTTTAATAGAAAAGGACCTAAAAATATTAGTTTTTAAAAGACAAACTGCAATTTTAAAGCTTTTACAAAAAGAGCTCAAAATTGTTCCTAAAAACCACTATCAAACCCTTTGGATGCTGTTTGGATTTACTGCATTTGGGCTTCCTATTGGTGTAGCTTTCGGATTTTTAATGGATAATATGGGTTTATTAGGAATTGGATTACCTATTGGTATGGGAATAGGAATTGTAGTGGGTTTACTCTTGGATAAAAAAGCACTAAAAGAGGGCCGACAATTGGATGTTGTTATTAAAAATCTAAGCTTTTAGAAAGTATAAAAGGTAAACTATTTCAGCTTGACAACATTTTTATCAAACTTTCGGAAGTTAAAAAAGTGAAAAAGATTAAAACCTTATTAATACAATAGTTAATGTTTTATGTTACTATTAACTAAAAATTATAAACCTGTAATTTACTTATGAAAACCACAACTTGTAAAAATTGCAATAACCAATTCAAGGGAATTTCTGCAATAATTGTGGTCAGTCTTCAGATACGCATGATGTAAATTTTAAATACATCACTCATGAAATTCAGCATGGTGTTATTCATCTAGATAAAGGAATTCTATTTACTATTAAAGAACTTTATACAAGACCAGGAAATTCGATTAGAGAATATTTAGAGGGTAAAAGAGTAAAGCATTTTAAACCTCTAGCATTTTTATTTGTAGTTTCTACATTTTATGCGCTTTTCGCTCATTTTTTTAATAACCAAACAAGTTTAGAGGATTTTTTAACAGGAATTAATATCGGATCTAAAAAAGTTAATAAAGACAACATATTTTATAACTCGATAAAATGGTTTGCTATTCACTATGCATACACTAATGTTTTATTAATTCCTATCATGTCTTTGGCATCTTTTATCGCCTTTAAAAAAGCAAGATTTAACTATTTTCAACATATAATTCTGAATTCTTTTATTGGTGGTCAAAGAATTTTTGCCCTTTTATTACTTACACCAATTGCTTACTTCATTGAAAATCAAAACATCAAAGATTTTTATAGTATACTCATATTATTATTAGGTATTTCTCTTACAATTTGGACCTATTTTCAGTTTTTTAATAACTTGAAATCCTTTTCAAAATTGATAAGATCTGTTGTTAGTTATATTTTATTTGGAGTTTTTATTGTCCTTATACTGTTTGGCTTACTGGGGTTATCTAAAATCTAAAACATTATTTTTGAATTAATTGCTAACCTATAAAAGCTTTAATTCACATTTTTAGTGATTTCTTTACCTTTAAAATCATAAAATATCCTTTGCCAAGTAACATCTATTAATGAAAAGTGTCTGATAAAAAACAGCTTATGGTTACAGATGATATAATTAAAGTAGAAAACCTCAGTTTTTCTTTTGGACAGCAAAAAGTTTTAAATAATATTAGCTTAAATGTTCCTAAAGGCAGTGTTTACGGTTTTTTAGGTCCAAATGGTTCTGGTAAAACAACCACAATCAAGCTTTTGCTTAACTTATTACAAAACCACGAAAACAATATTTTTTTATTCGGAAAAGAAATAAAAGCCAACAGAGAAGATGTTTTAAAAAAAGTGGGTTCATTGATAGAAGGACCAGCACTTTATCACCATTTATCAGGTTTTGATAACTTAAAGGCAAGGGCAATTATTTTGGGGATTAATAATGAGCGCATCAATGATATTTTAAGTATTGTGGGCTTAACCGATGCCGCAAAAAAGAAAGCTGGAAAATATTCTTTAGGAATGAAGCAACGTTTGGGAATTGGTTTGGCATTATTATCAGACCCAGAGTTACTAATTTTAGATGAGCCCACTAACGGTTTAGACCCTAACGGTATTATTGAAATAAGAAATTTAATAAAGAAACTTTCTATAGAACATCAAAAAACCATTTTCATCTCTAGCCATTTACTAGCAGAAATAGAGCGAATTGCAACGCATGTTGGTATTTTATATCAAGGGAATTTAAGTTTTGAGGGTAAAATAGAAGATTTACAATCGTTGGCAAAAAGTACTTTATGCGTTGATACAGATGATAATCTAAAAGCTGCAACCATTTTGAACATTAATTACGAGGTGCTTAAGGATGATAAACGATTAAGAATACCTTATGAAAGCCCAGAACAAGCCGCTGCTATCAACAAGCTTTTAATCCAAAATGACATTTCTGTATACAATCTTTTTAAAGAAAAGAAAGATCTTGAATCCCTGTTTTTAGACATTACCCAAACCGTTTAGTATGAAATACTTTCTTTTATCATTAAAATCTGAGTTTTTTAAATCAAAAAACACTTTAGCTTTTTGGGGAGCAATTCTACTACCCGTTATTTTATGTACGATAGTTTTTTTAGGTTATTATCTTAAATCTGAAGCCATTATTAAGGCCATGAAAAACCCAAGTGGCGATCGGGTTTGGGGAGAATATCTGTTTGCGATTTTAGCGGTTATGGGTAGTCTTATATTGCCTATGTACCTTATATTCATGACTTACACTGTAAATAATTTAGAACATAAGGCCGAAACCTGGAAAAGCCTGTTCTCTTTACCTGTACCTAAAAACACCGTTTATTTCAGCAAAGCTTTTTATACCCTCATTTTAGTTTTTATCAGTTTGCTTTTATTTGTGATTTTATCATTCTCTTATGGCTTACTATTGGCTAAACTTAAACCCGATTATCATTTGATGGATGCTGATTTGGTCAAAATATTTACAACACTTTATAAAATATATTTAAAATTATACATCGCCTCATTAGGTATTATTGCGGTACAATTTTTACTAAGCCTTGTTTGGTCAGATTTTATGAAGCCAATGGGTTTAGGTTTTGTGCTGTTAGTGGTTTCAATGATCGTTTTAAGATGGGATTACAGTTATCTCATTCCTTATGCACTCCCAATTAAAGCAATTGCCATTAGTGGGAAAGAAGTAGAAATTATTACAAAAGAAATGTGGGTTAGCCTTTGCTATGCAGCTACATTTTTTACATTAGGATACTTTGTAATCACGAAGAAAAGTGTGAAATAACCTATATTTATCACATGGCGGCAAATAACAAAGGGATTATTTTATTTGATGGCATTTGTAATTTGTGCAATGGCTTTGTTCAAAAAGTAATTGCTGCTGATAAAAATGATTATTTCCGATTTGCTTCTTTACAATCTGAAGAGGCAAAAGAATTGTTAAAAGACCACTTGGAGTTTAAAGATTTAAAAACCATTATCTTTTTAGAAAACAATAAAATTTATACCCGTTCTATAGCAGCTTTAAAAATTAGTAAACATTTATCAGGGATTTGGCCATTGTTACAAACAGGATATATTTTCCCTGCATTTTTACGTGATGGTATCTATAATATCATTGCAAAAAACAGGTATAAATGGTTTGGTAAAAAAGATCAATGTATGGTTCCAAGTCCTCAGTTAAAAAGTAAATTTTTATAACACCAATTCGTTCTAAAAAACGTTAATCAATTATGATTGTATCATTTATAAAAATTTTACTAATTGGTTATTTAAGTTTTTTCCAGGCAGACCAACCCACTTTTAAAGGTGGTGCAGATGCTTTAAATAATTTTATCACCTCTAAAACAATATATCCTGGTTTTTCTAAAAACAACTGCATCCAAGGCACCATCTACGTTTCCTTTCAGGTAAACAAAAACGGAGAAGTTTTTGGTGCAAAAGTAAACAAAGGTTTAGGGGTCGATTTAGATTTAGAAGCGCTACGCCTAATAAGACTAACCAATAATAAATGGGAAGTGCCGGCAAATCATAATGAAAATTCGAGGTTAATTATTCCTGTAAATTTCTCTTTAAAAAATTATGGCTGCGATTCCAGATCAGGTGATGAGATCAATAAATCTATAGCGCTTTACCAGGCGAGGGCTGCTTTAGAAAAAGCGGTTACCAATTATTACAGAAATAAAGAACAAGGCAATGCAAGTGATAAAAATGAAGCAGAAATTTTACAGCTAAAAGCCGAATTAGGTTTCGATGATTCTTTTATTGCCAACAAATTAAAAGACGCAAAGAAAATGATAAAACAAGGAGACAAAGCTGGCGCTTGCGAAAGTCTTTATTTTATCAAATATATTGGTTCTGATGTGGCCAATACTTTGATTGCAGAAAACTGCAAATAGTTTATCTTCGCACAATGAAATGGGCACTTCGTGTTTTTGCTTTTTTAGATTTAGTTTCCTTCATTTTGATGTTTGGAGAAGGAACGGTTCAAATTCAATCCTTTTTTTTAAGCGAATCATTCACCATTAATGAGATTTTCTCCAGGTTTCTATACCTATTGCTTTGGTTGAGTTTATTATGCTCGTCCATTTTTCTGGCAATTCCTAAAAAAGCCGGAATCATTATCTATTACTTTCAAGTTCTCCCACGGATCATGTTTTTGGTCTTTTCTGTAGGTTTTATTTCATATATCAGCCATTATGTAGCTTTACAAAATCTAGAGCAAATTTTCTTTTCTTTCTTTATCTTTATTGAGATGTTAAGGCTTTACTTCAGCTATCAAATTAAAAAAGAATTGTTTTAATTCTCTCACTTTCAAATCCAAACATTCTTTAAAAATTAAAATCTTTTACTTTTGCTTTAATTATTTTGCAATAAAAGTCTTGTATAAATGATTAAAAAACTCTTTTATTTTTCTGATAATAATGGTATAATTGATTTCTTTAACCTAAATTATTAAAAATGAATATAAATGAGTATGCGCTGCAAGACAGAAGCGCCAACCCTGCTCCGCTAGGACTATTAGGTTTTGGCATGACTACCGTTTTATTAAATATCCATAACGCTGGTGTTTTCGAAATGAACTCTATGATTTTTGGAATGGGAATTTTTTATGGCGGTATTGCCCAAATTATTGCAGGCATTATGGAGTCTAAAAAAAATAATTCCTTCGGTTTTACTGCTTTTATCTCTTATGGTTTCTTTTGGCTAACATTAGTTGGTTTATTGGTAATGCCTAAATTAGGATGGGTTGCTGCCGCTAGCGAAACTGCAATGGCTTATTATTTAATGATGTGGGGTGTTTTTACCTTTTTCCTTTTTATCGGAACTTTTAGAATTAGTGTAGCGCTACAGGTTGTATTTGGCACACTGGTTATACTTTTTTTCCTGTTAGCCTATGGCGATGCAACAAGCAATGCAACCATTAAAACAATTGCTGGTTATGAAGGAATTATCTGCGGAGCGTCAGCAATTTATACAGGAATGGGTTCTTTACTAAATGAGGTTTATGGTAAAACTGTTTTGCCTTTAGGGATTGTAAAAATAAAAACAGCATAATTTTTTTATAAAAATGGGGGCGTTTTATCCGCAGCTGGCGGATTACACTATATCTTTTTGTCTGCCAGCTGGCGGACAAAAAGGATGTCGTTTCAATCGTTAACGCTCATTCTTTCGATTGAATACAATTTATCAAAGCCCGATATAATTCATTTTGTATCGGGCTTTTTATTACAAAACAATTCTTCTTAAAAAGCTATTTTTGCGGCAAATGACGTCGTTAAAAACCAGTATTTATTCTTTACCTTTTTTATTAGTCTGTTTCAGTTCGTTTTTATTTTCTGCAAGCTTTAATATGCTAATTCCAGAACTGCCGGCATATTTAACCAGTTTAGGAGGTGCAGAATATAAAGGATTAATCATCGCTTTATTTACGTTAACAGCAGGGATTTCTCGTCCGTTTAGTGGTAAGCTTACGGATAAAGTTGGCCGAGTTCCGGTAATGGCAGTAGGTTCTTTAGTATGCTTTGTTTGTGGTTTTCTATATCCAATATTAACCAGTATTGCAGGATTTCTGTTTTTGAGATTGATACATGGATTTTCAACCGGCTTTAAACCTACAGCAACGGCCGCTTATGTTGCAGATACAGTTCCGGCTGGCAAATGGGGAGAAGCAATGGGCATTCACGGATTATTTTTTAGTACCGGAATGGCAATTGGCCCAGCAATTGGCAGTGCAATTACCCAATATTTTTCTATAAACGTTTTATTTTATACTTCATCTGCATTTGCGCTACTTTCTATTCTCATCATTTTTAATATGAAAGAAACTTTGCCGGCAAAGCAAAAATTCAATCTTAGCCTATTTAAAATGAAAAAAGGCGAGTGGATTAATAAACAAGCACTACCGGTTTTTTGGGTTACGTTATTTAGTTATGTGAGCTATGGTGCAATTATAACTGTTATCCCAGATTGGACAACAAACATAGGTTTTACAAATAAAGGAATATTCTTTATGGTATTTACCATTGCTTCTTTAATGATGCGTTTTATTGGAGGTAAAATTTCTGATAGAAACGGAAGAAAGCCTGTGCTAAAATTTTCTTTAATTTTCTTAAGTCTTGCTTTACTTTGGTTAGGGATTTGGCAAACCGTTGCTGGGTTTTTAAGTGGCGCTGTATTATATGGTCTTGCAACCGGAATGCTTTCTCCGGCTATTTCTGCCTGGACAATTGATTTAAGTGATGATGATAAACGGGGCTTATCTGTTGCAACGATGTACATCGCTTTAGAGGCGGGAATTGGTTTAGGAGCTTTCTTTTCTGGTTGGTTTGTTAGGGATATCATCGGCAGAACGCCTTATGTCTTTTATTCCATTGCATTAGTAAATGCTTTTGCCATTATCTATTTATATTTCCATAAAGATGCTAATGAAAAACTCCAAAAAAAATCGGCCTTCCATTTAGAAAAGCCGATTCAATCGTAATTTTTAAATTTTAAAACTTAACCGCTAAACCAGCTTGCCAAACCTGATTTTTGTATTCTGGTGTTTCAGTTGTTCCGTTTTCATTGTTCTTCTGGAAATCCAAAGCATACCTTCCATTCAGACTCAATCTTGGTGTTAAATCAAATCCTACTCCTACAACTCCTCCTAAAATACTTTTCTTAAACTTATCGGCATCATCCTCATATTTAGTCTGTTGTGCAGAACTAAATGTACCTTCATATTTATTTGTTGTTTTAGTTAAGAATGAAATCTGAGGACCTAAAACAATATTAAATCCAGATGTTGTAGAAATTTTAGCCAAAATTGGAACTTCTATCCAATTGGTAATTTGTTTAAATGTGCCATCTCCTAAAATTCCTGTTCTGCTAGATTTATATCCTTTTTGAGAAAATAATAATTCAGGCTGAAAAGATAAACCCCCAATAATTGGAACATTAACAAATACTCCCGCATTAAAGCCAGTATTGTATTCTGTTTGAAAGTTAGAATTATCTGTTTCAATAATATTAGCAAAATTTAATCCTCCTTTAATTCCGAAAGATGGTAAAATTGATTTTTCCTGGGCTTTTGCAAATGTTACAAAACCTATTGCTAAAGCAGTTATAAATAATTTTTTCATGTTTATTTGTTTTTGTGTCATTCATATAGATAACAATTATGCCAAATGCTAAAAGATTTAAATGTCTAAAAGAAATATTTTAAAGGTTTTTTAAAACTATCCATCTATTTTTAAGCTTTCTTTAAATAATAATTTTTAGCAAAATGATTTATTTACTTTTATTCCTTTTGGTTTATTTATTTGGGAATACTTTATTAAGCGTTTTAATTTACTATTCAATTAAAAAAAAGATAGAACAAAAACTATTAGCATGGTCTTACAGTATATCCATTAGCTTGGGTATCTCTTTCATAGTAACCATCATTTTTATCACTTACTATATGAAAGATTTAGTAAGTTATTTTTAAATTCTAATGAAGAAAAAAATTTTTTTTATAGCGATAAGTTTAATCACTTTTTCTGCGATTTCTAAAGCTCAAACCTTTGTCCCTTTTGTGCAAACCATAAATAATCCAAATAGATGGGTTGATTCTGTGTTTAAAAAAATGACCAGAAATGAAAAAGTTGCCCAATTATTTATGGTGAGGGCACATAGTAATCTTGGTAAAAAATATGCAGACTCTGTTGGTTTGGTTATCAAAAAAGAGCATTTGGGAGGAGTCGTTTTTTTTCAAGGCGGACCAAATAGAATGGCGCCTATCGTTAATCAATATCAAGCCAATTCTAAAATTCCTTTAATGATTGCCATGGATGGCGAGTGGGGATTGGGAATGCGTTTGGACAGCACAGTTGCTTATCCTTATCAAATGACTTTAGGAGCAATTCAGGATAATGGATTGATTTACAAAATGGGGCAGGAGGTTGCAAAAGACTTTAAGCGCTTGGGCATGCAAATTAATTTTGCTCCGGTTATAGATGTTAATAATAACCCAAGAAACCCTGTAATTAATTATCGCTCTTTTGGCGAGAATAAATATAATGTTGCGCAGAAAGGAATTGCCTACATGAAAGGAATGCAAGAAAGTGGTTTATTCACCACTACAAAACATTTCCCTGGTCATGGTGATACAGATGTAGATTCTCATTTTGATTTACCCCAACTTAATTTTACCACAGGCCGTTTAGATTCTTTAGAAATGTATCCTTTTAAACAGGCTTTCACCGAGGATTTAATTGGCGTTATGATAGCACACATGAACATTCCTGCTTTAGATGCAACACCAAATTTGCCCTCAACGCTTTCTAAACCGATAGTTACCGACATCTTAAAAGAAAAATTAGGCTTTAAAGGTTTGGTTTTTTCTGATGCTATGGAAATGAAAGGGGTTATAAAATATTTCCCTAACGGAGAGGCTGATGTAAGGGCTTTAATTGCGGGAATGGATGTAATTGAACTTTCTGAAAATACAGGTAGGTCTATAAAATTGATAAGAAAATCTATCAGACAAAAGAGATTATCATGGATTAATATAGACGAAAAAGTCAAGAAAATCTTAGCCGCTAAATATTGGATGGGCTTAAACAGGGTGGATTCTGTAAGAACAGAGAACTTAGTTCCGGATTTAAACCGCCCAGAATCTTATCAACTGATACAAAAATTAACCGATGCTGCAATTACTGTGGTAAAAGGTGCGGATCAATTACCAATTAGAAATGATTTCGTAAGAAAAACCGCCATTTTAAGTGTTGGAGAAAATTTGCCAACGGTATTTGGAGAGATGATAAAAAAATCAAACCCTAAGAATCAACTTTTTATTATTCCTAAAGATATTTCTATAAAAGAAATGGTAGCCGTTAAAGCAGAATTACAAAATTTTGATCAGGTGGTTTTAGCAATTTATGATACCAGAAAACGCCCAACTAGTGAATTAGATTATTCAACAGATTTGAAGCTTTTTATAGCAGATCTAGCCAGAAAAAATTGCATCAGCGTTGTTTTTGCAAATCCTTATACAGTTGCTGGTTTACCCGGATTAGAAAACAGTAAATCCGTTTTAATAGGTTATCAAAATTCTAAAGAGATGGAAAAATCTGCGGCTAAAGTAATTTTGGGATCACTAAAAGCGACTGGAAAGTTACCTGTCACCATTAATGCTTTTTTTAAATATGGCGATGGCGCCCAAATGAAATAATAATTTATTCTAGTTTCGGCATAGTTTTTAATGTCTCATTAATAAAGACTTAAAACAATGTTTCAAATTTTAGAAGAAGTTAAATCTGGGGTTTACCTAGTAATTACTAAAATGCTTTTTTGGGCTCAAAACTTATATTTTTTCATTACCTCTATTTATAATATTTAAATATTATCCTATGTTAAAAAACATCTATGCTTTTAATAGTTTTTCGGTTAAAGATTTAAAAAAAGCCAAAGATTTTTACGCTGATGTTTTAGGTTTAGACGTAAAAGAAAATGAAATGGGTTTGCTAGAACTCCATTTAGAAAATAACAATCCTGTCATACTCTATCCAAAACCTAATCACTCTCCTGCAACATTTACTGTATTAAATTTTAAAGTAAATGACATTGATAAAACCGTTGATGAGCTTATTAGTAAAGGAATTGTATTTGAGACCTATACTGGGAAATATATTGAAACTGATGCAAAAGGAATCTCAAGATCAGAAAAAGGAAAAGGACCAAATATTGCCTGGTTTAAAGATCCGGATGGTAATATCCTTTCTATTTTAGCAGATTAGGAAACTTTAAATTCGTTCATTCCTTCTTAACTATTTTACAAATTGAGACTTTTTTTCTAATTAGAACCTTTGTAATTAGTCTATTCCTTAATCATCATCTTTCTTTTTCTTCTCCGCAACTACAAATGCGCTCCTACGTGGTGCCGGCATAACAGAATTTTCACCTTTAATAGATTTCCAAACCACCTCATTTAGCTCTAAATCAGGGATTTTATCTTCATTTGCTAAATTAAACGATTCGGATTTTTTAGAGCTTCCATTTACGGCAACGTTTATTTCGTTTAAGTCTATGTTTGATTTGATGAATTGGTAAGGTTTAAAGTTTGGCTTATCGGTAAAACAATCGTAAAATGGTTTTGCAGCAGCATCATATTGGCTCATGGGCGGCAAACTTAAAATCAATTCCATAGTACGCAATGCACCACTGGTAGAATACATGGTATGGATTAACTCACCCCGTTTGGTGTAAGGACTAATTACTAAAATTGGCGAGCGGTGTGCATCTATATGATCTGGACCGTTTTGGGCATCATCTTCTAAAATAAAAACTACTGATTCTTTCCAAATTTTACTGTGCGAAAGGTGATCTATAAACATTCCCACTGCTAAATCATTATCTGCAACCGCAGCGGTAGGTGAGATTTTACCCTTTTTTTGTCCGCTTGTGTGATCGTTTCCAAAACGTAAGGTGTTAAATTGAGGCACTTTATCCTCGCTAAGTAAACGGTCAAAATCTTTTTGCCAAACATAAAAACGGGCAGTATCTTTAATGCTTAAATCAAAACCGGCATAATCGGGACAAAAATGGTTTTCTAGCGCTTTAATATTTGCCGTTTTCCCGTCAGAAAACTCTCCATAAGTACGATAGCTAACTCCAGCTCTTCTACAATAATCCCAAATAAAACCATCTTTTGGATATGCAATTTTACGAGATCCTTCATAATCATAAGTTCCGCCCCTGCCGCCGTAACTTATTGGCCAGGTTTTTTCAACGTAATCATTTGCATAAGCAGCCATGCTCCAATTATGTCCATCTGCACTTACTTCCGCATCCACATAAAAATTATCAAGCAATACAAATTCATTAGCTAAAGCATGAATATTTGGGGTAACTTTTTCTGGAAAAAGACAAAGGCTGTTATCTCCATTCCCCTTATTTATATCACCAAAAACTTGGTCATAAGTTCTGTTTTCTTTGATGATGTAAAAAACATGTTTTATTGGGCTACTATCTCCTACCTTTAATGGAATAGGGTTATTAATAGATGCACTTATGCCAACTTTATTAAATGGAGAATTGTCGAAAACTTGTTGACTATATTTTGTCAATTGCTCTGCATTTGGTTCTTTAATAATTGATAAAGTTCCTTTAAATAATCCTCCAATATACTGAACCTCTTTTTTTTCTGTCGGGCTTTTTTGATAGCCGCTATCATCATTTTTGCTGATGGGTTGTGGCCCATTAGGATTGGGTAAACTCGTAAATCCTTTTCCGTTTGTAACCCAAATTTTATCACCATAACTTTTAACCGAAGTTGGGTACCAACCCGTTGGGATAAAGCCTTTGCTCACACTATTAAAAGGATTACTGACATCAAAAACAGCTAAACAATTATTATCTGCATTGGCAATGTATAAAGTTTTCTCATCTTGAGATAAAGCCAAGCCATTAGTTGTAGAACCTGTTAAATTTGTAGGATAAAGCGATGCAGAAATTACTTCCATTACTTTTTTAGTCTCCGTATTAATTACCGAAACAGAATTATTTCCAGCGTTTGCAACATATAAAATACTCCCTTTTTTATTGAGAATAATTTCATTTGGATTATTTTCTACAGCAATGCTATCCGTTATTTTTTGCTGCGCAACATCATAAAATGCAATCTTATTTCCTCCCCATAAAGAAATAATGAGCATCTTTTTATCGGGTGAAAGCACACATGAATAAGACTCTGCGCTCAAAGGATATTGTTTGATGATTTTATTAATTTTTAAATCGACAACATACAGACTGTTATTCTCTTTAGTAACAGTATACAAAATGCCTTGCTTATCATCTACAGCTATCCCTGTTGGGCTTATTTTATTAGGCCATTTTTTCCCAAGTCTTATCGTATCGGCATCGCCAATTTTTTTTTTTATCGGATAAACTAGAATAATGTTCTCATTTCCTCCGCTTACGTAAATTTTTTTATCGTTTGCGCTAAACTGTAATCCATACCAGGCTGTTTTTAAAGACTTTTCATCCAAAATTCTATTAGATTTAGCATCAATCAATTGGATGCTTTGGGTGCTTTGTCCGTTATTGGTAACCGCCAAAAACTGATGGTTATGAGATAATTGAATGTTTAAAGGTAAATCTCCTAACTGCAAAAAATTCCCTGCCGGACTTAAAGACCAACCGTTGGATAATAATATTTTGTTAGCCTCAGGATTGTATGTGGGCGTTTGTGCATTTGTAAAAACTATAGCAGAAAATAGTATAAATAAAAAGGCGAGTAACTTCTTCATATCATTATTAAATAATCCAAATTTAATCACTTAATATTATTTTAACAGTACATAAACGTTATGTAAAAATTAAATCTGCCCACAGTTTATTTACCTTTGCCCTTATGATTTCTGTATTATTAAATAAAGGCAAAGAAAAAGCGGTTTTACACCAACATCCATGGGTTTTTTCTGGTGCATTGCAAGCGATAAAAGAAAAACCAAAAAACGGAGAATTAGTAAAAGTGCTTTCGCAGAAACAAGAGTTTTTGGCCTATGGTTATTTTAATGATGCTTCTAGAGTTGCGGTAAGGTTGTTAAGTTTTGATGAAGCGGAAATCCCTAACGAAGATTGGTGGCGTAAAAAAATTAAGAAAGCAGTTGAGGCAAGAAAAGATATTTTAACTAGCGATAATAACACTTGCCGTTTGATTTTTAGCGAATCTGATTATTTACCTGGCTTAATCGTCGATAAATATGGCGATTATTTAGCCGTTCAAATTTTAACGAGTGGAGTTGAAAATATGAAGGCCGTAATTATTGATGAGCTGCAAAAACTAACTGGCGCAAAAGGAATTTTTGATAAGGGAGATGCAACTGCAAGGGCTCATGATGATTTACCAGCAACAGAAGGTTTACTTTGGGGAGAGCTTCCTCCTGATTTTGTAGAAGTAATAGAAAATGAAATTAAATATCACATCAATATTGTTGAGGGACAAAAATCTGGTTTTTACTGTGATCAAAGAGAAAACCGTAAACTTTTGGCTGGCTTTGTAAAAGATAAATCTGTTTTAGACTGCTTTTGTTACAGCGGAGGTTTTACTTTAAATGCTTTAGCAAATGATGCAAAAGAAGTTGTTGCTGTGGATAGCTCGGCTTTAGCCATAGAAACTTTTAGAAAAAATGTTGCTCTAAATGGCTTCGATCCATTTAAGGTTACTCCAATTCAAAGCGATGTAAATAAACAGCTTCGTTTGTTTAAAGAAGAAAATCAAAAATTTGATGTGGTGATTTTAGATCCACCAAAATACGCTCCTTCAAGATCTGCTCTAGACCGAGCGGCGAGAGCGTATAAAGATTTAAACCGTTTAGGAATGCAGATTTTAGAAAGTGGTGGATTATTAGCAACTTTTAGTTGTTCGGGAGCTGTAGATATGGAAACCTTTAAGCAAATTATTGCTTGGGCCGCATTAGATGCTGGTAAAGAAGTTCAAATCATCCATCAATTTCATCAACCTGCTGATCATCCCGTTAGGATTTCTTTTCCAGAAGGGGAGTATTTAAAAGGTTTGCTTTGTAGGGTTTATTAAAATTAACACGAGATAAAAAGGGCTTATGATTTGTTAAATTATAAGCCCTTTTAAAAATTTTGAATAACCACTAAGGAGTTAAGGGACATTAGACGTGTTGTTACCAAAAACCTTAATTTTTCTCAATGCCTTAATGGTAAAAATCAACTAAAACTTCACGTTTAAAGACAATAAAAAACTAGTCTCTGCTTGTGGGAAATAATAATTTTCTGTTGTTAAGCCTCCAGCGATATAACTAAATGTGTATCCATTGCTTTCATAAAGCTCGTTAAAAACATTATTAACCAATAAACCAACACCAATGCTTTTTACATTCTTAAGTTTAAAATCATAACTTAAACGGAGGTTGTTCACAAAAAAAGCATCTAGCTTTCTGCTATTATTTGAGGTGTTATCTAAAAATTGTTTTCCAACATATTTGCTGATAAAAGCTATCTCTGATGCATTTGTTGGTTTAAAAGATAAAGTACTGCTGCCTACAAAGTTTGGCGAAAAAGCTAAATCGGTTTTGGTGTAAGTGTTTTTAACCTGACCTCCGTTATCATAATCATCGATAAACTCTTCAAAGTTTTTCACTTTGTTTTGACTAAAAGCAGCTGTTGCGCCCCAACTTAGCTTTGGCAAAACCGCAAAAGTCGCATCCAATTCTACCCCGTTTCTATAGCTATCCTCAACATTAGACCGAACGTAAGAACCAACATCATTTATTTGTCCCGTTAAAACCAATTGGTCCTTATAAAACATGGAATAAATATTTGCCCCAATATTAAAGCTTGGTTTTTTAATTCTATAACCAGCTTCAACATCGTTTAAATGTTCTGGTCTTGGGCGACTATCTGGAGTTGATTCTGTATAATCATCTCGGTTTGGCTCTTTATTCGCTACAGCAAACGAAGCATAAAAATTACTTTCGGGATTTATTTGGTACGTTAATCCAACTTTAGGATTGAAGAAATTTAAAGTCGCATTTTGCGCAACATTATTTTTATTCCTATCAAAGCCTAAAAAGTCATAACCAACATTGCGGTACTGTAAATCGCCAAAAAGAGAAACTTTATCTAACTGAACGGTTGCTTTCCCGAAAATATTAAAATCGGTTTTAAAGCCATTATCAAAATAATAACGTTGTCTAATTTTACTGTCCGATGCGAATTGAGCCCAAATTACCTCGCCGTAATGATTACCGTCGTATTCATTATAGGCTCCTCCTAAAGTAAAATCAAATTTTGACGTTGGTTGATAGCGTAATGAATAAGTTAATCCGTAAAAATCATTCGCTAACCAACGCCTCCTGATTAAATCAGAATTAGAAATGGTTTCACTGCCGATAATTACATTGTTAATCTTATAATCGTAAAGCGTTTGATCTTCCTTGAATTCTTCATAATAACCGCTTCCTCTTGTATAATGCAAAGCTCCATTAAAAGAAAGTTGGTTATTGATGCTTTTAGAATATAATAATTGGTAATGATCTTGTTGATAATTATCGGTTTGGTCATCATAAGTAAACTCATTAAACCTACGATCTGTAGTTAATTTACTTTCAGGAATTCCGTTCCAAGCCTGATAAGTTTTTTCTTTTCCAGAGAAAACATTAAAACGCAATAAGCTTGTTTTGCCGTAATATGCTCCTGATAAAAAATAAGACTTTAAATCTGATGAAGCCCTGTCCATATAACCATCTGATATAATTCTTGATAAACGTCCGTCAAAACTGAATTTCCCATTTATTAACCCTGAACCCAAGTTTACGGTGTTTTTTAAAGTATTATATGACCCACCAGATGTGTTTATTTCGGCGTAGGCTTTTTCATTTAAAGTATTGGTTTGTACGTTTATACTTCCACCAAAAGCTCCTGCTCCATTTGTTGATGTTCCTACTCCACGTTGTATTTGAATATTATCAACTGAAGAAGCAAAATCAGGTAAATCCAAAAAATAAGAACCCTGGCTTTCCGCATCATTATAAGGAATTCCGTTAACGGTCACATTTATTCTGCTTGCATCAGAACCTCTAATTCTAATACTTGTGTAGCCAACACCAGCTCCCGCGTCAGAAAATGTAACCACATTGGGTGTTTGGTCTAATAAATAGGGTAAATCCTGACCGAAATTGTTTTTTTCTAAGTCCGATTTGTTCAGGTTTTTAAATGTAGTGGCCGAGTTATTTGCGGCTCTCGTTGCGTTTACAATAACTTCATCGGTAAGAAATTCGCTTCTTTTTAAATTGATATTAAGCTCTTGATTATTACTAATGACTAAGCTTAATTCTTGGGTTTTATAACCCACAAAACTCACTGTTAAAATGTAATTTCCTCCTTTGATTTTATTGAATTGATAATCTCCAAAAGAATTTGATTGGGTTATGCCAACTGACTTTAGATTTAAAGTTGCGCCCATTAAAGGTTGGTTGCTATTTGCATCCATAACCTTTCCTTGCAGTTTGTATTGCGCCAATAAAAATAATGGACAAACTACAGCAAGCATTGCTGATAGAATAAATTTTTTCAATTTGATTTTTTTAAAAGTTAAACAACCGGGCGATAGGGGTTACCACCTTCGTAAAATTTTAACTTATACCTAGTCCCTACGCCGGCATTATCCGGATCAGGTGTATCTAAAAGTTTTAAGTGATAGGGTTTAAGTTTTTAACTTATTACGTATAACTTATAACTTTCAAATTGGGTATGTTCTCAGCCTGTTTTTGTATTTGTGAGGATAAATGAGCTAGCATCAAATTTCCGTATAACACAAACAAGGCACCCCTTATTGATGGCGCAAATATATAATTATAATTGAAGTTTGAGAAGGGATTTATTTTGGTTTAGAGATTAATAAGAGAAATAATGCCTTTTGTTTGGTTTTTTTACCTCGGTCTGTGTCCCCACAGAACGAAACCTAGAGCGCTTCTGAAATATGAGTTAAAAAATTAAAATCATCAATCTCTGTTTCATAAAATTTTGCAGAAGACCATTTATAATCTGCTGACTCCTTCGCTAAATTCCACTTTTCTTGTACTGGATTATTGTGAATGTATTCTATTTTTTGAAACACTTTTTCTCGTGAATCCATTAGTATAGCTAAGGCATCTCTTTGCCAAAAGCGATATTTTCTTTCTAGTTCATCAACTTTAAATTGATTCAGAAAATCAGATTGATTTTGTTGGAGGAGTTTCTGAAATTGATGAGCAGTGAATTTATTGAAACTGGCATAAGGCATTTCTTTTCCATTTAAGGCTTTCATCTTCCAAATGATATGAATGTGATTAGGCATAATGGCAAATGCATAAACAATGATTTTCTCTCTTGAAACTAATTCTTCTAAACTGTTGATAATGATGTTTTTAAATTCATCGTTGGCTAAGAGATGTTTCCAGTCATTTATAGTTGCTGTCCAAAAGTAAACTTCATTGAGAAGCATGATGGAATTTCTTTGTGATTTGAACATATCCATAATTAAAGGTAAAAAATTTGGTGGTTAATTATGGATATGGTGGTTTCGGTCTGTGAGGACACAGACCGAGGTGGAAATGAGTTTTCCACAATTAAAAATCATAAAATATTGCTATAGTCTTTTACATACTCTAAAAACACCATTAAATATCTGTATTACAAGGTTTCATGTAATTTTTATACTCTTAATTCATTTCTAATTTTCAACTGAATCAATGTGTGGATTTTTATCTGTTTTCGTATAAAAATCTAATTTTAAAACTTAACTGTTTAAAACTAAAACCTAGTAATCGTTTGTAAATCAATATCTTATTTCTATAATTAATAATGAAAAATATGAACACATTAAAATCATTTGGAAAATATACGATGTCTCAAACACATTTTGGCTGGAGCGTAGAAAAATTAAGATTAGAGTTCAAAAATCGGTATTTATCCTATACTACTTATGGATTAAAAGTTGGATTGGAGGCTGATGTTTCTCACCTTTCGCTGTTTTACAAAGTTGATCAAGACTTTATTATTCCTATTCTAAACAATCCGTTTAAAGATATAGATTCTTCAAATCGTTCATTAAGATCCATAGCTTTTGAAACTAGAAGAGCGGCTAAGGAGTTTGAAAATCTGTTGTCTCATGAATATCCGAATAAATTTATCTTCAAATTCAACGAGTTATTTCCAAAATCCTAAATCAAACCCTCGTCTGTGTCCTCACAGACCGAAACCGCATAAAACAGCAATAACCCAAATTAAATAAACTGGATTGGACGAAAAGCCCACAGCGTAGCGAGGACTTGTAGGGAAAGCCAGATTATCGGAACTTATGAAACACCAAACCAAGCTTTTCAAAACTTTAAAATTTTAATATCTTTACAGCTCATTTAACACTGTTTACAGCAGTATCAATGAAATATGAAAGCATATCAAACACTTCTTTATTATTGCTATAGCCACATCCAGGATGCGGAGCAATACACAAAAAATCATCTCAATTTTTGTAAATCTTTAGGTTTAACCGGTCGTATTATTATAGCCGATGAAGGTATAAATGGTACAGTTTCTGGCAAAGCCGATGCTTGTAAAGCTTATATGGATTACATTTATGCCGATGGTAGGTTTAATGCAACCGAATTTAAAATTGATGAGGTTGATAAACCTTCTTTCATTAAAATACATTGCCGTTATAAAACAGAAATAGTTTATTCAGGCTTAAAAGATCCTTCGTATATAAATCCTACGCAAGAAACCGGTAAACATCTTGAGCCTAAAGCATTTGCCGAAATGAAAGATCGAGATGATGTGGTGATTTTAGATGTGCGCTCTAATTATGAGCATAGTATGGGAAAGTTTAAAAACGCGATAACTTTAGACATTGAGAATTTTAGGGATTTTCCCGCCATGATTAATGAGCTGGCACAATATAAAGACAAAAAAATATTAACCTATTGCACTGGTGGAATTAAATGTGAAAAAGCATCAGCTTTACTTTTAAAAGAGGGTTTTAAAGATGTTTATCAGTTGCATGGAGGGATTATTAAATACGGTAAGGAAACAGATGGAAAAGATTTTGACGGTAAATGTTATGTTTTTGATAATAGACTTGCTGTTGATGTCAATAAAATAAATCC
Source organism: Pedobacter psychrophilus (assembly GCF_001652725.1). GTDB lineage: Bacteria > Bacteroidota > Bacteroidia > Sphingobacteriales > Sphingobacteriaceae > Pseudopedobacter > Pseudopedobacter psychrophilus. The sequence continues at coordinate 135,146 of NZ_LWHJ01000028.1, forward strand.
AACGGTTGTTTCAAGTTGCGGTAACTGCGGTAAAACTACTACCAAGATGATTAACTGCGCCAACCCAGAGTGCAATAAACATTTTACGCAATGTAATGAATGCGGAGTCACGTTGGATGGCTCTTGTTCTGATGTCTGTCAAAATCATCCAAGAAAAAGACCTTATGACGGCACAGGATATTATGTAAAAGTACCACAACCAATTATTAAGAAAACGATTATTTTAGCGCAATCTTAACTAAAACAGGGCAATGATCTGATGGATATTTCCCTTGATAAGTATCTGTTAAAACGCCCCAATTACTTGTTGTAAAGTGTTTGCTTACAAAAACATGATCAATAATGGCTGTTCCTGTAACTGATTTTCCGAAGTTTTGAAAAGAGTTGTTATTGGCATATGGATATTTTACTTGCGTATAGCTATCTATTAATAAATCGCTTTTTTCTATAATTTCATAAGGCTCACTATCATGATTTCCATTTAAATCGCCCATAAAAACAGCGGGATTTTTGCCTGCAATTAGTTCTATTTTAGAAATTATAAGTTTACTGCTTTCTTTTCGGGCTATCACTCCCTGATGGTCATAATGAGCGTTAAAAACATAAAATTTCTTTTTTGTTATCTTATCTTTTATGTACACCCAAGAGCATATTCTTTTGCAGCAAGTGGCGTCCCATCCTAAACTCGGAGTTTCAGGTGTTTCTGATAGCCAAAAATCTCCCTTGTCCAAAAGTTCAAACTTGTCTTTTTTGTAAAAAATAGCCGAATGTTCTCCAGCATCTTGTCCATCATCTCGCCCTTTCCCATAAACTGCATAGTTTGGCAAAGCAGTTAAAACATCTTGGATTTGGTTCTTAAAGGCCTCTTGGATTCCCAAAATATCAAAATCGTGAAAACGAATTAAAGAAGAAACAGCCATTCGGCGATCTTTCCATAAGTTACCTACATCCGAAGATGTTTCTAATCTGAGATTATAAGTACCTACTGTTAAATTTTGGGCTTTTACACAATAAGTGATTGATATAAGCAAAACGATGCAGAAAAACTTTCTCATAATTTTAATAAACGTTTAAAAATAATTATTAATACAAGACCTTTTTAGGTAATTCTAAATCTAAATTAAACCAATAAGCATAATTTGTTAATGATGATTATTGGTTTCTCAAAACCTCTAAAGGCGGGTTGTTCAATATTTTTCTACTACTTAAAACTCCAGTAATTACTACTAATGTGGTTATAGAAATAAAGAGGGTTAAGATTGGCAAAAGAGTTGGGGCAAAGGAGCTTTCAAAGCTAAATGCCGCTAAAGCCCAACTTCCAAACAAAGCCAAAACCAGTCCAGTTCCTGTTGCAATTAATCCTAAAAACAAATATTCTATTGCAGTAATTGTTAATATTTGCTTTTTACTTGCGCCTAACGTTCTCAAAAGAATACTTTCTTGCAGCCTTTGGTTTTTACTGATTAAAACCGAAGACAATAAAACAATCCATCCGGTTGCCATACTAAAAGTTGCCATAAACTTTATTACGAAACCGATTTTTGAAAGAAGCTCATCTAAAACTTCTAAAATTAGCGCTAAATCTATCATTGATATATTAGGAAACTTTTTAACAACAGCTGTTTGATACGTTGCAGACGCATTTTTGTTAGGAACATGAGTCATCAATACATGAAATTGTGGCGCATTCTCTAAAACCCCGGTTGGGAAAACTATTCTAAAATTGGTTTGCATCCTATTCCAATTAACCTCTCTTAAACTACCTACTATTGTGGGTATCATTACACCTTGAACGTTAAAAAGAATTTTATCGCCCACAACAACTTTTATTCTTTTTGCATAACCTTGTTCTATAGAAACATATATCAAGTCGTTGGGGTTTTTAACATTCCCAACCCATTTACCTGCTGTAATTTTTTCTGCCTGAGTTAAAGTATCTTGAAATGTAACCCTTAATTCTCCTCTAAAAGCCCTTTTTGAAGGCTCTTCGTTTTTTTCCTCTTTATTTTTTTGTGACGATAAACTATCGGCTTTAGCCAAATCATTAGCGCTTTTACCATTTATTTCTTCAATCCTTACGGTGATGATTGGCACCTGGTTCATTACTGGCAAATTGTACTTTTTGGTAAGTTGTGCCACACTATCTTTTTGGTCATTCTGGATATCGAATAAAATCATATTTGGTTGATTTTCTCCTGCGGCCAGTGTAACACTTTTAATTAAAATACCTTGCACAAAAAATAGCGTACAAATAAATGCAGTTGATAAACCGATGGAGACAGTTAGCATTAAAGTTTGATTATTCGGCCTATATAAATTAGCAAAACCTTGTCTCCATAGATATCCTAAAGATTCTGGAATTGATTTTTTTACCAACCACATCAATAGTTTTGAAATTGAAAAGAGCAATATGAACGCAACTAATATACTTGCCGTAAAAGAAATTGCTTGCACTAATGTGCTCATTTGCAAATAGGTAAAACCAAATACAAATAATAAAATCAATAAATAAACTAGCCATTTTAGAAAATCTATATTGCTTCTCTCCGTTTCAAAAGAAGACCTTAAAGCATTTAATGGAGATATTCTGCGAACGCTTAGTAAAGATGGCAAAGCAAATAAAATAGAGATGATAACACCCAGGCTAATTCCTTGCGCAATTGCCGTCCAAGATATTTGCATAGTGATTTGAACGGGCAAAAAGTCTTTTAAAACGCTAGGGAGTATAAATTGTATGGCTGTTCCTAAAACTGTTCCCAACACAGCACCTAATAATCCTAAAAAGAAAATTTGTATCAAGAAAATAAGAAATGCTTCCTTTGCTTTTACGCCAAGGCAGCGTAATGTTGCTATAGTTCCCAGCTTTTCCTTAATATAAACATGGATTGCGCTACCTACGCCAATGCAACCTAATAAAAGCGCAATAAATCCTGCTAAAGCCAAAAACCGACTTAAATCTTTAAAAGAACGCCCGGTATTTTCTTTGGTTGATAATATTGTTTCTATATCAAATCCTGCTTTTTCTGCCTTTGCTTCAATGTTTTTGACAGCTTTCTCTGCAGCTTTCGCTTGATTAAATTTGAAGTAATATTTGTATTGTATCCTACTCCCAATCTGAGTGAGACCGGTTTTTTCTAAATATTGCATTGGGATATATACCACGGGAGCTATGGAAGAAGTGATTCCCGTTTGACCCGGTGCTTTCTCCAATGCTCCGGCAATTTCAAAATTAAGCGCTCCAACTTTGATAGAATCTCCAACATTTGCACCGTATTGCAGCATCAATGTTTTATCAACTATTGCCTTTTTACCTTTTTGAAAGTTTCTTCCTGCTGCTATTGGATTGGTTTCAATTTCTCCGTAGAAAGGAAAGGCGCCTTGTAAAGCCTTAATTTGAACAAGTCTGCTGTTTTGGTTTTTAATAAAGTAAACCATAGAGGCAAAACTTCTTTCGGTACTTTGCTGGTCACCTAATGTATCCAATAAAACCGCGAAATCCTTTTCAGCTGGTTTTCTACTGTCTAAGATTAAATCCGCTCCAGCTAATTCTTTAGCTTGGTTATCAATATCTTTTTCTAAGTTATCCCTAAAAGAATAAACGGCGACTAAAGCAGCAATTCCTAAAACGATAGAGGAAATAAACAATAGCAATCGAGATTTATTCTTACGACTATCTCGCCACGCCATTTTGAAAATCCAACCAAAGTTGATTCCTTTTTTCTCTAAAAATTGATTGTTCAACATTTAATATTTTTTGAGGTTAAACAATAGTTTTTAAAGCTTTTTCAGTTGGCTCATCGCTAATGATGTTTCCGTTTCTAATTTTAATAATCCTATTTGTTTTTGATGCTAATTCTAGATCATGAGTTACAATTACCAATGTAGTACCTGCTTGCGTATTTAAATCAAAAAGAAGTTGCTCAATTTTAACGCTTGTTTCTCCATCTAAATTACCTGTAGGTTCATCGGCAAATAATATGGCGGGTTTAGTAGAAAATGCTCTAGCTAAAGAAACTCTTTGCTGCTCACCGCCAGAAAGTTGAACAGGATAATGGTGAGAACGGTCTGCCAAACCCACTTTATCTAATAAATCCAATGCAACGCTTTTGATGTTTTTTTCCCTTCTTAATTCTAACGGAACCATAACGTTTTCTAAAGCCGTTAAAGTTGGCATCAACTGAAAGTTTTGAAAAATAAACCCAATATTTTGATTTCTTACCGCTGCTAGCTCATCTTCAGATAAATTGGTTAAATCAATATTGTTTAAAATCACTTTCCCCGATGTAGATTTGTCTAAACCGGCACATAAACCCAGGAGTGTTGTTTTTCCACTTCCGGATGGTCCAGTAATTGCAATTGATGAACCTTTATCAATAGAAAAATTTATATCTTGAAGCACATTTAAAGATTTCCCCGCACTTTTATAGGTTTTGTATACGTTTATTACATCTAATATGATGGTGTCTTGCATTTTGGCAAATTTTAATAAAAAGAATAGCTTAAACTTAAAGATTAATTATCTGTTACTTTTATTTGTTTAACATTTAAAGTTCATTTTTTGATTTACACAACTACATTATGTTACGAATTACTTTTGCCCTTTCATTAATAATCATTGTTATAACCTCTTGCGGGGATAATGCCAATAAAGCTAAAGACACTGAAAACCCCACAACAGAAACCACAATAGTTGCTAATACACCTAATAAAAACATACTTTTTTTTGGCACCAGTTTAACGGCTGGTTTAGGTTTAAATCAATCCGAAGCTTATCCTGCCTTAATTCAACACAAAATAGATTCTTTAAATTTAAATTATAAAGTTATAAATGGAGGTTTAAGCGGGGAAACTTCTGCTGGCGGAAAAAGCAGAATAGATTGGCTTTTAAAGCAGCCTATATCTGTTTTTGTTTTAGAACTTGGCGCAAATGATGGATTAAGAGGCATCCCTGTAAAAGAAACAAGGGCAAATTTACAAGCCATCATCAATAGGGTAAAAGAAAAATATCCTGATGTGATTATGGTAATGGAAGGGATGCAAATGCCGCCAAATATGGGTGAAAAATACACTCAAGACTTTAAAGAAACTTTTAGTTTATTAGCTAAAGAAAATGATATGATTTACGTTCCTTTTTTATTAGAAGGTGTGGGTGGAGTAGCTAAATTAAATCAAGATGATGGCATTCATCCTACCAAAGAAGGTCAAAAAATTCTAGCTGAAAATGTTTGGAAAATGCTAAAACCTGCGCTCCTTGATTAGATTTATCGTGGTTTAAAATCCAGTTATTTTATTGAGATTTATTTTTGCGATTAGAAAATTATAGCTTCTGTAACTAAGCGAAACCCCAAACAATTGTTGAGCATTAGAAAGTTCGATTCATAAAAAAAGAGGTTTTTTCAAACCTCTTTTTTATTATAAATTCCTTAAATGAGATTTTTTGATTAGCTCATTTTTAATTTCTTCTGTATATCGTGAACGTAAGCTTTAAACTTTTTATCGGTATCTATTAAATCCTCAACAGTTTGACAAGCATAAATCACAGTAGAGTGATCTCTTCCGCCAAAAAATGCGCCTATACTTTTTAAAGATGTTTTAGTGTGGCTTTTAGAAAGATACATAGAAATTTGACGAGCTTGTACAATCTCTCTTTTTCTTGTCTTAGATTTTACCATCTCAATAGGAACTTCAAAATACTCACACACCAATTTTTGGATGTATTCCATCGAAATTTCTTTGCTGGTATTTTTGATAAAATTCTTTAACATTTGTTTAGCTAACGCTAAATCAATCTCTTTCTTGTTTAAAGTGGATTGTGCTAATAATGAAACCATTGCACCTTCTAATTCTCTAACGTTATTATCAATGTTGTTAGCAACATATTCAATCACATCATTTGGCAGCTCAATTCCGTCTTGATACATCTTCTTTTTTAAGATGGCCATTCGGGTTTCCATATCTGGGACAGAAAGATCTGCTGATAATCCCCATTTAAACCTCGATAATAAACGCTCTTCTAATCCAGCCAAATCTTTTGGTGGTTTATCAGATGTTAAGATCAATTGTTTGCCGCTTTGATGCAAATGGTTAAATATGTGGAAGAAAATATCCTGTGTTTTATCCTTACCGGCAAAATTATGCACATCATCCATAATGATGATATCCATTGCCTGGTAAAAATTCACAAAATCGTTTATTGTATTGTTTTTCAATGAATCTACAAACTGCTGGCAAAATTTCTCGCAAGAAACATAAATAACCAACTTATCCGGCATCGTTTTCTTAACCTCGTTACCTATCGCTTGTGCCAAATGTGTTTTACCCAAACCAACACCGCCATAAATCATTAAAGGATTAAAAGAAGTTCCACCTGGTTTTGCGCCTACTGCATATCCAGCAGATCTTGCCAAACGGTTACAATCTCCTTCAATAAAATTCTCGAAAGTATAATTTGGATTTAATTGCGGATCTACTTGTAATTTCTTTAATCCTGGTATTACAAAAGGATTTTTTATGTCTTTATTTAATGCAATTGGCATTGGGATAGATTGATTTTTCCCTTCTGCTCCGTTGCCAGATGATGGTAAATTAGTGGTGAAAGGTTTTTGAGATGATGATTTTTCTACAACAATATTGTATTCTAATCTTCCTTTATCCCCAAGGTGTTTCTTAACGGTTTTTCTTAAAAGCCCAACATAATGTTCTTCTAGCCACTCGTAAAAAAATAAGCTAGGTACCTGAATGGTCAATACGCTTTCTTCTAATCTTAAAGGAATAATCGGCTCGAACCAAGTTTTAAAACTTTGGGTCGGGATGTTATCCTTAATAATTTGAAGACAGTTCTCCCATACATTGGTACAAGTTTTTTCCATGTTAATTTTCTAATATGTTGATTTAAAATGCGATGGAAACCTGACGGGGATGTCTATTTCCGAGCATCGAAGATTGAAAAAAAAATTGATTAAAAAAACTATATTTTAAAATTATTATCAATTACCTCAATAGCAGAAGTATAAGATACTTTTTTACTTTTTAAGTGATTAAAATCATAATCTATTCGCCCTAAATTTAATCCTGCAAAACCTACTTGGTTTACCAAAGTTTCATTTCCATTTTTATTCTTAATGCTATCTGGCACATTTAAAAAAGTATGGGTATGACCACCAATAATCAAATCTGTATAATACGTGTTTTGGGCTAATACAATGTCTGAAACCTTGTTTTCTTTATATTTATATCCTAAATGAGAAAGGCAAATCACCAAATCACATTTTTGGTCAAGTTTTAAAAAGCGCTCCATTTCAACAGCCTTTGCAATAGGTTCTAAATATTTTGTGTTGCCATATTGTTGCGGATTTACCAATCCTGTAAGCTCAATTCCTAAACCATAAACACCAATTTTCAATCCTCCTTTTTTAAAAATTTGATAGCCTTTTGTCTTGCCTTCCATTGCGGTATCGGTAAAATTATAGTTGGCATTTAAAATTGGGAAATTTGCAAATTTTAGCTGTTTCGCAAATCCCTCCACACCATTGTCAAAATCATGATTTCCCATAATAGATGCATCATAATTCATCATGCTCATCATCTTAATTTCTAACTCGCCTCCCCAATAATTAAAATAGGGCGTTCCCTGAAAAATATCACCCGCATCTAAAAGCAAAACATTCTTTTCTTCGCTTCTTATTTTATTAATTAATGCCGCTCTTGCAGCAACTCCGCCCTTGCCTGCATTTCGGCTTCCGTCCATCGGGAAAGCGTCAATTCTGCTATGCACATCGTTGGTGTGTAAAATGGTGAGTTTGGTGGTTTCTTCTGCGGCAAATAAATTGTTAGATTTTAAACCTAATGCCAATAATGCTGCGCCGCCAACAGATGTTTTTAAAAACCTGCGTCTATTTAATTTTGATTCTTCCATCTAATACAGGATTAAGTTTTTTACCTTCTTTATTCATTTTAGCCAAATAGTCTAATATGGCATCTCTCAATTTATAATCTAAATCTTTTCTTTCAATATTTTTACTAAAAATCACTCCGCCGTCGCCGCCATTTGCCATATAATCTGAAGTAAGCACCACATAATCCTTAGTCACATCAAATGGTTTTCCATTAATGGTAATATCTACCGCCTTTTTATTAGCTATGGTAAAGCGAGCTCCGGAAATTGGGTCTCCACCACTTTCGGCAATATAATCGAAGAATTTTTGCATATCTTCTCCCTTAAACTTTACTCTGGTAAAAGCGTTTTCAAAAGGCATCAATTCAAAAATTTTATATCGATAAATGTTCCCTTCAGGCAAAGAAATCCTCAATCCTCCTGAATTTGTATAGGCCACATCAAACTCAATTCCTTTCTCTTTTGCGCTATCATACATGGCATCTGCAAAAAAATTATTTAATGTGCCTTCGGGAGATCCTTTTTTTATTTCTTTTGATGAAACCGCCAATACATCATTCATTATTGAATCAAGCTTTAATTTATAAGGCTGATAAAAAGACAATATTGCCGAGTCTTCAGGCATTTCTGCACTAATAGGATAAAGTTGTTTTTCGGTTTTAGCTAACTGTAATTTTGGACCGCATGCGCCTAAAAAAGCTAATGTTACTATTCCTATTTTAAATCTTAATTTTTGCATTTATTTTATTTTCGATTTTTTGTGCGTTCGGGCGGGCTATCCACTGTAGTTTTTTTGCTCTCTGCTAAGCCCTCAAGGCAAAAAAAGCTGCCGTTTCTATCCCTAACGCAAATAATAACTGTTATTAAAATTTTTTATCTTCTCTGTTTTTCTATCGGTAAACTTTGTTTGTTAGTTTCCGCTCCGTCTGATTGCTTAATACTCCCCAAAAACATCTCTCAACACATCTGCAATTTCACCCAAAGTTGCATATTCTTCTACTGCGGATAAAATAAAAGGCATTAAGTTTTCAGTACCTTTTGCTGCATTTTTTAATGCATCTAGCTTTAACGAAACTTCTTTGTTGTTTCTTTCAGCTTTAAGCTGATTTATTTTTTGGGTTTGTTCAATTCTAATGCTATCATCAATTCTAAAAACTTCTGGATTTACCTTTTCAGCCGATGTATATTTATTTACACCAACAATAATTTGCTCTCCAGATTCTATCGCCATTTGATATTCATAAGCGGCAGCGGCAATTTCATTTTGGATATATCCTTGCTCAATCGCATTTACAGAACCACCTAAAGCATCAATTTTATCGATGTAAATATTAGCAGCAATCTCCATCTCATCAGTTAAAGATTCAACAAAAAAAGAACCTGCTAATGGATCAACAGTTTGTGTAACCCCACTTTCATAAGCAATTAACTGTTGAGTGCGTAATGCAATAGACGCTGCTTCTTCGGTTGGTAATGAAAGCGCCTCGTCGTAACCATTGGTGTGTAAAGATTGCGTTCCACCTAAAACCGCAGCCATTGCCTGGTTGGTAACCCTTACAATATTATTTATAGGTTGCTGTGCTGTTAATGTTGATCCGCCAGTTTGTGTATGAAATCTTAATTGCTGTGCCCTTTCATCCGTTGCACCCAATTCTTTTGTGATTTTTGCCCACATCCGCCTTGCTGCCCTAAATTTTGCTATCTCCTCAAAAAAATTATTGTGGCAATTAAAAAAGAAAGATAATCGCTTTGCGAAAATATTAATGTCTAAACCTTTTTCTAGCGCTGCTTTTAAATAAGCTTTTCCGTTGGCCAAAGTAAAAGCCAGCTCTTGAACGGCTGTAGAACCGGCTTCCCTAATATGATAGCCAGAAATAGAAATGGTATTCCATTTTGGGACTTCCTTAGCACAAAACTCAAAAATATCTGTAATTAAACGCATAGAAGCTTTTGGAGGATAAATGTAAGTTCCTCTAGCAGCGTATTCTTTTAAAATATCATTCTGGATAGTTCCAGAAATTTTTGATAAATCTGCACCTTGCTTTTTCGCTAATGCAATGTACATAGCCAACAAAGTAGATGCGGTTGCATTGATCGTCATAGAAGTAGTAATTTTCTCTAACTCTATTCCATCAAAAAGTTGCTCCATATCCTTTAAAGAATCTATGGCAACACCAACTTTACCCACTTCACCATCCGACATTTCATGGTCGCTATCATAACCAATTTGAGTTGGTAAATCAAATGCGACGGAAAGCCCCATTGTGCCTTGCTTTAATAAATAATGGTAGCGTTTATTAGATTCTGTTGCGGTAGAAAAACCCGCATATTGGCGCATGGTCCATAATCTGCCACGGTACATGTCTTTTTGAATGCCTCTGGTAAACGGAAATTCGGCGGGTAATTCTTGCATTGGATTGCAAGTTTTGTAAACTTCTTTTATTTCAATTCCAGAAGAGGTTTCAATTTTTTTAACAGACATGAATTTTTATTTTAGATTTCTTGGATATCGTTTTTCATTACCAACAAAGCCAAGTCGTAAGGGTTTTCTTCTAGTTCTTCCATTTTAATAAAAACCAACTTACTCAGTTCAACAGCAGAAGTTTCTGCAGGTAAAATATTTGCCGAATGGTTAATTAGTCCAATCGTATCATCCTTAACTCTTTTAATAATATTCCATGCATTTTGGCTGATATATAATTGTTGTGAAATATTGTGTTGATACTCTGCTTTAACTTCATTTATAACTAAACCTTGCATTTCCTTGGCGGTCATCCCGGATTGATGTAAACGAACCATTAAATTTGTCGGGTTTATGCGTTCTACAAATAAAATCATCCTTTCATAAGCTTGTAATTTTAAAGGCAAAATATCTTTTACCACCATTTTTTTATACTCTAGTTCCTTTAAATCGTAATAAGTATCAAAATGATTTTTAAGAAGAAAATAAGCAGCAAAAAACACGAATAATCCAGAAAGGGTATATTTTAAAACATCGACAAAAAAAGCGCTAATATCCATTGATTTTTAATGTAAGTTAAGGGTAATAAATTTTGGTAAAAAACAAAAATCTACATTTTACCGTATATTTGTATAATTAATTTATTGATTTATGAGCACAGCAGTAGAAACAGCAGCACCAGTAAGCTTAACCGAAGGTGCAAAAAAAGAAGTGAAAAAATTAATGTCACAACAAGAGTTGGGATCAGATTTTGGTTTACGTTTAGGTGTTGAAGGGGGTGGTTGTTCTGGAATGAATTATATTTTAGGATTTGACCAAGAAAAAGAAGGTGATAGCGAATACGATATTGACGGAATCCGTGTTTTTATGCATAAAGCGCATGGTTTATATTTGGCTGGGATGCAGGTTGATTTTCAAGATGGTTTAAATGCCCGTGGTTTTGTTTTTAACAATCCAAATGCCGCAAGTACTTGCGGTTGTGGTACCAGTTTTTCAGTATAAAATTTAGTTTAACTCAAATAATAAAAAATGCCCAATCTGAAATTCAGGTTGGGCATTTTTATTTAAAAGCTTTTTAATCTTAATTTCTTCTTCCCAATAACATAGAAGCATAATAAACCAATGTTGCTAATGATGATAATGCAGCAACTACGTAAGTCATGGCTGCCCACCATAAAGCATCTTTTGCTTGATCATTTTCTATACTAGTTTGCATAATTCCTTTTTCTGTTTGCAACCAAGCTAATGCCCTTCTGCTTGCATCAAATTCTACAGGTAAAGTAATAAAACTAAAAATGGTAACAATTGCTAAAGCACCCACACCAACGGCTAATACAATTGGATTCCCACTAAAAATCATCAAAAAGAAACCTATCATTAATGTCCATTGAATAATTTTACTAGAAACATTTACAACCGGAACCATTGAAGACCTAAATTGCAACCATGAATATGCTTTTGCATGCTGTACAGCATGTCCGCATTCATGTGCAGAAACGGCTGCAGCAGCAATACTTCTTCCGTGATAAACATCAGGAGATAAATTTACCGTTCTGTTATCAGGGTTGTAATGATCGGATAATTGTCCGCCTACAGAAATGATTTCAACATCGTAAATACCATTATCTGATAACATTTTTTTTGCGATTTCTGCTCCGCTTAAGCCAGAAGATAAAGCTATTTCAGAATATTTTTTGAATTTATTTTTAAACCGCCATTGAACTAAAAATCCAATTAATGCTATGGCTACAAATAAGATTAATCCCATTTTTTATATATTTTTTATAATGATAATCAAAAAGTATTCCTTTCAAAAATTTACGACAGAAATTTTACTTAGATAACTTAGTAATGATTAAAAGATGATCATAAATTGCTGTAATTCTATCGATTATAAAAATAAAACGGTTTTAAACTTAAACTTGATTTCTTTTAAAAAGTCGTTAAATCGCTTTTTACCTGACAATTTTGCAGTTTAAAATTTAAAAATCCAATAATGATTAAATATTATCCTGCATAAAATTTATGCTCAAAGCATTAAACTTAAACTCTATCCTAAAAATTTAACCTTTCATCATGCAATTCATTCCACCCATCTTAAAAACCTTAATTAATCCCCCTTAAACCCACACTTTTATATCGTTAAACAATACGATATGAAACAGTTTTTAATCTTTTTAATCTTTCTTTTAAGCATCGGCGAAAGCCAAGCCCAAACTTTAATTATGGGGACGGTTAAAGACGCTAAAGCAAAGCCGGTTATTGGAGCAAGTATTTCTATTAAAGATTCTTACGACGGAACAAGCACTGATAGCTTAGGGAATTTTAGTTTTAAATCGAGCGAAAGCGGAGAAATTTTAGTTTTGTTTTCTGCAATTGGATTTGGGATAGATAGTGTTAAAATAGTTTTAACAGGAGCCGCCCTAAACTTAAATTTAGTATTAAAAGAAAAACTTAACGCATTAAATGCCGTAACCATAACCGCGGGTTCTTTTGAAGCCAGCGACTCTAAAAAAGGAGTGGTTTTGAGTTCTTTAGATGTTGCAACAACTGCGGGCGCAGTTGCTGATGTTTATGCCGCTTTACAAACTTTACCAGGCACTCAGCCGGCATCTGGCGAAAGTGGTTTATTTGTACGTGGTGGTGCAGCAACAGAAACCAACACCTATTTTGATGGTCTTCTTGTAAAAAACCCTTTCAATACTCAATTACCAGATATTGCTTCTCGTGGACGTTTTAGTCCTTTTATGTTTAAAGGAACTACCTTTTCTGCTGGGGGATATTCTGCTGTTTATGGTCAGGCTTTATCCTCAGCACTTATTTTAGAAAGCAAAGATTTACCAGAAAAAACAACCACAGATATTTCTTTGATGACGGTTGGTGGAGGTTTAGACCAAACTATTAGATTTAAAAACTCGGCTTTAAGTTTTGGAGGAAGCTATATCAATTTAAAACCTGCTTACTCTGTTTTTAAACAAGCTACAGATTGGAATCACGAACCAACATCTGCTGGCGGAACCATAACCTATAAATTAAAAGTTGCTAAAACAGGGATGTTAAAATCATATACAGAATATTCAAAATCTGATGTGAGCTTAAACACTGCTGATTTGAATACTCAATCTAAAAGTTTTTTCAGTAACGGTAATAAAAACCTTTACACCAACCTCAGCTATCAAGATTATATTGGTAACGATTGGAAAATTAACACTGGTTTTTCTGCAAGCAATAACAGCGATAACGGCGAACAAGCTATCAATAATTATGGAAGAACAGATCGTTTAATTCAAGCAAAAGCTACGGTTACAAAATACATCGGGCAATTATCAACCATCAAATTTGGAAGCGATTTTTTAAGCAGCCACAGAGATGAATCTTGGAATGGTTTAAGCCGAGCTTATAATGATAGATTGACCTCCGCTTATGTAGAAAGTGATATTTTTCTTTCTAACGATTTAGTGGCGAGGGTAGGTTTAAGAGCAGAACATTCTTCTTTTTTGAATCAAAACAATGTTGCACCACGTGTTTCTTTAGCTTACAAAACAGGAAAAGGCAGTCAGGTTTCTTTTGCTTATGGCGAGTTTTTTCAAAATCCCGATGATCAATATCTAGTTCAAACCAATCAACTAGATTTTCAAAAAGCAACACATTATATGGCCAATTTCCAAAAAATGAAAGACGGACAAACTTTCAGAATTGAGGCTTACTACAAAAAATATAATGATTTGGTAAAATCAGCTCCTAACTTAAATAACAAAGGTTACGGCTATGCAAAAGGAATCGATTTGTTTTGGAGAGATAAAAAAACTTTTAATGGGGTAGACTATTGGATTTCATATTCTTACCTGGACACCAAAAGAGATTTCAGTAATTATCCAAGCGCAGTTACTCCAGAATTTGGTGCAAAACACAGTTTAAACATTGTTTACAAACAATTCTTCAGCAAGTTGAAATCTTATGTTGGCGCAACTTATAGCATTGCTTCTGGTCGTCCGTTTTACAATCCAAATGCAACTGCGTTTATGAGCGATAAAACAAAGCCTTATCAAAACTTGAGCATCAACGTAAGTTATTTAACCAGCGTTTTTGGAAAATACACTGTGATTTACGCTTCCGTAAGCAACTTGCCCGGCTTTAAAAATGTTTACGGCTATCATTATTCTAATGATGGGCAGTTTAGAGAAAGTGTACAGCCGCCAGCATTAAGAAATATCTTTTTAGGCATGTTCATCACTATCGGAGATAATACTTATAAGAATTGAGAATAGTCAAAAACAAACATATAAAATCATAACAAACACAAAGCCTAACAAACTAACAATCAAACCACCAAACAAAATAATAAACAACTCAACTAACAATTTAAAAAATAAAATCATGAAAAAGAACATCAAAAACATCATCGCAATTGTATTTATCCTTTTAACAGGAACTACTTTAAAAGCACAGGACGCTAAATATATTGGTGCAATGCAATCTGGTTTAAAAATGTTTTCGGAAGCTAAAACCGGAGCAGATTATGTAGCAGCATCAAATCAATTTGAAAGAATTGGGACACAAGTAAAAACAGAATGGTTACCGTTTTATTACGCTGCTTACACGCAACTGATTAATAATACAACTTTAACCAATACCGATGAAAAAGATGCGGCAATGGATAAAGCACAAGAATTAATTGATAAAGCAGAAGCAATTAATCCGAAAGAAAGTGAAATTTTTTCAATGAAAGGCTACATTAAGTTTATGAAAATTTATGTAAACCCAATGGCAAGGATGCAAAGCGGAATGGGTGCAGCAATTACAGATTTAGAAACCGCAAAAGCCTTGAATCCTGCAAATCCACGCCCATATTTTATTCTTGCACAAAATGCGTTTTACACTCCAGAAGCTTTTGGAGGCGGAAAAAATGTGGCAAAACCAAAATTTACGGAGGCGGCCGCAAAATTTGATGCTTTCAAAACATCAAACCCAATGATGCCAAATTGGGGAGTAGAAAGAAATGCTTCGCTGTTGGTGGAGTGCAAATAACAATAATTACCGTTTTCCTGAGTAACAACAAAGCCCAAGATTTGAACACCTTGGGCTTTATTTATTTAAAATAGTTTGAACCCCACGCTTAAATGCATCAGGCTTTGTCGCTGACCATCATTTTTATTAATGTCTTGTAAACTTGTTTCATACCTTAAATCAACAGAAAAATTACCAACATCTACGCCTGCACCAACTTGTCCATTGGTTATAAAGTCTCTATACTTATAAAAATCAGGGTTTATTGCTTGTGTAAATGCATTGCTATTATCATCTAAATTAAATTGGAACGATGGTCCTGCCATAATTCTAAAATTTAGTTTCTCTAACCCAAATTTAGTTCCTAGCAATAACGGTATATCCAAAGTGGTAAACTTTTGCTTTTCTTCTGTGGTTGCTGTTCCGGTTCCCGAGTTTATTTTTATTGTTAAATCAGAACCTTTTGAACCAATGTAAGCTTCAGGCTGTAAATAAAACTTATTTCCAACTCTGGCCCACACACCAACCTGGTAACCCAAAACTCCGGATTCTTCAAACTCATTATTTTGTGCCTTTATAGTGTTATAATTTAATCCGGCTTTTAAACCTAAATTAAATTGCGCAAAAGCTCCAACAGAACTCGTTGCAATAACTGCGATTATCAATATTAACCTTCTCATATCTTTAACTTTAATGACTAAATTTTTATAAACTCTGGTTTTAAGATATTATTGTGATTTTAATTTTTTGGAAAAGCAAAGTCCTTCTATTTAATTTCCGATAGTCGGGTCGTCCACACTCGCTTTTTTAATGAAGAAAAATCATTAAAAAGAGCTCAAACAAATGCTCCCACCCCGTTTATTAAACTTAGGCTTTCAAAATCAAAATTGAGTAAACGACTTAATATTTCTTAATTCCTTAATGTTAAACCAAACATCGGAAAACAACTTTTAAAATCCCTTTTATCCTAAAATCTTATAAATCAAGATTCAGACAATTATTTAGAAATCTTGCCAATCCTAAAACTCCAAAAATTAAGATTAAAACAAATTATTTACCTTTACATCAACAATGAAATATTATAGTTTTACAGATCAACCGTTCATCAATCCTGATGAATTTTTTATGAACGAAGCTTTAAAAGAAGCACAATTGGCTTTAGAAGCAGATGAAATACCAGTTGGTGCAGTTATCGTATCAAAAGGAAAAATAATTGGAAAAGGGCATAACCTCACTCAAAGATTAAATGATGTTACCGCACATGCAGAAATGCAAGCATTTACAGCTGCGGCAAATTACATAGGAGCCAAATATCTAACAGATTGCACCTTATATGTAACTTTAGAACCCTGTGTAATGTGTGCTGGTGCTGCCTTTTGGACACAAATTAGCCGAATTGTATTTGGTGCATCGGATCCACAACGAGGTTTCCAAAAGCATTCAAAAAATATCTTACATCCTAAAACAGAATTGATTGGCAACATTCTTGAGGTTGAATGTAGTAGCATTGTTAAACAGTTTTTTTTAGATAAAAGAAACAAATCTTAACATTAATCTGAACAAAAACCACGTTCAGCTGCTTATCTTTAAAAGAATTATTATTTAACTTAAAACAAAATATATTATGGCTTTTGAATTACCTGCGTTACCATACGCATCAGGCGCATTAGAACCAAACATTGATCAGCAAACAATGGAAATCCACCATGATAAGCATCACGCTGCTTATGTAAATAATCTTAATGCTGCATTAGAAGGCAAAGGTGATGTTGGATCTATTGAAGATATCTGTAAGAACATTTCAAAACATCCAGTTGCAGTTAGAAATAACGGCGGTGGACATTATAACCATTCATTATTTTGGACAGTAATGGGTCCAAATGGTGGTGGAAATCCTTCTGGAGAATTAGCAACAGCAATTGATGAGGCTTTTGGTTCTTTTGATAAATTTAAAGAAGATTTCTCTAAAGCAGGAGCAACTCGTTTTGGTTCTGGTTGGGCTTGGTTAATTGTAGGTGCCGATGGAAAATTAGCTGTAACATCAACTCCTAATCAAGATAACCCATTAATGGATATTGCAGAAGTAAAAGGAACTCCAATTTTAGGAATGGATGTTTGGGAACATGCATATTATTTAAAATATCAAAATAAACGTCCTGATTATATTGCAGCATTCTTTAATACTGTAAATTGGGATGAGGTTTCAAAACGTTTTGCAGCAGCAAAATAGTTTTTGGCATAATTTTAAATCATTTTTAAGCGGAAAGAAATAAATTTTTCCGCTTTTTTATTTTATAAGTTATGAAAAAATATACAGTTTTAAGTTTATTTACTTTAGTTACCATGCTATTAAGCAGTTGTTCTCTTTTAGAAGGCGTTTTTAAAGGGGGTGTTTATGTGGGTATATTCATAGTGATTTTTGTAATATTTATCATTGGTTTTATCCTATATAAAATTATGAGTTAATATTATAATGATGAAAGCGGCTGTACTTGAAGGAATAAATCAAAAATTTGTTATAAAAGAAGTCCCTAAACCAACTTTAATACAAAGCGAAGTTTTGGTTAAAATAAAGGCTGCTGCTTTAAATCATAGAGACAACTGGATTACAAAAGGAAAATATGCTGGTTTAAAGTTTCCAATTATTTTGGGTTCTGATGGTAGCGGAATTGTGGAAAAAGTTTTCGATAAAGAAAATCAGCATTTAGTTGGACAAGAGGTTGTTATTAACCCAGGAACAAATTGGGGCGATAATGAATCTTTTCAAAGTACAGACTTTAAAATACTTGGTTTACCCGAGGACGGAACATTTGCAGAATATGTAAAAGTTAATGCTGAAAATGTTTATCCTAAACCCAATCATTTAAGTTTTGCAGAAGCGGCTGCATTTCCTTTAGCTGGATTAACATCTTACCGGGCTTTATTCTCTAAAGCCAGAGCAACCAAAAAAGATACTGTTTTAATTGTAGGTGTTGGTGGCGGTTCAGCAACTTTCGCTTTGCTTTGGGCTATCAATTTAGGAGCGGATGTTTATGTAACATCAAGTTCAGATGAAAAAATACAGAAAGCCATAAAATTAGGTGCAAAAGGCGGGGTAAACTACACGAAACAGGATTGGGATTCTGATTTGAAAGAATTATCTGGTGGCATTGATGTAATTATTGACAGCGCAATTGGCGATGGCTTTGCAAAACACTTTAGTTATATAAACGCAGGAGGAAGAATCGTGTTTTTTGGAGCAACTGCCGGAGATTTGCCTCCTTTAAATGCAAGAGCAATTTTTTGGAAACAAATTCAAATTATTGGAACCACAATGGGGACGAGCAAAGATTTTGAGGAGATGCTGACTTTTATTAATTCAAATAAAATTGTACCAATTATAGATCAAACCTTTTCTCTAAATGATATTGATAAAGCCATACAAAGGATGGATGCTTTTAACCAGTTTGGTAAAATTATTTTAACACTATAATTTTTACTGGCAACATCTTTGTTTGGCATCTAAAAATAACTTGACGATGAATTTAAAAAGAACATTTGGAGCCGTATTAACAATTCTTGGGATTGTTGGCCTTATTTACACAGCGGTTGGATTTTTAAACAACTCTGGAGATACAAAAGCACTAATTGTTGCTGGAATATTAGGGGTGATATTTTTCTTTACCGGAATTAGTTTGGTAAGAACGACCAAAGACGAATCCTAAGAATTACGGCTCAAAAAAAATCCCGCTTTAGCGGGATAGATTTTTAATTATTATTAAGCTGGCCTTTGAGAGATTCTAAAATCCTGCCTCCTTTATAAAAATATCGTTGCCAGTAGGCTTCTTCCAAGTTAGAAATCATTACACCTTTACTAGAGGAGGCATGGGCAAACTTATTATCACCAATATAAACCCCTACGTGGCTAATAGATTTGCTATGTATTTTAAAGAAAACTAAATCCCCTTCTTTTAAATCCGACTTATTAATAGGATTAACCATGCTAAAAATATTTCTGGAGTTACTACCTATAATAGTGTTAAAAGTTTTATCATATAATTGAAAAGCAAAACCTGAACAATCAATTCCTTTTTTAGTATCGCCTCCCAAATGGTATGGAGTGCCCAACCAATCGTATATAAACTGATACATTTTTGTATTACTTGTAGCAGAAATTGCAACACCCATTACTTGGGAAAAAAATTGACTTGCTAAATTATCAGGATCGGAAACTTCTGCTTTTGGTGCATTTGATGAAGGAGTAGATTTTGAATTTTGTGCTTTTGTAGTTGAGATAAAGCAAACTAAAAGAGTAAAAATTAAGATTTTCTTCATTAAAAGTGTTTTTTATGTTCTAAAAATACAGAATCTTAGAACGGACTAAACAAAATAATATTTTGCCACTGTGCGAAATTAAGATTAAAGTTTGTCTTACGCAAGTACTAATTTAAAAGTTTCGGATATTTTAATGGCAATTAATATCCTTATTAAACAAATAAAGAATTTGTAGGTTTTATATTTGATTAGATATTGATAGATTTGCTTTCCCATAATTAGAATTTACAAATGAGTTCAATTGCGATAACAAAAGAGACATACCTATATTGGTATGAGATGATGCTGCTACTTAGAAGATTTGAAGAAAAGGCAGGACAATTATACGGACAACAAAAAATCAGAGGATTTTGTCATTTATATATAGGTCAAGAGGCGGTAATTGCTGGCACCATGTCGGCAACAAAAGCAGATGATAGTTTAATAACTGCATATCGTGATCACGCACATCCAATAGCAAAAGGAATGTCTCCAAATGCGGCTATGGCAGAACTTTATGGAAAGTCAACTGGTTGTTCAAAAGGAAAAGGTGGTTCTATGCACTTTTTTGATAAAGAAAATAAATTTTTTGGTGGTCATGGTATTGTTGGTGCACAAATTCCTTTAGGCGCTGGTATTGCTTTCGCTGAACAATATTTAGGTACAGACAATGTTAATGTTTGTTACATGGGGGATGGTGCTGTTCGTCAAGGAGCATTAAATGAAACCTTTAACATGGCAATGCTTTGGAAAATTCCGGTAATTTTTGTTTGTGAAAACAATGGCTACGCTATGGGAACTTCTGTTGCTCGTACATCTAACACAACTGATATCTATAAATTAGGATTAGGCTATGAAATGCCTTGTATGCCTGTTGATGGAATGGATCCTGTTGCAGTACACAATGCAATGGATGAAGCAGTACAAAGGGCTCGAAAAGGAGAGGGACCAACGTTCCTTGAAATAAGAACTTACAGATATAAAGGTCACTCTATGTCTGATCCACAAAAATATCGTACAAAAGAAGAAGTTGAAGAATATAAGTCTAAAGATCCTATAGAAATTGTTAAAAATAAAATTGTAGAGGAAAAATGGGCAGACGAGGCTTGGTTTGAAGAAATCGCTTCAAAAATAAAATCTCAGGTAGAAGAATCTGTTAAATTTGCAGAAGAATCTCCATTCCCAGAACCAGAAGAACTTTACAAAGATGTATATGCCCAAAAGGATTATCCTTTTGTAAAAGATTAATTTCAAACACATATTATATTCAATATAAAAAATGGCTGAAGCAGTAAAAATGCCCAAAATGAGTGACACCATGACTGAAGGTGTTTTAGCAAAGTGGCACAAAAAAGTTGGTGATAAAATTAAAGCGGGGGACGTAATTGCCGAAATTGAAACCGACAAAGCAACGATGGATTTTGAATCTTTTCAAGAGGGTGTTTTACTTTATGTTGGTGTAGAAGAAGGTAAAGCAGTTCCCGTTAATGGAATCATTGCCGTTATGGGACAAGAAGGTGAGGATTATAAAGCTGCTTTAGAGGGAGAAAAGACTGAAGAAGAGCCGAAAGCTGAAGAAGAGCAAAAGACTGAAGAAAATAAAACGGAAGAACCTGTAGAAACCACTGAAGAAAAAGAAGAACCTAAACAGGAAGAAATACCAAAGGAAAAGGTTGACACCTCAAGTATCCCGGCTTCAGTAATTAGAATGCCTGCTTTAAGTGATACAATGACAGAGGGTGTTATTAATAAATGGAACTTTAAAGTTGGTGATAAAATTAAATCTGATGATAGCTTAGCTGATGTAGAAACTGATAAAGCAACTATGGAAGTGGTTGGTTATGAAGAAGGAACATTGCTTTATTTATCAGTAAAAGAAGGTGAAGCGGTTCCTGTAAATGGAATTATCGCTATCGTTGGTAAAGAAGGAACAGATATTTCTCCTTTATTAAATGATGCACCATCAGCTGAAAAGAAAGAAGAGAAAAAAGAAGAAACTCCTGCCGCTGCCGCAACACCAGATGCTGTAGCTGCTCCAAGGAAAGAAGAACAAAAAGAAGAATCGGTTGCCGCCAATAAAGAATCTTCTTCAAATGAGGATAGCAGGGTAAAAGCATCGCCTTTGGCTAAAAAATTAGCAGAAGATAAGGGCATTAATTTAAATGATGTTAAAGGTAGCGCAGAAGGCGGAAGAATTGTAAAGAAAGATATTGAAGAGTATAAGCCTGCAGAAAAACCTGCAGAGGCACCAAAATCTGCTGAAAGCGCACCAGCTGAAAAAGCCGCCGCTCCCGCACCAGTAATTCCTCAATATATTGGAGAAGAGAAATTTACGGAAAAACCTGTTTCTCAAATGCGTAAAGCAATTAGCCGTAGCTTAACAGAAAGTTTATTTACTGCTCCGCATTTTTACTTAAATATCACTGTTGATATGGATGGTGCAATGGCAGCTCGTACTCAAATTAATACAGTTGCTCCTGTCAAAATTTCGTTCAATGATATTGTGATTAAAGCTGTAGCGATTGCGTTAAAACAACATCCCGCTGTAAATTCCTCTTTTAGAGGGGATAAGATTCGTTTTAACGAACACACCAATATTGGCGTTGCGATGGCAATTGAAGATGGCTTACTGGTACCTGTTATTCGTTTTGCTGATGGTAAGAGCTTATCTCACATTTCAATGGAGGTGAAAGATTTTGCACAAAAAGCTAAGGCTAAAAAATTACAGCCAAAAGATTGGGAAGGTTCAACATTTACAGTTTCTAATTTAGGAATGTTTGGTATAGATGAATTTACTTCAATCATCAATACTCCTGATGGGGCAATTTTATCTGTAGGCGCTATACAACAAGTTCCGGTTGTTAAAAATGGAGCGGTTGTGCCGGGTAATATCATGAAGTTAAGTTTAGGCTGTGACCATAGAGTTATTGATGGTGCAACAGGAGCTCAATTCTTACAAACTTTAAAAGCGTTGTTAGAACAACCTATTAGATTATTGGCATAGAGAATTAAACTATTTTATATAAAAAACCTCGTTCTAAAGACGAGGTTTTTTGTTTTCTAGACATTTAGATAGTCTGAGAATATCCGTTTACTCTTCGCTTATCTGCTTTAATTAATCGTAATAATTTTTGCGGTGTATCCTTCTCCGATTTTATGATTAGGCTTTGTTGGATAAAAAATGTTAGCTGTTATTATCGCCGCAGGAAATACAGAAAATGCAGCAGCAAATGCCGTCAAAGCTGGGCTTATGTCTGCTGCGTTTACCGCTAGTGCAGCACCAGATCCAATTACAGCAAAAGTTCCCAGAAAAGTAAAGAGCTCTGAAGACTTATTTACCTTTTTAATTGCCATCAGATCATCAAAATTAAATACGACTTGTTTGGCGGTTCTTTTATCTACTCTCAAGTAAATTTGGCTTATACTTACAGAATCTACTTTTCCCCTGAAGCCTATAATGTTTTGGTTAGTTTTAATATTTTTCAATTGTAATTTACTAACCGGGTATGACAGACGAACCTGGTCTCCTTTTTTTATGATGTCAGTTTTACCGTTTGCAAAAGATAATAATATCTTGTTTTCTTGCGCTTTAGTAAATAAGGCCGCTAAACAAATGATAATGGCGAATAGAACAGGTTTAAAATTCATGCAATAAATGTAAATAGATTTTTTATTAAACAATAGTAAAAAAATAATTTGTTGAAGTCTAGCAAATTACCTTTTAAAAAGCTACATTTGCGTCCCTTTTCGAGTAAAAGGGGTATTGCAAAAATTTAATGTATTAAAAAATGGCAACTAAAATTAGATTACAAAGACACGGTAAAAAAGGAAAACCTTTTTACTACATCGTAGTAGCGGATGCAAGAGCTCCAAGAGATGGTAAATTCATCGAAAGATTAGGTTCTTACAATCCAAACACCAATCCTGCAACTATCGAATTAAATTTTGATAAAGCGGTAGCTTGGGTAGGCACTGGAGCAACTCCAACCGATACCACAAGAGGAATTCTATCTTCTAAAGGCGTACTTTACAAAAATCACCTAAATGGTGGTATTACAAAAGGTGCTTTAACAGAAGAACAAGCAAATGAGAAATTTAATGCTTGGTTAGAAGGAAAAGATAAAGAAACTACTGCTAAAAAAGAAGGTTTATCTTCTACAAAAGCGGAAACTAAGAAACTTGCTTTAGCAGCGGAAACTAAAAAGAAAGAAGCACAAGCAGCAGCAATAGCAGCTAAAAATGCTCCTGTTGCTGAAGAAACTTCAAAAGAAGAAGAAGTGGAAGTAGCTGATGAGACTGAGGTACCTTCAGAAGAAACTGCTCCGGTAGCTGAGGCTGAGGCAACTCCAGTAGTTGAAGAGACTTCAGTAACGGAAGAAACTCCAGTAGTAGAAAAAGCGGAAGAAGCTCCTGCAGCAGAAACAGAAGAAGAAGCTCCAAAATCTTAAGATTTTAAAACTAAAAAACCGCTTTGAAAATTCAAAGCGGTTTTTTTATGTCATGATTCTTAATATCACATCTTACCAACTTCCACTAGCGCCACCGCCACCGAAGCTTCCGCCTCCAAAGCCACCAAACCCACCGCCTCCAGAAGAGCCTCCACCAAATCCACCACCGCCACTTCTTCCGCCACCACTATTTGCCATTCCTGCTAATAGAGACCACCAAAAAATATTTGCACCACCTCTTCCTCCAATTACATTTCTTCCACCGCCTCCACCACCGCTTCCCTTACTAATTAAAGCAATCACTGCAATTATGATTAAAACAATTAAACCTACGGGAAAACCACTGCCTTTTCCTGATTTTTTAGGCTCGGTGTTTTTATATTCTCCTTTAGTGTAACTAATTATTGCGTTTATACCTGCATCTAAACCGCCAAAATAATTTCCAGATTTAAACTCGGGTTTTATTTCATTTTCAATTATTCGTTTAGCGATTGCATCTGGTAATGCTCCTTCCATTCCGTATCCGGTTTGGATAGTTATTTTTCTATCGCCAATGGAAGCTAAAACTAAAACTCCTGTGTTTTTTTCCTTTCCTCCAATTCCCCAGGCTCTACCTAATTGGTAACCATAATCTTGTATATCATAACCTTCTAAGGATTGTATAAGAACTACCGAAACCTGAATAGATGTAGAATCATCGAAAGCAACTAATTTGCTTTCTAAATCAGCTATTTGCGAGCTATTTAGTGTATTAGTATAATCGTTTACTAACTTATTAGGCTTAGCAGGAAAATTTTGGGAGAATCCTAAAAAAGATAAAAGACCAAGGCAAACAATTAAAAATATTTTTTTCATCTTTCTATTTCTCAATTTAAGAAAACAATATCGTCTGACAGTTCATTATTATCCTCTGTTTGATATGGGAAATATTTCTTCAATTGCTTTCCCGCCTCAATAATTCCAATACTAATTCCTTCTGCCAGTTCTCTATTCTTAAATTTATCTACCATTAATTTTTTAGTGCTGTTCCAAAAATCGGGCGGTACCACTTTATTAATTCCTTCATCCCCAATAATTGCAAATTTGTGGTCATCTAATGCAACGTAAATTAAAACGCCGTTTCGTAAAGCAGTAGCCTCCATTTTTAAATCATAAAAACAAGTTATAGCCCTTTCATAAGCGTCTATATCACATTTACTTTCTACACATACCCGCACTTCACCACTCGTGGCTTTTTCTGCCCACTCAATAGATTGTTTTATCTTGTCCTGTTCCTTATCGCTTAAAGCTGCCATAAATATCAATTATCGGTATAATCAATTTAAAATTCAACTTTTGGAGCTTTATTTGCGCCTGCTTCTGCCGCAAAACTTCCTTTTTGTTGAAAACCAAACATGCCTGCAAAAAGATTGTTTGGAAACGTTCTGATATTAGTATTGTAATCTTGAACTGCTTCGTTAAAATCTTTTCTTGCCACGGTAATTCTGTTTTCAGTTCCTTCAAGTTGCGCCTGTAATTCTAAAAAGTTTTGATTAGCCTTTAATTCTGGGTAACGTTCAGAAACTACCATTAAACGACCTAAAGCTTGGCTTATCTCTCCTTGAGCACCTTGAAATTTTTGAATATTTTCAGGAGTCAATTTGTTAGGATCAACCTGAATAGAGGTTGCTTTGGCTCTTGCCTCAATAACTTGAGTTAAAGTTTCCTTTTCAAAATTGGCGGCACCTTTTACGCTATTTACCAAGTTTGGGATTAAATCCGACCTGCGTTGGTACTGATTTTCTACTTCACCCCATTGGGCTTTAACTTTCTCGTCTTTTGTAACAGAACTATTGTAACCACAAGAGCTTAAAGAAGCTACAGTAATGAAAGCCACAAGGCTAAAAATTAATTTTTTCATATCGATTTTTCTAATTTTTTTCAATTTAATACTTTGGACTCAATTTTCATACCTTTGTTACTATTCGGGATAAAAACCCGACAAATCATCATGATTAAAGAAATTGAATTGGTAATCTCCCCTGATGAGATTTATAATTTACCTAAAATTGAGCTCAAAATTCTTGTTCAAGAAAATATAAACTCATCAGACCTTAATTATTTTAAAATCCGTAAAAGATCAATCGACGCAAGGAGTAAAAACCCAGTTTACAGACTAAAAATTGTTTTATATATAAACGAAGAGCCACATTTACAACTCCAAACCGTAAATTATCCTAATGTAAATGATGCTAAACCTGTTTTAATAATTGGCGCAGGACCCGCAGGAATGTTTGCCGCGTTACGTTTAATAGAATTAGGCTTAAAGCCGATAATAATTGAACGAGGTAAAAATGTTAAAGAGCGGCGAAGAGATTTAGCAAATATTAATAAACAGGGGATATTAAATCCAGAGTCAAATTATTGCTATGGTGAAGGTGGGGCGGGAACTTATTCTGATGGTAAATTATATACAAGGTCTGATAAACGCGGCGATGTAAATAAAATGCTACAGATTTTGGTGCAACATGGCGCTACTGATGATATTTTAATTGATGCTCGTCCGCATATTGGAACTAATAAATTGCCTCAAATTATAACCTCCATAAGAGAAACGATATTAAATGCCGGTGGGGAAATCCATTTTGAAACCAAACTGATAGATCTTAAAATCAATAGCAATGAGGTTGTGGCCGCTGTTACCAACAATGGAAGTTTTGACGCAAAGCACATAATTTTAGCTACCGGCCATTCTGCCAAAGACATCTATTATTTGTTGAGCAGAAAAGGTCTTTTATTAGAAGCAAAACCTTTTGCGTTGGGGGTGAGGATAGAACACCCTCAGTATATTATTGACCAAGCACAATACCACTGTGAAACAAGACATGAAAACTTGCCACCATCCTATTATAGTTTAGTTACTCAAGTAAAAGATAGAGGGGTTTTTTCTTTTTGCATGTGCCCGGGAGGAATAATTGCACCTTGTGCAACTGATGATAATGAAATTGTTGTAAATGGATGGAGCCCTTCAAAAAGAAATAATCCTTTTGCAAATTCAGGAACTGTAGTACAAATTAACATTAACGATGTCACAAAAAATCCAGAAGAAAATCCTTTTGCATTGTTAGAGTTTCAGTCTCAAATTGAAAAAGCTGCCTTTATTGCTGGTGGGGGAAATTTAAAAGCTCCTGCTCAAAGGATGGTGGATTTTGTAAACCATAAAATATCCTCTGATTTACCCTCAAATTCTTATTTACCAGGATTAACGTCTGCTGATTTACATCAGATTTTACCCAAATTTGTGAGTGAAAGATTAAAAGAGGCATTGCCTCAATTTGGAAAAAAAATTCCTTCAGTTTTCGGAAACGGCGGTTATTTTACAAACGAAGCCGTGTTGGTTGGAGTTGAATCAAGAACCTCTTCTCCCGTTAGAATTCCTAGAGACAAATTAACTTTACAACACCCGCAGTTAAAAGGTTTTTTTCCGTGTGCCGAAGGGGCTGGTTATGCTGGTGGCATTATTTCTGCAGCAATAGATGGTCAGGCTTGTGCAGACGCGGTATTAAAATCAATTTAAACTTTAAATAATGGCATTTAAAAAAACACTTATTCTTGGGGCTTCTACAAATTCTAGTAGATATTCTTACATGGCTGCTTGCCGTTTAGTTATTAAGGGGCATCCAATTGTTAATGTTGGAATGAAAAAGGGGGAAGTTGCAGAACATCCTATTGAAAAACCCGAAATTATTCATAAGGATATTGATACTTTAACCTTATATGTTGGGCCACATAACCAGAAAGATCTATATGACTATATTATTAAAACAAAGCCTAAAAGAATCATATTTAATCCCGGTTCGGAAAACCCGGAATTGGAAAATCTAGCCCATGAAAACGGTATTGAAACTATTGAAGCTTGCACTTTAGTAATGCTTTCTACAAATCAATATTAGAAAACAACACTTAGTTTTTTCCTCATTGAAATTTGATTTTTTAAGGATGGCAACATAATTGTTTGTAATAAGGACATTAACAAATGATTATGAAAAATAAAAATTTATATTATTTAGCTATTCCTTTATTTTTATTAGCTGCTGCCTGTAGTAATAAAGCAATTAAAGAAAGTCAAGGAACTAATTCTTCGGATTCCTCAACTGCCAAAAACTTAGATTCATTACCAGCAATATCAGAATCTAAAACAAAATTTAGCAATATTATTGGTTGGGAAGATAATCATACTCCAAAAGCACCTTCGGGGTTTATTGTTACGCGTTTTGCTGAAGGGATTAAGAGCCCCAGACAGTGTTATATAGCGCCAAATGGAGACGTTTTGGTAGTACTTTCTAATTCTGAAAGATCAGCTAAAGATAAATTAATTGGTGAAATTTCTGGTAAAGCAGATGCGGAAGTTGGCGGCAAAAGTTCAAATACCATTTTGCTTTATAGAGATAAAGATGGCGATGGTGTTGCAGAGACTAAAAGCACTTTTTTACAAAATTTGAATCAGCCTTTTGGAATGTTAATTATCGGCAATAACTTTTATGTTGCCAATACTGACGGTTTATGGATGTATCCATATCAAACAGGTAACGTTAGAATTGAGCAAAGTGGGAAAAAAATATTGGATTTACCTGCCGGTGGCTACAATAATCATTGGACAAGAAATTTGATTGCTAATGCTGATAATTCTAAAATATATGTTTCAGTTGGATCTGGAAGTAATGTAGGTGAAAATGGATTAGAAAAAGAGGTAAGGCGGGCAAATATTTTAGAGATAAATCCCGACGGAAGTGGCGAGAAAATTTATGCCGCTGGCTTAAGAAATCCTGTTGGAATGGCATGGAATCCCTCTACAAATGAATTATGGACCGCTGTTAATGAAAGAGACGGATTGGGAGATAATTTAGTGCCTGATTATATCACATCTGTAAAAAAAGATGGTTTTTATGGCTGGCCTTTTAGCTATTTCGGACAAAATGTTGATCCGAGAAGAAAAGGAGAAAAACCTGAATTAGTCGCCAAAGCAATTGTTCCTACCTACGCATTAGCGCCACATAGTGCTTCTTTAGGATTAGCATTTTATAACGGGGATAAGTTTCCCGAGAAATATAACGGTGGTGCTTTTGTTGGACAACATGGTTCTTGGAATAGATCTGAATTTACCGGCTATAAAGTGGTTTTTGTTCCTTTTAACAACGGTAAACCTAATGGTAAAGAACAAGACTTCCTGACTGGTTTTGCCGTTGAAGATGGAAGTAGAGACGTACACGGAAGGCCTGTAGGAGTAACTGTTGCTAATGATGGTGCTTTATTAGTGGCTGATGACGGAGCTGGTATTATTTGGAGAGTTGCGGCTAAATAGTTTGATAAAAAAGATTGCTTTGTCTTATTTAAAACATTAACGATAGTTATAAGACTGTATCAATTTTCAATATTTTAAAGTTACATAGGCTTATTGTTAGCCTTAGTTAGAAATTTAAAAACATAAAGTAAAAACCCCATCAGAAAAATATCCTGATGGGGTTTCTTTTTTTTATCTCTTATTTTTTAAAATACGTAATGAGTGATAGCGAAAACGATTGCTGCTAAAGTTGCAGAAACAGGAATGGTCAATATCCAAGCCCAAACTAAACTATAGGTTATTCCCCAGCGAACAGCAGAAACTCTTTTAGTCAAACCTACACCAATAATTGATCCTGTAATGGTATGAGTCGTAGAAACTGGAATTCCAAAATGTTCTGTAATCCCTAAAGTTACCGCACCTGCCGACTCCGCACTAACCCCTTCTAAAGATGTAACTTTTGTTATTTTTGAGCCCATTGTCTTTACTATTTTCCAACCGCCGCTCATTGTTCCTAAAGAAATTGCTGTGTAACACACTAAAGGAATCCACTCTGGCATTGGAGAACCTGGAGCAACTATTTTATTAGCTACCAAAGCGGCAAATATAATTCCCATTACTTTTTGGGCATCATTTCCTCCGTGGGTAAAACTTAAAGCGGCAGAAGAGACCAATTGTAATCTTTTAAACCATTTTTCGGCTGTTGCAGGTCTAGCGTTTTTAGATATATTGATAATAATTAAATTAATAACAACCGCTATTATCATCCCGATTATAGGAGCTAATACAATAAATGCTACCACTTTAATGATTGGCGCAAAATTTACCGCCGCAAATGCACTTAACCCTAAAGAAGCCGCCTTTGCCATGCCCGCACCTGCAAAACCGCCTATTAAAGTATGTGAAGAACTAGAAGGAATGCCATAATACCATGTCAGTAAATTCCAA
Source organism: Pedobacter psychrophilus (assembly GCF_001652725.1). GTDB lineage: Bacteria > Bacteroidota > Bacteroidia > Sphingobacteriales > Sphingobacteriaceae > Pseudopedobacter > Pseudopedobacter psychrophilus. The sequence continues at coordinate 165,517 of NZ_LWHJ01000028.1, forward strand.
GCTATTGCGGCTATTAACCCACTAAGAACAACCTCTAATGTTACATATTCTGCAAAAACAGTTTTTGCAACTGTATCTGCTACTTTATGATCTTTAAAAACAAAATATGCTGCAAAATTAAAAATGGCAGCCCAACAAACCGCTTGAAAGGGAGAAAGTACTTTTGTAGAAACGATTGTTGCTATTGAGTTTGCGGCATCATGGAAACCATTGATGAAATCAAATACAATAGCCAGAATAATTACAATAACTAATAAGGTGGTAACCATTTAAAATCTTTATGTTAAAATTAGGCGTTTTTAACCAAAATGGTTTCTAAAACATTGGCAACATCTTCACACATGTCTGTTGCGGCTTCTAATGCATTTAAAACTTCTTTATATTTCATGATTACCTTAGCATCATCTTCGAAATCAAAAAGATCGCCAATGGCTTGATCAAAAACTTCATCTGCCTGGTTTTCTATGCTATTAATCCTTACACAAGAATCTGTAATAACTCTGATGTTTTTTAGATTCTTAATTTCTTTTATCGCTTTATCAACGTCTACACAAGCCTGTGCCACTAAATCTGCTAGCTTCTTTATTGCCGGGGTAGATTCGTGAACATTGTAAAGTAAAATCCTATTAGAACTTCCGTGGATATAATCAGCAACATCATCTAATGTGGTTGCCAAAGTATGTATATCCTCTCTATCAAATGGGGTGATAAACGTTTTGCTGAGCTCCAAATAAATTTGATGTGTAAGTTCATCGCCTTTATGTTCTAATTGTTCAATTTCTTTATGGATGGGTTCTCTTTCCTTTAAATCATCGGTGTTTACCAGTTTTTTTATTAAAATGCCCATTGCTACTAGGTTAGCACTTGCGCTTTCGAAAAGTGGAAAGAATTTTTTATCCTTAGGAATAAAGTATGAAAAAATATTATTCATTTCAATGCTGTGTTTTTGTGGGGTAAAACTACAATAGCAATGTTAAGGGAATGTTAACTATTGCCTCTTTGTTAACCAATCAGCGGAATATTTATAAAGTTTTCTTTCGCTTTTTGAAGGGTAAAGCCAAAAGTTGACCCTATTCCTTGTGTACTTCTAACGTTGATGGTTTGGTCGTGGGCTTCTACAATATGTTTTACAATTGCTAATCCTAAGCCCGAGCCTCCAATTTGTCTTGATCGGCTGCTGTCTGTTCTATAAAATCTTTCGAATAAACGGGGAAGATGTTCTTCATTAATTCCAATTCCTTCATCGGTAATTTCTGTTAAAATTTGATCATGCAAACTAAAAATAGAAATAAAAGTGTGTCCATGCTCCTTACCGTATTTGAAAGAGTTATCAATTAAATTTACTAAAACTTGCCTAATTTTTTCTCTATCTGCCTTTACCCAGGTTGGTACATCATATTTATCTTTTAACACCAATTCTATTTTATATTTTTTTGCTTTTAACTCTAAGGACTCCATTACCTCTTTTACTAAGGCGGTCAATTCAAATTTTTCTATATTAATTGGGATCTCGCCGCTTTCTATTTTTGAGATTTCATTTAAATCTTTTATTAATACACTTAATCGATCTACATTATTAGAGACTTTGTTTAAAAAAACCTGGGCCTGTTTTGGGTCTTCCAGGCCCCCATCTTTTAAAGCTTCTACATAACCTTCAATGGCAAATAATGGCGTCTTAAACTCGTGGGAAATATTAGAGAGAAATTCTTTTCTAAATTTTTCTTGTTTTTTTAAATCGTCAATCTCCAATTTTTTATCCCTTGCCCACTCTTTAACTTCTTGTTCTACATCGTTAATTGGGTCGGGGCTTATATATTCTCCTAAAGCATCTTTTAAATCTTTACCCAATTTTAAACTATGGATTAGTTTATAAATGAGCTTAATTTTAGAGTAAACGTATTTATTGATGAGATAATAAAACACAAAATAACTAACAATGGTTGCGATCAACAGAGAAACTAGTGAATAAATTATTTTGTGCTGAAAATACATATTGACAGCGGCAATGGATATACCAACGGCGAAAGCATTAATGAAAACGAGGGTGCGGAGTTTCATGGTGTATTATATTTGAAATCTAAAAAGGGTATCCGTGGGTGTTCTTAACAATAAATTGCGTTAAAGATGGCGAAATTTTTAATAAGGAAATAGCCGACTGTGTTACTAATTTATTACCAAAAAAGTTTTGAATTCCTCTCCCAATTTTTAACCTAGCTGCAAATTGTTTGTTCCATTCTGATAAATATTGTTTTTCCAGCATTTTTCTTTTTTCGATGGTGATTCCATTACAACAAAAACTAATGATGCTTTCAGCTAGTGTTTTTCCAGAATGTATAGCTATTGCCATTCCATTTCCACAAAGCGGAGCAATCATACCGGCAGTATCGCCACACATTAAAATATGGTTTTCTATTAATGATTTTTTCTCAAAGGATATTTCATTAATAGTTTCTGGTTGATCCCAAACAAATTTGCTGTTTTTAAAATGCTTTTTGAGCTGGGGATTTTGAAAAAGAATCCTTTCCTCCATTTTTTGGATTGAACCAAATTCCTTCAAATATTTATTCTCAATTAAATAACACAAACAATATAAATCATTTTCGATTTTATTGATGCCGCAATAACCGCCTTTAAAATTATCTAATTGTATGGTATTGGAAGGAAAATCTGATTTGATATGATATTTAACGCCTAAATATGGACTGCGTTGATAAAAAAATTTACGCTTTAATTTTTGATCCAGGTTTGATCTTTTTCCAAAAGCCCCAATAGCTAAATCAGCATTTAAGGATTGATTTGCGGTTTCTACTGTAAACTTTTCATCCTCAAAAACAACATCTAAAACCTTTGTTTCTAATAAAAAATTAACACCTGCCTTTAAAGCAATGTGATATAAAGCATTATCGAGTTCAAATCGGCTTATGCCAAAAGCGCCTAAATCTAAATCGGCTTTTAAGGCTTTTCCGTTTGGTGCGGTAATGATTAGTTTAGAAATATTTGAAGCATCAAAATCTTTTGGGTTAAACCCGATGCTTTGTAAAAAAGGCAAAACTTCGTTACTTACATACTCGCCACAAACCCGATGAAAAGGAAATTTTTTTCGCTCGATAAGTGTGACGCTAAAATCGGCTTTAGCCAAAAGAATTGAGTTTGTTAAACCTGCCAAACCGCCTCCAATAATGATGATGTTTGGCTTTTTTTGCATTGGCGTTTTGCTAGCTATTTGTAGAAGTAAATGCGTTCCAGCCCTGTGCTTTTAATTCATGAACGTTTCCGGCTTTGGTAATCAAATAATTTCCAGCACTTTCTTCGGTGATGTAACCAATAATACTAATGTCAACATCGTGTTTCATGCTGTCGTAATCTGCTTGCTTTATGGTAAAAAGTAATTCATAATCTTCTCCACCATTTAAAGCACAAACTGTTGGGTCTAAACCAAATTCACGGGCCGTTTCAGCCGTCATTGGGTCTAAAGGGATTTTCTCCTCATAAATTTTACAGCCTTTTTTAGACTGACGAGTGATGTGTAAAATCTCAGAGGCTAAACCATCAGAAACATCAATCATTGATGTGGGTTTAATCTTCAACTTCGCCAATAAGTCTATAATGTCAATCCTGGCTTCGGGTTTTAACTGACGTTCAACAATGTAATCTTTTCCTTCTAAATCTGGTTGGATGTTTGGATTTGCCAAATAAACTTGCTTTTCTCTTTCTAGCAATTGTAATCCAACGTAAGCTCCGCCTAAATCTCCAGAAACGCAAATTAAATCCCCTTCTTGTGCTCCGTTTCTGTAAGTAATGTCTTTTTCATCGGCATAACCAATGCTGGTTATTGAAATCACTAAACCTTGTCGGGAAGATGTGGTATCGCCACCAATTAAATCCACATTAAATTTTTCACAAGCTAAAAGCATTCCTGCATATAATTCCTCAATTGCCTCTAATGGAAATTTGCTGGAAAAACCAAGAGAAACTGTAACCTGAGAAGCAATCCCATTCATGGCATAAATATCACTCAGGTTAACCTGAATCGCTTTATAACCCAAATGTTTTAACGGTGTAAATGCTAAATCGAAATGGATTCCCTCTAAAAGCATATCAGTAGAAATCAAGGTTTTTTTACCTTCAAAATCTAAAACCGCGGCATCATCACCAACTCCTTTAATAGAACTTTTATTTTTTATAACGATGTGTTTTGTGAGATGGTCAATTAAACCAAACTCTCCTAAACTAGCTATTTCTGTTTTATCTGTTTGCTCAAACATTATTGGTCGGAATATGCTCTATCAATTGAAATAATAATAGATTTTTACAAAGTTAAGAAATGATTGGGGAAATGGATTTGGAATATTGTTAATGGGATTAAATAAACCTATTAGATTTATTTAATCCCATGAAAATTTATTAGTCTTCTGCTTTTCTATCTCCGCCTTGTCTTTCTAACATCCATCCTGGATATTCGGGACTTAGTTTACTTACCACGTCTAATTTTTTTAATTCATCTTCAGTAAACTTTACATCAACTGCTTTTAAATTATCTGCTAACTGACTTGTTTTTTTAGCGCCAACAATTACTGTTGTTACTGTTTTTTGATGTAATAGCCAAGCTAAAGATAATTGTGCAACGGATGCGCCTTTTGCTTCTGCCATAGGTTTTAAAATATCGATAATATCAAAAGCTTTTCCTTCATTTACTGGTGGAAAATCAAAATTCTTTCTTCTTCCTTCTCCAGATTTTATATCTCTACCGTACTTTCCGCTCAGTAAACCGCCCGCTAAAGGACTCCAAACCATCAAGCCTAACTTTTGATCTTTTAATAGCGGAACTATTTCTCTTTCTAAATCTCTGCCTGCAATGGTATAATAAGCCTGTAAAGAAATAAATTTTTTAAATTTTTCTCTTTCAGAAATACTTAAGGCTTTCATAATTTGCCAAGCAGCCAAATTGCTACAACCAATGTAACGAACATGGCCGTGTTGTACTAAAATGTCTAAAGCAGATAGTGTTTCTTCTAAAGGAGTTAGGGCATCAAATCCATGAATTTGATATAAATCTATGTAATCAACGTTTAACCTTTTTAAGCTTTCTTCTGCTTGTTGCAAAATATGTTTGCGAGTTAAACCGCTTTGGTTTGGCCCTTCACCCATTTTGCCTCTGACTTTTGTTGCTATTACTAATTCATGGCGATTTAACCCTAAATCTTTAATGGCTTTGCCCGTCATTTCTTCACTAACGCCTTCGCTATAAATATTTGCCGTATCAATGAAATTTATTCCTCCATTAACCGCTGTTTTTATTAGCTCGTTTACTTCGTTTTGCTGCAGCTCGCCAATGGCTTTCCACATTCCTTCTCCTCCGCCAAAAGTCATGGTGCCTAAGCAAAGTTCCGAAACTTTTAATCCCGTGTTTCCTAAAATATTGTATTTCATGGTATTTGTGTTTATATACTCTTATAAATATTTTTTGATATGAATTGTTTTAATGGATTTACTAAAAAAGATAGTGCTATAGGTTTAAGCAACGCTTAATATGAGAAGATATGTAGGTAAATCTATTCTGCTAAAACAATCCTAACGCCAGCGTCGCTAACATTTTTTAAAGGATTATCCCTCATGTTTTGTTCAACTACAATGGTATATTTCCCATTTGTTGGGAATTTATAGTTCTCTTTATAAATCAATTGATAACTGTAAAGATTTCCTGATCCATTACCCAACCATTCGCCATCTTGCATTGCCAATTGAAATTCCTGGCGTAAAGGTTCGTCTTTTAGTTTTGGCCCCAGTAAATGAAATCTCAACCAAATATTGGCATATTTATAATCAGCTGTATGCCTAAAATTTACGTAGATATTATATTTTTTTGTGCTATCGGTAATGTTTACAACCGCTTTAATAGGTTTTATATAAGTCCAATTTTCATTAGGGATATGATCAAAAGTATCTACCAAAACATTATTATCACAGGCTTGTAAACCCATAATTATCGAAATCAAAAAAATAAAATTCCTTAAAATTTTCATTAATCCTGACTAGGTTTTTCATTATTGTTATTCGGTCTTCTTTTCTTATTCCTGTTTTTATTTGGCTTTGGTTTATTTTCTGTTGCCGCGTTTTGGTTTGGATTGTTTAAATCCGCTGTTTTTAATTTAGGAATATTTGTTTTGTTAGGATTATTTTCTTCCTTATTTAATTGATTCGGGTTTTTATCCGATCTGCTTTTTGCCTTGTTTTTATTATTGTTTTTATTCTTATTCCTTTTATCGTCTAAACGCGTTAAACTATCCTGACCAACAACATTTTCATAATCAAAAGATTTTTCTGCGGATTTTAACTCCTCCATAATTAAAGCTAAATCCCTTAAATCTTCGGGTTTTTCGCCTCTTTTATTCATTTCCTGAACCTCTTTAACCCTACTTACTTCTATAGGAATCCAGGTGTTATCCTCCCCAAAATAAGTATACCACATAATTTGTTTAAATATGTCGGTTTTTTGAAGCCTTGCTTCGCCTTTTTCTGTTTTTAATCTATCCGCATTATCTGGAATGGTTTTTAAAGCATCCATATAAGTATCTAGCTCATAATTTAAACAACATTTCAGCTTTCCGCATTGCCCTGCTAACTTTAGCGTATTTAAAGAAAGGTTTTGATAACGAGCTGCTGAGGTTGAAACTGTTTTGAAGTCTGTTAACCAAGTGCTGCAGCATAATTCTCTTCCGCAAGAACCGATTCCGCCCAATCTACTCGCTTCTTGACGCATTCCGATTTGGCGCATTTCTATACGAACCCTAAAAGCTTCTGCAAGCTTTTTTATTAGTTCTCTAAAATCTACTCTTCCTTCTGCGGTATAATAAAATGTAGCTTTAGAGCGATCTCCTTGATATTCGACATCGCTCAATTTCATAGCCAAACCCAATTCTAAAGCAATAGTCCTAGATTTATGCATCGTTTCAGATTCACGCTCTTTGGCGTTTTTCCATTTGTCAACATCTTGTGGAGATGCTTTTCTATAAATTTTTAACGGTGCTTTTTCTTCTGTAACTTTTTTACGGTTCATTTGCATACGCACCAACTCGCCCGTAAGGGTAACATGACCAATATCATAACCTCCTGTAGTAGTTTCTACTGCAACTAATTCACCCGCTTCTAGATAAATATTCTCGTCGTTTCTATAAAAATCTTTTCTAGCGCCTTTAAACCTTATTTCTACATAAGGAAATGGCTTATAATTTATTGGCAAATCCATATCAGACAACCAATCATAAACATCTAATTTACTGCAACCGCCGTCTGTTAAACAAGAACCGTTACTTTGCAACCTGCAGGCGCACATCCGCCTGATGAACAACTTCCACATCCCATATTCTATAATAATATATTAGAGTCCGCTTTGTGGCGGAACGTATTAAACTTTAAAATTTTGACCAATACCAAAGATACATCTAAAAATAATATTTTAGGATTGGCATTTCTCTCGATATGATATATGGCTCTTTCTAATTCTTCAGAAATGGCTTCTGCTTTTGCCAAATCTAAAACCGTGGAAAATTTACTAATAAATTCTAACTCTTTTTCTGGTAAATGAATTAACCCAGGAGTTTCTGCGATAAATAGCATACATTCTCTCATTAAATTAATTCCGTATCGCAAAAAATTCTTTTGGTTTTCTCTGCCCATTTTTGCAAGTTCACCCTCAGTATATTCAACTATTTTTAGCCCATTGTTTTGCCAACAAGACCTTAGCCATTGCAAAAAAACCTCATGATAATCGTTGTCTTGTGTGGTTAATAATTGTAATGCGGTTTGTAAATTTCCATTACTTAAATAGGCTAATTGTTTTGCTTGGTCTGGTTTTAATCCTTTTTGTGATGATAAATATTCTTCTATTTCTTCGTTTCTTAATTTTGGAATCTTAACCAATTGTGTACGAGAAATAATGGTATTCAAAATTTGATCTTGATTTTGCGCAACCAACAAAAACAAGGTTTTTTGAGACGGCTCTTCAACAACTTTTAAAAGTGCGTTGCCTTCCTTTTCTAAATATTCTGGCAACCATAAAATCAAAACTTTATATTCCGATTCAAATGGTTTTAAACTAAGTTTACTAATGATGCTATGCGCTTCGGCGATGTTGATGTTGGCTTGTTTATTATCGGCGTTTAGTTGGTCTCTCCATTCGTCTAATCCTAAATATGGATTGTTTAAAAATGCTTTTCGCCACTCCTCGATAAAGGTTAACGCGGTATCATCTTTATGTTTGGCAAAAAAGGGATAGGAAAAATGTAAATCAGGATGAACTAATTTATTGTATTTTCTACAAGAAGAACATTCGCCACAAGAATCCTCTTCGGTTTTATTTTCACAACAAATGTATTGAGCATAAGCAATTGCTAAAGCCAAACCTCCGCTTCCTTCTGGTCCGAGAAATAATTGAGCATGGCTAATCCTTTCATCTTTAACGGTTTGTATAAGATGTTTTTTAACCGCTACTTGGCCTACAATATCTTTAAATTGCATTTATTATTAATTGTTTACTCTTATGGTTTTTGCCCGCTTAAACGATAGATATCACAAGTATTTCTGCCTAATCCTTTATAATCCATTCCGTATCCAACAACAAAATCATTGGCAATTTCAAACCCTACAAATTCTATTTCTTTAAATTGATGTTGTAATGCATCTGGTTTTAATAAAAGGGTTGCTACTTTAATTGACGCCGGCTCTTTTTCTTTTATTTTATCGATTAAAAATTTTAATGTGCTTCCTGTATCGATTATATCTTCTACAATAATCACATCGCGACCTTTTATATCAATGTTTAAAGCTAATTCTTCAATGATATTTCCAGTGCTTTTTGTACCTCCGTGGTAGGAAGCAACCTTAACAAATGCTACTTCACAACCAATTTTCACTTCTTTAAGTAAATCGGCCATAAACATTAGTGCTCCATTTAAAACCCCAATAAATACTGGTACTTTATCTTCATATTCTAAATTTAACTGAATGCCAATTAATCGAATACGTTTTTCGATCATATTATGTTCGATAAATGGTTCAAAAGTTTTATCGTCAATTGTCATTTTATTATGCATGGCTCGCTAATCTAAGGGTTCAAAAATTAAGGTACTTAATTTATTCGGGTTAAAAATATCATTAGAAATTTCTAATAAATCATCCGCTGTTACTTTATTTATTTTTTCAAAGACTTCTTTTAAAGAATCTATTTTACCGTAATCCAATAAACTTTTAGCCATCGAAATTAAAACTCCCATTCTGTTTTCTTCGCCTAAAGCAATTTGACCAATAAATCTTTGCTTTGCTTGTGCCAATTGAATGCTGCCTAATTTATTTTCTCTAAGTTTCCTTAATTCTTTATGTACTAACTTGGTTGCTTTGGCTACTTTTTCTGTATCTGTTCCAAAATAAATAGAAAATAACCCTGTGTCACTTAAAGGTGAATAATTAGATTCTATGGTGTAAGCAATTCCGTGTTTTTCTCTTATTTCCAAATTTAATCTAGAGCTCATCCCCGTTCCTCCTAAAAGGTTATTAAGTAATAATAATCCTGTTTTATTTTGATGATGAAATCCGTACGATTCATTGCCTATCATACAATGGCTTTGATTAATCGGTTTCTTTTGTGTCTCGTTTAGTTGATCATTTCTTGTTGGCTTTTTCCGATGTTTAATGCTTTTGTTTTCTGGGATAATGCCAAAATATTTTTCTGCTAAACGGGCAACTTTACTTAAAGGATAAAATCCAGAAACAGCAAATATGATTTCATGTGTGTTATAGTTCTTGGCTATAAAGTCTGTTAATTCCTTTTTTACAAATGATTTTACCGTATCAGGGGTTCCTAAAATGTTTTCACCTAAAGTATGATTAGCAAATATTAATGCTTCAAAATCATCATTAATAGCTTCTTCGGGCTGGTCTTCATAACTTGCAATCTCATCCAAAATAACTTCTTTTTCTTTGATCATTTCCTCTTCTGGAAAGGTTGAAAAGAAGGCAATATCTTGAAGCAAGTCCATCGCTCTTTCTAAATGTGGCTCTAAAAACGAGGCTTGTAAACACGTATATTCTTTTGTGGTATAGGCGTTTAAATCTCCGCCTACAATTTCTAATCTATTTAAAATTTGATTGGTGTTTCGCTTTTGCGTTTGTTTAAATAACAGATGCTCAATAAAATGCGCCAAACCAGGTCTTCCTTTTTCTTCATCCCTGGAACCGGCATTAATAATTAAACAACAATGAGAAACTGCAGATTTTACAGGGTTTAATAAAATTCTGATGCCGTTTTTAAGAGTATATAACTGATGGTCCATTTTTAGTATTGGCAAAGATAAAGAAATTTACTCCTTGCTTAATATACAGATTGTCTGTAAAAAATAAAGGTTGCGCTTTTAAGAAAGCGCAACCTTTATCTCTGCTAAACAAAAACTTAGTTCATTGGTATTTCAATTACTAAAAGTTTGGTATCGGCCTTAGCCAAAAAATTTACTTTCTCTATTTCGTAAATTCCTAAAGCATCTCTTTCTTTCAAATTATGGTCTGCAACTTCTATTTCTCCCTCTAAAACAAATACATATACTCCATGATTTTTATTTTTTAAATGATAATCAATATTAGTATCAGCATCTAAATTTGCCATAGAAAAATAAGCGTCCTGATTTATCCAAACGCTAATAGCTTCTTCTTCTGGAGAAACAACAGTTAAAAATTTGTTTTTCTTTTCTGCTTCAGAAAAAGTTTTTTGCTCATATCTAGGCTCTATGTCCTTTTCTTTGGGCATAATCCATATTTGTAAGAATTTAACCGGCTCTGTTTTAGAGTTATTAACTTCGGAATGTTGTATACCACTTCCGGCTGACATGATTTGAACATCCCCTTGATTGATAACTTTCTCTCTTCCTGTACTATCATTGTGTTTTAATGCTCCAGAAAGCGGAATGCTCACTATTTCCATATTATCATGTCCGTGTGCTCCAAATCCCATTCCTTGCTCTACAAAATCATCATTTAAAACCCTTAGTAAACCAAAGTTCATTTTGTTTTCATCATAAAATTGACTAAAACTAAATGAATGATAACTTTTTAACCAACCTCTGCTTGCGAAGCCTCGCTCGCCCGCAGGATGAAATATTGTTTTCATAATTTCCTTATTTATATTACATGTTTAAACATACAAATTTTATTCCAATACTTTTATTTGTATTTTTGTTGTTTATTATATCTAATTATGGCATTAAAAGCGATTGTATTAGGGGCAAGCGGACTTATTGGCAGTAATTTGCTAAGCATAATTTTGTCTGACGATAATTATGAGGAGGTTATAGTTTTTGTGCGGAAAAAATTAACGCTTAAGAGTTCTAAATTGATACAAATCATAACTGATTTTAACAATCTTGATGAGTTAAAAAACGCCACTAAAGCTGATGTCGTTTTTTGTTGTTTGGGTTCAACAAAAAAGAAAACTCCCAATTTAGAAAAATACAAAAAAGTTGATCATGATATACCTCTCTTCATCGCTAACGAGGCATTGAAAAATGGGGCTAGTCAATATCATATCGTATCAGCTTTGGGCGCAAACCTTAATTCTTCAAACTTTTATAGCAGGATGAAAGGAGAGATTGAAAACGATTTAAAAGACTTAAACTATCCTAGCTTGTTTATTTATCAGCCTTCATTTTTAGAAGGGGATAGAAATGAATATCGCCCATTAGAAAAAATAATGTCTCCAATTATGAAAGGATTGAATTTTTTATTGATTGGTCCATTAAGAAAATATCAAAGTATTGCCGCGGAAGATGTCGCTAAAGCAATGGTAAAAGAATCTATTAAAAATAAAAGAGGCATCTTTGTAATTGAATCAGATCAAATTAAAGAATTAGCGTGAGTATTGTATCAGCAGAACAATTAGGCCATAATTTTAACGATTATTGGCTTTTTAAAAATTTAACATTTGGCATACATCAAGGGCAAAGAGTGGCGCTTGTGGGAATAAATGGCGCAGGAAAATCTACTCTTTTAAAATTATTAGCAGAAAAAATTAAGCCTTCAGAAGGTAAGGTTGTTAAAGCAAAAGATATACGTTTTGGCTATTTGGAGCAAGATCCACAATTTGAAAGCGGACAAAGTATTAGTGATTTTATTTTTAGTTTGGATAATCGTCAACAACAGATTATTAGAGAATATGAAGAGCTGTTAGAAAATGAAAATCCAGATGTTGATGAAATCAGCAGATTAACCGAGGAGTTAAGCAATTTAGAAGCTTGGGAATATGAACACAAAATCAAAACCATTTTAGGTCGTTTAGATATACATCATTTAGAACAAAAAATTGATACTTTATCTGGCGGACAAAAGAAAAGGTTGAGTTTAGCTAAGCTTTTAATTGATGAGCCTGATGTTTACGTAATTGATGAGCCAACCAACCATTTAGATATTGACACTATTGAATGGCTGGAAAGTTTCTTGACTACAGGAGGAAAAACCATTTTAATGGTTACCCACGATCGTTACTTTTTAGACAATGTCTGCAATGAAATTATTGAACTAGAAAATGGACAAGTTTTTTCTTATAAAGGAAAGTATGCTTACTATTTAGAGAAAAAAGCAGAGCAAGACGCTATTAATAGTACTGTTTTAGCCAAGAATAAAAACTTGTTAAAAAAAGAATTAGAGTGGATGAGAAGAATGCCTCAGGCTAGAGGAACTAAATCTAAGGCTAGAATTGATTCTTTTTATGATTTAGAAAAAAAGACTCAAGGTCAATTCAATAAAGAGTCTGTGAAATTAGATGTTAAGGTAAGTCGCCAAGGCAATCAAATACTAGAAATAGAAAATATCTCTAAAACATTTCAAGGAAGGAAAATTATTGATGGATTCTCGTATACATTTAAAAAAGGAGATAAGATTGGGTTAACGGGAAAAAACGGAACAGGAAAATCAACATTCTTAAATATAATTACTCAAAGTCTTAAGCCTGATGTAGGAACTGTAAAAGTTGGAGAAACAACAGTTTATGGTTATTATCATCAATCCGGATTAAGTTTTGATGGTAGTGAGAAAGTTATTGATGTAGTGAAAAACATAGCTGAATTTATAACTATGTCTGATGGAAAGACAATTTCAGCCTCACAACTATTAACTCACTTTCTTTTCCCTCCTAAAAAACAACATGGTTTTGTAAGCCTGTTAAGCGGTGGTGAGAAAAAACGTCTTCATTTAATGAAGGTTTTAATAAAAAATCCTAATTTTTTAATTTTAGATGAGCCTACAAATGATTTAGATATTGATACTTTAAATGTACTAGAAGAGTTTTTAGAAAATTATCCGGGTGTTTTAATTTTAGTTTCTCACGATAGATATTTAGTTGACAAACTAACCGAACAATTATTTGTTTTAGAAGGAGATGGTGATGTTAATATTTATAACGGCAATTATTCTTCTTACAGATATGAACAAGAAATATTAAAAACACAAGGCAAAGAAGAAAAATCAATTCCGGTAAAACCTGAGAAAAAAGAGGTTTCAACGAAAAAATTAACATATAAAGAGAAGATTGAATTAGATAGTTTGGAAGAAGAAATTTCTAGTATAGAAAATGAAATAAAAAATTTGGAAGAGAGTCTCAACAATAATAAATCTCCAGAAGACTTAATTGAATTATATTCTAAAATAGAAACCAAGAACAAACAGTTAGAAGAGAAATCTTTTAGATGGATGGAATTAAGCGAGTAATATGAGCATAGAAAATTGGATTGCTTCTTTTGGTGTTGGAATTTTACTAATTGGTTTCTTCTTAAATGTCTTTGGATACTTAGATAGCAAAAGCAAACCTTACTCTATATTAAATGCGTTAGGAGGAATTATAAGTTGTTATGCGTCTTGGTTGGCCGAATTTTATCCGTTTGTTGTTTTAAACTCAATTTGGTCAACAACAGCAATTATTTCATTATTAAAGTCAAATGTTTCACGTGAAACAACATTTGAAAAAGACTGAAACTCCAATATAAAAGACGAAATGTTTCACGTGAAACAAATAAAATATGTTTGAAAAATATGATGTAATAGTTGTTGGCGGTGGTCATGCTGGTTGTGAAGCGGCTGCCGCTGCTGCCAATATGGGCTCTAAAGTAATGCTTATTACAATGAATATGGGGGTAATAGCCCAGATGAGTTGTAATCCTGCAATGGGTGGAGTAGCAAAAGGTCAGATAGTAAGAGAAATTGATGCGATGGGCGGATATTCTGGAATTGTTGCAGATAAAACAACTCTTCAGTTTAGGATGCTTAACCGTTCTAAAGGTCCAGCAATGTGGTCACCAAGGACACAGAACGACAGAATGCGTTTTGCTGAAGAATGGCGAATAGCGCTAGAGAAAACACCAAACATCGATTTTTGGCAGGACATGGTTTCATCCCTTCTTATTAAAGACGGAAAAGTTTCTGGAGTAAAAACTTCTCTGGGAGTAGAAATTGAATCTAATGCTGTTGTACTAACTAACGGCACTTTCTTAAATGGAGTTATACACATAGGTGAAAAAAGAATGGGCGGTGGGAGAACAGCAGAAAAATCTTCAACTGGAATTACAGAACAATTAGTTGAATTGGGTTTTGAATCTGGACGAATGAAAACTGGTACGCCCCCTAGGGTTGATGGTCGATCCTTAGATTATTCAAAAATGGAAGAACAGTGGGGAGATGACGATGGTGGAAAATTTTCTTATACTGATACTGTAGTTCCTTCTGAAAAAAGATGTTGTTGGATTACATACACAAATCCTGCTGTACATGAAATGTTAAAGGAAGGATTTGAAAAATCCCCAATGTTTACTGGAAGAATCAAAGGATTAGGTCCAAGATATTGCCCTTCTATAGAGGATAAAATAAATCGTTTTGCAGAAAGAGATAGACATCAGATTTTTGTTGAGCCAGAAGGATTTGAAACTGTTGAGATTTATGTAAACGGTTTCTCTACTTCATTACCGGAAGACATCCAATTAAAGGCCTTAAGATTAATACCTGGTTTTGAAAATGTAAAAATGTTTAGGCCTGGGTATGCAATTGAATATGATTATTTCCCTCCTACCCAATTATATTTAAGCTTAGAAACTAAATTAATAGAAAACCTATTTTTTGCTGGGCAAATTAATGGAACTACCGGATATGAGGAAGCAGCTGCCCAAGGTTTTATTACAGGTATAAATGCTCATCAAAAAATCAATAAAAAAGAAGCTGTGATATTGAAAAGGAGTGAATCTTATATAGGGGTTTTGATTGACGACTTAGTGACTAAAGGAACGGAAGAGCCTTACAGAATGTTTACATCGAGGGCAGAGCACCGTCTATTATTAAGACAAGATAATGCTGATGAAAGGTTATCTCCTATTGCTTTTAAATTAGGGTTAATTAATGAGGAGAGAATTGAAAAGGTAAAATTAAAAATTAAAAATGCTTTGTCTATTGTAAAATACACCAAAGAACATTCAGTTAATAAAGATATTGCAAATCCAATTTTAGAAAAATTAGAGACCGCTACTTTAAATCAAAATGTAAAATTATTTGCTTTATTAGGAAGACCACAAGTTAAAACTTCTGATTTGCGAAATATGAATTTAGAGTTTGATGAGTTCCTTAAAAGTTTTGATAAAGAAACTGTAGAACAAGCTGAAATAAAAATTAAATACGACAGTTACTTTGAAAAGGAATTAGAGATTGTAGCAAAAATGAAAAAGATGGAGGACAAAGAAATTAATGTTGATTTTAACTATCATCAATTAAATTCTTTATCAAAAGAGGCTAGAGAAAAGTTAATGAAAATAAAACCAAAGACTTTGGGACAAGCTTCCAGGATTTCTGGCGTTACACCATCTGATGTCTCTGTTTTAATGGTTCATATATCTAGATAATTATTAATTTGCTGATTGTCAAACACTTAAAACAAATATAGCCATATAAAGATCTTTGTTTTATAGCAATTATCTTTTATTCTGAGACTTAATCTTCATAAAAAATAAAAAATTGATTAAATCATTTAAAAACCACCTTAAATTAAATTACCTAAAAAACGCTTTTCTAATTATCGCCGTTTTTATGATTTTATTTAATTATGGTTGTGCAAGTTTACAAACACCAGACGGCGGACCAAGAGATACTATTCCTCCAAAAGTTGAAGAAGAAATGCCAAAAAATCTTTCCAGAAATTTTAGAGGGAAACAAATCGAAATCACTTTTGATGAATTTTTTAAACTTAGCAATGAGTATCAAGAAATAACTCTTTCTCCGGAAACTGAAATTGCGCCAACCTATAAAGTAAAAAAGAAAACCTTAGAAATAACATTTAAAGATTCGTTAGAAGTAAATACAACCTACTCAATCAAATTTGGAAAAGCGATTCAAGATGTAAACGAATCCAATACTTTAAAAAACTATAGTTTTGTTTTTGCGACTGGTCCAAAATTGGATTCTCTGCAGATTTCAGGAAAAGTAATTAGTTCACAAGATAACCAGCCGGTTCTAGACGCAACTGTTTTTTTGTTTCCTATAAATAAGGACACATTATTTGGAAAGAAAAAACCTACAATCTATACTTCATCTGATAGCTCTGGAAATTTTACATTAAAAAACCTAAGAGAAGATACTTATCGCATTTATGCATTAAAAGAAGCGGGTGCCGATAGAATTTATAATTCCCCTAATGAGGATATTGCCTATTTGAAAGATTCAATTGTATTAAGTAAAGACATTTCTAATATATCATTAAAGCTTTTTAGACAGGTGGCTGATAAATTTAGAGTTTTAGACAGGAAATTAGAAAAAGATGGCAAAATTGATTTCTTTTTTAATACACCATTAAGCAATCCATCATTAAAATTTATCAGTGATAACAATATTAAAAATCCAATTATCGATTTTTCTTCTAAAGGAGATACCGCTCATTTATGGTTAAGAGAAATTGCTTTTGACTCTTTAAAAGTTTCTATCAACAATGACGATAAACCTTTAGATACAGTTACTTTAAGACGCTCTTTAAAAGACACTTACAACAGAGTAATTCTTTTTAATAATAATCTTTCTGGCGGGAAAATAGTTCCGGGAAGACCTTTGACTTTAACTTTTAATCTCCCAATTGAAAATATAGACGTTAGTAAAATTGTGTTAACGGAAGATTCTATTCAACGAAGTGGTTTGACTATTAAAAAATTAATTCCTTCAGAATTGAAATATCAAATTGATTATCCTTGGAAGATAAAAAAGCGCTATACCTTAAGCTTTAACGAAGGTGCAATTAAAGATATTTATGGTACCGAAAATAAAGCATTGAAGTTAGATTTTGAATTGGATGAAATAGAAAACTATGGAAACCTAAGCTTAAATGTAATGAAGGAAGATAGCTTAAAAAATTACATCGTTCAATTAATGGTTGGTAAAGAAAATACCATATATAAAGAATTTATTATCACGCAGAACTCTACGGTTAACATTAATAATATTCCTACAAATACTTATAAAGTAAGGGTTATTGAAGATTTAAATAGCAATGGAAAATTTGATACTGGTAGCATTAAGCAAAAAACTCAACCAGAAAAAGTCTGGTTTTGGGATAAAGATATAGTAACTAGAGCAAATTGGGATCGAGAAGAAAAGATAATTATACCCAAAATTTTTCCAGATTAGTTCTTTTTTTATAAATAAACTTACTTAAACCATCCTGCATACATCACATAGTTGTGTGGTAGTTTCTTCAACATTTCACGTTGATCATCGGTAATTGGCTTTATCTTTTTAGCAGGAATTCCAGCGTATAAATAACCAGATTCACAAATCGTTTTTTCTAAAACGATAGCTCCTGCGGCAATAATAACAAATTCTTCAACTACCGCATGATCCATTACTATTGCACCCATTCCAACTAAGACATTATCTTTTAAAGTACAACCATGAACTAAAGCATTATGTCCAATAGATACATAACTTCCAATAGTTGTTGCGGCTTTTAAATAAGTAGCATGTATAACCGTACCGTCTTGGATGTTTGTATAATCACCAATGGTAATGCTATTTACATCTCCACGGATAACAGTATTAAACCAAACCGAACAATTATTTCCCATGTTAACATCACCTACAATCGTACAGTTATCGGCAATGAAACAATCATTTCCCCATTTAGGGCTTTTATCTTTTACTGGAAGTATGAGCGGCATATTATAAAATAGTATCGTTTAATTGATCTAAATGATTTGGATAATCTGTTGTAAAGTGTAAACCTCTACTTTCTTTACGTTCCATAGCGGACTTAATTACAATGTAAGCCACTTGAATCAAGTTTCTTAACTCACATAATTTAACCGATAGCTTTGTCTTCTTATAAAAATCTTCTGTTTCTTCGTATAATAATCCTAACCTCCGCATTGCTCTTTCTAATCTGAAATCAGAACGTACAATACCAACATAATCACTCATCATTTTTTGCATTTCCCTGATATTATGCGTTACCAAAATATCTTCGTTAGAAAGTTGAGTGTTTTTATCATTCCAATCAGGAATTTCTTCAGGAATATTAAATTCTGATAATCTATCTTTTGAATGCAGATAAATACGATGTGCAAAAACCAATGCTTCTAATAAAGAATTAGAAGCTAACCTATTAGCGCCGTGTAAACCTGTTGAAGTTACCTCGCCACAGGCGTATAATCCTTTTAATGAAGATTGTCCATTTTCATTAACCATAACTCCTCCACACATATAATGACAAGCAGGAGTTACAGGAATCATATCTTTTGTCATATCCAAACCAATAGAAAGACACCTTGCATATATATTAGGAAAATGTTCTAGAATATCAGCTTTCTTACGATGTGTAATATCCAAATAAACAAAGTCATCACCAGATTTTTTCATTTCATTATCTATTGCCCTGGCTACAATATCCCTTGGTGCTAAAGAACCTCGCTCATCGTACTCATACATAAATTCCACTCCATCTTTCCTTTTCAATACGCCTCCGAAACCACGAACAGCTTCAGAAATTAAAAATGCTGGATATTCGCCTGGATTATATAAAGCAGTTGGATGGAATTGTATAAACTCCATATTTCTAATTTTGGCTTTAGCCCGATAAGCCATGGCCACTCCATCACCAGTAGCAATAGTAGGATTAGTTGTTGAGCTATAAATATGCCCTGCACCACCAGCTGCCAAAATTGTAATTTTAGATAAAAACTTTTCTATTAATCCAGATTTTGTGTCTAAAGCGTAGGCTCCATAACATTCAATATCTTCTGAATGGCGATTTACAAATTTTCCTAAATGGTGTTGGGTAATTAAATCGACAACAAAATAGTGAGTTAGTATTTCAATATTAGGATTTTCATGTATCTCTTGTAACAAAGCTCTTTCAATCTCGAAGCCTGTAATATCTTTATAATGTAACACCCTATGTTCTGAATGTCCACCTTCTTTTGCTAAATCATAAACACCTAATTTTGTTTTATCAAAGTTAGTTCCGTATTCAATAATCTCACTAATTCTATCTGGACCTTCTTTTACAACAATTTCCACAACCTTTTTATCACACAAACCATCACCTGCAATCAAGGTATCTTGTATGTGCTTTTCAAAGGAATCTTCTTGTTTATCCACAACTACTGCAACTCCACCTTGGGCATACTTAGTGTTAGATTCGTCTTCATTAGATTTTGTAACTATCAGAACTTTACCATGTTTGGCCGCCTTTAGTGCAAAACTTAATCCAGCAATACCCGAACCTATGACTAAGAAATCAACATTTTTCATATATTTTATTTATCTTAAAACCACGTAATTTAAAAGATGTTTAAAACATCCTAAAATGTGTTGGTTTGATGTATGTAATTTATTAAAAGTTTTTAGTTATGTTAATAACCTTCATAAAAATGAAAATGTAATTTATTTATGAGCTCATTACCATCATAAAAAATAGAGTTAACTAACTTTTTAAATTTGATAAGCACTAACAGTATAAAAAAGTAAAATTAATTTAGGTTTTTAGAAGTATATTGAAAATCAGATAGATAATATGAAGTTAATGTTAACAACATGTTAATTCTATTTTAATAATCAGTTATACAAAATAAATACCACAAACTTTTGCACCAAACTAACACCCTAATAAATAATAATATCTTTCTATATAAAATAATTGTTTGTTATTGGAATGGTGGAAAAGCTTAATTTTGAAATTCTACATTTGAAGAAGAAAATCATGAACGTAGCAGAAGAAATAAATTTAAAAGGTTTTATTGATGAAGCAATTGATCCAACTTTAGATCTGTTTGAAGAAATCAATAAATTAAAAAAAGAAAAGAATGCAGTTATCTTGGCTCATTATTATCAAGAATCTGATATACAAGATATTGCAGATTATATTGGTGATAGTTTAGGGCTTTCGCAAGAAGCTGCAAAAACAGATGCTGAAGTTATAGTTTTTGCCGGAGTTCATTTTATGGCCGAAACGGCAAAGATTTTATCTCCAAATAAAAAGGTTTTATTGCCCGATGCTAAAGCAGGATGTTCTTTGTCTGATAGTTGTCCTCCTCACCTATTTAAAAAGTTTAAAGAAAAATATCCAGATCACTTAGTAATCACTTATGTAAATTGTACTGCAGAACTTAAAGCGTTAAGCGATATTGTTTGTACTTCTAGCAATGCAGTTCAGATTGTAAATAGTTTGCCTAAAGACCAAAAGATAATTTTTGGACCAGATAAAAATTTAGGTGCCTATGTGATTAAAAAGACTGGGCGTGATATGGTTTTATGGAATGGAGCCTGCATGGTACATGAGATTTTTGCCCGTGAAAAAATTACCAAATTAAAAGAGCGTCATCCAGATGCTAAATTTATTGCGCATCCAGAATGCGAAGAGTTAGTTTTAGAAATGGCAGATTATGTGGGCTCTACTACAGGTTTGTTAAATTACACTGTTAATAATCCTGCAACACAATTTATTGTAGCTACCGAATCTGGAATTATCCATCAAATGGAAAAATCTAGTCCAGATAAAAGTTTTATACCAGCACCGCCAAATAATGCTTGTGCTTGTAATGATTGCCCACACATGAAACGTAATACGTTGGAAAAGCTATATTTATGTTTAAAAAATGAGTTACCAGAAATTGATGTTCCACGTGAAATAATTGAAAGAGCAAGAAAACCAATAGAAAGAATGTTGCAGATTTCTGCAGAGTTAGGTTTGTAAAAAATGAAAAACAAAATAATCCATCTTTTACTTGTTACAAGTTTAATATTATCCTGCAAATCCCAACAAAAATTCAATACAAAAATAACATCAAAACATGCTCCTCAAGAATTAAAGAAAGATTTAGAAATAGTTCAAAACTCTTTAGAAGATAATCATCCTGGTGTTTACTGGTATATCAATAAAAAAGAATTAGATTTTAAATTTGATAGTTTAAAAAGCACTTTAAAAGATTATTTAACTCCTTTACAATTTTACAGAGAATTAGCTCCTGTAGTTGCTGCAGTAAAATGTGGACATACAAGAATTGTATATCCCGGAATTTCGCTTAACAAATTTCAAAAAGATAGTATCAAAAAGGCGGGATCAAAGCCATTATCTCAATTATATTATTTTGTTGATAGCAATAGAATATTTGTAGAATCTGTAAATAAGATAGAATTAAAAATTCTGCTTAAGGGCGCTGAAATCATTGCTATTGATAGTAATCCAGCATCAGAAATCATAAAAAAAGCACAAAGCTTATATTCTTCAGATGGTTATAATAAAACTTTTTACAATCGGGTTTTAGATAAATCATTTGATGCTTATTATTATTTAAGCTATGGAAAAAGTGATTCTTCAAAACTTACCCTAAAAAGAGGAGATAGCACCTATTATTATGTTTTAAAAACCATTAAACCAGCTAAAGAAGATAAAAAGCTATTGACACCACAAGAAATTGGAAAGAAAAAGATTGATGATAAACAAGCTCAAAAATTAAAAAGAGCAAACCGTTATAAAGGGATTGATGATTTTGGAATGCCACTACTAGATTTAAAATATGATTCAGTTTTAAATAGTACAGCTATCATGACCGTTAAAAGCTTTTCATTTGATAATTCTAATTTTAAGAAGTTTTTTAGAGAGAGTTTTAATGAATTAAAAGATAATGATACACAGCACCTCATTTTAGATATAAGAAATAATGGAGGTGGAAATTTAATGGCTTGTAATAGGTTATTCAGGTATTTATATGATCAACCCCATAAATTTAACGGTAGAGCTTATATGAATAACTCCTATTTTCAATCTATAAAATATGAAGATAAAAAAACTGCTTTTAAAGTTGCTAAAATAATTACACTACCAATTAGCTTAATAACCGGCATATTTTTAAACCATAAAGATAGTATAGGGAAATATGGTTTTTTACCTACAACAGCTTTAAAAAAACCACTAGAGAATGTATTCAAAAAAGATTTAATTGTATTGATAAATGGTTATTCATTTTCAGCCACTTCTTTGCTTTCTGCAAACCTACAATCAGTGAATAGAGGAACTTTTGTAGGTGAAGAATCTGGCGGTGGCTATAATCAGTGTACTGCTGGAAGTATTCCTTTTTTAAATCTTCCAAATACAGGATTAAAATTACGTTTACCGTTAAAAGTGATACAGATTACCGACAAAAGAAATCTTTATGGAAGAGGGGTTTTTCCTAAATATGAAGTAAAGGAAAATTTTGATGATGTATTAGCTAAGAGAGATGTGATAATGGAGAAAGGAAAAGAGTTGATTATATATAATAGATAAATTTTTTTTTCAATGCCCTGAATAGAAAAACTTTTTGCTTCAAAATTTCGTAAAAATTAATAACGAAAAACAATTGTCATAATCACAAAATAATCAATTAGCTTATAAGGATAAAATATTTACTTACAAAAGCCACCCTGAAACCTATATCATATAAATATTATTGCGCAATAACTGTAATTATTTTACTTGTGGGTTTATGTGCTAAAACTTCTTCAGCTCAAAATTTCTCAATAACCAAACTTAAACTTTTTTCTCAGCGTGAAAATATTACGGTAAAAGGAATTACTAAAGATTCTAATGGGTTTATATGGTATTTATCAAATGGAATTATATACCGGTTTGATGGATATAAATCGTTAAATGTATCTAAATCTTTAGAACTCAATAATCAGATTTTTAAAGATATTCCCCTTTGTATTACAATTGGTTCTGATGATAAGTTATGGATAGGTGGTGTTTCTAGCATTGCTTATTTAGACCTTAAAACTTGGAAACTAAATACCTTACCAGAAAATTTATTACCAAAGTCTACTATAAAGGATGTAATATCAATTACAGAATTAAAACCCGGAAAAGTATTTATTTCATTACTAAGCGGACACATTTTAATATGGAACAAGGGAAAAATTATACTAATTAACGATTTTCACAATAAAGCGCTCAATTCACAAAACGCTTTAATATCCGCAAAACCTCAATTATGGAATAACAAAGTTTGGTTTGGAAATTCTATTGGTGAATTGTTAAGTATCGACATAAATGATTTTAAAACAAAAAGGTATAATAGTTTAAGTATTAAAGGCTCCATCAGATTTATAACAAGTAAAAAAGATGGTTTATTATTAGATGTATTTGAAAAAGGCATGTTTAATTTTGATGGTATTAAAGCAGAAAAAATAAACAACTCAGGAGCTAAAAATATATCAACCGGAGAAGGACATTCACTATTTGATGGACCATTTTTTAACGCTTATACCAGAAGGGGCGAAATCTCTATTTTAGATAAAAACAATTTAAATATCATCAACCATTTTAAATTTTCAGCTGAAAATATATTGGATATTTTCGATGTATATATCGAAAAAAAGGATATTTACTTAGCGACATCAAACGGGGTTTTTGTAGTTTATCAGAACGAATCTGGAATTTCATCTCTCATTCCACGAAACAAAAATTTTAATAAGAGCACTAGAGGTATTTATAAATTTAAAGAAGGAAGTATTTTTTACAGTTCATATGGCGGAGCAGGTTATATTGATAAAAAAGGTAAAACAGATTTTTTAGACACTTTACACAGCGTTCACACGGTTTATCCCATAAATGATAATGAATTATTAATTGGTACAGAAGGAGGTTTTTTAAAAATTTACGATAGAAAAAATCACACATTAAAGCAGTTCGAGTTTAATTTACCACAAGAACAGATATACATTTCTAATCTAAGTTTAACCAACTATGTATTAAGTATTTCGGAGGATGAAACTAATTATTTAATTGGCACAATGAACGGCTTGTGGTCGGTTAATAAAAAAACTTTTAAACTAAAACCGTTTGCCGAAACAAGCAATTTACAGGTCAGAAATATTAGTATACTAGGCAATAAAATCCTCTTAAGCACTCATCTAGGTTTAATGATATACAAGGATAAAAAGCTTCAAAAAATTTATCCTAAAAACAGAACGACAGGAGTTTATAAACAGATCATTAAAAAAGATAGTATTTGGCTGGCTACTGATGGCCAAGGTTTGGTTGCGATTGATTGGAATGGAAAAATTTTAAAGTCTTATACTAAATCTAATGGTTTAAGTGATGATTTGGTTTACAGTTTAGAGATTGCAGGTAAAGTAAAAATAGCGGGAACAAGCAACGGACTTAATTTAATTGAAGGAAATTCAATTAAAAAACTGGATGAAAAAGACGGTCTAACCCAAAATGAATTTAATTATGGAGCTTCATTCTATGATAAAGAAACTAACCAGGCATATTTTGGAGGTTTAAATGGATATACCGTTTTAAACATGAATAAAGATTGGTTTAAAACAACTAAATTATCAAAAAGTATCATATCTGAATTAAGTTTTGTTGATGAGAAGGATGATAAAATCATTTTCGACTACACTTATCCTTACAAAAAAACTAAAGAGCCAATAATTCTAAAACCTAATCAAAACTTTATCAATATTGGAATAGGTTTTCCAGAAAACTTTAGAAACTCAGAGCAATTTGTATATAAACTTAACAACGAGACGTGGCAATCCCTATCAATTGGTCAGCCGGTTTCTCTAGCCGGACTTAAACATGGAGATTATCAAATGTTAGTAAAAGCTGGTGCGGAAGATCAATTAGAGGCAATGCAAAGAATAGATATTCAAAAACTTCCTTATTATTATGAAACATGGTGGTTTAAAGTATTTCTGCTGATTATCGGTTGTTCAATAGCCTACTGGTTTTACCTCAATAAAATTAATAAGATTAAAAAAGAGCAAATCTTAAGAAGTAATATATCATCAGATTTGCATGATGAAGTTGGAGGGTTATTAACCACTATTTCTATGCAGGCCGAACTAATTGAAGACAGCGATGAAGTTGCAAAATACGCAAAGAAAATTAGTAGAAATAGTAAAGAAGCAGTACAAGCCATGCGAGATATTGTATGGTCAATAGATGCCCGTAACGATAATTGGAAAAGCTTATTAGCAAAAATTAAACATTACGGTAACGAATTGTTTGAAACATCTTCTTCTCGGTTTGAAATTGTAACAGAGGGAGAAAAACCTAAAAAGATTTCTCAGAAAAAAAGACAAGCTATTTATTTAATTATTAAAGAAACACTAAACAATAGCCGTAAACATGCTCAAGCTTCTCATGTTTTATTGCACATCAAGTTTTTTCAAAATCAGATAGAAATAGAAATTAAAGACAATGGAAAAGGAATTACTAGTGTAAATGAAAACACAGGACAAGGGTTAAGAAATATTAAAAACAGGGCATTAGCCATTAAAAGTGAAATTAAAATCGATTCTAATCTTAACGGAACAGCGGTTTTATTAATTTTAAAAAAGAGAAATACTATTTAGAAATATATTATTTACGAAAGATGTTGAAACTGGCAATTGTAGAAGATACGGAAGATATAAGAGAAGCCTTAGAGAGTTATTTTTCTAAACAAAAAGAGATTCAATTATTAATTGCTTCACCAAATGCAGAAGAATTTCTATGTAATATTGCTGTTGGCACTATTGATATTTTATTGTGCGATATAGGCTTACCGGGAATATCTGGAGTAGAGTTGGTATGGCGGTTAAAACAAATACATCCTAAAATTCACATAGTGATGTTTACCGTTTTTGATGAAGAAGATTACATTTTTCAATCTTTAAAAGCAGGGGCTTCAGGTTATTTACTAAAAAACACATCTTTAAAAGAAATTAAAGAAGGATTAATTGATGTTAATAATGGTGGGGCATCCATGAGCCCACAAATTGCTAAAAAGGTCATCAATTATTTTAATGAAAGAGGCGCTATAAAAAAGGATATTTCAAATATTTTTTCCGATAAAGAACTGCTAATTATAAAACAAGCTCAAAAAGGGTATAACAATAGGCAAATAGCTGAAGAAATGTTTGTTTCCATAGATACCATAAAATATCACATCAAAAACATATACCGCCAATTAGAAGTTAACAATAGACAAGAATTGAACAAATTTTATAGTCACTTAGGTTAATCTTAGAAGTCTATAACAGCCATAAATCAAAATTCTCTAAACTTTTAAAGCACCTTTAAAGCTGTTTAAACGCGATTTTCTAAAAAACTACCCGGGTGGGTAGTGGTATGGGAAATCTATTTGGTTTAGCTTTACCTAGCAAAATGATTCCCAATCTATCGAAATATGAAAAAATTAATACTTTTATTTTTACTTGCACTAACAATTACCCACGTAAACGCAACAGTTTATTATGTAAAAACCACAGGTAGCGATGCCGCAAATGGCATCACCTGGGCAACCGCCTATAAAACTGTACAAAAAGCTTTGGAGGTTGCTATAACAAACGATGAGATTTGGGTTGCATCTGGAAACTATGTCCCTACAAAAAATATTGCTGGCGCTACAGTAGCAAATGCTCGCGACAATACGTTCTACCTCACTAAAAACATAAAATTATATGGAGGTTTTGCGGGTACAGAAAATAATATAAACCAAAGAATTAAAGATAAAAACATTACCATTCTTAATGGAGATTTTACTGCAAATGGTATTGATAACGATAATGCCTATAATGTAATTTATATGGACGCTACCATTACGGGCAATCTTTCCAATAATTGTATTATAGATGGTTTTTCTATTATAAATGGTTTTCCATCAGGTAAGCCAACCACAGGCTTTAATCTTGAATCAGGCGGTGGAGCCATCTATCTAAAAATAAACGAAGCGATTTGTAGTGCAAAAATAGAAAATTGTACTTTCAGAAATAACGTATTTAATAATAGAGGAGCAGCAATAGCTGCAAATACAACAACAGGTAGTAATAATTTGAGTTTAAATAGTTGTTTATTTCCTGAAAATCAAGATAACTCAATACTATTCAATTTTGATACTTACTCTACAGATCAAAGGGATTTTATATCATCGAATAGCACCATTAATGTAATAAACTGTTTATTTCAAAAAAACGCTAATCCTATAAATATATTTAACGCTGGCGCACAATATGGCCCATTAAACGTAACCTTCAATTTAACCAATACAACATTTAGAGGAAATACAATTGATGGTACAGGAGGACCAATCATTATTCAAGGTTTTGGTTCAACCGCCATAATAAACACGAATTTTACCAATTGTCTTTTTGATTCAAATAGTTCTACAGATGGACCTGGAGTAGTGTTGTTTAACGCATCAGGAGGCGCCACTGTCAATTCTAAATTTATAAATAACACGTTTTATAAAAACAAGGGAGTAGCTGCGGCAGGAGTTATAAACAATAGAAATTTGGATAACAGCACAATGAGTACAGCGGTAAGTAATTCCATATTTTATCAAAATAATTTGGATAACAATGGGGTATCAATGGGCAGTGAAATAAATGCAACAGAAGGTACAGCAACTATAGGAGTAAGTTACAGCATGACCCAGCAGAACAGTGCATTTTCTACAGGCACAGGCATTATTAATAATCAAAACCCAAAATTTGTAGATGCTGCAAATGGCGATTTCAGATTGCTTGTAGGTTCGCCAGCAATTAACTCTGGAACAGCTACCGGAGCACCAAGTACAGATATTACAGGCAAACCAAGACCACAGGGAAGCGGTATAGATATGGGTGCTTATGAAGGTGCGGTAACAAGATATTATGTGAAATCCACGGGCAGTGATGTTGCAATTGGCACTACTTGGGCAACCGCCTATAAAACAGTACAAAAAGCTTTAGATGTGGCAATAGCTAGTGATGAGATTTGGGTTGCATCTGGAACTTATGTGCCTACTAAAAATATAGCAGGTACTGCAGTAACCAATGCTGCGGATAATACTTTTTATATTACCAAAAATATAAAGCTTTACGGAGGTTTTGCAGGTACAGAAACTAATATAAGCCAAAGAATTGCGGGAAGCAACATCACTACGCTAAGCGGGGATATGAACGCTGACGATGACTACAGTAACAATGCTTACCACGTGATGGTGATTAGTAGTACCACGAGCAACGGAGCTATACTCAATACTTGTGTGATAGACGGTTTAACTATTACCAAAGGCAACGCTTTTGGTGGGGCACTATTTAATTTAGGCGGCGGTTTACTTGTCATAGCTGACGGAAACAACGAAACAAGTCCTCAAATTTCAAACTGTATATTTCAATCAAATAGGGCGCAAATTGCAGGTGCCGTTGAAGTTAGAAATTATAGTTCCTTATGCAATTTGGCGTTTAATGCTTGTTCGTTTATAAATAACTCTTCAAATACTTCTGCAGGTGCAGTTGAGTTTTACTATAGTTCTGGAGCTACAGGAAGTCAAGTTATTAATGAATGTTTATTTAAATCTAACAGTTGCCTCACCTTTGGAGGAGCCATTAGACTGGAATGTTATAGTACGAGCAATAAATCATTAACAATCACAAATTCAATCTTTGATAAAAATACTTCTACAAACGGTTTTGGCGGAGCGCTGTCAATAGAAAATTATCAAGCGTCATTAGATTTGAAACTCAAAAACTGTACTTTAAATGAAAATTCTTGCAATGCTTTTGGAGGCGCAATATATCTTGATAATAGAGAAGACATCATGACGAGCGCAAAAGGTACATTTAATTCGTCTATAGTAAACTGTATTTTCTGGGGAAGTAAACAACGAGGAAATACAGATGAAACAGGATCTGATATAGATAATGGTTCTCGTGTTGATCCTAGTGCAAATCTTTCCGTTACCTATTCCATCACCCAACAAAACAGTACTTACGCTACAGGTACGGGAATCATCAATAACCAAGACCCAAAATTTGTAAATGCAGCTAATGGCGATTTGAGATTGCTTTCTGGTTCTCCTGCAATTGATGCTGGAACAGCTACCGGAGCACCAAGTACAGATATAAATGGCATAAGTCGACCACAAGGTAGTGGAATAGATATGGGCGCTTATGAGGGAATTACTACCCTGCCAGTAAAACTAATCAGCTTAGAAGCAGCCATCAAAAACCAAAACCAAGTCAGTTTAAATTGGCAAACTGCTTCAGAAACCAAGAACGATTATTTCACCATTTCTAAAAGCGAGGATGGTAAAACATTTCAGCAATTGAATACCGTAAAATCTAAAGGAGATAATGGAGCAAATTATGAAACCATAGATTTCAATCCTTTTTTAGGAACTAATTATTATAAACTAAGCCAAACAGATTTGGACGGTAAGACCGAAGAATTGGGGATTAGAACAGTTAAAATAGCCAACTTAAAAGAAGAGCTATTATCCGTGTATCCAAACCCTGTTAAAGATGGAATAATCAATATCAAAAACTCAAACCTGAAGGGGTTTCAAAATCTGAGCATTTATGATTTATCTGGAAGGAAAGTCATCAGCGAGAAACTAAACTTTAATGGTGAAACAGTTACCTATCGAATAAACGAGAAACTGGCCAATGGAACTTATTTACTGCAAATCGGCGAAAGCCAAAAAACGGTGAAGATTATTATTGAATAATAAAAAAAGAAATAAATGAGCCTTATATTTTAATCGGATATAAGGCTTTTTATTTATATTCCATTTCGCAAATAAATCATTAATTAGAGCACTATAAAACAAGTTATTTATGGATATTAATTTCAAACTCATTACAGATGTATTAAGCCCGGTATCTATAGTGGTATCGCTGTTATACTTGGCCCAACAAGTTAGATTTGGAGCTAATGGTGTAAAAACCGGTATGCAAGATTCTAGTTACAATAACTTGATGCAATGGAATTATAGGATTTTGGCGGGGTCTGATTTATCCTGGATATTTCAATCTGGTTGTAAAGAAATTGATTCTTTAGACGAGAAGGAAAAAGCAAAATACATACATATCATGTTTAGTTTTTTTAAACTGTTTGAAAACATGTACTTACATTATTGCGATCATTCGATAAAAAAACATGTTTGGGAAGATAACAACAAAATTTTGGAAAGTTTTATTAATACACCGGGAGCAAAGCAATATTTTGAAGTTAGAAAAAGCTTTTTTAATGCAAAGTTTATCAAATATGTAGAAGGCATACAAAATTCGAATACTTTGGTAGGGATAGATTTAATAGAAAAAAAATAAATGATAGAGAGTCTTTAGAATTGTTATAAACGAATCAATTTTAATGATATGTTTATAATATACCGAATCTTAAAATCTTTCTACCTATTGATTAACTCAACATTTCTAAATCTCAATGCACTCCAATCATCATCAACAGAAACCATTCTTACGGAATCTAACCCTGCAGCTCTTATTTTTTCAAAGCCAGTATCACGGTTAAAATCACACTGATATTTCTTAGAAGTTTTTTTGGGATAGCAAATCCAAAATATGGAATCGTTATTTAACAAAGGATTTAGCTTAATAAAACTTTCATCCAATTCTGATTGATTTTTTGCAAAGCAAAGTATAAAATCAATAGGTTTTAGACTATTTGTATTTCTCAAAACCGCAGTTATATTTTCCATTTCTAAAAGCTCAGAATCAAAGGAAGAAGGAGCATTTAAAATCAGTATTTCAGATGAATTTTTATAATTCAATTTTTTAAAAAGAGATGTCATAAAAATTATTTTTTGTTTATAAATCTGTATCTTTTAAATAAATATACACCAATAACAATTAAAATAAGGAAAGGCCAAACGCTAATAAGCAACAATAAAAAGCCAACTACAGCTTCCCAACCATTTGCAACCGATTTTTTAAAACGCTCCAAAAAGCTATCTTCTCCATTAGGTTTATAAACATATTCTTTTTCTTGAAATAAATTTACAGATAACGAGCTAAAAGAAACTTGGTCTTTTAAATATTTAAGTCGCCCTTGTGCGCTTTCAATTTCTTCTTGAATTACCCTTATTTTCTCTTCAATTTCTAAAATATCTTTTATGGTAGAGGCTTTTGACAATAAAGCTTTATAACGGATTAAATAAGCTTGCTTACTTTCTAAACGAGAGGTTAAATCAACAAATTCTTCAGTTACATCTCTGGCCTGGATATTTTTGTTTAGTACCTCATCATTTCCTTTTTCAATAGCAGAAATTAATTTCTCAAAGTTTACAGAAGGGATTCTTATTTTAAGATCATAACTAGCTTGGTTATTATCATTTTGTAGGTTTTCCGTTTCATAATATGCATTCATGGTTTTTAAAACCGCATCAATATTCTTTTTGCTTTCGCCGATGTTTTTAGATTTGATGGATAAGCTGCCGTCTTTAATGATTTTTTTATTTTTTGTTTCTACTTGATTTACTTTTATTGGAGGAGAATTATCTTCTTTGTCTTTCGAATTAAATTCATCAGAAGATTGAGGTTTGGCATCCATTACAACCTCTGCAAGAGGCTCCATAGAAGTGTCTTTCGATGATTTATTACAAGATAAAACGGACAAAGAAAGCAGCAATAGAAAGGACAAATTTTTCATGACATTAAATCTATTTAGGTAGAGAACTATAAAAAAACAATTTTCGTTATTGGTATAAAGTAATGCTCTCTAAATCATATAATTAAGAGCAGCAAAAAAAGCATAACTTATTTTACATTAATCAACAATAATGAAAAAGGTAACCTTCGCATTTTCTATAATAGCTATTGCGCTATTTGGCTGTTTAAGTTTTACAAAAGATAAAGAGGAAAAAACCACTTCAAATAAAGATGAAGGCGGTTTTGCAGTTGTAGAACTTTATACGTCTGAAGGATGTTCAAGCTGTCCGTCTGCTGATAAATTATTGGGGCAGATTAAGGAAAATTATAAGGATAAAAAAGTTTACGTTTTGGCTTACCATGTTGATTATTGGAATAGATTAGGTTGGAAAGACATGTTTAGCGACCATCGTTTTTCTGAAAGGCAATCAGCAT
The DNA here is from genome assembly GCF_001652725.1 of Pedobacter psychrophilus. GTDB lineage: Bacteria > Bacteroidota > Bacteroidia > Sphingobacteriales > Sphingobacteriaceae > Pseudopedobacter > Pseudopedobacter psychrophilus. Next base: position 197,908 of record NZ_LWHJ01000028.1, read on the forward strand.
ATGCCAATAATTTTAAGAATAGTTCAGTTTACACGCCACAAGCAATTGTGAACGGAAAAGACCAAATGGTAGGTTCTGCTGCCGGAGAATTAAATGGGTCAATTAAAAAATATTTAGGAAAATCAGAAAGTTTAGAATTATCAGGATCCGTAAAATCAAGTTCTGATAAACTAGTTGAATTGAATTATATTATTGATGCTAAAGCAAAAAACAAGGATTTGGTTGTTAATCTGGTTCAAAAAAGTGTTTCTACTCATGTTAAATCCGGAGAGAACGGAGGAAGAACTTTGGCACATGTAAATGTAGTGAGGTATTATATGGTTGTTAATATAAATGATGTTAACCAAAATGTTAAGATTGATTTACCAAACGGAATGAAAAAGCAAGATTTTGACGTCATATCGTTTGTTCAAGAAAAAAATAAAGGAGCTATTTTAGGAGTTAATGAGGTTGAATTGTAAAAAATTTAACCACAGAGAGCGCAAAGCGGAATAGATAACTTTTATGTGTGATTTTTCCTATCGTCGAAATGACGAGTTTTTTTTGCGTTAGGGATTGAAACGGCATCCTTTTTTTGCCTCTAGCCATTAAGCAAATAGCAAAAAAAGATATAGTGAAAAGCCCGCCCGAACGCCCTCATAAATATAAGTTAACAAAAAACTTATTGGATGAGATGTCTCATTCTTCGACATGACGGAAAAAGCTTAAAGCATAAAAAAAGCGGTCAACGTGGGATGTTGAAGCCGCTTTTTATCGCATTGTAATTAGAAAATAGGCTAATTTTAGAATGGAAGATCGTCATCTTCTCCTGCTGTAGCACTGATATCTACAGGGCTGGCAATTGCAGGGCTTGATGGAGCTGAACCGGCAGATGTTGCGCCAAGTACATTCACTTTCCATAATTGTAAGGTGTTGAAATATTGTTTCTCGCCTTGTTTGTTTGTCCATTCTCTTCCTTTTAAATTGAAGAAAACTTCCACATCGTCACCAACTTTAACACCATCCATTAAAGCAGTACGATCTTGAATTGCCTCAAACTTCACAAACTCTGGGTATTGTGGGTTTTCCGCAAATTCTATTACTAACTCTCTTTTTCTGAACGCTTCTGTAACGTTAATTACGTCAGATATATAATGAGCTTTTCCTTTAATTTCCATAATAAAATCGTTTGAATCTGTTCCAAAAGTCTAAAAATTATTTGAGTAAATTGCGCACCTATATGGATCAAGTTTTCAACACTGCCGCAAAGGTGATCATCACCTGTAATAAAAGACTGTCAATTTACCTGGAGCAAGAGGTAATTGCTTTAGGCTTTACGCCGATTAGGGTTTTCCCAACCGGAGTAGAGTTAAACGTAAGTTTAAACGATTGTATCAGGCTGAACCTCAACCTAAGATGTGCCAGCCAAGTATTATATAAACTGCATGATTTTACTGCAGAAAACCACGATGAATTACATGAAAAACTGAGCAAATTAGAGTGGGAAAAATTGATAGATTTTGGTGGATATTTTTCTGTGACTTCTAATGTGGATAACCCAACAATCACCACTCCTTTGTTTGCAAATTTGCGGGTAAAAGATGCAATTGTTGATCGAATTAAACAAATTCATAAGATTCGCCCTGATTCTGGATCTGATTATTCTAAAGCAGTAATCCATTTGTATTGGAAAGAAAACGCAGCAGAAATTTTTATTGATACTTCTGGCGAGACATTGGCAAAACATAGCTATCGTAAAATTCCGGGTAAGGCGCCAATGTTGGAAGCCTTGGCTTCAGGAACTATTTATGCGACCGCTTGGGACAAGAAATCTAATTTTGTGAACCCAATGTGTGGCTCGGGAACTTTGGCAATTGAAGCGGCTATGATTGCGACGAACAGAGCGCCAGGATTATTTAGGATGAACTACGGTTTCATGCATATTTTAGGTTATGATGAGGAAGTGTTTCTAACAGAGCGGCAGAAGATTAAAGATCAGGTCATCAAAAACATAGATTTTAAAATCATTGCTTCTGATATTTCTGAAAGTGCAATAGATATTTCTATCCGTAACGCACAAACGGCAGGAGTAGACACTTTGATTGATTTTAGGGTTTGTGATTTTGCAGAAACGCCAATTCCAGAAGGTAAAGGTGTTGTAATGTTTAATCCAGAATACGGAGAACGTTTGGGCCAATTTACAGAACTGGAAATTACTTATAAGCGAATTGGCGATTTTATGAAGCAAGAATGTAAAGGATATAAAGGCTATATTTTTACAGGAAACCCAGAGTTGGCTAAGAAGATAGGTTTAAAAGCCGCCAAGAGAATTGAGTTTTACAGCGCAAAATTAGATTGCCGGTTATTGGAATATGAACTCTACGATGGAACAAGAAGAGTTGTTTCTACTGAAGAATAATTGAAATTTAGAAAAAGGGCTTGCAAGTGTTGTACTTACAAGCCCTTTTTTATGAAAAAAAAGAGGATTTTTTCTTATTCACCTTTTGATTCAATAATGGATTTTAGATTTTTTAATATTGGGTTTTCTTCTCCTTGTTCCTCTTCTTGTTTCGATCCAGAACGATTGTCTTCTTGTGTTATTATTAATTCTGTAATGTCCCCTTTTGGAATAATTTCATATTCCATCACAAAATAATTTTCCGGTTTGTCTTCTAGGCCTGGTCTTGGAGCAAATAAGCTATACTTTAGTTTTTCATTTGGTTCAAATTCCAACACGGTTCCCCATTGTTCAAAAACCTGTCCTTCCCATTCAGATTTAAAACGGATTTTTTGACCAACTTTCCAATCAGTTTCAAGTTCGCTACCATATTGCCAAAGTTTAATAATTTTTGGATTTGTTAGCGCTTCCCATACTTTATCTTTGGAGGCACTAATTGTTAATCTTGAGATATTTGTTGCCATAATTTATCAAATTCATGCCTTTCTGATAGCTATTTCCCTCCCGGAGGGCAATTCTCTTTCAAAAATTTGGTATAAGTAGAAGCTAAATGTTTGCTGGTACCTACACCTTCAGAAATTGAATGTGTTCTATTTGGATAACTCATCAACTGAAAAGTTTTATTGTATTTTATCAATTGATTGATCATTTGCTCGGCATTGTTGTAATGCACATTATCATCACCAGTACCGTGTACCAACAATAAATTTCCTTGCAAATATTTTGCATGTGCTAAAGGCGAATTGTCTACAAAATAATGCTTGTCTTCTGGCAATAATCCCATATAGCGTTCCTGATAAATGTTATCGTAATTCAACTGATTATCCACTGCGGCAACAGAAATCCCGGTTTTATAAATATCAGGATATTGCATCATTAAATTTAAAGTTGAAGAACCTCCACCGCTCCAGCCCCAAACGGCCACTCGGTCTTTATCGATATAATCCCATTTCAAAATCTCTTTTGCGGCCATAGCCTGATCTTTAATATTGATATCGCCAATGCGATGATAAATAGATTTCCGCCATTCCCTACCTTTTGGTGCTGGTGCGCCACGACCTTCTACCGACATGTATATGTAGCCGTCATTAGCCATATTGCCATTATACAATCTGTTTGAGCCAGTACCAAAACGATCAACTACAGTTTGTGATGCGGGTTCTCCATAAACATAAAACACAACAGGATATTTTTTAGAGGGATCAAAATTTGTTGGCTTTATCATCCATCCATCCATTTCTATTCCTTCAGAAGTTTTTACTTTAAAAAATTCTACTTTCGGTATTGGATAACCTTTGGCTCTAGGATTTTCTTCTCCGCCGCTCAAAACTTTATGGTTTGGCAAAGCAACAACATCGCTTTTTGGAAATGTGGTTGCGCTAGAATAATTATGGAACGCTAATTTTCCATTCGGAGAAATGTCATAACTGTGAGTTCCACTTTCGTTAACAGGCGTTAAACGGATTGCTTTTCCTCCTTTAATCGGCGCCCAGTATAAATATTTTTGTGTCGCATTTTCTGGCGAAGCCATAAAATAAACGTTTCCAGATTTTTCATCCACACTACTCAATTCAATAGCATCATAATCACCTGGGGTAATTAAAGTTTCTTTACCGTCCAAGCCAATTGCGTAAATATGTTTCCAACCGTCTTTTTGACTCAGCCAAATAAATTTCTTTCCACCATCAATCCACGTCCAACCGGTTGATTCTGCTTTTGCATCAATCCATGCCTTATCCGTTTCGCTATAAATTGTTTTAGCAGAATTAGGAACCACGTTTACCAACATGATTTTGCTTTCGTTTTGTCTTCTATTCAATTGTTGTAAAATCAATTGAGAAGAATTGTTTGCCCATTCCATTCTTGGGATATAATGTTGAATTGGATCGCCTGGAACATTCATCCATTTGGTTTGTGCAGTTGTAACATCCACAACACCAATTTTACAAGAACTAGGGTCTTCGCCAACCACGGGATATTCTACAGGAACGGTAAAAGGATACAGAGAATCTGTAGTGTTCAACATTAAATAATTTTTGATTTTGCGAGCATCAATTTGCCAATATGCAATGGATTTACTATCTGGTGACCATCTGAAACCATCCCTACAATCAAATTCTTCCTCATAAACCCAATCAAAAGTTCCGTTAATCAATCGCAAAGTTCCGTCGTTTGTTAAAGCTTTAGTTTCTCCAGTTGCTAAATCTTCCACATAAATATTATGTCCGCTTACATAAGCCACTTTTTTGGCATCAGGAGAAAATTTGGCAAACATTAAAGACGATTCTGGCTTGTCCTTCCCAATTTGTTTTAAGGTTTTGGTTTGGATATCGTAAACCCAAGAATCTCCTCGGGTATCATAACGCCAAACTTTTTTGGTATTTGTGCCAATTAACACCTTTTGGTTATCGTTAGAAAAAGCAAAACGCACAACATTTAATGCTGATTGCCCTTTAGGCGTCAGCATTGATTTGGTAATTATTGTAGTAGATTTAGATTCGTCCATGGCATTTTTAGAGACGATTTCGCCATTTTCTACTTCCATAATATTATTGCCATCTAAAGACCAATAGGTTCCCTCTCCATATTGTGCAAAAGCCGAAGAGCTTAAGCAGATGAACAATAAAACGAGTAATTTTTGTTTGAATTTGTTTTTCATGTTGTTTGTTATAGTCCGTTTACTTTTCTAAATATTCCTTCAGTTATTTGATCAACATTAAAGTTAACCAAAATTCCTAGTTTCATTTCTGTGAGCTTGAGATAGGTGAGAATTTGTTTATGATGCACTTTTGATAGTGTTTCTACTGATTTTACCTCGATGATTACTTTATTTTCTACTAAAATATCAAGACGATAACCAGCGTCAAGTATTTCATCTTCATAATATATTGGAAATTCAACTTCAGTTTTAACTAAAAGATTTTCTCTTAACAATTCATAGCGAAGAGCCAAAACATAAACAGATTCTAAGAGCCCAGGACCTAGATTATTATAGACTTTAAAAATGGCTCCTCTTATCTTGTAGGATATTTCGTCTTCTGTCATAATTATTGTTTTAAATATCTTGCCCGCAGATTTAAAGAGATTTACGCAAATTTTTAGAGGTATACCAAAAAGAAAAAATATTACTACCTATTATCCATTTCGTTTCTGCGCTAATCAGCGAAATCTGCGGGAGACTTTTATCGTACAGATTTTTTAATTAAATTAGTCTTGTCGTAATGTAAGCGCAAAGCCTCAAAATCCGCGAGAAATAAACTATTTAACCCCACTCACCCTACTTGGCGTGTCTTTTCCTTCCACAATAGAAGTAGAGCTAATTGCAATTGCTTTTATAATTTCTGTAATATTTTCAATGTTCATGCTTTCAAATTCATCATCTACAGAATGATATAACTTATCTGTATCAATTTGATCAGAAGAAATGGTATGTGCAGGAACTCCTAATCTCGCTAATGTTGCGTTATCAGATCTGTAAAAAAGATTTTGAGCAGGGTAAGGGTCTGGGTAAAATTTAAAGTCAGTTCCATCCAAATTTTTCTGTAAGATTTTACCAAAATCAGAGCGTTCATATCCCGTGATAAAAGCGTTATTTTTCCCAAATTTAGATTCCTTCCCAATCATTTCAATATTAAACATGGCAACTACTTCATCAGGATTTAATTGCTTGGAAAAATATTGTGAGCCAAAACCTCCAATTTCTTCGGCAGTAAAAGCCACAAAAATGATGGTACGTTCATTGTCTTTTTCCTTAGAGAAATATTTAGCCAATTCAATTACCGCAGTTGTTCCGCTGGCATCATCATCAGCTCCGTTTGCAATAGAATCTTGGTTAACCGTTTTTATAACCCCTAAGTGATCATAATGGGCGCTAAAAACTACATATTCGTTTGGTTTAGATTTTCCAGGTAAAACGCCAACAACGTTAAACATGGGCGTTTGGGAAACTTCGTTTTTAAAGGTTAAATCAACGCTTGTAATCTCATCACCAAAAACAACAAAAATAATATTCGGAGATTTTTCAGTCTTAACTGACATATTTCCTCTTTCTAAAAAGCCTTTGTATCTGGCAAACATGGCTTTAAAACTAGGATCAATTTGGATTAAGGCATTTTCTTGACCTCCCATAACCTCTCTAAATTTATTTGCAAAATTATCGCCAGCAGAAATTTTAATCACCTTTGGTAAAGAAGTAATATTTACGGTTTCTTCTGAAGAAGTAAGGGTAAAATCACCAGCATCAATATTTTGACCATTAATTTTTAAAGTTCCGCCTATTGGTTTAATGTTTCCAACAGCAAAACTTTGACGGTAAGAATCGGCTTTGCCAAAAAACTTCAGTCCGGCTTTTTTAAATTCAGAGGCAATAAAATCCGCAGACTTTCCTATTTCTTTTGGTTTCATAGCGCTTCTTCCCATCATTTCATCACCAGAAAGCGTTTTAATAATTCTGCTTACTTCTCCTTGTGAAATTTCTGGAGCGTTGGTTTTATTTTGGGCAGCACATGATTGGATGATTAAACAGGCAGCTAAAATTCCTAATGATTTTATTTGATTCATGTTTTTGATTTACAATTATTTGATCCTATTATTTTTTCGCATTTAGCAGATTGTAATTATAAAGTTGTTCCCAACTTTTAATCCTGATAAATAACCGATATGTTTTAAAGAGTTGAATTTAGGACAAAATGGCAAAAAAAAAGAATCTAATCTATTTTAAATATTTTTAGATATAGAAAGCGGAAAGCTTTTTAGGAAGGAAATGTTGACAAAAAAAAGAGCCTGTTACCAAGCCAGGAATAATGAAAAGCAATTAAATATCAAAAGCAAGGATATAAATTATCCTTGCTAAAGAAACAACAATTAAAGAATATAAAAGGCCAGACTTTTATTGGATATCGGCAGATTACTGTTTTGAATTTCGCTGTTCTCCATACACTCCTTAAGAAGTTCTTTCAAGTTTTTTTCGATGGTTTTACTTATTGCGGTAGTAGGGGTATCACTTGGTTTATTCTCAAACGGATCTTGAAGATGGATAGCCATTTTTTCTATCAAAAAGAAAGAGGAAGAAATAGCCACTACCAGAGGAATCTGGAAAACTCCAAAAAATTCAATTAATCCAAAAGGCAATATCAACACAAAAAGAATAACTAAAAAATGAATGTACACACTATATGTCATTGGGAAAACAGTGTTCTTAATTCTTTCACAGCCACCCATAGAATCAGAAAATTTAGATAATGTCTCGTCCATTTTAACTTGTTGATATTCATTAATCCATCCCAATCGCAAAAGTAAACGCAAATCATTTGCATGTTGATCCATTAAATTTAGTGGTACGTGGTCTACATTATTTAAACCATTTGCCTCTTCTATACTTACATAATCTTTATAAGCCTTATGTGCGTTAAGCCCCCTTAAGTGCTGACTTAAACTGTGGCACCAAGCAATCTGCCTATTAATCATTCTCTTTTTCATGTCACTCTTATCGCTTTCATCATAAGAATTATCTATAAAAGAGATTACCTGTCTGGCAAACGAGCGGGAATCATTAACTATCCTGCCCCATAATATCCTTGCTTCCCACCAACGATCATAAGCCTGGTTAGATCTAAAAGCGAGCAATAAAGAAATGATGGTACCTAAAATACTTGGTATTGCTATTGGAATGGACACGTCTTCAAAATTTAAAAAAGTGTGCATAAGATAAACAGAAGTTGAGTAGATGGTTAACCAAAAAATCTGGGTTTTTATCTGTCCAAACAGATAGCTTATGGGTATATTTTCTTTTAATAACATAATTACGATTTAAATAAAAGTTTGTTCTAAAGCCATGTTGTTTTCAGAAAAAGCATCGGCAGGCTCTACTTCTTTTTTTAATAATTCTTCTTTAGAGATGCCGATCAATTTCCTGCCACATTTTTTTAATAGTTGCGAAGGCTGATAAGAGTTTTTATCCTTTAATTCGTAGCAATAGTCTTCTAAATGAACTATTTCATCTACATTATGATGATCTAAAAAGTTTTCAAAAACAGCAACGGTTGTCCCATAAAAAAATTCAATTTTAATACTGTTGATCTGATTAGCATATGTTTGTTGTATTTCTTTATAGTGATTGATGAATTCTTTAGAGATTCTCTCATGTCCTACCGCTCTTCTGGATAATATTAATAAATCAGCAAAAGAATCTGATATTTTTGAAGCATGCGTTAGTAATATGTTTAATTTCTCTGGTGCATTTTTTTTAACCAATGTTGGTATACACGCTAATGATTTTATTTCAAAATCAGTTGGGATTAATATCGTTTTCATATCAAATAATATTGTTTGATACAAATAAAGGCAACAGGTATTAAGAAGAAATAAGAGAGTTATTAGAATTTGATTAGAATTAATTTAGTTGTTGGATAGGCAGCATTACATTTATCTGAGTTCCTTCATTTTCTTGGGATAGGATTCCGATAGAGCCTCTATGTAATCGAATAATATTTAGAGTTAAAGGCAATCCAACGCCATGGCCGCTAAAATCTTCTGTATTAGACGCTCTGTAAAAAGGCTCAAAAATTCTTTGAACCTCATTGTTTGGTATTCCTATTCCTTTATCAATTACAGAAATAGTAATATTTTGATCTGTAAAACCTAGTTTCACTACAACCAATTTATTTTGGGAATATTTACAGGCATTACTAATAATATTACTTATTGCCAAACGAAGAAGATTATGATTTCCCAAAACGATTAGTCGTTTTTCATCCTCTGGGAGCATTAAAAAATCTATATTGATATTTGCTTTATCGTTTACTTTTTTTACAGATTCTATCGCAACTAAAATAAGTTCGTCTATTCTAATCTCTAACCAATTTTGCTTTTTACCATTAAAACCAGATTGGGCCAGCAAGAGTAAACTATTAATAATTTGAATAAGCTTTTCCGTTTCCGAATGGATCAGGTTTAACGATTTAAGGTTGGTTTCATTTACATCGCTCTTTAAAAGCACATGTTCAATTTCGCTATTGATAATTGTTAGTGGAGTTCTTAACTCATGAGAGGCATTACTAACAAAATTATTTTGCGTCTCAAATGCCGCTTCTAATCTGTTTAGCATATTATTAAAAGTAAGGCTAAGCTCGGCAATCTCATCTTTGCCTTCAGGTTCTTCTAAACGCAGATGTAAATTGTTTGATGTAATTGAGTTTACTTTTTGAGTGATATCCCTGAAGGGGGCAAATGTGTATTGAGAAAACTTTTTACCGACAAAAAAACTTATTAAAATTGAACCAATAAATCCAAACAACAGAATTTTCTGAAGCTCATCGATTTCTTTTAATCCATATGGGTTTAAAGCAGAATATGCAATTAAAAACCTCTTGCCTTTTTCAGTAAAAATTTTGCCATAAAAAAACTCATTATCTTTTCTAAACCGGCTGTAGCCAATGCTCTCTATCTCTTCAATAAATTTTGGGCGCAGGTTAGGATTTATAAATTTACCCGCAGCATTTTCAGCAACGATAAACTCCCGCTCTTCTTCCAGCTTTTCAAGGTATTCTTTCCTTATTTCTGCATAAACCGTGTTTTTTGGATCATCATTCAATTTAATTTGAGCAGAAAGGTTTACCCGGGTTTCTAACCTATCATAAAAATCTCTAAAGTTAAATTGATACTCAAAGTATAAAATAAATATATTGAACAAGATTAAAATCCCAGCAGAAAGGCAAATAAAAAGTAAAGATATTTTTGTTTGTATTTTCATCTATTCTTCCTTCATCATATATCCCATCCCAAATACGGTATGAATCACTTTTTTGCCGCTACTTTTCTCTATCTTTTTTCTAAGATAATTAACGTAAACATCTACAACATTAGTCCCCAGGTTAAAATCTATGTCCCAAACCTGGTCTAAAATTTGAATTCGAGAAAGTACTTTTCTTTTATTCTTAACAAAATATTCCATCAATCTATATTCTGTTGGGGTTAAATTTATAGCGATGCCTTCACAGCTTACAACCTTTGCTTCCAGGTCTATTGATATATTTTCGATGGTGTAAATATTTTGATTCAATTCTGGTTTTATAAGCCCAGATCGTCTTATTAAAGTTCTTAATCTTGCTGCAAGTTCTGGCATTTTAAAAGGCTTTACTAAATAATCGTCTGCTCCGTTATCTAAAGCATTAACTATATTTTCAGTAGAATCTAAAGCCGTTAGCATTAATATCGGCGTAAGTTTATTAGCTTCTCTAATTTGTTTGCAAATTTGAATACCATCCAAACCCGGAAGCATAACGTCTAATATAATGAGTTCAAAAACCTGATTTAGGGCCATTTGAAGACCTGTTTGCCCGTTGGTTGCTGCGGTTACTTCATAGCCATATTCTGTAAGCCCTCTTTTAAGAGCGTTAACCAAACTAATTTCATCTTCAACAATTAAAATGGACATTTCAACAATTTTTCTTTATTGAACAAAGATGTAAATAAATGGTTCTGTAAAAGAGCAACTTATTAGCTTATCGCTGTTTTTTATTTAAATCGTATTAAGTTTGTACAAAACAGATTTTAATATTTTTGTATTATTTAAATGAAAAAATATATTTCAAAGCTTCATTTTTTAACCCAGGATTTACCCAATAGAACCCATTTAGAACAAGCGCAATTAGCTTGTGAAGCTGGGGCAAACTGGATTCAATATAGGTGTATGTCTAAATCTGATGAAGAAATGTTAGCAGAATTACACCCTATCGCAAGTGTTTGTGATGATTGGGGAGCAACCTTAATCATTACAAATCACGTTCACTTAGTTGCGCTAGCAGATATTCAAGGCGTCCATATTGAAGGTATGGATGAGGACTTGACTTTAATCCGAAATCAAATAGGTGAAGACAAAACCCTTGGGGCGTCTGCTAACGATTTTAACCAAATTAAAAGGCATATCGATAATGGTGCGGATTATGTAGGCTGCGGTCCATTTGGACATACTGATACCAAACCAAATGATTACGCACATTTAGGCCTTTCTGGATATGAAAAAATTGTTGGCGAGTTGGTAAAAAGCGGTTTAAACATTCCACTTATTGCGGTTGGAGGAATTGAATCAAAAAATGTTACTTCTTTGTTAGCAACAGGAATTTATGGGATAGCGGTTTCTGGAGCAATTAATAATAGCGAAGACCCAAAACAAATGTATAAGCAATTTCATCAGCTCATTTTCTAAACTGATAAAATGTCAAGCCATCATATTGTAAGAGAAAAACAAGAACCAGCCTTACTCATCATTAATTTAGGCGAGTTTGAGGAAGAACATTTGGGACAATTATTAGAATGGTCGCCTATGATTTTTGTAGTAGATGAAATGACGGAAAAAGTAGCTTCTTTAGGTATTAAAATAGATATTGTTTTATCGGCGAAAGCCAAAAATGATTTTACTTTTCAGGAACATATTAAAGTTTTAAATGTAGAAAAAAATACTTTGAAAACAGGAATGGATTATTTGATTTCAGAAGGATTTCCATCTGTAAATATCATCACCAACAAATTTATACCAGATCATTATTTAACTTTTATTAGCGATATTGATTTAGTTGTTTTTGAAAACGACAAAAAAATATATCCTGTAAAATCTGGCTTTAATAAATGGAAAGCAGCCGGAGAAAAAGTCACGATTTTAAAGGACAACAATATTGAGAATTTAGAAACATTTGGATTAGATAGAATAGAAAAAGATTGTTATAAAACCATAAACGATGGGTTTTTTGGTTTAAAATTTGAAGGCTTAAACCTTTTTATTACAGAAGAAATATAATGGAAATCATCGAAGCTAATTTATCCCATACAAAAATCATCAGTGATTTGGCTAATGAAATTTGGTGGCCAACCTATCAATCGGTTATTTCAGATCAACAAATTGAGTTTATGCTGAAGCAAATGTACAGTGAGAATGCTTTAGAAGATCAAATGAAAGAAGGTTGTAAATTTTTGTTGTTAAGATTTGAAGATGCGTATCAGGGTTTTGCAGCCTACGCTAAACAAGAAAACGGAAAGGATTATAAATTGGAAAAGCTATACCTAAAACCAACACTACAAGGCAAGGGTTTGGGAAAAATTTTTATAACCGAAGTTGAGAAGAGGGCTAAAATTTTAGGTGCGGATTATCTGTTTTTAAATGTAAACAGGGGGAACAAAGCACAGCAATTTTATAATAAAATGGGATATACAATCTTTGAAGAAATTGATATACCGTATTATGATTTTGTTTTAAACGATTATATTATGCGAAAAGAGCTTTAAACCAATAGTTTAAAGCTCTTTTTTTCTTCAAAAGAATCTATAATTAAATCCCTGAAAAAGTATCTCCCTGGCTTAAATCGCCGGTTTCATAACCTTTCATAAACCATTTCATTCTTTGTGCTGATGTACCGTGGGTAAAAGCATCTGGAACAATTTTTCCTTGTGTTTTTTGTTGAATAGCATCGTCGCCAACGGCATTAGCGGCGCTCATTGCTTCCTCAATATCACCAGCTTCTAAATATTGTTTGTTATAATGTGCAAAAACACCAGCGTAAAAATCGGCTTGTAACTCTAAAGCAACAGATAACTTATTAGCTTCTGCCTCACTTCTGCCTTGTTGTTCGCTTTGCATTTGTTCTGATGTTCCCATTAAATTCTGAATATGATGTCCAACTTCATGAGCTAAAACATAAACAGTAGCAAAGTCGCCACCTTTAGCACCGAAACGAGTTTTCAGTTCTTTCATAAAATTTAGGTCGATGTAAACATTTTCGTCTGCCGGGCAGTAGAAAGGGCCAACTGCAGATGAAGCACCACCACATTCGGTTTGTACACCATCGTAAAATAATACTAATGTTGGTTTTTTATAGGTTTCTCCTTGCTTATTAAAAATATCACTCCAAACATCTTCCGTATCTGCAAAAGCAGTTTCTATAAAAGCCCCTTCTTGTTTTTCCTCTTCAGTAAGTTCTCTTTCTGGGCCGCTTGATTGGGTTTGCCCTTGAATTTGATTTTGTAATTGACTTAAAATCTGTCCGCTATCGCCGCCAACAAACATTTGAATAATTACAAAGATTACCCCGATAATTCCACCACCGGTTACAACTTTTCCGCCTGTAGACATTCCTCTACGGTCATCAACATTATCACTTTGGCGTCTGCCCATCCATTTCATAAGCTTTTGTTTTTTATCGATCGTAACAAAATATATACCATCAATATTTATAAAATATTTTAATGGATGATTAAGGTTAAAAGGAGGTTTAAACGGGATTTAAAAAGTATAAGTTTTTTGTGGTGTTAAGCAATGCGTTAGTTTAACATCAAAAGGATTAATGTCTGAAATGCTTTCTAATGCAGGGAAAAGGGAAAGGCCAATTTTAATAACATCTGGTTTACACCGAGCTAAAAACAGATCATAAAACCCAGCCCCGTAGCCAACTCTGTTTCCGTTTATATCAAAAGAAAGTAAAGGACAAAAAACAGCATCAATTTCTTGTAGATCACATTCTTTGCCATAAAGAGGCTCAGGAATTTGATGTTTATTTTTCACCAAAACAGTGTTTTCATAATCAAAGAAAATAGGCGTTAAGGCTTTGCTTTTTAAATCAGAACGATTGACGGTTATTTTTAAATGTGGTTGTTCTTCTTTAAAGTAAGACAGAATTTGATAGGTATCAACCTCTTTTTTTTCTGTAATGGGTAAAAAAATATTGATACAACTGAAAGATTTCCAATTAAACATTTTAAGCTCCGCAAGTAAATCATCGTTTAATTCCCAATACGCTGCTCTATTTAAGGCGGCTCTTTGTTCAGTTGCTAAGCGTCTAATCTCTTTTTTCTTCAAAACGAAAATTTAATAGCAGATATTTATTGCAAAGATAAAAATCTTGTAAAAAACAAACGGCCTTAATTTCGATTAAGAAATTAAGACCGTTCTATCAACCTAAACCTAAACTTATGAAAAAACTTATTTACCTTAAAAAATAAACAACAAAAAAGGTGTTTGTTAAGGGGCTGCAAAGATGTGATTATTTTTCAATAAAACAAATAGCAAACCGAATTATTTTTTTGTTAAAATTAAAGATAGCGATTAAATGTTTTAAACCCTCTTGATTACCTATATTAAACGATTTGTAACCAAATTGTTATGCTTGTGCTGTTTAAAATAATAATGTTAAAATAGTTTATAATAACATGCTGGAATTAAATTCTGCTTAAAAAGATTTATTTATAAATAAAAAAAGAGAATTTTATTTCTCTTTTACTTCTTCATAATCTACAAAATCTCCGGCATTATCCAATTTCGGTTTCTTTTTTGGAGGTGGCGGCACAAAATCCACAGAAATTGTTCCTTCTGGTCTGCCAGATTGTTGGTTTGTGTTTTGACCATAATTATTCTGCTGGTCGTTCATTTTTTGGTTCATATTATTGACCACTTTTTTAAATAAGAACGGCAAGAATATTCGGGCTAAAGCCCTCACTAAATAAAGAACACAGATTGCTATAATTAAAAAACGTAATAATCCCATTTAAATACAAATATAAACTTTAACGTTATTAGATGCTAATTCTTGTTTAATGTTACTATTTAGGCTTTTAAATCCTAAAAGTTTTTTATTGCGTTAACGATAGAAGTGGATACCGGCTTTGTGGCTAATGCCTTGTGCAGTATGAGTGGATAGCGTGTTTAAACGCCCAAATCTAATCCTTTCTAAAAATTATTATCATTAAAAAACGCTACCCAAACTTCTCCAACATCATTTTCTCCAACGCAAACATTTCATCACGAAGCTTAGCTGCCAATAAGAAATTCATATCCTTTGCTGCCGCTAACATCTCTTTTTTAGAGTTTTCTAATGATTTTTGAAGTTGAGGTTTGCTCATATACTGAACAATTGGATCAGCGGCCAAAGTTGCTTCTGCGGTATCGTCTTGATAAATTTGTTGCACCCCACCTTTAAAATCCATTACAGAAGTTTGCTCAATAATTTCATCCCTGGTTTTGCCAACTGTTCGGGGAGTGATTCCGTGTTCCTCATTATATTTCATTTGCTTTTCCCTCCTTCTATCGGTTTCTTCCATCGTAACCCGCATAGATTCAGTGATTTTATCCGCATACATAATTACCCTGCCCCTATCATTTCTGGCCGCCCTGCCAATAGTTTGTATCAACGATCTTTCGGAACGTAAAAAGCCTTCTTTATCGGCATCTAAAATAGCCACTAAAGAAACCTCAGGCAAATCCAACCCTTCCCTCAATAAGTTAATTCCAATTAAAACATCAAAAACACCCAAACGCAAATCCCGTAAAATTTCCACACGCTCTAAGGTTTTCACTTCCGAGTGAATGTAGCGGGCTTTAATATTTAGACGATCCATGTATTTTGCCAATTCTTCTGCCATTCTTTTGGTTAGGGTAGTCACCAAAATACGGTCGCCCATTTTTATGGTTTTATCAATTTCGTCCAACAAATCATCCACTTGGTTTCCCACAGGGCGAATATCGATTACCGGATCTAACAAACCGGTTGGACGAATGACTTGCTCCACAAAAATCCCCTCGGTTTTTTCCATCTCATAGTCACCAGGAGTAGCGCTTACATAAATCGTTTGGGGAGCCAAACTTTCAAACTCGTTAAAATTTAACGGACGGTTATCTAAAGCGGCCGGCAAACGGAAACCATATTCTACCAAAGAAAGTTTTCTTGATCTATCGCCGCCATACATTGCCCTAATTTGTGGCACAGTTACATGACTTTCGTCGATAACCATTAAATAATCATCAGGGAAATAATCCAATAAACAGAAAGGTCTTGCGCCAGGTTTTCTGCCATCAAAATAACGGGAATAATTTTCTATACCAGAGCAATAGCCCAGTTCCCGCATCATTTCCATATCGAAATTGGTGCGCTCTTCTAATCTTTTTGCCTCTAAAAAACGACCTTCAGTTTCAAATTGCCCTTTTCTATCCACCATATCTTCGCCAATTTGGTGCATCACACTCGTAAAACGATCACGAGGAGTCACGAATAAATTTGCAGGGAACACAGCCACCTGATCCATTTTTTCGATGGTTTTTCCTGTGCCGGGATCAATAACTGACATTTCTTCAATATCATCTCCAAAGAAAGAAATGCGATAAGCCAGATCTAAGTAAGCCGGATAAATATCCACCGTATCGCCTTTAACCCTAAAAGTTCCACGTTTAAAATCGGCGGTTGTTCTTGAATATAAAATTTCTACCAAACGGTGTAAAAAAGCATTTCTGCTGATTCTGGTACCCACGCCAAAACGAAAGACCGAGTTAGAAAAATCCTCGGGATTACCCATACCATAAATACAGGAAATGGACGAAACCACAATTACATCCCGCCTTCCAGACATCAAATTAGAAGTTGTTCTTAACCTTAATTTTTCAATCTCTTCATTAATTTGAAGATCTTTTTCTATATAAGTATTGGTGGTTGGCAAAAAAGCCTCGGGTTGGTAATAATCGTAATAAGAAACAAAATAATTGACTGCATTTTCTGGGAAAAACTGTTTGAATTCGCCATAAAGTTGAGCAGCCAAAGTTTTATTATGACTTAAAATTAAAGTCGGTTTTTGGGTTTGTTCAATTACGTTTGCAATGGTATAAGTTTTACCAGAGCCAGTAACGCCCAATAAAGTTTGATAATTTTCTCCCGATTGTACGCCTTCCACCAATTGTTTAATGGCGGTTGGCTGATCGCCAGCAGGTTGATAATCGGAAGAGATTTTGAAATCCATAGTCAAATATAATAAAGATTTAAAAGGCGGGTTTGTTTGTTTTTATTTCGTCACCAAAGCACTAATTTTTTGCCAATTTATCTGAATCTTGATTTCTCGATTTCAGGATAAAAAGGATTTTGATTAACAAATTTTTAAAGCATCAAGGATTAAGACAAATTTATTGCCACTAATACACTAATTAATCTGAATCTTGATTTTCTGGATTTCAGGATAAAAAAGATTTAAATAGGCTTAATCGAGAAAATCCTCAAATCTTGAAAATCGAGATTCAGACAATTTTCCACAATAACAAAAACAAAAACAAAAAAAGGGAATCTGTCTCTTCAGACAAATTCCCCTCGTCAAACCTTATACATGAACATTTAATGCTCGAATATATAAACTAATAAATTTGCCATTTGGTTTACTACTTTCGGTTTATAATTGCATTTTTACTTTCGCATGGCTTTGTTAATTTATATATCGAGTTTAAATAACCGCATTGAATATGTTTTCCAACACATATTTGAGAATATTTTAGGAATTAGTATTGCCTTTACTAAAAACGAAACGCATTTTAATCAATTTACAGGGCCTAAAATTTCTTACACCTCACATGAAATTGGTGGTTTTTTAAAGTTTAAACAGCATCCTTTTATCTTAGAGCAAAACATAAAAAAACAAAATTTGGCTTTCGCCGAGGATAAATCGCTTAAAATACCTTTCAAGATTGATGGCTCTGTTTTTCCTTTTGATGTTTTTGCAGCCTCTTTTTACTTGTTAAGCAGGTACGAAGAATATACGATTGAGGAGCGAGATGAACACGGACGATTTGAAGGGAAATCTTCTTTAGCGTATCAAAACGGCTTTTTAAAACAGCCAATAATTGATGAGTGGGCTTACGCAATTGTAGAAAAGATAAAAAAGTATTACCCAGATTTTAGGGCTACAGAAAGGGATTTTCTTTTACAACCCACTTTAGATATTGACCGTCCGTATTATTATTTAACCGATTCTTTCTTTAAACAGAAACTCAAAAAGATAAAGGATAACCTTAAAACAGACCCTTTTGATATTTACGATCAGGTTGCAAATTGGGACCAAAAATATGGACTGAAAACCATTTACTTTTTTTTGATGGGCAACCAGCATGAAAATGATATTGCACCGCCCTTGGATAATCAGCTTTTTAAAGATTTAATAAAAGACATTGCCGAAAAACATTTAGTGGGCGTTCACCCCTCTTATTATTCGCATTTAAAAGCGGAAGAAGTGAAACGAGAGAGGAATTCACTAATCAAAATATCTCAAAGAAAAATAACCATTAGCAGGCAGCATTATTTATTATTGAGCTTGCCTAAAACTTATAGGGATTTAATTGCTGCTGGTATTAAAGAAGATTATACCATGGCTTTCGCCGATGTTGCCGGTTTTAGAGCAAGCACTTGTACCCCGTTTTTTTGGTACGATTTAGAAAAAGAGGAGGCTTTTGATTTACTGTTGCACCCAACTTGTGTAATGGACCAAACTTTGAGAAAATATATGAATCTTTCTCCTTCAGAAGCCTTAGCAGAAATTACGGAGCTTGTGGAAAATGTGAAAAATGTTGACGGAACATTTATCAGTTTATGGCATAATGAATCTATTGGAGATTTTGGGGTTTGGAAAGGCTGGAAAGAGGTTTATGAGGAAATGTTGGGGATGGGGCAGAATTAAAGCAATTAAAACCACATTAATATATAAGTTAGGGGAAAGTTTAACAAAACCGAATTAGCAAGAAAATAAAGTATATAAGTATCCGTGATTCAAATTTAGTAAAGCATTACTAATACTTTTTTGAACTATTAATATTTGCAATTATAAAACAATTTCCAAAACCATAAAAGTATGAAAAGTATTCTTTTAATAATAGCTTGTGTATTGACCTCATGCAATTTACGCGAAGAAAAATCAAATAATTTAAAAGAATCTGTTAATGAAAAAGTTCATGATTTTAAATTAGATAGCGATGCAACCAAGACATATATACTTCCTGATGGAAATAGAACGATCGAGATAAAAAGTCCTGAGAGATATTATAGATTTTTGCCTGAAAGTCAGATTGAAGTTACAATTGAAAAGACATATTTAAATTCATACGTTACTAAAGAAAATCCTTCGGGAGCATTTTCAGAATATTTAGATACGCAGTTTAGAGTATTTATTAAGCAGGAATCACAAACGGTTTTAGACACTATTTTAGTTAAACAAGACTTCTCTAAATATATTGACAAGGATAAGATTAATAATTTAGTTTTAAACGAATATTCTTATTCCTATGGGGAATTTCCTGATAAAATAGAATTTCAATTATCATTTGAACCAGATGATGGCCCATCTCAAAATAGATTTATACATGTATTTGATTTAAAAGATAGAACTATGAAATTGTATATGAAAAACGGTAGCATATTAGTTAATATTCCTGAAAACAGAATGAAATAAAATGGCACATAATTCAATCCGTAAATATATAAATACCATATTGGTTTCATTATCAATATTTTATTCTTGTAGTAATACTAGAGATAATAACGCTAAAGCTATTGAGTTTATTAACAGCCTTAAAAATAAAATAGAATTGGATAAAATAACTAGTCCGACATGTATAGAAGAGAACAAAAATTCCATAATTCTTTCTACAAAAACAAATGGTCCTGAAAAATGTATTACTGAGTTACTTGATAAAAATATTGAGATTATAATTCTCAAATCCTATTTAGATAATTATCTTGAGAATATGGACAATTTATCAAGAAATTTTAGATATAAAGACGTACAGATTAATTTAATAATAAAGCAAAATTCCAAAGTAATTTTAGATACTACATTCAGAAGAGAACAATTTGTTAAACAGATTTTAAAACAAAGAGATGGAAATTTTATTAGTAAATCTTTTTTGCAGGTTTACAGATTTTCTGAATATCATAATGACAGCAATACAATTATATTTTACGGAGATATTGGTTATGATGAATACATGTATAGTGAATCAAGTTTTCAATTTAAACACTTTTTTGATTTAAAAAACAGGAAATTAAGCTTTTCATTATACCAAAGCGAAGAAGATTAAGGTTGGGAAGAAGACGAAGATTCAAGTAGTAAAGTGGACTCAATAAGTAGAACAAATTCTTTAAATAAGAAAGACAGTATTTAATTCTATAATGCTTTTAATATTTATAGCTTAATTTTTGAATTATTTTTGAACTTCCCAGTTCGTTTAAGTGTTCCAACAGGATCACTTAAATGTTTTTTGAAAACCTAGGACTCTGTCCGGGATTATTTAAATGATATTTAAATTTGTATCATATAGCTGGAGAATGAGATTTAAAAACCGTCGATATATTTATTAATTATTCCGGACACAGTCCTGAAACCCAAGAAGATTTAAGTGACCGCTGAAAGAGCGAACACTTAAACCATAATTTTAAATTTTACCCGACCAAACAGATAGAAACAATTTATGAAAATTAAAAAACTATTACTATTTACATTAACAGTACTGACACTTTCCAACTGTAAAAAGAATTCTGATAATTCATTAGAAACTTTGACCACAAAAACTTGGAAAAGAGCTTTGAATGACAAAAACCCGTTAACTAATCCTCCAGGAGCAAACCAAAATTCTTATGGTGCTATCCAAGACTGTGACTTGGATGATACATTCAAGTTCCAATCAAATGGAAATTTAATCATAAATAGAGGGTCTAATAAATGTAGTCAGAGCGAAATTTATTCGGAAAATCAAACATATACAATCGACAGAACGAAAAAAGAAATTTATATTAATGGAGAAAAATATTTCTTAGCTGAAGAATCAAAAGTGCAAATAAAATATTATAGAGCAATACCAGCAACTACAGGATTTAATTATATAATTTTACTATTGCAGTGAAAAACGTTACCCACCTAAACGAAACAATCCTTTTAACCAACCACCGGCAGCCCCATTTTATCTAATTTCCTTTCCAACAAACTCAACTCTTCTAAAAACTCACTTTTTAAAGTAGCAGCTTTCTCAAAAACCATATCAGCTATGGTTTTATAATATTGAATTCCATTGTTTAATTGCTGATGAAAATTTTTGATTGACTTTTCTTTTTTAGCGGTTAATTCTAAAATATTGGAGTTGATGTCGTTTTTTAAATAATCGATATAAAGCTTCAATTCATTGATGAAAATATGAGGGCGTTCAGTTTTTATTAGATCTAATTTCCCATAAATATGTCCAACCATTTGTTCAAGAGTATAAATACCATTAAAAAAAGCCAGGTTAGGTCCTGGGCAAATGGCCACAGCTTTGCTCTCTTTTGATTTAAAAATATCGTATTTCAAATAGGCAGAACTTACCAAGCCTTCGCAAAGGCAAATTTTAGAAGTAACTTCATCATATTTCTGTTGATACAAGTTTTCTTCCAATTGTTGGTTTTGCAAATCCTTAATTTTTAAACCTTGATATTTTTTAGAAGCTGTACAAATAGGTTGTGCAGTAAACTCAGTGTTTGATACCAAATATTTTTTAGTACAAGGACTGCCGGGTTTGCCATCGGCAATTCTTTGTAAACGTTGCTTTTCTGAACCGCTTTTTCTAAAATTATTAAATGGTATGCCTAATGGCGATGAAGCGCTTACATAAAAATCTTTGGCGGTAGCAGTAGACAAATCTTTTAAAGTTTCTTCGTCAACGGCCGTAACTTCGGGAACCAACAAAAATGGACTTCCCCAACCCGTTGCGTCTAAATGATAAAAGGATCGTAAGAAATTATCTTCCTCAAAAGTTCCAATTCCTCCCTGTAAAGTTATTTTTTGCTTCGGCGCAAGCCTAATGAATATGTTTTTTTCTGACAAAGCTTTTTTATACATCGCAAAAAGCTCGATAATCATTTCTTGTCTCTTTTGCTTAAACTCTTCTAAAATTGGCCCTAATAAATATCCTTCTGTTGCAAAAGCATGTCCGCCGCAATTTAAACCAGACTCTATCCTAAACTCTGAAACCCAAATTCCTTTTTTCGCCAAAAATTTAGCCTGTATCAACGCGGATCTATAATCGCTAACTTTTAAAATCAGTTTTTTCTTAAAAACAAGGTTTTCATCAGGAAGGAAATCTTTAAATCTTTCTAAATAACTGTATAATCGAGGATTCATTCCGGCAGATAAAATCAAAGAAGAGGTTAAATTACTGTTCGCAAAACCACGTAGTGCCGCCAATGCATCGCTAAAAATTTCTTCTTTTAAATCGCCATTGGCATCCACATTCATCTTATCCACTTTAGACATGATGTTTACATCAATGTTTCCCTTAACCATTTGCTTTTTAAGCTCATCAATAAAAATAGATTTGATAGCTATATTTTTTTCGGCAAGCATCAACAAATATTTGCGTTTTAAAGGGCTGGTTTTGGGCAATAAATCAAAATACCTAGTGAGTTCGATTCCGTTTTCAAAAGATTGTTTTTTGAAAGACTCAAATTTTTCATCTACTAAATCTTTCAATAAATTTAGATAAGCCGTTATTCTTTTAGCCCTATAATCATCTTCTTTATTAGAAATTTCTTCATAAAAACGGTTGTTTTTCTCGCTATGATGCTTTCTAACTCGTTCTATAGCAATATCATCTACAACAGAAATTACAGAAGAAATGCCGTAGGGCGCAACATTTAAAGGGGTGTCTATAGAATATCCTAATCCTAAAACAGGAATGTGAAATGTGTGACTCATCTTTTAATATATAATTACAAAAATCGGAGAATTACTATTTAAAAAACATGATCAATATCAGTTTAGAAATTGGTTTACATCAAATCAGTTATATTTTCATAGTTTTATAGAAATGGAAAGACACGCCTTGTTAAAAGCAATTGTAGATAATGCCATAGACGGAATTATTACCATAGACGATAAGGGAATAATAGAATCTATAAACCCATCCGCATGTAAGCTATTTGGCTATCAACTGGAAGAAGTGATCGGAAAAAACATTTCCTCTTTGATGCCCGAAGATTATAAATCTCAACATGACGGATACTTGCATCGTTATAAAAAAACAAAAAAGGCACATATTATTGGGATAGGAAGGGAAGTAACGGGACAAAAAAAAGGAGGTGATGTTTTTCCTTTTAGATTAGCCGTAAGTGAGGTGCAATATGAAGGAAGATTAATATATGCCGGTTTTATCCATGATCTTACGCAGCAAAAAACAGCAGAAGAACAATTGGTGGTTTATACCAATAAACTTGAGGTTTTAGTTGAGGACCGTACTTTAGAGTTGCAATCTTTAATAAAGCAGATGCAACAAGCAAAGGAAGAGGTTAGCCAATCTTTAGAGAAAGAAAGAGAGCTTAATCAATTAAAAAGCAGATTTGTTTCTATGGCTTCGCATGAATTTAGAACGCCATTGAGTTCTATACAGCTTTCGGCATCTTTAATTGATAAGTATTCTCAGGATTATAACAATCCAAATATTAACAAACATGTAAATAGAATAAAAACAGGAATTGGTAATTTAACAACCATTTTAAATGATTTCTTATCTTTAGAAAGGCTAGAGACCGGGGTTGTTGCGGCTAATTTTGAAGAGATAGATTTGGTTAAATTTGCTGAGGAAATTGCCGAAGAAATGCAATTGGTAGCCAAGCAAAACCAAAACATTATTTATCAGCATACAGGGACAAAAAGTTTGGTTTATGCCGATGCTAATTTGTTAAAAAACTGCATTATCAATTTGATTGCAAATGCTATAAAATACTCTGGAGAGGATACTTTTATTGAATTTAATACAGAAATTACAGAAGATAAATTTGAGTTAATTGTAAAAGATAACGGGATAGGCATTCCATTAACGGAGCAAAAACATTTATTTGAGGCATTTTTTAGAGCGCATAATACAGGAAGCATACCTGGTACCGGCTTAGGGTTAAATATTGTTGATAGATATATAAAACTGATGAAAGGAAGTATCGCTTTTAAGAGTCAAGAAAATAAAGGAACTACTTTTACACTAATATTTGATAAACAGTCATGAAACAAACCATCTTAATTATTGAAGATAATAAAGATATTAGAGAAAGCACATCTGAAATTCTTGAACTTGCAAATTACCAAACATTTGTTGCAGAAAACGGCAAAATAGGCGTAGAATTAGCCCAAAAACACCTTCCAGATTTAATTGTTTGTGATATAATGATGCCCGAATTGGATGGTTATGGGGTTTTATATCTACTAAGCAAGAATACTGAAACCGCTATTATCCCTTTTATTTTTTTAACTGCTAAAACAGAAAGATTAGATATAAGAAAAGGAATGGAAATGGGTGCTGATGATTATCTGACGAAACCTTTTGATGATATTGAATTATTAAACGCCATTGAGAGCAGGTTAAAAAAACAAAATAAACAACAAACATTTTATGGAAAAGGCATAAAAGCGATTGAAAAACTAAATGAAAGCGTTAATGATTTTGAGAGTTTAAATAAGCTGTTATTGCATAAAAAAGTCAGGCATTTAAAAAAGGGACAACTTTTATATTATGATGGAGACGCGTCACAAGGGTTATATCTAGTAATTACTGGTAAAATTAAAATCAGTAAAATGACTGAGGATGGGCGTGAGTTTGTTACCGCAATTAAACATACAGACGATTATTTTGGAATTTTTGACGCCTTAGTCAATAAAATACACACAGAAAATGCAGAGGCTTTAGAAGACGCTGATGTTTGCCTTTTACATAAAGATCAATTAGATCTATTACTAATGGAAAGCTCCATTTTGGCCATGAAATTTATTCACCTGCTTTCTACTAATCTGTATCAGAAGGAAGAACAATTGGTGCAAATGGCGTATTTTTCAGTCCGTAAAAGATTAGCAGAAACGTTAATTAGGGTTGGAGAAATACATAACTCCAATTGCTTTAAAATATCTCGGAATGATTTGGCCGCAATGGCGGGCATGGCAACAGAAACAGTTAGCCGTACATTAAGTGATTTTAAAGATGAAAAGCTTTTAGAGAAAAAGGGTAGCGAAATCCAAATTCTTGCCATAGAAAAGCTACATAATATGAAAAACTGATTTCTATCATTTTTAATATTGATCCCTCTCAATAGCCTTAAAGGCTTTTTGCTTTAGTTTTGTTAGCTATAACGGAATGGCATTTCCCCTCCGCTAAAACAACAAGATTAATATGAAGGCAGTTGTTTACAGCACTCAACCTTTTGAAAAAGAATTTTTAGCAAAAGCTAATCAAAAAATGCATGAAATTACGCTTATATCCAACGCTTTAGGCATGGATACCGTAAATTTTGCAGAAGGAAAAGACGCTGTGATCGTATTTACTAAAGATGATTTATCTGCCCCGGTTATTCAAAAGCTAAAAGAGTTTGGTATAAAATATATTACTACCAGATCTGCCGACACCACTAATATCGATAAAAAAGCCGCCTCTGCCGCTGGAATGAAAGTGGCCAATGTGCCGGAAGATTTCTCTAATTTAACCAAAGCAGGAGCCTACCAAAAAATAGCAGAACAAAGCATTAAAAATCTTAATAATTGGCAAGCTAATAAATGCGTTGGTAAAGCTTGCGCTTGTGGTATTTCCTGTCAGAAAGATTTTAATTCTAGTAAGGATTCCTTATCCGATGACACCCAAATACTTTAACAAGAGTTATGGAAAATCCCGATTTAATTCAAAAATATGCCATAGCTACCCCAAGATATACCAGCTATCCAACCGTTCCTTACTGGGATCAAGAAACTTTTTCTAAAGATAAATGGATTAAATCAGTTAAGAACGCATTTAATGAAAGCAATTGGAGAAGTGGAATCAGTTTGTATATTCATTTACCTTATTGCGAAAGTTTGTGTACTTATTGTGGTTGTAATACACGCATTACCATAAATCACGAAGTAGAAGTGCCATATATAAAAGCCGTTGCCAAAGAGTGGCGATTGTATAAAAACTTTTTGGTAGATAAGCCCATTATCAAAGAACTCCATCTCGGTGGCGGCACACCAACTTTTTTTAGTCCTCAACATTTAAAAAATTTAATAAATGATATTTTAACAGATTGTTTAATACATCCTAATGCCGAGTTTTCATTTGAGGCACATCCAGCAAATACAACACCTGAGCATTTAAAAGTTTTATATGATTTGGGTTTTAAGCGTTTAAGTTTAGGCATACAAGATTTTGATGAAAAAGTTCAACAGGTTATAAACAGGCACCAAACAGTAGAACAAGTAAAAGAGATAACAGATTTAGCCAGGAAAATTGGCTATAAATCCATCAATTATGATTTAATTTATGGGCTTCCGCTACAATCCGAAATCGGCTTAAAATCTACAATTATGCAAGTCATCGGCTTAAAGCCGGATAGAATTGCTTATTATGGTTACGCACATGTGCCTTGGGTTAAGCCCGGACAAAGAATGTTTACGGAGAAAGATTTGCCAAACACTCAAGAAAGGCAAGTTTTATATGAATTGGGAAGACAGATGTTAATTGCTGCAGGTTATATTGAAATTGGAATGGATCATTTTTCCTTAAATAGCGATAGTCTTTTTACAGCACAACTTACCGGCAATTTGCACCGTAATTTTATGGGTTATACACATCAATATACTCAATTGATGATAGGTTTAGGCGTTTCGTCTATTAGCGACACCTGGAACGGTTTTGCACAAAACGTTAAGAAGGTAGAGGATTATTTAAAATTAGTTAACACTTATGAAATTCCTGTTTTTAAAGGCCATATTTTAAACGAAGAAGACTTATTAATGCGCAAACACATTTTAAATTTAATGTGTAAAAATGAAACCAATTGGGATGAAACCGATTTATTAAATCAGAATTTTAAACTTAGTTTATCTTTTTTAAAAGATTTTGAAAATGAGGGCCTGATTGAAAAAACAGCGAATAGCATAAAAGTCACAAAATTGGGAGAGCGTTTTTTAAGGAATATTTGTGCAGTATTTGACCTCAAATTACAAAAAAAGCAAGCTGAGAAAAATGTTTTCAGCACTGCTGATTAACACCAATTATTCAAAATCTTAAACAACCTAATTATCAAAACTTTAAACTTTCATTTTATTTGGATAAATAATTGCAGAAACAATATAGCTGTAAAAAGGCTTGTTTAATTATATATCAAATAAAAATCATGCAAAATTTAAAAGATAAAGTCGCTTTAATTACAGGCGCAAGTAAAGGAATTGGATATGGGATTGCCGAGGCATTATTAAAATTGGGAGTCAAAGTTGCCATTACCAGTCGTTCACAAGAAAGCGCAGATGAAGCAGCGAAAAAATTAGGAAGTGATGTTTTGGCCTTAGCCTCTGATGTTAAAAGCGCTAAATCTCAGCAAGAAGCTGTTGATAAAACCATAGAAAAATTTGGCTCATTAGATTTTTTGATTGCAAATGCAGGCGTTGGTCATTTTGCACCAATTGATGAAATGGAAGGAGAAGATTGGCATAATGTGATAGATACTAATTTAACGGGCGTTTTCTTAAGTGTTAAATCGGCTTTGCCAGCTTTAAAAAAATCTAAGGGATACATCATTACTATTTCTAGTTTGGCCGGAACCAATTTTTTTGCCGGCGGAAGCGCATATAATGCGAGCAAGTTTGGCTTAACTGGTTTTTCACAATCAATCATGTTAGATTTAAGAGAACATGGCATTAAAGTAACTACCATTATGCCGGGTTCTGTTGCCACTCATTTTAATGATCATGAACCGGATAAAAATAAAGATGCCTGGAAAATACAACCTGAGGATATTGGGCAAATGGTTTGTGATTTATTAAACATGAATCCACGGACTTTGCCAAGTAAAATTGAGGTTAGGCCAACTAAAACTTCTAATTAAGATTATTTTACTTCCCGTCATGTTAATCCGCTAACTAGCGGATCAGCATGACGATTTTGGTAGCTGGTTTATTCAACGATCTTTTAAAACCTCATCAGCAACCAAATTAGAAAACATCCTTGCTCCTTCTACATTTAAATGTGGATTATCGTGATACAAATTGGGATTGATCAGCGGGATATAATTGGAATAATCTAAAAAAGAAATGTTCTCTTTTTTTGCTATTTGCTTGCCAATCTCTATGGAAGAATCCTTAAATCGATTTTTACTTAAATAAGGAGAGCAAACAATTAGTAATTTGATTTTCTGTTTCTTACAGGCATTAATAAATGTTTTGTATGCATTTATTTTTTTGCTGTCAAGTGCATAATTTTGTGGAAAGCTGTAATTTTTTATAGGGAATTTCCAGTTATCGCGTAAAGCAATAAATCCTTTAACATCATCATGTCGCCTTTTATTAATTTCTGTATTTCCTATGGCGATAGTGAGCAACTCAGAGTTAAAAGGGTAAATATTTGACAGCAATTTTAATCTTTCATACTTTCCTCTCATTAAAATGATGGAACGCATTTCTGGATGGGTTTTATAATAAGGAAGTAGCGACGAAAGCACATCGTAACTATCATCTATTTTTTCAAATTCTTGTAAGTTTAAATCCAAGATGATAATTTTTGGGGTGTATCGTTTTAAAACCCCTTTTAAAACAGCTAAATGATATAAAACTGGACTTCCATATCGCCCAACATTATAAGATGATAATCCTAATTTCTCTTCAAAAATAGTCGGCATATAATGATTACAAGCTCTTGAAGAACCAAAAATCAATAAATCTTCCTTCGTTTTTTCTATAGCGTAAGTCGCTTGATATTGCAGACCACTTTCTTGCTTAAAATAAAAATAGCGAAGGGTGTTACCAATTGAAAAATCCAATATAAAAACCAGAAGAAAAAACAAGCAGAGTTTGGTTATAAAAAACCAAAAATTACTTTTCCGAAGTGTAAAAATCAGTTTATCTAAAATCATGTTTTAAAATTGAAAATAGATAAATTGCCCACCATCAAAAACTCCGAAAAGTAAAATAATAATTACCAAAGAAGCGTAGGAAATGTTTCTAATTATCCAATTTTTGCTATTAAAAAATGAAACGTTTCCTTTATAATATTCTCTTTTATATTCAATAATAAACAATAGCCCAATACTCACTAAACAATAAATCATTTTAGAAGGGTTTTCAATAAATAGAGGTCCATTTAATGTTGATATTTTTTTGATAATGATAAAAGCATCATCAACATTATTTGCTCTAAAAAATATCCAGGCAAAGCAAATCAACATAAATGTGACGATGATTTGTACGCATCGTGATAAAACAGGAATATTGTTTAATCCAATAAAAGCATTAAACTTCTCTCTCGCCGGGGATGAAATATTGGCAAAAATGAGATAAAAACCATTTAATGCACCCCAAATAATATAAGTCCAATTTGCACCATGCCACAAGCCGCTAATAAAAAAAACAAGAAACAAATTAAAATACCATTTTGGGATAGAAACTTTATTTCCGCCTAAAGAAATATACAAGTAATCCTTAAACCAAGTTGATAAAGAAATATGCCAGCGTTTCCAAAATTCGGCAACGTTTCTGGCAAAATAAGGGCGATTAAAATTGGTCATTAAATGAAAGCCCATCACTTTTGCTACGCCAATTGCTATATCAGAATAGGCAGAAAAATCACAATAGATTTGAAAAGCAAAGAAAACAGTAGCGACAAAAAAGCTAAAACCAGAATGATGCTCGGCATTGTTATAAACAGCATTTACGTACAAAGCCAATCTATCGGCAACCACCAATTTTTTAAAAAACCCCCACAGAATTAATTTTAACCCTTCAACAATTCTAAAATATTCAAAGTTGTGTTTTTCTCTAAATTGATGTAATAAATTTTGCGGCCTTTCTATTGGGCCCGCCACTAATTGTGGGTAAAACATTACGTATAAAGAATAAACCCCGAAGTGTTTTTCTGCTTTTTGGTTTCCTCTATATACTTCAATTGTATAACTCATGGCTTGGAAAGTATGAAAGGAAAGCCCAATTGGAAGTAAGATACTTAAG
The DNA here is from genome assembly GCF_001652725.1 of Pedobacter psychrophilus. Classification (GTDB taxonomy): domain Bacteria; phylum Bacteroidota; class Bacteroidia; order Sphingobacteriales; family Sphingobacteriaceae; genus Pseudopedobacter; species Pseudopedobacter psychrophilus. The sequence goes on from NZ_LWHJ01000028.1 coordinate 228,107, forward strand.
TATGGAATAGGATTACTTAACCCGAAACCATGCATCAAAAAAGAAAAATTATCGTTTAAAAAATTGAAGTATTTGAAAATACAAAGGACAGAAATATTAGCAATTAAGCTAACGATCAAAAACACTTTTCTTTGTTTGCCTTTCGCATTTTCGATACATATCCCAGCGAAATAATCTATCACAATGGTAATTCCCAGTATCAAAATATAGATGGGAACAAAAGCCATATAGAAATAGCAACTGCTTGCTAAAAGCAAAATCCAACGCCATTTATGCGAAATAGTAAAATATAGAGAGGTAACTATTAAGAAAAAAAATAAAAAATGGAAGGAGTTGAAGAGCATTTGCCATTAATATTTTTTAAATATATGAATTTGACAAAGATGCAGAAGAGATAAAATAAAAAACGCTCCACGTTCCGGAGCGTTTATCTACATTAACACATTAATTTAACTAAATCTCAATTGTAGACTATTGAAAAGTACTTTAATATTTTTTAAATAAATATATATCCTAATAGACGCCTTATCTTATAAAACGTTACATAAAAAGAAATTTTTTTTTTTGCTTATGCCGATTTAAACTTTAAACGCTAATCTTTTCTTTCAAAATGATAACTTTGCAATCCATTAAATAGTAAAATGGAGGGTTTGTGTTTTAAGGCAGTAGAGCGTTAACGATTGAAGCGGCATCCTTTTTTTCTTTTTTAAGAAAAAAAGATATAGCGGAAAGCGTGTTAAAACGCCCAAAACATTTCTTAAAATAAAAGACACCTCCATATTTAGGGGTAAACCAAAATGATTTATCTAGAAAAGAAATAATAGCATGTTTGATAATTTGCAGGAAAAGCTCGAGGGAGCATTTAAGGTTTTAAAAGGACAAGGAAGTATATCGGAAATTAACGTGGCAGAAACCATGAAAGAGATTAGAAAAGCTCTTTTAGATGCCGATGTTAATTATAAAACCGCAAAGAGTTTTACAGAAGATGTAAAGCAGAAAGCTTTGGGAGAAAACGTTTTAACGGCCATTTCTCCAGGGCAATTGCTTACTAAAATAATGAACGATGAGCTGACCAAATTAATGGGCGGCAGTGTTGAAGAGTTAAATATCAAACAAAATCCTACCGTGATTTTAATTGCGGGTTTAAATGGAGCGGGTAAAACTACTTTTACCGGTAAATTAGCTTTATACCTAAAATCTCAAAAAGGAAAAAAACCTTTATTGGTTGCCGGTGACGTTTATCGCCCTGCGGCAATTGACCAATTAGAAGTTTTAGCCGGACAAGTTGGTGCAGAAGTTTATACCAATCGTGAATCTACCGATCCAGTTGCTATTGCTTTAGAGGGAATCGCTCATGGTAAAAAGAACAGAAATAACGTAATCATCATAGACACAGCAGGTCGTTTAACGTTAGATGATGCCTTGATGGATGAGATTGCCGAAGTTAAAAGAGCAACCCAACCTCAGGAGATTTTATTTGTGGTAGATTCCATGACGGGTCAGGATGCCGTAAATACCGCAAAAGTATTTAACGACCGTTTAGATTTTACAGGCGTTGTTTTAACAAAATTGGATGGTGATACACGTGGTGGAGCAGCTTTATCGATAAAATCGGTTGTAAATAAACCGATTAAATTTATTGGTACCGGAGAAAAAATGGACGCCCTGGATGTTTTCTATCCAGATAGAATGGCATCCAGGATTTTGGGAATGGGTGATGTGATTTCCTTAGTAGAAAGGGCACAACAGCAATTTGACGAGAAAGAAGCGGCCGCTTTACAAAAGAAGATACGTAAGAATAAATTTGATTTCAATGATTTCTTGAGCCAGATACAGCAGATCAAAAAAATGGGTAACATTAAGGATTTGATGGGAATGATTCCTGGTGTGGGCAAAATGATGAAAAATGTAGATATTGATGATAATGCTTTCAAAGGAATAGAATCAATTATTAAATCTATGACTCCGCATGAACGTGAAAACCCCGACAGCATTAACCAAAGTAGAAGAACCCGAATTGCAAAAGGTAGCGGTAACGAAATGGCTGAAGTAAACAAATTGATCAAACAATTTGAAGATATGCGAAAAATGATGAAGCAGTTCTCAGATCCATCTGCAATGGCAAAAATGCAAAAGATGATGAAGGGAATGCCAAACGGGGGAATGAAATAGTTTTTCCCTTAAATAATTTAAACCTCCGCTTTGATAAAAGAGGAGGTTTTTTGTTTTAAAGATTTATTGTTTGAATTTTGATTTACATGATTAGAGGATTTTCTCGATTAAATAAATCAAAATCAGATTAGTGAAATAATTTATTTAATGAATTTAAATTGGTGAAAATCCGTGTATTTGTGGCAAAATTATCTGAATCTCGATTTTAGGATTTTAGGATTTTCTTGATTAAACCATCAAATCCATATTATCGAAATCATTTGTTGTATACATTCTGATTAGTGAAAATTAGTGTATTAGTGGCAAAAAAATCTCCCGCAGACTTCGCTGATTTTCGCAGAGCGATGTGCAAATTAAATCACGCAAATAATTCTTTTTGTCCTTAAATCCTGTAATCAAGATTCAGACAAAAGATTTAGACAAATTTTGGTTTGATATTTGAAAACATAATTCCACATCAAATGTCTATAAGTCAATGTCCAAAAAACCCCTTTTAGAGTTTAACCAAAATGGAATTTACTGTGCTGCGGGAGATTTTTATATAGATCCTTGGCGACCTGTAAACGATGCGGTTATTTCTCATGGACATAGCGATCATGCAAAATGGGGACATAAAAAATATTTAGCACACACACTTTCTCGTGAGATTCTTTACTACCGTTTAGGGGAAATCAATTTAGAAACGATGGACTACGGCGAGAGTAGGGTTAAAAATGGTGTGAAAATCACTTTTTATCCAGCGGGTCACATTCCTGGTTCAGCCCAAATTAGAGTTGAATATAAAGGAGAAATTTGGGTTTTTTCTGGTGATTACAAAACTGAAGACGATGGACTTTGTGCGCCTTTTGAGCCAGTAAAATGCCATTCTTTTATTTCTGAATGTACTTTTGGAATGCCTGTTTATAAATGGGCACCACAAAAAGAAATTTTTGATGGCATAAATAGTTGGTGGAGCCAAAACCAAGAAGAAGGAAAAACTTCTGTTTTAGCCGGTTATTCTTTAGGAAAAGCGCAACGTATTCTGCAAAATTTAGACATGAATTTAGGTAAAGTTTATACACATGGCGTAATCCAAAACTCTAATGAAGCATTGATTAGAAATGGGATTAATTTGTATGAAACCACCAGAATCACTCCCGAAACCACAAAAGAAGAGTTAAAAGGGAATATGGTCATTTGCCCACCTTCTGCGGTTGGCACACCGTGGATGCGTAAAATGTTGCCTTATTCTTTTGGATATTGCTCGGGTTGGATGGCTATTCGTGGAGCAAAAAAACGTAGAGCCGCAGACCGAGGTTTTGTGCTATCAGATCATGCCGATTGGGATGGATTAATTTCTTCCATAAAAGCTACCGAATGTGATACCGTTTATTTAACCCATGGCTCAACAGCAAGTTTTAGCAGGTATTTACAAGGAATTGGTTATGATGCAAGGGAATCAAAAACCCTTTATGGTAATGAGGAAGAAGCGGATTTAGAAAAAGAAGGTTCTAATTTATGAGACAATTATTAATCATAAAATCATTAGAAAGGGAAGTCCTCTCTCTTAGAGAGGATTTAGGTGAGGCATCATGAAAAAATTTGCTCAACTCTTCCTTTCATTAGATGAAACAAACAAAACCAACGAAAAAATAAAGGTTATCAAAGAATATCTTTTATCAGTTTCTGATGCTGATAAAATAAACATGTTGGCGCTTTTTACAGGCAGAAAACCAAAACGCCCAATTAATGCTACGCAATTAAAACAATGGGCTTTAGAACTGAGCGAAATACCCGAATGGTTATTTAAAGAAAGTTATGATGTAGTGGGCGATTTGGCAGAAACACTTTCGCTTTTATTGCCTGAACCGCAACATCAACAAGATAGGAGTTTAAGTTCTTGGGTAGAGGAAATTAAATCTTTGAGAAAACTTTCTGATGAAGGGAAAAAAGAATGGCTTTTAGATTCTTTGGATCAAATGGAACGTCAGGAAAAATTCGTTTTCCTGAAATTATTGACCAGCAGTTTTAGGGTTGGGGTTTCTCAAAGTTTAGTGGTAAAAGCCATCTCTCAAATTTCTGGATTGGAAACACCCACTTTAACCCATCGTATTATGGGAAACTGGGAGCCAGAAACTTTTTCTTATCAGGATTTAACAGCAGAAGAAGATGGAACTACAGATATTTCTCGTCCTTATCCTTTCTTTTTAGCCTATCCAATTCAAGAAACTTCTGAGATCAAAAAATCTGCAGAAGAATTACAAATAGCCTTAGGCAACGCAACCGAATGGCAGGCAGAATTTAAATGGGATGGCATTAGAGCGCAATTGATTAAAAGAGCAGATGAAATTTTTATTTGGAGTAGAGGAGAAGAATTGGCAACAGATAAATTCCCAGAACTACATCCTTTTATGCTCAATTTACCAAACGGAACGGTTTTAGACGGCGAGATTTTAGCCTTTAAAGAAAACCAGCCTTTGCCTTTCAATATTTTGCAAACAAGAATTGGCCGTAAAACCATATCCAAAAAAATGTTGGTGGATAATCCTGTTGCTTTTATTGCTTACGATGTGATGGAATTTGAGAATTTAGATTTAAGAAGCAAGAGTCAAGAAGATAGGCGCAAAGTTTTAGAACAAATTCAATCATCATCAACACACCAAGAAATTTTTAGAATTTCAGAAATTATTACTGCAAACGATTGGGAAAAATTGGCAATCGCTAGAGAGCAGGCGAGAGAAATGATGGCGGAAGGATTGATGCTGAAAAGAAAAACGGCTACTTATCAAGTTGGGCGTAAACGAGGCGATTGGTGGAAATGGAAAATTGATCCACTTTCTGTGGATGCAGTAATGATTTATGCTCAAAAAGGACACGGACGTAGAGCGGATTTATATACAGATTATACTTTTGCCGTTTGGGATGGCGATAAATTAGTTCCGTTTGCAAAAGCTTATTCTGGTTTAACCGATAAAGAAATTGCAAAAGTGGATAATTTTATAAAACGGAATACATTAGAGCGTTTTGGGCCAGTTAGAACAGTAAAACCAGAATTGGTTTTTGAGATTGGTTTTGAAGGGATTAATCGTTCTTCTCGTCATAAATCTGGTATTGCATTACGGTTCCCTCGTATTTTACGCTGGCGTATTGATAAGAAAAAAGAAGAAGCCGATACTTTAGAAAGTTTAATCCTCTTACTTCAAGAATAACATTTATTCGCCACAATCAAAAAGCATTATTGTGAAACTTTTAATTATTAATAAAATAACGGTTAAATTTTTAGCATAAATTTAACTGAAAGCGCACATTTTGATAAGTCTAATTTTTAACTTTGTTTAATAAATTAATTGCATGGTTTTTGTGATAAATGCTTTTTACATTCTGTTTAAATGAAAGATCAAGTAAGAGTACGTTTTGCCCCTAGCCCAACCGGCGGTTTACACATTGGTGGTGTAAGAACTATATTATTCAATTACCTTTTTGCGAAGCAAAATAACGGGAAATTTATTTTAAGGATTGAAGATACCGACCAAAGCCGTTTTGTAGAAGGAGCAGAAGATTATATTTTTTCTTGTTTGGAATGGTGTGGAATAAAAGCAGATGAAAGTCCAAGAGATGGAGGTGAATACGGACCTTATCGCCAAAGTGAAAGAAAATCTATCTATCGTGAATATGCAGAAAAACTGGTGGAAGCTGGTTATGCTTATTATGCTTTTGATACTTCAGAAGATTTAGAGAGTAAAAGACAGGTAACAGAAAATTTTAGGTACGATTATAACTCACGCCAAACGTTAAGAAATTCTTTAACCATTCCTCATGAGGCGGCAGAAAGTTTGGTTAAAGGCGGCGCACCACATGTTATCCGTATTAAAATGCCAAAAGACGAAAACATTTCTTTTACAGATATGATTCGTGGTGATATTACTTTTCATAGTAGTGAAGTGGATGATAAAGTGTTGCTTAAAGCGGATGGAATGCCAACTTATCATTTAGCGGTTGTAGTGGATGATTATTTGATGAAAATAACTCATGCATTTAGAGGCGAAGAATGGCTTCCATCTGCACCTGTACATTTATTACTTTGGAAATATTTTGGTTGGGAAAAAGAAATGCCACAGTGGGCTCACATGCCCTTAATTTTAAGGCCTGATGGTCATGGCAAATTGAGCAAAAGAGATGGCGAAAAATTTGGTTTCCCGGTTTATCCAATAAATTGGTACGATAAAAACAGCAATTTTAAGTCTGATGGATTTAAAGAAACAGGTTTCATCCCAGAAGGGTTTATAAATATGTTAGCCATGCTTGGCTGGAATGATGGGACCGATCAAGAGCTTTTTAGCATGGAGCAGTTAATTGAGCATTTCTCTTTAGACCGAATACACAAAGGCGGTGCTAAGTTTGATTATGAGAAAGCAAAATGGTATAACGGAGAATGGATTAAACAGTTAGACTTATCCGCACTTTTGCAGCCAGTTAAGGCGATAATGAATTACCACGGCATTCATAATTTTGAAGATGAATATTTAGCCAAGGTTATTGACATGGTTAAAGAACGCTGCCAGTTATTAAGCGAATTTCACCATCAAGGGGCTTTCTTTTTTAACGCACCAGAAAAATACGACACCAATTCTGTTGTACCGAAATGGTCAGAAGAAAAAAAAGCGTTTTTTATGGCTTTCGCCGATAAATTACAAAGCGCAAATCTTACAGAAAGTGCTGCTATTGAGGCTAAATTTAAAGAGCTTGTAACAGAACATAAACTAAAGATTGGCGATGTGATGTTGCCTTTTAGGATTATGCTGGTTGGCGATAAATTTGGTCCAGCTGTATTTGATATTGCAGCAACAATTGGCACAGAAGAAACAAAAAACAGAATTTATAAAGCATTAGAGGTTTTTCACCTCCATCATACAAATAGCTAGAAATTATTTTACAAGCCTCAAATTTAAATTTGGGGCTTTCTTTTTTCTTCTTCCTCTCCTAATAATTCATCATCAAATAAAATCCTTACAGATGGGGTGTATAAATCTTTGTTTTGCCCTGTATTATGCGCCCAAAAGAAAGCGCCTAAAAAAATTAAAGCTAATATTACGCTACAAGCTATTAAAAAGAAGATAATGGTCATAATTTCAATTTGTGTTTTTTAGCGCTAAAATGCGTGGCAAAACTGGTAAAAGCAATGATAGTTACGGTGCTTACAGGCATTAATATTGCAGCAATTAAAGGAGATAATTTTCCTTGTAATGCAAAGCTAATTCCTACTATATTATAACAAACGGCAATGCAAAAAGATAAGTGAATAATCTTAACGGTTGATTTTGCAAAGCTTAAAAAATTAGGTAATAGCGTTAAAGATTGTCCATCTAAAATGGCATCACTGCCAGGGGTAAAATTATTGATATTATCTGTTACGGCAATGCCAACATTACTTTTCTTTAAAGCCCCGGCATCATTTAAACCATCTCCTAACATTAATACTTTTTTATCCTGTTGTTGTTGATAATCAATAAAATCAAGTTTATTTTGAGGACTTTGGTTAAAATATAAATCACTGTTATTTTTAAAACAATTATTTAAATCAGTAGAGTTTTGGGGTTTATCTCCCGATATTAAAAAGGTACGGTAGGTATTATTTAATTGGTTTAATGTGTTTTTCAAACCAGGTCTTAACTGTTGCCTTATTTCAAAATATCCTATATAATTATCATCAATAGAAACATGAACTTGCGGAGCATTTGTAATTAATAAACCACCATCCATAACCAGATTAGCATTACCAATTAAAATCTTTTTATCATCGCAAAAAGCACTTATACCAGTTCCTAAATGCTCTTGATAACCTTGAACTTTTAGTGTTTTTATAGGACTCAAAAAATCACAAATTTTACGACTTAACGGGTGAATAGAATTTTTGCAGACGCTATAAATAATTTCTTTTTCTTTTAGATTTAATAGGCCTTTAAATGCGATATTATTACCTTCAGAATGAGTTACCGTCCCGGTTTTATCAAAAACTATGGTATCAACGGCTGCCATTTCTTCTACAACATCTGTGTTTTTGAGGTAAAATTTATTTTTATCGAAAATGCTTAAAGCGGCACCCATGGTAAAAGGCGTACTTAATGCTAAAGCACATGGGCAAGCGATGATCAATATCGCCGTAAAGGCATTTAAACCTGTTTGCCAATTTTGCGGTAGCCAAAATAACAAGGTTGAAGTAGCTAATACCAATAATACTAAGCTGAAATAGTGACTCACCTGAGTTACAAAAGTTTTAGTTTTATTGGTATTTATTTTTTGGAAGGCTTCATTATTCCATAATCCCGTAAGATAACTTTGTGAAACGAGCCTAACCACTTCTAATTCTAAAGAGCCTGCGGTTTGTCTGCCTCCTGCATAAATAATTTCTCCTAAAACTTTTTCAATTGCCTGTGATTCTCCAGTTACAAAACTAAAATCTATTAAAGCATCTCCCTTTAACAGGATCGCATCAGCAGGGATAATTTCCAGGCTTTTCACCAAAATTCTATCTCCTTCTTTTAGTTTTTCTAAAGCAACAGGTTTTGTGCTTCCATCTTCCTCAAAAACATCTACCGCTACAGGAAAAAAAGAACGGTAATCCCTTTCAAAAGATAAATGATGATAAGTTTTTTGTTGTACAAATTTTCCTATCAAAAGAAAAAACACCAATCCTGTTAAGCTATCTGCAAAGCCATCGCCGGTATTAAAAGTAAAATCTGATAGGGTTCTAATTAATAAAACGGCAATTCCTAGGGCTAATGGAAAATCAATATTCAGATTTTTTTGCTTAAGGGATTGATAAGCTCTTTTGAAATAATCCCAACCAGAATAAAAAACAGAGGGCAAACAAAAAAGCAGACTTAATAAGCTAAAAACTTTCCCAAATTGCGCATCTGATGCAGAAAGCCCGAAATAAGCCGGAAAACTTAACAGCATGGCATTGCCGAAACAAAAGCCAGCAACGGCAATTTTTGGTATCAGGTTATCTTTTTTAGCAACATCTTTATTTACAACATCTTGTAAGCTAATTAATGGTTCGTAACCAATATTAGTTAATAATTCGGCAATGTTTTTAAGCGAGGTTTGTTGTGGATTAAACTGAATGTAGACTTGTTTTTTAAGAAAATCAACACGATTTTCTTGAATTGCAGAATCTATGGTATTTAAATGTTCTAACAACCAAATACAAGAACTGCAATGTATGGATGGAATATAAAAAGTAACGGTTATTTTTTGGGCATCGGCGTAATGAATTAGCTTAGCCGCAATTTCTTGATTATCTAAATATCCAAATTTGCCAATCACTTTGTCTTGACTATCGCCCGGATGCAGGTTTAGTTTGTAATAATTGTTTAAACCTCCATTAGATAAAATACTATAAACATTAAGACAGCCGCTACAACAAAAATTTTTTTCATCTTGTTTAAGATTTTCTGTTAAGCATAAATCGCCGCAATGGTAGCACAGCGTTTGGGTTTGGATATCCATCAAAACAAATATCCTTTAATAGGGCGCTATTTTGAATGATGTTGGGAGAGTGAAAAGGTGATAGTAATCATGTTTTGGTTTTTAAGATTACGTAGATTAAAAGGATTTTTATAGCGATTAATTCACTAATAATTTATAGCCTCTTCCATGTACATTTATGATTTCTACTTTTGGGTCTTCCTTTAGATATTTCCTTAGTTTGCTTAAAAAAACATCCATGCTGCGTCCGTTAAAGTAATTATCATCATGCCAAATTTGGATTAATGCTTCTTCTCTTGTTAAAACATCGTTCATTTTTAAGCAAAGCAATCTTAACAATTCAGCTTCTTTAGTGCTTACTTTTTGAGTTTGCTCATTTAGCGAAATAATTTGAGTTTGGTAATTAAAATGATAGTTTCCAATTTCAAATTTTGTTGGTTTCGTCTCTGATGTTTGATCCTGATTTGAAACTCTTTTTAATAAAGCGTTTATTCTTAAAAGCAATTCTTCAATACGAAAAGGTTTGGTAATATAATCGTCTCCGCCTAAATTATAGGCCTCTGCTTTATCCTCCATCATTCCTTTTGCGGTAGCAAAGATAATCGGCGTATTTTGGTTTAATTTTCTGATATCTTTTGCTAAAGTAAATCCGTCTTTTTTAGGCATCATCACATCTAAAATGCAAATATCATATTCGTTTGCAGTAAAAGCTTTTAAACCTTCGTCACCATCCACACAAAGCGTTACCTCAAACTTTCCTTTTAAACTCAAATAATCTTCTAAAAGCATACCCAAATTTGGGTCATCTTCTACTAACAATATTTTTTTATTCATTGCTTTTAGTGTTTATGTGATTTTCTTTAACGGGTAATAAAAATTAAATCTTTTATATAAAAAATTTATTGACTTATAATATGCGCTATTACTTTTTGGTGAATTTCTTCTATAGGCGTATTAAAAGTATCAACTAACATTTTGTCTAATGTTTTATCTGTTGAATAATAAATTTCTAATATTCCTTTTTTTCCTTTTAATTTAAAAATCATTTCACACAAAACAGCACCCGTAACATAAAATATATTACTGTCAAATTTATTTCTGATTTTAAAACTTGTAATATCTTCAAAAGTAACATTTGGATATGTTTTTAAAGTTTTTGAAACCTGAAGTAGAGCGTCGTTATATGTTATACCTCTTGTAGGTCCACCTAGCCAAGTTGCTAACCCTTCGCTAATTATTTGGTGTCTTTTCTGCTGATTTTCTAAGAGGAAACATCATGTGTACTAATTCATGCGGAAAATTTTCATTTCCATAAGAGGTAAAAATTTCTCTTAGCGGTAAATTAGTTTGTGCACCAAAATAATAAGTCCAGTAATCAAAGTTTAATAATTTCCCAAACTCATCTGTATTTGGAAGAATATAATATTTGAAAGGCAATATTTTTAAATCAAATTTTCTTGATAAATCATTACAAAAATCAACAGCTTTTTGCGCTTCAATTTTATCAAATTTACATTGAGGATTTACTATATAAGTAATGAAATTTTCTTGATAAGTTTTCCAATCTTTAGTTCTTTCTGTAATTGTATTTTCTAATTTAAAAACGCCATCCTTATTTTTACGGGCATATAAATTTGTGATATATGCCACATCTTCTTCTACACTATCTTTGATGTTTGCATTAGATTTAAACAAAGTTTTTATTTGATATAAATTATTATCAATACTATCAATTTGTAAAATAGTTGGCTTATAATATTTGATAAACCGCTTAAAATTTTGATTAAAAATTGCATTTGCAGATCGGTCAATCGGAAGAAAATTCTGTTTCAAATAATATGGATACTCAGCCTCATTCCAATAAGGATTGGAATAACAACTATCTGGTTTAGAATTAAGATAATTAACGTACAAATGGTAAAGTTTATTCACAGCATTGTTTGTAGTATCAACCCTTGCAGAAATATTTGGCTTAATTGTTTGAGCTTTGATATAGAAACTTAAGAATGAAATGATGATGATAAGAAACGTAAGCTTTTGTTTCATATTTAGCTCCTTTTGTTTTAATGATTTTAAGCCAATGTAAATTTAATCTCAAACTCAGAGCCTTTATCTTTTTCGCTTTTTACACTGATAGAACCATTCATCCTTTTTACCATATTGCTTACATAGCTAAGGCCTAAACCAAAACCTTTTACATCGTGTAAATTGCCGGTAGGGATTCTATAAAACTGTTCAAAAATTTTCTTTTGCTGGTCTCGGGTCATACCTATGCCTTTATCTGCAATTCTTATTATAATCTTATCACCAATATTTTCTGTAGAAAGGTTTATTTCTGGTTCATTTAAGCTGTATTTATTGGCATTATCTATTAAATTAAATATCACGTTAGAAAGATGCAGTTCATCTGCAATAACGGTCGAATTTGATGCATTTAGTTCTAAAGAAACTCTTGCGTTTTTCTTTTCTAATTGTAAACTCATGCTATCTACTACGTTTGCAATAATATCGTTTACATCTTGTTGTTGTTGTTCTAGTTTTAAATCGTCTTTTTCTATTTTGGCGATGTTTAAAACGCGTTCTATATGGTTTCCCAAGCGGATGTTTTCATCATAAATAATACTAGCCAATTTGTTTACCCTCGCCTTATTATCATTTATTTCTGGATCTTTAAGGGCTTCACTTGCAATCATGATGGTTGCAACAGGAGTTTTAAACTCGTGGGTCATGTTATTGATGAAATCAGTTTTCATCTCCGATACTTTTTTCTGACGCAGGATAGAGCTAATTGTATAAATAAAGCTTGCTGCTAAAATCAATAATAAACCACCTGATGAAAGCAATACAGTACCCATATTATTTAAAATCAGGGTGTTTTTTTTAGGAAAAGTAACGGATAAATAACCCGCATCCCTTACTAAATCTTTAGAAAATAAAAGTGTTTTATAAGTATTTACAGGGATAAAGTTTACCTGTTTAACAGAAGCTTTAGTAAAAATCACAGAATCGTCTTGTACTGAGCTTATTTTATAACTATAATTTAAATTTATGCCATTATTTGCAAGTTCTAAAGCCAATAAAGAATCTATTGTTTGCGGCTGAATCCGTTTTTCTAACGGAACATTTACTTGTTGCATTTCCGAAGCAATATCTTCAAAAACAGCACTTTTATTTCCGTTTAGCTCTACAGAATCTAAATAATTATTTACTCTTTTTGCCTGGTTTTTTTCATGATTTTGTGATGCTAAACGAAGCTCTCTTTCAGAAATGCCAGTTAAGAAATTTGGTTTAGGAATAGTTTTTAAAACGGTACCCAAAACAGGGTCCTGCACCATATATTTTCTAACTGAATCTACAACGGCAACACCTCTTTTCACTATTCTTTTTCCATTTAAAACGGGAGGAGTTTCTAAAATCGATTGCCTTTGAATGGTATGTACAAAGCCATAATCATCAACAATTTGGTCAACATCAACTTTTAGGTTTACACTAAACGGAACATTATCTGCTATTACAGGCCCGTTATAAACCATTTTATAAGGATATTTTGTTCTTACTAAACTATCCCTCATTCTAAAAATACTGTCAGATTTTGCCTGATTTGCTTTCATCCTTTTAACAAAAGCAATGGTTTGATTTTCGTGTTTTAACCTATTATCTTTAGAGTAATCGGGATTTTGATTTTTTTCAGATTTACGTTTAAAGGAGGGCTTTTTTTCATTATTCTTAAGTTCACGGTCAACTTTTTGAGCTAAAAAAACCATGGCTTCTTTCTTTTCTAGCTTTGTTGATACATTTTTAAGCGCATCATTTACTGCCTGATCAAACAATTGTGATTTTAAACTATAAGATTCTTTTATAAAATAATATTGCATTGCCATAACGCCTATTAAAGCGAAGCTCATTAAAGCCATAATTAGAACAATACTTTTCTTTTTCATCTACGAATATCAAATATAACGGGTATAAATGCCCAAACTGTTTGTTTAACAATTTTTAACATTACAATTTTACGTTAAAATAGATTTTTGAGTTAGGGATAGGAAATATTTTGAGAAAGCAAAAGCCCGCAGGGCCGTAGCGATAGTCGAGTATTGGATAGCCCGTTTATAAAAAAAGGGAAGTTATTAAACTTCCCTTTTTATTAAAACCTTATAATTGATTTTATTAAATCAATTGGTAATTGTAAAAGGGCTTTGCAAATTTGCTATACTTACCTTAAAATCTCCAGACTCTACCACGGATTTATTGTCGGCATTTATAAAAGCAAAAGCTTTTTTATCTAATTTAAAGGTTACGGTTTTGCTTTCTCCTGGCTTTAAATCAATTTTTTGGAAACCCTTTAGTCTTTTTACATCAGGTGTTATGCTAGCCACTAAATCTGATAAATATAAATCGACCACTTCTTTTCCTTCTCTATTACCTGTATTTTTAACTTCAACAGATATGGTTAGCATATCATTTGTGTTGATGTTTTTAGCGCTAAGTTTTAAATTACTGTATTCAAATTTGGTATAGCTTAATCCAAAACCAAATTCATATTGTGGGTTATAATCAGCATCGTAATTATAAACGCCTTCTACTACACTTCTACTTTCTGATGGTTTATGGTTATAATTAACCAAAGAGTTTGGGAATTTTGGATAATTAAAAGGCAATTTTCCCGAAGGATTTTCATCACCAAACAAAATACTAGCTAAAGCATCTCCACCAAAATTTCCGGGTAAATAGGTCATAATAACACCTTGCATCAGAGGTTCAAATTTACTGATAATGCGAGGACGACCTTCATTCAAGACTAAAATAATGGGTTTGCCTGTTGCAGATAGTTTTTTAGCATATTCTGTTTGTAAATCTGATAAATATAAATCGCTAAGGTTGCCAGGTGTTTCTGTATAAGTATTTTCTCCTAAGCAAAGGATAATTGCATCTACATTTTTGGCAGCTTCAATGGCTTCATCCATTTGATCAGCATATTCCTCAAAATATTTTCCGTCCATTTTGTAGCTCACACCGGGAATAAAACTCACATTTTTAGTTTCAATTTTATTTTGAACAGCCTTAACCATGGTATTATATTTTGAAGCAAAATCTTCTACTTTTTCACCCTGCCACGAGTAAGTCCACCCACCGTTTAAAGTGCGCATAGAATTAGCATTTGGACCAGTAATTAATACTTTCGTGGTCTTTTTTAATGGTAAAATGTTATTGTTGTTTTTTAACAAAGTGATTGATTCTACTGCGGTCTGATAGGCAGCATCCTCAAATTCTTTGCTTCCAAATTTAGGGTAGTCTTTGTAGTTTGTAACCGGAGTTTCAAATAAACCTAATTGGAATTTTAAAGTTAAAATACGAGTAACCGCTTCGTTAATTCTACTGGTTTTTACTTTTCCTTCTTTTACTAAAGCTACTAAATCATTACAAAAAGGCTCATATTGGTAAGCAATCATAGACATATCAATACCGGCATTAATAGCCATCATAACCGCTTCTTTATTTGATGCTGCAACATGATCACGGTTATTTAAGTTTTCTATATCGCCCCAATCGGTTACAACCAAACCTTTAAAGCCCAATTCGTTACGTAATAATTGAGTAAGTATTTTAAAACTTGAGTGCACCGGAACGCCATTAATAAGACCAGAATTTATCATAATGGTGTGTGCGCCAGCTTCTATAGCAGCTTTAAATGATGGAAGATGATATTCTCTTAATGCTTGATCTGAAATAAAAGCGGGTGTTCTATCTTTTCCAGAAGCGGCCACTTGGTAACCTAAAAAATGTTTTAAGCAAGAAGCAACATGAAAGGGAGAAGAAATATCATTGTTATCACCTTCGTATCCTTTAACCATTACTTTTCCAATTTCAGAAGTTAAGTAAGGGTCTTCTCCATAAGTTTCCCAAATTCTAGGAAATCTTGGATCCGGACCTAAATCTAAAACAGGAGAAAAGTTCCAAGGAATTCCGCTTGCCCTGGTTTCGTAAGCTGTAATTTGGGCTCCCTTTTTAATTAACTCTAAATTTCTACTTGCAGCCTGACCAATTTGTTGGGGAAAAAATGTTGCACCAGCGGTGTAAGTTGTTCCGTGGATAGCATCAATCCCATAAATAACAGGAATATTTAATCGCCCTTTTCCAACTCTTTGTATTTCAGAAATGATTTTATACCATTGCTCGGTAGTTCTTGCCCTATTATTCGCTGTGTTTAATATAGATCCAATTTTGTATTTATTAAATACATCATCCATTATTTTTGGATCAAGTTCTACGGGTTCAAAACTGCTAAAACGGTCTTTACCTTTTGTAATTACGTCTACAGTTACTTGCGCCATTTGCCCAACTTTTTCTTCTAATGTCATTTTAGAAACAAGTTGCGCTACTTTCACATCAATTGGAGATTGAACGGGTTTTGTTTGCGCCCATCCATTAAAAGAGGTTATTGGCAATAAAAAAAGCAATATTTTGGAAACGCTTAAACTTAGATTTCTTTTCATGGGATAATTAAATTATAAAGCTTCTTAATATTAGAATTGATTAATAAAATTCTAATTAATTAAGAAGCTTTGATGATGATTATTTATAAACCCTGATGTAATCTACCTCAAAGGTTGCATTATTTACAGATGGATATACAGGGCCGCTGAAATTGCCGCCCATTGCCAAATTAATGATGAAAAAGAAATCTTTATTGAACGGAAGATTACTTGAGTTAGACACCGTATGAACGATATCTCCATCAACAGATATTTTGACTAATGAAGAGGTCCATTCTAAAGTGTAAGTATGAAAAGCAGTGGCAGCACTACTTATTCTTTTTGTACCGCCATCTGCAGATCCTCCAAACCGACCAGGATAATGCAGAGTTCCGTAAATATTATTAAGGTCTCTACCAAGATGCTCCATGATATCAATTTCGCCACAAGCAGGCCAAGGATTAGTATCAATGTTACTTCCTAACATCCATAGAGCGGGCCAAGTGCCCACTCCAGTAGGAACTTTTGCTTTTATTTCTACTTTTCCAAAAGTAAAGGCAAATTTCCCTTTAGATAACAATCGAGTAGACGTAAATGCATTGCCCATGTAATTTTCTCTAAGCGCATTAATTTTTAATGTACCATCTTTTACAATTACATTCTCTGGTCGCTTGGTATAATATTGAAGTTCCTGATTACCATAACCACCGCCGCCTATATCATATCCCCACTTGCTATCGTCAGGTGCGCCATCGGTATTAAACTCATCCGACCAAACTAAAGTGGTAAAATCCTCATCTAATGGCGCTGGTTTTATAGGAATAAAGGAGTCCTTTTTTTCTGTACAAGAAACAGAAAGGAGGCCCATTATAATAATTACTAGCTTTTTCATAGTTGTCAATTTTTAAATTTTAATTAGCTTTTACAAAGTAAAGGTCAAAAACCACCCCACTAGTTCCGTTACCAGCTCTTAGAACCATTTTTGTATCACTGATCTCTAAAATTCTATAAACGTTTTCGCTTGGTCTATCCGTTACAGCGATAAAATATTGATTATTAATTGGAAGATTAATTTGTCCTATACCAGCGCCAGAAGGTACATTAGTAAAGGTGTAATTTGTAGTATAATTTCTTGGTGCGGAGCAGCCTACACCGCCAGCCACTAATGTTTCTGCACCAGCGTTATAAATTATGCTATTATCTTGTCCAAATGTATAAATATCATCTGCTTGGCATGCTGGGATGGTACCTCCAGGGAAATAGCTTGTTGGATCGCCATCATTTGGGCCAACTGTAATAGGGCCGGGTACCTTACTTAAATCTAATTTCCAAGACCTTGTAGCACCACCTGTCAATAATAACTTTACATTGTCTAAATCTGAAGGGAGTTTAAATTTAAACTCTATCAAGCTACCATCACTTAAGGTCCCTCTTAAAGTCATGGTTTCATCAGTAATAGCCATTATTTGGTATTTATTACCTACTACTACATCTGTAGTGCCAATAAATGGTTTTGCTGTTCCCGCTAAATTAGGAAGTATAATCGTGGGAATTTGACCTGTTTTTGCAAAAAGTTTAAAAGTTTTAGCGTTTGCTATAGCAGGTTGACATGAATATCCTGCCTGAACGCTAAATGTTTCGCCGTTTGCATCATAATTAAAAGTGCCATCAGCAGAAAAAACAAACTTATCATCAACCTGGCATGCGGCAGCTGGTCCTGCAAAATACACTTGTGTAGCATCAGGAGAAAGAACTTTTATTGCATCACCAGCACTGCTCCAAGTCCATTTTTGAGTACCACAACTGGTTAGTTTACTAAAAGTTGTATTGTCACAAGAATTACTAACGGATATAGATTTACTGATTTGATTGCTTCCTGCAGAACCTACGGAAGTTAAATTAACAGAATAAGTTCCTCCTTTTGCATAAATGTGTACTGGATTTTTATCAGCAACCTGATCAGTTCCATCTCCAAAATTCCATTTATAAATAAATGCATCTGCAGAGGAATTGGTAAATGTTACCTTTTGCAAAAAAGGTAAAGTATCTGGAATAGATGTAACAGCAGCTGTAAAACCAGCAGTTGAAGCAGACCCTGAAATTGCAGGATCTGTTTTTTTGCAACCAAACCATGCGGCTGTAAACAGCGACAAAGTGGTTAATATGATTATATTTCTTTTCATCTTATCTATATTTAATAGTTAATAACCTGGGTTTTGAGTCAAATTTGGATTTATATCTCTCTCTCCTTGTGGAATTGGCATATATCTATGTTTCTCTCCTACATTAGATTTCCCTGCCGCCTTCATAACGTTAATAAAATAATTAGGATCCGGATTTCTTAATAAATCAAACCAACGATGCATTTCAAAAGCGAATTCCAATCTTCTTTCTTTATAAATTGCAGTTAAATAATCTGCGGCGTTTAAACCAGAAGCTAATGCAGGTAATCCAGCTCTTGCTCTAACTCTATCGATATAGGGTTTTCCTAAAGAGGGACCGGCAGCTTCTGCATAAATTAATAGAATTTCACTATAACGCATTACTTGAATGTTAAGGGCAGATGTCCAACCTCCATTATCACCAGTTATATTGGTTATAGGTACAAACCATTTTTTGGTATTAAAGCCATTTGGAGAACCAATTAATGAAGAAGCCTGTGTATAATTAAGAGGTAATGAAATAAATTTATCTCCCGGAATCCACATACTTGGTCTTCTTCTTTTATCGATAATTGTACTGCTATCTGCAGGATTTGTGCGTTCATACTTATTAAACAAATCTAATGTTGGAATGCTAAAGCCATATCCAGAAGATTGAACGACATTTTGAGCTCTTGGGCCCATGAAAGTGTTTAATACATTTCCTGCGCCGTAAAACGAAAACTGCGCACCTCCACTTCTATATTGAACTTCAAAAACAGATTCTTTACCGTTTTCGTTTTCCAGTTTAAAATTATCACCGTAGTTTGTCCATAAGTCGTAACCGTATTGTGTTGCGTTACTAATGACTTCTAAAGATTTTGATGCTGCATCAACTTTGTTTCCTAATGTTAAATAAACTCCCGCCAAAACACCTTTTGCTGCACCGGCAGTTGCTCTTCCCTTATCCGATCCTGTATAAGTGTTTGGTAGTAGAGTTTCTGCTTGTTTTAAATCTTTAATAACTTGTGCATAAACATCTGCCTTAGGGCTTCTAGCGATGGTTCTTGCATCATCTAGTGTAATAGAATTTGTATATAAAGGCACATCTCCAAATAATCTTACTAAACTGTAGTAATAAAAGCCTCTTAAAAAATAAGCTTCGCCTAAACTTCTATTTCTAACGGCATCGCTAATTGTTGGGATAGTTGGTATTTTTTCTATTGCGATATTGGCCCTTTGGATACCTTGGTAACATTGACCCCAATAGTTGCCTATATTTGCATTAAACGAATTAACTGTGAAATTATCCAGTTCTAGTTCTGAGGCTCCATCACCACCACCACCACCACCTGTATCAGTGTCATCGCTCATGATATCTCCAACTTGCCACATATAGTTATACAATGACGTAAGTGGAGCATAAATTGCGTTTACCGCGGCAATAGCATCTGCCTCGGTTTGATAAAAATTATCAGTTGTAATTCTATCATTTGGTTGCTGAGTTAAGAAATCTTTTTTACAGCTGACCAGCGCAACAACTGCGGCACCGATCACTATATATTTGTTAATATTTAAAATTTTCATCTTTTTATCTATTTAATGATCAAAAGTTTGCATTAATACCAAGAGTGTACGTTCTCGCCTGAGGATAGTAGCCAATATCAACACCTCCTCCAACTTCAGGATCAAAGCCAGTATAATTAGTTATGGTAGCTAAGTTTTGTCCGCTTGCATAAATTTGGATTTTCTGAATTTTAGCAGATTTCATCCATTTTGCCGGCAATGAATAAGATAACCTTACATTTTTTAATCGGATGTAAGAAGCATCTTCTACAAACCTATCAGAAACTCGGTTATTTTGGTTTGGATCGTTTTGAATAGCCCTTGGGATAGAATTTGAAGTTCCTTCTCCTGTCCATCTTCCAATAAAATATTTAGAGTAATTTCCATTAGAAACCCCGCTTTCTGTATACCAACGATTAAAGTTTAAAACTTTATTACCTTCTGATCCTTGTAAGAAAACACTTAAATCAAAGTTTTTAAAAGTAAAATTATTGGTTAAGCCATAAGTAAATGTTGGTATAGAATTACCTAAATTGGTTCTATCTTCATCATTAATAATCCCATCTCCATTAATATCAACAAATTTGATATCGCCGGGAGCTGTACTTGTTGCCGTATTGGTTCCTGCCGTTTGAACAGCATGAGCAGCAATTTCCGCTTGATTTTGGAATATACCTTCGGTTTTAAAGCCATAGAAATAATTTACAGGATAGCCTTGTTCAATTCTTCTGGCTCCACCTGTAATTCTAGCAAAACCATTATTAATTGGAGAAGCTAGACCTAAGGATGTTAACTCATTTTTATAAGCCGAAAGAATTAGATTAGAATTCCATTTAAAGTTTGTTTTTTCAATATTAATGGTGTTTAAACTAAAATCAATTCCTTTATTTACCATATCTCCAGTATTAAAAGGAATTGGTTCATAAGTTCCAGAAGTTGCAGGAACTGGTACTCTAAATAATAAATCAAGAGATTTTCTGGTATATAAATCTATTGCAGTAGTAATTCTGTTTTTTAGAAAACCTAAATCTAGACCAACATTGAGTTGCTGATTTTTTTCCCAACCTAAATTTGGATTTGAAAGAGCAGTTGGAGCTGCACCAGTTACTAAACCACCATTCCCAGAATTGTCTCCAAATGCATATCCAATTCCGCTGTTAATTCCTGCTAAATAAGAAAATGCTGGAATATCTTGATTTCCTACAGAACCATAACTTAGTCTAAGTTTCAAATCACTTAACCAAGTATAAGATTTCATGAAATCTTCGTCAATTGCTCTCCAAGCAAATGAGAAGGCAGAAAAATCGGCGTATTTGTTTGAAGGTCCAAAGTTTGAAGATCCATCTCGTCTTACGCTAGCCTGAAATATATATTTGTTTTTATAATCATAACTTGCCCTGGCTACATAAGAAAGTAGTGTTGAGGTGCCATATCCATTAAAATTATAAGTTTCAGAGATGTTTTTAGCTGCATAAATATTATCATTAAGTACAGGGAAACCTAAAACAGTATAACCGCTTCTTCCAGCGCCCAAAGTATTAAAATTGTTTTCTTGAGCAGTAAATCCCGCTAATAGGCTAAAGTTATGATCGTTTATTTTTTTACTGTAATTAGCAGTGAATTCTCCTAAATAATTAGGACTAAAATTAGTTTGATCTGTCACCCCAGTTCTGATATTAGGCCTTGCGCCAGAAGAAGGGATTGCAGGATTATATCCTCTTAAACTTTGGGTTATAAAATCTAAACCTAAATTGGCTTTAAGGTTTAATCCTGTAAACAATTCATATTCGCCAAAAACGGTACCTGTCAATCTGAATTTTGTATTCAAAAACTGAGGGACTTCAAGATTATAAACCGGATTTGGCTCGTCAAAGCCATCAACACTTCCGTTACCGCCGGCATAAGTGCCATCAGGATTTCTTGCCTGAACAGTTGGCGGAGCGGTTAGGGCAAGAATAATTACACTATTAAAAGGATCATAAGTATTTTGAGGAACCTCTTTAGTACGAGACATTGTTAAACTGTTTCCTATTTTAAGTTTTTTGCTGGCTTGTAGGTCACCATTAAAACGAAGGTTAAATCTTTCGAAATTTGTGTTTTCTATAATTCCATCTTGATTAAAATATCCTGTAGACAAAGCATATTTAGCTTTTTCGCTACCACCACTAATATTAACAGCAGCGTTTGTCATGGCAGCACCTCTAAAAACTTGGTCTAACCAATCAGTTCCAGCGCCATAAGTTTGTTCAACTGCATTTGGATCTGCCAATTTTGGAATAGGATTTAATAAACTAGCTATTCTTGCTTCGTTATTGATGATCGCATAATCCTTAGCATTAAGTACTGAAGGTAATTTCCATGCTTGTTGATAACCTCTATAAATATCTGCATTAACAACAGCATCGCCAGCCTTGCCTCTTTTGGTAGTTATCAAAACAACACCATTAGAACCTCTTACTCCATATATAGAAGCAGCAGCAGCATCTTTAAGGATATCAATAGATTCTATTTCATTAGGGCTAAAAGAATTAAGTATATTATCAGAACCTTGATCTGGTAAAGGAAATCCGTCTAAGACTATTAATGGATTATTGGTTCCTGTAACAGAAGAAATTCCACGGATTCTTATTGCAGTACCGCCAGTACCACCCGGAGCTCCTGAGTTTTGAACAATTGTAACACCGGCGACTTTTCCTTGCAAAGCCTGAGCGGCATCTGCCACAGGGCGAGAAGAAATGTCTTTCGCTGAAATTGAGGAAATTGAACTAGAAACGGTTGTTTTTTGCTGAGTTCCGTAGCCTATTACCACAACTTCTTGTAAGCTTTTATTATCTAAAATTAAAGAGACATTAATAACTGACTTACCATTTGCATTGATTTCTTGAGTTACGTAGCCTAAGTAAGAAAAAACAAGGGTTGATTGTGGATTTGGTGCATTAATAGCATAATTACCATTAACATCGGTTTGCGTTCCGCCAACAACGCCTTTAATTCCAATGCTAACACCCGGCAGAGTAATTCCGTCGGCATCGGTAACTTTTCCTGTAATTTTTTTTTCTTGCGCTTGTAATCTTACAGCACAAAAAATTGAAAACAGGAGAAAAACTAGAGTAATTTTCCTTTTCATATTAATTTATTGGTTAATAATTGGTTAAGCCGATATGCCAATCTGTAGGAAGATTATTCTATCGACAATCAAAAGTAAAAACTCTAAATCAAAAGCAAGCTACGGGAAACTACTATAATAGCTGTACAAGACGCAAAGCCAGTCTAAAACTCCAATTTCATTACTACATTACTACTACATGTTGTGATTTTAGCTTATTACCCTATTAATGATTCTTAAAACAAATTATTATTTTAATTCTTTTAATAGCTTAAGTATAGATTTAATAACGCAAAAAATTTATATTACTATTGTACATTAAACCAAATTATAGCATCTAATTTTTATTAATGAAGCAAACGATTAGTATTTTCTTTATTATATTTTTTATTGGTTATGCCCATGCTCAGATTGGAATACCAGAGATAAAAAACTTTAGCTCTGAAGATTACAAAGGGGGCACTCAAAATTGGGAAATAGGGCAGGATAAAAGTCAGATAATGTATTTTGCCAATAATGAAGGATTAATAACCTATAATGGAAAATACTGGCATAATTACCCACTTCCAAATAAAACGGTTGTTAGGTCTTTTAAAATTGATGAAGACGGCAAAATATATGTTGGTGGTCAGGATGAGATTGGGTACTTCTTTCCTGATGCTAATGGCGTTTTAAAATATCATTCTCTAAAAAGTTTAATTCCAAAAAATGAAAGACAACTAGAGGATATATGGGACATAGTAATATTAAAAAAAGAAATTTATTTTAGGACAAATTCTAAAATTTTGCTGTTAAAAAACGGCGTTTTCAGCATCTATAAAAGCGACGCATCTTGGGAATATTTGGGATTGGTCAATAATCAAATATATGCCCAGGATATTGCCAGAGGGTTGTTAGCTTTTAAAAATAATACTTGGGAAACCATTGCGGTTCCTAATAATTTTGAAGAAGCATCCATTACCTCAATTTTACCTTTTAGCGGAGACAGCTTATTAATGACATCCAATAAGAACGGTATTTTTATCATTAGTAGAAACGGTATTTCTAAAATTAAAAGCCAAGACCAATATGTTTTTAGCAATAGTAGAATTTACGATGCTGTAAAAGTTAATAGTAATCTATATGCTTTTGCTACTGTTTCTTCGGGATGTTTGATTGTAAATAAAAGAGGACAAATAGTTCAAAAATTTACTTCCTCTGAAGGGCTGCAGAAAAATAACCTGCGATGTATTTTTCAAGATAAGAATCAAAACCTATGGTTAGGTTTAGATGATGGAATTGACTTTGTGGCATTTAACAATGCAATCAAATATATTTATCCCGATAAAACTAAGCAAACCAGTTCTTACGCTACAAAAATAATAGATAATAAATTATATGTAGGTACATCAAACGGCTTATTTAATGCTAATTTAAATATCCAAAATAAAGATATTTCCTATTCTAACGAACCTTTTTCCGAAACGGCAAGCATTCAAGGACAGATTTGGAATCTAAATATTCTTAACAAAAAGTTGTTGATTTCTAGCGAGGAAGGAGCTTATGAAATTTCTGACTCAAAGATAAAATCATTATATCGCTTACCTGGAACATGGATGTTTGAGCCGCTCTCTGCTTACTCGCCAAGTAAAGAAATTGTAGCAGGAACATATAATGGATTGGTTTTTTTAAACTATTTAGAAAATGGGCAGTTTTCGAATAAACGAGAGATAACTGGAATCAATGAATCACTACGTTTTCTTGTATATGACTCAAGTACAGATGCAATTTGGGCTTCGCATCCTTACAGAGGGATTTATAAGTTTAAATTAAATGGTTCTAAAACAGACATTTTAGAAAAACAACTTTTTACCGTTAAAGACGGCTTGCCTTCTTCATTAGGCAATTATGTGGCGAAAATAAAAAACAGAATTGTAGTTGCAACCATTAAAGGTATTTATGAATTTGAGGAACAAGAAAAAAAATTCACGCCTTCAAAAACATTTAAGCCTGTTTTTGGCAATATGAATGTACAATATTTTAAAGAAGACCAATATGGTAACATTTGGTTTGTTAGTAACAAACATGTTGGTGTTGTAGATTTTAACAGGAAAGAAAACGGCAAGGGCTTTAGTATCATCTATTTTCCAGAATTGACCTCAAAAGTACTAGCGGGATTTGAGAACATATATCCTTATAATCAACAAAATGTATTTATAGGTGCAAATAAAGGGTTAATTCATATCAACTATCTAAATTATGTTAAAAACATAAAACAATTAAATGTAAACCTAACACTAGTAAAAATATCAGGAGAAAAGGATAGTATTTTATTTGGGGGATATTTTTTATCAAAAAATCATGTTAGTGAAAAACAAGACGATAATCAAAATATATCGCTTAAACACCAATATAATTCTCTTCATTTTGAATATTCATCTACACTTTATGAACAACAAAACAATATTGAATTTAGCTACAAACTCTCTGGTTTTGATAATAAATGGTCAGAATGGAATGCAAAGAGTGAAAAAGATTATACAAACCTGCCGCCTGGAGGATATGAATTTTGCGTTAAGGCAAGAAATAATTTAGGTAGTGAGTCTGCTGCGGTTACTTACAAATTTACTATTGCACCAGCGTGGTATCAAACTTGGATATTTTATCTTGTTTGTTTTTTAATGGTTTGTCTTATTATTTATTTACTAATACAAAGGCAAAAGCGCAAACATTTAAAAGAACAAGAATATTTAAGAAAAACTCATTTGCTAGAAATAGAGCATAATGAAAAGGAGATTGTTAAACTGCGTAATGATAAGCTTGAAGCAGATGTTAATTTTAAAAATAAAGAACTTGCTACCGCAACCATGCATTTAATGCAACGGGGAAAATTAATTTTAAAAATAAAAGAGGAGTTATTACCTATTGTTAAAACGGAAAATATCGAAGAAAGCCCTGAAGAGTTTAAAAAAATACTTAGTCTAATTAAAGATGCGGAGAGAGCAGATAGTGATTGGGAACATTTCTCTGTCCATTTTGATCATGTTCACGCAAATTTTTTATCGAAACTGAAAGAACAAATCCCTTCATTGAGCGCAAACGATTTAAAACTTTGCGCATATTTAAAAATGAATCTTACCTCTAAAGAGATTGCTCAATTGATGAGCGTTACTGTAAGGGCTGTTGAGGTAAGCAGATATCGTTTGAGAAAAAAATTAGATGTAAGTACTGATACTAATTTGTTCAATTATTTAATGGAGATTACTGGAAATTAAATGGCAACTTATTAATGTTAAGATTAGGGATTTTCACTGTGTGAAGTGTGTTCTTTAGCAACAGCAGTAAAGTCTATATCTATAATTAAGATTAAAAAGGATGATTATAAAAAAGGAGGTTAAAAAACCTCCCTTTATTATAAAACATTAATCAAAAAGCTTTATTCAGAAAACTACGTAACGTTAAAAATTCCACAGAAATTACTTCTTCAAAACCTCTTCTATAGGTAAACCAATATTACCGCTAGGTTCTTGAATATGCAAAAGAGCGGCTAAAGTTGGGGCAATATCAGCCATACTTGTTGGCCTATTTAACGAGCCTTGCTTTATTCCCCAACCCATAAATACTAATGGAATGTGCGTATCATAAGGATTCCAAGTGCCATGAGTTGTACCTGTTTCTGCAATACCTTGAAAATAACCTGGTTTTAGTAAAATTTGGATTTCACCACTTCTCTCTCTATTATAACCATTGATAATCCTGGTTTTTAAAGCATCAGGGATAGGAGAAACAGCTGCATTCTCCATGTCTATGGCATAAGCTACCCCATCTTGATCTTGCAAATAATCAACACAGGCTTTTTTTATAGCATCAATATCTAAGTTCTTTTCTTTGATTAATTTATTGTTAAAGTTTACTTGATAATTATTAAAACTCAATATTAATTTTGGTTGATTAAACTGCTTTTGTAATAAAGCGTTAAGGTCTTTTAATATAGTTCCCCCGCCCCATAAACCAGCAGGAATATTATGATCCATCAAAAATTGTCGGTTATGTGCAGCGCCATGATCTGCAGAAAGAAAAACGGTGTATTCGCCTTTGCCAACTGTTAAATCCAAATAACTTAAGAAATCTGCTAAGTCTTTATCTAAACGCAAATAAGTGTCTTCAGTTTCAACAGCGTTAACACCATATTGGTGCCCTACATAATCTGTAGAAGATAAACTTAATGCTAAAAAATCCGTTTGATCGTGTTTGCCCATTTGCTCGTTAGCGATGGTTTCTTTTGCAAAATCTAAACTGATAGAGTTGCCATAAGGCGTGTTTCTTATAGCGCCATATGAGCCATTCAAAAATTTAGAAGTAAAATGAGGAAAAACAGGAGCCGTTTCTCCTTTCATCTTTCCTTCATAAGGC
Source organism: Pedobacter psychrophilus (assembly GCF_001652725.1). GTDB lineage: Bacteria > Bacteroidota > Bacteroidia > Sphingobacteriales > Sphingobacteriaceae > Pseudopedobacter > Pseudopedobacter psychrophilus. Next base: position 255,424 of record NZ_LWHJ01000028.1, read on the forward strand.
GTGTTATCTGCTGTGCTTTGTAAATAAGTATCTAAGGGATAAAGCGTATTCCAATCTTGTTTCAAATACTTTTCCGCAAATTTTTGGCTATTAAATGTGTTTACCCAAATTGGTAATTCCTTCATGTAAAATGTACTGGTTATCCAATTTCCTGTCTTATCATCAAACCAGTATGCTGCATCTGCGGCATGGCCGGCAGGTAAAATTCCACCACGATCTTTTAATGCAATTCCTATTACTTTAGATTTAAAGTTTGTAGCTAATTTTAATTCATCAGTTATTGTGCTTGCTAATAAATTCCTTGGAGACATTTCGCCAGCGGTAGATGTGCTTCCTACGGTTTGTACAGTAGAATCTTCTGTACAATACATAGATTTCCCTGTTTTTTGAATGATAAAATCGTTACCCGCAATACCATGAATTGCCGGCACTGAACCAGTATAAATTCCGCTATGACCTGCCGCTGTTACAGTTGGCACATAAGGGATTTGAGTGTTCTCACAAGTGAAACCTTCTCTTAACAGCCTATTAAATCCGCCAGTTCCGTATCTATTAGCATATCTATATAAATAATCCCATCTCATTTGATCTACCACAATTCCAACTACTAATTTTGGACGGGCAGGAGTTGAGATATTCTGTGAAGTTGCAGGTTTCTTTTTTTGTGCCGAACTTATAATAGGAATAAAAAGAATTGCAATGAATAGGATTTTAAATTGCTTCATGTCTTGATTTTTAAGATTGTCAAATCTAAGGTTTCTTTATTTTAATATAAGAGGTTAACTGAAATGTTATGTTTAAGAAACATTAATTTAATTTGGTATTGTTCTTTTGCCACTAATGCACTAATTTTCACTAATCTAATGGAGAAGTATTTTTTATGATTTCACTAATTTAAATGCAATAATAAATCTTAATAATTCTAAAATCAGTCAAATAATAAACTGAATCCACTATTAAAAATAGGCCCTAAATTGTAGGCCGCCGGTATGGATGGTCCTAACGTCATTAGATTTACGCCCTTCATAAGTAAAGTTGAGTTGGATACCGTTTGCTATGGTTGTTTGAAACCCCGCAGACCAAGTAAGATTTTTTCCTGGTTGTAAACCATCCAATAATTCGTAAGCTACAGAGGTGTTGTTTTTGCCTTCAAAACTATTATTAATAAAATTAAACTGACTGGTTATTGTTCCTTTTTTAAGAATGTTATATCTTAATTCGGATCCAATTTTTGCGTTTAAGGTTTTTTCTCCGCCAAAAACCACATCATTTTTTTGATTTTTTAAATTGATTAAAAAAGTGGTTTTAAAATCGGTGCTAAATTGGTAACCAAACTCGGGTTGTAATTCATAATAGTTAATATGATAGTTTCTTTCGGTAAATAATTGAGATGAAAAATCCTTAACGCCATTATTAAAAGAGATATTGAAATTACTTTTTCTAATAAAATTCCATCTTATGCGTAAACTTTTCTCCTGATTATTTCTACTGTCAAATCCGTTAGTTAGCAACAATTTACTTCCTAATTTTTGCAAGCTCACATCAAAACCAAAAACAGGATTAGAGCGATTAAAAAACAAAGTGTTCCTAATAAAAGAATTTAGCGCAATCAAATTACTTTCGTTAATGCTGGTTTGGTAAGGGTTAAATAAAACACTTTCGCCAGCTAAAACTTTTTTATCAATACGTAATGATGTAATGTTAGAAAATTTAGAGATAAAAACAGGAACCTTCTCTTTTCTATTTTTTAATATGATAGCTGGGTTTAGGGTTAAAGTTTGGTTAATATTTGTAAAATTAGACCTTACAAATTGGTTATTTGGTCTAAAAATTTTGATGTATCGGGCTTGGTCAGGAAATCTGGAAATCTCAAATTCATTTAATTCTTTTATGCCATTACTATTGTAATCATTCCAGGAATAAATTCCCTGTGCGGCTGCAACTTCTAAATAAACAAATTCTCTTTTTGGCTCCTGTCCGGTTCCTAATTCGTAAAAAGATTGAAGATTAATAAAGCCTTTCAAACTTGTAAAATTATAATCAACCCTACCTAAAAGAGTTTCTTCGTTTTGCTTTAAAGTATCATTATTTAAATATTTTAAAGTGCGATAAGAAGCATTTATGGATAAATTAGAATTGGATGTTTTACTAATTAATAATTTACCAGAAACCGTAATTGCTTTAGAAAAAGCAATTAATGTTTGTCCTAAAGGCAAATCATCAAAACGTTGGTTATAAAGCAATAAAAAGGAAGTTTTTGCGGTATCGGCAGATTTAAAATAAGCTTCGTATTCTCTAAAAGCAAAAGATTGTAAACTCAATTGATTGGTGCTTAAATTATTGGGTTGATTGTTCTCGGCTCGGTAAGCCAGACCAGCCTCATTAACTTTAAAAACCTTTGAAACCGCTAAATTATTTTTGTAAAAAGCACCATCTTCTACAGTTGTTTTAGAATTTAATAAACTGCCCGCATAAAATAATCGGTATTTTTTGTAATGATAAACAGAAGCTAAAGCTTGCTGAATTCCGTTATAGCTGCTACCTCTGTTAAAGTTAGAAAACGTATAATTTATTTGCTTTAAATCGTTTTTGAACAGCTTAAAGTTTAGGGTTGTCCAATGCTCATCCGCTGGAACCAAAACAGTTCCTCTAAAGTTAAAATCACGATCAAATTCTACCGGCCGATAACGCTCTAAAGGTTTAAATTGCTGGTTTAAATATTCATAACTCAAATTACTTTTCAGTTTTAAACCAGTAGTGTCATTTCCTTTAAAATTTCTTTGATCTTGAAAAATGAGTTTGTAAGCAACACCTTTATTTTGAGCGTTTCCTATGTTAGAGTAAAGGTTTACATCATTATCGCTGTAGCCAACCTCGGTGAAAATATTTGTTTTTTTACCGATTTTATAATCAGCATTAAGCGTTATTAATTGTTGTTTTTTAGGCGTTACCAGTAAAGTTACGGGCTCATAATCTCCTTGTAAAACTCCATTAATGGACGCATTAAAAACATAAACCCTTCCGTTTGCTTCTGATGAGGTGTTGATGCGATAATTTCCAAGATTTGCTCCAACAAAAGTAAAGCCTACCCTAAACTTTGCCAGCAAAGGATTGGTGTTGTAAACATAAACGCCTTGAGCGCCTAACGTGTCAATTTTTTTGTACAAAATCTCATTTTGGCTAAAAGCAACACTATCAGCATTGGGGAAAACAGCTTGATTAATATTATTTCCAATACCTGATAAAAATTGTTTCTGTGGATCGCTTAAGCTTTGTATTAAAGGTCTGTTTGCGTTATCTTGTTCGCTGTAGTAATTAAAGCCAATTTTTAACTTTTCAGATTTAAAGCCTTGATTTAAATTGTACAAACTTCGGGCAAAAACCTTATCAGAATATTCAAACTCCACAACTATTCTAGAATTTCTGGTGATTAATCTTTTAGATGTGAAAGTCAACTCTGAAGTATTATAATCCATCACATAATCATTATCCTGCCCACGTAAAAGCAAAACACCATCAATATAAACCCTTTCCGTACCAGAAAGAACAATAATAAATTGCTCTCCATTATTGCCTTGTAAACGATACGGACCTTGATTTCCTTCTATACCATCAAATTGGTTTCTTGCAGAACGACCTTTGGCTACCGCCGCCGCAAAAGTTGTAGAAAATTCATGTCCGTTTTTATCTTTAAAATTATTGCTAAATAAAGCGCCTTGGGTGCGTTTGTAATAATTGGTAAAATAGCTGTCGGGTTTTCTAAGCTCATAATCTCCAGCTATAAGTGTAGTGCCCTTTCTTTTTAACTGGATAAAAACTTTATCAAAATCATTTATTTGCTGTGTATTTCCTTCAGGCTGTATAGGGATATTGTCATCAGAAATAGCTGCTAAAATTTCGATTTCATTGTTGAGTTTTCCTGATAATTGTAATACCAAATTAGAATTTACAGCCAAATCTTGATTGTTTCCAAAACCTATACCTCTGGAAATACTACCACTTTTATTAAAACCCTCAAAGTTGAAAATGGAATTATCCTCTTTATTTGCTGTATAAATAAAAGGGTTTTTTCCAATTACCACCTCCTCAATAATTTTGGGATCTTTATTAAATTGTTTTTTAGAAAAAAGTAAGGGAAAGGTTTGATATTGCACCATTACAGAATCTGTATTTGGTTTACTTTTCCAAATTAGCAAAGTGCTGGAAAAATTGATTTGATAACTATCCTGACTAATAGGAATTACGCCGTTAATAAGTTTAAAGGTGTTTGGTATAATGCTGAGTGTATCTAGTAGAGTAGAATCTTTAACAGCAATTTTTTTGATAATTGCCAACTGATTGTTTTGTGCATAAACGGAAGCGCTGCAAATTAAGAGTACAATCCCGATGATGCTTTTTTTTATCATTTAACTTACCAGTGGAAGCGTAATGTAGAAAGTTGTTCCTACATTAATTTCTGTAGTAAAATAAATATTTCCCTTCACATTCTCCACAGCTTGCTTTACAAAGGCTAAACCAAGCCCGGTACCAGAGCTTTTTGTGGTAAAATTAGGAACAAAAATACTTGCTCTAGAGTTTAGGGGAATTCCATTACCGTTATCAGAAACGGCAATTTTAATATTATGTTGTTCTTTTATTCCGTTGATGGTTATTAAGCCCGCTTTCCCCTCTGGCATAGCCTCTATGGCGTTTTTTAATAGATTGTTAAAGCATCTTAAAAGTTGATCTCTATCTACTAAAACCATACAATCTTTCAATGAAGACTCATCACAAGTTATTTTGATATGTGCCATTTGGGAATAAACTTCAACGGCTTTATTAAGCACACTTAAAACCGCTAATTTTTCCAGTTTTAGCTCTGGCATTTTCGCAAAGTTTGAAAACTCTGATGCTATACGACTTAAACTATCAATTTGCTCTAAAAAAGACTTACTGAACTTGTTGAATTTATCATCAAACTTTACGTCTTTATCTTTCCAAGAACGATCTAACATTTGAATTCCTAAACGCAGCGGAGTTAATGGGTTCTTAATTTCATGGGCAACCTGTTTGGCCATTTCTCGCCATGCGGTTTCCCTTTCAGATTGTGCAAGTTTGTTGGCATTTTCCTCTAATGTGGCTATCATGGCGTTATATTCCGTAATCAAACTTCCAATCTCATCATTACGTTTCCATTTTATTGGGTTGTTTTTTCTCCCGATAACGGTTTTAGAAATGCTCTCTTGTATTAAACTTAAAGGACTGGTAATTTGATTGGCTACCACAAAAGCAAAAAATGCCACAGCTACAAACACTAATACATAAATATTAATTAACAAGTTTAAAAAGGTGCCTATTTTTTGGTTATAATCATCTTGATTTGCAAAATATGGAAGTTGCAAATAGGCAATAATATTATTATCCGCATTTTTTATAGGCATGTATGCCGAGGTATATTTTAGCGATCTGATATTTTCTTGTTGAATGAATTCAGATTTCTTTTTGATATGAAGATTAATGTAAGCATTAGGGTCCATGCGTTCGGCAATTAAACCTACCGAATAGAGTTTGTTTTGTGTAGAATAAATAAGCTTACCGTTAAGATCAAATAGGTTAAGATCGGCACTATACATCTTAGAAAAATCATCAAATGAAATGGAATTTTTTTTATTTGATGCATTAACCTCTTGTAGTGAATTATCTTGAAAGGCACTAGTAATTATCCTTATTTTACTTTCCAAAAAGTCTTGCTGCTGTTCTGTATATTGTATAGAAATGTATGAAAAAGTAATGATTCCGATTATTAATAAAGAGCTTACAACAGCTAAAACTAAAGCAATTTGAATTCGGGTTTTATATAGAATCCGATTATTACTGGCTAATATCTTTATCCTTAAATTTTTAAAACTTATATGATAGGCAAAAAGAGATTGTAGTATCCATTTATATGAAATTAAAAAGATACTAAAGACAACAAATATGATAAAGAAGAAGGATAAGGATGCTAATTCTCTCCAAAAGGTTGTACTATTATGAGTAATAACAATTGTTTTATTTGATGCAGGTTTATAAATTAAATGATCTACAATTCCTTTTTTAAGAACTACAAATTGTTTAATAGGGGCAGTAAACTCTGTGTTAAAATCATCATAAATGTAAGAACCATACTGAGTTAACAGTTTTTTGTTCTCGAAAAAAGCATATGAATAATCTAAAAATTCTGACTGGGGGTTAATGATCCCATTTTGTAAAATATGTGGAAATGCGCCAAAACGTTCTAATGTTTTAGATTTTAAATCTAAAACCAAGGTTCCTATAACGTTGCTATCCGTTTTTAATGGGATAATTGCAAAATAATTTTGATTGCCAAAGGTGTTATTTTTACGGTAGAAATAATCTGTCACTTTATTAGATTTATTTTCTACCAAATCCTTAAAATCCTTAATGCTTTGATTGTTACTTTGATTGATTAAGGAATCATTTTGATTAAAAAGGAAAACTTTAAAGTTGAATTTGTTTAAATATCCAGATAGGTATTTATTGCCAATTAAGGTAATCAACTCTTTTGTATTTGCCTTTCCAGATTTTAAATTAGCTATTATCGCACTTTCTTCCTGTATACCATCCTCAATCTCATCAAACGCAATTAATGCATAAGAATCTGTCGGATTTTCTAATTTCTGTAATAGCGTTTTTCTTACTTCTAATTCCTTAAAGCTTTCAAAGGTGTTAAGTTTTACAGAAACTATCGTAGCAAAGATGAACGATATCATTACAACTGCGGGGAAAACAACTTTCCCATTATTGGTGTAAATACCTCTCCCTATTATAAATACCAGCGCAAAGATTAATGTAAAAAAGACAGAATAGTTTTTTGTGATAAGCTCGAAGATCCCGTAAGCTAAAAAACACATAATAAACAGGGCAATTTTGTTTCGCAGAGAGATGTTTATAAAACTTGAATAATAAATCATAAGATCTATTATTAAGTAATAAATTAATAACCCTCCAATAATAATTAAAATACCAAAAAAGCTTAGAATATTAAGATTTACCAGGTTAGAAACATTTAAATTAATGGTAGAATTAAATACCAAACCAAAAAAAACATCAGAGAATTTATGAGATAAAAACAAAACGAAAATAAACCCATAAATTAAAATGGGATATCCTAACCAAACATTTTTTATAGGTTTAAAAATTTTTATTGCGGTAGCTATAAAAGAAGATGATTATCCATAATAGACAAACTACATTTATTAAAAGATCTGCAAAGGAAGGGAAGTAAAAACTAGAGGCATAAATTTTAGGATCAAAATAATCTAAACTATAGATGGCTTTAGGAAAATGATATTTTAAACCCAGATATCTGATTAAGAAAAAAGATAAACATAAGATTACTGTAGCAACTGCTGCATTTTGTTCATCAGCATAAAGCTTGCAAATGCTGTTTAGCAAAAATAGTAAGGTTAATAAGCCGCAACACCACATAATAACTTCAATCTTATTATAAGGAATCTCAGAAATAGTATCGCTTTTTGTAATGGAGAAAAGATAATTACCTTCAATATTTTTAATATCAACAACATCCTTCTCTTCTAAAGATGCAATTTCTATATTTAGATTTCTGATCAAAAACTGATCATCATCATTATTAAGGTACTGATTATTATAAGGTAGATGAGATTTTATGGGAATGAAGAAAACCACAAAAAAATCATTTTTAGTTCTTTTTATAGCTTCATACCAACCATTTTTATAAGCCACAAAGCTGCTTCCTTCTTTGTAATTATTTACATTGCTAGCGCTAATATCAACGTCAGACCAAAAAACAAGTTTACCCTTTTGATAGGTTTGAAAAAAGATGTTTTTATTTGTAAATTGATCTAAGATATTAGTTGCTAAAGTTGGGCTAAAAGGAAGATTTTCTAAATCTTTTAAGTTCTGTTGCTCAGACAAGAATTCGTTTACTGTTGATTCTTTTTCATGTAAATCGCTACTGATATTATCAGCAAGACCATTAAGATTTACCAGTTTAGTTGATGCCCACCTGGCAGTTAACGATGTAGCAAACAAACCAATCGTAACTAAAAGTAATAACCAACGAATTTTAGTAGCAGTTCTCAATTATTAAAAGGTATCTAAAAAGTAATTTAAACAACCGCATCCCAAAACCAAGCCAAACAAACAGGCTTATGCTATCGCCATATATTTTAATTAAATGTTGCGCTAGATGTTTCTATTTTTCTGTCAATTTTTTTAACTAAACCTTGTAAAACACTTCCTGGTCCAACCTCTATAAATTCAGTTGCGCCATCATGTAATATTTTTTGCATGGTTTGTGTCCATTTTACCGGTCCTGTTAATTGGGCTATCAAATTATGCTTAATGCTTTGAGAATCGATATAAGGTTTAGCATCAATATTTTGATAGATTGGGCAAATAGGCTCTTTAATTTCTGTAGCAACAATAGCTGCTTCTAACTCAACCTTTGCGGCTTCCATTAAAGGAGAGTGAAATGCGCCACCCACATTTAACTTTATGGCTCTTTTTGCTCCAGCAGCCAACAATAATTCGCAAGCTTTATCTATTCCAGCAATACTTCCAGAAATTACCAACTGGCCTGGGCAATTATAATTGGCTGGCACCACAACATCACTTACTCTTTGGCAAATATCTTCAACTGTAAAATCATCTAAACCTAATACTGCTGCCATTGTACTTGGTTGTAATTCGCAAGCTTTTTGCATTGCATTTGCTCTTTTAGCTACTAACCTTAATCCGTCTTCAAAAGTTAAGGCACCCGCAGCTGTTAGTGCAGAAAACTCTCCTAAAGAATGCCCAGCAACCATATTAGGTTTAAAATCCGTTCCCAAAACTTTGGCTAATATTACCGAATGTAAAAAAATTGCAGGTTGGGTAACTTTTGTTTTCTTTAATTCCTCATCAGTACCACTAAACATAATATCGGTAATCCGAAACCCTAAAATTTCATTGGCTCTTTCAAACATTTCTTTAGCCTCGGCAGAACTTTCGTAAAGGTCTTTACCCATACCAATAAATTGTGCGCCTTGTCCTGGAAATACGTATGCTTTCATTTTTGTTAAATTATAATTTTCTAATTGTGTTCAGCAGATACCTTGACTAGTTATTATCAAGACAAATTAGCCGTTATTAATCTCAAAAATTCCGACCTGGTTTTATCATGATCAAATTCGCCTGTAAATGCTGATGTTGTAGTCACAGAATTTTGTTTTTGAATTCCCCTCATGCTCATACACATGTGTTTACATTCTATCACTACAGCAACGCCTGCGGGTTTTAAAGTATCTTGAATGCAATCCCTAATCTCATTTGTTAATCTTTCCTGAACCTGTAATCTTCTGGCAAAAACATCTACCACACGGGGCAATTTGCTTAAACCAACAATATGCCCGTTTGGGATATAAGCAATGTGCGCCTTACCAAAAAATGGCAACATGTGGTGCTCACACATAGAGTAAACCTCAATGTCTTTAACAATAACCATTTGGCTATAGTCTTCTTTAAACATTGCCGATTTTAAAATCTCAGAAGCGTCTAAATCATAACCATGCGTTAAAAACTGTAGCGCTTTAGCAACTCGCTCTGGTGTTTTTAGTAAGCCCTCCCGATTTGGATCTTCACCAATTGATGCTAAAATATTTTTATAGTTACCGGCTATTTCGCCGATTACTTTTTCATCATATCGATCTATTTTTTGATAACCGTTATTGCTTTTATCGCTCATTTATTTAATCTCCAAAATACTCTACAAAGTTACTTGCGGTTTCATACAATTTAATACAATGCAATTTTGCGCCTTTTTCTTCTATATGTGGTGCTAATTGTTTCCAAATCTCAATCGCCAAAATCTCTGTAGATGCCATTTTACCTTTCATAAAATCGACATCCAGATTTAAGTTTTTATGGTCCAATTTATCTGTAATGTATTTGATTATTAAAGATTTTAAATCTTTTAAATCGATAACAAAGCCAGTTTCATGATTAATTTCTCCTTTTACGGTTACAAAAAGATCATAATTGTGTCCATGCCAGTTTGCGTTTGCACATCTGCCAAAAACCTCATCGTTTTTCTCCTGGCTCCATTCTTCCCTATATAATTTGTGAGCAGCATTAAAATGCTCTTTTCTTGTAACGTAAATCATTCTTTTTATGATAAAGGGCAAATATAAACAAAGCTTTTACAACCGATAAGAACTATTAAAGCAATGTTCTTAAATTTGATGTAATTTTGAAATAATAAAGACATTAAACAAAATAATTTGGGCGTTTTAACACGCTATACACTGTAGTTTTTTACCGCAAAAAAGCGGTTAAAAAAGCTGTCGTTCCTATCGTTAACGCAAAAATCAAATTAAGAAATGATGACATGAAGATATTATTAGTAGCTGCAACCTATCAAGAAATTGAGCCCTTTATTAAAAAATATGCTCCAAAATTTAATGCAGATGAGTTGTTAAAAGTTGGGAAACATGATATTAAGATAATGATTACAGGTGTTGGAATGGTAGCAACAGCTTATGCATTAGGCAAAACATTAGCTCAAGAAAACTTCGATTTGGCCTTAAATGTAGGTATTGCGGGTAGTTTTTATCGCAATATAAAATTAGGGCAATTGGTAGAGGTAAGAGAAGATATTTTATCAGAACTTGGTGCAGAAGATGATGAAGAATTTATTTCTTTAGAACAATTAGAGATGGGCGAAGTTGAATTTAGGGCTTCAGAAAAAATCTTTTTAAAAGATAACTTAAGAAAAGTAACCGCAATAACTGTAAATACTGTTCACGGCAACGAAGACAGCATAGAAGAAATACGAGATAGGATAAACCCAACTATAGAAACAATGGAAGGTGCTGCGTTTTTTTATGCTTGTGAAGAAGCGCAAGTAGAGGCTTTGCAAATACGTTGTATCTCTAATTATGTAGAAAAGAGAAATCGTGAAAACTGGAATCTGGTTTTAGCTGTTAACAATTTAAATGAATGGCTAATTAATAATCTTAAAAACATTTAGGCTTAAAGCATTATGCACAAAGCTTAAAGCAGCCTACATAATTTATATACTAAATTCATATTAAGCTAATCATATTAGTTTTGCTTTGAGCTTTAAGCATTTTGCTTTCAGCGTTTTAAAAATTTTATTCATGAAGCTTACCCTTGGTTTTTCGCCTTGCCCTAATGACACTTTTATTTTTGATGCTTTAATCCATCATAAAATTGATACACAAGGCTTAGATTTTGAGGTGGTTTTTGATGATGTAGAAACGCTTAATCAAAAAGCTTTTAATTCGATTTTAGATATTACAAAACTCAGTTATCATGCCTACGCATACGCAACAGAAGATTACGTATTGTTAGATGCTGGCAGTGCATTAGGTTTTGGCGTTGGGCCGATGTTGATTTGTAAAAAAGAACAAGATTTGAACAATCCAAATCTTAAAGTCGGGATTCCCGGCAAATTTACTACAGCAAATTTTTTACTGGGCTTGGCATATCCTCATCTTCAAAATAAAGAAGAAATGGTATTTTCTGAAATTGAACAAAAACTGATAGACGGAGAAATAGATTTAGGCCTAATAATCCATGAAAATAGATTTACCTATCAAAATAAAGGCTTAAAAAAAGTTAAGGATTTAGGCGAATATTGGGAAGAAAAAAATAATTGCGCTATCCCTTTGGGTGGCATCGTGATTAAAAGAGAATTACCTTTAGCGGTAAAGCAAACCGTAAATCAATTGATCAGGCAGTCTGTAGAATATGCTTTTGCTAATCCAAAATCGGCTTTACCTTTTATAAAATCTCATGCCCAAGAAATGGAAGAAAGCGTAATGTATAAGCACATAGATTTATATGTAAACAAATATTCTATTGATTTAGGCGTAGAAGGGAAAAAAGCAATTGAAATGTTATTTAAACAAGCCTACGAAAACAAAATAATCCCTAAAATGAATAAAAATTTATTCCTTAATTAATTACATGGCATTATTTGTGATGAAAATTAAACGTTAAAAACATTCTATAAATAATATTAAAATCACTATATAAATTTTACTAAAACATTAAAAATCATGAAATTAAAATTTTCTTATCCATTATTTTTTTCTGGATTAATTGCATTATCAACGTTAGGCGCTTGTAATCAAAATGCAAAAACTGCAGATAACGATGCTGATAGTACCAAGATGGACAAAAAGATGAGCATTGAGCCATTAACAGAAACGGACGATTTTGCAAATGCAAAATTGATGATTAAAGACGTGAAGACAGAAATGGTCGGAACAGATTCAGTTAAAATGATGGTAAACTATGACGTTACCAATTACGAACTGACTAAACAAACTATGGATATGAATTCTGGCGAATGTGCAAATTCTGATAAAGGGCAACACATCCATTTTATTATGGATAACAAACCGTACCAGGCTTTATACAAACCAGAGAACACGGTTAATTTACCTTTAAATTCAGAACATTATTTGTTGTCTTTCCTTTCTCGTTCTTACCACTTATCTGTTAAAGCGCCAGACGCCGCAGTTGTAGTTCATTTTAAAATTGATGAAAAAGGGAATTATGTAAAATTAGAAGATGCTAAAACCCCGATGCTATTTTACAGCAGACCTAAAGGAGAATATGCGGGCAAAGACACTCAAAATTTATTGTTAGATTTTTATGTGAAGAATGCTACGTTAGCTGCTGATGGTTATAAAGTAAAAGTTGCGATTAACGATACTACTTTTACAGTAGATAAATGGCAGCCTTATTTTATCAAAAATGCGCCAATGGGCGATTTAAAAGTGAAAATACAATTGCAAGACGCTAGTGGAAAAGACGTTTCTGGCGATAATACAATGGTTGAAAGAACGGTTACCCTTAAACAATAAAATTTAGGATTTAATATAAAAGCCTCTCGTAAATTAAATTATGAGAGCTTTTATATTTATAAGCTTTGTGTTTATAAAATCACCATTCCTTTCGCATCAAAAGAGATTATCCTTTTAGGCGATTTAATACTATCAATGGCATTTTTAGATAAACCAATTTGTTGTGCAATTTCCTTCTGTTGTGCAATATTTAAAACATCGGCTTTTGCCATACCTTTTAACACTACGGTTTTACCTTTAATATCTTTAGGAACAGAAAAATTATTGTCTTCAAAATTTACCTTCATTAAATCATTATTGGGCAATTTAATGGTCAGCCAATTCGCTCCATCTTTAGCAACATTATCAACCCTTCCTTTAATGGTTACCTTTTCTCTATCACCACCTTGCACTAAATCTAGCATAGCGCTTAAGTCTCTTACATTATTATTCACTACAGAATCGCCTAAAACCACTCCTTTAAAGTTATTAAAACCATGCAAACGGATTTTTTTTCTATCAGTGCAAGAAAGAATTGTTAAGGAAAGGAAAAAAATGTAAAGCAAATTTCTTTTCATATTTATAAATAATAGCTCAAATATCTGTTTATTTATTAAAAATATTCTTCTATCCTTGCTATATAGATAATAAATTTACCTATGTCTTACATTCTAAAACTATGAAATAGAAAATCGTAAGGGCTTATTGCCTAATATTTATTTGATTTTGCGTAATAAAACATCAAACTTTTCTCTCCACTCTAAAGTCAACTCTTCTAAATCCACCAACTTTTGTAGTTCAATTTTATTTTTAGAATCATGGTAACGGATTTGATTAATATGTGCAACAGACATTTTATCTGGATGAGATGAAAGATGAACCAATCCATCAGTTTTATTGACCAATCCTTCTTTTATGGTACGCAAATAAAAACCTGTAAAACCAGTATTCTGACAAAGTTTGGCAAATGGCTTATAATTATATCTAATTCCGATAATGAAACAAGGTCCTCGCGGTTCAGAAACCTCAACTATTGCATCACCTAGCTGATACCTATCGCCAACAAAAACATTTTCTTCTAAACTATTTTCACCTTCTAAGGTGAGGTTTTCTCCAAATGCGGCAAAGCCTAAATCTAAATTTAATTCTTTTTTCCAATGAGGAAATCTATCTGAACTATAACAGCAAATGGCTTTATCATTTCCTCCATGGTCTTTTGTATGTGCAACTACGTCTCCCTCAAAACCGGTCATCGTTAAAAATAAAGTTTCATCACCGATACTTTTTTTATTGAAAGCTGTTTTAACGGATTGATGGTCAGCAACTAATTGTTCTATATTACCTCTGATATTGATAGATTGTATGTTGATGTTTTTATGCATGATGTTTATTAATTAAGCAAAATTAAACAATAACAGCAAAACGTATTGTAAAACTAAAGTCCCGTCTAAATAAAAGAAATAATAGTATTCGTTCTTTTTCCACTTAGATTTAAAAATGAGCCAAGCGGTTAAGAATACAGTAAATGTTAAGCTGTAAAAATCTAAATTATAGCCGTTTGTTGGAAATAAAACAGACAATAATAAATAGGTAATCAGTAAAATCTGACAGAATAAATAAGACTTTTTTTCTCCATAAACTGTAGCTATGGTTTTTAATTTATACTTGCTATCCTGTAACATATCCCTAATATCAAAAGGAATAGTAATCGCAGTTACAAAAAGTAATCTTTTAAAGATTAAATGAATCAATTCCCAAACATTGATATTTATTTGATGGGTATCACTAAGTTCAACGTAAGGAAGCCAAACAGAACTTAATGCCCAAACCAATGCAATTAAAAACAACTTTAAGCCAGGGATATTTCTTAATCCATGTTTAACTTTACCAATAGAAAATATTGGAGTGGAGTAACCGATAGAAATAATCCCTAAAATTATGAGTAAAATTTGTGCGTTAAAATGAAGATTGAGAAAGCAAGGAATTAGTGCTAAAGCAGCTAATACCGTAATAACAATATTCATTTTATAATGATAGAAAATCCAACGAACCCGACGATATTCTGATAATTGTGGGTTTTTTGGTTTTTGAATTAGAATGCTAAAATTATAAGAAACGATGGTGGAAAAGAACAAACAACCAATTATAAACCAATTAATTGGATAGCCTATTAAGTGATAGGTTAATAACCCTTGGGAGGCTGCACCCAAAGAAATAAATATATTGCTAAACAGCAGAAAATCTAAAGTTTGGCGTAAGTATTTAATCATATTTTAGCAAAAAGCTGATGGCTTAAAGCTAATAAACAGATTTTGAAATCTATTATCGCAAACCTATTAGCCTTTTTTTAATTCAAAAATCGTGATTTCCGGCAAAATACCAACTCTACCTGGGTAACCTATAAAACCAAAACCAACATTAACATATAATTGCTGATTGCCATTTTTATATAAACCATCCCATTCATCGTAAACATATTGAACGGGGCTCCATTTTACATATTCGCTTTCAATGCCAAATTGTGCACCATGAGTATGACCAGCGAAACTCATATCAATTGTTGGATATTTTTGCAAAACTTCTGCTCGCCAGTGCGAAGGGTCATGAGATAATAGCAGTTTTACGGGTAAATCATCCGTGTTTTTAATCGCTTCTTCCATCTTGCCATGTTTAGGAAAACGGCCGGTTCCCCAATTTTCTATCCCTAAAATTCCAATTTCTGCGCCATTTACCTTAAGCCTTCTATTTTCGTTCATCAATAAATCCCATCCCATTAATTGATGTGTTTTTTTAATAGCCTCAATGTTTTTTACACGGGCGGCTTCAGTAGGCCATTTTTCATACATGCCGTAGTCATGATTTCCCAAAGTAGAAAAAACACCTAACGGAGCTTTTACTTTGGAAAATAAATCCTGGTAATCCCTCATTTCTGATGCAACACCATTTACTAAATCGCCGGTAAAAAAAATTAAATCCGGCTTTTGTCCCATTAGCATTTCAATACCGCCTAAAACAGCTTTCTTATTATAAAAACTTCCAGAATGGATGTCAGAGATTTGACCGAGTTTTATTCCATCAAATTCTGAGGGTAAATTTTTGAAATAAATTTTTTGCTTCCTAATTCTATAATCATAAGAACAGGTGATCCCATAACTTAAAGATGCTAAAGGAATCGCCGCAACAACCAATCCTGCTTTAACCAAAAACTCTGATCTTGGAATACTATTCTCAGCGTTTACAATTTCTTTATTTCCTGAAATTTTATTCTTTATGATGATAAACAACCTTCTGATATCATCAATAAATAAAAAAGGCATAAAGAATAATTTACTCACGAAAGTGATAAAAAACGCCACCAGAAAAATGGTTCTTATCCCTAAATCTAAATTAAAAATCATAGTGGTGTAAACCCCTATTAAAAGAACTGCGGTGTAACCCCACCAAATAGCCCGAAAAGATTTCTTAACTGCGTTTGACCAGTTTTGATAAGTATGTAAAATTGCTTTATAACTGTAAAAGTCTATAAGTAAAAGCAATACGCTAATGATTAATAGTGGAATTATTCTTCCCATTTAAAAATTTATTATGGCGTTTTATCCGCCAGCTGGCGGATTACGCTGTATCTTTTTATTGCCATTTTGCACTTCATAAAGAAGGGCAATAAAAAGGATGTCGCTTCAATCCCTAACGCAAACCTAAAAATATGTTTAGGTTAATGTTTTAAAAAGAAGCCCTCGGTAAACCGAAGGCCTCATAAATATTTATTTTATTAGGTTAATACCTATCATTAAAATCATCCTCTCCTTCATCATCGGCAAACTCTGAACTGAATAAGCTATTGAACATATCCTTAAATTCATAGCCTTTTTCTAAATAGCCTTTGCTTACCAAAGAGAATTCTGCTAGACCATGCAACACAAACTCCATATAAAGCAATTGTTGGTTTTCGCTAATATCTTTATGGAAAAATTTAACAACTGATTTTAATCCAGGAACCTCATTTAATGCTTTTTTATATTCTTCATCTGTAATGTCGTCTAATAAATTTAGGCTATTTCCACTGCCAAACCAGTTAATGATATCTGCATAAGGATTGTCCTTTTTTGCTTTTTTCATTTTTTCTGGATCAGGGAAGTAGGTTTGAAGCATCGTTTTAATTGCTTTTCCAATTAAAATGTTTGCCACCTTTGCCGGACCTTCTAATTCACCTTCATAAACCAATTCAATCTTTCCGGTAATTGCTGGGATAACCCCTAAGAAATCACTAATCCTTACAACCGTACTTTTCTCACCATTAATCAGCATCCTACGTTCTGCATGTGAAATCAAATTCTCATAAGCGGAGATTGTTAAACGAGCAGAAACTCCAGATTTTTTATCGATATATTCAGAATTTCTGGCCTCAAAAGCAATTTGCTCTACCAAATCTTTTACTAAACCATCAGCTTCAATCAGCTTTTGAGCAGGCGTTATTAATGCTTCTTGTTGGGTAATTTTTCTTGATATCGCAACAGATTTTGGATAATGAGTCAAAATTTGACTTTCAATTCTATCTTTTAAAGGCGTTACAATAGACCCACGATTGGTATAATCTTCTGGGTTGGCAGTAAATACAAACTGTATATCTAAAGGTAAACGTAATTTAAAACCTCTAATTTGTATATCATGCTCTTGCAAAATATTAAATAATGCAACCTGAATTCTAGCTTGTAAATCTGGTAATTCGTTAATTACAAATATGCTACGATGTGCTCTCGGAATCAACCCGAAGTGAATTACTCTTTCATCAGAGTAATTAAGTTTCTGAGTTGCCGCTTTTATAGGATCAACATCACCAATTAAATCTGCAACGGTAACGTCTGGAGTTGCTAATTTCTCGGTATATCTTTCATTACGATGCAACCAAGCAATAGGAGTTTCATCACCATGAATTTCAATCATGTTTTTACCAGCCCAACTTATTGGGTTCAATGGATCGTCATACAATTCCGAACCTTCAATGTATGGAATATATTCATCTAATAAATTAACCATTAACCTTGCTATTCGGGTTTTTGCTTGTCCACGTAAACCCAATAACAAAATATTATGACGACTTAAAATTGCGGTTTGCAAATCGGGCATTACGGTATCTTCAAAACCGATAATCCCTTCAAAACCCAAATTTTTATCTTTTAACCTAGCAATTAGGTTTTCCCTTAATTCTTCTTTAATCGAACGACTTTTATATCCCGATTTTTTTAATTCTCCTAGTGTCTTTATCATTAGCCTCATCCTAAATCCTTCTCCAAAGGAGAAGACTTGCCTATATTATGTTAATTTTATTTGATAAAATGCTGTCTTTATTAGATTTGTTGTCTTAATTCTTGTGTCTAATATTTTGATTCTTAACGAACCGTTTTCCTTCTATTCTTAATGTAATCTTCAAAAATGTACTCTCCTAATCCTTTTAAAGAGCTGTAAAATGCCCTCCCTCCATTTACTTCTGTAAATTTTCTTACAAATTGTTGTAAATAGGGGTCTTTAGCAATCATAAAAGTCGTGATAGGAATATTTAATCTTTTACATTGTGCCGCCATTGTCAATGTTTTACTAATTACCTTTTTATCTAAGCCTACACTATTTTTATAATACTTTAAACCTTCCTTTAAACAAGTTGGTTTACCGTCGGTAATCATAAAAATCTGTTTGTTATGGG
Organism: Pedobacter psychrophilus; assembly: GCF_001652725.1. GTDB lineage: Bacteria > Bacteroidota > Bacteroidia > Sphingobacteriales > Sphingobacteriaceae > Pseudopedobacter > Pseudopedobacter psychrophilus. The sequence goes on from NZ_LWHJ01000028.1 coordinate 274,000, forward strand.
TTTTTCTTCTTCGCAAAATATCTGTTGCTAATTCTAAACCAGCATAAGTATTCGTATGGTAAGGCCCAACTTGTAAATAAGGTAAATCTTTAACTGTTATTGGCCAGGCGTCATTACCAAAAACCACAATATCTAAAGTGTCTTTTGGATATTTTGTGCTGATTAATTCGGCTAAAGCCATCGCCACTTTCTTAGCCGGCGTAATCCTATCCTCACCATAAAGAATCATAGAGTGAGAAATATCAATCATTAAAACGGTAGAAGTAAGCGTTTTAAAATCACGTTCTTCTACTTCTAAATCACGTTCGGTCATCATAAAATCGCCAATGCCATTATTGATTTGGGCATTTTGGATGGAAGCCGTCATGTCTATTTGATCAGAACTATCGCCAAATTGATATTCTCTTCTATCAGCGTTTTTTTCCTCTCCTGTGCCGCTTTTTGGTGTAGAATGATTTCCTTTTCCTGATTTTTTCAGTTTACCAAAAATTTCTTCTAAAGCAGATTTTCGTATCGTTTGCTCTGTTTTTGCAGTTATATTAAATCCTCCCTTTGGGTCATCATCACTTAAATAACCTTTGTCTTTTAAATCTTGAATAAAATCGCCCATACCATAATCATCTTTTGTGATGTTATGTTGTTTATCCAACTCGTTCATCCATGATAAAGCTTCATTGGCATCTCCGGCGGTATAATTTAAGAGCTCTAAAAACAATTTTAGTAGCTCATCAAACCCGCCATTAGGTAGTTGTTTGGGAATAAATTTTGAAAAACCGTAACCTCGCATCTGCTATATTTCTCCTTTACTAACGTTTATATAAAGTTAAAAGTTTGCATGTTTAAAGGGATATTTTTAGGTTATATGCTTGTCATTTTTAAAAGATAAATTATTTAAACAATAAAAACTCAAAAGTGTAAAATAAAAAAGCCCTGCTTTTAGAGCAAGGCTTCATTTATAAATAAGGTTAAAAGACTATTCTTTAATAAAAACCGGACAACCTGCGCCATCAACTTTTTTACTAGCAGGAGTGTTTGGACATTTGTCTAAATGATCCGCAACTCCATCACCATCACTATCTTTTTTCATGTCTTGGATATCGCCTTCTACCTTTGTGGTTCTAACTTTCAGTTTTTGAACGTCCTCTCTTAAAGTACTATCTTTCAATTCATCATACAATGTAGAGATTGGATTTGCCCAAGTTAAATCTGGTTTAGATTTTGGCCCTAAAGCAAACTCTAATCCAACGGATGAATAAGAAAACACATCTTTAGAATTTGGTTTAGCATATTTAGCATCAAAATTATCACTATCAATATAATTCATTAAATAGTTGAAATTTATATTCATACAATCAGAAAGCTTAAATTTTGCACCAACACCAACTGGGATGTAAGCTTCTCTAATATAATCGTTGCCACCGTTAGCTTTTCCTTTCCAATCAATAATTGCATTTGAAGCATTTACATAACTTGGAGCATAAGCAATTAAACCGAAACCCGCAGTAGCGGTAAAGTTGATTACATTTTCTCTTTTAAGAAAATTGATTGAAGCTAAATTGAAAATACCAGATAAGTTGGTAGCATAAGCGATTTTTGTTTTAAAAGATTTATAACCGTTTAAAACCTGACCTGGAGCATCATTATTGTTTCCTTCTACATCGCCCATCAATAAATTTCCTTGTAATCCAAAAACATGACCCAGTTGTTTTCTTAAAGAAATACCGTAGCCAATGTTTGCATCCCAGTTGGTATAATCATTAGATCCACCTGTCAAAACAACTGGAGTTAATGCCCCAGCGTTAATGCCAACAGAAAAAGTTTTGTATTGGTCGCGGCCGCCAAAAGTTTTAGCTTTATTTGGCATCTCTTGTGAGAAGGCAACTGTTGAGGTTAATATACCAACAGTTATTAATTGTAATATTTTATTCATGATAACAGATTTTAATACAAAGTTATTTTTATTTCTCAAAAAAAAATATTACATCAAATTTTGTTATTCCCAAGATATAGAAGGATTACTTATTGGTAAGATTATTTTAAATGTAGAACCATTGTTATTTGTAGAATCTAACAATAATTTCCCCCTATGATTTAGAATGTTTTTTTGAGCATTTGTCAGTCCCAAGCCTACATTTTTTTGCTTTGTTGTGAAAAAAGGTTCAAATATTTTTTCTTGATTTTGAGGATCAATACCTTCTCCATTATCCTTAATTAAAATAATAGCGTTGCCATTGTCTAAAACAACATCGATAATTATTTCAGAAGATTTTGCGGCAATTGCGTTTTCTATGATGTGATAGAAGGTATTTACCATTTTATCATAATCAACATCAACAAATAAATCTGTAGGATAATTATTTTTATTTAAGGCGATGTTATTGTAGCTTAATTCTTTTTCTAGTTGCTCTAAACTTTCATCCAAAAGGATAGTTAAAGACCTTGGTTGAATATTTAATTCTATTGATTGAGTAGAATTTATAAAATCTGATATCAAGAGATTAATACGTTCAAAATTGTTTTGTATAATATCTACATAAACTTTTGCGCCATCCTCATCTGGTTTAATCTCAAGCTTTAATTGCTCAATAGATAAATTTATATTAGATAATGGATTGGTAATCTCATTCGCTAAGCTTTTTGCAACACGTTCTATGAGTGCCGCTTTTTCTGCATTTATATATTCCTTTTCTATTTTCTTTAAATCGGTAATATCATGTATGATACAGTAATATAATTCTTCCGTGGCGTGTTGGTCTATTTGCAAAAACGCAGAAATAGAAACTTTCCTGAATGAGTTATTATCGCTTTTTAATTCGGTCTCAAAATCATTAACAGCACCTTTGCCGTCCATAATTTCAGCAAATTTAATTCCGTCTTGGGTGTTTCTAAATAGATTGTTAGAATTAATGGTTAACATTTCTTCTTTTGTATAGCCAAAAAATGTTAAGCCCGCACTGTTAATGTCTCTTATTGTTCCTAAAGAATCGATAATCAAAAAAGGCTCTTTAGATCTTTCAAAAATTATCCTGAATTTTTTTTCGCTATCTCTTAATGCTTTTAAGGATGATTTATGTTTTACTGCATACCTAATTGATCGCTCAATTGTAAACGGATCAATTTTATCTTTAATTAGATAATCTGCAGCACCAATTTCTAAAGCGTCTTCATCTACTTTAGAATCTCCTTTACCGGTTAAAATAATTATAGGTTCATCTACATTAGATTTTATGGCTTCGTTTAATAAATCTATACCAGTATATTTTCCTAATCTATAGTCTACTAAATATATATCATAGTGGCTTTTTAACATGGCGTTAATTGCCTCCTCGTAATTATTTATCCAGCTCAGTTTATAATTTTCCCTTTGAGGGATTGCATTAAAAATATCTTTTGTTAAGATATAATCATCCTCATCATCATCAACTAATAATACTTTATAAGTTTTCATATTAGCCATATTTTTCTATTAATTCTTTTGTAATCTGTATCATATGATTAAAGCTGAATGGTTTTGTAATAAAATCATCTGCACCCAGGTTTAATACTTTCTCTCTATCTACATTGCTTTTTGAAGTTGATAAAATCACAATTGGGATATGTTTGGTTTTATCATCTTTTTTAATTCGTCCTAATAATTCTATTCCGTTAACTTTTGGCATATTTAAGTCTAAAATCAATAAAGAAGGATAATGTCGGCTGTCTAACCTTTCGTTAAATTTTTCCAAAACCCTTTCTCCATCCTCAAAAAATGTTAATGATTGATCAAAATCATTCTCCTCAAAAGCTTCTTTAATAATCATTCTATCATCTGCGTCATCATCTGCAATCCAAAAAAATTTCTCCATTTATTTTAATGTTTAATGGGTAATATGATGGCAAACAAGGTTCCTTCATTTTGTTTACTGCTCACTATAATTTCTCCGTTATGTTTATCAACTATCTTTTTACAAACCGCTAAACCAATACCGGTTCCTTGATATTCATTTCGAGTGTGTAATCTTTGAAAAAGCTCAAAAATTTTATCAGCGTATTGTTGATCAAACCCAATCCCATTATCTTTAACCGTGATACGACAATAGTCTTTATTTTGTTCTAATCTTTCATTATCTAAAGCCTCGCCTTTTAATATCTCTGATTTAATTTCTACCAAAGGAGGCACACCTTCCTTAGTGAACTTGATGGCATTGCTTAAAAGATTTTGAAAAAGTTGCCTAATTTGACTTGGTATCGCATCTATATGATGATTAACCATTAAATCTATTGTGGCATTTTTCTTTTCTATGGTATATTCTAAATCTTCGATTATTTTTTGAAACTCATCATGTAAATCAACATCAACATAAACTTCATCAGTTCTGGTAACTCTAGAAAAAGTAAGTAAATCATCGATTAGCGTTTGCATTCGCTCTGATGCATTTTGCATTCTTTTAATATAATCTAATCCTTCTGGCGTAATGTTATCGGTAAATTTGTTTTGTAACCGCTCGCCAAACGCTCTAATTTTTCTTAATGGCTCTTGTAAATCATGAGAGGCTACATAAGCAAACTGTTCTAAATCCTGATTGGAGCTGTTTAGTTCCTCCACTTTAGATTCTAAATTTTTCTGAACATTCTTAATTTCGGTAATATCATGCATTACTACCATTACATTAAATACTCCTCCAGAAACATTTTTTACTGGTTTAAAATCTATCATGAAAGTTTTATCATCAGGAAAATCTTTTTCTAGCTGAATTTCTTCCCCTGCAAATGCCCTATCTAAAATATTTTTATTGTCTATATACTCTCCTTCATCAAATATTTCTTTCAGATGTATGCCTTGAGATAATTTAGTTTTAAATTTAACCTCTGTAATTATCGGACCATCAAAAAGGATTAATTTATGATCGGTATCAAACATTAATACTACAGAATCCGGAACATTGCTGGCAATGGTTTTATAAATACTTTCGGTTTTTTCTAATAAGATTGCGGCGTTTTTTAATTCGGTAATGTCTTGAAGGTTACCTATAATTTTAATTATCTCATTTTCATGATTAACGATAACTTTTGCAGTTAAGTAAACATACCTAATGGATTTATCGGGCCTGTAAATTCTGTATTCTGTTGCAAAATCTTTCTTTTCATCCAGTATGGATAAAATAGTCTGCTTACATTTTTCTACATCATCTTTATGAATTAATTTTTCATAAAAATTGAGTGTAATTTCTACAGAGTTAGGTTGATAGCCATGTATCCTAAACATTTCTTCAGACCAAAAGAAATGATCAATCCCGTTAAACCATTCAAAACTTCCATTATGTGCTATGGATTCGGCTTCTTTTAATAAAGCTTCATTTTGAGATAATTTTTGAGAAGTTTCTTTTAACTCGGTAATATCTAGACAAGTCCCAATAATTTTTTTATCTGCCTGGATATACCTGCCTTGGGCTAAAATATAGCGCCTTTGCCCGTTAACCCACAGTACCTGATATTCTGTATTAAAATTTGTTTGCTTGGATATGGCTGTCTCTAACATGGTTTTATAGCCTGCCCTATATTCAGGAATAATCATGTTATACATTAAGTCTAAATCTGGGGAGATAGAATTAGGCATATAACCAAATATTTTATAAAGTGCGTCAGAAAAGTTTATTTCTTTGGTTTTAACATCTAATTCCCAACTTCCCATGTTAGCCAATTTTTCTGCTGTTTGTAAAAGATTCTGTCTTCTTTCAAGATCTTGCTGAATCTTCTCTTTAGATTTTACCTCTTGATCTAAAATGAGGTTCATTTGATGCTGAGTGGTGATGTTTCTTGAATAATTTAAGCTGATACCGATTAATGGGACGAGATTGGCAAAAAGGCGTAAAAACTGTGCGAAATTATATTCTACATCAAAATTTTTATAAAACACTGCCATATGCACATCTGCAAATATTGCAGGAATCATACTTAATATCAACATTTTAAAAAAGATGCCATCGAAGCTTTTTAAAACTTTAGGCATCAAATAGCCACCCCAAAATAAATATCCTACAATACTAATTATTTCTAAAGGATGGGTAAAAAAATTGTCCCTATGTATAAAAACAGAGGGAATTGATTTAAGATTGATAATGAATATAATTGATATTATTGAAATCATGAAAAATGAAATACCTAAGAATTTTACCAGGGTTTTCTTTTCTCTATCTGTGTTTACATGTTTTTCTTTAAGATTTATTATGATATATGTGCCTAAAATTAATAGGAGGATATTCAAAATTCTACTTACAAACCAGGTAATATAAATTGCAGAATCTAAGTCTAGATTTGTATGTACAACGCCCAAAATCACCAATAAATGAAACATATCAAAAACGGAGATGCAAAGCATTACCAAGCCTACAATAGGAGCGGCAATATCTTTTTTAACGCTAAAATCTATTAATGTTAAGATGCAGGTAAAAACGCCTACTGCTATACTAAATATTACCCAAACGGTAGAAAATGTCCGACCAAGAATAAGCCCAGTTGAAACATTTTCTGTTATTTTAGAGAAGGAAAGAACGCGATAATCATTATAGCTGATTTCTATCCCCAACATAGACATCACTGTTGGTGAAATACAGATTAAGAATATAGCCCAAAAATATCCCATGGGGATATTTAAACTGTTTTCTTCTTTATTTATTGAGATACTATTTATCGCCACTTATTTATCTATTTATTCTAAGTTTATAGCTTTCATTTTATTATAAAGTGTTTTTCTATCGATATTGAGAATTTGAGCCGCTTTGGTTTTGTTAAACTTCACATCTTTTAAAACTTTTAAAATAGTTTCATATTCGGCTTCTAAAGCTGCATTTTTTAAATCAACTCGCTTTTCCTTACCCGCTGATGAGCTCACAGTTTCTATCGCATTTTCAAATGCAGAAACTTTAGAATAAGTAGAAATTTCTAGCGGTAAGGCTTTTGTTTGTACAATATCTCCTTCGGTTAATAAAACCGCTCGTCTTAAAACATTTTTTAATTCTCTTACGTTTCCAGGCCAAGGATAAGTTAGAAAGCTTTCTTCTACATCTGGTGAGAAGGTTTTAACGTCTTTATTTAATTCTTTATTTGCAGACAGCAAGAAATATTCGGCAAAAATCATAATGTCTTTACCTCGCTCACGTAATGGTGGCATATAAATACCAAATTCATTAAACCTGTGGTAAAGATCTTCCCTAAACTTTCCTTTAGAAATGGCATCAATTAAGTTTTCATTTGTTGCCACAATTATCCTAACATCTAAATCAATTTCTTTTGTAGATCCGATACGTTTAACCTTTCTTTCTTGTACTGTTCTTAATAATGCAGCCTGTATTTCATAAGAAAGATTCCCAACCTCATCTAAAAATAAGGTGCCTCCATTTGCCATTTCAAAATGACCAATTTTAGTATATAGCGCACCCGTAAAAGATCCTTTCTCATGTCCAAAAAATTCTGATCCCGCGAGCTCCTTTGTTAAAGAACCACAGTCCATTGCAATGAATGGCTTGTCCTTTCTTGGGCTTTTCATATGGATACTTTTCGCAACTGATTCTTTTCCTGTACCACTTTCTCCAATCAAAATTACGCTGTAACCTGTAGGGGCAACTAAATCTATCTGTCTAATTAATTCTTTGGCTGCAGAACTTTGTCCAATTACGTAGTCTTCATTTTTAAATGCCTCGCTAACTAATTCTTTGTTTTTTAAAGCTTCTGCTGGCGATTTTGGCTTGTCTAATTCTTCGTTTAAAGCTTGTTGGGTATCAATAGCTTTTTTTATCGTATTTAAAATTTCATCAGGATATAAAGGCTTGGTGATATAATCATAAGCCCCCATTTTGATTAATTCTACGGCAAGTTTAATATCGGAGTAACCCGTAATAATTATTACGCCTGTGCGGGGATAAGATATTTTTATTTTTTTTAAAACTTCTCTACCGTCGGTATCCTCTAGTCTAAAATCACAAAGTACAAGATTAAAAGATTCTGCAGCTAGTATCTCAAATGCGGAGGAGCCAGATGTTGCAGTTTTTACTTCGAACCCATTTCTGGATAAGAATTTAGAAAGCAACAAGCCAATGTTTACTTCATCATCTATGATAAGTATTTTTTTCATTTATGCGATTTAGTATCCAAATAAAATCAGGAGATTATAACTAAAGCGAATATAAATTAAAATATTTTAATTGGGCAAATATTTCTACACAATTAACTTTTAAGCTATTTATTTAACTTTTAATAATTAAAATTAGCTTTTCTTTTTTCCAGGAATGCATTTACGCCTTCCTTAAAGTCTTCAGTACCAAAGCAATTAGAAAATTCTTCAATTTCCTGATTAAAACCATCTGAAGTATTAGAAGCATTTATTGCAGTAATAGCTGCCTTTATTGCATTTGGAGATTTTTGAACAATACTTTGCATTAATTCATTAGCAGACTCAATAAGTTTTGATTTATCTTCTAAAACTTTATTAATTAAACCATTAGCTAAAGCTTCTTCTGCACTAATCATCTTTGCACTTAAAATCATTTCCATAGACCTTCCCTTCCCTATTAATTTAGGAAGCCTTTGAGTACCGCCATAACCCGGAATCAATCCTAAAGTAACTTCGGGTAAACCCATTTTTGCATTCGCTGAAGCCATCCTAATGTGACAAGCCATCGCTAATTCTAATCCTCCGCCTAAAGCGAAACCATTTATAGCGGCAATTATTGGCTTTTGACAATTTTCTATTAAGTTAAACACATTTTCATGACCTTCTTTTGCTAATTCTTTTCCTTCTGCTGAATTAAAAGATGAAAACTCGGAAATATCGGCACCGGCCACAAATGCTTTTTCTCCTGCACCAGTAATGATGATTCCTCTTATATTTTTATCATTAATTACATCTTTAATAGCTAAGTTTAATTCTCTTAAAGTTTCTCTGTTTAAAGCGTTAAGTTTTGCCTCACGGCTGATGGTAATTATTTGTATAAAATCTGAATTTTCTACAATTAGATTATTAAAAGTCATGATGGTTATTTTAAAAGTTTCTGTTTTCGAAAGCCCAATTATTAATATAAGCTACTATTTCTGAAGTGGTTGTACCAGGATTAAAGAGTTTGCCAACGCCTAGTTTTGTTAATTCTTGTTGATCGGTTTCTGGAATAATACCACCGCCAGTTACTAAAACATCTGTTAAATCTTTTTCCTTTAAAAGCGCCATAATTTTTGGGAAAACCGTCATGTGTGCCCCAGATAAAATAGAAACACCAATAGCATCAACATCTTCTTGCAAAGCGGCATTTACAACCATTTCTGGAGTTTGCCTAAGGCCGGTATAAATTACTTCCATTCCTGCATCCCTTAAAGAGGTTGCAATTACTTTTGCGCCTCTATCATGCCCATCTAAACCCACTTTTGCAACTAAAACCCTGACAGGTCTATTTAGCTTATTATCCATTATTGATCAATTTGTTGATAGGTATTATGCTATAAATGTAATAAGAAAAATGATTAGGTTGGTTTAAGAACATTTAATATGGATTGTATTTGCTCTTGTTTACCTACATTGTAGTAATAATTTATTTATGAAAAAATCAGCACTTTATTTTTTTTGCATTAGTACGCTTTTATTTTCTATTAAAACGATAGCAAAAAATAAAATTATATATGATGAAGAACCTTCAAAATCTATAAATAAAAACCATTTTTTGTTGGCAGATGATTCTGATTTTATAATTAGGCATAAACTTAAAACGCATTTTAACCCATTAGATTTAAATATTTATTTAAGCGGATTACCTACTCAAAAGTTTTTTAAGCTATCATTTTTTGATAATATTTCAATGGCTAATTATTTAGAAGCTTTAGCAATTTATAATACTAGGGCAAATAATTTTGATGATGCTATTCTTAATTTCAAACAAGCGTATGACTTAAGCTTAAGCTTAAAAAATGAGTTTCAATCGTTTGCATTAGCCTATAATTTAGCCAGTTTATATTTTATAAAAAATGATTTAGCTAACGCCGATTTATACAGCAATTATGCAAATAAATATATTAAAGGATTAAGCAAGCCAAAATTAACATTCGATCAGCTTTTGTTTGAATCTAAGATTGCAGCTTCTCAAAATCAGATTAAAAAAGCCGAAAATTTAATTTTAAAAAATGCATTGCCAATGAGTGGAAGATTAGGAAAAAAAGCGGCTTATGCTTGTTATTTACAATTAGGAAAAATCTATTTAAAGGCCAAAAGGTTTACCGAAAGCAAATGGTTTTTTATCCAGGCATTAACTACTTCTTCAAATATCAATTTTAAGCAAGGTGAGATTGAATCATTAATTTTATTATCTAAAGCCAAGGCAGAGATTAAGGATTATGACTTGGCTTTGCAAGATTTACAAAAAGCAAAAGTGTTAATTGAAGAGGGTTATCCAATCTATCAAGAAGATTTAGATTTGAATTTAGCATTGGTAAATAAAAAACTAAACCCATAATAATTTCAAGTGTATATAGTTGTCAATCAATTTAATAACTTATATTTTTAATAATTCTGATTTTATTATATGGAATTGGTACAAATATTTCATCCTAATATCAAATAAAGAAAAAAGTTATGAAAAGAATATTTTTAAGTGCTTTAATTGCACTAACAACAATTACCGGTTTTGCACAAGGATTTGATAACCGCAAAAAAATCTCGGTTACAGGAACTGCCGAAATGGAAGTTACTCCCGATATTATTTATGTAGGAATTTCTTTAAAAGAGTATTTAAAGGATAATAAAAAGAAAGTGAGTATTCAAGAATTAGAAGCACAACTACAAAAAGCTGTAATTGCTGCGGGTATTCCTACTCAAGATTTTATGATCAATAACATAAGCGCTTACACGGATTATTGGCAAAAGAAAAAAGACCCATTGTTTTTGGCATCTAAACAATACAGTATTAAGGTTAACGATTTAAACAAGCTAAATCAAATTATTGCCGCTATTGATCCAAAAGGAGTTGCATACACCAATGTAGATAGATATGAATATTCTAAAGCTGATGATTTAAAAAGAGAGCTAAAAATTAAAGCGTTAAAACAAGCACAAGACAAAGCAAAATATTTAGCAGAAGCCGTTGGTGAAAAAATTGGAGGGGCTTTAGAAATCCAAGAATCTGGATCAGAGAATTATCCTCAACCAGTTTATAGAACACAAATGATGATGAGTAAATCTGCTGATGCGGTTGAATCTATGCCAGACATTGATTTTAAGAAGATAAAGTTAACAGCACAAGTTAACGCGGTGTTTGAGATAAAATAATTTATTAATTAGTAAAAATTAAGGCTTTAAGACCAATGGTATTAAAGCCTTTTTCTTTTAAAAGAAGTAACCTGGATGTTACCAATAAATTTTTTCTTTAATCGTAACATTGCATCGTTTTTTGCATCTCATTAAAAAAAACATAAAAATGATGAAACGATTATCCTTCATAATATTATTAACTATTGCCACAAAATTTACATTTGCCCAGTTTCCTGGTGGCGGTGGTGCTGCTGTTATCACAGGAAAAATTACTGGAACGGTAATAGATTCTTTAACTAAAAAGCCAGTAGATTATGCCACAGTTTCTTTATCAAGAAGCACACAAACAAAATCTACCAGCGGAGCTTTAGCAGATGAAAAGGGAAGTTTTAGGATTGATAATATCAAACCTGGAAAATATAGAATTACGATTTCTTTTATCGGCTACAGCCCAAAAATTATTGATCCTGTAGAAACCACTCCATCAAAACTAGATTTTAATTTAGGCAACATTATTCTATCGCCAAACAGTAAAGCTTTGGCAGAAGTTACAGTAATTGGAGAAACGCCTGTGATTGAAAATAAAATTGATAGGATTGTTTATAATGCAGAGAAAGACGTAACATCTGCCGGCGGAAATGCGACTGACATTTTAAGAAAAGTGCCTTTGCTTTCTGTGGATTATGAAGGAAATGTTTCTTTACGTGGGAGTTCTAATGTTAGGGTTTTAATAAATGGAAAACCATCAGGAGTGATGGCAGGAAATATGGCCGATGCGCTAAAAGCAATCCCTGCAGACCAAATAAAAAACGTAGAAGTAATTACTTCACCATCTGCAAAATATGATGCCGAAGGTACATCTGGGATTATTAATATCATCACTAAAAAAAATAATTTAGAAGGCATTAGTGGATCGGTTAACTCTTCTATTGGCACAAGACAAAATAACGCGAACCTTAATTTAAATATTAAAAAAGGACGTTTTGGTTTTAGTTCTAATTTTGGCGGTAACTATTCTTGGCCAGCAGCATCAATTTTAGATTTTAATTCTAGTGGTTCAGGTTTTGTAAATGCCCAAAGCGGCAAAAACACTACCGAACGTTTAGCTGGTAATGGTTCTTTTGGACTTGATTATGATTTTAATACTTACAATTCAATTAGTTCTACATTAAAATTTAGTCGTTTTTCATTTGGTACAGACGGTACAAATAATGCTACGTCACAAATAGGGTCTAACCTTAGTAGTTATATAAGAACAACGGATAATGAATTTGGCGCAAATAACTATGACTGGAATAACGATTTTACGCATAAATTTAAAAAAGAAGGTCAGCAATATTCGTTAGCTGCCCAATATACCCGTGGAAGTACAAATAATGATTATACAACTAATTTCTCTACCGATCCATTAAATGAAGTTGCAAATAATGATGGAGTAAATGAAGAAATTACTTTCCAGGCCGATTATACGCATCCATTTAAAAAAGTAATATGGGAGGTTGGCGCAAAATCAATTTTAAGAGATATAAATAGTGATTCTAGGGCTGTTAAAGTAAATCCATCAAATAACAATACGACTCCAATTGTTGGACGAAATAATATTTATAATTATAGCCAGGATGTTGCTGCAGCATATTCAACATTCGCCTTTACATTAGCAAAAAAATATGGGTTTAAAATTGGTGGAAGGTATGAATATACAGATATTAAAGGAAGCTCTACGCCAGCATTAGCTCAAGCCCCAAACTTTGCAAATAATTATGGAGTATTTGTACCAAGTGCAGTAGTTTCTAAAAGTTTTAAAAATTTCCAAACTGTAAAATTAAGCTACAATAAAAGGATACAAAGACCAAGTTTATTTTATTTAAATCCGTTTAGAAATGTTGCCGACTCTTTACAACAATCACAAGGAAACCCAACTTTAAAACCTGAGATTTCTCATAATTTTGAATTAGGCTATTCTACATTTGTTAAAACAACAATAATTAATGCTTCTGTTTTTTACAGAAGAACAAATGGAATTATTGAAAGCATTGTAACTCCAGTAACCGAAAATAATAGAACGATTTCACTTCAATCATATAATAATATTGGAGCAAATAATTCTTTTGGCTTTAACTTTTTTGGTTCTGTAAATCCGGTTAAAATACTAACGCTAAGAACTAATTTAAATATTAACTCTTATAAAATTAATGTTGATAATAACACTATAAATGCAAACCCTACACAGACAGATAAAATTTATTTGCTTTACAATGCATTCGTAAGTGCATCGGTTAATTTACCTAAAGGCTTTGTAATAGAGAGTTTTGTAATATTAAACTCACCTCGCAGAACTTTTCAAGGAGAAAACGCTGGATTTAATATGTGGATTACAGGTTTCAAAAAAGAGATTTTTGATAAAAAAGGAAGTTTAGGCTTAACATTGATTGATCCATTTAATGAACGTAAAAACTTTAGCTCTTCTTTAACCGGAGCAAACTTTACACAGACCACCAATTTTTCTATTCCTTTCCGTTCTGTAGGAGTTAATTTTAGTTGGAGATTTGGAAAATTAAAAGCAGGTGCGCCAAGTAAAAAACGCGGTGTAACCAACGATGATTTAAAACAAGGTGACCAAGGAGGAGGAACTACTACAGGAGGAGGAATCGGAGGAAACTAGTTCAAAAAACCTATAAAATATTAGCCCATGATTTCTCAAATTTCATGGGCTATTTTTTTTGATGTTAATTTGTAATACCACATCAATTATTTAATTATAAATATTACCTTTCTTTAGATATGGAAAACAAGATTAAAGTTGGATTATTAGCCTACGGAATGTCAGGGAAAATATTTCATGCGCCTTTTATAGAAGCCCATGAAGGATTTGAGTTAACGGCTATTAATGAGAGAAGTAAAGATGATGCAAAAAAAGATTATCCAAATGTAATTATCTATAAAGAAATAGAAGCGATTTTAAACGACGATAGGTTAGAACTGATTATTATTAATACGCCAAACTTCACTCATTATGAATATGCAAAAGCAACACTAATTGCAGGTAAAAATGTATTGATTGAAAAGCCGTTTTCTGTAACCAAAGCAGAAGCAGAAGAGCTTTATTCTTTAGCCTTTAGAAAAGGATTAAAGGTTTTAGCTTTTCAAAACAGAAGATTTGATAGCGATTTTTTAGCCGTACAAAAAGTAATTAAGTCGGGGAAATTGGGTAAAATTAGTGAAGCACATATCCGCTTTGATAGGTATAGAAATGAAATAAGTCCAAAACAATTTAAAGAAAAGCCATATCCTGGAGCGGGAGTATTTTACGATTTAGGCGCACATATTATTGATCAGGCAATTGCATTATTTGGCATCCCGTCAGAGTTTAAAAAAACCTACGGAAAGTTGCGTAAAGAAACAGAAGTTGATGATTATGCATTTGCACATCTTACCTATCCTAATGGATTAAATGTTTTTGCTACTTGCAATATGTTGGTTGTTCACCCTCAACCGGCGTATGTTTTTAATGGAGAAAACGGAACGCTTATAAAAAACAGAACTGATATTCAAGAAAACCAGCTTAACGAGGGCATAAAACCTACAGATTCACAATACGGTATAGAAGAAAAAAATCAAGAAGGAGTTCTTTATACAATTGATGAAAAAGGAAAAGTAGTTAAAGAGATTGTAGCAGCAGAAAAAGGAAATTACATGCTTCTATTTGATGATGTTTACAAAGCTTTAAAAAGTGACAAGGATTATTTTATAAATCAGAACGATATACTTGCTCAGTTATCTATTTTAGAGAAGTAGCTTTTTTGTTTTGAAATTGTCTTCTAACTAAATTTTAAAATATGGGAATAGGAACTTTTTCGCAAATTTATGTACAAATTATTTTTGCGGTTAAAGGGAGAAATAGTTTGATAAAAGCTGAATGGGAAAATGAACTCTATAAATACATCACAGGAATTATTCGAAATAAAGATCAAAAACTTTTGGCAATAAACGGAATGCCTGATCATATCCATATTTTAATAGGCATGCGACCTAATTGTTGTTTATCTGATTTGGTGAGAGAAATTAAAAAATCTTCTAATGAATTTATAAAGGAGAAAAAATTTATAAAAGATGTTTTTGCCTGGCAAACAGGTTATGGGGCTTTTTCCTACAGTCATTCCTCATTAAACAACGTGATTAATTACATCAATAATCAAAAGGATCATCATAAGAAGAAATTGTTTAAGGAAGAATATAGGGAGTTTTTAAATAAGTTTGCAATAGAATATAAAGATGAATATTTATTTGAATGGATAGAATATGTATGAATCCGAAGGATTTAAATGTCTATAGAACAATATAAATTATTTGGATTTGACCCCGTAGGGGTCACACCTGCGTCACTACAACAATGCTATAGACATTTAATCCTTTCAGGATTCATATTAAGCATCTCAATTTTAATCCTTACAGGATTTATTTTAAAATATGAAACAGTATCTAATCAATTAATTAGGCTTTAAATATGATGTCATTTAAATAACCAAAAACACTTATTTATACAAACCCTTACTCTCAATAAAATTGATCACCTCATCAGGCAAAAAGAATTTAACATCTTTATTTTCTGCTATTGATTTTCTTATAAATGTAGAAGAAAGCTCCATTAAAGGTGTTTCTGTAATTGTTATTGATGGATGATTTTCTAAATCAGAGTTAGCAAAACCAGGCCTCGGATAAACATAAATATGATAATCCCTTAAAATTAGTTCGTAGTTTTTCCATTTTTTAAACGATTTTAAATTATCAGAACCCATAATCAAAACAAACTGATGTTCTGGATAAATCTCTTTTAAAAGAGTCAAAGTATCAATTGTATAAGAAGGCTGGGCTAATTTTAACTCTACATCGCTTACGCTGATATTTTGAGTATCATCAATGGCTAATTTTGCCATTTCTAATCGATCATAAACCTGTATTAAATCTTTTTTTTCTTTTAATGGATTATGAGGTGAAACCACTAACCAAACTTTATCTAAATTGGTGTGGTTTGCCATGTAATTGGCAATAATTAAATGCCCTGTATGTATTGGATTATAAGAACCAAAAAATAAACCGATTTTCATTTTAATATTATTGAAAAATTAATCTTCTTTTTTAGGTCTGATTTGGTCTGCATCTTTAATGTAAACATTCACATCCCTTTGTGGGAAAGGAATAGTAACCTCGTTTTTATAAAATTCTTCAAAAATACAGCTCATTAAAACACTTTTTATTCTTAGCCAATTATCAATATCGGCAACCCAACATAACACTCTAAAATTAATAGAGCTATCTCCAAAACTATCCAGTAAAATTAGAGGAGCCGGTGTTTTCATTACATCTTCGTTTTTTTCTACTATCGTTTTAAAAATGCTTTTGATTTTATCAATATCAGAACCATAACTTACGCCAACGTCTAAACAAATTCTTTTATGGGTGTTGCTTAATGTCCAGTTAATCAAATTTTGAGAGAGCATATCGCCGTTAGGAATAATAACTTCAGAGCCTTCTAATGTTAAAATCTTACTTGCCCTAATTCCTATGGAACGCACTGTTCCGGTTTTATCGCCTACCTCAATTAAATCTCCTACTTGGATTGGTTTTTCAAAAACCATAACCAGACCAGAAACCACATTATTTACAAGATTTTGTAACCCAAAACCGATACCAACTCCTAATGCTCCAATAATGATTGTTATCCTATCAATTGGGACTCCAGAGGCTGCGATAGCAATCAAAAAGCCAATTATCCAAATAGAGAGCCTTACTAAAAGTATAGAAGAACTATATTTTGCTCTACGTGATGTCTTTATTGCATGTTCATCAGCAAACTCAAAAAAGTAACTGATAATTTTTGCAATAACGGTTGATAGATAGATGATTAAAATAAACAGGATAAAACCAGCAAAAGTGAAGGTTGTATTTCCAATTTTTCTGCTTAGGGTTAAAAACGTTTTTGTATCATCATAAATAACATCAAAAACATTAAGGTTTTGTGTGAAGAAAACAATTAATAAAACGATGGCTAAAAACTTTAAAAATTTGCCAATACGGTCTTTTAAGTTTTTAAAATCAAGGTATGAGGAAACGGTATTGATATGTATTTTACCAACTTCCATTTGTAAATAAATGCCTTCTGTAATGATCTTGACAAATAAAATCAGACTTATACCTTCTACTAAAGTAAATAAAGCAGTAGTGGCAGCAATCTTAGAAATACTATATCTCCCAAATAAATTACCAATTATGGAAACAATAATGAGGGCGAAAAAAATATAAATTACGTTATGCAAAGAGTTCTGATATTTCTCAGGAATATTTGTCTTTCGTTTCTTGAAAAAATGAATTGTCCAACTAAAAATCAAGATGGTAAGGATAAAAAACATGATTCTTTCAGAAACAAACACCTGAAAATATAAGTTTCCGAAACTGTAAAATACCACAAATACTAAAGCGATAAACCAGTTCTTAACCAGCCATTTTTCATATATACCCCACATTAAAATCCCCACACTAAACATGAGTATTACTAGATAAATTTGATTGATAATGATTGGTGGTCGATAATAAAAAAATGGGCCAATGGTACAAGTGACGGCTAAAGCTGCAAAAAACGGCTTCTTGGTAGTGAGCAATGTGTTTTCAAAAATATTTGCAGCCGATTCACTGTCTTTTTTAATAGTATCCCTATTTCTTTTCAACCAAAAATAAAGCAAAAGAAAAAGAGCAATATTTATTAAATGTACCTTGTAACTATAATTGAAGTAGTATTTAAATATTCGATAATTTATTTTGTAGGTATTATAAATCCCATCTTTAAAATCTAACCAAAAACCATTTGTTTTGATATCCCACAAATAATCGTACTCTTTTGTAAAAGCATCTTCTTTTAATTTTCTTAAATCAATATTGATTTGATCATTAAAGTCTGTAATTCTTACCTGTACTGCCGAAACTCTATTTTGTAAAATTCCTATATTTAAAATGGCTTTGTTACTAATAGAATCTAACCGGTGCCATTTAGCCCCAAGTTCATTTAAGCGATTGAAAAAACGATTACGAAGGGCAGAATCTGCAGGGATTTTCTGAAAAACAGAGTCTGTAGTTAAATGACACAAAATTTCTTGCATCCCCACTAAAGAATTATTGTAAAGTGTTAGCTTATTGCTCCACTTATCCAGTTGTTTTTGTGAGGTGGCAAAATAATCTTGAAGAGTAGATAAAGATCTAAATGTGGCTAGTTTGTAAGCACTGGCATCTTCAATTTTTTTTTCTATCGAGGGTAAGGTTTCGCTGATGTCTATGGTATCAAATCCAGCGCTTAATCCAGTTCCAATTATATTAAACTGTTCTGCATAGTAATCAACACGTTTAATTAACCCATTGAAAGTAGTATCTGCTGCAATAATTTGGCTCGAGTCTTTGTCGCCAGGCTTATCAGAAATTTTTTTGTTTACTAGGTTTTCTAGCTTAGAAGAAACGTTTTGGGCGTTAATAGGTTGGATTAGCCCAAAAGCTAAAAAAGAAAATAACCAAATTATTTTTTTACCCATCTTGTTAAATATAAAGGGTAAAATAATGAAATTTTGGTCGTATTAGCTAGCGCATAAAGTTTAATAACAAATCTTCTGCCTCTTTGCATGCTAAATCAAGTTCATTATTTTTCAAAATCACATCAAATTTTGAAGCATAGGTTAGCTCTTTTTCTGCTTTATTAATTCTCTCTGTAACTTTCTGTTCAGTTTCTGTACCTCTATTTTTTAATCTATCAACTAAAACGGCCAAAGAAGGTGGCTGTACAAAAATAGCCAAAGCATTTTTCCCATATTTCTTTTTTAACCTTAATCCACCTTCAACATCCAAATCAAAAATCACGGTTTTTCCTTGATCCCAAATTCTTTGGATTTCACTATTTAAAGTTCCGTAAAATGTACCCGAGTAAACCTCTTCAAATTCTACAAATTCATGTTTAGCTACTTTGTGCAAAAACTCTTCTTTTGTAATAAAGTAATAATCTATTTTATGGCGCTCATCACCTCTAGAAGGGCGAGTAGTGGCAGAAATTGAAAACGCAATTTTATCAGGAAACGTTTTAAGAAGATGATGGACTATGGTGGTTTTTCCAGCACCGGAGGGAGCAGAAAATATTATAAGTTTACCTTTCATATTTTTAAGCTTAAAGCTTTAAGCTCAAAGCAGAAAGCGTTTAGCCTTATGCCTTTTGCCTTAAGCGTATTTTTAAAGTACGTTTAATAGTTGTTCTTTAATTTTCTCCAATTCCTCTTTCATCCCAACTACATAACGCTGAATATTGGCATCATTTGCTTTAGAGCCCATCGTATTAATTTCTCTACCAATTTCTTGGGATATAAAACCTAATTTTTTGCCGTTAGCATCTTTGTTTTTTAAGGTTTCGATAAAATAATCGCAATGGCTTTTTAAACGTACTTTTTCTTCGGTGATATCTAACTTATCTATGTAATAAATCAGCTCTTGCTCTAATCTATTTTGGTCAACCTTATCTTTTCCAACAACATCACTTAGCATAGTTGTCAACTTTTCTTTAATGGCCGGAATTCTGTTGGTTTCATTTTTTGCCACTAACTCCATTAAATCGAGAATGGTTTGCACCCTTTCTGTTAGGTCCTTTTCTAAAACAGCACCTTCATCTGCCCTAAATTTTTGAAAATTATCAACTGAAGCATAAAAAGCTTCTAATACCAATTTCCATTCCTCTTCAGAAACGGAAGATTCATCATATTTAATTACCTCTGGTAAATTAATAGCTGCGACAAACAATTTATCATCGCTTTGTCCTAAGTCTTGAGCGGCAGACTGTAATTCTTTGAAATAATATTTTAGTAGATCTTTATTGATGGTTGCCGCTTTAGAAGTATTATCAATGGTTTCTGCATTAATGCTTAGCATCACTTTCCCTCTTTCTAACAATTTGCTACACTCGTTTCTTAAAAAGAATTCTTTATCAGAAAAAGCTTTTGGCAGCTTTATATTTAGTTCTAGAAACTTGCTGTTTAGGGATTTTATTTCGACGGTATATTTGCCGTTAGGTAAGTTTTTGATACCGGTACCGTAACCAGTCATTGATTTAATCATTTGCAAAGATAAAATTAATAGGGGAATTAAATTATCCATTAATTGAAAATGGGCAATTGGAATTTTATGAAGGATTTAGTGAAAAATGAAAATGCTAAAAGCGTTAACTCAAAAACAGATAAACAAGAGAATGTTAAAAAACATTAAAAGTCCGGTCATTAAATAAAAATTGGGGATATTAGAATCGTTTATGATAAGGCTAACTTTTTTGATTTCAATTTTTCTGATTTTAGGTGTTACAACCTTTGCTCAAGACAAGATATTGTTAAAGGGTTTGGTTTTTGAAATCGGTAATAAAAGAATCAACAACGCTTCCATCTTTAATAAAAAATCTAAAGAAACTTCCTTTAGTGATGATTTTGGCAATTTTAGCATCAATGTTTCTATAGGAGATACTTTAGTGTTTACTAAAGACAATTATCAGGAACAAGAGAAAGTTATCCTACAAAAGCAAAACTTAATAATCTACTTAAAAAAAGCAATCACATTAAATGAAGTAGTTATAAAACAACAAACCAGAAAAGCCGAACAGAAAGAGATTTTAAATGGCTATAGAAGCAAAGGCGTTTATTATGGAGGTAAACCCCCGATTTTTGCATACATTTTTACACCGCTTACGGCATTACATGAATTATTAGGAAAAGATGCCGCTGATGCGAGAAGATTTGGAAGTTATATTTACAGAGAAAATGCGCAATCAGGAGTCGATACTCATTTTAATGTTTCTATTATAAAGGAAAGTATCCAAATTAAAGACGAAGAAATGGTGGAGTTTATGTATCTGTATAGGCCAAAACCAGAAGATGTGACCTATCGCAATCGTTATGATGATATGAATTATATTAAAAAATCTTATCAAGTTTATTTAAAGACCAAAAAAGATAGACTTTAATTATTTAAAGCCATCTTACCTCACAATTCTCTAAGAATCTTTTAATTTAGATTCCTTTAAGTTACGTTCAATAATCAATTTTCAAAAAAATAAAATAAATTTGTTTTGTAAGGCAAGTGGCTAAGCAATTGCTTGTAAAGTGCTATGAAAGAAATATTTGAACCCGCCCGTTTGTTTATGAACAACTTGCCTCCTAGCTTTATTTGGGAAGTATTATTTAGGTGCGTAGTTGTTTATTTATCATTAATAATTGTTCTTAAACTATCTGGAAGAAGAGGAATTAAGCAACTCTCAATTTTCGAAGTGGTTATCATTTTAACATTGGGTTCTGCAGCCGGCGATCCTTTATTTTATGAAGATGTTGGTTTATTACCTGCAATTTGCGTTTTCATATTCATTCTGGTACTATATCGTATTACTACCTACTCAATTTCAAAATCAAAAAGAATTGAGAAATTGTTGGAAGGAGAACCGGTTTATTTAATTGAAAACGGAGAATTTGCCATTGATAAGTTTAAAAAAGAATCCATGGCTTTTGATGAATTTTTTGCAGAATTAAGATTAAGGAATATTAGCCATTTGGGTCAGGTTGATTTAGCTATATTAGAAACCACAGGAGAAATAAGTGTTTTCTATCTGGATAATGATAAAATAAAATACGGACTTCCTATTTTGCCTCATCATTTTAACAATAAAGTTAATAAGCTAAATAAAAATGATATTTATGCCTGCAGATTTTGCGGTAACATTCAAAAACCCAAAGAAACTGTCGAAAATTGTACTTGTGATAAATGTGGTAGAGAAGATTGGGTAAAAGCGATCAATGACAAAAGAGTGAGCTAAATAGTTAAAATTATGTTTCTTCTAAATAAAACAAAAAGTATTGCGAATAATTTTTTGGCAGAATTGAGAGATATCGAAATTCAAAAAGACAGCATGCGTTTCAGAAGAAATATGGAACGTTTGGGAGAGATTTTCGCTTATGAAATCAGTAAAACTTTAAACTTTGAAAATGTGGAAACCCAAACTCCTTTGGGTTTTTCAAATGGTGATTATATAATAAACATGCCTATTTTAGCAACTATTTTAAGGGCAGGTTTACCATTACACCAAGGCTTGTTAAATGTTTTTGATAAGGCAGATTCTTGTTTTATAGCGGCTTATCGTAAAAGTAAAAAAGATGATGATTTTGATATACAAATGGATTATGTTTCTACACCAAATTTAGACGGAAAAATAGTTATTGTTTCTGATCCTATGTTGGCAACTGGCCAAAGTTTGGTGATGTGTTGTAAAGACTTACTATTCAAATATGATATTGAGACTTTGCACATTGTCTCTGTAATTGCTAGCCAAGAAGGTGTTGCCTTTATAAAAAGCAATTTGCCTAAAGCAAAATTATGGATTGGAGCTATCGATGAAGAAATGACTTCAAAATCTTATATAGTTCCAGGTTTAGGAGATGCCGGCGATTTAGCTTTTGGAAAGAAGGTTTAGTTAATGAATAAACCTAAAAACACCAGCAAAAGCACTTCTGGGTTATTAATTGGATTGATGTTTGGCTTTTTAGTTGGATTAGCCATGTTTAAGCAAACACCAAAATCTGAAAGAAGCGCTGCTTTTCCATATTTAATTGGTATAGGAATAATTTTATGTTCAATTGTAGGCTATAAAATTGGAGCATTAAATGATGATGAAACTTATCGTGATGAATGGCTGGGAATAAAAGACATTAAAACCATTCAATTTAATGATGCTAATGATTGGGTAATTCAAAGTATTTGGATGCAATATAATGGTTTAGAAAACAAATTAATAACTACAAATAAGGATGGGGAAATGATTAGTGTTTTTAATGAAATAATCGTCCGTAATCATGGCAACGCTACAAATATCCGAAGCGGAGCTAAAGCTCATCAAGAAACTAAAAATGATTTGATTGATGGTTTAAAAGCAAATTTCAAAAAACTTGTTTAATTAATTTTATTAAAAGGAGTTAAATAAATAAGCCGTGAAAGTCCAGGTTGCCCAAATAAAAGCAGCAATCATTAATAAAAAAATAATCAAACTAAAAATGATGATTCCTTTTGCGCTGCCGTTATGTTTCCCCTCTGCGTAATGCTCTTTTAAAAGTCTAACATTTTTATCATTTGCCTTAAAATAGAAATCGAAAACCCAACCAAGAAAAGGAATTGCTCCCAATATAAAATCTATGGCAACATTGCCCAACATTTTAACTATCAATTTATTGCTTGCGCCATGTTTGCGCATAGTATAAACCAAAAGAATAGAAACTAATGCGGTAGATGTATCGCCGGCAAACGGGATAAGATTTAAAATAGGATCTAAGCCAAACCTAAAATTTCCAATCTTGAATTGACTATCTAATAGTCTTGAAACTGTTTCAATTGTTCTTAATTTATTATCGGGCTTTATATTTGGCATAAATCCGATAATACAAAGATTGTTCCTTATTTAGAAACTAGAAAAAAGAGGAAAATAAAATTTAAGGTTTTTCTGTCAGTTTACTCACCGCAGCCTCATCAACAAACCATTGTAATTCCCCATTTTCGGGGTCAATTAATTGAGCTGGATATAAATCTACATTTTTCTCTCCTTCAAAAACTGCTTTAATAGCATCTGCCTTGCTTGCACCAAAAGTTAAGAAAACTACATTTTTAGAAGCATTGATTAAAGGAGCGGTAAAACTAATTCGATAAACCTGCTTATCTTCTAAATAAACTTCTTTTACATTTTCTTCATCTATCCAAACCAAAGAAGTATGGGGGAAAATTGAAGCGGTATGCGCATCATCGCCCAATCCTAAAAGCACAAAATCGAAACTGGGTTTATCATCAAAATATTGACAAATACAACGCCCATAATCTTGAGCTGCAGTTGCAGGATCTAAAGAGGTATCTACTTTATATATTTGTGAATCTTCAATATCTAAATGGTCAAACAAAGAAGTTTTTGCCATTAAATAATTGCTTTCGGGATCATCTTGAGGTACATAACGTTCATCGCCAAAAAAGAAGTCAACTTTTTTCCAATCTATTTTGCTTTTAAAATCGGCAGAAGCCAATAACTCATAGAATTTTTTTGGAGAGTTGCCGCCGGATAAGGCAACAGAAAATTTACCTTGTTTATTTATAAATTCGTTAGCGCAATTCACAAAATAATTGGCTAAAGAAGGAATAATTTCTTCTGGAGTTTTAAAAACGTTTGTTTTCATAAAATAGATTAAATAGAAATGATTATAAAACTAATTTATTTCTTATCCGCTTTTTTAATGGGCATTGTAAACCAATGAAAGCCATCTTTCGCAATTAAAGCTTCCGCAGTTTCTGGTCCCCAACTATCAGCAGAATAATTAGGGAAACTGATGCTTTTTTTAGATTCCCAACTTTCTAATACTGGCATAATTAAATCCCAAGCGGTTTCTACTTGATCGCCACGCATAAATAAAGTTTGATCTCCTTTCATAGCGTCTAATAGCAAAGTTTCGTAAGCTTCAGGTGTTTCATTCTCATAAGTTCCGTCATAATTGAAAACCATATCAACAGGATTTAAAGTCATATCCAATCCTGGTCTCTTTGCCTGAACTTGTAATCTGATACTCATTTCTGGCTGAATGCTGATGATAAGCCTATTTTGTTGCCAACTTTCGGAAGATTGATTAGGGAAAATTAAATGTGGAACATCTTTAAATTGGATGCTAATGATAGAAGCTTTTTGGTGCATTCTTTTACCTGTACGTACATAGAAAGGCACATTTTGCCATCTCCAGTTATCGATAAAGAATTTTAGGGCGGCAAAAGTTTCTGTATTAGATTCAGGATCAACTCCTTCTTCATCACGGTAACCTTCTACTTTTTCTCCTTTAACCCATCCTTCGCTGTATTGTCCACGTACCGTATTAAACCTGATTTCATCCGGACCAAATTGGCGCATAGCCCTTAAAACATCAACTTTTCTGTTTCTTATTTCTTCTGCATCAAAATTAACCGGAGGCTCCATCGCTACCAGGCATAAAACTTGTAAAATATGGTTTTGAACCATATCGCGTAAAGCACCAGAACCGTCATAATAGCCACCACGATCTTCAACGCCAATATCTTCAGTAACAGAAATTTGAACGTGTTCAATATAATTACGGTTCCAAATTGGTTCAAAAAGTGCATTGGCAAACCTAAAAGCCAACATATTTTGAACCGTTTCTTTTCCTAGATAATGATCTATACGATAAATTTGATTTTCTGCAAAAATACCTTTTAATAAAACATTCAATTCTTTTGCCGATTGTAAATCATGACCGAAAGGTTTTTCTATAACAATTCTGGTTCTGTCACAATCATCAGCTAATTTAACTTTAGCCAAATTGCTCGCAATAATTGGGAAAAAGTTGGGCGCCACTGCCAGATAATGAATAATGATTGGAGTCTCACTCCATTCTTTCTCGAAACCATCAATAAGGGAGCTCATTTTTTTGTAATCAGCCTCATTGTTTACATCACTTTTTAAATAAGTAATGTGTTTAGAAAAGTCTTCCCATTTATCTTTCTCGGCTTTGCCACTTCTAGAGAATTTATTTATGCCACCAAGCAATAATTTTTTAAAAGAATCATCATTATAATCCGTTCTTCCTAATCCAATAATCGCAAATTCTTTAGGCATATAACTATCTAAAAACAGATGGTATAATGCTGGTATTAGTTTTCTTTCTGCAAGATCACCAGTACCACCAAAAATCATGAAAATGGTGGGTTTTGATTTAATGTTAGCTTTCATTTAAATATTATTGAGTTTTTATGGTTGGGCGTTTATTTGCCATTGTGTATGGAAAACTCCTTCTTTATCAATACGCTCATAAGTATGTGCGCCAAAATAATCTCTTTGTGCTTGAATTAAATTAGAAGGCATTCTGCCAGTTTTTAAATTATCAAAATAGCTTAAAGCTGATGAAAACACCGTTGTCCCAATACCAGCTTTTACGCTTGCAATAATAATACTTCTTGCAGCATTTACTGTACTTTTAATTTGTTTTGACACTTTTTTGTCTAAAAGCAAATTATCTAAATCAGGTTTATTTTGGTAAGCCTCATAAATATCTTCTAAAAAAGCGGCCCTAATTATGCATCCGCCTCTCCAAATTTTAGCACAATCCGCCAAGTTTAAATCATAGTTCATTTCTTGTGATGCTTTTTGCATCAAATCCATTCCCTGCGCATATATTACTTTCATGGTAAAAGCAGCAGCATCTTCTAAATCTTTTAAAACTTCATTTTTATCAATATCAATATTGGTTGCATCGCTATAGATTTTATCAACAGCTAATCTCAACTCTTTTTCTTTAGATAAATCTCGCATGGCAACAGAGGCGTCAATACAAGTAGTAACTGCCTGTAAATCCATAGAAGCTTGAGAAGTCCATTTTCCAGTTCCTTTCGCTTTAGCCTCATCTTTTATATAATTCAGCAAAATATCCTTGTCGCCATCTTCCTTTAAAAAAAATATTTCTTGGGTAATCTCTAAAAGATAAGATTGTAATTTCCCGTTATTCCATTTTTTAAACTGATTTCCAATTTCTTCATCAGGCATATTTAAGCCAACTTTCATCAACTCATAAGCTTCAGCAATCATTTGCATTAAAGCATATTCTATCCCATTGTGGACCATTTTCACAAAATGACCAGAAGCGCCAGGGCCAATATAAGTGACGCAAGGTTCTTCGTTAACTTTTGCCGAAACCGCTTCAAGAATGGGTTTCATCACTTCATAAGCTTTTTTATCGCCACCAGGCATCATACTCGGACCAAATCTAGCGCCTTTTTCTCCTCCAGAAATACCCATTCCAAAAAAATGGATATTCTTTTTTTGAAGTTCTATAAATCTTTTATCGGTATCGTTATAATGTGAGTTTCCCCCATCAATAATCAAATCGCCTTCATTTAATAAAGGCAACAATTCTTCAATAACAGCATCAACAATTTTACCTGCTGGCACCAACATCATAATTGCCCTTGGCACTTTTAAGCTTTGCACAAATTCTTTAATATCGACAGTTCCTGTGGTATTTGTTCTAATTCCTTCTTTTTTTAAAAGCTCTATTTGTTGCGGGTTTTTATCATAACCTGTAACATTAAAGCCATTATCTGCCATATTTAACAATAAATTTCTTCCCATGGTGCCCAAACCAATCATCCCAAAGGCATAATTTTTCTTCATTTTTTTTGATTTTTATATCGGATTTACCGTTCTCACACAATAGCCATCTTCCTCCTTCCAAAGAAAAATTCCTCCTTTAATCCCGTCTCTATTTCCTACTAATTTTATATTATCATTTAAAGTGAAATTTATTTTTTTTGCGTTTCCGCCTCCCAAAAACAAACTATCGTAATTAATTACGGTGCTAAAAGTTTCTAAAACGGATTTAACTTTCTCATTCCAAACGTCAATTCCATCTTGATCTAATGCTTTATCCCCAATAAAATCATCATAATCACCTTTTTTTATGGGCAAATGTGCTAACTCAAGATGAGGCAATAATTTTCCATCCATAAATAAAGCGGTACCAAAACCAGTTCCTAAAGTGATTACCATTTCTAAGCCTACCCTGCTAATTACACCTAAGCCCTGCATATCAGCATCATTTACCAAGCGGACAGGTTTTTTAAATTTTGAAGCAATAGCTTGACTTAAATTGAAGTTTTTAAATGCTTCGTTATTAAGGTTTGGAGCCGTCTTAACTACTCCGTTTTTTATAAAACCGGGAAAGCCAACAGAAATTTTATCATAATGAGGAAATTCTTTAATTAAAGTCTCAATGGAATTAACCACATCTTCAGGAGTTGCATTTTTAGGTGTCGCAATTTTTTGATAATCAATCTCCATTTTACCTTCAATATTTAAAATGGTTGATTTGATGTGCGAACCGCCTATATCAATTGCTAAATACTTCTCTTCAATTTGTTTCATTTGGTTTTTTTAATTGGTTTAATTAAATGTTGATTATAAATCATATTGTATTTTTGTCGCTAGATGTTTAATGAGCGAAATATTTACCCCACTAAACTACAAAATATAGATAAACTTACCGCTTTATGGGCTTTGAGCGAATCTGGTTTGGGTGGTATTTTACACGCCTATAAATTACCATTTTCAGGATTTTTCTTAGCTGCTTTTGCAATCATCATTATCAGTTATATTGCTTATTTATCTGATAAACCTTTAAAAAGCATTATTAATGCCACAATTTTAGTTTTAATCGTAAAAGCTATTGCTAGCCCTCAAAGCCCGATAAACGCTTATATTGCAGTGGCATTTCAAGGATTTTTTGGCTCAGTTATTTTTAGCTTAATAAAAAATCGAAAAATTGCCGGATACTTAACGGCAATTATCTGCTTAATGGAAACCGCCATTCAAAAACTTTTAGTAGTATATATTTTATTTGGATCATCCCTATTTAATGGATTTAATAAATTTACAGAAAGCGTTTTAAAGGATTTTCATTTGGCATTTGTTTCTTCTACTAACGTTTTAATTATCATCTATTTATCCATATATTTTTTATGGGCTATCTATATTGGATACATTTCTAATCAAATCCCTAAAAATGTTTATGAAAGATATTTGCTGATTAGGAATGCAAACTTAGAAGGATTAGATTCTTCGCATTCAGTAAAAGAGAAAAATATATTTAAGATGAAGTATTTAGGCTTATTAATGTTTTTGGTTTTGATACTTTTTTTGGCGATTATGTTGAAATCAGATATGTTGTTAGCCTCTTTTTACAGAACATTATTGATTTTGGCTGCCTGGATTTTACTGAGTCCGATATTAAAATGGATACTTTTTAAATGGTTAG
Source organism: Pedobacter psychrophilus (assembly GCF_001652725.1). Classification (GTDB taxonomy): domain Bacteria; phylum Bacteroidota; class Bacteroidia; order Sphingobacteriales; family Sphingobacteriaceae; genus Pseudopedobacter; species Pseudopedobacter psychrophilus. The sequence continues at coordinate 303,160 of NZ_LWHJ01000028.1, forward strand.
GCAAAACAAAAAATAGATATCAAATAGATATTTCCAATATCTTAGAACTTATTCCAAACCTTAAAAGTAATATTAAGCCGGCGCTTAGTTTGGCAAAAAACAATGTAAAAGGAATTGCTGTTTACAAAGAATTCATCTATAATTTAATCGCGATGAGCATTTATGAAAAATAAAGTCTTTTTATTTTCGGGGAGTGTTCAGTCTGGAAAAACATCAACATTATTAAACTGGATAAAAGGGGAAAATAATGTTTTTGGGATTTTAACTCCAGATGTAGATGAAATAAGAATGCTTTATAATATAGAACCAAATAAATATTATCCTTTTGAAACCAATATTAGAGAGAATAAAGAAATTGAAGTAATCGGTCGTTTTATTTTTTTAAAAAGTTCTTTTGAGAAAGCCATCGAGATTTTAAAGGCAGCAATCCCAAAAAAACCCGAATGGCTTATTATTGATGAGATTGGTAAACTCGAATTGAAAAATAAAGGCTTGGAGCCGTATTTGATTTCAATATTAAATGATTACCGTATTTATTCTCCAGACACAAAAATCATCATCGTTATAAGGGATTATTTATTAAAAGAAGCAATAGAAAAATATAGCTTTAGTGATGCAGAAATTGTGACGGCGAGTTATTTTAGATAAGTAACTTATTTATTAATTTTTTCAAAAAAAATCAGCATCATTAATATTGATGCTGATTATAAAATAGTATAAATCTTAATTAAAGCCCAAAAGCGTCTTTAACTTTATCTACAAAATCTAATTTTTCCCAAGTAAATAATTCTACTTCAACGGTTTTTTCTTCTCCGTTAGCCGCATAAAATTTCTTACTAACTACTTCATTTTTACGCCCCATGTGGCCATAAGCAGCAGTCTCAGAATAAATTGGGTTTCTTAATTTTAAACGTTGCTCTATAAAGTACGGGCGCATATCAAATACACTTTCTACTTTTTTAGCAATCTCGCCATCGGTTAAATTAACCTTTGCTGTTCCTTTAGTATCAACAAAAATACCGCAAGGTTCAGCAACACCAATAGCATAGGAAACCTGTACCAAAACTTCATCAGCAACACCTGCTGCTACTAAATTCTTAGCAATATGACGAGTTGCATAAGCTGCAGAACGGTCAACTTTAGAAGGATCTTTTCCAGAAAAAGCTCCACCACCGTGTGCGCCTTTGCCTCCATAAGTATCAACGATAATTTTTCTGCCAGTTAAGCCAGTATCACCATGCGGACCACCAATTACAAATTTACCAGTTGGATTAATGTGATAAGTAATTTGATCATTAAATAGTTTTTGAAGTTCTGGTTTTACTGAAGCTTTTACCCTTGGAATCAAAATACTAATGATGTCTTTTTTGATTTTAGCCAACATCGTAGCTTCTTCGTCAAAATCATCATGTTGGGTAGAAATCACAATGCTATCAATCCTTACAGGTTGATGATTATCATTATACTCAATAGTTACCTGAGATTTTGCGTCAGGTCTTAAATAGGTAATTTCTTTGTTTTCTCTCCTTAAAGCGGCAAGCTCAATTAATAATTTATGGGCCAAATCTAATGCTAATGGCATATAATTATCAGTTTCGTTAGATGCGTAACCAAACATCATTCCTTGGTCACCAGCGCCTTGCTCTTCTGGGTTGCTACGGTCTACACCTTGATTAATATCTTGAGATTGATCATGAATCGCAGATAAAATGCCACAAGAATTTGCTTCAAACATGTATTCAGCTTTGGTATAACCAATTTTTCTGATTACATCCCTAGCAATTTTTTGCACATCTAAATAGGTTTTAGATTTAACCTCACCGGCTAAAAACACTTGACCCGTAGTAACCAAAGTTTCACAGGCAACTTTAGCATCTTTATCAAAAGCTAAAAAATTATCAATTAAAGCATCAGAAATTTGATCTGCAACTTTGTCTGGGTGTCCTTCAGAAACCGATTCAGACGTAAATAAATAAGACATATTTAATTTTTTTAAATTGTTATTGATTTAGGAAAGTATAAAGATTGCAAACAAGGGGGCTTAACGCATAATGGTTTAGCATTTTTTTTACGTGGTTGCAATCATTTCAAATCATTCCACTTAATAATGATGTAAAGGTATAACAATTTTTATTTTATGAGAAAAATAGGATTACTTTGTGACTAATAAATTATTTACTTTTTGAAACAGAAAATCCTCTTCATCGTAAATCCTATTTCAGGGGGATTAAATAAAACCTTTTTCCCAAATTTAATTGATCATTATTTAAACTTAAAGATATTTGATGCTAAAATTGTCTATACAAATTATATTAATCATGCTAAAGAGTTAGCGAAAAGAGCAATTGATAATCAGTATGATATAGTAGTAGCTGTTGGTGGCGATGGAACTATAAATGAAGTTGCTGGAATTTTAGAATCTTCTGGCAAAACGATGGGAATTATTCCATGTGGATCGGGCAACGGGCTTGCAAGAACTTTAAAAATTCCTTTAAATCATGAGAAAGCAATCAAAAAAATCAACTTATTAAACACCATCGATATTGATGTTGGTTTAATTGATAATGAAAAATTTATCAATATGGCAGGTATGGGGTTTGATGCCCATATTAGTGCTCATTTCGCTAACAGCACAAATAGAGGATTTAAAAATTACATAAAATCTACCCTTTCAGAGATAAGCAGTTATAAGCCTCAAACTTATAATATTACAATTGAAGATAAGACAATTCAAAGACAGGCTTTTATGTTAAGTATAGCAAATTCATCTCAATATGGAAATAATGCACACATAGCACCAGCGGCTTCCTTGAATGATAATTTGTTAGATTTATGTATCATTAAACCATTCCCATTATTTATTTTTCCTGCATTGGCTTTTAGGATGTTTTTTAAAACCACGCATCAATCAAAATATATAGAGATTATAAAAGTTAATAATGCAGTTATCTCAAGGGAAACCGATGGCCCAATTCATTTAGATGGCGAACCATTGTTAAAAGGCAGGGATTTAAAAGTTAGTATAAAGCACCTTGCATTAAAGCTAATTGTTTAAAGTATAATAAATATGCACAGTAAAAAGAACGAAAAAAAGCTAAACAGTTTTGATGGGTTAGTTTATTCAACAAATCCAGACGCACAATTAAATTTGGATGAAGAAAATATGCAGGAAACATTAGTTCCAAAACTTCAAGATTTAAGGGTCCAATTGGATAAAAAACAAAGAGGTGGAAAAGCTGTAACCTTAATTACAGGATTTATAGGTGCCGATGATGATTTAAAGGATTTAGGAAAAATGCTTAAGACTAAATGTGGAGTTGGCGGAACTGTTAAAGATGGAGAAATATTAATACAAGGAGATTTCAGGCAAAAAATTATGGATCTTTTAATTATTGAAGGATTTAAAGTAAAAAGAATTGGAGGTTAATTAAAATAATATTGGTTTAACCAAATTTAAAAACACCTCTTAAAACAAAAAATCTTTTAAAAATTGATAAAGAAAGAGACAAAAAATTAAGAAGTATTTACTCAAACCATATTATTGTGACAAAAATAATTTTTTTTTAATTTGCTTTTTAAGTCGAAAATGGTTTTCATTGTAAAAGATTGCTTGTGCGAAGCAATCTTTTTTTATTTTAACGTTATTGTTAACTATAATTTAATATCTACTTATAATATTTGTCATTTATAAGAATTTTATAAATTTTGATATTAGAGGATAAATCATAAATTTGTTATTCGCATAAAAAAACTAATTAAACACATTAATCAAATTAAGAACTAAAAACTAAAAAACAATGGCAAACGCACCAAAACCTACCACGGCTAAGAAAGAGAACTCTAAAGGTTCTGGGATTTTCGCAGGATTAGCTATCATAATCTGCATTATTGTTGGGTGGGCTCTATTTTTACTTGTAATGGGTAATGGCTCTAATTTTGAAGGAGGCGACAACACAGGTCACCCACTTCCAGGAAATTATTTCGGAATGATATACAAAGGAGGCTATATCGTACCATTTTTAATGTCAATGCTTTTAATGGTAATTGTATTTTCTATTGAACGTTTCTTTGTTATTAGTAAAGCAGCCGGATCAGGTAATGTAGATTCATTTGTGAGAAAAGTACAAGGATTATTAACTTCTAGAAATGTTGACGGCGCTATTAGTGAGTGCGACAAACAAAAAGGTTCAGTTGCAGCAGTTATCAAATCTGGCTTGTTAAAATACAAGGAAGTAGAAACTGATAGTGTAATGGATACAGAACAAAAATGCTTAGCTATTCAAAAAGATATTGAAGAAGCAACAGCGCTAGAAATGCCAATGTTAGAACAAAATTTAACAATCATAGCTACTTTAGTGTCAGTTGGTACTTTAGGCGGATTATTAGGTACAGTAACAGGTATGATTAAAGCCTTCGCTGGTTTAGCTACTGCAGGTGCTCCAGATCAAGCACAATTAGCAAATGGTATTTCTGAAGCATTAATTAATACAGCTACGGGTATTTCTACCTCTTTATTGGCTGTAATTTCTTACAACTTTTTTACTTCTAAAATTGATAGTTTAACTTATTCAATTGATGAAGCTGGTTTCTCTATCGTTCAAACTTACGCTGCAACTCATTAATTTTATAGAGTTTAGCAAATAACCTTATATGTAATATATAAGGTTTTTAAAGTTCAATCGTTAAATAATAAAAAGATGCCAAAAGTAAAAATAAAAAGAAAAAGTACCTCAACGGATATGACGGCTATGTGTGACGTAGCTTTCTTACTGCTTACTTTCTTTATCTTAACGGCAACTGCTCGTCAGCCTGAGGCTTTAGCTGTAGAAATTCCTTCATCTACAGTAACCTTTAAGCTGCCAGATACAGATATATCTACACTTACAGTAGGTGAGGATAAAGTGTTTTTTGGAGTAGTGGGTCAAGACGTAAGAATAAATACTTTAGATCGTATAGGTAAACAATATAATATCACTTTTACAGATCAGGAAAAAAAACGCTTTGCTTTAATAGATAATTTCGGAGTTCCAATTGCCAGTTTAAAGCAGTTTATTGCAATGGATAATTCAGAAAGGATGAAATTAACTCAACCTGGTATTCCTTGTGATTCTGGAGAAAATAATCAATTAAAGCAATGGATTTTGCAAGCTAGGTATGCTAATAAAGAATTGCATAACGTTGAGTTAAGATTTTCTATTAAAGGTGATTCTAAAGAAGAATATCCAACTATTAGAAGGGTAATAGATATCCTTCAAGATCAAGAAATTAATAAATTTAGTTTGATAACTTCTTTAGAAGGAGTAAATTAATTTGAATAAAAATGGCAGAATTAGACACCTCCGGCGGGGACAAGAAAGGCGGGAAAGTAAGAAGTAAAAAGCAATCCACAAAGGTAGATTTAACTGCCATGGTAGATTTAGCCTTTTTATTGATTACCTTCTTTATGCTAACTACAACCTTAGCCAAACCTCAGGCAATGGACATGTTCATGCCTGATAAGAATGATAAGAACGAAGAGTTAGATGTTAAGGCTTCAAGAACAATGACCGTTCTTTTAGGATCAGACAATAAAATTGTTTGGTACATGGGCGTAATTGGTGATAATCCTCCAACAGTTGATAATTTCGGGAAGAACGGTATTCGTAAATCACTTGTTGAAAACAATAAACAGGTAATTGCAAATACAGGGAATCCAGAAAAAGGATTAATGGTTATCATTAAACCTACTGATAAATCTGTTTATAAAAACTTTGTTGATATTTTGGACGAAATTAAGATTGCAAATGTTCCATCATACGGTATAAACAATAAAGTAGAAAATGCAGAAATAGGTTTGATGAAAGATCAAGGAGCTTTTAAAGAATAATAACTCAATTAATATTACACCCTAATATAAAATATTATGTCAAAACTAGATATCCTAGACAAAAAGTGGATAGATATAATTTTTGCGGGTAGAAACCAAGAATACGGAGCTTATCAACTTCGTAAGGAAAATAATAAGAACACAAATAAAGCCATTATAATTGGTTGTGTATTATTTTCATTAGCAATTGCCTCACCATTAATTGCTAGATTTTTAAGTGGTTTTGTACCTGAAGATCCTTCTAAGAAGGAGAAATTAACAGAAGTGGTTTTGGCCTCTCCTCCTCCTATTGATGAGAAAGCACCACCACCACCTCCGCCAGTAGAGCCACCACCACCAAAAGTGGATCAGGTTAAATTTCCTCCACCGGTAGTTAAGCCAGATGAAGAGGTAATTGAAGAAGAACCTCCTACGATCAAGGAATTGGAAAAGGCAGATCCTGGTGCTAAAACTATTAAAGGTGATCCAAATGCAGAAATTGTAATTAATACACCCGTTGGTGAAGGGCCAATAAATCAGGAAAAAACGGAAGATACCAATGAAATCTTTCAAAATGTGGAAGTACTTCCATCTTTTCCTGGAGGCTTAGAGGCTTTTGGTAAGTATTTAGGGAAGAATTTAAGATATCCTCCTGTAGCAAGAGATGCTGGAATTCAGGGTCGGGTTTATTGTCAATTTGTGGTTGAGAAAAATGGTTCTTTAACCGATATTAAAGTAGTAAGGGGAATAGGAGGGGGAGCTGATGAAGAAGCGATAAGAGTTTTAAAAACTTCTCCAAAATGGACTCCAGGTATTCAAAATGGAAGGCCAGTACGTGTTTCTTACACTGTTCCAATTTTCTTCCAACTGCAAAATTAATTTGCTTTAATGGCATATCAAAAATTCAGAGATAGACAGAAATCGCCCACAAAGCGATTTCTGCTCATTTTAGGACTTATCATGTTTGCTGTTTACTTCTCAATTGGAATTTGTATTATCTTCTGGGATAAGTTTCCTTTACTGTATGGAGTGGACAAAATATGGAAGATATCCTTTGGCTTATTACTAATTGTATATTCATTTTTCAGATTTGTACGTTTAATAAAAAATCAACAACATGATTAAAAAAGGCTATTTAGCTTTTATAATGATATCTTTTCTTTTCAGTATCTTATCATGTAGGCAACAAACTATATCTGATAGTACTAATGAAATTACATATGGTAAAGCGATAATGGTAGCAGACGAATCTCTTTACCCTATCATTGATGATGAATATCAAATCTTTGCTGAGAACTATCAAAGAGCTAAAATCGACATAGTATATAAACCTTTAAACGATGCTTTAGAACTTTTTATTAACGATAGTATTAATGTGGCTATACTTCCTAGAAAACTTAGTGAAAAAGAGGCTAAGTATTATGAAGATAAAAAAATTATAATTAGATATACCAAATTTGCAATTGATGGCATCGCTTTGATTACTGGTAAATCAAACCAAGATTCTTTGATTACAATTGAGGAATTAAAAAGAGCTCTTTTAGGTACCTATAAACAAAATACATCAATTGTATTTGATAATCCAAAATCAAGTACTGTTGAATACTTAATGAAGCTTACTAACGTTAAAAGTTTTCCAAAGAATGTTTATGCTTTAAAATCTAATAAGGAAGTAATTAAGTATATAGTTAATAACCCTAATGCGATAGGAATTGTAAGTGTTGCTTGGATGAAAAGACCTACACCCGATGTTGCAGAGGAGGTAGAAAAATTAAAGTTTATTGCAGTTAAAGGCGATGGTAAAAATTACGAAAAGCCTACCCAAAGTAATTTAAAAGTTAATAATTACCCATTGATAAGAGATTTATACATTGTAAATTGTCAGGGCAAAGCAGGTTTAGGCACAGGTTTTGCATCTTTCGTTGCTAGTGAGTTAGGTCAAAGAATCATATTAAAGTCAGGATTGGCACCAGATTCTTTACCAAGTAGACAAATTAAAATTAGAAATTAAATTTTTTTTATATAATTGAACTATGAATATTATTAAGAAGATAACTATAGGAACCTTAAGCATGATGTTTATTGGTTCTATCACGATAGCACAAAGTTTAGAAGATGCTAGAAAAGCGGTTACTGCAGAGCAATATCAAAAAGCGAAATCATTATTTGCAAACCTTATTAAAAATCAGGGAACACCAGAAAACTATTTTTACTATGGTGATTTGTATTTAAGATTAAATATGCCAGATTCTGCAAAAGCAGTTTTTCAAAAAGGAATTGCAGCTGATGATAAAAGTAAGTTTACGCTCAATTATGTTGGATTAGGTACTGTTGATTTATTCAATAAAAATGCGGCAGCAGCTCAAGCTAATTTTTCTAAAGCAACCGAAGAAATGAGGAAGAAGGATTACTTAGAATATGTTTATATAGGTGAAGCATATACTTATGAGCCATCTAGAGATTTACCAAAAGCTTTTGAATGGTTTGAAAAAGCCAAAGAAAATGGTGAAAAGGATCCAGAATTACACATTGCAATGGGAAATGCCTACAAGGCAGAAAAGAAAAATAGTGAAGCGGTTGCTGAATATCAAAGAGCAATGACTTTAAAAGATAATTTACCTAGTGTAGAAGTAAATATTGGTGAAATATGGACTCAAGCTTTTAATTTTGAATTGTCTGAAAGTACATTGAAAGGTGTAATTAGTAAAGACGCTAATTTTGGTCCTGCCTACAGAGCTTTGGCAGAAAATTATTACCGTTGGGCTTCTGCATTTCCTGCTAAAAAAGCGGAATTATTGCCTAAAGCAAAAGATGCCTACTCAAAATATTTAGATTTAACAGATAGATCAGCAGATTCACAATATAGATATTTGATTTTCTTATTCAATGCAGGAGATTTTGCTGGACTTGAAAAAAGTGCAAATGATTTTATCAGCTCTCCAGCATATAACAAAGATTATATTTTAGCTAAGAGGTTTAAAGGGTATGCTGCTGTAGAAAACAATAACAGTCAAGTAGGATTAGATGCTTTAAATTCTTTTGTTAAAGAAATTGAACCAAGTAGAGTAATTGCTGATGATTATTTAAAAATTGGTAAAGCTTATGGTACTTTAAAACAAGATTCTTTAGCGATTCTAAATTATATCCAAGCTTCTAAATTAGATACTGCTAATACAGAAGTTTTAGGAACTATAGCATCTACTTATTTTTCAAGTAAAAAATATATTAAAGCTGCAGAATACTATAATAGGCTAACTAAATTACCAAAAGCAACTTTAAAGGACTGGTTTTATTTAGGATATTCTAATTACTTCTCTTACGCTGCGATGGTTAGAGAAAACTCTAAAGATGAGGTAGGAATGAAGCAAACTTTATTAGATGCAGATAGTGCATTTAATTATGTTGCTGTTACTGCTAATAATATTGATGCTTATTTATATTTAGCAAGGGTTGAGTATTATTTAAATCCTGTAAATGAAAACGATAAAGTTAAAGCAGCTTATGATAAGTTAGTTGAACTTACATTAGCTAAAACAGAACAGACAGCAGCTGATAAAAGAAATTTAGTGGAATCTTATTCCTCTATAGGCGCTTATTATATTAAATCTGATAAGCAAAAGTCTATGGAAAACTTTAATAAAGCTTTAGCATTAGATCCAAACAACCAACAAGTTAAGGATGCAATAGCGGCTTTAAAAGCAGGTTAATTATTATATTAATCAGCAACAAAAAAGGAGTTGAATTTCAACTCCTTTTTTTATTATTTTAGTTTTGGATTATTTTTATGTCTATCGATGTCTCGAATGGACTTTTTTTCGAGATTTTTATTTAATGCATCAGTTAAATCTATTCCGGTTTGATTAGCCAAACAAATCAAAACAAACAGAACATCAGCCATTTCATCCGGTAAATTTATAGCCTCATCTGTCTTTTTGAAAGATTGTTCTCCATATTTCCTGGCCATAATTCTGGCAACCTCGCCAACTTCTTCCATCAAAATGGCTGTATTGGTCAATTCATTAAAGTAACGAACACCTGTTGTATTAATCCATTGATCCACCAGTCCTTGAGCTTCTTTTAAAGTCATTTTATTCTTTGTTTTTTGTATCTATAATTATGGTTACTGGTCCATCGTTTATTAAACTTATTTGCATATCAGCACCAAAAACACCTTTAGATATTTTTTTTCCAAGTAAATTATTCATCTCCAAAATCATCTTTTTATAAATCGGAATGGCAATATCAGACTTAGCCGCATTAATAAAAGATGGACGGTTTCCTTTTTTAGTTTGTGCAAAAAGGGTAAACTGAGAAATTAAAAGAATGTTTCCATCAACATCAGATAAAGATTTATTCATTAAACCTTCATCATCAGAAAATACTCTCAAATTCACAATTTTTTGAGCGAGCCATTTTATGTCTTCTTCATTATCATCATTACAAATCCCCAGAAGAACTACAAATCCGATTTTTATTTCTCCAGTAATAACGTTATTTACTTTGCAATTTGCATTGATTGCTCTTTGTATAACAGCCCTCATAATTAGTTTAAGATATAAAAAACATTAAACAAAAAAGCATCAACCTTAATGATTGATGCTTCTAAAATTATATTGGCCAAAACCTGGAACTAAAGTTTAATTTCCTCGTCTTTAGCGCTTAAAAAGTGAAATTCTGTTAAATGATAGGATGGAACTTCCTTAACTTTTATCCACTGATTATATTTAAAAAACCATTTCATTTGTTGTGAAACAAATCCTTTTTTAATATAAGCAGCAATATATGGATGGACACATAATGTAATACCCTTTTCGGCTTGCTCGTTTAAAATATAATCTAAATTAGAGGCTATTTCATCATATAAAACAACACTTGCTTTAATCTCTCCAGTACCATCACAAGACGGGCACTTTTCATTGGTAACGATATTCATCTCAGGCCTTACTCTTTGACGAGTAATTTGTACTAATCCAAATTTAGATGGAGGTAAAATAGTATGTTTAGCCCTATCATAATTCATTTCAGACCTTAAATAGTCAAAAAGATCTTTTCTATTTGGCGCTTTATGCATATCTATAAAATCAACAACAACAATTCCGCCCATATCTCTTAGCCTTAATTGACGAGCAATTTCTTTTGCAGCCTCCTTATTAACCATGAAAGCATTCTCTTCTTGATTTTCTGGACTTGCAGTGCGGTTTCCGCTATTTACATCAATTACATGTAGAGCCTCTGTGTGTTCTACAACAAGGTAAGCGCCACCAGCAAGATTTACAGTTCTACCAAACGAGCCTTTAATCTGTTTTTCAATCCCGAAGTGCTCAAATATTGGTTCCTTACCTTTATAATGTTTAACGATTTTTTCAAGTTCAGGAGAGATTTCATGTACATAAGATTTTATCTCTTCGTAAATAGAATTATCATCAACATATATATTTGTAAACTCATCATTAAGAATATCCCTTAAAATGGTAGAAGCTCTACCCATTTCGCCTAATATTTTTTTGGATGGATCTGTAGTAGGAAGTTTTTTCATAAAACTTTCCCATTTAGAAATAAGGTCTAGTAAATCTTTTTGGATTTCTGCAACCCCTTTTTGTTCAGATACAGTTCTTATGATAACGCCAAAATTTGCAGGCTTTATACCCTCAACAATTTTTTTTAGACGAGTTCTTTCCGTATTACTTCTAATCTTTTTTGAGATAGATATTACATCTGAAAACGGCACTAAAACAACAAATCTACCAGCAATGGAAAGATCAGCACTTAATCTTGGGCCTTTTGTAGAAATTGGTTCTTTAGAAATTTGAACAGGTAAAAACTGACCTTTAGTTAAAATGGATGATATTTTACCAGATTTATCAATATCAGTTTCCTTTTCAAAATTATCTAATAAATGATTTTTATAGGCATTTCCACGGACTTGTTTAGTCAGTTTTTGCAAGGATTGTACTTGCGGGCCTAAATCTAAATAATGTAAGAAAGCATCTTTCTCATACCCAACATCAACAAAAGCAGCATTAAGTCCAGCCATGATTTTTTTAATCCTACCTAGATATATATCACCAACAGCATAACTGTTGTTAATTTGCTCTTTGTTAATTTCTACGAGTTGCTTGTCTTGCAGTAATGCAATCGTAACCCCACTTGGGGCCGAATTAATGATTAATTCTTTTACCACCAGCTAATTTTTAGAAAAAAGGCATATAAATTACCTTTTTATACAACAGAGGAAATATTAAAAAATAAGACATAACAGAAAAAGTATTTACTTTATTTAAAATAAATACTTCCTGTTATAAGCTATAAAGATGATAGCCTATTTTTTCTTATGTCTATTTTTTCTTAAACGCTTTTTACGTTTATGGGTGGCCATTTTATGTCTTTTTCTTTTTTTACCGCTTGGCATAATCTTAAAATTTTAATGTTTTATTTAATTATTTAATTCTTTTATTTTTCTGTCAACAAACTCCGTTAAGCTTGGGTCTGCAGCCAGTTCTTTACTTTTTTGATAAGCTAATATCGCTTCAGGTTTCATTCCTAAATTTTCATAGCTAGTACCAAGGTAAAACCATGCTTCTGGCGTAGCTTTAACATCTAATACTGTTTTAAAACGATCAACTGCTTTTTGGAATTGACCAGATTTCATTGAAAACATACCCAAATTCATGTTTGCTTTCAAATTTTTTGGCTCTTCTTTTACTACACCAAGTAGCAATTGAATTCCTTGCATAGGATTTTGTGTACCAGTTACATAAGCAACTCCTAAACCTGTTTGTGCATCCAAGCTTTTTGGATTAATCTCTAGCGCTTTATTGTAGGCCTCAATTGCTTTATTTAATAAACCTGCAGTAGCGGTTGTATCTTTAAAGTTTTGATAGCCGTCAGTAAATCTATCACCAGTAATTAACCAGTTATTATAATTAGACTCACTTTTTGCGATAGATTCGTAAGCAAAAGCTGCAGCAGCAGGCTGATTAACATCATCCCATTTTTGGGCTATTTGTTTCTGCAAATTTATCAATTCACTGCCTGATTCATTCAATGCACTAGTTTCTAACTTTTCTATATCCGAAACTAAACTAGCGCTAATCATTTCTTTAGAAATAGCAGAAACACTTTTATAGCTAATATCAGAAACATTTTCTGGTGTAGAAGTTGCGGTAGTTTGCATACCGCGATCTTCTTTTGGTTTAATTAATCCTTTAATATCTAAATTATATAAAATAACCATCAATAAACCTACTGATGCTATTAAAATATATTGTTTAGATTTTAACATAATTAAGCTTTGATAGAGGCTTTGTTTCCTGTTTTTACTTTATCTACAAAAACTTTTGCAGGTTTAAAACTTGGCACAAAGTGCTCTGGGATAATAATTGCTGTATTTTTTGAAATATTTCTAGCCGTTTTTTTAGCTCTCTTTTTAACTACAAAACTACCAAATCCTCTTACATAAACGTTTTCACCGCCTACCATTGCATTTTTTACAACTTTAAAAAACGCCTCTACAGTTTCCTGTACATCAACCTTCTCAATTCCGGTTTTTCCTGCAATTTCTGCAATAATTTCTGCCTTTGTCATTATATATTTTCCTTTAAAATTTACTTTGCGTAATGCACCTATTTGGGGTTGCAAAAGTATTGCTTTTAGTTGAATTTGGGAAATAAATAGCAAATTTATTTATTTCAACCCCTTACTATACAACCATTAAGCATTTTGAGGCTATCTTTGCTATTAAAATTTTACATTAATGAGCTTTTCTAATGTGCTAATTAGCTGGTATAGAAACAATAAAAGGGATTTACCATGGCGTAATACACAAGATTCATATTTAATTTGGCTTTCTGAAATTATACTTCAACAGACTAGAGTAGAACAGGGTTTGCCCTATTATTTAAGATTTTCTGAGAAATATCCTAATGTTGAGAGTTTCGCAAATGCTTCTGAAGATCAGATTTTAAGAATGTGGCAAGGGTTAGGCTACTATTCTAGAGGAAGAAATATGCTAAAAACAGCTAAGGTTATCCAAAGGGATTTTAATGGTATTTTTCCTCAGGCTTACGCCGATTTAATAACCTTAATAGGAATTGGAGAATATACAGCAGCAGCAATTTCTTCCTTTTCATCAAACGAAGCAAAAGCCGTAGTAGATGGTAATGTTTACAGGGTAATTTCCAGATATTTTGGAATCTCAACACCTATTAACTCAACGTTGGGTAAAAAGGAGTTTCAAGCTATAGCCGATGAATTGTTGGATACTAAAAATGCTGGTGAACATAACCAGGCGATGATTGAGTTTGGTGCTTTACAATGTAAACCTAAAAGCCCTAATTGTTCTATTTGTCCATTTCAAAGTTCTTGCTTTGCTTATCAACATCACAGAATTAACGATTTACCAATAAAACTAAAAAAGCTAAAAATTAGAGAACGTTACTTTAATTTTTTCCTGATTGATGACGGAGATGAAATCTTAATCAAAAGACGTGATAATACTGATATTTGGGCTGGCTTACATGACTTACCTGCAATAGAATTTCCTGAACGAACAGAATTAGAAGTTTTATTAAATCATCCTGATTTTACAAATTGGTTTAATGATAAAACTGTTATCCAAAAAAGCTCGAAAGAGATTAAGCATATATTAACACATCAAAGAATTTATGCCAGATTTGTACATTTAAATAATTATAATCCATCAATTATCGAAAAGAATGGTTGGTTAAAGATTAAAAAAACGCAAATTTCTGATTATGGAATGCCTAAATTAATTTCTGAGTATCTGAAAAATTTCCTAAATTGATTAAAATTAAGTCAATAATTATGTCGGGAATTAACAAAGTTATTTTAGTAGGACATTTGGGCAAAGACCCAGAAGTACGTCATTTAGATGGAAATGTTTCTGTAGCAAGTTTTCCATTGGCCACCTCAGAATCTTACAATAAGGATGGTAAAAGAATTGAACAAACTGAATGGCATAATATAGTAATGTGGCGTGGTTTGGCAGACATTGCTTCTAAATACTTGGCTAAAGGTAAATTGGTTTATATTGAAGGTAAATTAAGAACTCGTTCTTATGAGGATAAAGAAGGACATAAAAAATACAGTACCGAGATAGTTGCAGAAAATTTTACGCTTTTAGGGAGAAAAACGGATTTTGAGAATAACGAAGCTTCTGGTCATCAAAATAAAGATTTAGAAGAAATGCCGAAGCCAGAGATTGGCGGCAAATATGCGGTTGATGATACTGAAAATGATTTGCCTTTTTAGGTTTTATTAACCACAGAGTTAATAGAGAAAGCACAGAGAAAACAGAGTAAAACAAATTTTAATGGAAGAGGAGAAAAACTTTTCAAAGCTGGATGAATAATTTTCAAGTTTAAATTTCAAAAGTTCCTTCGAACACAAATTGAGCTGGCCCTTCTAAAAAAATATCAGTAAAAGTCTCACCATCATAATTGTATTTGATATTTAAATTTCCGCCTAAAACTTTGATTGCCGTTTCATTTTTTCCTTTCAAATTTTTAGCAATCGCATTTGCTAAAGCGACAGCAGTAACTCCAGTTCCACAAGCATAGGTTTCATCTTCCACTCCACGTTCATAAGTGCGGACAAAAAGATGGTCGTTTTTATCCTCTACAAAATTTACATTTATTCCTTCAGATTTATAGGTGTCGTTATTCCTTATTGCCTTTCCTTCTGCAAAAACATTTTTATTGGCAACATTCACATCAAATTTTATATAATGAGGCGAACCCGTATTAATCACATAATCTTCTCCATCTTTATTGATGGTTTTAACATCTATCATTTGTAAGCTTACCCAATCTTTCTCCGCTGAATTTCAGCGTAATGTGGTCCATCTACGGCTAAGAAAGTGGTTTTATTTTTAATGATGTTCAATTTCTTCGCAAAGGCTACAATACATCTTCCTCCGTTTCCGCACATGCTGCTTGGTTGCCCGTCAGAATTGTAATAGACCATTTTAAAATCATAATCATCGGTTAATTCTAAAAACATAATTCCGTCGCCGCCAATTCCAAATCTCCTATCGCATAGTTTTGCTATTAAATTTGGATGATGATGGTCGATTTTTTGATCACGATTGTCAACCATGATAAAATCGTTGCCCGCACCTTGATATTTAAAGAAATGAATTTCCATGTTTCTGATTTCATGTAAAAATCGGTAAAAAAAATTAAAATCTGAGATTGGAAAAAAATAGTGAGATTGATTTATCTAAAATTCTACAATTATTTTAACCTTCATGCAACGTTTTAAAAATAAGTTTGTCTTTGATAATAGAAGCTTAAAAATTTGGAGTCCATTTACATAGATAAACACGCTCACTTAGTTGTTGAGTGTAAAAAAGGAGAAAGAAAAGCGCATCACGAACTATACAAGCTGTATTCTAAAGCGATGTATAATGTTGCTGTGCGCATTCTAAACCATACGGATGAGGCCGAAGATGCTTTGCAAGAAGCTTTTATGGAAGCTTTTACAAAGATTAAAGATTTTAGACAAGAAACATCTTTTGGCTCCTGGTTAAAACAGATTGTTGTTCATAAATCGATAAATATCCTTAGAAAAAGGAAAATGGTTTTTGAGGAAATAGATGATTTTGATGTTGAAAGTATTGTAGATCATAATTGGGAAGATGAGGAGGAACTAAATTTCAAGATTGATGAAGTAAAAAAAGCAATTGCGCTTTTGCCCGAAGGTTACAGATTGGTTTTAAGCCTTTATTTACTAGAAGGTTATGACCATGAGGAGATTTCGCAAATATTAAAAATAAGCGAAGGCACATCAAGAACGCAGTTTTTAAGGGCAAAAAGAAAATTAGTAGAGATTTTAAAAATTAAAGGAATAGAGAGATGAGCGAGAAATTAGAAAATTTTATAAAGAGTAATAAGTCGGTATTTGAAAATTACGATGCGCCGGCTGGTTTGTGGGACAAACTCGACAAGCAATTAGACGAAAATTGCAAGGCACAAGAAAAAATAGTTTTTAGAATCAAGTTTTACAACTTTAGTAGAATTGCGGCAGTTTTTATTGTGGTTTTGGCTTTTGGTTTTTTGTGGGGTAAATATCAAAAAGAAGAGTCGACAAAACTAGAAAATATCAATCCGGTTTATGCTGCAAAAGAAGTTCAATTTTCTTCTTTGATTGCTAATAAAAGAACGGAATTAAAAGACCTCAAAAAAATTGATCCCCAACTTTACCAAACTTTTAAAAACGAGCAAATAAAGTTAGAAGAGGAATATAAATCATTGCAAGAAGAATTAATAACAACTCCAAATCAAGATAGAATAGTGAAAGCAATGATCCGGAACTTGCAATCGCAAATTGATTTGTTAAACCAACAATTAAATATCACAAAAGAAGTGAAACAATTTAAAGCAACAGAAAATGAAACAGCTATATAAAATATTTTACGTTTTGCCTATAATGGCAATCTCAATTGTCAATTGCGTTTTAGCCCAGGAAAAAACTGAAACGCCCGCACCAACTCAGCCAGAAGCTTTGCCTATGCCTCCAATGCCTCCAATTATTATTAATCTAGATGAAAATAAATGGAAGGAGTGGGGAGAAGATTTTGCTAAAAAGTTTGATAGTAAAAAATGGGAAGCTTGGGGTGAAAAAGTTGGAAAATCTTTTGAGGGTTTTGGCGACCAGTTTAAAAACATGGATTTGGCTGCTGCCGATATGAATAAAAAAATGTCGGTTTTAAACGAAAGATTAAAATCTATGAAGATTCCGGCTATTCCAGAAATGCCTGTAATGCCAGAAATGCTACCTATACCAAACGTTATCATTTTACCAAATAATAATTGGAAAGAAGGTGCGCCATCTCAAACTTCAATTGAAAAAGTTAAGAATATTACTAAAAGTTATTCTACCAAAGGTGATGACGTTTTAGCTATCAGTAATAGCTATGGAAGGATTACAGTAAATACCTGGAACAAAAACGAAATAAAAGTAGAAGTAATTGTTAAAGCTTATTCTGGTTCTGAAGATGATGCCCAAAAATTGTTAGATGGAGTGACCATTAGCAATAGTAAAATAGGAAATCAAATAGTTTTTAAAACAACAATTGAACAAAACAACAAAAGTAATAGTTGGTTGACCATGAGTTTTTGGAACAGCAACAATGATGATAAACAAAAGGTTGAGGTTTTCTATAATGTTTACATGCCGGATAAAAACAGCATAAATTTTAAAACAAATTATACCAATGTAATCTTACCCAATTTATATGGAGATGTAAGTTTAAGTATGAATTATGGAGATTTAAAGGCTTCAGATTTGACTGGAAAAGTAAATATAAAATCTAATTACAGTAAAATAAATGCTCAAAAAATAGGCGGAGCGATAATATCTTCTAATTACGGAGATATAAAAATTGAGGAAGCCCAGGATTTGAACGCAAGTCTAAATTATTGCGATGTAAGCCTTGGGAATTTATTGGGCAGTGCAGTTTTAAAAATGAATTATGCAGGAGGATTTAAAATAGGGGCTTTAGATAAGAACTTTAAATCTTTAAATATCAGCTCAAATTATTCTAACCTTAATTTGGGTTTTACAAATAATACTGCCTTTAACTTTGATATCTCCACTTCCTATTCAAGTTTTAAATATGATAAAGAAAACGTTACCATCACCAGTAAATCGCCATCTGATGAAGAAAAAGGATATTTTCCAACTAAAAATTACAAAGGATATTATGGAAAATCTCCATCTGGAAATCTAGTGATTAGAAGCACTTATGGAGGAGTGAAGTTTAATTAAATTTTTGTCCAATATTTTTTAAAGGCGAGTAATTAACTCGCCTTTTTTTGTTTAAAATGCTGTCTATTTTATTATTTTTGAGGTTAAAATTTTACCTATGGAGTGGATCAGCAATCCAGAAATTTGGATTTCCTTATTAACATTAACCGTTTTAGAGATTGTTTTGGGGATAGATAATATCGTGTTTATCTCTATTTTATCTGGAAAATTACCTCAAGAGCAACAAGCCAAAGGCAGAACTGTTGGTTTGGGATTAGCCATGATAACCAGAGTACTTTTATTACTTTCTTTAAATTGGGTAATGAGTTTGACCGCTCCATTATTTAATATGGGAGATTGGATTGGTGTAACTTCAGTAGAATTACTAGAAAAAATGGCGATAAGTGGAAGAGATTTAATATTAATTATTGGCGGTTTATTTTTAATTTATAAAAGTACCCATGAAATTCACGAGAAATTAGAAGGAGAGGAAGAAGATGCAACCGTGAAAAAAGTCCATTCTTTTACTGGAGTTATTATACAAATTTTGATTTTAGATATTGTGTTTTCATTAGATTCTGTAATCACCGCGGTTGGTATGGCCAACGAGATTTGGGTAATGATTGCAGCGGTAATTATAGCGGTGATAGTAATGATGTTTTCTTCAAATGCTATTTCTACTTTTGTAAACAATCATCCAACAGTTAAAATGTTGGCTTTATCTTTCCTGTTGTTGATTGGTGTTTCGCTTTTGGCTGAAGGTTTTGAGCAACATATCCCAAAAGGATATATTTATTTTGCCATGGCTTTTTCTGTTTTGGTAGAGGTTTTAAACTTAAAGATGAAAGGCAAACGGAAGCCAATTTCTTTGAGGAATACGCCGCATGAAAAAGATTGATTTGCCTTCCCGTCACCTCGAGGAACGAGAGATCTCACAAAAAGGGATTATGCAATTAATGTAGAAAATGGCAAATTTATTTATGAGATGTTTCCTGTCGTCAACATGACGAGAGCAATAATTTTAAGATTGGATTACCCAAACAACAAACTAAAAACCTCTTCGACTTTAGCAACCGTTTTAATTTCTATTTGATATTTAGAAATATCCAGTCCTTTTGTGTTGTACTTGGAAATAAATATTTGCTCGAAGCCTAATTTTTGCGCTTCTGCAATGCGTTGTTCTATTCTATTTACAGCTCTAATTTCTCCACTTAAACCAACTTCTGCGGCAAAACAAATTTTGTAGGAAACCGGCATATCTTCGTTTGATGAAATAATTGCTGCAATTAAACCTAAATCTATACTTGGGTCTTCTACTCTAATGCCGCCTGCAATATTTAAGAAAACATCTTTTGCGCCTAATTTAAATCCGCATCTTTTTTCTAAAACAGCCAAAAGCATGTTCATACGTTTGGTATCAAAACCTGTTGCGGATCTTTGTGGTGTACCATACGGCGATGCACTTACCAAAGCTTGGGTTTCTATTAACATTGGTCGCATTCCTTCCATAGTGGCAGAAATTGTTACTCCACTTAAAGGTTCATCACGCTGTGATAATAATATTTCTGATGGATTTGAAACTTCACGCAACCCACTTCCTTGCATTTCATAAATGCCGAGTTCTGATGCTGCACCAAATCTGTTTTTAATTGCTCTTAAAATACGGTAAACGTGATGCCTATCGCCCTCAAACTGTAGAACGGTGTCAACCATGTGTTCTAAAATTTTTGGACCGGCAATCATTCCGTCTTTTGTGATATGCCCGATTAAAAAAACTGGAGTATTGGTTTCTTTGGCAAATCTCAAAAGTTCTGCGGTACATTCTCGCACCTGAGAAACACTGCCAGGAGTAGATTCTATATGTGCAGAATGAAGCGTTTGAATAGAATCAATAATGACAATGCTAGGTTCTAATTGCTCTATTTGTTTAAATATATTTTGTGTAGATGTTTCTGTTAAAATGTAGCAATCTGATGTCGGGTTTTCTAAAATACGTTCTGCTCTTAACTTAATTTGTTTCTCACTTTCTTCGCCAGAAACATACAGCACCTTTAAATTTTTTAATGTTAACGCCAATTGCAACATTAGTGTTGATTTCCCAATTCCTGGTTCGCCGCCAATTAAAACTAAGGAACCGCCAACAATGCCGCCTCCTAGAACTCGGTTTAATTCTTTATCTGGCGTAATTAATCTGTGGTCTTCTGTGTATTCTATTTCCTGGACTTTTGATGGTTTGTTAACCCTGGAAATTGTATTTGATGTTCCGCTTTTCCAATCGGGAGTTTTGCTGTTTCCTTTTTCTACAATTTCTTCTACAAATGTATTCCATTGTTGGCAAGATGGGCATTTACCAAGCCATTTAGCGGATTCAAAGCCGCAGCTTTGACAGAAGTATGAGGTCTTTATTTTTGCCAATTTGTTTATCGATTTTGTAAGGCGTTAGCGATAGTAGTTTTAATTTAATTCTAAGGAGGGTAAGATATGAATTTGTTTTTTTGCGTTAAGGATTGAAGCGGCATCCTTTTTTTCTTTTTCGAAAAAAAGATATAGCGGAAAGCCTGTTAAAACGCCCAAATAATTAATTTTATTTTTATTAAGATTTTCTATTCTTTCCGTCATGTCGAGGTTACGAGATATCTCATTTGCAAGGTTGCCATTGCAACTGGTAACCTATTTGTGGGATGTTTCACTTCGTTCAACATGACGGAGTTTTTTAAATTGTTAAAACACACAAACTAAATTACTGTATCGTAAACCTCAAATTTATACCAAAGTTTGTAAATGCAGTAACAAAGGTTTGCGAAGTGTATGGTTTTGTGATATTGGTATCGTAAAATACTCTCAAATTAAATCTTTGGTTTAGCACATAATCTATACTTGGGCGATAAGTGATATTTTTTGAACCTGCAGAAATCTCTGGATCATTTACATCTGCCCGATAGATAACGGTTTTATTGTTTCTAACAGCCACATCTAACTTAAAATTAAGATCATTTTTAAGATTCACACTTTTGAATAATCCAAAAGGAAATCTAAAATCGGCGGTTCTGTAGCCAAAACCAAATACAAACGCCTGGTCTTTTTGAGAGGCCAATTGACTGTTGGTTAAACTTAAACTTAAGGACCTTGATTTACGATATTCTACATTGGCGGTCATGTTGTTTTTCATCCTCATATCGATACCTAACAGCGGCACAAATTGCTCAAACAAGGTAATTTGTGAGAACTGTAAAGAAGGCAAAAAGTTGTTTTCGGCATCCCTAACGTTTACTGCTCCGTTGGCTGTAGAGTATCTAATAAGCGAGTTATAATTATTTACGTTATAGGTAGAATTATAGGAGTGAGTTAAATCGAACGCAGAAAATAAGTTACTGACAGCCTCAATTTTTGTTAAGCCGTTATAGGTTATCCTCCAATTTGGAACTGGAATTTTTGGGAACATACTCAAATTAGCAGAACCCGCATCTTTATTTTTATAGGCTGCTAAAAATGCTGGAACAACTACATCTTGTGATGTTCTTCCGTAACCATCGGCAAACTCGGCCACCTGCCCAGCGCTGTTTGGGTTTTGCCTTCCCAATCGTTGAGAAACAACACCACGGTTTGCTAAAAATTGTTGAAAAACCGGAGACGTTTTTCCAAATCCATCTTTAAAAGCACTTCCTAAAGAAATAATAGAAACGCTATAATCACCAGAAGTAATAGGACTTAAACTTTCAAACTGATTTGAGTTATTGGCAAACCTGAAATTGGTGGTAAATACTTCGCTGCTATTTTTAAAAGCATTTAACTCTATCCTAAAATCTTTAAAAGGTTCTAATGTCCCTCTTAAATTTAGTTTTGTATTTAATGCCGTTTTATATAACTGATTTTGGATGGTATCTCTTGTTAGCCATCCATTTGCAAGTGCTTTACTTCTAATATCTTGTTGTGAGCCTAAAAGAAAACCAACTCCTGGCGCATTGGCATCTAAACTGTAGCCAAAAACATCTGTTTTAGGTAAATAGCCTGGTAAAAAAGTTCCATCGTTTCTGATATAAGAACCGCTTACATTTTTTAAGCTTGTTAATAAATTGACTAAAAATTTCCCGCCCCCGCTGCTATTTGGATCATTAAGTCTGCGATAAAAACCAAATTTATTGTATAATAAATTCATGTTTAAAGTTGGGTTTAATTGTACAGTTCGTGAGTTTTGAATGTTATTACCAAAGTTGATATTAGGATCCTCTAAAGTTAAGAGTGGTTCTGTCATCCAATTAAACTGAGTTTGGTAGCGGGTTAATACACTTATAAAATCTAAACCAGGAATTTTATTTAAAGGAACCGTATAGCTTAAACTAATGGTATGGTTATAATTTGTATTACGCCCTAGTCTTTTTAAGTTTTGTAAAATAGTATCCCTTACTAAACCTGTAATTCTGCCGTTTGGCTCATCTACTACAGAAAGATTAGTTGCATTAAAATCTAGTTTTAGAGATTTTGTTAAATCCCAACTTACTCCATATAATCTGTTAATCAGGAAGTTTTTATTAAAGGTAGTCCTAATAGGGATAAAATTATTAGGATCGTTATCACGTAAAGTATTTTCAGAATAAAGACGGTTTACTTCTACCCTAAAGTTTAAAACTGAAGGCAATAAGCTAAAATTAAAATCTTTTAAAAGGTTTAAATATTTAGATTTTACTGCTTTATTAAAAGGGCTGTAAAATTTAGCAGGATTGTTATAATCATAAGCCAATGCGCCTCTGTAAGTTCTTTGTTCTGAGTTTCTGTTAATAAAATCGCGATGCCCATAACCAGTAAAAGCATAAGTTAAACTCAAATTTTCTATATCCCAAAGATGGTTTTTTGCGTTAGGGTCGGTTTTAATTTTACGCACATTTGTAAAGTTGATACTCCTACGTTGTGTATAGTCTTCAGCATAATTCTTAATAGAATCTCTGGTTTGTGATGAAACCTGATCTAAAATATTTTTAAGTTCTATATCTGGATTTCTAGGATCATACTGAGGAGTGCTCAATTGACTAGAATAGTTTATAAACAATGGGATTTTTATTCCTGATTTTACAGGGAAAAACTTTCCTAATTCTAAGCTAGAAGAAACATCAAAAAACTGATTATCTGCTCTGCTGATTTCTGAAACTCGGTTTTCTAGAGAGCCAAAACCAATGGTGCTTTTATTAGCCGATAGCGTTACATCTCCAAAATCTGCTAGTTTTGCATTTAATCTTGCAGTAGCTGCCCAACCTCCACGCTCATCAAAATCAGTTAAGCGTAACTCGTTAAACCAAAGTTCAACGGTTTTTTCTAATCCATCATCCGAAGGGCGAGTATTAGTTTTTAAAGGATTTCTTGCACCCAGCATCAAAACACGAACTTTGCTTAAATCCGGCTGACCTTTAACCGTAATTGTGTTTATGCCATCATTAAAAATATATGGTACGTTTACCGGCCAAGGTTGTCCGTTTAAAAAAGCATTGTTTCTTGCTGTTTTGGCTAATTGAAAAAGTCTAAACTCAATATCAAATTTATTGGCATCTGGCCAAATTAAATTAGCATCTCTTGTTCCGGGTAAAGTAACCTTAGTTGGGATAGCATATTCATAATAGTTATCCTGATAATCAGTACCTAATCTTACAAAAGCATTGATATCACCATCCTTTAATAAATCTCCTTCGGCATGCACATACATTTGCAAACGACGATAAGATCTGACATCATTAACAGTAGTTTTAAAAGCCGCCCTTGCATATCCATCTCTTAGGTTTTTTACCACAACAGAAAGCGACTGCTCATTTTGGCGGGTGTCTCCCCTAAAGTTAGAAATATCTTTTTCTATTGGGATACCCGGAGGAATTACATAAGGTATGGGTGTCCTGCTGCCGTTTTCATCTAAATTAACGGTACTTACATCTAAGGTAGAATTATCTAAACCCGGGTTATTTAAAGCAGGATCTGCCAATACTTTTGCAGGCGTATTTTCTGAATTAAACCTACGCCATTCGCCACGCACCAATTGCAATCTTGCAAATCTCAAAACAGTAGTATCAGCAAAATCTGTCATAAATAAACGCATAAAGCGAATAGATTTGAAATCCTGGATGTTGCCTACTTTGCTGGTATATTGTGCAATAGGCACTTTAAATTGATACCAGTTTACAGTTTTCTTTTCTCCATTAGCTAAGTTTACTTCGGATGTTACCTTATCTGTAATGTAACCTTTACCAACCATTAAATCTTGAGGTCTTATGCTCACTTTATATTGATAATATTCGTCAGATTTTGAAGAATTATTATCTCTATTGATATCCTCACCATCAGGCAAAGCCGTTGATGCAGAATTTTCTATACCTGTAGCGTCTAAAGATTGTTGTGAAGTTTTAGAATTACCATCTGTTCCGTTATAATTTTCATAACGTTTTAGGATATTTGCATTTACAGCATCTAACTGGTTTCCCCTAAAATAAACGTAATCATCCGTAGATGGATCGTTATTAAATTGAGTTGCGGCTTGAGGATTTAATATTGCTGTTGCTTGGTTTACGATAGCTTGATATTTTTGCTGTTCGTTAACATTGTTTAAACCATCTAAACCAACATCTTGGGTTTGTCTGGCATTTGGGTCGTTATCAAAAGCCTGAATAACTGGTTGTAATTTTGGCACTCTTCCCCATACAGTTTCATCAGTTTTAGTAGGGTCATTGTCTGCGGGTAAACCATTTTCTAAACTCTTTCTGCCATCTTTTAAAAGATCTTCAGATAAACTTCCGATGTTAAAATATATATCGCCACCAGCAGAATTTGGTTTGTAGATATAAGGATCTAAAACCCAAAATTCTATAAATTCGATGTTTAGAGCTTCAAAATCATTGGTTTCAATTCTTCTGAACATCCCGCCCCACCTGTTTCTTGGGTTTTGTAAAGTCCCATCCGGATTTAAACCTGTAGTTGTAAAATTATAAGGACCTCGTAATGTTGGATAATAAGCCATATTTAAGGTGGCGATATTAAAAAGCGAACCGGTTGCCGTTTGTTTAAACGGAAAAACCTCTGTTTCTAAAACTTCCCTTACGTAATGGTTAGAAAGTTCTGTTTTATTATTTTGGATATTTGGCGGAGTTAAGCTACTTGTACGGCTGTAAAATACGGGGTCGATATTAAAGAATGCTAGTTTTGCTCTGTTAAAACCGTAAGAAAGGTCATTGCTTAATTGTGATTCTGGAAATAGTTGTGGAGTGCCAGAAATTTGCCAAGCTGTTGATCCTTTTAAATCTATAATGGAACGGCTCCCTTCAAAATCATCTATATAACTTGCACCATTTTCTCCGCCGGCAAAATTTAATGCTTTAGGATGGCCAGGATTAAATTTAGCAAATTCGCCATTAAAGGTAATTGAAGAGGTTTCTTTTGTAGAAATGAAAGGAATTTTATCTACTAGTTTTGTTAATAAACGGCTATTTGTACTATAGTTCATATCAAAACCATAAATGGTATTTGAAATAGATTCTTCGCCGAAATTTACTTTTTGGGTAAGCGGGGTTTCTTTTAAATTTAATAATGTGGCACCCACGTTAAAATTTTGGTTAACCCGATAATCTAATCTTGTACCAAAAAGTGATTTTTGTTGTATACCAAAAAGCTCGTTACTTTCTAACTTAATTTTAATAGGTTGCCCAGAATTTAATAAAGCTTCATTTAAAATCTTAACCCTTCCTATATTATAATCAACAGTATAATCTGCGCCTTCAGTTAATTTAAGCGTTCCGGCAGTAACCGCAACTGAACCTTCGGGTACGTTAATAGCATTTAATTGAAACTCTGAACTAACAGAAGATTGATATGTTCCTTTAATAACATAACGGTTTAATCCAGGAAAAAACTGTTGTGCAATAACCTTTGTAGAGTCATATAAAGGTTGATAAACATATTTATTTATCAGGTTTTGCTCGGTTGCAGGATTAAATTGAGCCGCTAAATCTTTACCAAAAGGCTCTACAGTTGGAAAAATAACACGGCCGTTTTGAGAATCAATAGTCAATCCTTCTAAAAAATCAAAAAAGCCATCAGGTTCTCTGGCATTTTGTTGGTTTAATCGATCAAGATTAACAACCTGAAGCCAAAGCTTACCTGCTGTATTTGCACCATCTTCTATCAATGGTTTTTCTATACCAGAGTTATCATCTAACCTAAAAATATTCAACCTAAAATCATTAGGACTTATTTGATATGCACCTAAAGAATAGATGTTTTTCATCATTAAATCCCAAAGCGGTAAATTAGTTTTGATGGTCTCGTTCTTCAATAATTTGGTAAACAAAACCTGAGGATTATTAGGATCCACAGGTACATCTTGTCCAAATTCTCCTACCTGATATTCCACGCCATTAACGGTATATCTGTAAGCAACCGATAAAATTTCATCGGCGTTAAGCGCATTATTTAATGATATATAACCTAGTAATGGGTTTATCGTGTATTCCCTTTCTGTTAATTTTCTAGCATAAGTTACCTTGTTGTAATTATCTAAACGGCCACTATTTTGAAAATAATTATCAATATCGTTTGAGTTCGTAAATCTTGATGTAGTAGGAATATTCTGTAATAAATTATTTGATTGTTGCGTAAAACCAGGGCCGTTAAAACCAGCAGGCAATGATGAAAATCCAGCACCACCTTGAAAAAGAGTTGTATTATAAGGCTGATTCTCTCCTAAATCCATAAATGCCAAAACATCTCTGGAATCTGTTGTACTATTGCTTCTGTTGGTAATCCAAACCTCAATTTTAGTGATATTGATATTTGAAGTAACAATAGGCAAATTTGCATTTGCCCTGTTAAAGTTGTTTCGAAAATATTGAGCCAAGAAATAATGCTTGTTCGCCTCGTAATTATCGGTACTTAACCTAAACTCGTTTTGTTGTGCACCGTTTGTAATATTAATTTCTTTGGATTGCGATTTTTGTTGAGAGTACATGGTTGTAACTCCCAACCGACCAAATTGTAATTGCGTTTTTACCCCAAACAAAGCCTGGCTACCACTAATTAAAGTTGTATTTAGCGGAAAATTTACAATACCAGCCTCAATCTTTTTAATAATTTCATCTTTTGTACCTGTGTATTCTAGCTTTACTTGATTCTCAAAATCAAATTGTGCTTCGGTATTATAATTAAAATTAATTTTTAGCTTTTCGCCGATATTTCCGATAACGTTAGCCTGGATTCTTTGGTTAAAATCGAAATTTCCTGTGGTTCGTTGGCGTTCATTAAAAAGAGGATTTTCATTTCTATTGATATTGCCAGAAAAGGTTAAATCTGCAGATCCACGTGGTTGTATATTAATCGTATTTCCCCCAAAAATCCTTTCAAATGTTTTGCTTTTAACCTTCACCTCAGGTATAAATCCATCTTTTTCTATTTGCTTACTGGTAGTAACTAAATTCTTCCAATAAGCATCGATAATTTTTTTTTCTTCTAGCTGCTGATATTCTTTAAAGGTTAGATATAAAGGAGGTTTAATAAGTTTATCTCCAATCATTTCTTTAATTATATACTTTTTAGTTTTTGGATCGTATTCAACAGTTTTTTTTATGTTTTGCGGATTGGGGAAAAACAAACTGTTATTGCCAGAAAAAGGAGTGATATAATTATCCTTAACGGGATATTTTATCTTTAAAGAATCTTGTGGAATAACCTGCGAGAAAACACCTAAGCTTGTAATAAGCAATAGCGAAATGATACTTAATCTATGAATAAGATAGGTAAAATTAATTTTCAAGCGTTACTTGTTAGGATGTGTAATTATAAGGTTTTCAGCGCAATTTTTATGATTGTTTCTACACTTAACGGTTCAGTTGATGATTTTACAGCTGCATCAACTGCTTTTTCTGCAGTATTTTTTACAAAGCCTAACATCACCAAAGCACTTAACGCTTCATCTTTAGAAGTATTATTTACAGGCATAGAAATTAAAGTTCCAACGCCATCTTTTTTTAATTTATCCTGTAATTCAATAATTAATCGCTGGGCAGATTTTGGTCCAATTCCTTTTATGCGTTTAATTTCATTTACATCTCCACTAATAATTGCTTGTTCAATTTCTATTGGCGAAATAGAAGAAAGCATCATTCTTCCCGTATTTGGTCCAATACCATTTACAGAAATCAGATGAAGAAAAAGCCTTTTTTCGCCCTCATCAGCAAAGCCATATAAAGTATGAGAATCTTCTTTTACAGCCAGCCAAGTATATAACTTACAGCGCTCTTGGTCTTTAATTGCGCTGTAAGTATTTAAAGAGATATGAATATGGTATCCTACTCCGCCGGCATCAATAACCACGTAAGCTGGGCATTTAAAAGCTAGTTTACCATCAATATATGCGTACATAATTATTTTTTAATTTTAGATACACTTTTTTTATGTGGCCTTAAATGTTCTTTAGTTTGCACATCTAAAACAGCAATGGTTACCATATTTACAATTTCTCTAACAGAACTTCCCAACTGCAAAACATGGACTGGTTTATTTAATCCTAAAAGGATTGGTCCAACAGCTTCGGCCCCGCCAATTTCTTGTAAAAGTTTATATGCGATATTTCCAGCATCTAAACTAGGAAAAACCAACGTATTAGCAGGGTTGTTTTTTAATTTAGAGAAGGGAAAATTATCATTTAATAAATCTTTATTTAAAGCAAAATTAGCTTGCATTTCGCCGTCCACTTTAATCTCAGGATGTTTTTCATGAAGTATTCTTACTGCTTCCCTGGTTTTATGAGGTACTTCTCCCTCATTAGAACCATAATTTGAATAAGATAAAATAGCAATTCGAGGTTTTATATTGAATTGTTTAACGGACTTATTAACCAAAACAGTAATATCTACCAATTCATCAACACTAGGATTTACATTTATAGTGGTATCGGCAAAGAAAATTGGTCCTTTTTTAGTTAACATTAAATACATACCCGCCACACGATTTACACCTTCTTCTGTACCAATTACTTGTAAAGCAGGTTTTACAGTTGATGCATAATTTTTAGTCAATCCAGATATTAAGGCATCCGCATCTCCAAACTCTACCATAGAAGCGCCAAAATAATTCCTATCCCTCATACTTTTACGAGCCTCATATAAGGTAATTCCCCTTCTTTGGCGCTTTTCGTAAAGATTTTGAGCAAATTTTTCAAACATTTCAACTTCTTCTAAAGGATCTATGATTTCAACACCTTCTAGTTCAAGTTCGTTTTCTTCAATAATTTGATTGATAATTTTTTTATTTCCTAAAAGTATAGGAATCGCAATGCCATCATCTTTAACAATTTGGGCAGCCTTTAAAATTTTATAATTATCAGCTTCAGCAAAAACCACTTTTTTAGGGTCAGATTTAGCTTTGTTTGTAATGGTACGCATTAAAGCATCATCCATTCCTAAGCGTTTTTGCAGCTCTATTTGATATTGTTTCCAGTCTTTAATATGATGTCTTGCTACGCCAGAATCCATTGCTGCTTTTGCAACAGCAGGTGCAACAGTGGTAATTAGTCTGAAATCTATTGGTTTTGGGATGATATAATCTTTACCATATTTAATGTTTTTAACATTATAAGCCATATTAACCGCCTCCGGAACATTTTCCTTTGCTAAATCCGCAATTGCTATAACGGCAGCAATTTTCATCTCCTCGTTTATAGCTGTAGAACGTACGTCTAAAGCGCCTCTAAAAATATAAGGAAAACCTAAAACATTGTTCACTTGATTTGGATAATCCGACCTTCCGGTCGCCATTATTATATCCTTACGAGTTTTAACTGCTAATTCATAAGCTATTTCTGGGTTTGGATTAGCCATGGCGAAAACGATGGGATTTTTAGCCATTGTTTTTAATGCTTCTGCCGATAAAATATCCGCAGACGAAAGTCCGATGAAAACATCTGCATCTTTCATGGCATCATCTAAAGAATGAATATCTCTGGATGTAGCAAACTCTAGTTTAGTGCCTTCCAGGTTTTCCCTGTCCGCTCTAATCACTCCGGTTCTATCCAACATCACAATATTAGCTTTATTTGCGCCTAAAGAAACGTATAATCTTGTGCAAGAAATAGCGGCCGCACCGGCTCCATTTATTACAATTTTAACTTTATCGAGTTTCTTTTTTTGAATTTCACATGCATTAATTAATGCTGCGGCAGAAATAATAGCGGTTCCATGCTGATCATCATGCATTACCGGAATTTTCATTTCGGCTTTAAGTCTTCTTTCAATCTCGAAACATTCGGGCGCTTTAATATCCTCCAAGTTAATACCTCCAAAAGTTGGCTCAAGAGCTTTAACTATTTTTACAAAATCATCAACGTTTTTACAGTCGAGTTCTAAATCAAAAACATCTATATCGGCAAAGATTTTAAATAATAAACCTTTACCCTCCATTACTGGTTTACCAGCTTCTGGGCCAATATCACCAAGACCCAAAACTGCCGTTCCGTTGCTAATTACAGCTACTAAATTTCCTTTTGCGGTATATTTATATACATCTTCTACGTTTTCTGCTATTTTTAAACAAGGTTCTGCCACTCCGGGCGAGTATGCTAATGTTAAATCTCCTTGTGAATTGGTGGGTTTAGTTGGTATAACTTCAATTTTACCTGGTCTGCCATGGGAATGATAATCCAAAGCATCTTGCTTTCTGCTCGTTTTGCTCATAATCGCTTATACTTAATCCACAAAAGTACAATTCTTTAATAAAGAAAAGCGAGTGAAATTTTATAAAAGAATACTTTATATGCCGCTGATTACTATTTAGAATAAAGGAACTGTTTCTAATTTAGAATTTTTATGTCGTTTAAGTTAACGCTTAAAACAATATGTTATATTTTGTAACTATTGATTTTTAGGAGCGTAGAACCTCCCAAAAAAGCATTCAATATGCGGATATTTATACTAGTTATTTTTCTATCAACTCAAGTTTGTGCACAAACTGTAAAACGACAAACATTTGCTTCACAAGGAATTTCTAAAACATTAAATAGTGGTGTATTTGTTAGTCAATCTGTAGGCCAATCAAGTATAATAGGTTTAATGTTAAAACCTAATATTACAGTACAACAAGGTTACCAACAAAGTAGATTTTCTATACCAACAAACGTAATTACTTACCATGCAGTGCAGGTAACTACTTTTCCAAATCCTTTTATTAATGTGATCAATTTGAAATTTTCTAAGGCTGTAACTGAATCCGTAACTATAATGGTTGCAGATCTCTATGGTAAACTTTTATTTCAGAAAACATTCTTAAATCCTGAACTAGGATTGAATTTTCAGCTAGATAACTTAGCGCCACAATCTTATATATTAAGTTTAAATGGAGCAACTTTTAACTATTCGACCAAAATAGTTAAGGCATATTAGCATTCAATCGTCAAAATTTAAATAATTATAAAAACTTAATATGAAAAGACTAATATTCTTGATTTTTCTTTTGGCCTCTCTTAAAATTGTTGCTCAAACTAATGGCATCACTTATCAAGCAGTAATATTTAATCCAAGTACGGGAAATGGTGTGGAGAAAGCATTAGCTAATCAAAAAATTTGTATGTCATTTAAAATTTTAAATAATGATACTGATATCGATTATGAAGAAAATATGCAAACAACAACTGATCAATTTGGAGCAGTAAATTTACTTATTGGATCTGGAAATAAAATTGGTGGATTAGCCAGTTCAATTGATAAGATAAATTGGGGTCTAGGTAAAAAAAGTTTAGTTGTTAGTATAAATACAACAGGAAACTGTTCTGATTATATCGAAATAAGTAATCAACCATTTACAGCAGTACCTTTTGCATTATTTGCTGCCAATGCGGGAATTAGCGCTACCTCAACAGGTAAAGGTGTTATTCAATTAGCGGGTGATTTAGGAGGATTAGGTTCAATTGCAGAAAAACCTATAATCTCAAATGATGCTATAGTAACAGCTAAAATTAAAGATAATGCGGTAACTGATAATAAAATAGCTAATGGAATAAGTGCATCGAAAGTAGGTTTAGGAAATGTTGATAATACAAGTGATATAAATAAACCAGTTTCTTTAGCAGCAAAAGAGTCTCTAGATAAAAAGTTAAATATTTTAGATACTGCAGCAATGTTAAAACCTTATTTGAAGGTTTTAGATATCAGTTTTTTAATTTCATCAAAAGTAAATGTTGCAGATACTGCTGCAATGCTGAATCCATATGCTAAAAAGATTGCTACACAAAACCTAATTAATCAAAAAGTAAACATTGCAGATACTGCTACAATGTTGAATACTTATGCTAAAACGATAGCAACTCAAAACTTAATCAATCAAAAAATAAATATTGCTGATACAGCTGCGATGTTGAATCCTTATGCAAAAGCAGCGTTAACTTTAGCAGGATTAAATACCAAAGTAAACAATACTGATACAGCGTCAATGCTAAGTCCATATGCTAAAACGATTGCAACTCAAAACTTGGTTAATCAAAAAGTAAACATCGCTGATATTGCTGCAATGCTAAATCCGTATGCTAAAACGATTGCAACTCAAAACTTAGTTAATCAAAAAGTAAACATAGCTGATACAGCTGCGATGTTAAATCCTTATGCAAAAACAGCTGCGACTTTAGCAGGCTTAAATCAAAAAGTAAACGTTGCTGATACTGCTGCAATGCTAAATCCGTATGCTAAAACGATTGCAACTCAAAACTTAGTTAATCAAAAAGTAAACATCGCTGATACAGCTGCGATGCTAAATCCTTATTCAAAATCTGCAACCACTTTGGCAAGATTAAATACCAAAATAAACATTGCAGATACAGCTTCTATGTTAAATCCTTATGCAAAAACAGCTGCGACTTTAGCAGGCTTAAATCAAAAAGTAAACGTTGCTGATACTGCTGCAATGTTAATTTCTTACGCAAAATCAGCTGCGACTTTAGCAAGCTTAAATCAAAAAGTAAATATTGCTGATACAGCTGCGATGCTAAATCCTTATTCAAAATCTGCAACCACTTTGGCAGGATTAAATACCAAAGTAAATATTGCGGATACAGCTTCTATGTTAAATCCTTATGCAAAAACAGCTGCGACTTTAGTGAGCTTAAATCAAAAAGTAAACGTTGCTGATACTGCTGCTATGTTGATTCCTTATTCAAAATCTGCTTCGACTTTAGCAGAATTAAATAATAAGGTAAACATTGCTGATACAGCTTCTATGTTAAATCCTTATGCAAAAACAGCTGCGACTTTAGTGAGCTTAAATCAAAAAGTCAACATCGCAGATACCGCTGCAATGTTGAATCCCTACGCAAAACAAGCTTCAACTTTAGCTGGATTAAATAGCAAAGTGAATGTTGCTGATACAACTGCAATGTTGAATCCTTATGCAAAAACAATAGCTACTCAAAACTTAATCAATCAAAAAGTAAATATTGCGGATACAGCGGCAATGTTAAATCCTTACGCAAAACAAGTCTCAACCTTAGTGGGCTTAAATTCTAAAATAAATATTGCTGACACCGCTGCAATGTTGAATCCCTACGCTAAACAAGCTTCAACTTTAGCAGGTTTAAATACCAAAGTAAGTATTGCTGACACAGCTTCAATGTTAAATCCTTACGCTAGAACGATTGCTACTCAAAACCTAATTAATCAAAAAGTAAACGTTGCCGATACAGCCGCAATGTTGAATCCGTATGCAAAATCGGTTTCAACTTTAGCAGGTTTAAATATTAAAGTAAATTTTGCTGATACAGCTTCAATGTTAAGTCATTATGCAAAATCTGCTACAACTTTAGCAGGATTAAATACAAAGGTAAACATAACTGATACTGCTTCAATGTTGAATCCTTATGCAAAATCAGCTGCAACAACAACATCAATTAATTCAAAACTGAGTATTGCAGATACCACAGCAATGCTTGTTCCTTATGCAAAAGCTGCTGCGACAACAACATCAATTAATACAAAGCTGAATATTGCAGATACAATAGCAATGTTGGTTCCTTATGCAAAAACTGCTGCGACAACAACTTTAATTAATGCAAAACTGAATACTGCAGATACCACAGCAATGCTTGTTCCTTATGCAAAAGCTGCTGCAACAACAACATCAATTAATGCAAAACTGAGTATTGCAGATACAACAGCAATGTTAAGCCCTTATGCGAAAGCGGCCGCAACAACAACTTTAATTAATGCAAAACTGAATATTTCAGATACAACAGCAATGCTTGTTCCTTATGCAAAAGCTGCTGCGACTACAACTTTAATTAATACAAAACTGAATATTGCAGATACAACAGCAATGTTGTTTCCTTATGCAAAAGTGGTCGCAACAACAGCGTTAATCAATGCAAAACTGAATATTTCAGATACCACAGCAATGTTGACACCATATGCTAAAGCTGCTGCGACAACAACGTTAATTAATGCAAAACTGAGTATTGCAGACACAACAGCAATGCTTGTTCCTTATGCAAAAGCTGCTGTGACAACAACCTCAATTAATACAAAACTGAGTATTGCAGATACAACGGCAATGCTTGTTCCTTATGCAAAAGCTGCTGCGACTCAAACTTTAATTAATGCCAAATTAAATATTTCAGATACCACAGCAATGTTGACACCTTATGCAAAAGCTGCTGATTTTATGGATTTAACAACGACTCAAACAGTAGCGGGCGTGAAAACATTTACTTCAAATATGAATGTTGATGGTAATTTAAAATCAAATGGTTCTATAACTGCCCTTGCAGAAAT
Organism: Pedobacter psychrophilus; assembly: GCF_001652725.1. Taxonomy (GTDB): domain Bacteria; phylum Bacteroidota; class Bacteroidia; order Sphingobacteriales; family Sphingobacteriaceae; genus Pseudopedobacter; species Pseudopedobacter psychrophilus. The sequence goes on from NZ_LWHJ01000028.1 coordinate 338,542, forward strand.
TAGTTCTGAAATTACCTCAGATTTAACGGTAACTCCAGAAAACGCAAATCAATATAACAGTAAAGTATTAATCTGTAATCCATCAAGCGGCCCAATTACAATAACTTTTGATGCCTCTTTACCAACAGGATTTAATTGTATGGTTTTACAAAAAAGTGTTGATGCAAATAAAATTAATCTAGCCGGTGGCGCTGGTGTAGTTTTAAAAAATAGAAATAATTATACCGCAACAGCAGGCAATTACGCCATTGCTACCATTGTTAATATTGGGAGTAACGTAATTGTTTCTTCTGGTGATATGCAATAAAAAATTGAGAAATAAGAACTTAAAAAACTTAGAAATGAAAAAAATAACCCTAATTATTATCTGCGCCTTAACGGTGATTTCATCATCAAAAGCAAACAATCTAATTATAGGAACACCTACAATCAATGGCGCCAATATATCCTTTACTATACAATGGGAAAATAGTTGGAATGTAACTTCTGGTCCATCAAATTGGGATGCGGTTTGGATCTTTGTTAAAAGACAAACTTGTGATCAGTCAAATCAAAACCCCTGGGCACATGCCGATTTAAGTAGCGGTTCTGTTTCTGGATCAATACTTCAAGCGGATTTATCATCAGATAATAAAGGTGTTTTTGTTCGGAGAAGTGCTCCTGGAATGGGAAATATTACGCAGGAAACCGTTACGTTAACCTTGGGATCGGCTATTGGTGCGGATAATATTGGAGTTTACGGAATGGAGATGGTGAATGTTCCAGAAGGACAATTTTATGTTGGTGATGGCAGAACTGATTTGAACGGATTCACAGACGGTACATCTGATAATCCCCTACTTATTAATTCTACAAAACAATCAAGTGGACTTGGAGCAAGCTCAGTTTATCAAAAACAAAATTTAGGTAGTTCAGTAGCTTTGCCAAGCACATTTCCGTTAGGATACAATAGGTTTTATTGCATGAAATATGAAATTACAGCAGCGCAATATGTTGCTTTTTTAAATACTTTAACATACAATCAACAGTTAAAATTACAAGAAGATATTAACGCTACTCCGCCAACTTCACCAGTTGGCACCAGTATGAATTCTTACGCTGGGTATAGAATAGAAGTAAAAACCCCCGGAACATCAACTACCTCAATAACTCCTGCCGTTTATGGATGTGATGCTACAGATGATAATGTTTTTGACCAGTCAAATGATGGCTTAGGATTACCAGTATCTATAAGAGTTAAAGATTTTTTAACTTATTTAGATTGGGCAGCGATAAGACCAATGACAGAGTTTGAGTATGAAAAAGCCTGTAGAGGAACTTTAACGCCAGTTTTAAACGAGTTCTCTTGGGGTACTTCAGATCAAACCGGCGTTCAGCCATATTATAATTTAAACCGCTTAAGCCCGAATGAATCTTTACCATCAGCACCCTTTGGACCTCAAAATGTTGGGCAAAACTATGTTTGGCGAGTTGGCGCAACAGCAACCGCTGCTTCAGATAGGGTACATGCAGCCGCTACTTACTATGGTATTTTAGATATGACAGGTAATGTTTTTGAACGTTGCATTGGAGGATGGAATTGGGATTATTCAGGCTTTACAATTAATAACGGAGATGGAAATATTGATGCGAATGCTTTTGCAAATGTTATTGGTTGGCCTTCTTTTATTAATGTAGATATAAATACTATTGAATCTTATTTTCCCCGAAGAGGAGCATCTGCAAATAGATCTGAAGGAATGTCTGTTAGCAATAGACAATGGGCAAGTTTCGGTAACGGAGAAAAATCATTCTTAACTGGCGGCCGTGGTGTACGCTCATTTTAAGTATTTATAAAAATGATAAACGTGAAAAAAATACTGTTGGTATTGGTTTTATTGTTTGCCAGTATTACTTTCTATGGCCAAATAAGCTTACCAGCAATGCGAGGAGTTTTTTCTTCATCTGGAATTCCTAAAACAATGTTTACCGGAGGCCGAGGTAGTGGTTTTGATTCAAAAGAAACTATTCAATCTGTTTGCCCGGAATTAGTTGTTGTATCTATTTTTTATGGAGGAACCGGCTACGGAGATCAGCAGCAGATTTTAAGTCAAAGCACTTGCCCTGTTCTTGCAGTCGAATCTATTTTTTATGGAGGATCAGGATATGGAGATCAGCAGCAGGTTTTAAGTCAAAACATCTGCTCTGTTCTTGCAGTCGAATCTATTTTCTACGGTGGATCAGGCTATGGAGATCAACAACAAATCATAAAACAAACTAATTGTCCGGCACTTGCTGTAGAATCTATATTTTCTGGAGGATCAGGATATGGTGATCAGCAAAAAACAGTTATTCAAAATGTTTGTACGTATTAATTTTAATGAATGAATTTTCTAGAAATAGAGGAGCACTAATTCAAGTTTTTGATACAAATCAACTGTTCATTACAGATCCTGCGTTGATATCTATGGTTTGTCCGATGATTGATTGTTGTTTCAATAAGTAGGAAACCAGATCAGCAATTTCTTGAGGTTGGCTCATTTTTTTTAGAGGGACACTTTGCATTGCAATATCAAAAAACTCGGCTTTGCTAATCCCGATGCCATCGGCAATGCCCTGTAAACCTTCTTGTGCCATATCAGTATCTACCCAACCTGGCGCAATAGCATTTACCAAGATATTTTTAGATGCAAATTCCATTGCCCAAGAACGCATTAATCCCAGCAAACCAGCTTTAGAAGCGCAATAGGCAGTATAATTTACTACTCCTAATCTTGCTAAAACAGAAGAAGTGATTAAAATATGTTTAACTTCATTTTTGGACAAAACCAGGTTTGGTAAAAAAGCATTTACAAAATTATAAGTCCCGGTAAGATTGGTGCTTACTATTTCATCCCACCTGTCTTTTTCTCCCCAATTATTTTCTCCACCAATTCCCGCGTTTGCTACAATTCCGTCAATAGGAATACTTTGTGCCATTTTTGCTGCTGCCAAAACCGAATCTTTGTTTGTTATATCTGCAGCTAAAATCAAATGATTATCTCCTTTTAACCCAGATTTAACCTCTTCTAAATTAGCCCTATTTCTGCCTAATAGTATAATTTGATTCCCCTCACTGGCTAATTGATTTGCCATTGCTTTACCTATTCCACTCCCGGCACCACTAATTATATATGTTTTCATTTTTTATATTTATTGATTTACTAAAATGAGAATTCATTGAAATAATTTTTTATCACCTCAAATAAAATTAACTCCTAAGCCGGCTTGTTTGTTTAAAATATACTTTCCTTGTTTAAATTCTGGCGTTTTAAAAGGATTGTTTAATGTTAAAAAGGGGCCATCTAAATCTGCATAATCACATAACGGAGCCAACGCAACACCAGCCAAAGTTGCGATACTGGTTTCGCTCATGCAGCCAATTAAAATTTTCAGGTTATTTTCTCTTGCGGCTTTAATCATTTTAAAGGCTTCATGCATTCCGGCAGATTTCATTAATTTGATGTTGATGCCGTGGTAAATACCTTTTGCTTTTTGTACATCATCTAATCTTTGTATGGCTTCATCACCAATTATTGGGATTGGCGAATTTTCTGTAATCCAGGCGTTTCCATCAATATCTTCTTTCGGCATAGGTTGTTCTATTAATAAAACACCTTGTTCTTGTAGCCAAAAAGCCATCTCTAATCCTTGTTTTTTATCTGCCCAGCCTTGGTTTGCATCTACATATAAAGGCATATCCGTTACAGAGCGGATGGTTTCAATCAACAATTTATCAGATTCCCTTCCCAATTTTATTTTTAACAATTTAAAACCATCAGCAAGCGCATCATTTACTTTTTTTATGATAATTTCTGGTTCATCAATGCCCACGGTAAATGTAGTTAACGGCATTAAATCGGGCGAAGACCCAAATAATTCATAGCAAGGTTTTTCTAATAATTTGCCTGTTAGATCATGAAGTGCAATATCAACAGCGGCTTTAATTGCAGGTAAACCCGGTTCAATATCATCTAAATAAGCAATAACTTCATCTAAATCTAAAGGAAAAGAAAACCAATTTAAATCAATTTTTTTTAAAAATTTAATTGCCGTTTCTATGCTTTCTCCCATATATGGCACCATAGAAGCTTCTCCCAAACCAACTTTCCCTTCATGTTCAATTTCTAAAAGCATTAAAGGTGTGGAAGTTCTGGAGAATTTGGCAATTGTAAATGGGTATTTTAATTCTAATTGATAAGGTTTGTAGCTCAGTCGCATTTTTTTATTTGAAAATCAAATTTGCTAATAAATCGCAAGAAATGGGTTTTAAGTGTAATTATATTGGCATAATTTAGCCGTTATAAAATGGAATTAAATCAAAAAAGTTTAGATTATTATCGAATTGCAAAAGCAATTGAATTTATTAATCAAAATTTTAAAGCTCAGCCCAATTTAGATCAAATTGCAGATGCTGTAAATTTAAGTCCGTTTCATTTCCAAAAGCTGTTTACTAATTGGGCAGGCGTTAGTCCTAAGAAGTTTTTGCAGTTTATTAGTGTTAAATATGCAAAGGAAGTTTTGAGAGATAAATCAGCAAATCTTTTTGATGCGGCTTATCAAACGGGGCTTTCTGGTACTGGCCGGCTGCATGATTTATTTGTGAATATAGAAGGAATGACACCAGGAGAATTTCAAAATGGCGGCATCAATTTGAAAATAGCTTATCAATTTTATGAAACATTTTTTGGTAAAATCATCATCGCAAATACAATAAAGGGAATATGTTTTATGGCTTTCGCCGATGAATTGCATTTAGCTTTTGAAAATTTAAGAACGCATTTTGCAAATGCTGATTTAGTAAACGAACAAAATGAAACACAGATGCTAGCATTAGCAATTTTTTCTAAAGATTGGAGCGACATTAAACAAATTAAGCTTCATTTAAAAGGGACACCATTTCAGCTTAAAGTTTGGGAAACTTTGCTAAAAATCCCTACGGGTAATTTAACAAGTTACAGAGAGATCGCCAAAAAAATAGAAACCCCAAATGCTTCAAGAGCAGTAGGGAAAGCCATTGGCGCAAATCCAATTGCTTTTTTAATTCCTTGCCATAGGGTAATACAAACAACTGGAAATTTTGGAGGTTATAGATGGGGATTTACCAGAAAAGCGGCAATTATAGGATGGGAAGCTGCAACTAAAAATTTGATTTAAGATTTTTTAAAGTTAGATTTATAATAGAGTTTCATTTATAGAAAATCGTACAACATGAAATTACAGATAATTGAAGATATAAAAGGAGATAAAGAAGGTGTTTTTATTCCTATTGAAGACTGGGCTCGGATAAAAGCTAATTATCCTGATATCGAAAATTTAGATATTGAATTATCTAAATGGGAACAGGAATTAATTGACAATAGATTGAAGGCAATTGATGAAAATTCTGAAAGATTAATGGACGGGAAAGTTTTATTTGAAGAATTGAAAAGAAAAATTTGATGACTTATCATTGCTTTTTTTTGATGAAGTCCAAATTGATATTATTGGAGCAAAAAATTGGTATAAAAAGCAAAAAGAAGGCTTAGAGATTGAGTTTTCTGAAGAAATAGAAAAAGCAATTCTTTATCTATTAAAAACACCGAAATCTTATTCTATTCGTTATAAGAATATAAGAATTTCTCATCCAAAAAGATTTCCTTTTAATATTCATTTTTATATAGATGAAAAAGATTAAAACCGTTGTGATTATATCGATAGTACATAATAAAAAAAACCCTTTAATCACCTCAAAAAGAATTTCTTAAAGTAAAATGGATTTATTTAATCCTTTTGTAAATCATAATCTTTTGCCTAAAGATGGCGAAGTAATTTATTACGGACCAATTATTTCTATTCAACAAGCAAATAATTTTTTGCAGCAACTTTTAGATAATATCCAATGGAAAAATGATGAAGCTGTTATTTTTGGAAAGCATATCATTACCAAAAGAAAAGTAGCTTGGTATGCAGACGCTAATTTTTCTTATACCTATTCTAAAACCACAAAACAAGCTTTGCTTTGGACAAAATCGCTCTTAGAATTAAAGTCTTTAGTAGAAGAAAAAACTAAAACCACCTATAATTCATGCTTATTAAACCTATACCACAATGGTGATGAAGGAATGGGTTGGCATAGCGACGATGAAAAGGAACTAACAAAAAACGGAAGTATTGCATCTTTAAGTTTAGGTGCAGAGCGTAAATTCTTGTTAAAAAATAAAACGGATAAACAACTGATTTCTGTTTTTTTAGAGAACGGAAGTTTATTAGAAATGAAAGGAACCACCCAAACAAATTGGTTACATCGGTTACCGCCTACTAAAAAAGTGAACACACCAAGAATTAACTTAACATTTAGAAAGATAGGCGGTTGATCTTAATAATTAATTTTTAAGAATTCTATCGTTTTTAAATCTGAATTTCAGCTGTTTCTTTTATCTCAAATAAATTTCTTTGTTTGCAACCAATACAATTATAAATTCGTCTATTATATATCAAACAAAATCAATCATGAACGGCAACGGTTTTAAGGTGCTCTTAATATTATTAATCACCTCTATTTTGGTTTCTTGCAGTAGTGGTAAAAAAGCTTTGCAAAATGGCGATTACGACAAAGCAGTTTACACAGCTATCAATCGCTTAAAAAGTAATCCAAATAAATCAAAGGCAATATCAACATTATCTAATGGCTACAAATATGCTTTGGAAAGGCATTTGAGTCGAATAAACGATATTAAATTAACGGATGATATTTTTAAATGGGAACAAGTTATAAACGAATATCAAAACATTAATTATTTGGCAAACGCCATTGCAGATTGTCCTAGCTGTATGGAAGCGGTTCCAAATCCAGAAAAGTACATTGCAGAAACCAGCGACGCAAAATATTTTGCTGCTGAAGCAAGGTACAATAATGGTAAAAAGTTATTAGCAAAAAACAATCGCAGTGCGTCAAAAGATGCTTATTTTGATTTTGAGAAAGCAGAACAATTATATCCTGATTTCAAAGATGCCCAAAACATGATGGATAGCGCTTATTTTGCGGCTTTAATAAGAGTTGTAGTAGAACCCGTGTTGGTTAATTCTAGATTATATAAACTGAGTAACGAATATTTTCAAGATAAGATTTATGAGTTTATGAAAAATTATGAAACCAAAAGCTTTGTGAAATTTTTCACTCCAGATGAAGCTAGAGTTTCCAAATTTAAGTTCGATCAAGTTTTAAGCTTAAACTTTGATGATTTTATTGTTGGTCAAACCTATGTGAAAGAACGAATTGAGGATATTAAAAAAGACAGCATTAAAACTGGAGTAACCAGAGATTCTACTAAAAAACCTATTTATACAACGGCTACAGGAAAGTTGACAACTTTTGAAAAAACCATCACATCTAGCGGGCTTTTAGATTTTCAGATTAGAGATATGAATGGAAATGTCATTACTCATGAAAAAATGCCAGGAACTTTTGTTTGGAGAGATAGTTGGGGAACTTACCGTGGGGATGAAAGAGCTTTAACAGATAATGATAAACGTTTGTTAAATAGAAGAGAGACGTATCCTCCAGCTCCACAGGATTTATTTATAGAATTCACAAAACCGATTTTTGATCAATTAACCTATAAGGTGCGAAATTTTTATAGTAGGTATTAAACAATAGATTTTAGTTAACAATCTTCAACCTCGTCTGTGTCCTCATAGACCGAAACTAAAAATGTCTGTCAAGACACAGACCACGGAAAAATTGTTAATATAATCACGCAGAAAATAATGTCATACCTACGGCATTCAAAAAAATTATAATTTTTTCTACCGTAATGTCGTCCCACTGGGACTTTTCAACCTCGGTATGTGTCCTCACACCGAAACTAAAAAGGTCTGTGAAGACACAGACCACGGAAAAATTGTTAATATAATCACGCAGAAAATAATGTCATACCTACGGCATTCAAAAAAATTATAATTTTTCTACCATAATGTCGTCCCGCTGGGACTTTTGGTAGCTCCATCGGAGCGACATTATGGTAACCTCAGAGATGCGAAATTATGATAGCCCCATCGGGGCGGCATTATTACAAACTTTAAAAAGTGACATTTTACAAAACCATTCAGTAATTTTTTTATTCGTAAACCATCAACCAAAGAATACTTTACTAAATTGCTAGGATTAAATCACAGCAAATGAAATCCAGAATAATCTTATTTTTCTTTTTAATAAATACCACTTTCCTTTTCGCTCAAAATTCTCCTCAACTTAACTCGAGCGATATTTTACAAAACATAAAAAAATTAAATGTAACCGGAAGCGTATTATATATTGCCGCCCATCCTGATGATGAGAACACCAGATTGTTAGCTTATTTGGCTAAAGAAAAGAATTATAAAACTGGTTATTTAGCTTTAACGCGAGGTGATGGCGGTCAAAATTTGATAGGCAATGAACAATCTGAAGATTTAGGTCTAATCAGAACTCAAGAATTACTTGCCGCCCGCAGAAACGATGGCGCAGTCCAGTTTTTTACCAGAGCTAATGATTTTGGTTTTTCTAAAACGCCACAAGAAACCTTTAAAATTTGGAACAAAGATTCTATCCTTTCTGACGTGGTTTACATTATCCGTAAATTTAAACCCGATGTAATTATTACCCGTTTCCCTCCAGATTCAAGAGCAGGACACGGACATCATGCGGCTTCTTCAATTTTAGCACAAGAAGCTTTTGATGCAGCTGCAAATCCAAAAATGTTTCCAAACCAGTTAAAAGAAGTACAAGTTTGGCAGGCAAAAAGAATTCTTTGGAACAACTACAATTTTGGTGGAAACGATAATACTGCAGAAGACCAATTGAAAATTGATGTTGGTGTTTATAACCCCTTATTAGGAAAAAGTTATGGAGAAATCGCTGCAGAAAGTCGTTCTAATCATAAAAGCCAGGGATTTGGAAGTGCCAGACAGCGTGGTAGTTCCTTAGAATATTTTAGTGCCTGGAAAGGTGGCTTACCAAAAACCGATTTAATGGAAGGCGTAAAAACCGATTGGAGCAGAATTGATGGTGCGGGTAATATTGCCAAGCAAATTGAAAATATCCAAAACAGTTATGATGCTTCAAACCCCAAAAAAAGCGTTGCGGATTTACTTCAATTATATCAATCTATTACTAGCTTAAAAAACAATTCTTCTTTAGTAGAGGATAAGTTAAATGAAGTTAAAAATCTGATTTTAACTTGTAGCGGAACTTGGTTTGAAGCTTATGCAGAAAATCCACAAATTGCCGTTAACAATCCTTTTAAAGTAAAAATTGATGCAATCAGTCAGCTAGATAATATAGTAATTAACTCAAGTATAAATCAAGAAAAACTGACGCTAAGTTCAAATAAATTTCAAAGTATTAATGGAACTCAAACCGCCAAAGAAATTAGCCAACCTTATTGGTTAAAAAATGAGCATGAAGTAGGAATGTATGAAATCGGCAATCAAAATAATTTGATGTTTCCAGAAGGAAAACCTGCTACAACAATAGATTTTATAGTAACTATTAATGGAGTTGAGCTTAGCTTTACCCGCCCACTTGTTTATAAATATACCGACCAAGTACGTGGAGAAGTCTACCAGCCTTTAGCAATTACGCCTCCGGTTACTGCAAATTTAGATGCCAAAGCTTTTATTTTTAATAGCGACGGAAGTAAGGATATTCATGTCAAATTAAAAGCTTTTAAAAATGATGCAAAAGGAACATTAAGTTTAGAGTTACCAAAAGGGTGGATTGCTTATCCTGCAAAAGTTGATTTCAATTTAAAGAAATATGGTGAAGAACAAGATTTAGTTTTTAAAATATCGGCACAAGCCAAAGCCCAAAATGGCGATTTAATAGCTACAGTTTTAATTGATGGAGAAAAATTTACTAAAGGAATTAAAACCATCAGTTATGAGCACATCCCAACCATTACTTATTTTCAATCGGCGAAAGCCAAATTGGTAAAATTAGATTTAAAAACAACGGCTAAAAACATAGGATACATTGCTGGCGCTGGAGATTTAATGCCTGAAACTTTGAAAGAAATTGGACTAAACGTAACCATGCTTTCAGAAAATGAAATCATGAACGGCGACCTTTCTAAATACGATGCTATAATTGCTGGAATTAGAGCCTATAACGTGAATGATAGGCTAAAATTTGAGCAAGCAAAGCTGATGAAATATGTAGAAAACGGCGGAACCTATTTGGTACAATATAATGTAAACCGTCCGCTGGTTTTAGACCAAATTGGACCTTATCCATTTACTATTTCTAGAGATAGAGTGACCGAAGAAGATGCAAAAGTGAACTTTGTAAAACCAGAAAGTAAGGCTTTAAATTATCCTAATAAGATTACCGAAAATGATTTCAAAGATTGGATACAAGAAAGAGGAATTTATTTTACCACTGATGAAGATAACCATTATGAAAAGCCTTTGAGTATGAAAGATACTGGAGAAAAGGAATCTGATGGGTCTTTATTAATAGCAAATTATGGTAAAGGAAAATTTGTTTATACAGGTTTAGTTTTCTTTAGAGAATTGCCGGCTGGTGTTCCTGGGGCATATAAATTATTTATGAATTTAATTTCTAAATAAGATGGATAAAAAGAGAGTTTTAGCTTATGTATTAATTTTATTGGCTATCGCCGATTTTAGATGAAAAAAAGAAATATTTTTCTGATAGCTTTCTTTCTTCTTTTTAGTGGATTGATATTTTCATTGCTTTTTGCAAGATATCAATCAGATAAGGAAAGCGAGAATAAAGTCAGGCTAAAAGAGGTATTTGAAAAGGAAATAACAGCAGCACTTGATTTAAAATATGTTAGTTATAATCCGCTTTATGCTCATAGTAGTTACGTAAGAATCATAAAGGATACAATAATGGGCTTTAATAATGGTTTTAATGATTATAATGCTGGATTTTTCTTCCAAAGTTTAAAACCACTTAAAACTGCAACTCTCGTTCAAGTTACTTTTCAAGAACATGACCCCTATCCTTCTGATAATTACATAGGCTATTACAATAATGGATGCATGTATTTTGGTGCATATGGAGGGAGTCGTATGGAAAGGGTTTGTATAGATGGGACTACTAGAGATTATTTCTCAAAATATGAAAATACAATGTTTTATGCAAATAAAGTTCTCTTATATAAAGATAAAGCCGCTATTACGAGCATGAATGGTATCTATATTTTTGATATTAAAAAAGAAAAGCTTTTATGGAGTGAAAGGTATGGTAATGAATTATTTGATGGATTTAGTGTCCTTATTGACAATAAATTTTATTATGTCAGTATTAGAGGGACATTCGTTTGTATGAATTTAGACACATTAAAAAAAGAATGGGAAACCCCACTTAAAATAAAAATGGATTATCCCTATAGCGAGATTTATCAAGAATTGCAAAGCATATATCATTCAGATAATATTATTGCAATCTATGGGCTTGATAAATTGTTACTGATAAACTCAAAAACAGGAAAAATTATATGGAATTTTCCATGGAATATTAAACCGTCTGTTGATCAGCCAACTGTTAAAATAATTGATAAATTGATTTATTTCTCTAATAAAGGCGAATTGTACTGTATAGACTATACATCGAATAATTTAATATGGAAATTTAAAGATGCGATATTTAAAGGTATCTATAAAAATTTTGTTATCGCAATGAGTAAAAACTCGGATTTTTATTTAATAATAAATAAAGATACTGGTAAGTTGAAAACAAAAATAATAACTCCAAAAAATGGTTATCCGATAGTTTTGGTAGACAGCTATGTTATTATTGATAACAGAACAATTTATAAATAAATTGTTCTGTAAAATGTTACGTTTAAATATCAAAACATATTTAGTTTCTAATTTTACTATTTAGTTCTATTCTTTTCAAATTATATATTATTAAATGATTTTCTCATCCTTCTCTTTCATAAAAATAAAATTCTTTAAATAGTTATCGATAATATCTATTTCAATTCCATCATGCAGTAATCCAATAAATTTATCAGGACGAACAACGAATGTCTTTTTTTCTCCTTTTCTAATTTTTAGTGCATCAAAAACAGCTTCATTGTTTTCGCTAAAAGGCAAATAAAAAAGTTGAACCGGATAATGCAGTTTTACCCATTTTGCAATTGTAAAAAGGTTGGTTGGGATTAATGAACCAAATATAATAACCGAAAAATATTTGTAGCTACACCATGCATACAAATTAGATTGCTCTTTTTTTTTCTCATCAAAAAAGTTAAGATTTGGCAATAATTCGCCGGCTTGTAAATTTCTGTACTGACTTAAATGCAAAGAAATTTTGCTGTCTTGCAAATTAAAATCTTGAGTTTTAATGGTCATTTTATCCAACCATTTTAAGATAAAATTTCTTTTTTTATTAGAGTTGAGAGAAATATTTTGAACTTTAAATAACTCTGATTCTTGAGGATAACTATTTAAAATATCTACTTTTAAAGTTTGGTTAGCATAAATTCCAATTAATCTCCAGGCCAATATTAAAGCATTACGAAAAGATTCAATTTCTGTTTGGTTTTCAAAATTTGAGCTATCAAAAAAATATTGAGTTTCATGGGGATTTTTCTTTTCCTTTTGGATAAAGAAAAAAGATTGATCAGATTGCTTTTCAATCTTAGCCTCCCAGATTACGCTACATAAATTTTCTGCTAATAATTTTAAAGATTGATTGATGAAATTTTCAGTTTCAATGGTTTTATTTGCTGTTTCTTCTGCTGAAAATGAAAATCCAAAATTCTTTAAAAAAGATAAACAATAATCGTCTAAAACAAATTGAATCGATTCTATTCCTAAGTCAATTCTTTCATCAACAATTAAAACTTTTGCACCGTTAGTTGATAGTGCAACTGCCAAAGCTAATGTGCTTGGGCTAATACCTTGAATTAAAATCTCTGATGAAGAGGGAATGATCATTTTGTTTTTTGTAGCAGAAATATGGTTGGTTTTTTATGTAAATCTAATTTTTCTGCTTTCCATTCTGCAATGGTTTTTGTTTGTACAAATTCGTCTTCGGCAGTAAGATTACAGGCCACACAAAGTCTGGTTTGGTTACTACAACTTGCTACAATATCATTAAATAAAGGATTATTCCTGAAAGGAGTTTCTATAAAAATTTGGGTTTGCTTAAAACGCTCAGAAAAACTTTCTAATTCTTTAATCCTTTTAATCCTGTCGGTTTTATCAATAGGAATATAACCATGAAAAGCAAAAGCTTGTCCGTTAAAACCGGAAGCCATTAAAGCTAAAAGAATAGAACTTGGCCCAACCAATGGAACAACTTTTATTCCTCTTCTGTGAGCTTCGGTAACAATATCGGCTCCGGGGTCTGCAACTCCTGGGCAACCCGCTTCGCTCATTAAACCCACGTTCTCACCTTTCTCTAAGCCTTCAAAATAAGGTTTTAGGCTAAAGCCACGTTCATGTTTTCCATAATCATGTATAATTAATTCGCTTTGTGGAGTTTGTAAACCAGCGTTTTTTAAACAACGTCGAGCTGTTTTCTCATTCTCAACAATATATTCTTTGATTTGGTTAATTGTTTCACTCAAAAATGGAGTTAAAGATTTTGCTTCTGCGCCGTCTGCCATCACAACGGGAATAAGATATAAAGTGCCTTTTGCCATCTTACAAATTAAACCATTTCATTTTTAAAAACTCTATTAGTTGATTGGTAAATGTAATAGACTTGATAAGTAGTCAATTTGTTATAATGTTTGAGGGTTTAAGAGGGATTTGATTTAATAGAAAGTTTTAAGCATTAAAGATAATTTTCTCTAGATAAATTTTGCGTTAAGGATTGAAACGGCATCCTTTTTTTGCAACTAACCACTATGATTATAGCAAAAAAAGATACAGTGAAAAGCCTGTAAAAACGCCCAAAAAAAATAATACTTTAATAACTGACACCTTTTGAAAATACTAATCGTCTTTATATTATAACATCTTTTAAAATGGTGTTACGTTCTTATATCAGTATTTAAAATTATAACATTTAACAGAATCCAAATATGATTCTGCTAAATGATTGTCATAAAAGAGATGATAGATATAGTTTTAAAAATTGAAGCGTTTATAATTCACAGTTAAAATTTAAATATTAAACATCATGAACTGGAGCTTAAAAAAATTAACAACCGCCTTTGGAATAATGGTTTTATTTCTAGGCCTAGGTTTTAACAAAGTTGAGGCTAAACCAAATCGTGGAATTTCTCTTCAGGTTTTTTACGATGAAATGGCTCCCTACGGAGATTGGGTAAATAATCCTGACTACGGTTATGTTTGGAGACCAAATGTAGGTAGGGATTTTAAGCCTTATTATACAAACGGACATTGGGTAATGACCGAATATGGTAATACCTGGGTTTCTAATTATAATTGGGGTTGGGCTCCTTTTCATTACGGACGTTGGTTTTACGATGATTATGATGGTTGGGTTTGGGCACCAGATACAGAATGGGGACCAGCTTGGGTAAATTGGAGAAGCGGTGGTGGATATTATGGTTGGGCACCTTTAGCGCCTAGAATAAGCATCAATATCAATATTGGGAACAGAAACAGGTATTATGTACCTGATAATTATTGGGTGTTTATACCTCAAAGATGTATTTATTATCCATCTTATAGCAGATATTGGGAGCCAAGGCGCAATGTTTATATCGTTCAAAACACTACAATTATTAATAATATTTATACAAACAGAAATGTAAGATATTATACTGGCCCTAGGCCCGATGAAATTAGAAGAGCCACAAGACAAGATGTGCCTATCTATAGAACTGCTGATAATGTACGCCCAGGTGTTACAAGTGTAGATAAAGGAACTGTAAATATTTATCGCCCAGATGTATCCAGGGATGCTAATAATGATGCACCAAGAACGATAGCTAACAATTCTTCTAGACCTAGTAGAACAGACAGTTCTACTCCAAATTATAGAAGTGGGGATAGCAATAATTCTACAAGGCCAGGTGTAAGCGATAGAGATAATGGTACAATTTCTCGTCCGGATGCTACAACCAGCAGACCAACAAGAAGCAGTGATAACAATGTTGTTCGTCCTGATGCTACTCCAAATAATGATCGATCTAATGTTCCATCAAATAATCAACCAGTGGACAATAGTAGGAGTAACAGACCAGAACCAACCAAGAGTAGTGCGCCAAGACAGGAAGCTCCAGCAAAAGTGGAGAGACCTGAGCCAACTAGAAGTCAGCAACCTGTTTCCAGGCCAGAGCCTACTAGCAGACCAAGTAGAGTAGAAAGAAGTGAACCACAAAGCCAACCAAAAAGTGTTGAGCGTTCTGCACCATCACGTTCTACCGAGGGAAGTATTAATTCTTCCAGACCAAGCAACAGGCCAAGCAGAAATGATTAAATTGTGATTGATTTATATAGCAACTCCCCTTCGTAAATTCGGAGGGGAGTTTTTTTATGAATTTTTTTACCTATAAAACATCAAAACTTAAAATTGGCTTAACATGGGATGGTTATTTTCGTAAATCGCATGAGAACAATTATTATTTCGGATCAAGATTTATTGATAGATATCCAAAAAGGGGATTCGGCGGCATTTGATTTGCTTTTTGACCGCTACTGGGATAAACTATATAGAATTGCTTTTGCCAGGCTCAACAATAGTGATGACGCTAAAGATCTTGTACAAGAATTACTCATCAGTTTGTGGAATAAAAGAGAAACACTAATTATAAATACCACTTTAGAAAATTATCTATTTGGTGCGCTAAAGTTTAGTGTGGTGAGTTATTTCCGCTCCTTAAAGATCAATGAACAACGACTGGTAGAGGCCACTGAAAGAATTAATATTTTAGAAAATTCTGTGATTGATGTAAAAGATTATATCGAACTAGAGCATATATTAGAGGAGGCGGTAAACTTGATGCCAGAAACGCTTAAGAAAATTTATGAGTTACGTTGTGATAATGTACCCTTAAAAGAAATTGCCAGTCGGCTTGGTTTGGCAGATCAAACTGTAAAAAACTACTTATCAGAACTAATACGCAGATTAAAACTGGTAATTTTAGAAAAGCATCCCGAAAAAAACTTAACCTACCTTGCTATTTTAATCTCCATCCTTAACAAATAGATAACACAAGTTTAACTTAAATTATAAGTACTAAAACGCGTTTGCTACGACATATATGCAGAACACGTTTTATGCAAGAGCTTAAATTTAAAGGATTATTAACCCGCTATTTTAATAAAAAAGCAAACGAGACCGAATCTGCCTTGGTGGATGCCTGGTACAAATCATACCAATCATTAGAAGAAGATGTGCAAGTTGAGACTCTAGTAAAAGAGGAATCCAAAAAAGCATTAAAAAGTTATATCCAACAATCAGAATCCACTAAAACCTTAAAGCCATTATATTTTAAAATTGCTGCTTCTGTAGTTTTAATATCTGCTACTGCTATTTTTTTTAACAAAAAGTTAAAATCATCCTCAAAAAAAATCACCTATTCTTTTGTGTCTGCAAGGGTTGGTCAGGTCAAAAAAGTAACCCTGCCAGATAGCTCTGTGGTTTGGTTAAATGCGGCTAGTAATTTAAGAGTAAGCTCTAACTTTAATGAGGAAACCAGAACTGTTTTTTTAGATGAGGGGGAAGCATATTTTGAAGTCACTAAAAATCCAAAGAAACCATTTATTGTAAACAGCCCTAAACTTAAGGTGCAGGTATTAGGAACTTCATTTGATATTGATGCTTATCGAGATAAAGGAGCAACAAAAGTTTCGGTATCTACCGGAAGGGTAAAAGTAAAAAATGCCAATAAAAATTTGGCAATCCTTACCCCAAAGCAAGAATTAACTTTTAATAACAAAGCTGGGGATTATCACCAAACAGAGATAGATATCAACCAATTTAGAGCGTGGAAAGACGGTAAATTCTATTTTAACCAAGCCAGCTTTATCAATCTTGCGGTAACCCTTAAAAATAATTTCAAAATCGATTTGATTGCAGGGAAACCTGAAGTTAAAAAATATCTTTTTACCCTACACCTAACCTCTGATATGACCAATCAACAAGTTTTAAATCTAGTAAGTGCTATACATGATTCTAATTACAGGAAGGAGGGTAATAGCATGATTCTTTATTAAATAAAAAACCGACCCAAGCTGCAAACAAGGATCGGTAAATCATTAACAATGAAGTGATAGACTGCAATCTTAATTACTTCATCTTTTTAACCATTATCATTTAATCAAAAATATGAAATTTTTTTTACCGCTAACTAACAAGTATTCTAAGCTTATGAGAATCACTTTCTTAGCCTTATGTGTGTTATTAACCACAGGTATTTTAACAGCCTTTGCCAGTAAAACAGATGCGCAAATTTTAAACACAAAAATCAGTGTAAAATTTGAATCAGAAAACCTGTATTCTGCAATAAAAAAAATAGAAGCGAAAACAAACAACGTTTTTGCTTATGATGAATCTTATTTAGGCTTAAAAAGCATCAGCGTAAAAACCGCAAACTTTACCAATGAAAGTTTAGAAAATGTTTTAAAGTTTTTATTAAAAGGAAGTGGAATCAGCTACAAAGAGCTATCCGGAAAAGTATTATTGAATAAAAGCGGGACAACTCAAGATGATGTAACCATAAAAGGAAAGGTAACAGAAGCTGCCACAGGATTGGCACTCCCAAGTGTTTCCATCATTAATGTAGATAGAAAGATTTTAGGTTTTACCCAGCCAAACGGAACTTTCACTATTACTGTCCCAATTGGTAGCGAGATTTCTTTCGAATCATTAGGTTTTAAACCTGTTAAAAGAACCGCCACAACTACCAATAATAATTGGGAAATTAAAATGGAGGAATCTGTTAATCAATTAAATGAAGTGGTAGTTACCGCTTTAGGAATTGAACGTGAAGAAAGGGCTCTAGGATATGCTACTACAACTGTAGAAGGTAAAGATTTAACCAGTGCTTTATCAAACAATTGGACAGATGCGCTTTCTGGAAAAGTTGCAGGTTTAAATTTAATAAGATCAAATGGTGGCCCAGCAGGTTCAAATAAAATTATCTTAAGGGGAGAGAATAGCATTAACGGAAGTTCTGAAGCTTTAATAGTTGTTGATGGAGTAGTGATTAGTACGAGTAGCGGTAGAACTACGGGTTATGGAGAAAAAGGATATTTAGCAACAGAAACTCCTGTTGATTACGGTAGTGGTTTAAATGATATCAATCCAGAAGACATAGAAACTGTAACCGTTTTAAAAGGTCCGGGTGCGGCAGCATTATATGGACAGCGTGGTGCAAATGGAGCAATTATCATTACTACAAAAGCAGGAAAATCTAATCAAAAAGGGATTGGCGTTACTGTAAATTCCAATACTTCTTTTGAAACCATTTATGGCGGCCCAGATTTACAATATGAATATGGACAAGGTACTGACGGAGACAACTATTATTCTTACAATGCTTCGGAAGATGGGCCAAGTACCAGAAGTACAAGTTCTGCTTGGGGACCAAGATTTAACGGTCAGGAATATTATCAATACGACCCAATTACCCATACAAAAGCTTTAGAAAAAACACCTTGGGTGCCTTATGTAGATGATGCATTCAATTTTTTTAAAACGGGCAAAACTTTTACCAACAGCGTAACGCTTGATGGAGGAACAGATAAAACATTTTCTCGTTTTTCCTTTACCAATGTAAATAACTCTTGGTTTTTACCCAATACTGGTTATGATAGAAATACGGTAGCATTATCAGTAAATCAGAAGGTTAATGACAAATTAAAGATTTCTGCTAAAGTTAATTACAACAATAAATCGAGTGACAACCTGCCTTCAACGGGTTATAATAATCAATCAACTATGTATTGGTTTTTATTTTGGGAACCTAGTGCAAGTATAGATTGGTTAAAAGACTATTGGTTGCCAGGTTCTGAAGGTTTATTACAAAGTTACCCTTTCAGTAGCTTCCCGGATAATCCATATCTGATAGCCAACCAAATGCTGAATAAATATAACAGAAACGGCATTACTGGCAACATTCAAGCTAGCTATAATTTTACCAAGGAATTAAGTTTAACGCTACGTACATCAATGGATTACGCAAATGATCAGCGTTCTCAACAACGTCCGTTTGATACCGAGAAATTTAAAAAAGGATTGTATCGTACTCAAAACATATTTACCCAAGAGGTAACTAGCGATTTCTTGCTTCGATATAATAAAAAATTAAAAAACTTTCAACTCTCTGGTACATTTGGCGGAAGTACTTTAAAAAACAATTACAACAAAGATGAAGTAAGGGCCGACTCACTTTCTTATCCTGGAGTTTACACATTGGCCAACAGTTCGGGTGTATTATTAACGCTTCCTTTTAAGAGTAAATTTGCCTTAAATAGTTTTTATGGTCTGTTTACCGCTAGCTACAAAAATTTTCTTTACTTAGATGTTACTGGCAGAAATGATTGGAATAGTGTTTTAGCATCCCCATTAGGTACTGATAATGTTTCATTCTTTTATCCATCTATAAACGGAAGTTTAATCATATCAGAATTATTTAAACTTCCTAAATCTATATCATTTGCAAAAATAAGGGCTTCTTATGCGGGGGTTGGCAGCGCAGAAACTACTCCTTACCGTACTTCTGTTGTCTATAATACCGCAGCTCCGTTTCAAGGAGGATTACAAAATCCATCCTCATTATACAATCCAAATTTAAAGTCATTATATACAGAAAGCTATGAAGTTGGTACTGATATAAGACTATTTAACGGCCGGTTAAATTTCGATATCGCGGCTTATTTAGGAAACACAAAAGATCAAATCCTAACCTCTACTGTTGATCGCTCTTCTGGAGCAAGTAATGCAGTTATTAATGCTGGACTGGTAAGAAATAAAGGATTAGAGATTGCGATCAACGGAAGCCCATTTAAAAAGAAAAATGGCTTTGGTTGGGAAGTGTTTACCACTTTTGCAGCAAACAAAAACGAGGTAGTTACTTTAACCGAAGGATTAGATGCAATAATTCTTCAAAACGGACCGGGCAGCCGTGGCGCAATAGCGGCTATTCCTGGAGGAAGCTTAGGAGATATTTATGGAAGAGGTTATGAAAGATCTCCAGATGGACAAATTGTTTATGCTAATGGTTATCCTTTGCTTAGCGCAGATTCTAAATACATTGGAAATGCAACCCCAAAATGGAAAGCAAGTATTGGTAATACTTTCAGATACAAAACCTTATCCTTTAACTTTTTATTTGATGGACAATATGGAGCCAAAGCTTATTCTTTATCAGCAGCTGTATTAGCAGAACAAGGCAAAACAGAAAACACACTGCCGGGAAGATATAATGGAATCATTGGAAACGGTGTAATTAAAAATTCAGATGGCACTTACCGCCCAAATGATGTTGTAGCAGAAAACGCAACAACTTATTATACTGCACATTATGGACGTGACAATGTAGAAGGAACCACCTATTCCACAGACTTCATAAAACTAAGACAAGCCAGAATAGATTATACATTAAGCCCGAAACTCACTAGCAAGTTAGGTTTGCAACGAACTACAATTGGCTTTTACGGTCGTGATTTGCTAACTATTTCTACTTGGCCAGCATTTGATCCAGAATTTGGTACACTAAATAATGGAGATATCAATAAGGGATTTGAATATGCTCAATTCCCCGCCTCAAGAACTTTTGGTATCAATTTAACCATTGGCATTTAATTATTATGATGATGAGAAATACAACGAAAAAATATACAGCAATAATAACAGCACTTGCCATAAGCATTAGCTTTTTTGCTTGTAAAAAAGATTTTCAAGAAATTAACACCAACCCAAATACTAGTGAGTTTGCTTTACCTCAAGCTTTATTAGCCCCAGCTATAACAAGTATTGTTGCTGCTAACATGAGCAGGGCGCAAAGGGTAACAAATGAATTAATGCAAGTCACCATAAACATGGGCGATACGGAAGGTAAAATTTTTAGATATGAAGTACGCAGTGGAGAGGCAGATTACTTATGGAATGCCTGGTACTCTGAGCTTTCTAATCTTAAAGATGTTTATAAAGGTGGTGAAGATAACTTGAGCGATTCTTATAAAGGAGTTTCTTTAATATCTCAAGCTTGGGTTTATTCTTTAATTACTGATACTTATGGCGATGCTCCGTTTACCGAGTCTAATCAAGCTAAGCAAGGAAATTTCACCCCAAAATTTGATAAACAAGAGGATATTTATAAAGGCATTTTCGC
Organism: Pedobacter psychrophilus; assembly: GCF_001652725.1. Taxonomy (GTDB): domain Bacteria; phylum Bacteroidota; class Bacteroidia; order Sphingobacteriales; family Sphingobacteriaceae; genus Pseudopedobacter; species Pseudopedobacter psychrophilus. Next base: position 359,817 of record NZ_LWHJ01000028.1, read on the forward strand.
CATGTTAGATTCTGCCAATACTTTACTGAAAAACGGAAAAGCTATTGCATCTACAAGTGATCCAATTTTTAAAGGTGATCAAACCAAGTGGAGAAAGTTTGGCAATTCTTTATACCTAAGATTATTATTAAGGGTTTCTGGGAAAGAATCAACATTGGCAGCCACAAAAATTAAAGAGATTGTAGAAACAAATGCTGTCAATTATCCATTAATGGCAACCAATGATGATTCGGCCATATTGAGATGGTCTGGAACCGCTCCTTATGTTTCTCCTTTTGCAACTTGGAGACCCGGCGATTGGTATGGTCCAAAATTAGGAAGCTTTTTTGTTGATAATTTAAATGAGAGAAGCGACCCAAGAATACAAAAATGGGGAACACTTTTTCAAGGAGATTACGCAGGTGTACCAAGTGGATATGCTCCAGGAAATGCACCAGAACCTAAATCTTCTTTTCCAACTTCTTTACAGATTGAACCTTTATTGGGTAACCTCATGAATTATGGCGAATTGCAATTGATATTGTCAGAATGTGCTTTAAAAGGTTATATCGGCGCAAAGCCAGCTAAAACTTATTATGAAATAGGTTCTACTAATGCAATTACACTTTGGGGGTATGCTGTACCAAACAACTATTTAACTTTTGATAAGGTGAAATGGGATGACGCTTACAGCTTTGACCAAAAAATGGAACTAATCCACATCCAAAAATATTACGCCATGTTCTTCACCGATTTGGAGCAATGGTTTGAGTACAGAAGAACTGGGCATCCATTTTTACCAAAGGGAGCTGGATTGGCAAATGGTGGCGTAATGCCAGCTAGGCTAAACTATCCTGTTTATGTGCAAAATACAAACGGAGCCAATTACAAGGCTGCCGTTGCTAATCAAGGACCAGATTTGATTACCACTAATGTTTGGTGGCAAAAACCTTAAAATCATTTATCATTAAAATAAATATTATGAAACTGAAATATTTAATCATCTTATTATTTGCTTCTTCCTTTGTGTTGTCGGCTTGTGAAAAACATGATTTTGCAGCCGGTGTGGTTAGTTCTATCACTTCTGTGGAAGACGTGAGGGATTTATATAAAGGAACAGAAGTTACCATCACTTCTGAAAGTTTGCTTGGTGCAGAAAAAATCAGAGGAGTGGTAATTTCCAATCCCGATTCTGCAAATATTGCCTCAGGATTGGTGGTGATTCAAAATACCACCAGAAATAAAACAAGGGGAATCATATTAGCAGTAGAGAATGCTAATACGTATAAAATGGGAGATTCTTTATTGGTAAACATAAGCGGAGGGAAGCTAAATAAGGTTAACGGCTCCATGCAAATTACAGGTTTAAAGGAAGCTAATATTACAAAGACATCTTCTGGAAGCATAATTCAACCACAATCCACTTCAACTTTTAATATCAATGCAAAACCAGGAGATTATGAAAGTACTTTAGTGCAAATAAAAGGCGGAACAGTGAATCCGCCACCAACACCAACATCCGTTTTTAATGGAGAAAAAAGTATAATAAACGGTGCGGATAGCATCATTTTACATACAGAAACAGCAGCAAGTTTTGCTAATGCACAATTACCTGCTACCGCAGATTTTGCAGGAATATTATTTGTAAAGCAAGACGCAAACTCAAATACAATATTGCAAATTTGGCCAAGAACCGAGGCAGACATTACAAATCGCATTGCACCAACCGACCCAAACGGACCAAAACTCGGTAAATTTCCAGTAATCATTACGGGTTTTGTTAATGATGCTAAGGGTGCAGATGGAAATTATGAGTATTTCCAATTTAGGGCAACAAGAGATATCGACTTTGAAAAAACTCCGATGGCAGTTGTGACTTGTACCAATGCAGGTTCTGCAGCTCCTTATGCTGGCACAGCCCCAGAGGGCGGCTGGGCTACTGGAGGCGGTAGAAGTTATAAATTTAATTTGACCAGCGGAAAAGTATTAAAAGGGGAATATTTTTATGTTGGTGGAGGTAGCAAGCGTATCAACGGCCCTAACTCTACTTTAATTTCTGATGCAAAATGGATAACAGCCATCAATTACGTTACAATAGATGGGGATGGTTTTGGCTCAAAAAGCAGTGGATTATTACCCAATAGCGGAAATGCCGGAGGTATATCAATTTTTGAAGGAACAAACGTAACCGAAACTTCTATCCCTGTTGATGTGGTATTCTTTGGTGGTACAGGCAAAACCACTATGTTTAATGAAACTGGGCCATTTGGTTACAGAGTTACAGATAGCGACCATTACACTATTACAGACCCTGCAACAAAAGTTGACCAACCTTTCTTTTATCAAGGCACAAACCAATATGTTATTCCACACAAAACACCTGCAGATTTAGGGATATTTGTGAAACTAGGAGGCGTTTTTGATGCCAAAACTAAAACCTGGACTACAGCAAGAGGGTACGAATTTTATGAAATGACCCAAACCTCAGCAATTTCTGAGATTGAAACTACAGGAGCTACTACCATTAATAATTAAATACTTAGGCTTTTGATGATTTCCATCAAAAGCCTTCTTTTATATACAAATGAAAAGAAGATCATTTATACAAAGCCTTGGGCTGATTACTGGAGGAGCATTCATCAGTTTAAAATCTAATGCCTTTACCAAACTAAAAAGAGCAGAAACCATCAGCGGCAGCGTGAAGAATGGAAAAAAAGGAATTAAAGATGTGGTGATTTCTGATGGTTTCTCAGTTGTAAAAACCGATATAAATGGAAATTATAGTCTTACTCCTAACGAAAAAGCTTTATCCATTTTTATGAGTACGCCTGCTGGATATGAATTTAAAACCAGTTATAATGTGGCTCAGCAGTATGAAAAATTAGGGAGTAGAAATCAATATGATTTCATGCTCACCGCATTAAAAAGGGATGATAAAAACCATCATTTTATTGTTTGGGCAGATCCACAAGTGAGAAATAAAAAAGATGTAGATCAAATGATGGCAACCTCTGTTCCTGACACTATTGAGCATATTAAATCTTTAGGAGAAGATACGCTGGTTCATGGAATTTGTGTTGGGGATATTGCTTGGGATTATCTGGAGTATTTTCAAGATTATAACAAAGCTGTAGAAATGATGGGCATTCCATTTTTTCAGGCATTGGGCAACCATGATATGAATTATCGGGAAGGTGGAGATGAAACATCAGACCGTACTTTTAAAGAAGTTTATGGACCAACATATTATTCCTTTAATAGAGGAAAAGCACATTATGTAGTTTTAGATGATGTTAGATATTTAGGTACAGAAAGAGAATACGATGGTTTTATTACTCAGGACCAGTTAGACTGGTTAGCAAAAGATTTGTCTTTTATTGATAAAGACGCTTTACTGATTATCTCTTTACATATTCCGGTTCATAACTCAGTTAAAAATAATACAGATTTCTATGAGATTTTAAAAGACTTTAAAAATATACATGTGCTATCTGGGCATACCCATTTTAATGTAAATAATATAACAGGTAATGTTTATGAGCATAATCACGGAACTGTTTGTGGCGCTTGGTGGACTGGTCCAATCTGTACAGATGGAACGCCAAGGGGTTATGGAGTTTATGAAGTAAAAGGCAATGATTTAGAGTGGTATTATAAACCCACCGGTTTAGAAAAACAACATCAACATGTGATTTACATTGATGAGCTGACCAACCAAAAAAGATTATTGGTTAACGTTTGGAACTGGGACCCAGAGTGGAAAGTAGAATATGAACTTGATGGTAAAAATATGGGCTTTATGGAACAACAACAAGGTTATGATCCATTATCTGTTAAACTTTACAAGGGAGATAAATTGCCGGCAGGACGTACATTTCCAGAACCATCTGAAATAGACCATTTATTTATAGCTCATTTTAATTCTGAAGTTAAGAAAGTAAAAGTCACCGTTATGGATAGATTTGGAAACAGTTATATTAAAGAAGCAGATGCTTAAAGATGCTTGTTAAGGGTCAGTATCAAATTGCCTTTCTTAGGCAGAGATGCTGGTCCCTTTTTTTAAGGACATCAGGTCTTGTGCTGTTTCCTCATCAAAATAAAAATGTATAAAGCAATTATTCTAATATTTATCAATGAAAATACGTTATAGTATTACATTTTTCTTCCTCATTATTATTACTGCTTGTAAAAGCACCAAGCCTTCTAAACAAAGTAAAATGGAATTCCCAAAATTTGATATAGAAGCACACCGTGGTGGTAGAGGGCTGATGCCAGAAAATAGCATTCCCGCAATGTTAAATGCACTGGCCATGGGGGTAAATACTTTAGAAATGGATACACACATTACTAAAGATGGACAAGTAGTTGTTACCCATGATGATTATTTAAGTCCAGCATTTATTTTGCAACCCAACAAAGAGGAGATACCAAAATCTGAAGCACAAAAAAACATCATTTATCAAATGCCTTACGCCGATTTAAAGCGCTTTGATATTGGTTCTAAATATTATCCAGCTTTTCCTCAACAAAAGAAAATCAATACATCTATTCCTTTATTATCAGATATAATTGATGCCGTTCAAAGCGATATAGACAAAAACAATAGAAAACAAATATTCTATAATATAGAAACAAAATGTAGTGAAAAAGGGGATGGAATTTTACATCCAAATCCAGATAAATTCGTTGAGTTACTGATTAATATCATTAAGGAAAAGAAAATTACATCTTTTGTAATTATTCAATCTTTTGATAAAAGAACCATTCAAATTATTAATAAAAAAAATCCTGAAATCAAGACTGCTTATCTCATTAGCAATAAAAAAACTTTTGAAGAAAACATCAAAGAATTAGGTTATAAGCCATTTATTTACAATCCAGAGTACCATCTGGTTAATAAAGATTTAATATTAAAATGCCATCAACAAAACATTAAGATTATACCTTGGACAGTAAATACTTTAGAAGAAATTAATCTGCTAAAAAATTTAGGCGTTGATGGTGTTATTACAGATTACCCGAATTTATTATTGCCTTAATAAATAAAATCTATAATTCAAATTTTAATCAAAAAACATGAAAACAAAATTACCAAATTTATTTGGCTGTTTAGCGGCCGTTATTTTAATGTGTTTTAGTTTTAATACACAAGCACAATTAGGTCAACTTTTAGGTTGGCAATTTAGTAATCCAGCATCCTTAGGGACCGAAGTTACTGCAACTTCTTATTTTACAAATGAAGGAATGGAAATATCTACTTTAAGTAGAGGAGCAGGTTTTAAACCCTCCGGTTTAGCAAGAGCTTTTAGCTCAGCATTAACAAATTATCCTTTTCCTCCTCCCCCTGTCACTACACCACCCACACCAGCCCAATCAACATCAAAACAACAAGCCTTAGATGATAATGTTTATTATGAAATCACTGTCAAGCCAAAGACTAATTTTACCGCTTCACTTTCTTCAATTGAAGCAAAAATTAGAAGAAGTGCTGCTGGAGTTCAGTCATATAGATGGTCATATAGTGTAAATGGAGCAGCTTTTATAGAAATTGGCACCGCAGATGTCACAGGATTTACTGACACCAATGATTTTGGAGTTGCACAGGCTCCTATAGATTTAAGTACAATTCCAGACCTTCAAAATATTTCCTCTAGCACAACAATAAGGTTAAGAATATACGCATGGGGAATAAGTTCTACCGGAGGCAGTACTGCATTTGCAAGATATGTAGCAACAGACTTAACTCCTGTTTTAGCTATAAGGGGAGAAGTTAACATTCCAACACCTATTTTAGCTTGGCAATTTGGTACCCCTGCAACAGTTGGTAATGAAGCTAGTGTAGCATCTACAACAACTGATACTCAGTTAAGTCCTTCAAATCTAGTTAGGGGTGCTGGTTTTTTACCAGCTAGTTTGGCAAGATCATTTAATGCTTCTTCCACAGTGTTTACCTCATCTACAAAACAAACAGCTTTAACGAATAACGAATATTTTGAGTTTGATGTTACTCCAAATGCAACAGGTAAATATCTGAATTTACAATCATTACAGTATATTTTAAGAAGAACTACAAATGGAGCGGCGAATTTTAGATGGCAATATAGCAGAAATGGAGGTGCATTTGTAGAAATTGGGGCAGCCGATATCTCACTATTAAGCTCAGATGACGGTGTTTTACAATCAGAATTAAATTTATCGGGGATTGCAGATTTACAGAATATTCCTACTTCTCAATCTTTAAAATTTAGAATTTACGCTTGGGGCGCTACAACCTCAGGAGGTGCTTTTGCAATAGGTAAAACTGTAGCATCTACTTCTAGAAATAGTTTAGAGTTGAGAGGGACAATTAGCAATACACTTCCAGTTTCTTTAACATCATTTACCGGAAATTATCAAAACAATGCAGTAAACTTAATATGGCAAACCGCTAGTGAAACAAACAATTCCCATTTCGAAATCTTCCGTTCTGGTGACAATAAAAAACAAATTAGTTTAGGAAAAGTTCCTGGAAATGGTAATTCAAACGCATTAAATACTTATCGATTTAAAGATACCCAACCATTAGCTGGGCAAAATTACTATTTCCTTAAACAGATAGATTTAGATGGTAAAATAAATGAAGTTGGTATCTATACAGTGAATGTTGGTCTAGAGAAATTACAATTAAGTGCCTACCATTCGGTTGAAGAGAATGCTGTACTCTTATCTTTATATTCTGTAACTGGCGGAAAAGGCAAACTCCAAATATTTGACCTCGGCGGTAAAAAAATATCTGATATAAATGTTCAGTTAGAAAAAGGTTATCAATCTTTAAGAATCCCTGCAACACTTACACAAGGAATTTACCTAGTAAATTATAGTAGCGCATCAGAACAAATTAGCAGCAAGTTTTTAGGTAATTAAAACATGTATAAAAATTTAAAATATTCAATCTTCATGTTGCTTTTCTTACTTTCTTGTAAGAAAAGCAACACTGATAATGGAGGCGCTAATTCTGTTACAATTAATTTTCCATCTAGTTATTTTACGGATGTTAACCTAGTTTCTAAGGGAAACGCTTCACCAGTAATTTTAGATAGATTAACAAGCCTTATAGACGCAACTCCTGCAAAGTCTAAAATCCATTTAGCAATTTATGGGTTTGATCATCAAGGAGTAATTTCATCTTTAAAAAAAGCAGCAGAAAGAAATGTAGAAATTCACATTGCCATAGATTTCAGCTTAGATGAAACCCAGCAACAAAATCGACCAACCATTATAACAATAAGAAGTTTTTTAAAAGAAGGTTCAGATATCACTACCATAAATAATGATGCAGGTTCATCGGCTATACAGCACAATAAGTTTGTCCTTTTTTCTGATATAAATACATCAACGGGCATCGTAAACAATGTGGTATTTCAAACTTCACACAATTTCACAATTGATGACTCTAAGAAATTACAAGATGCGGTTGTTCTAAATCAGAAAGGCTTGTATGATGCTTATTTAAATTATTTTAATCAGATAAAATCAAGAGGCGCATCTGGAATGAAAGATTTCAGTTTCTTGGAGTTTAATGATGAACCAAATGGGATATATGCTCAATATTTCCCAAAAAGGAAAAATGGAGTAGCTTATGGTGGAGATAGTATTATCGAATTTCTAGATGCCATAACAGACCCTGCTAGTACAACAATAAGTGTTGGCATGTCAGATTGGACGGCAAGCAGGTTAAATGTTGTTAATAAATTACAAGAATTATTGCTTAAGGGCGCAAAAGTAGAAGTAGTGGCTAAAAGTAAAGCTGATCCTGAGATATTAACTGGTTTAGAAAATCTGAGAAAAAAAGGAGCGTTTGTTAAAATCCTTAACCTTACTTTGTCTAGTCAACCTAAAATAAATATCCATTCCAAGTTTTTTATTATTGATGGCGCTTGGAAAGGGGAGAAATGTAAAATTGTAGCAACAGGAAGCCATAACTTAACAGGAAATGCCTTAAGGAATAACAATGAGACGCTCTTAATTTTGAAAAATTTTAATGGTTTATTTTCAGATTATACCAACAATTTTCTTGAACTAAAAAAGCTTCCTGGTATTTAAGATTGATTATTATTATTGGTTATTTAGTTGAATGTTGATAGCTTTTTATTTCAAAAATTTTTAACTGTAAAAATTTAAGTGTGGAACTTTAAAAACACCTGATATCAAAATTTAATAAGTAATTTAGTGAGCTTATTTTTTGATTACATGCCTAAATCCACATCCTTTGAAAGCGAGCAAAAGAGATTAGCCGCTTTAAAGTCTTATAATATTTTAGATACAGCAAACGAAAAGGATTTCGATGAACTAACCGTTTTGGCATCTACTATTTGTCAGGTGCCTATTGCATTAATAAGTCTGGTGGATGAAAAAAGACAATATTTTAAATCCCATACTGGTTTATCAGCTTCTGAAACGCCAATAGAACAATCATTTTGTGCACATGCAATTTCATCTACTAAAGATATGATGATTGTGGATGATGCGACAGAAGATAATCGTTTTAAAAACAATCCCTTAGTTATTGGGCATCCCAATATCACATTTTATGCAGGTGTACCTTTAATTAATGAAGATGGATTTGCGTTAGGTACTTTATGCGTAATAGACACAAAAAAGAAACAATTAACTAATCAGCAACAGGAAGCGTTAAAAATTATTGCCAAACAGGTAATGGGTAAGTTAGAGCTTCGTAGAAAAATATCAGAATTAGAAGAGTTTAAACAGGAACAACAAATCTTGTTCAATAAATTATTAACAAGCGAGGAAAGAACCAACTTTCTTTTTGCTGATGCGCCAGTTGCTATTGGAGTATTAAGCGGAAAGCAACTTATCATAGAAAAAGCTAATGATAATTTATTAAATGTTTGGGGAAGGGATAAATCTTGTATCGGTAAATCTTTAGATGATACACTACCAGAATTAAAAAATCAACCATTATATAAGATTATTCAAGATGTTTTTATAAGCGGTAAACCTTACTATGGAGAAAATTTAGAGGTTGTCCATATTAAGAATAATAAAGAGGTTAAAGGATTTTTCAATTTTGTATATCATCCTATAAAAAATAAAGAAAACATTGCAATTGGCATTATGATGATTGCCAATGATGTAACAGAGCAAACATTAAATAAAAAAGAAACTGCAAAATTAAATCTTAAGCTCCAAATTGCTAACAAAGAATTAGAATCAAGTAACGAAGAGCAATCCACCATTAACGAAGAATTGTTAAGCACAAATGATTCTCTGATTGAGGCGCAAGGTCAATTAGAAGAAACTATTAACGATGTTGAATTAAGTAGAGCAAGGTTTAGGGATATGATTCTCTCTTCTCCTGTGGCGATGTTAGTATTTACCGGGGATAATTTTATTTTTGATGAGGTTAATGATGCCATGTTGTTAATTATCGATAAGGATTTTTCTATTAAAGGAAAACCCTTAATTGAGGTTATGCCAGAATTAATTGGTCAGCCTATTTTAGATATTCTCTATAACACTTATCATACAGGTCAAGAGGTTAGGCTTTTAGATGCTCCTGTTAGCTTAAATCGTAATGGCGAATTAACTTTGCTCTATTTTAATGTTACCTATAGTGCTATATTAGAAAACGGAAAAATTACGGGCGTAATGCAATCTGCAGTAGACGTTACAGTACAAGTTTTAGCTAGAAATGAGTTAAAAAAAGCCGAAGAATTGATGCGTATGACTATAAATGCAGCCAATTTGGGTACATGGGTAACCAACATGACTACCAAAGAAGTTATTGCTAATGATAGGCTTAAAGAGTTATATGGATTTAATAAGGATGAAGAATTTAGCTATGAAGATTCTATAAATTATATTACTGAGGATTTTAGACCTACAGTTATAGAACATATTGAGAATGCGGTAAATAGAAAGGATTCTTATAATATAGAATTCAAGATCAAAGGCAAAAACGATCAGCAAATAAGATGGATAAAATCTTATGGAAAACTAAATTTAGGTTCAGATGATAATACTAACCTATTTTCTGGAGTTGCTATGGATATCACTGAACAAAAAGGAAACGAGCAGAGAAAAAATGCTTTTATAGGAATGGTGAGTCATGAACTTAAAAACCCATTAACTTCTATAAATGCTTATTTGCAACTTTTAGAAGTAAAAGCTAATAAAGCAAAAGATGATTTTACCTCTGGTGTTTTAGGTAAAACTTTGGTGCAGGTTAGCAAAATGAGAAACATTATTGGCGGCTTTTTAGACGTTTCAAGGTATGAATCTGGTAGAATTAGTATTGATATACAGTCATTTGATTTATCTGAATTAATAAAGGAAGTAGAAGAAGAATCCATAACTACAATCACTAGCCATAAAGTAATTTTTGCTCCAGTAGAATATACTTTAGTAAATGCCGATAGGGATAAAATTGGACAAGTAATTAATAACTTCATTAATAATGCAGTTAAATATTCTCCAATTAATTCTACTATTAACATAAGTTGTGTAAGTAAAAATAATCTCGCAGAAGTTTGCGTAAAGGATGAAGGAATGGGCATTTCATCTGAGAACCAAAAAAACCTGTTCGAAAGATATTTTAGAGTTCAAGGAGAACATATGAAATTAATTGCCGGTTTTGGAATTGGACTTTATATCTGTAAAGAAATCATCGAAAGACATAACGGTAAAATTGGCGTAGAAAGTGAAATGGGAAAAGGTTCTGTCTTTTATTTTCAATTGCCTTTATAATTTATTAAGACAAGATTAATGGCAAATTACCTGTTCGTTGCCTAAAATTTTAGGACTTAAGTAAGGAATATCTAAATTTAATCCCCTTATAATAAACCAAATACCTAAGCATAAGGTTATATAAGGTAAAAAAACATTTATTTTTTGCCTAAAAACAGGTTTACTAAAGTTCACACCCAACATTGCTAAAAGCATTAAAGGCATTGTCCCTAATCCAAAAACAAACATAAATAAAGCAGATTGATAGGCACTATCTGTATTAATGGCTGTTGCTAAACCCAAATAAACAAATCCGCAAGGTAAAAAACCGTTTAGTAAACCTAAATATAAATGACCAGCTTTATTTTTTATGGCTTTTCCTATTAGTTTATTAACTATTAATGTAAAACGATTTGGCTTATAGGTATTGCTTTTTCTTAATCTGATAATCTGCGGAAGCACTGCTAAAATAATTAATACACCACTAAGAATACTGATACTTTGTTGAAGACCGGCCATCCACAATTGCTTTCCTAATAAACCAATCAATAATCCTAAAAAAGCATATGAAACTGCCCTCCCAAGGTTATAAGAAAATTTTTTTATTAAGGTTATCCATTTATTTTCTTGCTGATAAGGAATAGCAAAAGCCAATGGGCCACACATACCAACACAATGTAAACTCCCAAATAACCCAATGACAAATGCTAATTGTAAATGGTTCATGGAATGTAAATGTTTTTTTCATAAAGGTAATTTCGTTTACCATTATTCCACGATATTACCAAATGCCATTGGCCTTTTTCAAGCAAACCCTTATCAATACTAAATGATGAATTCTTTAACTTGATTGACCTATCTTTTGTTTTATCGGCGGTTCTCTTAAAAAGAATATTTCCATTTTCAAGAGCCTTAAATTCAACATTTAGTGTATTACCATTAACGGTAATTAAAGGGGTTGCATGATCATCAATTACATTTTGCTTTAAAGCATATTCCTCATCAAATGCCAATCCCTTTTCATAGTAATCCTTATCAAAAGCATCATCTATAGAATAGGTCATCTTAATAGCCAGTATGGTTATAAAACCCATAAAAATGATTAAAACTAATATGATACTTCTTCCCCAATTCATGCTATTTAATTTACAGGTCCTAAAAAACTTGTTTTCATTTTGTTAATGATCTTGCCATTCTGTTTGATCAAAAGCACCACATCTGTTTTTCTTTGGTGTATGGATTTATTTAGCAATAACACAAAAAAGGTGACTTTAACTGTGCTTTCTTTTTCGATTTTTGGTGCGGATTGTATCCAGGTAATTTTTTGATTTTTATCCTCCGGAATAATTTCGATATTCATAGGATAAACCGTTTTGTTGGTCAGCTCGGCATTATACAAATTACTGATGTAACCATTAGGTTGCTCTTGATACAACATTCCACCTGCTCGCAGTAGCGTAACATCTATATCTTTTCGGCTCATTAAAAAGTAAGTCAATATCGCAATCATAGCAACAAGTACAAAGCTGTAGGCTTTCATTCTGAGGTTAAACCGAGGCTGGTGATTGTTGGCGATCATTTCTTCAGAATAAAAACCGATCAGTTTACGTGGTTTATGAATTTTATCCATAACATCGTCACAAGCATCAATACATGCGGTGCAATTCACACATTCTAATTGTGTCCCTTTACGGATATCAATCCCGGTAGGGCAAACCGCAACGCATAAATTGCAATCTACACAATCGCCCAATTTTGATGCTGCATCTCCTTTTTTGAGTTTTCCCCTGGGTTCGCCACGTAAGTAATTATAGGCAACCACTAAAGAGTTTTTATCAAGCATTACACCTTGCAGCCTTCCGTAAGGACAAGCCACAATACAAACCAATTCTCGTAACTGACTAAAAACTAAATAGAATGCAAGTGTGAAAACACAAATGGCAATAAAACCAACCCAATGTAATTGTATAGGTTCCGTAATAATGCTGAACAAGCTATCACTACCAATAATGTAGGCTAAAAAGGTATTTGATATGAGAAAAGAAATCAATAAAAATAGAAAGTGTTTAGCTGTTTTTTTGATGATTTTATCTTGATTCCAATCACTTTCGTCCAGTTTTTTTCTGGCTAAAGGTTCGCCTTCTATCCAAACTTCAATTTTACGGAAAACCATTTCCAAAAAAATAGTTTGAGGGCAAATCCATCCACAAAAAACACGACCAAATGCTATCGTAAATAAAACAATGCTAATCAGCACCAGCAACATCGCCAAAACGAAAATAAAGAAATCCTGTGGCCAAAATACTTGCCCAAATAAGATGAACTTTCTTTCGAGAATATTAAACATCATAAACTGATGTCCTTTAAATTTGATAAAAGGAGCCGCAAATAGAAAAACCAATAGTACATAACTTACTATACTTCGGTATTTATAAAATGCACCTTTTCTTAAAAGTGGATATAACCATCTTCGCTTCCCACTTGCCTCAACTGTACTGTGATAGGTTATTTCTTCCATTTTTTTTAAATGAGTGTTAAATAGTTTGTATAGAGTATTGAGACCAGAGTATTAAAATGTGACTTTAAACTCTTTTTACTAATGACTAGATACTTTCTACTAAAGACTAATCAACTTTCTTTATCGCCCTGTGGTTCTTTAGGATTTGCAGGATGAGAATCTTTTAATGATTTAATATAATTCGATACTTCGGACATTTGCTTTGGACTCAATTGTTTTTCCCAGGAAATCATTCCTTTATCGGGCCATCCATATTTAATGGTTTTAAAAACATCTTTAATTTTTCCTCCGTGTATCCAATATTCATCCGTTAAATTTGGACCTACAACACCTTGCGCATGCTCTCCGTGACAAGCCACACAATTTTGTATAAAAGTGGCTTTACCAGCTTTCAATACTTCTACATCGGCAGTTAATTTTACAGAATTTTCATCTACACGGTTAGCAGATTTTGCCAAGAACGCTTTTTGATCAGTATCTGCTTGTTTCATTTCTATTGTATATTCTTCATCCTGTAATTTTCCCAATTTAAAAACATGATAGTTTAAGAGGTAAACAAATGCAAATACGATAGTTCCATAAAAAAGCCACATAAACCATGCAGGTGTAGGATTATCCAACTCTGCAATTCCGTCATATTTGTGATCCATTAAAAGGTCTTTTTCTTCGGCAATTGGTCTTAAAGAAAGTAGTTTTTCCCAAAGTGACGGTTTTGGTTCAGAAGGCTCTATCGCTAAATCCGATACCGCTGTAGCCATCATTAACTTTTCCTCTTTAGGTAATAACATATCCGCCATTACTTTAAAAGTTTTCATTAATACCAAACAAACTATGCAGATAAGGGCTAGTGTAAATATAATTGCACCCAAGGCAATTCCGTTCATTAATTCTGATGTGGTGTAAGCAAAAGAAATATTATGGATACCAAAAAGAAGTACAGAGGTTAAAAATATTTTGCGAATGTTCATGTTTTTAGAATTAATTCGATGCTTCAATTTCTTCATTTAACGGAATGTCGCTCATATATTCTAAATGCGATTTTTTCATCCTGAACATGGCGATTGTTGCGCCAATAAAGAATGCAAAAAATATAGAAAGTGAGAGCAACATATAAATTTCGTCGCCTTGTAGGCTATGTACAAACTGTTTAAACATGGCTTATTTATTTTGAGGGTTTGTTTTTAATATCGGTTCCTAGTCTTTGTAAGTAAGCAATGATGGCTATGATTTCCCTATCGCTACTCACTTTAATCTTATCAATGGCAAGATTTGCTGAAATTGCTTTTGCTTGCAGATCTAAATCTTTATTGGCAATGGCAGCATATCCATTAGGATAAGGGACACCAAATGTTTGCATTGCCCTGATTTTTACCGCTGTGGTTGTAGTATCCAACTTTTGATCAATCAACCAATCATAATTTGGCATGATACTTCCTGGCGACATGGTTCTTGGATCCATTAAGTGATTATAATGCCATGCGTTACTGTATTTTCCGCCTTCACGTTGTAAATCTGGTCCGGTTCTTTTAGATCCCCAAAGAAAAGGATGGTCGTAAACAAATTCTCCAGCTTTGCTGTATTCTCCATAACGTTCTGTCTCAGATCTAAAAGGACGGATAGTTTGAGTGTGACAGCCCACACATCCTTCTTTAATGTATAAATCTCGCCCTTGTAGCTCTAAAGGTGTATATGGTTTTACGCTGGCAATAGTAGGTACGTTAGAGCTGATAAATAAAGTGGGTAACATTTCTACCATCCCGCCAATTAGTATAACTACTAAGCTTAACACCAATAAAACCATTGGTTTACGCTCAATTTTACGGTGCCAAAATTCGCGAGGTTCGTTTTCTTTTACTAATGGTAAAGCTTCGGCAGCTTCATTACTTACCAACTTTCCGGTTGTCATGGTTCTTACCAGATTATAAGCCATTACGATAACTCCAATTAGATAGAAACCCCCACCTATAGAACGCATGATGTACATTGGGATAATTCGAGTTACAGTTTCCAGGAAGTTGGCATATTTTAATAAACCTTCTGGTGTAAACTCTTTCCACATTAAACCTTGTGTAAAACCAGCCCAGTATAAAGGAATGGCGTAAAAAAGGATTCCTAAAGTGCCAATCCAAAAGTGGAAAGAAGCTAATTTTTTAGAGTAAAGCGTAGTTTTATAGATTCTTGGGATTAACCAATACAAAACACCAAATGTTAAAAATCCATTCCATCCTAGAGCGCCAACGTGAACGTGGGCAACGATCCAATCTGTAAAATGGGCAATGGCATTTACGCTTTTTAAGGAGAGCATTGGGCCTTCAAATGTGGCCATTCCGTAAGCGGTTAATGCAACCACCATAAATTTTAAAGTCACGTCATCACGTACTTTATCCCAGGCACCACGTAAAGTCAATAATCCATTGATCATCCCACCCCAACTTGGTGCAATTAGCATTATAGAAAATGCAACCCCTAAAGATTGCGCCCATCCTGGTAAAGAAGAATATAATAAATGATGCGGACCAGCCCAGATATAGATAAATATCAAAGCCCAAAAATGTAGGATACTTAAACGATAAGAGTAAATAGGACGATTAGCCATTTTAGGTAAGAAATAATACATCATCCCTAAATAAGGTGTAGTTAAGAAGAATGCTACCGCATTATGCCCATACCACCATTGTACCAAAGCATCTTGAACGCCAGCGAAAAGATAATAGCTTTTAAAAATTGAAACTGGTAATTCAAAAGAATTAACAATATGTAAAACAGCAACTGTTACAAACGTGGCGATGTAAAACCAAATGGCAACATATAAGTGCTTTTCCCTTCTCTTTAATATGGTTCCAAACATATTGATTCCAAAAACTACCCAAATAATAGTAATGGCAATATCAATTGGCCATTCTAGTTCGGCATATTCATGTGAAGTGCTAAAACCCAATGGAAGCGTAATTACCGCAGAAATTATAATTAACTGCCAGCCCCAAAAATGGATTTTGCTTAACACATCGCTAAACATTCTGGCTTTTAACAATCGTTGTAAAGAATAATAAACGCCCATAAAAATGGCATTCCCCACAAAAGCAAAAATGACAGCATTGGTATGTAAGGGTCTAATTCTTCCATAGGTGGTATATTGATTTCCCAAATTCATAGATGGACTATAAAGTTGGGTGGCTATCAATAAACCTACAGTCATTCCAATAATGCCCCAAACTATGGTAGCAATGGCAAAATTTCTAACTGTTTTGTTGTCGTAATAAAATTTATCTGGTTGCATTAACATATTTAGAATAGCTTTTATATACTGCAAAAATATCTTGCTTGTGGTGTCCAGAGTGTGACTAAAAATGTGCTAATTAATGACCCTTATCACTTTTAATAAAATTTAAAAATGTTCCCATATATTCGCCTAATTCAACAATTGGAATAGGCGAAAAAGCAATAAATTTTTTGGAGAAAAGCCGGGTTTGTTAATGATCTTAGTAATAATAATAAATTAAAAGCCGCTATTAATCCCTCATTTGCCTGTTTTTATAAACATTTATATTTTAAAAAATTAAAATATCATGAACAACAATAGATATATTACAGCAGAAGAAGCAGTAAAGTTGGTTAAATCAGGAGATCGTGTTTTTCTTCATGGCAGCGCAGCTACTCCAACCCTTATTATAGAGGCATTACAAAATCGTTATCATGAGTTAAAAAACGTCGAACTCGTTAGCATTACCACTCTTGGTGATAGCAACTTTAGCAACGAAAAATATAAAGAGAGTTTCTTTTTTAATTCATTATTTGTTTCTCCCAATTCAAGATCAGTAGTAAATAGTTTACACGGAGACTATGTCCCGGTATTTTTAAGTGAGATTCCATTACTTTTTAAGGAAGAATTTTTACCTATAGACGTAGCTATCATTCAAGTTTCAGAACCAGATAAACATGGTTATTGCACATTAGGAACTTCAGTAGATATTTCAAAAGCAGCTGTTGATTGCGCTAAGAGTGTAATAGCACAAGTAAACCCTAACATGCCTCGTACGCATGGCGATGGTTTCATTCATACTAGTAAAATAGATGCGATGGTATGGCACAAAACAGAATTGCCAGAAGTTGATTATTCCTCAAAAGCAACAGATGCAATTATAGAAATAGGTAAACACATTACAACATTAATAGAAGATGGATCTACGCTTCAATTGGGTATTGGAAGTATACCAGATCAAGTCTTAAAAAATTTAGTAAATCATAAAAACCTTGGTTTACATACAGAAATGCTTTCAGACGGTGTAATACCATTAATAGAAAGTGGCGTAATAAATAATTGTAATAAAAAGCTTAACATAGGTAAATCAGTCACCTCTTTTATGGTTGGCACAAAAAAACTATATGATTTTGTGAATGATAATCCATCTATACGTGTAATGAATATTAATTATGTTAATGATACAAGTATTATCAGGCAAAATCCTAAAGTAATTGCAATAAATAGTGCAATCGAAATAGATTTAACAGGTCAAGTATGTGCCGATTCTATTGGTACTTATCAATATTCTGGTATTGGTGGTCAAATGGATTTTATTCGTGGTGCATCGCTCTCTCTAGGTGGAAAGCCAATTATAGCGCTACCTTCAATAACAAATAAAGGTATTTCTCGCATCACCCCGTTTCTAAAAGAAGGAGCAGGGGTAGTTACAACCCGCGGACATGTTCATTGGGTGGTTACAGAATACGGAAAAGTAAACCTTTTCGGCAAAAATCTTAAACAACGTGGCAAAGCGTTAATTGAAATCTCTCATCCTAATCACAGGGAAAATTTGGAAAGGGCATTTTATGATAGATATAATAAGACTTAACTATTTGTATTAATTACACTATATCTATGAATATAAATCAATCTTTCTTCATTTATATAATTATTATATACCAAATATCCTTATACTAAACCAAGGAGAATTACTCTTTTTTATTTGTTAAAATTATTATTTTATGTTTAGTCTGCTACACTTATAATCGGTTAAATGCCTAAATAATAAAAAGATTAATTTCTTTCACTCACATAATCAATCAATTAAATAAATTTTATAAAATAATTCAGAAAGAGTATTGCGTATTAAAATTAAAAACTACACCTTTGCACTCCGCAAACGCAAGGAATGCGGATAGCCTGATAAAGGCTTTAAAAAATAAAAAAAAAGATTTGGAAGTTAAATAAAATAACCACATCTTTGCACCCCGAACAAAAGGGAAACACAATCGGAGCGATTCCGA
>NZ_LWHJ01000029.1 GCF_001652725.1 Pedobacter psychrophilus
TTTATCGCCTGTCGCTCCGGTAGAACCTGTATCTCCTTTGTCGCCTGTCGCTCCAATGTTTCCGGTTGCTCCAATTGAACCCGTATCTCCTTTGTCGCCTGTCGCTCCAGTGTTTCCGGTTGCTCCAATTGAACCTGTATCTCCTTTATCACCTGTCGCTCCAGTATTTCCGGTTGCTCCTGCTGAACCTGTATCGCCTTTATCGCCTGTCGCTCCGGTTGAACCTGTATCGCCTTTATCACCTGTCGCTCCGGTATTTCCGGCTGCTCCGGCTGAACCTGTATCCCCTGTTGCTCCAGTATTTCCTGTTGCTCCGGTAGAACCCGTATCGCCTTTTTCACCTGTTGAACCGGTATCTCCTTTTGCTCCATCTATTCCATTTGTGCCGTTCGTACCTGCTGAACCTGTCACTCCAGTTTCGCCTTTTTCACCTGTTGCTCCTGTATCGCCTTTTAATCCTTGTATGCCTTGTAAGCCTGTTGCACCGGTATCACCTTTTACACCATCAGCTCCGTTAGTTCCATTTGTTCCTGCTGAGCCTATTGCTCCTGTATCGCCTTTTACACCATCAGCTCCGTTAGTTCCTGTTGCGCCAGTATCTCCTTTTAATCCATTTGTTCCTGCAGAACCTGTATCGCCTTTTGCTCCAGTTGCTCCGTTGGTTCCGTTTGAGCCATTATTTCCTGTTGCACCTTTTTCTCCTGTATCTCCTTTTGGTCCTTGCGCTCCAGTATCTCCCTTGAGACCTTGTGATCCTATTGAACCAGTTAAGCCTATATCGCCTTTTAACCCTTGAATCCCTTGTAAACCAACTTCTCCCTTATCACCAGTTGATCCTTTAGCCCCAGTTGCTCCTGTTAAACCAATTGGCCCAACATCTCCTTTTACACCTTTTTCTCCTTGTAGTCCTGCTGCCCCTTGTGCTCCTTTATCTCCCGTTTCACCTTTATCTCCTGTATCGCCCTTTATTCCTTTATCGCCTGTGTCACCTTTAATTCCCTTGTCTCCTTGTGGACCTTTATCACCAATTAAACCTTTATCACCAGTTGGACCTTTAGAGCCAGGAGTTGTACTTGATTTATTTCCACTTGATTTTGCATATAAAGCAAAAGGAACTGCAATTAATTCTGAGCTTCCAAAAGGTTGGAAATTATTACCATTATTTAAGTCCAGTTCTATTTTTAGGTAATAATTTGAGACTGAAAAATCTACGTCTGTTAATTTAATTGAAGAAGTTGGTGTTCCTCTTCCTACAATATGAGAAAAAAGTCCAAACTGATTTGATGTAACTCTTTGGGTTTCACTATATATTTCAACACCGTTAGAAGATCCACTAAGGATAGTGAATCTGGCATTTATTTTTTGATTAGATAGCTCTTTTCCATCCGCTTTTCTTACTACTGCCTGATACTGAAAACCATTAAGTCCGTCTTGGGCATAAGTGTTTCCGAAACACAGAATAAAAAGAAAACATAAGAAGAGTAAGGATTTTTTCATATTATTTATTTAAGAGCGTTTGTTATATTATAGTTATTTAAGTTTTCTGATGTTTAGTAATTTTAGTTTGACTTGTAGTTTCATTTATTTCTACATAATGGAGAAAAATTTCTACATTATTATTAATCATCGCTTTTCCACAATTTAAAGCAAAGAGTGTTAATAACTTTTGAACATTAAATTTAATTAACATGATTTGAAAAAATATTTATTATTTCAACATGCAAAAACTAATATTAATTATAAGTTAATAACATAGTTTCAAATACTATCAGTCCATTTCCAACATCTTAATCAATTATACGAAGGAGTAGTGGTAATGGTTATGATATTTTTTCACATGAGGTAACCAAAAGAAGCATTAAAAACTTAAAAGAAATGTTAAATTTGATATATGCTTAACACCTCGGAAAAGTTTGTAGAAATTTCTACCCAAAAATCTTTTGATATCCCACACAGATCAATTATTAACAATAATATAGGTAAATATGACGCTGCTGTAGATAGAGGATTGAGTAGATTACAAAACCTGGAAAATGCTAAAAAGAAAGGTCATCAAACAAAATGGAAAGTGATGGAGAACCTTGATAAGCTTTTACCCGAATTTGAAAGTAACTTTCAGAAAAAAGGAGGCAAGGTATTATGGGCTAATACTGTTGATGAAGCTAACCAAGAAATTCTAAACATACTTAAAAAGGTTAATGCTAAAAGTGTTATAAAATCTAAATCTATGGTTACAGAAGAAATTCATTTAAATGAATTTCTTGAAAGTAATGGTATAGAATCTTTGGAATCTGATTTGGGGGAATACATAGTGCAATTATTGGGACAAAAGCCATATCATATTGTAACTCCGGCTATGCATTTAAGCAAAGAGGATATCGCAAAATTATTTAATGAAAAATTTGGAACACCAGTTAATGCCTCTCCACAAGAACTTACTTTAAAAGCAAGAGAATTGCTGAGAGATAAATATCTTACTGCCGATGTTGGCATAACTGGGGCAAATTTTTTAATTGCAGATTGTGGAAGTATCGCAATTACAGAAAACGAAGGAAATGCTAGATTAACCACAACTTTTCCAAAAATTCATATTGCAATTGTTGGTATCGAAAAAATGATTCCCTCAATTACTGACTTAGATTTATTTTGGCCTATGCTTTCTACCCATGGAACCGGACAAAATTTAACTGTTTACAATACTATTTTAAATGGGCCGAGACAGGCTAATGAAACAGACGGGCCAGAAGAGATGTATGTTATATTGTTAGATAACGGCAGAACAGAATTATTGGCCCAAAAAGAACAAAGACAAGGTTTATATTGCATAAGATGTGGAGCATGTTTAAATGGCTGCCCAATTTATAAGAATGTTGGCGGTCATGCATATGATACTACTTATAGCGGACCAATTGGTTCTATCATAACTCCGCATTTAAAAGGGATGAAAGAATTTAAACATTTAAGCTATGCTTCTAGCCTATGCGGAAAATGTAGCGAGGTTTGTCCTGTAAAAATTGATATCCACAAAATGCTTTTGCTAAATAGACGAGATTCTGTAGAGGAAGATTTAAGTACAAAGACAGAAAAAGCAGGTTGGTATTTTTGGAAAAATGGAATGTTGAAAAGAAGCTTTATGGATCAATTTGGTGGGAATTTCAAAAACTTTATCCTTTCTAAATTTTTTAAGAAAACCTGGGGAGAACAAAGAAAACTTCCAAAAGTTGCTGTCAAATCCTTTAGTAAGCAATGGAAAAATAACCATAATCAAAAAGATTAATTTTTGCATGGTTGATCAAAAAGTTCATATCCTTTCTAAATACATTCATATTGAAGCAGCACAATTAATTGCGAAATGGATTGATTTTTATCATTGCGATTTTAAAATCTCTAAAACAAGAAATACAAAATTTGGAGATTATCGACCTCCGCAAAACGGAAACGGACATAAAATTTCTGTTAATCATAATCTAAACCAATATTCTTTTTTAGTGACTACAGTTCATGAGTTTGCTCATCTGGTTACTTGGAAAGAATTTACAAACAAAGCAAAACCTCATGGCTTAGAGTGGAAGACTAATTTTAAAAAAATGATGCAACCGTTTTTTGAATTTGAGGTTTTCCCAATGGATATAAAAAGAGCAATTGTTACCTATTTAGAAAACCCAGCGGCTTCTAGTTGTAGTGATCTAAATCTTTTTAGAGTTTTAAGTAGTTATGATAAAAAAGACCCCAATTTAATTCATGTAGATAAAATTATCGAAAACCAACAATTTGTAATGAAAAATGGACGTGTTTTTAAAAAGTTAAATAGGATTAGGAAACGATTTAGATGCGTTGAAGTAAAAACTGGATTGATATATCTTTTTAGTCCGATTGCTGAAGTCTATTTATATAATGAAGAAAATTAAATTACTTATTCAAATCTAATTCTAGATTTGGGTCCCAATAATTATTCTTAAAATTTACAATTTTATCATCAACTACAGCAATTCCTTCGGCGGCTAAAAGTTCTTGCATTTTATTAGGCTCTTCAAAATGAAATTTCCCGGTTAAAAGTCCATTTCTATTCACTACTCTATGGGCTGGAATTTCAGGATTCACACTCACAGCTCCATTCATTGCATAACCTACCATTCTTGAGGAGCTTTTTGAACCTAGATATTGAGCAATTGCACCATAAGATGTTACTTTTCCTTTTGGAATTAAGGCAACAACTTGATAAACTTGCTCATAAAAAGACGCCCTATCCATTAAAATTTAAACTTTAAATAATTGATGTTTTTACCTTTATTCAAATAAATTCTTTCATAATGAGTTTTGATTGAAAGAACTTCATCATTAGGAAAATCTCTATAAACATCAGCCGTTTTTTCTAAAACATTTAAACCTAATTCCGCCACTTTTTGTAAAGTATATTCATAAAAACCATCATTATCTGTTTTCAAATTTACTGCCCCACCATTTTTTAAAACGGTTTTATACTTATTCAAAAAAGTAAGATTTGTCAATCTTTTTCTTTCTAGGGGACTTTGCGCTTGTGGATCTGGAAATGTGATCCAAATTTCATCAATCTCATCATCTGCAAAATAATCCATAATATTTTGTATCTGAATTCTCAGAAATCCTACGTTTTCTACATTTTCATCCAGCGCCATTTTAGCACCAATCCATAATCTATTTCCTTTATAATCTATCCCAACAAAATTTTTATTTGGATATTTTTTCGCCAGATTAACACTGTATTCACCTTTACCGCATGCTAGTTCTAAAACAATGGGATTATCGTTATTAAAAAAAGATTTAGACCAATTACCTCTAAATTCTTTTCCCTCTTCTAATTGTTTAACATTCTTAAATGTACCAACTTCTATAAATCGTTGTAATTTTCTTTTAGCCACTAATATTGTTTTTTTACAAAAATAGAATTTTATCTTTGACGATATTTTTAAAAACGATCCATTGGAAAAATCTTCAAAAATTTACGTTGCCGGCCATAACGGAATGGTAGGTTCTGCAATAATAAGAAAACTAGAAAAAGAAGGCTTCACAAATATCATAAAAAGAAGTTCTAAAGAATTAGACTTAAGAGACCAAGTTGCTGTAGCAAATTTTTTTGAAGAACAAAAGCCCGATTATGTTTTTTTAGCAGCAGCAAAAGTTGGTGGAATTGTAGCTAATAATACCTATAGAGCCGAATTCTTATTTGATAATTTACAAATCCAAAACAATATTATCCATCAATCTTATTTAAATAAAGTTAAAAAATTGATGTTTTTAGGTTCGAGCTGTATTTATCCAAAAATGGCGCCTCAACCTTTAAAAGAAGAGTATTTATTGACCGGATTATTAGAAGAAACGAACGAACCTTATGCCATCGCAAAAATTACGGGTATAAAAATGTGTGATGCTTATAGAGCGCAATACGGTTGCAATTATATATCGGCTATGCCAACTAATTTATATGGTTATAACGATAATTATCATCCTCAAAACTCTCATGTCTTACCTGCTTTAATAAGAAAATTTCATGAAGCAAAACAAAATAATGAGCCTCACGTAACCATTTGGGGCAGCGGAAGCCCAATGCGAGAGTTTTTATTTGCAGATGATTTAGCTGATGCCTGTTTTTATTTAATGCAAAATTACGATGAACCAAACTTAATTAACATTGGTACTGGAGAAGATTTAACCATTAAAGACTTAGCGTTAATGATTAAAGATATTATAGGCTTTAAAGGAGATTTAGTTTTTGATAGCAGCAAACCAGACGGAACTCCACGTAAATTGATGGATGTTAGCAAACTACACAGCAAAGGATGGAAACACAAAGTTAATTTAAAAGAGGGAATTCAACTGGCTTACCAAGACTTTTTAAATAAGCATTCATAATCGCAAGAAAAATAGGGCTTAATTTCTTTGGAATATTATGAACCGAAATTTAAATAAAAAAAAGCCTCGAAATTAAATTTCGAGGCTTTCTGGATAATATTAATATGTTTCGCTTCCCGGAGGAATACCATAATCAATTTGTTTAGCTGGCTTAACTTTTTTCTTAGTCGAATTAATAAAACCAGTAGCCTTATCAATCCAGTTTACCAATACATTTTTATTAAAGCTCATAGAATTAACTGTTCTTTGAGATAATATAGAAACTAAAGATTTAACAATTATTCCTCTATTTCTTAATAATGTTTTATTCAATAATAATGGTAAAAAAACGCGACCAAAATTAGTTACCCAATCTGCTTTAGTAGATGAAGTTGAATGAGTTGCTGCTCCACTATTGTGAGTTATTCCCACCATTGAACCAATTCTTTTTAAAAATTTTAATGGTGATGTTAATGTATCTTTAATTGATTGAAATTTTTGTTTTATGACTAATTCATCATCAAGCTGTTTTAATTCTAAAAAAGCTATTCTTGTTTTTAAGTCTTGTAAGTTTTGAATTTGAGTCTCCATTTTTAATCTTTTTTAGTAGAAAAAATACTTTTAACCAATGAGTTTGCTAATGGATTTGCAATCAAATTACCTTTTCCAAAAAATATAATTAATGCAATAATTAGATAGAATAAAGCAACTATAAAATATCCTGCAAAACTGCTATCTAAAACTGTACAAAGATAAATGCTACAACCAATACTTAAAAACACAAGAAAAAATAAACCAACAATTGCTAGCACCATTAAAGAAACCAAACTACCAACTCCTGTTACTACTTTTTCTATAATGGTTAGTTTTTTTAACTCAACAGTAGTAGAAATATAATCTTTAATTTTTATAAAAAGCTCTGAAAAGCCTTTGTGGTCAGTATTTTCCATTGGTAGGTAAATTAGGCGTGTTCTACATCGTTATCAAGTTGATCAATATCTTCTTCAGCTACCTGAAGTTTTGATTTGATTTTACTCACAACTTTATCCTTAAATTCACTTAAATTATCAATTTCTTCAGCAGCTTTTTCTTTAATGCTATCTCCAAGATTTTTTAAAGAATCTGATAATTTATCTCTTGTTTCTGAACCTTTTTCTGGCGCAAATAAAACTCCTAAAGCAGCTCCTGCAACCAATCCTGCCATTAATGCAATTAATGATTTTGAATTATTTTCCATGTTTTTAATGTTTTAGATTAATAATAAAATTGTTTTTCGATTTTCATTAAGAAAATACCTTGCCAAAAAAAGCTAATATCATTTAAAAATTACGCTGTATTTTCTAAGCGATGTTCTAATCTATCTTCAGCTGCTTTATCATTTTCATAAATATTAATAAGGTGCATAAACCAAACTAATAACAATGGTCCAAATACTAAACCAACAAACCCAAATAATGGCAAACCTATAATAACACCAATTACAGTAATAATTGGATGCGTATCCGCTAGCTTTTTATTAATTATAAATCTAATTACATTATCAATATTAATGATAACAACTAATGTAAATACCAATAGAAAAGCACCTTGCCAGGTATCGCCGTTTAAAAACAAAAATAAAGTTGCTGGCAGTGTAACAACAGGTGCACCAATTACTGGCATAAATGATAAAAAGAATCCAATAACTCCCCAAAAAATTGCATCATCTAAGCCAACAATAAAAAAAGATAACGTAACTAAAGATCCCTGTATAAAAGCAATTAAACCTTGACCTAATATGTTTGAGTATGTGGTGTTTTTAAGCTCTTTTGCAAATTGAATAGCGTGATGCTGTCTTAAAGGAGTATATTTTAATAAATTTTTTTCAAAAGCGGATGATTGTACAAACATAAAATAAAGTATGAAATACATTACTGTTATGGTTAAAAAAACACCTAATGCCCCGGTTAATAAAGAAGGGAATAAATCCTGTACAAAAGTTGAAAGCTTAGATAAATAATTATCTATTAAATTGGGCTGGTTTAATTTTAGTCCTACAAAATCATCTAATCTAGAAATCATAGCTTTAATAACAAACTGATCTTTCTTAAACATTGCCATTCTGTTAACTATCATATAGCTTAAAGAAAAGAAAGGAATGATGATAATTACAAAAGATATAAATAATACCGAAATTGCAGAAGCTACCTTACCTATCTTTTTCTTAAAATAAACATATAATGGTTTGCATAATACATATAGAATTACAGCCCCTAAAAAAGCATTAAATAACTCTCTTAAGCTGTATAAAATAATTGCACCTAAAAAAATTAGTGCCACCAGCACTAAAATATTCCTTTGTTTATATGTAAATACCGACATTCAATTATAAAGTTGCATAAAAAAACCCGCAATAAGCGGTTTTTTTATTTTACAAATTATCTTCCTTTCACAAATAACATTATAAAATTTATATTATCAAATGAATAATTACATTAATAAAAGGTATCTAAAAACTAGGCGATTTTTTTCTCATCAACTTATCCAAGAACATCAATCCAACTATCATATCAAACATTAAAAATCCATAAAAAAATTTATTGATAAAACCATTTGAAATCTCTCCGCTAAAGCTTTTAAGATTTAATCCATTTTTAGGCATTATACTAAAAGGTGTAGAATTATTAATGCTCCAATCAATTTGATTAATCCCTACCATAATACAGGCTACCATCATCAAACCAAATAATCCTGCTATCAGATAGATAATTTTTTTATCCGTTTTGGCCTTCGCCGATAAAGGCTTTGCTTCCAAATAAATTTGATGCATTACTTTATTGGTAAAAACCATTGAGGGAGCATCTAATCCTATTAAATCAAAATCCGAATTAGCTGCTAAAAGCTCTTCATATTTGGCTTTAAAAACTAAATCAGTCCTAATTAATTGTTCAACATTGGTTCTTTCATCTTCGGAAGAAAGTCCATCAATATAGTCCCAAATCCTTAACTCTTCATCTTTCATAATAACTCCTTTACTTCATTTTTTAAAAGGGTTTCTAATCTCTCTTTCAATTTATGCCTTGCTCTGTGCAATTTAACTTTTACCGTATTAGGTTCTAAATTCATTACAGTTGCGATTTCTTCTAAAGACTGCTCTCCTTGGTAAAATAGAGTAATAATTGCAGCATCATCTGGCAACAACATTCCAATTGCTTTGTTTAAATAAAAACTTCTAGATTTCTTCTCTACAGAATATTCATCATAAGCACCTTTACTTTCCAGTTGGATTAAATTTGCTTCATCATCCAAAGAACTTGTTTCCAATTTCTTCTTTCGCAAATGCGTCATCGCAGTGTGATAGGTAATTGTATACAGCCATGTAGAAAATTTACTTTCTTTTTTATATTGCGATAATGACCTATAAGCTTTAACAAAAGTTTCTTGCGCAACTTCCTCCGCATCTTCTCTTTTTCTGGTAAAGCGCATAGCCAAACTAAAAACATAAGACTGATGTCTCTTAACCAAATCAGCATAAGCCGATTGATTACCGTTAAGTATCACATCTATAATTTCTAAATCAGAACTTTTATTTCGCATTTATAGATACTTTGACTACTTACATTGAATACAGGTTACGATAGTTTATTAAAAATAAATTATTAAAATTGAATTTGGGCGTTTTAACACGCTATACGTTATAGTTTTTTTGCTAATTGCGTAATGGTGAAAAGCAAAAAAAGCTGCCACTCCTATCGTTAACGCAATCTTCACATTAAAATATGCCCTTCAATAAATAAAATGAAACTTCTTGTAACCTAAATAAAATTGAGGTAGTCATAAACTGCAAAACAACAAGAATTTTAAAATTTAATAATTTATTATCATGAACGGACCAGAAATTTTAATACCCATCACATTTTTCATTTGCACATTTGCAGCAATTTTCGGACTAAGATACATGGCCAATAAAGAGCGTATGGCGATGATTGAAAAGGGAATAGATATTGGCTCTATTAAGGCACAACCCCAACCATATAAAAATTTAAAATGGGGATTATTACTTATCGGCGCTGGCTTAGGTTTATTTTTGGCTTTTGTATTAGACCAAACTGTCTTTAAAATTGCAAGTGGTGTAAATCTGGATAAAAATGTTCCAATTTATTTTGCATTGATTGCCATTTTTGGTGGATTAGGTTTATTTATATCTTATCTGATAGAAAAGAAAGAAACTTTATAACTGCTATCTATAAAGTTCAAAAATAAACATGCATAAAAAAACCCGCTAAAAGCGGGTTTTTTTATTTATAAACTTTTAAGCCAATCAACAACCTCATCTCTGGTTTTACCAGTTTTTTGTTGAACTTTTCCAACCATTTCGTCTTCTTGTCCTTCTGCGTATGTTAAATCGTCGTCAGTTAAATCTGCGTAAGCTTGTTTTGCTTTTCCTTTAACTTCATTCCATGCTCCTTTAAATTCTAACTTATCCATGATGTTTTATTTTTGGTATTTGTTAATAATTGTATTAATTATTGATAATAAACCAAGGATTGTGCCAAAGCAAAATTTAAATCTTATTGTTTTTAATATCCTCAACTACAGTTGGATCCAATAAAGTCGAAGTGTCCCCGAGATTAGCAACATCTCCTTCAGCAATTTTTCTTAAAATTCTACGCATTATTTTACCTGATCTTGTTTTAGGCAAACCTTTTACAAATTGGATTTTTTCTGGACGAGCTATAGCACCAATAATTCTGCTTACCGTCATTGAAATATCTTTACGAGTCAATTCTTCATCATCAGATTCTTTATTTAAGATTACGTAAGCATAAATTCCTTGTCCCTTAATTTCATGTGGGTAACCTACAACTGCAGATTCTACCACATCTGTAAACATATTTATAGCGTTTTCAACCTCGGCTGTGCCAATTCTATGTCCAGAAACATTGATTACATCATCTACCCTACCCGTGATTCTGTAATAACCATCTTCATCCCTCATGCAACCATCACCTGTAAAGTATTTATTTTCATAAGTAGCAAAATAAGTTTGGCGACAACGTTCATGGTCTCCATAGGTTGTACGCAACATTCCTGGCCAAGGGAAAGTGATACATAAATTTCCAGAAACTCCATTTCCTTTAATTTCATCTCCTTTTTCATCAACCAACATTAATTGTACGCCTGGCAAAGGTAAAGTTGCAAAGCAAGGTTTTGTTTTTATGATGTTTGCCAACGGAGAAATCATAATTCCGCCAGTTTCTGTTTGCCACCAAGTATCTACAATTGGGCATTTTCCTTTACCGATATTTTCATTGTACCAATTCCAAGCTTCTTCATTTATTGGTTCGCCTACAGAACCTAAAACTTTTAAAGAAGAAAGGTCTTTATCTTTAACATAATCTAAACCAGATTGCATTAATGATCTAATAGCTGTTGGTGCGGTATATAAAACATTCACTTTAAATTTATCTACAATGTCCCAAAACCGACCAGCATCTGGATAAGTGGGTACGCCTTCAAACATTAATGTGGTTGCACCTTGAGCTAATGGTCCGTATATAATGTAAGAATGTCCGGTTATCCAGCCAATATCTGCCGTACAGAAATAAACATCATTAGGTTGATATTGAAAAACATTTTGAAAAGTATAAGCAGTGTAAACCATATAACCAGCGGTTGTATGTACAACTCCTTTTGGTTTACCTGTAGAGCCCGATGTGTATAAAATGAACAACTCGTCTTCGGCATCCATTTCTTCTGCGGGACAATCTATTAAACCTAAAGTCTCAACTTTTTTAATCTCGTCTTCCCACCATTTATCCCTTCCTTTAATCATAGAAATTGGCGTTCTGGTTCTTGTTAAAACGATAACCGTTTTAACAGAGCAACATTGAACTAAGGCATCGTCAATTACATTTTTCAATGGAATATCTTTTGGACCTCTAAAACCACCGTCAGATGTGATTACCATTTCGCATTGGGCGTCATTTATCCTATCGGCGATTGATTGTGCTGAGAAACCTCCAAAAACAACCGAATGGATTGCGCCAATTCTGGCACAAGCTAAAACTGCTATAGCTAATTCTGGCACCATTGGCATATAAATACAAACTCGATCACCTTTTTTAACGCCATTGTTTTTTAAGACATTAGAAAAAAGACAAACTTTTTGATGCAGTTGTTTATAGGTTAAAACCCGATGATGTTCTGTTGGATCATTTGCTTCCCAAATGATAGCAGGTTGATCTGCTTTATCTTTTAAGTGTCTATCTAAACAATTTTCTGTTATATTAAGCTTTGCGCCTTTAAACCATTCTATTTTTGGCTCCTTAAAATTCCAGTCTAGCACTTTATCCCATTTCTTTTTCCATTGAAAATTTTCGGCTATTTCTGCCCAAAATTCTTCGGGTTTTTCTACACTTTTTTGATATGCAGCGTTATATTCTTCTATGGATTTTATTTGAAAATTCATTTAAAATAAGTTTTTTGGTTTACGATGTTAAATTACGGGTTTTAAATTATTATGAAGAATTATATGTTAAAATGAATATTTTGAGGGTGATGTCGGAAACAAATGAAAGTGTTTTTGTTTTTGGTTATGAAAAATCTAAATGAATGCAAACAGAAGTAAAAGCACAATTTCTGTTATTAGCTGCGTTAGGGATAGGAGCGATATCCTTTTTTGTTTTTCACAAAAAAGATTTAGTGTATAGCCCGATCCGTCCGCTAGCTAGCGGACGGAGAACGCCCAAATTATTTTAATCTATTATTTTTTGGTCTACAAGTAAGAGTCTATTAACAAATTTTAAATATAATTTAATAGGTAAATTGAGCTAAAAATATTCCTTAACATTTTTTTGAATTGATGTTGCTATTTCAAAAGTATTTTAGGATATTTGCAAACTCTTTGTGAAAAGGGGTTTAACAGAAACAACAAAACAGTCATGTCAAGAATTTGTGATTTAACAGGAAAGAAGACGTTAGTAGGTAACAGAGTATCTCACTCTAACATCAAAACGAAACGTAAATTTTACCCTAATCTTCAAATGAAGCGTTTTTACCTTCCCGAAGAAGACAGATGGATTACTTTAAAGGTATCAACATCGGCAATTAAAACCATCAATAAGATTGGTATCACCGAAGCAATAAACAGGTTCGTTTTAAAAGGAACTATTTAATTAAAAATATAAAACCCGAATATAATGGCTAAGAAGGGAAACAGAGTTCAGGTAATTTTAGAGTGTACCGAACATAAAGGAAGTGGAATGGCTGGAACATCTAGATACATTACCACTAAAAACCGTAAAAATACTCCTGAAAGATTAGAGGTTAAAAAATTTAACCCTGTTTTGAGAAAAGTTACTGTTCATAAAGAAATCAAATAATTGATTGCTAATTTATTAGCGTAAAAAATATTTAACATGGCAAAGAAAGTAGTTGCAACATTAAAAACCGGTAAAGGTAAAGAGTACTCTAAAGTGATTACTATGGTAAGATCACCAAAAACTGGTGCTTATTCTTTTAAAGAAATGATTGCGCATAATGATCACATTAAAGATGCAATTGTAGTTGCTAAAGAAAGCGTTACAGAATAATTATATCTTGAAAATATTAAAGCCATCCTGAAAATTTAGGATGGCTTTTTTTGTTTAAATTTATCGCCCATGGGATTATTTGATTTCTTTAAGAAAAAAGAAAATACGGTTGAAGAGCAAGTTTCTTTAGATAAAGGTTTAGAGAAAACAAAAGATAATTTTTTTGCTAAAATAAGTAAGGCAGTTGTTGGTAAATCTACTGTTGATGATGAGGTACTAGATAATTTAGAAGAAATTTTGGTAACTTCTGATGTTGGTGTTTCCACGACCTTAAAAATTGTTGAACGCGTTCAAAACCGTGTTGCAAAAGACAAATACACCAATGTTTCTGAACTCAACAATATTTTAAGAGAAGAAGTTCAAGCTCTTTTAGAAGAAAACAACAGCACCAATTTTGAGCAAATGGATTATGGAAACCATAAACCTTATGTGATTATGGTGGTGGGTGTTAATGGCGTCGGCAAAACCACAACTATTGGTAAACTGGCTTACCAACTAAAACAAGCAGGACAAAAAGTGGTTATCGGCGCTGCTGATACTTTTAGAGCTGCAGCTGTAGAACAGATTCAACTTTGGGGAAAAAGAGCTGATGTAAGGGTTGTTTCGCAAGGAATGAATGCCGATCCTGCTTCTGTAGCTTTTGACACCATTCAATCTGCAGTTGCAAACAATGAAGATGTTGTAATTATTGATACGGCGGGGCGCTTACATAACAAAGTTGGTTTAATGAACGAGCTTTCTAAGATTAAAAAAGTGATGGATAGAGTTGTACCCGGTGCACCTCATGAAATTTTATTGGTTTTAGATGCCTCTACCGGACAAAATGCAATTGAACAGTGTAAGCAATTTACTCAAGCAACTGATGTAAATGCTTTGGCTTTGACCAAATTAGATGGTACAGCCAAAGGTGGTGTAGTAATCGGTATTTCTGATCAGTTTAAGATACCGGTTAAATATATTGGGGTTGGAGAGAAAATGACTGACCTTCAGCTGTTTAATAAGAAAGAGTTTGTGGATAGTTTGTTTTCGTGATTGCACAGATCTAAATGATTTCACAGATATTCTTTGTGATTTCACAGATTTATTAGATTATACAGATTAGTTTGATTTATGGATACTGAGATATATGATGCTTTAACCCATAAAATTATTGGTTGTTGTTTTGAAGTTCATAGGGAATTAGGTCTTGGATTTTTAGAGAAGATTTATTCAAGAGCTTTAATTGAACAACTGACCATTGAGAATATAAAATTTGAATGTGAGAAAGAGTTTAATGTATTTTTTAAAAATA
The DNA here is from genome assembly GCF_001652725.1 of Pedobacter psychrophilus. Lineage (GTDB taxonomy): Bacteria > Bacteroidota > Bacteroidia > Sphingobacteriales > Sphingobacteriaceae > Pseudopedobacter > Pseudopedobacter psychrophilus. Next base: position 14,734 of record NZ_LWHJ01000029.1, read on the forward strand.
AGTTGATTGGAAAGTTTAGATGTGACTTTTATATTGAAGAGAAAGTAATCTTAGAAATAAAATCAGTTACTGGAATTCAACCGCAATTATTTCAAACTCAATTAATATCATATCTAAAAGCAAGCAAAGTAAAAACAGGCCTATTAGTAAATTTTGGTAACGGTAGTTGTGATGTAAAACGGTTATCAGTATAGATTAGATTCGTGATTATAATCACAAAAATAAGAAATCTGTGAAATCACCTTAATCGGTGTAATCACAAAAATAAGATAGAATGAGAGTTAAAGATAAACAGATTAAGGAATTAGTTAAACCTCGTGTAAACGTAATCACACTTGGTTGTTCTAAAAATACCTATGATTCTGAAGTGTTGATGGGACAATTGCAGGGTAACAAAATCAATGTGGTTCATGAGGCAAATGATATTCGAAAAGATGATATCATTGTTATAAATACTTGTGGCTTTATTGATAATGCAAAGCAAGAATCTATCGATACTATCTTACAATATAGTGATTTAAAGCAAGAAGGAAAAGTTGGAAAAGTTGTGGTTACCGGTTGTTTATCAGAACGTTACAAGCCTGAATTATCTGCAGAGATTACCAATGTAGACTCTTGGTTTGGCACAAATGATCTTCAAAACTTACTGAATTCGATTGGTGCAGATTATAAGCATGAACTGATTGGAGAACGCTTATTAACTACGCCAACACACTCGGCTTATTTTAAAATTGCCGAAGGTTGCAACCGCCCTTGTTCATTTTGTGCAATTCCGTTAATGCGTGGAATGCATGTTTCTAGACCGATAGAAGATTTAGTAAAAGAAGCGAAGAACTTAGCAAAAAATGGAACCAAAGAACTGATTTTAATTGCACAGGATTTAACTTATTACGGTCTAGATTTATATAATCAACGTAAGCTTGGAGATTTAATGCGCAATCTGTCTGATGTGGAAGGTATTGAATGGATCAGGTTACAATATGCTTATCCAAGTGGCTTCCCAATGGATATTTTAGATGTGATGAATGAACGTTCTAACATCTGCAAATATTTAGATATGCCCTTACAACATATTTCTGATGATATGTTAAAGTCTATGCGACGTGGAACCACAAAACAAAAAACCATAGATTTAGTCAATAAAATTAGAGATAAAGTGCCAAATATCGCCATGCGAACCACTTTAATTTGCGGTTACCCGGGCGAAACAGAATCAGATTTTGAAGAGATGAAAAATTGGGTTGAAGAAACTCGTTTTGATCGTTTAGGTTGCTTCACTTACTCTCACGAAGAAAAAACCCATGCTCATGATTTAGTTGACGATGTTCCTCAGGAGGTAAAAGAGCAACGTGTTGAAGATATTATGGAAATTCAACAAGCTATTTCTTTTGATTTAAACCAACAAAAAGTTGATAAAGTTTTTAAAGTTTTAATCGATAAAAAAGAAGGCGATTATTTTGTTGGACGTACCGAATTTGATTCTCCAGAAGTGGATAATGAAGTTTTAATTGATGCAAAAATCAATTATGCAACTTCAGGAACTTTTGTATACGCTAAAATTGACCGAGCAGAAGACTTTGATCTTTATGGTACAATTGTCAAATAATTGATGTAAAAAACCTTAATTATGTTTTTTGGTTATTTTCGTAATTCATGGATGCACAATATATTGAATACGATGAAACTCGATGTTTTTCCTCAACGGTAAACAGATTATTAGCTAAAGATGAAAACATTAAACCTTTCATTAATCAATTTCCTGATTTAAAAAGTTTCAAAGACATTATTTCCGAAAGAAAATTCAATGGAAATAGAACTGAATTGGTTAATGTTTTAACAAGCCAATATCAAAATATAACTGCTTCTGATTTAGTATATCAGCATATAGAATCTCTTAAGGCCGAAAATACTTTTACAATAACCACAGGTCATCAACTCAATATTTTTACTGGTCCGCTTTACTTTATTTTCAAGATTGTTAGTGCTATAAATCTGGCTAAGGACTTAAAAATTGCTTTCCCTGATCAAAATTTTGTGCCTGTTTATTGGATGGCAACGGAAGATCATGATTTTGAAGAAATTAATCATACCTATTTAGCTGGCAAAAAAATAGAATGGAAAAACAATAAGGCTGGCGCAACCGGCAGGCTGGCTACAAAAACCATTATCCAAGCTTTAAATGATTATAAAGGTGTTTTGGGTATTTCAGAAAATGCAAAAAAACTTTCAGAAATTGTTTCTAAGGCTTACGCCGATGATAAGACGCTAGCAGAGGCTACATGTTATTTAGCAAATGAACTGTTTGGAGAGTATGGTTTAGTGATTATTGATGCTGACGATAAAACCTTGAAATCACAGTTTGCAGAGATTATGGCGCAAGATATCATTCAACGAAACAGCTTTAAAAATATTGAAGAAAGCAGCAAGAAATTATCCGAGATTGATATTCATGCTCAAGTAAACCCTAGAGAAATTAACTTCTTTTACCTTACGGATGATTTGCGGGAACGCATTGTTTTTGAAGATGGAAAATATCAGGTTTTAAATACAGCTATTTCATTTAGCGAGGCAGAATTAAAAAAAGAAATCAAAGAAAATCCAGAAAGATTTAGTCCTAATGTGGTGATGCGTCCACTTTACCAGGAAGTGATTTTACCCAATTTAGCTTACATTGGCGGCGGTGGCGAGTTAGCTTATTGGTTGCAATTAAAATCTAATTTCGATTTTTACAAGGTTGATTTCCCTTTACTAATCCTAAGAAATTCGGCTATGATTGCAGATGAAAAATCTGTTGCTAAGCTTCATAAATTAACTTTGGCTTTCGCCGATGTTTTTAAAGCGACAGAAATCTTAAAAAAAGAATATGTTGATGCGCATTCAGAACATACTTTAAATTTAAAAGTCGAGTGGCAAGAACTTCAATCAATTTTTGAAAATTTAAAAACAAGAGCAGCCAAAATTGATCCCACTTTAAAACCAAGTACTGAAGCTGTTGAAGCGAGATTAAAAAAAGCAATAGATAGTTTAGAAAAAAAGTTAATGCGAGCAGAAAAAAGGAACTTTTCTGAAGCTATGGACGATATTGAAAAGTTAAAAAGTCAACTATTTCCAGGCGGTGGTTTACAAGAAAGAAAGGAAAATTTTGGTTTATTTTATGTTAAATACGTTGAGGATTTTATCCCTGAACTTATTAAACATTTTAATCCCTTAGATTTTAAGTTTACTATTTTGTTTGATTAAGTTATAAGTTTTAAGTTTAAAAATGGAGTTTTATAATTTTTCAGAGCAAGTTTTAAGAGATTTTACTCAATCTGTTTTTGAAAAAATGGGTTGCTCTGAAATACATGCAATCTTGGCAACAGATGTTTTAATTAAAGCTGATTTACGCGGAATAGATTCTCATGGTGTTGCCAGATTAACAGGTTATGTTAGACTTTGGGAAAAAGGAAGAATTAATCCAAAGCCAAATATTAAAATTGTTCATGAAACAGCGACAACTGCAACCGTAGATGGCGATGCAGGTTTAGGCTTGGTAGTCGCTCCTTTTGCGATGGATTTAGCCATTAAAAAAGCAAAAGAATTTGGATCGGGTTGGGTAGCCGTTAAAAACTCCAACCATTTTGGTATTGCGGGCTATCATGCATTAAAAGCTGTTGAAAACGATATGATCGGCTACGCTTTGACCAATGCAAGCCCCTTGGTTGCGCCCACTTTTTCAAGCGAGCGCATGTTGGGGACAAACCCAATTTGCTATGCATTTCCTGCAGGAAAATTCCCTGCTGTTGTAGTAGATATGGCAACATCTACAGCTGCTAACGGTAAATTGGAAATAGCGCAACGTCAAGGTAAAAATGTACCCGAAGGTTGGATACAAGATAAAGATGGAAATGCTGCTTTGCATCCTGAAGATTTAAAAAACGGAGGTTCTCTCCTTCCGCTAGGCTCCGATAGAGAGCATGGTAGCCACAAAGGTTTTGGATTAAGTGCTACGGTAGATATCCTTTCAGCAGTTTTATCAGGAGCAAGTTACGGGCCCTGGGCACCACCGTTTGTGGCATTTATGGATCCTCTACCTAATCAACCTGGTGAAGGTTTGGGTCATTTTTTGGGAGCGATGCGAGTAGATGGTTTTAGACCAATCGAAGATTTTAAAGCCAATATGGATAATTGGATCCAACGTTTTAAGGATGCAAAACCTATAGATGAAAACCAAAAAGTAATTATACCCGGCGAGCCTGAACTACAAGCCGAACAAGACAGAAAAATCAATGGAATCCCATTGATAGATGCTGTGGTAAATGATTTGAATGAAATTGCCGAGAAATTGAATATAGCTAAATTAGCAATTTAGGAAAATTATCTTTTCGCCTAATTACAAATCCTATCTTTTTAATAGTTGCGTTAACGATTGTAGCGGCATCCTTTTTTTCTTTTTCAAAAAAAAGATATAGCGGAAATCCGCCAGCTGGCGGATAAAACGCCCAAAATAATGATCCATCATGATTTCAATTTCTAGTTTTTCTTATTTTCTTCAATCAATTTTCTAATCTCTCAATACAATCTTACCTCATAATACATTCAGTTTTTTAATAAAAAATTTTCTAATGGCATGGTTGTTATAATATGATAAATGATTAAATCGAACATTTAATCAAAACCATTTATTTACCTATAAAAAATATTATTATGGCAGAAATTAAAATTGAAAAGAAAAGTCCTATATGGCCTTGGATATTAATCGGTCTGATTATCCTCGCAATTATTATTTATTTCTTCGTTTTCAAGGATAAAAATAATTCTCAAGTAGTCGCTAACAATGCTGACTCTACTATGGTGGATAGCACAAATTCCACAATGAACATAGATGCTGATGCAGTGACGTCTTACATTAATTTTATTAATGAAGATAGAGGTACTATGACTTTAAGCCACGAATACAGTCATGAAGCATTAACTAAACTAGCAAATGCTACTGAGGCAATGTCGACTAAAACTGGTGTTGATGTTAAAGTTAACTTAGATGAGGTTAAGCAATTATCTGCTGATATTACTCAAAATCCTGATGCTACAAATCATGCCGACATGATTAAGAAAGCTGCGGGAATTATTGCTTCAGCTTTAGGAACTATTCAAAAATCTAAATTTCCTGATTTAAGTTCTGATTGCGATGACTTAATGAAGAATGCTAATGAGGTCGACGGGAATGATTTAGCTTTAGATCAAGAAAGCACCATTAAAAGCTTTTACAAAGATGCCTCTGATGTTTTGGAGAAAATGAATAAAATGTAGAATCTATTTAAAGAAGAATATTATGAAAAATGAAAATAAAGACCTTGTTTACTTACATGATTTATCAGGTTATAAGGTTGCAAAAGATTATCCAGATGTTAGAGATTGGGATGTACAAGATAATGATTTTAGAAAAATCGGAAAAGTTGATGCTTTATTAGTAAGTAAAATTGCTGAAAGAGTAGTTTATTTAGATGTTGAAGTTGATGAAAGTGTAATTGAAGAAGGACATGAAGTTTATGGAAAACCAACTGCAGAAGGTATTCATGAATTTTTAAACAAGGATGGCGATGATCATTTAATAATCCCTATTGGATTGGTTAAGTTAGATGAAGAGAATAAAATTGTTCACGCTAGCCAAATCAATTACTCTACTTTTGTGAAAACCAGTAGATATAGTAAAGGCAATGATATTAGCAGAGATTATGAATTAGGTGTTTATAAAAATTATGTTCCTGATTATGATGATGCAAACGATGGAGATGATTTTTATCGTCGTGATGCTTTTAATATTTAATTAGATTTTTAAATAAATCAAAAAAACCTCTACAGATATTTTGCAGAGGCTTTTTTGATTTTAAACTCCTGTTATTTATTCATCATTACTTCTTATAATTCCATTATAAATAAGTGGAGGAGTAATATTTTTTATCAATGATTTAAGGCGTTGCTTACCGGTTGATTTAAATGCTGTTTTATCAATATCGTTGTTTTTGCGTTCTTGAAAAAGTGTGTTGTGTTTAGCATTATGGTTGATCTCTGAAGAAGGTCTTCCATTAGAATAATAATACAATGCTAAGGATTTTCTACTTCTATCTTCCGGACAATTTAAAGCATCTGGATGACCGTGATAAGAAAAATCTGTGGTGGAAAAAATTGCTAACTTATTAAAAGTTGGTAAAATTTTCTTATCGCAATTTTCCATATTTTTATCCCAAAGCTCAAAAAAGCCTCCGTATTCTTCTTTCCAATCTTTGTTTAAATAAACCAAAACATTAATTCTACGGTCTAATTTTAGCTGGGGATGTTTATTAAAATCGGCATGAACTTTAAGTAAACCACCTCTTTTTATTTCATGTTGCCCACCTCCAAAAAAATAAGGGTCTCCTGTTAAAGGCTCTTCAATTCCTGTTAAAATCTGCAAAAAATTTAAGAAAGGTTCAGAATTTAAAAAATGCATAAAGGATTTAGTCTCTTCACCAAAATCATTTTCGCCTTTACCTGCAAATTTAATTTGCTTTTGATCTTTATAAGAGATGCTATCTTTTTTTGATAAATCGGGAAACTCTTCTAAGATTTTACTTAATAGATCTGGGTTAAAAAAATCATCGAAAGAAATACTAGGAAATGGACTTGCAGAAAGATAAGCTGCTTGATTTTGTTGAGCTAATTTTATTAAATCTTGATTCGCAGTATTTAAATATTTCGACATATTAATTCCAGATTAGATATTTATTTATTAAATATAATCATTGGAACTATAATCTCCACATTAAAGAAAAAAAATTCATGTTAAATAATAAAAGCTTTCAATAAAATTGAAAGCTTTTAAGGTGGAGAATATCGGATTCGAACCGATCACCTCTTCACTGCCAGCGAAGCGCTCTAGCCAAATGAGCTAATCCCCCTTTTTATAAGGATGCAAATATTGAAAAAATTAACGTCCTTATAAAATAATTTAAGGTTTATTTATCCATAAAAGGATAATCTGTATAGCCTTTTTCTCCAGGAGTATAAAATGTATCCATATCTGGCTCATTTAATTTTGCTCCAGCTTTGTAACGTTCTAATAAATCTGGGTTTGCTAAATACGGACGACCAAATGCTATTAAATCCGCTGATTTATTTTCTAATGCTTCAGCAGCTTTTTTATCATCAAAATTACCGCAAAGTATTAATGTGCCTTCAAAATTCTCTCTGATATTTATTCTAACATTATCAGGAAGCTCTGTGGATCCCATTGCAGAATGGTCTAAAAGATGTATATAAACCAATCCTAACTTATTCAATTCTTTAGCTAAATAATCATAAGTTTCTTCCATTTCTGGATAAGCTCTCATATCATTAAATGCTCCGTTTGGAGACAACCTGATACCAACTTTTTCAGCGCCAATTGCTTCAATAGATTTTTCTACAATTTCCAATAAAAATTTAGACCTGTTATGAAGACTACCTCCATATTCATCCTTACGATTATTGCTATTTGGATTCAAGAATTGCTCTACCAAATAACCATTAGCTCCATGAATTTCTACCCCATCAAACCCTGCTTCAACTGCTAATTTAGAAGCATTTACATATTCTTCAATTGCTTCATGAACCTCATTTGTAGACATTTCTTTAGGTAAATCGTTTTCCTTCATCCCCTCTTTATCTGTATACATTTGCCCTTCTGCAATAATTGCAGATGGCGCTAATACCTCTGCTCCTTCTGGTAAATTAAGGTGATGAGCAATTCTGCCACAATGCATTAACTGCAAAAATATTTTTCCAGCTTTTTTATGAACTGCATCAGTTGTTAATTTCCATCCATCAACATGATGTTGGTTATACATTGCAGGAATGCGTGGGTAGCCCAAGCCATTTGCAGAAGGTGAAGTACCTTCTGTGATAATTAAACCTGCACTTGCTCTTTGTCCATAATACTCTGCCATTAATTCGTTTGGAATATTGTGTTCTACAGCTCTAGAACGAGTCATAGGAGCCATTACAGCTTTATTTTTTAATTCAATTTTACTTAATTGATAATTTTCGAAAAGTGGATTTGCCATTATATTAGTTTAATGTTAAACAAATATTAGCAATTATGTTTCCAAAAACTATATCAATTAAAGAAATGACTTTTCTTAGTTAAAGAAAAAATTAGGATTAAAATCTTAAATCTACAGATTGATTATTATTCCTCTAGGTATTTGTTTTCTAGTAAATAATTAATGGTACTTTTCAATTGTGATGCGTTTTCAAGATTATCTTCAATTTTTATTATTTGTTGATAATTAATGAAATTAGAACCGTTATGCACAACATTATCAGTTAATGTATTTAAAGATGCATCCAATATTTGTTGTTGATTTTTTTTAACCTTATTTAATAAATCAATTTTAAGCTCAGCAATTTCTTCACCTTCGGTCTCAAAAAATTTGACTACAAATCTTGTAACCTTATCTCCCTCTAAATTAATGGCGTTGGTTGTATATTTCCCAACCAATTTATCCTGACATTTAATTTGCTGATTGATAATGGTAATTTTTTTTGCCGAGTCGTTTGCGGTATTTAACGAATAGCTTGCAAAGCCTACTTTATTAAAAAAAAGGAAAAAGAAAATGATAACAATGTTTTTCATAGAAAATAGATAGATATAAATCCTTGTACGAATTTAAACGGAAATAAGATACAGATTATTTCATTTTTTTATATCACAATATTAATAATCCTACCTTTAACAACAATCACCTTTTTAGGGTATTTCCCATCAAAATATTTGATAATTGCCTCTTCTTTTAAAATGATTTCTTCTACTTCTTTTGGTTCTAAAGTTAAAGCTAAATTTATACTTGTCTTGGTTTTTCCGTTGATAGAAACCGGATAATTAAATTCATTTTCTATCAAATGATCTGGATTAAAAATCGGGAAAGGAGTGTAGGATAAAGTTCCTGCTTCGTTGCCTAATAATTGCCAAAGCTCCTCGCAAATATGTGGTGCATAAGGCGAAAGTATAATTACCAAATCTTGTAAGATTACTCTTTTATTTGATTTTAAATCTGTTAACTCATTAACGGCAATCATAAAACTAGAAACCGAAGTGTTGAAAGAAAAACGTTCTACATCATCTTCTACTTTTTTAATAATCTTATGCAAAGTTTTTAATTCTGCCTTTGTTGGTGCTTCATCAGAAACGGAGAAATTAAAGTTTTCATCATGAAATAATTTCCAGAATTTCCTTAAGAATTTAAAAACACCTTCAATTCCGTTGGTATTCCAAGGTTTACTTTGCTCTAACGGACCTAGAAACATTTCGTACATACGCAAAGTATCCGCACCATAACGTTCTACCAAATCGTCTGGACTAACCACATTAAATTTGGATTTAGACATTTTTTCGACCTCCGTACCACAAACATATCTGTGCTTGCTAATTGGAAATAAATTTTTCACCTCGGTACCTTCCATAAAAACGTGTTCTTTTTCTGGATTTAGGATAGACTTTTCGCCATCCTCAAAAATAAAAATAGCATCATTATATTCTGGTCGCCACTTTTTAAATGCCTCTGTGTCTAAGACATCGTTTTCAACCATATTAACATCAACATGTAAAGATAAAGTTCTGTAATTTTCCTTTAATCCATTAGATACAAAAGTATGGCTCGGTCTTCCATCAACATCTAAAATCATGTAAACAAAATTACTCCTGCCTTGAATCATCCCTTGGTTAATCAGTTTTTTAAAAGGTTCTTCTTCGTTTACAAAACCTAAATCTTTCAAAAATTTATTCCAGAAACGGCTGTATAAAAGGTGTCCGGTTGCATGTTCGCTTCCGCCGATGTATAAATCAACATCTTTCCAATAAGCAATTTTATCACTATCGGCGAAAGCCTGATTATTATTGGCATCCATATAACGGTACCAATACCAACTGCTTCCCGCCCAACCCGGCATGGTGCTCAATTCATATTCGTAAGCCTCCCCTAAATCCTCTCCAAAGGAGAGGACTTCAGAACCTATTTGCTCCCTCTCCTTTGGAGAGGGCTGGGGTGAGGCTTTATATTTCCAATCCTTCGCTCTTCCTAAAGGTGGTTCTCCGCTTTTTGTTGGTAAATATTTATCAACTTCTGGCAATAGTAAAGGCAATTCCTCCTCCTTAATTAGATAAGGTAACCCATTCTTAAAATAAACCGGAACTGGTTCTCCCCAATATCTTTGTCGGCCAAAAATGGCATCACGCATACGGTAATTAATTTTACCGTAACCCACTCCTATTTCTTTTAATTTATTTACGATAGCTTCACTCGCTTCTTTATAACCCATCCCATCAACAATCCCAGAATTAATAAATTTTCCTTCTTTAGTTGGGTCGGCTTCCTTTTCAATTTTTTGCGAATCTAAAATTTGAAGAATTGGTAAATGGAATTTTTGAGCAAAAAGAAAATCTCGTTGGTCGCCCGATGGAACGCCCATTACAGCACCAGTTCCATATCCTGCCAAAACATAATCTGCAATCCAAATCGGAATTTTATCACCGCTTAACGGATTTGAAGCATAACTACCAGTAAATGCTCCAGAAACAGTCTTCACATCAGACATTCTATCTAATTCCGATTTCTTTTTTGTGGCTAAAATGTAGTTTTCAATATCCTCTTTTTGCTCTTCAGTTGTTAAAGACGCAACTAATTCATGTTCTGGAGCAATTACCAAAAACGAAACACCAAAAATGGTATCAACTCTTGTTGTAAAGACTTCAATGATAGCGTCTTTGTTCCTTGCTCCTTGCTCTTTGTTCTCAATTCCGAAGGAAACCATCGCTCCAACACTTTTCCCAATCCAGTTTCGCTGCATTTCTTTAAGCGGTTCTGGCCAATCAATGTTGTTTAAACCTTGCAATAATCTTTCGGCGTAAGCAGAAATCCTCATGCTCCATTGCATCATTTTCTTTTGCTCCACTGGATGTCCGCCACGTTCGCTAAAACCATCCTTAACTTCATCGTTTGCTAAAACAGTTCCTAAAGCAGCACACCAATTAACCGTACTTTCCTTTAAAAAAGTTAAACGATATTTCAATAATTCTGCTTGTTTTTCTTCAGCGTTCATATTGCTCCAATCACTTGGAAGCAGATTTAAAACATCCTCATCACAAACAGCATTAATTTCTGAAGAAGGAATGGCTTCTAACTTTGCAATTAAAGTAGAAATAGATTCGGCTTTATCAGTTTCTTTATTATACCAGCTATTAAAAAGCTGCATAAAAATCCATTGTGTCCATTTATAATATTCTGGAGAACTGGTACGCACTTCTTTACTCCAATCGAAAGAGAAACCTAAATTATCTAATTGTTCGCGGTATCTATTAATGTTAGTTTCGGTAGTTTTTGCGGGGTGTTGACCGGTTTGAATAGCATATTGTTCTGCCGGCAGACCGAAAGAATCATATCCCATTGGGTGCAAAACGTTAAAACCTTTTAAACGTTTATAACGGGCAAAAATATCAGATGCAATGTATCCAAGTGGATGCCCAACATGCAAACCCGCACCACTTGGATAAGGAAACATATCCAACACAAAATATTTGGGCTTACTCGCATCCACATCCGCTTTAAAAGTTTCGTTCTCTGCCCAAAATTTTTGCCAGCTCTTTTCTATCTGCTTAAATTGATAATCCATCTGATACCGTTTTTTTTCTTGGTGCGAAAATAAAAAATTTAAAACAGTGCTTGGCTTTAATTGGTAAATAATTACGTTTCTGATTTGTTATGCATTTAGATTTATTTTTTTTGGGCGTTCGGGCGGGCTTTTTATTTATACTGCACAAGGCATTAGCCACAAGGCCGGTATCCATTTCAATCCCTAACGCAAAATGTGCTTTCTAATTAATTTTACCGATAAAAAAATGACGCTATTTAAATTCTACACCATAAAAGATTAGAGAATATTTAACTTAATGAATTTTAGAAAATCTTAACTGGCTTTATTTTTGACTTTAAAACCTTAATTAACAAAAAATTTAAAATCACAAACAATGAGAAATTTATTAAAATTAAAAAGCATATTATTTTTAGCTGCTATAGCTTTAGTGATAAGCTCTTGTTCTCCTAAAGCAGGCGGAATGGTGAGTAATAATGTATCAAAAGGAACAATATCTGGTACATGGGTAGTAAATAATGTAAGTTTAGAAGGATTTCCGCAAGGCTATGAAGTAAAGAATGTGTTCGATATTGCTCCATATCAAGACTTTAATGGCAGTACATGGAAACTTTACGGAGGTTATGGCGGGATGATTACTTTAGCCAATGGAACTACACAAGAAATTTATTGGTCTTTAATAAATGATGGTATCAATCCGATTTTCCAATTCAAAAAAATTGGTACTGATGAAAAAGCAAAAAATGTTGATGAAGGTTATCAATTGCAAATTGCTAGTGCTTCAAAAACCAACTTGACTTTAAAAACCCCATTTAAATTATTAAATGGAAATATGGCTCATGTGGTTTACAATTTTACTCCACAGTAAGCAAATTGTCTGAATCTTGATTTACTTATTTTAGTATAATCATGATTATTAAAACATAAAAAAAGACTGCTTAATTAAGCAGTCTTTTTTTATGTTATTTTAGAAATAAAGTAAACATTGTAAAGAATTCGAAACTGGCATTGAAATGCTGAAATTTTAGATAAAGTGTAAATTATTAGTAATTAAGATTTTGCGTTAAGGATAGGGACGGCATCCTTTTTTTGCCTCTTGCCATTAAGTAAATGCAAAAAAAGATATAGTGTATAGCCTGTTAAAACGCCCTAATAAATAATTCAGGTAAATGATTAAATTTTAATATCTACCATTCAAAATAAAAAATTGCCCACATTTTTGAAAGTAAAAAAAGCATCATGACTTCATAATGCTCCAGTTTTTAAACTCGAATTATATAAAGGTATTTATACAGGCTCTGATAAAAAATTTATGATGAAGGCAAAAACGGCTAATATCAATAAAATATGAATTAAAAATCCTGCACTAAAAATAAAAAATCCTAAAATCCAGCCAAGTATAAATGCGATTGCTAAGATATTTAATATCAATCTCATAACTCTCAATTTGTTTATTGGGGGTATGCAAAGGATATGCCACTTAAAAAAATTTAAATAAAAAAAGGGGATAATTTATAATTATCCCCTTTTTTAAAATGGTTAAAATGACTAATTATTTTTTAGCTACCAAATTGATATTTAATTCAAATTCATCATCAATTGCTTTATCTCCAATACCTGCAATGAAGTTTTTAGAACCATATTTTATGTCGTATTTAGTTCTATCAACCTTTACCCCAGAAGCTACTGCTACTATAAAACTACCTTTTTGTTGTACACTAGCAGGGAATGTAATCTTATTATTAATTCCTTTTATTGTTAAATTACCTGTGATATTTACTTTGTTAGCATCAATAGCTGTAACATTAGTAATCTGGAAATTTGATGTAGGATTTTTTTCTACAGAGAAAAAATCTGGAGATTTAAGATGACCTAAAAGTTTCCCTCCGTTAGTAGCATCTAAATCTGTACAAGTCATTGTACTCATATCAATATTAAATGCTCCACCAACAAGTTTGCTTCCATTAGCACTTAAAGTTCCGTCAGCTAATTTAATTTCGCCTGTATGCTGTCCTGTAATTTTTTTGCCAATCCATTCAATTTTAGATTTGCTAACATCTACTGTATAAACATTTGCAGCAGGTTTAAAGGCAAAAAACAATCCTGTTATTGCCACTATTGATAAAACTATTTTTTTCATATTTGTTATTTATTTATGTCAAAGATATAAAAAATATACATGTTTAAACATGTATATTCTATTTTGAGATTAGATTACCTTTTATTGACAATCTATTATAATTGTTTAAACTTAAATGGTAAAGCTACTTAAGTTAATAAATTCCTGTACACGACTTGAAATTTCCTTTTGCGAGAGATTTTTTATTTTCTCTGTCCCAAACTTTTCTACACAAAAAGATGCTAACGCAGAGCCATAAATAATCGCATTTTTCATATTGGAAAAATTGATGGTCCCTACTTTCGCTAAATATCCGATAAACCCACCTGCAAAAGTATCACCAGCACCAGTTGGATCAAAAACATCTGCCAAAGGTAATGCTGGTGCAGAAAATATTTGATCTCCATGAAATAATAGCGCACCGTGTTCGCCTTTTTTGATGATTAAATACTTTGGGCCCATGGTTAATATTTTTTTTGCTGCTTTTACCAAAGAATATTCGTTAGAAAGCTGTCTTGCTTCGGCATCGTTAATAGTTAAAACATCAACCATTTTAATAGTTGCCAATAAATCATCCATCGCAATATCCATCCAAAAATTCATCGTATCCATCACAATTAATTTCGGACGCTTTTTAATCCTGTTAATTACTGTTTGCTGTATTTGTGGAGTAAGATTACCTAGCATCAAAAACTCGCAATCTTGGTAAGATTCTGGAATAATTGGATCAAAGTTTTCCAAAACGTTTAACTCAGTTGTGATGGTATCACGGCTATTCATATCATTATGATATTTACCGGCCCAAAAAAAAGATTTTTCTCCTTCTTTAATTTGCAAACCTTCTACATCAATACCATGTTTGCCAAAATCTGCTATATCTTCTTTTTGAAAGTCATCACCTACTACAGCAACAATTTTAGTTTTATCATAAAAATAAGAAGCGGCCAAACTAGCGTAAGTGGCTGCTCCGCCAACAATTTTATCAGTTTTACCAAAAGGTGTTTCAATTGCATCAAAGGCTACAGTGCCTATAACTACTAAGCTCATAAATTTTTTTAAATTTTTTCTTTACAAATATTGCATAATTAATTTTAATTCCCGAATATTGCACTCCCGAAAGGGGCAAAAGCTTTGAAAAAAGTGATTGTTAACCAGAAAGTGTTTCATAAAAACACCCGAAATTCCTAAGTAGCTCAGCTGGTTAGAGCATCTGACTGTTAATCAGAGGGTCCCTGGTTCGAGCCCAGGCTTGGGAGCTTAAAAAACCCTTCAAACTACTGTTTGAGGGGTTTTGTGTTTTATGAGATATGTTCTATTTATATATTCTTTATTCTATTTCTTCCGACAAATATTATTTAGGGTATTCTGAGGATCCTGAAAGACGATTATTGGAACATAATAATACTGGAAGAGTGACTTATACTTCTAAACATCGTCCTTGGATAATTAAGAAAGTGATAGAATTAAGTAGTAATCGGGCATTTGCCATGGAGGTGGAAAAAATAATTAAAAAAGCTAAAAGCAGAGTTATTATCGAAAAAATAATAACCAATGCAAATTCTCTAGACGATATTAACCAGCTGGTTAGAGTCCCGACCCGTCGGGATTAATCAGAGGGTCCCTGGTTCGAGCCCAGGCTTGGGAGCTTAAAAAAACCCTTCAAACTACTGTTTGGAGGGTTTTGTGTTTTATAAGATTTATGTTCTATTTATATATTCTTTATTCTATTTCTTCCAACAAATATTATTTGGGGTATTCTGAGGATCCTGAAAGACGATTATTAGAACATAATAATAGTGAAAGAGTAACTTACACTTCTAAACATCGTCCTTGGATAATTTAGAAAGTGATAAAATTAGGCAGTAATCGGGCATTTGCCATAGAGGTGGAAAAAATAATTAAAAAAGCTAAAAGCAGAATTATTATCGAAAAAATAATAACCAATGCAAATTCTCTAGACGATATTAATCAGCTGGTTAGAGTCCCGACCCGTCGGGATTAATCAGAGGGTCCCTGGTTCGAGCCCAGGCTTGGGAGCTAAAAAAAACCCTTCAAACTATTGTTTGGAGGGTTTTCTGATTTATAGGATTTATATTCCACATATATATTCTTTATTCATACTATACAATAAACCTTTACCCTTTAACCAGCTTCAGCACTTTTTTACCAGCAATCATGATAGGGATTGCTATTAACCCACCTATTAAACCGGCGGCAAATTCTTTTAAAATGGATATTAGGTTAGGCAAAATATGATGTAAAAATTCTATGTTATGCACAAAAATACCTCCGGCTACTAATACAAGGGCAATGGTACCCACAACCGATAATAGTTTTATAATGATAGGGAGCCCTTTAACTAAGACATGACCAAATGAGGCAATTATGCCTTTATCATCAGCGTGTTTTATTAATTTATATCCAGCATCATCCATACGTACAATAAGCGCTACCATACCATAAACCCCTATAGTTGCAATAATTGCCACTATAGAAACTGTTAAAATTTGGGTGATTTGGCTACTCTCTATTACTGAACCCAAAGCAATAATTACAATTTCTATGGAAAGTATAAAATCAGTAATTATAGCAGCTTTTACTTTAGTTTTTTCTGCATCATTATCGTCTAATTTTAGCTCTATTATTGTTTCCTCTTTAGCCTTAGACCTATGAAAAAAGTATTCGATGATTTTTTCTACACCTTCATAAGCTAAATAAAAACCTCCCATAATTAAAATCACTTTAATGGCAATTGGAAAAAAAGCTTGTAGAAGTAAGGCTACTGGAACAATAATTAGTTTATTAAGAAAGGAACCTTTTGTGATGGCCCATAAAACCGGAAGTTCTCTCGTTGCTAAAAAGCCGGTAGCCTTTTCGGCGTTAACAGCCAAATCATCACCCAATATACCGGCGGTTTTACGAGTGGCAACCTTACTTGCTAAAGCCACATCATCCATTAAAACCGAAATATCATCTAAAACTGCAAAAAAACCCGAAGCCATAATTCTTTAATAAAGTACAAATATAATTATCACAAATTAATCGTAAAAAAAACCTTCAATCATAAATGATTGAAGGTTTAAATTCGGTTATGCTATAAACTACTTTGTTCCTCCATTCATATAATCTATCGTTAAATCCGCTAACGCTTTAACACCTAAGGTAAATCCGCTTTCGTCTATAAAAAAATCTGGTGTATGGTGCGAAGGTGCTTTTAATGGGTCTTTACCTTTTGGCATCCCACCTAAAAAGATAAAAAGTCCTGGCACTTTTTCTTGAAAGAAAGAAAAATCTTCTGCCCCAGTTACTGCTGGCCTTAGTAATACATTTTCTTTACCTGCAACAGCTTCTAAAGTAGGCAACATTTTAGCAGTTAAAACAGGGTCGTTAAAGGTAACTGGATAATGAACGCTAAATGGAATTTTTACTTCTGCAGTTGCTCCTGCAGCTTCAGCTGTTTTGGTCACGATAGTTTTAATACGATCAATAAACATGTTCTCATCTTCTTTGCTAAGGTTACGTACCGTTCCCATCATCACTACTTCTTCTGGAATAATGTTAGACCTTAAACCTCCATGAATAGAACCAATAGTTACTACTCCTGCATTTTCGGTTAAATTTAAATTTCTACTTACAATGGTTTGTAATGAGTTGATGATTTGTGCGGATACAACAATTGGATCTACTGATGACCAAGGATAAGCCCCATGCGCCTGAACTCCTTTTACCGTAATTTTCATATCGTTTACAGCTGCCATTGTGCCTCCAGGGCGATAAGTGATTTTTCCCACTTCGGTTTGAGAATTAACATGCAAACCGAAAATAGCATCAACATGAGGGTTTTCCAATACACCTTCTTTTACCATCAATTCTGCTCCCCCTTCTTCTCCAAACGGAGGACCTTCTTCTGCTGGTTGAAATATAAATTTTACTGTTCCTTTTAAATCGCTTTTCATAGATGAAAGCACTTCTGCTACACCCATCAAAATTGCCATATGTGAATCATGACCGCAGGCATGCATAGCGCCTACTTCTTGTCCATTAAATTGAGTTTTTACCTTAGACGCAAAAGGAATCGGAGTGCGCTCAACTACAGGCAATCCATCCATATCTGCCCTTAATGCTACAACTGGGCCTGGTTTTCCTCCTTTTAAAATACCAACTACTCCTGTTTTAGCTACTCCGGTTTTCACCTCAATTCCTAAAGATTTTAAATGCTCTGCAATGATTTTAGAAGTGCGAAATTCCTGATTTCCTAATTCGGGGTGTTCGTGGAAATCTCTACGCCAATCGATAATTTTCTTTTCTATGGCATCTACTTTTTTAGAAACCTGGCTTTTTATTGCTTCGGTTTGTGAAAAGGAATTTAATGTAAAACAAATGAAGGATATCGTAATGATTAATTTCATATTTAATAAAAATTTTAGTGATTAAATATATGTAAAATAATATGAGTTAGTAAATTATGAAATTGAAAATTGGTTACTTAAAAACAACCTCGGTAGCTCCATATCCAAATTTTTCTCTTTTGGCATCCATAAAAGTTTTTACTTGTGGGTGTTTGCTTATCATCTTATGGATTTGGTGTTGCAAGGTTCCATTTCCGGTGCCATGTATAAAAATAATTTTATCAAACTGATGCACTATTGCAGCGTCTAGCGCTTCTTGAAATTTTGCCAACTGAATGTCTAACATTTCTTGTTTGTTTAAGAAATGAAAATCATCTCGTAGTTTTTCAATATGTAAATCAATTTCTTTTGCCGGTTTTCCTACTTGCTTTTTCTCTTCTGATGGTTTAAAGAAGGCTTCCTTCAGTTTCTCAGCATCTATTTTAATAGTTGCTTCGTCCATTTTGAAAAGCCAACCATTCTCGCTTATAACTGGAATTTGAGTTTTACTACCTGCAAAATCTTTCGCTTTAAAGCTGATATCGAAAGTTAAAGGCTTTAATTGTGGTTTATCTTGTGATGTAAAATATAATGCTTGGAAATGGAATTGTGGCCAAACATCCAATTCTGCTAAAGAAGCTGAATATATTTTAGATGATGAATTTGAAGAGATTTTATCTGCAAATTCTCCTTTAAATACTTGTTTTAGTGATGTTTTAAAAGTGGTTAAAATTTGATAAGAAGTTAGATTTACAAGGTAGAAATGAACTATTGAAGCTTTATTTTTATCGGTTATAGCGGATAGGAAAATACCTTTTTCAATAAAATCTTGCTCCTCTGTTATATTTTGCAAATCTGTTTTATTGCTTTCCGGATTGGTTTTATGTCCGTGAACTCTTGTTAAATTATTGATCATTACCGGAATCTCGAAATCATCCTCGCCGGTTACGCCAACCATCTCTTCACTTATTATTTTAGTGATATATCCTTCACGTTTTTCATCTACAAAGCGCACAAATTCTCCTAATTGATATTTCATATGGTAAAGATAAGGTGTTTATTTTACAAGTGTTTTCCATGAAATAGGTTTTGTTTAATAGCAAAGGCTTATTTTACTAAACCCGATTGGCAGTGGTATGCTTTTTTGTTGGGGGAAATGGAGGGAAAAAGCATTTAGCAGAAAGCGGGGCTATCCTAATTTTAAAACGAATGCCCTTGCTTTTCATAAAAACCTTTTAATCTTCTATTGGCAGTTCAAAATAAAATGTAGCGCCTTGGCCCATTTTGCTATCTACACCAATTTTTCCGTTGTGTTTACGGATGATTTCTGAGGCAATGAATAAGCCAATACCAAATCCTGGAAAAGTCTTTTCGTTTTTGCCCTCTACCCTGTAAAAACGATCAAAAACCTTCTTCTTATCTTCTTCTCTTAATCCGATTCCTTTATCAGTTACTGCAACTTTAACATAATTGTTATCTATACAGGATTTTACACTAACATTTAATGAGTCTGGAGAATATTTAACGGCATTGGTTAAAAAATTAATGAGCACTTGAGAAATGCTTTCCCTATCTGCAAAAACTTCTTTATCTGTTTCCTGGCAGAAAATGATTTGATGATGTTGGTTAATATGTTGGATTTCTTGAATTACATCTTCTACCAATTCATTGATTGCAAATTTAGATTTCTTTAATAATAAACTGCCTGATTTAATTTTAGAGACATCTAACAGATCTGTAACTAATGTGGTAAGTGTAGTAACTTGTTTATTTAAGATGTTTAGAGCATTTATTAAAAAAGCATCCTCGCTATTCTGATATTTATTTTTTAAAAGTTGTACATATCCTTTTACTGAAGTAATTGGAGTTCTAAGTTCATGACTAGCCATGCTTATGAAAAAATCTTTTTGCTGATCTAATTCTTTCATGTCGTGAATATCTGTACTGGTACCAACCCACATTTGAATTTTTCCATCATTATCTTTTAATGGTTTTGCCCTACTTAGCTGCCACCGACTTTCTCCGTCTTCACGAATAAAACGATGCTCAAAAACAAAGTCACTACCTGTAGTTATGGAATTTGACCACAAACTCATATTTTGTGTTTGGTCTTCGTGATGTACGATAGATATCCAACTATCATTTTCAAGAATACTTTCATCTAAACCTGTATAATTATAAACAGATTTATTAAAATAATTTAAAGTTCCATTAGCATCTGCTGTCCACACAAATTGAGGCATTTCATTAGCCAATAATCTAAATTTTTCTTCTCTTTCTATTAAATCCTTCTTATACTTTTTTTCATCTGTAATGTCTTTAATTGTACCCATCATTTTTGATGGCTTATTATCATCATCGTAAAACATGGTACCATTTACTTCTATCCAGTGTATGGAACCATCCTCGTTATAAATACGACTCTCATAATTTAAGATTCCCGTTTCAATCACTTTTATATTAGCACTTTCCCGAATAGTTTCATCATCAGGATAGAGTAACTTTCCGATCATATCTTGGGATAATTGTTCTTTATTTTCAAAACCAAAAATCTGAGCATATCTATCATTAAATATTCCTGTATTTTCTTTTGAATCAAATTCCCAGATACCTAATTTACTTGAATCAATAACAACACTTAGTTTTTTTTCACTTTCAATAATTTTGTGTTTAGAAACCACTTGTGCAGTAACATCTGTTCCCATTGCAAAAATGCTTTTTACTTCACCATTTACATCTTTAATAGGCTGATATAGAAAATTTAAATAAACAACTTCTAAACCACCGTTTCTGGGTAATGAAACTGCCCTCTCATTTGCTTCAAATTTAATTCCAGTGGTATAAACTTGATTCATTATATCTTCTAAACCCTGTCCTTTTGCCTCTGGCAAACCTTCAAAAATTGGCTTATTTGATATTTGATGTGCCTCCTTTCCCCAAAGCTCAAGCATCATATCATTAGCAATTTCCACAATAAAATTTTCACCTTTAAAAATGCACATTGCAACAGGTGTCTGCATTATATTCTCAAAATATTGTTGGTTTGCTTTCTGTAATTGCTTGCGGGCATAAACTTCTTTAGTGGTCTCTACACAGGTAGATAAAACTCCAGCAATAGAATCAGATTCATCAAAAATTGGACTGTAACTAAATGTCCAATAAACATCTTCTAAACGGTTGTTTCTAAAAATAGGGATTAGGTGATCTTCGCTCCAGGTTGCCTCTCCGGTGTTATAAACTTTACTTAACAATGGTTCAATTATATCCCAAGTCTCTGACCATGCCTCCTCTCCTTTTAGTCCTAAAATATGAGGATGCTTGCCTTCATTTCCTAAGCTAGGTCTAAATGCATCATTATAAAAACCTAATAAATCCTTCCCCCAAAAAATAAATCCAGGAAATTTAGAACTTAAAACAATGCTTAAAGTTGTTCTTAAGCTTTGTGGCCAAGTTTCAGGCTTACCAATAGGAGTTTGGGACCAATCCCTTTCACGGATAAGCTTCCCCATTTCTCCACCATTATTTAAAAATTTTAACTGATTCATAAATATGCTTGAAACTTTTTAAATAGCTCTTAACAACATTCCTAAAAAGAGGATGACTCTTCTTTTATTGTTTTTAAATTTAGGCACTTATCGGGCTAAATTATAGTTTTTTTATTCCCTCATTAAGGTTACAAAAAATCTACCACTTCCATTAAAAATAGAAATACAAACTAAAAACGCTAAATCAAAAGGCAATTATTAAATATCTTGTCCTCAAAATTAAAATATTAGAAGAAAAATTTGCATTTAAAATTTGAAAGCTTAGTTTTGGCAACAGAAATAATACAAGCAATGATCTCAACAAACTCATACACTACAACAACCACAACGCATAAAGCGTAAGGGAGGTAGTATATGGTTTAAACATACAAAGCGCCTTCCGAATATATCGGTAGGCGCTTTTTTTATATAAACAAAATGAAAATCTTAAAATTCGGGGGAACATCCGTAGGTTCCGTAGAATCGTTAAAAGCATTAAAACAAGTTGTAGAAAGCAACTTAGCGCAAAAGGAAAAAGTAATTGTAGTTGTTTCTGCCATGAGCGGTGTTACTAACATTTTGCTTAAAATGGCAGAAGAATCTGTTATAGGTATTGATTTTTCTTTGGCTTTATCCGATTTGGAGAAAAGACATTTTGCTGTGGTAAAAGAATTGGTGCCTTTGCAACAACAAAACCAAGTGATTACAAAACTTAAACTTTATTTCCAGGAGTTAGAAGATATTTTGCAAGGCATTTCTGCTTTGAAAGAACTGAGTGCCAAAACAAAAGATATGGTTTTGAGTTTCGGAGAAAAATGTTCGGCTTTGATGATTAGCAGAATATTGAAAAACGAAGATCTTAATACGGAGTTTTTAGACGCTTCCTCCATTATTAAAACCGATAGTAGTTTCGGAAATGCAAAAGTGGATTTTGAGCAAACCAATTTATTGGTGATTGATTATTTTAAGCAACATCAAAATGATTTGGTTGTGGCTACAGGCTTTATTTCTAGTGATAATCAAAAAAGGATAACTACTTTGGGGCGTGGAGGTAGTGATTATACTGCTGCAATTTTTGGTGCAGCTTTAAACGTTAGCCAAATAGAAATTTGGACAGATGTAAATGGTATGATGACCGCCGATCCAAGACGTGTTAAAAAAGCTTTTTCTATGGAAGAGCTTTCTTATACAGAAGCTATGGAGCTTTCTTTTTTTGGTGCGAAGGTGATTTATCCACCAACCATGATTCCCGCATTTTTAAAGAAAATCCCAATAGTTATCAAAAATACTTTTGAGCCAGATTTTGCCGGGACATTTATAAAACACGATCTAAAACCATCAAATACTACAATTAGGGGCATTTCTTCAGTTGATCATATCAGTATAATCAATATTGAAGGAAGTGGAATGGTAGGAAAAGCTGGGTTTAGTGGCCGGTTATTTTCATTACTATCAAGAGAGCAAGTAAATGTAATTTTGATTACTCAATCTTCATCTGAACATTCTATTACTTTTGCGGTAAATCCGGATGATGCCGTAAAAGCAAAAGTTTTAATTGAACAAGAATTTGAATTAGAACTTTTAGCGGGAAAGTTAGAACCTGTTAAAGTAGAAAATAACCTTTCTATTTTAGCCATAGTTGGCGAGAATATGAAGAAAACTCCAGGTATTTCTGGTAAGCTTTTTTATTCATTAGGCAGAAATGGTGTTAATGTAGTTGCCATAGCACAAGGTTCATCAGAATACAATATTTCGGTAATTATTTACAATTCAGAATTATCTAAAGCATTAAATGCCGTTCATGATGCTTTTTTTGCCGAATTGCAAAAAACCTTAAACGTTTTTATGGTTGGTGTAGGTAATATTGGGACAGAATTATTGAGCCAAATTAATGGGCATAAAGACTTTTTGGCGAAGAAAAACCTCATTAACATCAAAATTTTGGGATTGTCAAACTCCAGAAAGATGTTGGTAGATGCAGATGGGATTGATTTATCAAAATGGCAAGAACGTTTAGAACAATCCTCGGCGAAAGCCAATTTAGAAGAATTTATTTTACAGATGAAGGCATTGAATTTGCCAAATTGTGTCTTTATTGATAACACAGCAAGTCCGTATCCTTCAAAATTTTATAAGCAAGCTTTTGAGGCTAATATTTCCGTAGTTACCTGTAATAAAATTGCAAACTCGGGTGATTACGCACAATTTGCCGATTTAAGAGAAACTGCTCAAAAGCATGGTGTCGATTTTTATTATGAAACCAATGTTGGAGCGGGTTTACCGATTATTAAAACCTTAAATGATTTAATCATTAGTGGAGATAAAATTTCTAAGATTGAAGCCATACTTTCTGGTACCATTTCTTTCATCTTTAATAATTTTAAAGGAGATGCGAATTTTCATGATGTGGTAAAATTAGCACAGGAAAAAGGTTTTACAGAACCTGACCCAAGAGATGATTTAGGCGGAATCGATTTTATGCGTAAAATGTTAATCTTAGCAAGAAACGCAGGTTTTGAATTAGAAGCAAGCGATGTAAAACTTGGGGCAATTATTCCGGAAGCCGCATCAAAAGCAGCAAGTGTAGATGATTTTTATAGCGAATTACAAAACGCAAATGAGTATTTTGAAAAACTTAAGAGCGATGCAGAAGCAGACGGAAAAATGTTACGATATATTGGTAAATTGGAAAATGGAAAAGTAGAAATCAGCATGCAATCCGTTGATTCTAATCATCCTTTTTATGCATTATCAGGAAGTGATAATATCATAGCTTTTACCACAGATAGATATAATGAAACGCAAATGGTGGTTAAAGGTCCTGGAGCTGGCGCAGCAGTAACTGCCGCTGGCGTTTTTGCAGATTTGGTAAAAGTGGGAGCTTCTAAAGCTTAAGGCTAAATGCTAAAAGCGAAAGGCTAAAAAAGTAATTTTAAAACACATAACAGGCAAGTCCTTCCGCCAATTGGCGGAAGGATTTAGGATGAGGCTAATGAAATCAATAAAAGTTTTTGCTCCGGCAACCGTTGCTAATGTGGTTTGCGGATTTGATATTTTAGGTTTTGCAGTAAACGAACCCGGTGATGAATTGGAGATGGAAATGATCGATACTCCAGGCGTTAACATTATTTCTATTGAAGGTGACGAGGGAAAATTACCTTTAGACCCATCAAAAAATACTGTGAGTGCCAGTATTATCAGCTTATTAAAAAAATTAGGGCGTGAGGATGTTGGCTTTAACCTCAAATTGAAGAAGAAAATGCCAATGGGAAGCGGTTTAGGATCTAGCTCTGCAAGTGCAGTGGCGGGATTATTTGCGGCAAACGAATTATTAGGAAAACCATTAAGCAGATTAGAATTATTGCCTTTTGCAATGGAAGGGGAAGCTTTAGCTTGTGGACACGGACATGCTGATAACGTTGCTCCTGCCCTATTTGGAGGTTTTACTTTAATAAAAAGCTACGACCCTTTAGAAGTTATCCAACTTCCTGTTCCGAAATTATTTTGCGCTTTATTATACCCTCATGTAGATGTTCCCACTCGTGATGCAAGACAAATTATCCGTTCTAAGGTTTTATTGAAGGATGCCGTTACCCAATGGGGAAATATTGCAGGTTTAGTAAGTTCGCTTTATACTCATGACTATGATTTACTAGGAAGATGTATGAAAGATGTAATCATTGAACCAATACGTTCTATTTTAATTCCAGAATTTGATAATATGAAAGAATTGGCAATGGGCAATGGGGCTTTAGGATTTGGGATTTCTGGCTCAGGTCCAACTGTTTTTTCATTGTTTAAATCGAAAGAAAATGCCCGAAAATCTTTAGAAGAAATGCAAGCAATGCTTAATAAGTTAGGTATTGACAGTAATATATATTTATCAGAAATTAACGAAAAAGGACCAGTTATTTTGTAGGTTGTTAGGGATTAGATTGTTAGTTTGTTAGGTATTGCTAAATCGGAAACTGAACGAACTACTAGCCCAACCAATTAACAAACAGACCACCAAACAAACTAATAAAATGAAACTCTACTCTACTAATAATAAAAACTTATCTGTTGATTTTGAAACAGCGGTTTTTAATAGCTTACCAGCTGATAAAGGTTTATATATGCCAACTTTTTTTCCTCAGATTGATAAAGAGGTGATGGCTAATTGGGATAGAAAATCTTTTCCAGAGATAGCTTTTGATATGGCTTATGCTTTATTAAAAGATGATATTTCTGCAGAAGATTTAAAAACAATTGTTGATGAAACTGTAAATTTTGAAGCTCCTTTACATCAATTAGAAAGAGATGTTTATATTCTAGAACTTTTTCATGGACCATCATTAGCTTTTAAAGATTTTGGTGGGAGATTTATGAGCCGTATTATGGCTCATTTCTTAAAAAAGGAGAAGAAAGAAATCCAAATTTTGGTAGCAACTTCGGGTGATACCGGCGGAGCAGTTGCTTTGGGATTTTTAAATATTCCGGGAATTAAGGTTACTATTTTATATCCAAAAGGGAAAGTTAGTGCTACACAAGAATTACAGTTAACTACTAACGGAAATAATATTGAGGCTATTGCTATAGATGGCACTTTTGATGATTGCCAAGCATTGGTAAAAACCGCATTTCATGATAAAGAATTGAATGAAAAGTTAAACTTAACATCTGCAAATTCTATAAATATCAGCAGATTGATTCCTCAAATGTTTTATTATGCAAATAGCTATGCAAGATTAAAAGATAACTATGAAAATATAATTTTTGTGACCCCAAGTGGAAATTTTGGAAATATTGCAGCAGGAATAATGGCCTACAAAATGGGTATTCCCATCACTAGGTTTATAGCTGCGACCAATAGCAATGATGTGGTTCCAGAATATTTAGAGACGGGAATCTATAAAGCTCGGCCTTCCATACAAACATTAGCCAATGCTATGGATGTAGGTAATCCAAGTAATTTTGTACGGGTTTTAGATATGTTTGATAACGATTTAGAACTGTTAAAAACAAAATTAACTGGATACTCTTATACTGATGAGGAAATTAAATCGGCCATTTATTATGTTTACAATACCCACAGTTATGTAATTTGCCCACATACTGCAACCGGTTGCTTAGCAGTAACCTCTGATAAATTATTAAACCCTGATCAAGAAAAAACAGCTTATGTTGTTTTGGCAACGGCGCACCCTTGTAAATTCCCTGAAGTTTTTGAAGAATTAAGAATTCCTTTTGATGAGCCTGAACAAGTTGCACAGCTTTATAAAAAAGAGCATAAAAGTTTAGAAATGAAAAATAGTTTTGAGGATTTTAAGAAATATTTGATTGGATAAATATTTCAAATATCCAAAATTAAAGAAATTGCTTTTTTAATTTCTTTCTCATATTTTTCTTCAAGTACTCCTATTTTTTCTTTTAAACGAGAAAGATCAACGGCTTTAATTTGATCAATTACTATAGAGGAAGGTTTTTTTAGACCATTTGTTACAGATTCTTTAACTGCAATTCTTAGCTCAGAAATCCCCCTTTTTTGAGAACTGATGGGACATACAATTGTAGAAATATGATTTAATTGATGAAGTAAGTCATTTTGAACTATTAATACAGGGCGAATTTTACCTGGTTCTGTACCTAATCCAGGATTTAAATCAGCTATCCAAATTTCATACTTTTTAATAATCATCTTCATCATCTAAAAATTTAGCTAAATCTATTAATGAAGCTTCTTCAAACATTTTCATCTCAGCCCGTGTTTCTTTATCCTCCCTGATCAAATTAATTTCGTTTCTCAAATTTCTTTCCAGTTTTTTTCTTTGAATACTTTTAATAGCATCTGAAATCGCTGTTTTTATAAAAGCTGTTTTAGAAATTTTTACATCTTTGATAGAATCTTCCAATTCTTCAAAAAGCTCGTCGTCTATTTTTAATAATATACTTTTCATGATATATAATTTTAATATACAAAAGTATATATTTTTATATATATTTCAAAAATAGTCGATTATTTTTTTTGCAAGAGGGATGCGATGGCTTGGTACATTTTTGTTGGTGCATAATCACCAACTAAAATTACGGAACCCGAAAGCAGCCCGGCCCGTGAATTGGATTTGTGTGTTGGAGAGGGACTTGCCCTTTATATTAAATTAAGTTTAAATTTTAACAACAGGAACAATGGCGGTAGTTAACCTACTTATGCAAGTTATTTTTCCTTTATCATTATAAAGTTTAATATCCCAAACATGAGTTTTACCGCCAATATGGATTGGCGTACATATCCCGGTCACAAAACCAGATTTTACAGGGCGTAGGTGATTGGCGTTTACTTCTAAACCTACGCCCATTTTAAAGTTTGTATCCAAAACTAAATTACTGGCTACGCTACCTAAAGTTTCTGTTAAAACCACCGAAGCGCCACCATGCAAAATGCCATAAGGCTGTCTGGTTCTATCATCAACTGGCATTATGGCTTTAATAAAATCATCACCAATTTCCGTAAACTCTATACCTAGCAACCCGCCAATATTATTTTTTGGGCGATTATTCAATTCTTCTAAATCGGGTTTTGTGAACCAGATCATTTTTTAAGATATAATTCTTTCATCACATTAAAATGATGCTCGATATGACCATAAATGATAAACAATAACGCTCCGGCAGAAACTGTATTTCCACTTGCTGTTCCTTTTTTCTTCATATCTTCTTCAGATAATGATTTAAAGAAAAATAGATTTGCCTGACGTAACATTACTAATTCGTCCACCAGATCACTGTATGTATATTTATCTATTGAGGTATTTGCCACTATTAAGTCCTGATCAAAACTAGGTAATTCTGTTTGGTCATTTCTGGCAATGCGCATGGCTCGGTAAGTCATTACTCGTTCTGTATCAATTAAATGAGAAATCACTTCTTTAACAGTCCATTTTCCTTCTGCATAAGCAAAGTCATATTTCTTTTCTGGAATATCCGCTAAAAAATCATCTATGCCATTCAACTGACTTTTTAGCCTTTTTAAAATAGGTTGATTGCCGGCAACCGCCAATTTAATATATCCTTCGTAAAATGGTGCGTATTCGTTACTTAATGGTTGGTACATAATTTAAACTGCTTTTTATGATTATTCTAAAGGTTGTCCCTTTTCCAATTTCAGATTCTTTAACAAAAATTTGTCCGTTATGATAATTTTCTACAATTCTTTTTGTTAATGAAAGCCCAAGTCCCCAACCTCTTTTTCTGGTAGTAAAACCGGGTTGAAATACTGCCTCGAATTTTGATTTTGGAATTCCTTTGCCTGTATCTGTAATATCTACAAATATCTGTTCTTTTACTATATTTTCAATGATATTTACAGATATTTTTCCTTTACCATCAATTGCATTAACTGCATTTTTTAAAATATTTTCTATTACCCAATCAAATAAAGGGATATTTATTAGTGCTTCTTGCTGTTCATCACCGGTAACGGTAAACTCTATTTTATCACTTACTCTTATGCTAAAATAATCTACATAATCTTTTATGGTTTGATAAATAGGATGATTGGTTAAAATAGGCATAGAACCAATTTTAGAAAACCGATCGGCAACTATTTCTAACCTTCTTACATCATGCTCCATTTGGAGTATAAGAGGGTCTCTTTCTGCATTAAATTTATCCTTTAATAATTCTATCCAAGCCATTAAAGATGATATTGGTGTTCCTAGTTGATGCGCAGTTTCTTTAGCTAAACCAACCCAAACTTGGTTTTGTTCTGCTCTACGAGACGAATTAAATGTAGTGTAGGCTATTAATAAAAAGAATGCTATAACAGAGAGTTGAACGTAGGGAAAAACTCGTAGTTGGCTTAATAAATCACTATCCTTATAATAAACATAATTTTTTTTACCATTCATTTCTATCACAATAGCATCATGTTGAGATTTCATAATGCGTAATTGTCTTTGAAAATAACGAGGGTCGTATATTTTATCTTTTTCTATTTTATAATAAGTTTTGGTGGTATCTAATGCGGTGTAAACAGTAATTGAATCTTTATCGTCTGTTACAATGGCCGGAACTATCAGACTGTCTTTTACGGTAAAAAGATAGTTCATCATCTCATCATTATCTGTAGCAAACAGTTTTTTTAAACTTTGGCTCCAAACCTCGGCCCTTGTACGCTCTGATTTTGATATCCCTTTAACCAAAAAATCAGTATACCAAAGCGATGATGTTGCGATAATAATAGCAAAAAATAATAGTAGATATTTCCAGCGCTTTTTATGTTGGTATGGATTCATTTTTTGAATGCCTAATTAAATACAGCAAGCTTAAATTAAGCTAATATTAAAATCTAGATAGGATTTGGTGAAATTCATTTTACTATCCCTTTAACGGATTTTAATAAAATATTTTACAATTACAGTTAAAGAAAGAAATATATTAAGATCCTAATCCAGAAATACTACTCAAATAATAAAAATTAATTCCCACCAATAATTACCGGATTTTTACCACTCCCCATAATAATGACTTTTGCGTTTGGTGATGTAGCAATTTCTTTCTGCGCTTTGATACTTTCGTATTGTAATTGTTTATCAGACAAGCCGGTAGATAATATTTTTTGATAATCGGCAATACCTTGAGCTTCTACTCTTTTTCGCTCTGCCTCCTGTTTTTCTTTTTGAAGAACAAAGGTCATTTTTTGGGCATCTTGCTCTGCATTAATCTTAGATTCTATGGTTGCCTTTACTGATGCTGGCAGGGCAACATTTCTAATTAACAATTGTTGCAACTGCAACCCTCTTTTTGCAAAACTTATTTCTATAGTTTTGTAAATTTTATTTTGAAACTCATCTCTTTTAGATGAATATAGTGCAACTGCGTCATAAGAAACGGCGTTATCTCTGATTGCTGTACGCGAAACCGGACGGACGATTTTGTCTAAATAATCTGTTCCTATTTCCTTTAAAATTCTGGGAGCTTCGTTACTTTTTACATTAAAAAGTACGGATAAATCAATTACCACTTCCAAACCATCTGCTGTTAAAATTCTAATGGCATCATCTCCTTTAATTGTACCCTCTTCACGGTCTCCAGACATAGTATAGGTTTGTGTTCTAACATCAAATCCAGTTACTTCTACTAAAGGATTTACAAAGTTTAAACCACTGTATAATACATCATTATCTACTTTACCAAATAAAGTTTTCACACCCACTTGCCCAGGTTCAATGGTTTTAAAACAAGATGTAAAAACACCTAATAAAATAAATATTGGGGCAATAACATATAAAATTTTTCCCACTTTATCCGCTTGTTCGTTTGGTTGTTTAACTAATACAAAGCCAATAATTAAAGCGATGATTCCGAGTATGATTAGTATCATTTTGTGTTTTTAAAAGAAGAGTTATTTCTTCTTTTTAGTTTTATTCTGCACTTTTAATTCTGCAATATACTTCATTTCTTTTTGCACAGCCTTGGTGTGCTTAATCTTATAGAATACAGTAAGTCCAAAAGCTGCAGCACATAAGATAACAATAAATAAGCTATCTGCTTTAAAGCTGTAATAACCTACAATTGCAGAAACTATAAGTAAAATATTAAGAATTGTACTAAAGATGATGTGCTTACCCATTAATAAACTTGAATACTATCATCTATTTCAGCCGCCCAAGCTAAAATTCCACCTTTTAAATTATAGAGATCGTTATATCCTAAACTTTCTAACTGATTAACTGCTGCGGCACTTCTTGCACCACTTCTACATTGCATTACCACAGGCTTATCTTTAGAAATTTTATCCGCCTCAATCACAATTCCGGCTAATGGAATATTTTCTCCCTCAATATTAGACATTTCATATTCAAAAGGCTCACGTACATCTATCAATTGGAAATCTTTACCTTCCTCTTTCCATTGTTTTAGTTCTAAAACTGATATCTCTTTCATGTTTAATTGTTTTTATCAAAGGTAGAAAAAAAGAAATTTGTTAATAGGAAAGCATTGAGTATTATATTTTACTTACAATTAGGTTATATTTTTGAGGAAGAATTCAAAGTATATCATTCATGTGGGCGTTTTATCCGCCAGCTGGCGGACCACTATATCTTTTTTTGCTATTTTGCAAATTGGATAGAAGCAAAAAAAGGATGCCGTTACTATCGTTAACGCATCCTTTAAAGTTTAATATCAATTGTTAATTAATTACCGGAAAGATAGCTTTTCGGAAGTTTAACCTTCATTATTTGATAATTACCATCTTTAAAAGTTTGGTAATAAAAATTTTCATTTTTACTATCGTAAACCATCGATCCTTGAGATTCTTCATCATTTATAATTTTACCCAAATTGATTGGATCGCTCCATTTTTTCCAGGTATCGTCTAACCTAACAGAATAATAAATATCCTCATTTCCATAACTGCTTATCCCATTACTGATAAAAAATAAAGTTTTATCATCATCACATAAAAAAGGGAGCAATTCATTATTTGCAGAATTAACATTTTTGCCAAAATTTTGAAGGAGTGAATAAGTACCGTCATCTTTAATTTTAGCAGAATATAAATCCATACCTCCTTGAGAAATATCTGATTCTATGGCCATTACAATTATACTTCCATCTTTACTAGCTGTTAAATCCGCCACATTATCAAAGTTGTTATAGGCCACTATTTGTATAGGCTTTTCTTCTGTAAAGTTTTCGCCAGATTGTTTATAAACGTTAAATCCTGTTTCGGAAGTTCCTTTTTTATAGTCTGCACTACCTGTTATAAATTTTGTATCGATAATTGCACCTATATAATTATGGTAAGGATTTTTATTTATACTTTCTGGTAATTGTGTCAAAGTTAGATTATTTGTATTTGAAATATCTAAATAGTTAATCTTAGATTTTTCATAACTATCGTTATACAAACTTAAATAAAGCTTATTATCTCTTAATGCCTCTAAATGAAAATAATTTTTAGAGGTATAAACTGAAACCGGTTTATCTAGCTTTTCAAATTCTTGTCTTGTATTTACATCCGCAACAATTGGTATGTCAGAGTCTGAAATTCCTATTGCGTCTATTTGTTTATCACCCTCGGTCTTTTGAAAATTAAAAACTATTTTTAAAGCTTTAACATTTTCAAGGGGTTCTTGTAATTTGGCATATTCTATCCCTGGTTTATTATTAACATCCGATGCTTCATTAACTTTTCTTCTTTTTCTGCCAAAGTAATAAGTTCTTCCCTCTGCACCAGCTTTATGGAAAACACCCATATCATTATTCATGTAACTCATAGTGCTTCTATAAACTTCTTTATACTTGCCATCACCAGTACCAGCCAAAACCTTTACAAAGCAACCAGTATTTAAATTTTCAAAAATGGCTATTTGTTTTACAGTTTGGGCTTTTTCAAACTCTACCTCAATAAAATCATGACCATCTTGAGCGTTTTTAGGTGCCCATGCATTTGGACTATCCCCTCCTTGAGGAAAAACATCAGGTTTGCCAATTATTCTTCTAGAGCTATACTGCTTTCCACCTAAATCTGAAGAGCTTTTGATTACTTTAGTAACCCATTGTACTTGCTGACCAAACGTAATCGCAGGAAATAAAAACAGTAGAATTATAAACTTTTTCATATTTCTATTTTATAATTAATAAAAAACGGCTGCAACCTAGGTTGCAACCGTACCACAAACAATTGCTATACTTAGCAAAAGATCTTAGTTATTTACTTTTATTTTTTCTACTTTTTTATTTTTAAAGGCATATATATATTCGCCATCTTCAGAAATATCAATTCCATCTCCATAAACCGGGCTACCACCTTTACCTTTAGACTCTACAGTTCCTTTTGTTTCGCCAGTTTCCATATTGATCCCATGTATGATGTTTTTACTATTTTTTTGGTTTCTTAAAAAGAAATTCCCGTTTAATTCATACCAATAATCAATTCCAGATAGTTTATCGGTTGCATAATTTCTTTCCCCGCCTGCTTTTTTATAGCTGGCCAAACCTTTTTCTGAAATCACTACCACATTATCTCCGTAATCTACTACATCAAATGCTTTTCCAACCTTCGCATTTCCGTGTTTTACATCAAAAAGTTGTTTTCCAGAAGCGATATCATAAGAATAAAACTCATCACCATCACCAATAAAAACTGTTTTATCATTATCAATGATCATATCAGTAATACGTTTATCAAATTTTTCTGATCGCCAAACTGTTGTACCATCTTTATCATTTAAAGATAATAGACTATTTTTTTGTGCTACGTAATCCCAATAAATTTTATAAGTAACAGAGCTTGCCCCTAAAGATGCGTAAGCTGCTGAACCACCTTCTGTTGATATTTCTTGTACCTGTACTTTACCACCTACTTGTACTAAAATTCTATCTCCAGATTTGTAAATCTTTGGCATAGAATAAGCTCCTACAATTTTTTCTGAAGCCCAAAGAAGTTTACCTGTTGCTATATCATGCTTTTCAACATATTTAGTTCTGTTTCTTGTTGCGAAAATCACTAAATAAACTGCATCTTCAGTAAACAGAGGGTCTGCGAGCATTCTATAAGTTTCTTTTCGTGTGCCACCACCACCAAAAGGTACTTTGGTAGTTTTACCTAAATCATTTTCATAGGCAACTTCCCACATTTTTTGCCCGCTATTGGCATTATAAACTTGTATTCCATCTAACCATAAAAAAACTTTATCTCCTTTTAACCATAAATCTAGAACAGGTTTACGCGTTACCAATTCCTTTTCTACAGTTCCTCTAAAAGATGCATCCCAAATAATTTCACCGTTAGCGGCATTAACTTTTAATAGTTGATTTTTAAATCCACTAATTAATGCACCCATAAAAGTTGGTTTATAATTTAGCATCACTATCTCATTCTTTGCTTTATCATATGTATATTCTGCTACAGCTCCTTTAATTAACTTAGTTTCCCAAACCTTTTCTCCAGTTTTCGCTTTAACCAAGTTCATCCCATCTTTTTGCGCTATTAAAAAAGCATCTAATTCATCAATATATTTTATAGTCTCTAAATCTGATGTACTGCTTCCAAGCTCTCCTTTATCTTTAGGGATTAAATTTTGATAGTTTTCACTGTTCCAAAGTTCTTTACCAGTACCCATATCAATAACCGCAATCCTATCGGTTCCTAATTTTCTAGCATCAAATAGGAAAAGGTAACCGCCCTTACCGCCGTCTTTCCAAATCGAATATTGATAATCACATTTATTGGTTTTATTGGTGGTAATATTTTTATAATCGCCCTCCCAAACCTGCTTTCCATCTCCATTTAATATGGAAGCCGAATTTTCATCTGTTCCTAATACATAACTATCTCCTGAAGAGCCAGTTACAGCTAAAACGGTAGCTTTGTTTGAAAATTCTGATTCCCATACGGTTTTAAAATTTCCAGACATTTTACTCCCTTTACCGGCCACCAGGCCTCCCATTTTTTCTTTTAGTTTACCAAATTGTGCATTGGCCGCAAACCCACCACTTATAAGCAGTAGAGATAACGCAATAATTTTTTTGTTCATGGTTTTTTTGTTTGTGTGATTGTTAAGTTGATTTTAAATTTCTATTGTTTGTCTTATCTTATATTTTTGTTGTTTTGGAAGTTTAAAGTTGAATTTGTAATTGAGTAGATAATCTGATAGAAATTCAAAGAAATCATTGTCTTTAATGTCAGAATCTACTTTAAAAAATGTT
Source organism: Pedobacter psychrophilus (assembly GCF_001652725.1). Lineage (GTDB taxonomy): Bacteria > Bacteroidota > Bacteroidia > Sphingobacteriales > Sphingobacteriaceae > Pseudopedobacter > Pseudopedobacter psychrophilus. The sequence continues at coordinate 50,103 of NZ_LWHJ01000029.1, forward strand.
GCGATCTTTCCATTTTGAACTACAGAAATATCAGTAACTACATATCCTTTTATAGTTGGAAACTTTTTACTCATCTTTTTTAAGAATGCTTCACTCTTAAAAGCTGTCTCAATTTCTTTTCCTACTTCTTCTTGCACCTGCTCTTCTTCAGTTAAAATTTGTTTCTTCTGAGAGAAAGAATTAAAACTTACGAGCATAATTGAAAAGATTAAAAATACTTTAGTGAAATTTTTTATGTTCATGGTATAATTATTTTTAGTAAAAGTATAGATATAGGTAAATTAAAAAAATACGTAAAACTGCGTATTTTTATATACCCATTAATACTGAGTAGCATCTGAAATTTGAAGGATATAAATTACCGGGATTTAACGTTCTTTGTACAATAATTGATAATATCAAATAATGAAAAAAATTACCGACTTTTTTTGGTTTTGCTCCGGAGCACATATAGAAACTTTAGTTAAAAACTCTACAGAGCACAATAAATATGTTGGCATTGGTGCTACTATATTTTTTACAGCTTTATTCGCCTGTCTTTCTGGCGGATATGCCATGTATTTTGTTTTTTCTGGAAATCCGGTAGCTGTAGTTTTTGCTCTATTTTTTGGGTTGATTTGGGGTTTGGCAATTTTCAATATGGATAGATATATAGTTGCCAGCATTAAAAAAACAGGATCTACCAATCATCAAATTATGCAGGCTTTACCTCGTATTTTGTTGGCAATTATGATCGGTATCATTATATCTCGCCCATTAGAGTTAAAGATTTTTGATAAGGAAATTCGCCAAAAATTAAAGACAAGTTATTTGAATGGGCAGCGTTCAAAAATTGATACTTTAAACAAAGCCTTCAATAATAAATACAGCTTAGAATTGGCTAAATACGGCGAATTAAGAGATGAAAAAGACTCTTTAGATAAGGATATTAACCGCTCAAGATATGTTTTAAATCAAGAAGTTTTTGGTGATAAAACCAATCAAACTAGCGGTATTAATGGATACGGAACTTATGCCAAACAAAAAGAAGCAGTTGTAAACCAAAAAGTAGAAAGGCTTACCCAAGTGAGAAGTGATTTATCTCAGATGGATAAAATTTTAAGTACCAGAAAAGAAATTGAAGGTTTAAATAGCACCAAACTTTTTAATGAAACCCAATTAGATAGTTTAGTTAATATTGCAGGTTTTGCAGATAGAAATTATGCATTAGGTCAGCTTTCTTTTAACCCTGACGGATCTAGGGATATTGATACTTATTTAGCCATAACTTTTATTTCTTTCCTATTTATATTATTAGAATGCTTACCCGTTTTTGTTAAATTAATGAGCGATAAAGGCCCTTACGATATTGCTCTGCAAAACGTAGAAGCTGTTTCAATCTATAAAAGTGAAAAAGATAAAGACCATAAGTTAATTGTAATTGATAATATATTAGAGACCAGAAATGATGTGGTAACTGATAAAAAGAAAATTCTATTAAAGCGAAAGAAAGATAAGGATTTAGACCAGGAGATATAAAAAAAGTGAGCCGTTATCACAACGCCTCACTCATTTTAACTAAACCTAAACTATTGTATGATTATTCTGTACAAAGGAATAACAATGCAAATGTATAATTGAGATATTCATTTTATGTTAAATTTCAATGAATAAATTATATTTAATTGCATTCCCAAACAGCATCTAAAAACCAATTTTTGCTGTCAAAAAAATGTTTAACAGGTTTAAATCCAGCTTGTTTAGCCATTTCATCAGTTTCAGAAACACTATATTTTTGAGAAATCTCCATAAAAATAGGTTCATTTTCTTCAAATTCAATAAAATCTGCTTCGCCAATTCTTACTTTCTGTTTTTTTAAGCTTATTAAATAACTTTTACATGATCCGTTTAATGGATCATAAGATGGATAATGCTCAAAATTATCAATATTAAAATTAGCTTCTAACTCTTTATTCATTCTACGCAATAAATTCAAATTAAAGTCTTTTGTAAAACCTTTCGAATCATTATACGCTGCTCTTACTACTCTTGGGTGTTTCTTTAGGTCTATCCCTACTAAAACTAAATCTGTTTTGCTTAAGCTTTGTCTTAAAGTTTTAGCAAACTCCCAAGCCTCAGAAACTGGCATATTGCCAATATTAGAGCCTAAAAAAAGTACAACTTTCCTTCTATTAGAAAATTGGCGGGTTTTCTCCAGCATTTCAAAATATTCGCCGTTAAAACCTTGAATTTTTAAACCTTCAATTTCTTTAGGTAAATTATACTCTAAATTTTTAATGGTGTTGGTAGAAATATCTATCGGGAAATAATTGAAATCTACTTTATCAGCAACTAATTGCCTTAATAAATGAGAAGATTTTGTAGCATCACCAGCGCCTAATTCAACTAAGTCGAAACCATCAAAGCCATTTTTTAGGGTTTTGGCTAATTGTTCGGTTTGGTTTTCAAATATTTCCATCTCGCAATCGGTTGGATAATATTCTTCACTAGCCATAATTTGTTGAAACAGTTTATCACCAGCTTCATCATAAAAATATTTTGAGTGTAAATGCTTAGGTTCTGCATTTAGGCCTTCCAAAACCTCTTTTAAAAACTTATTCATAGGTATTATTTAGAAAGTCGTAATCCATTATAATGCCAACGTAAACCTGGGTAAAAAAAATTACGATAAGTTAACCTTTTGTGGTTTGGGGAAGTTGCAACGGAAGCTCCTCTCAATACTTTTTGACTTACCATAAACTTTCCATTGTACTCTCCAATTGCTCCAGGAGCTTTTGAAAAACCTGGATATGGCAAATAAGAACTTTCTGTCCATTCCCAAAGTTTACCCCAATCTAATTTTTGGGCTGCAATTTCCCACTCAAATTCTGTTGGTAATCGCATTCCTTTCCAAGATGCAAAAGCAGCAGCTTCGTAAAAACTGATATGAGTTACTGCATCTTCTAGTTTTAAAGGTTTTAACCCTCCAGCTAAATCATATCGTAACCATTCTTCATCAACAAAATGCCAATATAAAGGGGCCGTTATTTTATTTGTATTCACCCAATCCCAAGCTTCTGCATGCCAATGCTTAAAATCCTGATAGCCTTTATCTTCTATAAATTCTAAATATTCTGCGTTGCTAACTAATGATGTTGAAATCTCAAAATCAGCTAAATAAACTTTATGTCGCCCTAATTCATTATCAAAACAAAAATCATTTCCCTCATGCCCAATTTCATAAACACCTGCATCAACTTTTAGCCAAACTTGATCTTCAACTTTTAAATCTTGTTCAATATGTTCATCGGCGTAAGCTGGAAATAAAGGATTATGCCCTAGTATGTATTTGATATCGTATCGTAATAATTCTTGATGTTGCTGCTCATGATTTAAGCCTAAAATCAATAATTCTTTTACACTTTCTTCTGGTTCTCTGCATAAAAAACTTTCCATCGCTTCATCAACATATGCCCTATATTTATACACATCTTCGACCGTTGGGCGACTTAAATTTCCTCTATCAGTTCTGATTACTCTTGCACCAACAGTTTCATAATAACTATTGAAAACGTAATTATAATTAGGGTCAAACTCTCGATAAGCAATAAGATTTGGTTTTAAAATAAAAGTCTCAAAAAACCAGGCTGTATGCCCTAAATGCCACTTAGGAGGACTAACATCTTCAATTGGCTGCACCACATAATCTTCTATTTGAAGAGGTTCGCAAATTGTTTCAGAAAATTTTCTTACAGATAGATAGTTGGATAACAGCGACATTTTATGCTTTTTTTAACTTTAACAAAAATAATGCCTTTAAGGTTTTGTGAATTTTTGATTAAAAATGCTGTAATTACAATGTCTTATTTTTATTGATTTTATGTCTACAACAGGGATTAAAGTGACATCCCTTTTTTCTTTTTTTGCAAAACACTTATCCACTAGCTAACGGAATGCCCGATTAAAAGATAATTTTTAAAATGATTTAATGTGGTTATTTCTGTATTAAACAAACGGCATAAGCTACAACGCCTTCCTCCCTACCAATAAAACCCATGGTTTCGTTAGTGGTAGCCTTTATAGAAATATCATCCTCATCAATTCCCATTGCTGCAGAAATTTGCTTTTTCATTTCGGGTACATGAGGATTGATTTTTGGAGCTTCTAAACAAAGCATTGCATCAACATTATTGATAGAATAACCTTTTTCTGTAAGCATTTTAACGCATTCTGTTAATAAAATTAAGCTGCTAATTCCTCTCCAACGCTCATCTGTATTTTTAAAATGATGACCGATATCCCTCAAATTTGCAGCTCCTAAAAGTGCGTCGCAGATAGCATGGACTAAAACATCGGCATCTGAATGACCAAAAGCGCCTTGATGATGGTCTAACAAAACTCCACCTAATACAAAAGGATGTCCTTCCTTTAATTGATGAACATCAAATCCAAAACCTACTTTAATTTTCATTTATCTACCTGATGAAGGTGAGGCAAAATTAAATAATAGAGAAAATCTAAGTGTATTTGCCAAAGGCGATTGTTGCTGATTTGCCAAAAGATAAGAGAAATTTAGATCTACTACGTTATACTTTAAGCCCAAACCCAAAGATAAATATTGACGATTTCCTTTGTTAGGATTTTCATAAAAATAACCTGCCCTAATTGCAAACTGCTGGTTATACCAATATTCTAAACCTGTTGAAATGCTCACTTCTTGTAATTCTTCAGAAGAACCGCCAGGAGCATCAGAAAAGGAACCAAAAATACCTGCTGGTACGGAGCGGTTTGGGTCTTTGCCCGCAGTAATATTTCCATCTATATCTCTTGTAGGATTAGTAGGAACTAATAATTTGTTGAAATCTAAGGCAAAAGTAAAGTCATTAAATTCATCTGCATGTATGGTTGCAGCACCACCTAACCTCATATTTGTTGGTAAAAAATATTTTGGACCGCCATCTGTATAACTCATTTTTGTACCAATGTTAGAAATATCTAATCCCGCAGAAACGGTAGAGTTTTTACCAAAAAGTTGATTTTCTTTAGTATAAAATGCAGAAACATCTGCTGCTAAAGCAGTACCTGGTCTTGTTTGCTGATCAGAAAAAGTTGCACCGCCAGAGAGATTAGAATAAATAAACCTTAAAGCTGTCCCTAAAGAAAAGTTTTCACCAAAACTTCTTGCGTAAGTTCCATCTACAGCTAATTCATTTGGATTAAAGTCTCCTTGTTTAATTTGATTAACATCAACAAATTGTATATTTCCTAAAGAAAAATAACGTAAAGATCCGCCAATGGTACTTCTATCATCCAATTTATAATATCCGTTTAAATAAGCTAAATTAATATCGGGAACTAACTTTTGTAACCAAGGGCTGTAGGATAATCCAAATCCATAAGGATCTTTCATAAATGCCAATTTTGCCGGATTCCAATGTGTAGAGTTTGCATCCTGACTTATTGCTACTCCAACATCGCCCATAGCACCAGATCTGGCATCTGGAGTAATTAACAAAAATGGTACTGCTGTAGTAATTGTATTTCCTTGTCTACCATCTGTTGATGCCTGTTGGGAAAAACTTTTATATCCAGTAAATAAAAGGGCAAATAATAAAGTGTACCATTTAAATTTCATACAGTAAAATTAAAATTTTTATTAATAATTGTGTTAGGTTTATAACAAAACAAGCTTTTCAATTTTTTGAACAGTTTGACTCGATAACGTAGAACGTACTTTTAGCTCATAAATGTATATGCCTCTGGCTAATTTTTCTCCATAATCATCTTTTCCATCCCAAAATATATCATTTATCCTGTTGCCTAATGAGTTGACCTGCTGATTTATTGTTTTAACCAATTTGCCAGAGACTGTTCTTATATTGACCTGAACTTGTAAATCCTCATTTGGATGATTATGCTCAAATTGGAAACTTGTTCTTGTAGTAAATGGATTAGGATAATTTAATACATGCGATAAAGCTAATTTTTCTGAAGGTTTAACCTCAAAGGTGATATTTTGTTCGGATGAATTATTAAAAACATCCCAAGCTTTAATTTTTAAACTATAAAATCCTGGCTCTAAATTGTTTAGATTATATTTAACTGAACCTTCTTGGTAAGAATCTAATTTGGCTTGATAAAACTGATTGAGGATAATGATCTTCTCATTTTTATCTGTTGTGCTTAAAGTCGCAACTATATCATGTCCAATTCCAATTCCAGTTGTATTTATTCCACTCTCATCGTTTAAATTGACTAACAAAATAGGATTAGTATTGGTAATTCCTCCAGAAACAAAATTTTCATCGTTCAAAAAGGTTTTAATTTCCGGACCTATTTTATCACTTTGATTATTTAAAGCAGATCCACCAACTAATAAATCTAAATTTGCCCCTTCTGCATCGGTAATATTATTTGAGGCATAAAAACTTGCCTTCCCTTTTCCAACCTGTAAATTAATATCCTTTGGAACAATAAAATCAAAATTAAAATCTCCGTTTGCAACAGTTACTTTCCCTTTATATATGATGTTTTTTTGAGTTTGGAAATTTTGGGCATAACTTCCATTTAACTGTTGATCTTGTCCTAAAGTGGTGATTGTTGTAGGCTTATCTAATAGTGTTGGATAAAGAAATCCGTTAAAAGTGTTTAATTTATTTCCTTGCTTATCTGCTACATAACCTTTCAAATTTATTTTTTTACCTGCTTTTAAAGTATCAGATAAATTATTCATCACCACTTTATTTGAAGGAAAAGGAAACAATGCAGTAGGATCTCCCAAGAGCGTGAAATTTCTTGAATTTATATTTAACCCGCCAACATTGTTGTTTTTTGCAGCTTTAAATACTTCACCAAAAGTGACTTTATTATTTTGGTTTGCTGCATCAAACAAAGCCCTCAAAAAACTTTGGTTTAAATCAAAATTGTAGGATGCAAAAACAATTCTTGTAGTACTAAATATAGATGGAACGCCATTGTCTTTTTGTAATAAAGCCAACTCTCCTCCAGATACTATTTCAGGATCATCCCATCTGCTAAAAGAACAAGTTGCAGTAAATATAATGGGTAAATTATTATTGTTTTTCCAAGATTTAATATCATCTAAAGTTAAAACTCTTTCTGCAGCCCAGCCAGTTTCTCCCCCATGGCCTGTATAATTAATCAATAAGGCGCCATTATTTATTCTTTGGTTGATTGCGTCTCCAACTTCAGGATACCGACTACCGCCAGCTAAGTTTTGCTGTTCATAGGCATCAAAATATATTTTATCTACATTAATATCTTTATATCTGGAATTTACTAAGGCTGCATTAGATTCTGCTTGGTTTAAATGCAGATTATTATCCTCATCATCTGCTACAATGGCAATTTGATTTCTCCAATCGCCAAAACTATTTATGCTGGCATAATTAATTAACTTATCAACTATATTTTTTGCTTCTTCAGTTGTTTTTACTGGAATTCTACCAACGGCAATATCTAGTAAACCTGGATTACTCACATAATCTTCAGGGAAAGTCCCTTCATCATCATCTAATAGAGCAAAATAATCATCAGATGTATAGCTTTGAGTTGGCGACAAAGAATTTTCTGATTGATAAGTCACTACAAAATTATTGTCTTTAAATTGGATACTCTTGTTATCAAAAGAACCTTTTCCAAAAATTAATAAATATTTGGGCGATAAACTTGAATTCCCTCCTGCTCTATCATAAAACATTTTTACAAAATCTCTTATCGCGGTTGCATCTTTTTTACCTGAAGAAAATTCGTTATAAATCTGATCTGGAGTAACTATTTGATAAGAAATTCCTTGTGTTGATTTACGAAAATCGGCTAGTCTTTTAGCTTCATTTATAAAATTGTTTGGGCTAATAACTAATAAATCGGCAGAAGCCAAACCATGTAAATTTTGGTTACTAACTTTGCCAATAAGCTTTGGTTCTTTAAAAGATGAGGGATTAAAAGCTACAAATTCTTTTAGGAAATCGGTTTTTGTAATAAAATTAACTGTGTTAGATTGAGATAAATAAGAAGATTGATTTGGATTTTGAGCATCGGTAATATCCCAGATTCTTAAATTAGTACCGCTATTATTAATATTGAACTGACTGATATTTCCGTTTCCAACACTTTTTAAATCCCTAAATCTTAAAAACCCATTATTGATAGCTAAAGTTCTCCTATAATTAATTTCTAGATAGTCTAACCAAGCATTACTTGCAGCATTTGGTTTATTATAAGTAATACCAATTTTAATATTGTTTCCAGTAACGCTATTTAAGGATGCTGTTTGAGTAACTAAGTTTGCGAAATCCGTTTCAAAAGTTAAAGGCAAAGCCGATGATGATAAATTGTATAAATTTTGCCCATTTAAAGTGATAGCTGCTGATGTACTTATATTTGAACGTATAGCCATATTGGCTTTTACAAATGTTGGCGAATTATTAACCAATCCAATTAAATCAAAATCAAAAGATTGGTTTGGCGTAAACTCAAAATTTTCTCCGTACCAGTTTCTTCCGGATTTTATGGTAGAAGTAATTAGCGAATAAGTGTCTTTTTCATAAAGTTGATGATCATTAAAACTATTGCTTAAATAATTCGGAACATCTGTTAAATTATTAATATTGATTCTTTTTCCTGCACCTAAATCAACATTTATATAATAGTAAGAACTATCAGTATAAACATTATTTTGATGTTCGAAATATTGATTTGCATTGTTCGCTTTCCATGTTGTATTTCCTGGAGCATAAAACAAAACGTAATCACTATTGTCAAATTTATTATCGACTTCGCCAAAAACCTCAATAGCATTTTCTTGTAAGTCATCAATTCTATTTAAAGCATTTGGCTGAGGCAACATAGCTCCTCCATTACCATAAACTCTTATGTTTTTTGGATTTATGGTATTAACATCGATACCAAGGCTTTTTAAAAAATCAGAGCTAATTCTATAAATTCCTTCGTCTTTTACCCCTATTTTATACCAGTTTCCTGAAGCTAAAACCGAATTGGCTTTATAATTTCTTAATACTTTTGGGGTAATTGCATTTTCTTTAACAGGATTTATTTCTAATTGGTAGGTGTTAATTTTCTTCAATCCATCATTCGTTTTAATAATTGGTAAAAAGCTAATTAATACAAATAATTGGTTATTTTCTTTGACCGTATAATATTCTAATTGAATATTTTCTTTAATTTTTTCATTGATATTTGATGAAACCGGGAAAATTGCCGCTGAAAGTGAATTAATTTTTATGTTAACGTTATTATTTTTTGAAGCGACAGGAACTTTTAAATAAACTGTTGGGAGGTTACCGAATTTTTCAGGATTATAGCGTGGAAAATCAATTTGAGCGATATGGATAGGTAAATTTTGTTTTAAAACCGTATCAGAAACCCAATCAATATTTTTTATTTCTATACTATTTTGTGCAAAAAGTGGTTTACAAAAACATATATAAATTAAAGAAGTGATAAATACCTTATATACAATGCTTTTCAAAATAAAATAAATATTTATATTTAACGTAACTATTGAACGATAAAAATCGTTTTAATAACTAAATATTAAAGATATTGATAAAAGCACAATTTATATTAATCAGTTTGATTAATCATAATTAAATTATTTTTAGCTTTGAAAACACAATAAAACGCATGAGAAAATTAATTTTACCAGCACTAACGCTATTATTTGCATTTTCTGTCTTATTATCATCTTGCGGTGGTAAAGCAGGAAAAAATGCTGCTTCTGGCAAAACCAATGTTGCTTATAATGCAAAAAGACCTGGTTCTTTACAAGTCCCTAAAAAAGTAAAGCCAACCCCAGGTCCTGGATTGGTTCATATTGAAGGAGGTACTTTTGTAATGGGCGGTTCAAGTATAGATGATATCGGTTTTGATTATGCCGCACCAAAAAGAAGAGTTACTGTTGCAACTTTTTATATGGATGAAACGGAAGTTGCCAATGTTGATTGGTTAGAATATTTAAATTGGATAAATGAAGTGCCACAAGATCCAAGATGGTACTACGAAGCTTTGCCAGACACTTTAGTATGGAGAAGCCCTTTAGCTTATAACGAACCTTACGTAAATAATTATTTAAGACATCCTGCTTATCAGGATTATCCTGTTGTTGGTGTTACTTGGGAACAAGCTGTTGCTTATAGTGACTGGAGAACAAATGTTGTTAACGAGAACATTTTGAGAAACAAAGGCATTATGAGTGATTGGAAAACTTACACAACTGCCAAATCTGGCGGAACAGGTAAAGGTGCTCCAAAACAAGGAACCGGCGTTGAAACAAGTACAGAACCTTTTTCTTTAGATTTATATTTGAACGGACAATACCAAGATAAAGGTAAAGGTGCTGAAAAAGTGAACAACGGAACTGCTGCTCCTGGTGGCGCAAAAGGCAAAGCGGGTACAGAAAAAAGATTTGCAAAAATTGAAGATGGTGTTTTTACTCCAGGTAGATATCGTTTGCCAACGGAAGCCGAATGGGAATATGCTGCAATGGCTTTAATTGGAACTGGCGGAAATAATATTATAAATAATAGTAAAGTATATCCTTGGTACGGTTTAGGAATAAGATCTCCAAAGAAAAGTACTCGTGGTTTAATTTACGCCAATTTTAAAAGAGGTGCTGGAGATAATATGGGTGTAGCTGGATACTTAAATGATGGCGCCGATATTACTGCTTCAGTTAAAGCTTATATGCCAAATGATTTTGGATTATATAATATGGCTGGCAATGTTAGTGAATGGGTTTTAGATACTTACAGACAATTATCTTTTGATAAAGTAGAAGATTTTAGTCCTTTTAGAGGTAATGATTTCGAAAATAATGAATACGATACTAGCGGTAAAATTCTTACTTTAGGTAAAAGCAATGTTCCAAAGAAAGTAAACGCTACATCTGGTAAAAAGGATTCTTATGAAAAACAAGCTAATAAATATGGCAATGTTAAAGAATTAAGTCCTAGTACGCCTGATGAAATTGATACCACAAAAATGCCTATGTTAAAACCAACCTTTGAAGCAGATCAAAGGGGAGCTTTAGATAAACAGAACCTAGATTTATATGGTAAAATAACATTAGTTAACGATAGATCTAAAGTTTATAAAGGAGGTTCCTGGAATGATAGGGCTTATTGGTTAAATCCTGGTACAAGAAGATATCAAGACGAAGGTCAATCTTCTTCTGAAATTGGTTTTAGATGTGCAATGAGTAGCGTTGGTGATCCTCAAATTAATAAGAAAAGTACTCCACAATTTAAACAACCAAAATCTAGGGTTGGATTCAAGAAATAATAATAATAATATTCTAAAATAAAAAAACCCAGATTGGAAATTTCAATCTGGGTTTTTTTAGGATTTATTATTTTGAATTAATAATTATCATAAATATTCTTTAAAATTCTTTCTACCTCACCTTTTATTTCTTTAGAAGGGCTTACAAAACCATTATTCATAAAAGAGAAAATATACTTTTTACCAGACTTACCAATTAAATATCCGCTTAAGTTGTAATTGTTAGATAAACTACCAGATTTAGCATAAACGTAGGGTAAATCGCTATCTAAAAACATGTTTTTGAGTGTTCCTCTTTTTCCACCAGCAGGTAATAAATTAAATAAACGCTCGTCATTATTTAATTTATCTTTTATCTTTTGCAGCACCAAAACCATATCATTTGGAGTAAAAAGATTCAACCTTGATAACCCTGAACCATCTACCCATTGAATCCTTTCAGGCATATCATTAAATAAAGTTTTAGACGCTCTAGCAATAATACTATCAGTATTCATAACCATTTTATTTGCTGCTGCACAATTCAACAATAATTCTTCTGCCATAAAATTATCACTTTGCTGTAATAGCTGTTTGTATAAACTATCGGACAATGTATTATAAGTAATCAAGGCACTTTTTGGAACTTTTCTCCAATTTAAAGTAGTTACAGGTTTGATAACAGAACCGGTTGCTAATAATGTGTCAGATAATAAATTTTCTATTAAATTTTTATTTAAAACCAAAGGCAAATTTTGCTCATAATTAGGGCTTACAGATAATGGTATAATCCAATTGTTATTATTTAGGTTTCTTTTAACTGTTTTAACTTTGTTAGAAGTAGTCAATTCATTTAGATACAAACCAGGTAAATCAGGAGAATATTTTAATTCACCTAAATTATTAGCATTTATATTTATACTATTCCCATAGATTGGCATATCGTTAATTTCAGTTTGATAATAATCATTAAAATCATCCCAACTCCATCCTTTACCATATTTTTCTCCTTGATAACGCCCATTTACTAAATAAATATTTTTTCCAGAATTTCTAATAAAGTCGAAGGATTTTTGAGTTTTAAATTTTGGATGTAAAAAAGAAGCATCGGCCATTGGCCATAAAATCAAAGAATCATTTCTAAGAATATATTCAAATGATGGGATAGAATCTCCCAACATGTTTAAAGCGGTAAAAAATGTAAAAAGTTTAGTATTTGATGCCGCGGTAAAATAAAGATTTGCATTTTTCTGATACATCATTTTATCAGAATCTGCTTCTTTTATGGCAAAACCAATATGGTGATTATTATTTATAGGAGAATTTTCAATGAGAGATGCGATATTTTGATAGGGCTTTATCACAGTTTTTTGAACTGTACATGCTGAAAAAAGAAAAAAAGAAAATGCCAATAGAAAAAAACCTTTCATAAATGTATAATTAAACTTGCAAATTAGTAAATTGTATCAAGCTATTTAGTTTAAATAATTTTAAACTTTTTAAAAAAAATATAGCTATAAACCAGCATGTTAAGCAACTTTCTAAAAATAATTATAGGATTGCTATTAGGCATCTGCACATTAATTGAGCCAGTTTTTTCTCAAAATACTTTTGAATTTATAGGGAAAAGAACTAGACAGCAAATTAGTTTTAAAGCTGTAAGAGGTTTGGTGATATTGCCTATGTATATTAATAATAAAGGACCCTATAATTTTATTTTAGATACTGGTGTAGGTATTACAGTTATTACTGATCCTTTATTAAAAGATTCTTTAAACTTAAAATACCTAAGAAAAATAGACTTAAGTGGATTAGGTGATCAGATAGAATTGACGGCTTATACAACTCCGTTTTTAAATTTTAGAATTGCATCTACAGAGGCCAAAAGTTGTGCTGCAGCTATATTAGACAAAGATATTTTGAATTTATCTAGTTACGCAGGTATGAAAATTCATGGATTAATTGGTTATGATTTTTTTAAAAGCTTTAAAATAAGGATAAATTACAGTACTCAATTATTAAAAATATACCAAAATACATTACCTAGATTAATAGCTAAAGGGAATAAAATTGATATACAGATTGAAGGGAATAAACCTTATGTCAATGTTTTAGTCAACGTTCCAAATCATCAAAAACTACCTTTAAAAATGTTAATTGATACCGGTAGTGGCAATCCTATTTCTTTAGAAACTTATCAAAAAAGTGCCTTCCCACTTCCTGATAATTTTGTGATTTCAAATCTTGGTGTAGGGTTAAGTGGTAACATTAGGGGTTTTAAGGGCAGGATTGATCAACTTAAAATTGGTAAATTTTATATGGATAGCATAATCGCGGCTTTTCCATACTATGAAGATATAGGAGCTAAAATAACCAGCGTAGAAAGAAATGGAAGTATTGGCAATACTTTATTAAAAAAATTTGATGTTCTTTTTGATTATTCAAATAGTTGTATGTACTTAAAAGAAACTACTTCATTAAAAGAGGCATTTGAATATGATATGAGTGGAATGGAAATAGCTGCTAGTGGAAAAAATTTTGATGAATTTTTTGTTACAAGAATAGAGCGTGGTTCGCCAGCAGATGAATTGGGAGTACAAATTGGCGATCAATTATTACGATTAAATTTTAGTACTGTTGATAAACTAACATTAGATGAAATTATACAATTATTATGCTCTAGAAACGGACGAACATTTTATTTAGAGATGGCAAGAAAAGAAGAAATTTATGCTGGAATTTTAACCCTAAAAAGAAGGCTATAAATCACTTGTCAAAGAAGTTAAAAATATTTTATTTTCGATTTTAGAATAGCAAACAAATTTTAGCTTTGCATTTCAAAATTATTAGCTAACTTTATACGTTATACCAATACAGTTTTTAGTCTAAATTGCCTTAAATGAGTTCAAAAATCCAATCTATAATCACAGGAACGGGAAAATATATCCCAAATAAATTGATTAAAAATTCAGATTTTATCAATCATTCTTTTTATGAAAGAGATGGCTCATTAGTAAAAAGAAACATGACTGATGTTATTCAAAAATTTCAAGCGATAACAGACATCGAAGAAAGAAGATATGCTGAAGACAACCAAAGCACATCTGAAATGGCTTATTTAGCTGCAAAAGATGCTATTGAAAGCTCCGGAGAAGACAAGGAACAATTAGATTATATTATTGTAGCGCATAATTTTGGTGATATAAAACAAGGTAGTAATCGTACTGATATGGTGCCTACTTTAGCAAGTAGGGTAAAATATAAATTAGGCATTGTAAATCCAGATTGTGTTGCTTATGATTTACCTTTTGGCTGCCCAGGATGGCTACAAGGCATGATTCAAGCAGATTATTTTATAAAATCAGGCGATGCAAAAAAGGTTTTAATAATTGGATCTGAAACCCTATCAAGAGTTATAGACCCTCACGATAAAGATAGTATGATCTACGCAGATGGAGCCGGCGCTACTATTTTAACGGCAAGTGAGATAGGTGAAGCAGGAATTATAAGTCATAAATCTCAAAGCCATACTCTAGATCAAGCTTGGTTTTTAAAAATGGAAGGTTCTAGTAATCTTGATTATGATAAAAAAGATGAACTTTATCTAAAAATGGATGGTAGAAAAGTGTATGAATATGGTTTAACTCATGTTCCGCTGGTAATGAAAACCACAGTTGAAAAAGCAGGAATTTCTCCTGATAAAATCAAGAAAGTATTGGTACATCAAGCTAATGGAAAAATGGATGATGCTATTTTGAAGCGTTTTTTTAAACTTTATGATATTGATACTCCGCCAGAAAATATAATGCCAATGACGATTGCAAAATTAGGAAATTCTTCTGTTGCTACCATCCCAACACTGTTAGATATGATATTAAAAGGCGAGATGGAGAATCATTCATTGAACAAAGGTGATATTGCCATTTTTGCCTCTGTTGGTGCAGGAATGAACATTAATTCTATGGTTTATCAGTTCTAAAGGCATAACATTTTGCAAATTCATTTCAAAAATTGAATTTATATATCTTTTTTTTTAATTACGCAAGAGCGTTAACGATTGAAGCGACATCCTTTTTTGCAATTTCAGCAAAAAAGATATAGCGCAAAGCGTGTCAAAACGCCCCAAAAATCTTTTTATTTAATAAATTTCTATCTGCATCTTTTAAAAACTTCTTACTCAAATTAATCCTTTTTAAATTTTCATTGTCATAAAAACATAAACCCGGTTTGACATGAAAGCTTTATTGAAATTTTTCTACATCCCATTAATCGCATTATCAGGATTAATCTTCTTTTCTTCTTTTTTATCTTCGAATAGTGATGCTCTAACATCTGCTTATAAAAAAGCTAGATTAACGGATAGAGAAGCTGCCCTTCATTTATTAAATAGATTTACCTATGGAGTAAGATCTCAAGATATTGACAATGCTTTAAAAATGGGTCTTAATAATTGGTTAAATGATCAGTTAAAAGGAAATTTAAACGATGATGATTTACAAAATAGATTAAAAAGTTACGATGCAATTAATCTATCTAATGCCGAAGTTGAAGAAACCTATCCAAAAGGAGCTAAAATTTTAAGAATGGCCATAAAGGATGGGTTTATAGATAAGGATTCTGTAAACAAAGGTGATAAAAAAGAATATAGGGAAAAGTTACAGGCATACATGCAACAAAAAGGGCTTAAACCTCAGCAAGAGCTTTACCGTCAGTTTATATCTCAAAAAATTTTAAGAGCAACATATAGTAATAATCAATTGAGAGAAGTTTTAACTGATTTTTGGTTTAATCATTTTAATGTATCACTCACCAAACCAGATTGCGCAATGTATATTCCTGCTTATGAACGTGATGTAATACGTCCAAATGTGTTTGGGAAGTTTGATAATTTATTAATTTCTACAACAAAATCTCCAGCTATGCTTTACTATTTGGATAATTTTAGCAGCCAAGCAAATGAGTCTGAACAGCAACAAAACATGATGGGAATGATGGAAAAGCGAGTTGGTAACGATAAAAATAAGCTTGCTGCATTAGAAAAATTAAAAAAATCAAAGAAAGCACAAGGCTTAAATGAAAATTACGCTCGTGAGGTTATGGAGTTACATACCTTAGGCGTAGATGGTGGCTATACCCAAACTGACGTAACACAAGCTGCAAGAGTTTTAACTGGTTGGACAATTAATCCTACGGATAATGATGGTTATGGTGGTGCATTTCAAAAAATTATTGATAAAGTAGGCAAAGATAAATTAGAAGAAAAAGGTTTTGTATTTGACGGAGATTTTTTATTTGCTGAAAATAGACACGATACTGGAGATAAAATAGTTTTAGGAAAAAAATTCTCAAATAACGGTTATAAAGAAGGTGTTGATTTATTAGAAATGTTGGCTCATAATCCTTCTACTGCAAAATTTATAACCACAAAAATTGCAGTGAGATTTGTAGGTGATAATCCATCAAAAACAATAATTGATAAAATGACAAAGACATTTTTATCTAAAGATGGAGACATTAAACAAATTTTATTGACGATGGTAGAAGCACCCGAGTTCTGGAGTAAAGATGCTTTAAGAGAAAAAACAAAATCGCCTTTTGAATTAGCTATCAGCTCTGTGAGAAGTTTAGATGCAGATTTAGTTCAACCCTATCAATTATATGGTTGGATAAATAAAATGGGCCAAAAAATGTATTATTATCAAGCTCCTACCGGCTTCCCAGATAGAGCGCAATATTGGATAAATACTGGAGCCTTATTAAATAGAATGAACTTTGGTTTAGCATTGGCATCACAAAAAATACAAGGTGTTAAAATCAACTTGGCAAGTTTAAATAATAATCACGAACCAGAAAGTAGTGAAGCGGCTCTTAAAACTTATGGTAAAATTATTATGCCAGACAGAAACCTAGATGAAACTGTGAAAAGATTGACTCCGTTATTAACAGATCCGGATTTGGTTAAAAAAATAGACAATGCAGCAAGTAAAAATACAGCTCCAACATCAATTAGTGAAAGTAATGAAGACATGATGATGTCTAATACGGAAACTGCTGTAAAGCCAAAAGGAAATAAAAAATACGGTAATACTGCAAACCAGAAATCTTTTGGAGACAATTCTATGCTAGCACAAGTGGTTGGGGTAATTATTGGCTCACCAGAATTTCAAAAAAGATAATTTTAATCTTCAATATATAAATATCATGACATCAAGAAGAGGGTTTTTAAAATCAGGAGGCTTAGCCTTATTTGGTATTGGATTGGGAGGTTTACCAAGCTTTGTTGCAAAAGCTGCAGCAAGCGTAAAAGCACCAGGATTATTCAAAAAAAGAAAAACATTAATTTGTATTTTTCAACGAGGAGCGATGGATGGTTTGATGGCGGTTACACCTTTTACAGATAATTATCTCAAAACTGCTCGTCCAACTTTATTTATGTCTGCAGCAAAAACAGGAAATGCAAAATCATTAATAGATTTAGATGGGAAATTTGGTTTACATCCATCAATGAAAGCTTTTGAATCTGTTTTTAAAGAAGGTAGATTAGGAATAGTGCATGGAATAGGATCTCCAAATAATACCCGTTCTCACTTTGATGCGCAAGATTATATGGAATCTGGAACTCCATTTAACAAAGGTACTTCTAGTGGTTGGTTAAACCGAGCAGTAGGTTTACTGGGTCATGATGGAGCTACTCCATTCCAGGCTGTTAGTTTAACCTCTTCTCTCCCTCGTTCATTTTATGGAGATAATCCTTCTGTGGCTATTAGTAATTTACAGGATTTTAATATTCAGATGAAAGGAAATCCAAATGGAGCAAATATGGCCTCTAAAAGTTTTGAAGACCTTTATGATCAAACTACATCAAGTTTATTAAAGGATACAGGCAAAGAGAGCTTTGATGCAATGAAAATGTTAAATAAAACAGATACTAAGAACTATAAACCAGGAAATGGCGCAAATTATCCAAACTCTTCCCTTGGAAATTCTTTAAAGCAAATTGCTCAGTTAATTAAAATGGATGTTGGTTTGGAAGTGGCTTTCGCCGAGTCTGGTGGTTGGGATACACACTTTAACCAAGGAACGGATAATGGTATCTTTGCGAGAAATGTGAATGATTTGAGCGAAAGTATGATGGCTTTTTGGACCGATATGGGAACTTTACAAGATGATGTTACCATTATGACTATGACAGAATTTGGACGAACTGTTAAACAAAACGGTACAGGTGGTACAGATCATGGACGTGGCTCTTGTAATTTTATTTTAGGTAATGATGTGGCAGGAGGAAAAGTGCATGGGAAGATGAATACATTAGCTATTGAAAATTTAGAAGATGGAAGGGATTTAGCTGTTACTACTGATTTTAGAACTGTATTTAGCGAAGTTGCTGATAGGCATCTTGGAATAAATAAAGACACCATATTGTTCCCTGATTGGAAAGGTAGCCATATAGGAATGATGAAAGGATAATATAAACCTTATAACTATTTAAAACCCTTTATCCAATGATAAAGGGTTCTTTTATTTTATCCTCCCCCAATTGCTAATTTCATTAATAACTCTTCATTGTTGATGAGTATATTTCTCTTTGTAACTGTAACGGCTTTTTCTTCTATTAATTCATTTAAAATGCGGAATAAGGTTTCATAGGTTGCACCAACATATGAAGAAACGTCCTGTTTAGATAATTCTAATTTTAAGCTGCCATCGGTTGATAAACCAAATTGGGTTTTGAAATTTAACAAAGCTTGCGCTAATCTTCCCTTTACACTCATGTGGGCAATATTTCTCATTTTAGCTTCAGAGTCTTGAAGCTCGTCTGCAAAAAACATCAACAGTTTATAAGTAAAATCTAGATTGACTTTTAAAGTACTTTGGAAAAAATCCATATCAATAAAGCAAACCACACTGTTTTCTAATGCAGTTGCAGAAATAGGATAATTTTTATTAAAACTACTTAAGCCTCTATGTCCAACTATAGAGCCGGCAGTAGCAAATCTCAATATTAATTCCTTATCTGAAGTCCATTTTTTATGAACTTTTAAAATTCCCTGATAAACAAAATAGATTCCTTCTACTGGCTGCCCTTCTTTAAAAATTATTTCCCCTTTTTTTACTTCATAAACCTTTTTATTAGCATCAATTGCTGGTTTCCATTCTGATAAACAGTTATTTGTTAGAAAACAATTAGCATTTTCATACTTTTTCTTACTAATCTTCATTAAAATTGATTTTATATTATAAAATGATAATATATAATCAAGCAATTTAAGGTGTTTAATTGAAAAAAGTAAATAATTATTAAATTTTAGACTTATTTAATCATAATTAATTATTTATATAACACTAAAACGATAATAATAACAATTTATTAAAGATTAGGAGATTTTTAATAATATAAAATTAAAAATAAAGTGAGTTATATTATTTTCCTATAATAACACATCACTATTCCAATGAAAAAGAATGTTATTAATAATATTATTATTTAAAAAGGAAGTAATAAGTATAAAATATAAATTAATTTTCTGTTAGCAGTCTAGCAAAATCTTCGGCTATTTTTTTTCTTGAAATTGATTCTATAAATTCCTGAGGTTGATTTATAAATAAGTTTTCCCCGTTTTTAAATTTTTCCCAAAGTAGTTCTAACGTATCAATAATTTGAGATTCACTTTCGCATACATAACCAGCTTTATACTTTAAAATACTTTCAGCAATATCTCCATTGTCTGAAATTGGCAATAATATAGGTCTTCTAAACATTAAGTATTCTGCTTGTTTAGAACTTATAACGTCATTTCTATTTCCGTATTTAAATTGAAGGAATATTGATGCATTATTCAAATAATTTAAAACTTGATTGTTATTTAACCTAGGAGTAATTTCAGTAATTTCTTCCAGTTTAAAATTTTTAATCATTTTAATTAAATTTGAATTTTGAGAAGATCCAATAAATTTTAAAGAGATTTGGGATAAATCTTTATTTTTTATAAACTTATTAAGAGCATGGAAAAAAATATTCTCTCTTAACTGATCATTATAAATAGTACCGACATATACAATATTGAAAGCATTTTTGGGTGTTTCATTTATCACATGGTGATTAGTATAATTACTCCCATTTGGTAAAACCAAAATTTTATTATGGAATTTAACTGGAAAAAAGTTTTTTAATGATTCTGAAACTGTTGTAATAAATTGCGCTTGTTTTATGTAACGAATCTCTTTAATTCTTCCAAAAAAATATTTTGATTTTTGTACCCATTCTTTCCCGTCTATAGCTGTATATCCATAAGTCCAAGGATCTCTATAGTCCAAAATAATATCAAATCTTAAATTTTTAGCAATTTGAGAGGCTGTACTAAAAAAACTAAAGTGGCTCCCTGATGAGAATATAAATCCTGTATTGCTTCTTTTTTGGATAGATATATTTCCTGGATAAAAAATATCGGTTTTATAAACTAATAAATGTAAGAGTTGTAATAATCTCCACTTTTTTTTTTCTCCACTTTTTAAAAATCGAAACCCTAATTTTTGTATAAAATTTAATTTAGGTTTAATATTCTCACAAAATTTATTAGAAAAGGGAGCATTACTATTATTAATTTCTAAACCTGAGAAAAAGCTTCTTTCAAGGTTATAATCAATTATTATTATTCTTAAGATAAATTGTTTATTCTCTTCAAAAGCCGCTATAAAACTTTTAAATCTTTCAGCTGATGTTGTATTAACATCTAAATATGGAAGAATGAATATGATTTCTTTTTTATCATTATTGGAAACCATGGCATTAAAAATCGGTGTATAAATTTCTAAAGGTACTTCTTATTCCTAGAGAAATAATGCCCGTATTGTTGTTAAAAACTGTATTTTTTTCTGAGCGTATTACTCCGCCTATCTCTAATCTTAAGTTATAATTGGGGTTAATTAAATATCCTATTTTACCTTCCAAAAAAGTTAGTGTTGTTCCAATTCCTTGTGCAGTGTAATTACCATAATTACTATTTCTGGTATTATAAGATTTAAAAATATCCTTTCCATAGTTATCATTAGTTCCGTCTAAACCATATTTAGCCAAGTTTAATTTACCCATTAGATCAATCCTTTTATAAGCATAATTACAGATGGTTACAAACTCCTTAAAATTTGCTCCGTATAAATGCGCTAATGGCTGGTTATAGTGCCCGTAATTCAACAATGAGTTTCTTTGAGAATAAGTATATGGACGGGCGGTATTATACTCCAATAGGTAATTTAAACTCTTTATTTTAAAAGCATCAAACCCTTTAATCCCTATTTGATAAGCAAATTTATTAGCCCAATATCCATTGCCAGCAAAAACTTCTTTAATAGTAAACTCATCAATTGCAACTTGACCATAAACAGCTAAGTTTTTAAATAATTCATACTTTACGCTAAAACCTATCAATGCGTTATCAGGAGACCCATTTTGTCCCTCTACTGGCCTTAAAAATATTAGAGGATTAACGTAGCTTAAATCAAAACCTCTCTTACCTGTACTATCAGCATCTTGCCAAATCACAGAGTCGAAGAAACCCAAGCTTAAACGGTTGGTGACATTCCAATCTAAATAATGAAAAACTCCCCACTTTTTTCGGTAGCCATTATCATAGGAGAATTGTGGAGATTTTAAATCTTGAAATTGAGCCCACATGCTCATGTATTTCACATTTCCTAAAGTTCCTGTTAATTTAAAAAAAGGATAATTAGCTGCAACATCTGATAATAAGACAGAACGATATCCATCACCAATAAAATTTTTATCCTGACCTAATGTTATGTTTACATATTTAATAGGAGTATATGAGAGAATTGCTGTTGCATAAGCCCAATCTTTTATATCTCTTCCAGGGCCAAATTTATCATTAACCTGGCTGGGAATAATCCCATTAGCGTTTACAAAGTTTTGGATATATTGAGGAAACTTAGCCTGATTTTCATAACCACTGGTATAAAAAGAAAACTTTGAACCTATAGTTCCGCCAAATTGGTAACCCCTGGTATTTGTCCAGATATTTGAACTTCTAGCTCTATCATAACCAATTTGAAAGTCGGGTAAAAAATCAGCGTAAAAAGTATAATCTTCTTTTTTAATTTCTAATAAGTGTTCATTAAATAGCTTTCTATGAACCCAACTTCTTTTTAATGTATCGGTGCCATAATTGTAAAACGAATCTACTGCAGATTTTAATAATGAATCATCCTGATAGTAAGACTTAAATGAACTATGAAAACGGGAATTTACATCATAAACTTGTCTATTTAGTTTCTGATAAAAATCAAAAGAAAAAGGTTGATAGTTATTAGGGGTTTGTGCTTTAGAAGCATAGCCTAAAATTAATATTAGACTTAATAGTAAATACTTCTTCATTAAACTGCTGCTATTTCTGCTTCTAAATTATCCAATTCTTCGTAGATGGAATTATTACTCTTATACTCGGGTACAATTTTCTTCATTAATTTAACCACTTCTTTGTCTTTATAATAACAAGCAGTATCAATCAAAGTATCTACTTTTTTAACCACCTCCTCAAAATTATAAACCATTACTTTAGCCACCATAATTTTATGATGATGAGTGGGCAGGTTGTTTTCTTGATTATTCAATAACTCTTCATATAATTTTTCACCAGGTCGGAGTCCAGTAAATTCTATCTTAATATCCTGATTTGGAATCAAGCCGGAAAGCTTAATCATTTTTTTAGCTAATTCAACAATTTTAACTGACTGACCCATGTCAAAGATAAAAATTTCGCCACCTTTACCCATAGATCCTGCTTCTAAAACCAAACGACAAGCCTCTGGAATGGTCATGAAATATCTTGTGATATCTGGATGAGTTACGGTAATAGGACCTCCTTTTTGAATTTGTTCTTTAAAACGAGGAATAACAGAACCATTAGAACCTAAAACATTTCCAAAACGAGTAGTTATAAACTTTGTATGTATAATGGATCCATTTTTGGCATTCACATTTTGTGCGTCTATATAGTTAGAAAAGGATTGGACATATATTTCCGCAATTCTCTTAGATGCTCCCATCACATTGGTTGGGTTTACTGCCTTATCTGTAGAAACCATCACAAACTTATTCACTTTGTATTTCACAGATAAATCAGAAATAATCTTTGTTCCTCCGACGTTTGTACAAATAGCTTCAGATGGATTATTTTCCATCATTGGCACATGTTTGTAAGCTGCAGCATGATACACAAAATGAGGCTTAAAAGTCTCAAACATAAATTGCATCCTTTGTTTATTTCTTACATCACCAATAAAAGCAATAAAATTATTAGAAAGGTTATTGTCTTGAAGTTCTAGCTGCAATTCATGTAAGGCGGTCTCGGCCATATCATTTAAAACAATCATTTGAGGTTCAAATTTCATCAATTGCCTTACAATTTCGCTCCCTATAGAACCGGCGGCTCCGGTTACCAATACCCTTTTACCCCTAACTTGCTCTTTAATTATATTCTCTTCAATCTCTATTGTTGCTCTTTCTAAAAGGTCCTCAATTTTAATATTCTTTATTTGTGCTGCTTTGAAAGTACCATTAACCCAAGTTCTTAACGGTGGAACATTTAAAACCTTCACTTGGTTATCTAAACACAAATCAACAGCTTTGTTTTTTCTGTCTCTAGATATTCTATGAGAGGATAAAATTAAATCATCAATGTTTTCCAACTCTATTATCTTCTGCAAATCATCGGTATGATAAATCTTTACGCTATCTACTACTTTTCCCTTTTTTCTTGGGTCATCATCCACAAAGGCAATTACACTCATGTTCACGCTTGGATTAGAGTCTAGCTGTCTTTTTGTAGCCACTCCTGTTTCCCCTGCTCCATAAATGATTACTCTTCTTTTATCCAATCTCATGTTCTTGATGTACATAAAAAAGTATTTTACCAATACACGGTAAGTAATCAATAATACAAAACTGGATAAACCTGTGATTACTACTACCACATTAGGAATGATTGGCGGCCTATTAAAAGAAAGTAAAAACAAATTGCATAACACGAAGAAAGCGTTACTTACAGAAATACTAAAAAGGATACGGAATGAATCCTGTGCACTTGTATATCTTACAATACCTGCATAGGTTTTGACATTAAAGAATACTACGCAATTTATACCTAAGAAGATGAGCGTGTTTCTACTTAATTCATTAATATCTATTTGAGAGGCCTCAAAGTTAAATCTTAAAAAATAAGAGAACCATAACGCTAATGCACAAAAAATTAAATCTATGCAGAAAATTAACCAGCGAGGTACAATGTTTATTCTTTTAAACATAGGTTTTTGTTTAATCTACCTCCAAATATACCATTTGTTTTATTTTTAATACAAAATGAAATTTTTTGTGATTTTAATATTTCACAAATAACTTTTCTTTGCCCTCTAATTTTAACCTTGTGGAAGCATAAAGAATTACTAAAGCTATAAAAATTAAGGCTATAAATAAATAATTATTTACATAAATAAGTATGATATTTAAGATCATTTGGGTGATAGCATATAATATAGATATTGTAATGTGAGACCATTTTTTATCGTTAGCTAAATATTGATAAAAATGAGATCGATGGGCATCAAATATATTCTCTTTTCTGATTATCCTGCAGAAAATTGTGGCGACGGCATCTAAGCCATATACCCCTAATAATAGTACCCATTTAAAATCATTTGTGACTAAAATTAATGTCCCAATAAAAAAGCTGATGATTAAAGCCATGGCAATACTTCCTACATCACCAGCGAAAGCTTTTGCTTTTTTACGGAGATTAAAATATCCAAATACTATTAATGAGGCTATTATTAAATAAAAAATGTTCTCATTTATTAATGGGATTGCCAAATATTTTTGAATGTAAAGACAGCTAATAAGGGCTACAAAGGAATATAAAAAAGTAATTCCGTTAATCCCATCCATAAAGTTATAAGCGTTGATGATGCCGATGATGATAATAATTGAAGCAAGAATTAAGAAGCAAGATGCAAGATTAAAGAGCAAAGAAAAAGGAATGTTTTGGTTGGTGAAGATTTGAGCGAGTAAAATCATAACTGATAATAAATGAACCCCAATCCTCAATTTGTTATTTAGGGTTAAAATATCATCTAAAAAACTGACGGTTGCAATGGAAAATACGCCTAATGCCAAATAAATTTGGGTAGGCTCATAAATTAGAATGCCAATAATTAATGCAATTGGAAAGATAACTCCTCCTCCTCTTAATGTTATCTGAGTGTGAGAACTCCTCAGGTTTGGTTTATCAATGATATTGAAGTGGTTTGCTATTTTGAAATAGGTGATTTCTAATATAAAAAAAACAATAAGCGCAAGGATAAAAATTAGCATGGCTGCAAAGATAGAAATTGTTGGGTGGTTTTTGAGTGATAGGTTGTAGGGTTTTAGGTGGTAGGTTTTAAGTAGTAGGTGTAGGTTTTTATGTAGTAGGTTTTAGGTGGTAGGTTTTGGGGTTTTAAGTAGTAGGTTGTAGGTTTTAAGTAGTAGGTTGTAGGTTATAAGTAGGGGTGAAGGAAGCTTTCCCTACGTTCATCTTACGTTGCTCTACTAGTTAAGGGTGGTTTTTTAAATAATCTTTAATAGCCTGATGATAAACTAATTTACCTTTTGGGGTGTGGGCCGCTACTTCCATTTTCTTAATTGGATCCGCAATGATAGCTTTGGCATATTCTACCGCTTTTGCAAAACGACTTTTCTCTGCCAATTGTTTCTCGCTAGGCACCACCTTACTCATATCTGGATAACGAGCAGTAAAAGTGGTATTGCCTCGAGTTTTGAAAACAATTTGTTTGTCGATGTTTCCGCTTAAACCTTGGGTAATGATGTTGTCTTTTACTATTGCCATCCGTAACTAAAATTTGAAGAAACAAGGTAAGAAATATTTAGATTTTTATGAATTGGAAGAATGAATCTATTAATTTTTATTATTGGGTTTTTTACCGAACAAAATATTATTTGATTTAATTATATTTGATTATGGAAACAGCATCAAAACCTCAGCAAATACATATTGGCAAAAAAATTAGTCGAATCCGTGAAATTAGGGGGATGAAGCAAGATCATTTGGCCATGGAATTGGGTGTTAGCCAACAAGCCATTTCTAAGATAGAGCAAAGTGAAGAAGTTGATGCAGCTATGCTAGATAAAATTGCTGATGTTTTAGGGGTGAATGCGGAAGCTATTAAAAGTTTTAGTGAAGAAGTTTTGATTTTTCATATCCAAAATATGCATGATCAGTCAACTGCTTATTCTTATAATTATCAATGTAGTTATAATCCCTTAGATAAAGTGGTTGAGCTTTATGAGCGATTGTTGGAAAGTGAAAGAGAGAAAGTTGCTTTAATGAAGGATAAAAATAATAATTAACTTGATTGTTTAAAGCCGTTAATGGTTTTGATTAATCCTTCCTTTATCCAATATCAATACTTTACATTAGCTAATGAATTCTCAACATTTGCTAATTATAAATATTTAAAGGTTTATTTTAAAGCTATCTAAAACATTTTGAGGCTGCCAGCCAAACGCTGTCCTCGCTTTAGTATCATCAAAAGTTAAGTCTGCTGTTATTTTAGAAAGTTTATAAGAATTGAATGGAGATCTTTCACCTAATAAATCTCCTATTTTAGCCAAAATTTCTGCTAGCCATTTTGGGATATTTAAAGGTTTTCGATTATTACATTGTTTAGCTAAAACATTACTTAGTTCTTTAAAACTAGGATGATAACCATCAGTTAAATTATATATACCACCCACTTTTGAAGATGGCAAAATAAAACTCGCTACATCTTCAGCCAACAACATACTCTTTCTGGCGTTGCCCCCAGCAATGTTCATATAATATCCTTTTTTAATTCCTTTAATCATAGCACCTAAATTTCCGGGAGGATTTTCGCCAACTAATAATGGGAGTCTCAAAATTGTACAAATAACATTATTTTTATCACACCAATCCTGAACTAATTTTTCTGCCTGTATTTTGCTTAAGCCGTAAGGGTCTTTTGCGTTAAGGAGGTTGTTTTCTTTTATTCCTATTCCCTTACTTAATCCGTATACCGACACTGAGCTTATAAAAACGAAAGACTTAGGTAGAAAAGGGATCTGTTCTAAACCTTTTAATAAGTTTTTTGTACCTATTACATTAACATCAAAAAAATTTTGTATTTCATCTTCTGTTTTTGGGACGGAGTGGGCTTTACCAGCTGCATGTATTACTAAATCAGATATTGGCAAATTTGGAACTTGAGTAGATAAATCAATACTAATATCAGCATTATTTCTCGATAAACATAAAATTTCTTCCTGCTGTAGTGCTTCTAAAATCTGTTTTGCTAAGAAGCCGGAACTGCCGGTTAAAAGAATCTTCATTTTATAAATTGAATTAGGCGCTTGTATAATCTATTAAACATTAATAGTTTAGGAGCTTTTAAATTATTATCCTTCCAAGCTAACAAAATCTCCTTATTGCCATCAATAATATTCATAATGGATTTATTAGTAGCTCCTCCTAAACGCATCCTTACCATTAACCTTTTCAAATATTTAGATTCGATATTAGATTTCTTAAAAATCCTAAGCATAAATTCATAATCGGCTGCTAGTTTATACTTTAAATTAAATAATCCGGATATTTGGTAAACCTCGGCTCTTAAAAACAAAGAAGGGTGGGGCGGAACATTTCCGTCTTCAAAATATTCATTATAAAATCCTAATGATTCCCATTTTCTAACAACCTTATTCGTATCATCACTATTTACATATACCAAATCCCCATAAACAATATTTACAGAAGGGTTATTAATAAAACAGTTCATAACATCGCTTATTACTTTATTATCATTGTAAATATCATCTGAGTTCAAGACACCAATAATATCTCCTGTTGCCAAGGATATACCTTTATTCATAGCATCATAAATGCCTTTATCAGGCTCAGAGACGATTTTTGAAATACGTGATCCATACCTCTCAATTATTTTTAGTGTATTATCGCTTGAGCCTCCATCAATAATGATATATTCAATATCATTATACTTTTGCGATAAAACAGATTTAATCGCAGTTTCTAAAGTTTTCTGATTATTGTAAACAACGGTAATGATTGATATTTTCATATACTTTAAACATTATCTTTGTACACTTGCAAAGTTTGTTTTGCTGTATTATGCCACGAAAATTTTGCTCTATTCGCAAATCCCTTTTCTATAAGTCTGTTAGATAAATCATTGTCATTTAAAACCATCTCAAATTTTGACGCCATTTCTTTAACATTATTTGGGTCAAAATATAATGCGCTGTCACCTCCGACTTCGGGCAATGAAGCTGCATTACTTGAAACTACTGCTACTCCTGCAGATTGAGCATCTAATAAAGGAATTCCAAAGCCTTCGTAAAATGAAGGGAATACAAATAATTTTGCATTTTTCAATAGAGGAAAAATATGCTCATCAGGCACAAAACCGGTAAACTTAACTTTATCTTCCAATTTTAAATTGATAATTTTCTCTTGTAATTCGCTATTATTATGCTGGTGGCCGACAAGAATTAAATTATACTGGGAATATTTAGCATTAAATATTGAGAATGCAGAAATTAAGCCTAAAATATTTTTGTGAGAACTAGGACTACCAAATGATATAATATATTCATTTTCAATTTCATAAATACCTTCCAAATCTAATTCTAAGCTATTATCAACATAAGAAACATCACTAGATCCCGATAAAAGAGTAACTATTATTTTATTTTTTTCTACATGAAGCTCATTGGCGATTTCCTCTTTAGAAAAATTAGATATTGTAATAATAGATTTAGAAAAAATAGACATCAATTTAACCATAGTGCCTAATAAAACCCTTTTAAAAGCACTCATACTTTCTGTATGACGCTTATAGTTTAAATCTAGTATTGAAACGATATGTTTTGCAGGGCAAAAAACAGGGCCGACGTAACCTAAAGAATGCAGTACGTCTAAATTTTGATTTAAGAGATAAAAAGGGAATAACAGCTGTTCCCAAAAATATCTAACATAAACGTAATTATTATGAAATGGCAATATTTTTTTTTTGAAATTTTCACCTATTTTAATAGGCAAGTTCTCACAATCTTTATTTAAATATATTATATAATTATTATAATTATCAAGTAATGCAAGTTCATTTACTAAGTTTATTCCATATGTAATTGAGCCTCCTGATAGCTTACGGTTCATATAAAGGAGATTGAGACCTATATTAAGTTTTTTTTTCATCTTCTGTTTTTTCATCTTCCAGCATTAACCTTATAATATTTTCAATATGCACTTTTGCGTTCCAACCCAAAATTTCTTTTGCTTTTTGAGGATTGGCAAGACCAACGGATATATCTGTTGGTCTAAGTAATAATTCATCCACCTCAACATGATCTTTCCAATTTAACCCTAGTAATTCAAAAGTTATTCTTATGAAATCTTGTAAACTTGTAGTTTTACCTGTTGCTATTACAAAATCTTGGGCTATTTCGTTTTGTAGCATTAACCACATCGCTTCAACATATTCTGGTGCCCATCCCCAATCTCGTCTAATATTTATATTGCCAAGCCGCAGTTTTATATTTTCACCTTTAAAAATCCTATAAGCAGTTGAAATAATCTTCTTAGTAACAAATCTTTCTTTTCTTAGTGGAGATTCATGATTAAATAAAATTCCTGTACAGGCGAATAAATTGTAGGCCTCTCTATAATTCGAAACCTGCCAAAAAGCAGTAGCCTTTGCAACGCCATAAGGACTTCTTGGTCTAAATGGAGTTTCTTCATCTACTGCATGGTCGGCATTTCCAAAACACTCGCTAGAACCCGCATTATAAAATTTAATTGGACGACCAGAAAATCGAATTGCTTCTAAAATATTTAAAGTACCTATAGTAATGCTCTCCATTGTTTCTACTGGTTGCTCAAATGAAAGCGCAACCGAACTTTGGCCAGCTAAATTATATATTTCGTCTGGTTCAACTTTATTGATAGTCTGTAAGACACTTCTAAAATCATTTAAGGTAATTGAAACAAGATTTATATTATCTAATATATTAAGTTTAGCCAAGTTTTGGAAAGAAACATTTTGGGCGTCTCTAGAACCTCCAAAAACTATATATCCTTTATTAAGTAGTAGCTTAGATAAGTAAGCTCCATCTTGACCAGAAACTCCACATATCAGTGCTTTTTTCTCTTTCATTTTTTATAAATATAGAATTTACTATGATTATATATTTAAGCTCTCAATACTTTGAAGAATTGTTTGCTTTATATTGTTACAAATCTCTAATTATTATTCACGATTTAAGTTTTAGTTTATTAATAAAAATTAAAATAGACATACAAATAATAAAGAAAATTAAATTTAGAGGAAAGCTAAGAGAAAATAAAAAAGCAGGAGCTAAAAAAAATAAAAATAATAATAATATAATTTGGTTTTTTGTTACTTTGTTAAAGCTATAATGTTTCAAAAGTTGACATAAAAAAAAATAGGAAGCGAATTTTAATGGGTTAAGAAAATTAAGTAAGAAAACACCTATAATACCAAAATCACCAAAATAATTTACTTGACCTCCAAATGCAGGTGTATGTGAAAGTTCTGCTGCTCCTGGCCAAAAATATTCGTTAATATATGTTACGCCATAAACAAATGGTTTATTAGGATAAAAGCCTCTTGGAACTAAATTCCAAAAATCCGTTATAAAAATCTTGCCATTATATAATGGAATTTCATTATTGAAATAAGCTTTATAATACATTGCACCATTTGGAAAATGATCAAAATAAGAAAAAAGCTCACTAAAACTTGCATCTTGCAAATTTCCAAAAAAATTAATAAGTACGAAAATTATTAAAATAGGTGTCCCTGTCCATACAAGTTGCTTAGTATATTTGTATTTTCTTAATATTAAAATTAAAAATAAAAAAATAAAAAAATCAAGAACAATTCCTTTTGAGCCTAGTAGAAAAGCAGAAATAGAAAATAAAGGAAATATTAAAAACAACTTAAATATTTTTTTATAGAAAAGGCAGCAAAGAGTCCAAGAAATGGAAAGGCAACTTATAGAGAAGACCCATAAAAACCCTACACCTTCTCTGTAATATTGGTATCCTTGCCGAGGATTTTTAATCCAATTGACAATCCCAAAAGAATGAGAGCTAAGCAAAATAAAAAATATTAGAAAAAATAAATAAAAAGCAAATGCTACCCTAAGCATTTTTACTGGATTTATAGGTGAGTTGAGTAAAGAACTAGCTAATGTATATTTTTTAGCAATTCTTGCTGCAAATAATAACAAAATAAGTTCTGCGAAAAGACCTAAATTTTGCATTAATATAGCAAAATTATAGAATTTATCAAGAATTCCTTCATCCAGTAAAATCCATGGACCTATTATAAATTTACTTATTTCAATTGGTAATTGTACAAGGAATAAAAGAACAAAAGGATTAAATATATTTTTATTTTCTAACATACCTGATAAGATTTTTAACCTAAAAATATTTATCAAAAAATATGTTATTATATTAAATATAAAAGCAAATATCATTGTTATTGTTTTGCTTAAAGCTTAAAGCCATCTTGTATGGATAACTTCAGTTTGTTTTTTTGAGTTTTATTATAATTAAAAAATTTAATTACCCTTGTTATTAAAGTAAATGAAATCGCTATTAAAAATAGTAAACCCCTATAGTTCTTTCTTATAAAATAAATTCTGTTTCTGTTTGAATAATAAACGGAAAAGGGAGACTCATTCCCTCCAGTAGAAGAGCTTACTTTATGAGATATACAAAGATTAGGCAAATATTTTATTCTATATCCATGCCTGAGTGATCTGTACAAAAAATCTGCGTCATCATAATAAACAAAATATTTTTCGTCCATAATGCCAATTTTTTCAAAAACTTTATTATTTATTAGCATGAAACATGTTGGGGCATATTCACAATAATACTCTTTATTGAAAATTTCTGAATCTATTTCTCCGTCACCTCTATGATTTATTATAGCTTTATATCTTACGAAACTTCCTCCTGCCATCCATATTTTATTGGTATCATAGTATAAAATTTTAGGTATAATAAAATTCTCTTTATCTTCCTCCGCTCTAGTAACCAAGTTAGTTAATAAATCTTTATTATTAAATTCTATATCATTATTCAATAATAATGTATAGGTAGTTTTTGATTTTAAAGATAATGATATACCTTGATTATTCCCTGTTGCTACCCCAACATTAGTATCATTTTTTACATGGGTGTAGTTAACGATTTGATATTTCTCTAATAATTCATATATTATTAATTCAGAAGACTTTGATGGAGTATTGTCAATAATATAGAGATGATAATCCTTGAAAGATTGAGACCCTAAACTTTTAAAGAAACCATTTAATACTGGCTCGCTATTAAATAAAACCGTTACTAATCCTATTTTTGCCATATAGTTTACTTCAAAAGACCTTTATTCTTCATTTCGGAAATGGATTGATCAAATTTACTTTTTTGTATTTCTTGGGTAGTAACCCAGTCTGTAAATTTTTTAATACCCCTCTTAAAATTATATTCTGGTAAAAAAGCTAATGTCTCTTTAATTTTATTGAGATCGGCATAATTATGCCTTATGTCTCCAATTCTATAATTACCAGATATGGTAATAGGTGCATTTGATTTAAAATTATCTTTTAAAGTTTCAGCAACCGTAATTACATCTATTGCTTCTCCAGATCCTACATTAAATACTTTCCCATTAGCTTGTTCCTTTTCTAAGCCTAAAATAGTTGCTCTAACCACATCATCAATAAATACAAAATCCCGACTTTCTTTTCCATCTTCAAAAATAGTAATCCCTTTATCATTTTTAATTAGGGTTGAAAATATAGACAAAATTCCAGTGTAAGGATTGCTTAGAGATTGTCCTGGGCCATATACATTCTGGTATCTGAATGCTACAGAAGCAATGCCAATTGTAGGACAAACAGTCATCACCATTTGTTCCTGGTTTTGTTTGCTTATGCCATAAACTGACGACGGATGAATTTTGGAATCTTCATCTGTAGCTACCAAATCCAGCTTATCTTCACCATCATGTTTCACTTCGAAATCTCCTTTACACATATAAGCTTCAGTTCGGTGTTTTGGATAAACAAAACCAAATTTTTCTGATTTATATTTTCCTTCCCCATAAATTGATCTAGAGGAAGCAATAATCACCTTTTTTATCCTATTTACCGAATTTGCTAAAATGTCTAAGAAAAGTGCGGTGCCTCCTATATTCACATTTATATATTTTTCTATCTCATACATTGATTGTCCGGTACCAGTTTCAGCAGCTAAATGAATTACCGCATCCTGTCCCTCCAAAGCCTTTACCCAATCTTCTTTAGATGTAACATTTCCTTTTATAAACCTCACTTTATCTTTTATAGATAAATACAAAAATGATTTTTCTTCAGCATTCTCACCGTGAATTTGAGGAGAAAGGTTGTCTAAAACCGTAATATTATATCCCTTTTCAATTAACT
Organism: Pedobacter psychrophilus; assembly: GCF_001652725.1. Lineage (GTDB taxonomy): Bacteria > Bacteroidota > Bacteroidia > Sphingobacteriales > Sphingobacteriaceae > Pseudopedobacter > Pseudopedobacter psychrophilus. Next base: position 83,965 of record NZ_LWHJ01000029.1, read on the forward strand.
TAAGAGTAAGATTAGTTCCAATAAACCCTGCTCCACCTGTTATAAGTATATTTTTCATATCTGTTTGTTTAATAACTTTTTTATCATTGAGAGAAATTTTATAGGAATTTTACTGATTAAATAAGCTACTGGAAATATAGGCATTGCTGTAAAAGGAATATAAAGATCGTATTGTTTTAATAATTGTGAATTAAACCATCCTTTTTCTCTATAATTTACCAGATTTAATACTGAAAATATTTTATGTTTTTTACCATGCATTTTAATGCATTGTAATTTTGATTTTAGAGTTATTTCCAAAGGTAGTGAAAGTATAAATTCAGTCCAGTTTCTCGCAAATACCTTTAAAAATTCATTGTGCCAAGAATCTTTTTTTTGTGTTGTACGGGCGACGCTATTTTTACTATACCAGAAAACCTTTGTATCATTTGCTTTAAAATTGTCAAAACTAATCCCCATTTGTAAAAAATTAGTGTTGTAAAACTTTTTAAAATTTGCTTTAGAAATAATTGTTTTGTTATAAATATATGCTGACATTTGAGGTAAATACCAACCTAAATCTTTTATTATTTCATCTGCATCATCATATTCTCTAGTATCTATTTGATTAATCATGTTAAAAGAATTAACTAAAACTAGATCATAGTTATTATTATCTAAAATTGATAATAATGGTTCTAATTCACTCTCGATAAGACGATAAGAATCACCTAATAGCCAAGTAAATTTTGATTTTGATGCTTTTAAAGAAATCGCAAAATTTTCATCTGCCCCTAAATTTATCTCATTCTTTAAATAAGTTATAAAATTATATTCAGTTTGTAGGTTATTGACAACTTGTTCTGTATTATCTATAGATGAATTATCTGTGACAATAATTTGAAAATTATATTTGCCAATTTTAGAAATTAAATCTAATATGCCTTCCTCTAGAATTTCAGATCTATTATACGTAGGTATGCAAAAAGTTAATAAGTTGCTTTTCAAAATAAATACTCTATAAATTAAAATTCATTTAATATTTGATCTCTAATTTTGTCATTTTGAATTTCTATTGTCTTTCTTGTTAAATTATTTTGGTTTTCATATATCTTAATTTGTTTAACCCATTCGTAGCAAGTCACCATTAAAACAGCATAAAGACCAGTACGCCCCATCTTATATCCTTTATCAAAAAAATAGTTTTTAATAATTCTTTTTATAAAGAGAGCCAAAACCTTAAATAATGAAAAATTAGAATTATAAACATTCTGAATTTCCATATCAGTATACCTATTTATCGTATTTACATAAGACGATACAGTATAGTTACTAAAATGATGAATAAAATATTTTTGAGGCATTTTATAAATTCTATTTTCGGAAACAGTAGGTTTCCCCATGCCATGAATTCTATTGTTCGAGAAGTCTAATGCATGTTTTTTAAATGCTTTGAAGTTGTATGAGTGAAATAAATTACCAGCAAATAAACCATCATTATAGTTTTTTCTATCCATATTTATTATATCATATTTATTGGATGATATAACCTTAAGAAGTTCTTCTAGTGTACTTCTTTCCAGCATTTCATCTGCAAAGCCCCAATATATCCATTCGGTATTAATTATATCATAGAGTTCGTCAACTAGTTCTTGGTTTTCTACAAATACGTAATTTTTTTTTTCTTAAAAAAATTTCACAATCGTATTTATGTGCTATTTCATGAGTTTTATCCGTACTATTATTATCTGCCAAAAGAACTTTCCCATAATTCTTTAAATTTTTAATTACTCTTTCAATTCTATCTTCTTCGTTATATGTGAAAATTACGAAAGTTATCATATACGTTCTTTTAAGATGTTTTTATGGACAATAAAACCTAAGTAAAATGTAATTATTATCTGAGTTAGGATTATTGGTATTCCTATAGTATAAACATTTACTTTTTTAAGTAGATATAAAATTATGAAGGAAGTGAAAAAAATAAAAAGTCCTGTGATTGACGCTTTCATTGAAGATTTTGTTAATTTTTTAATTGTTAAATATATAGTGAGACCTCCAATAAGAAAATTTCCAGCCTCAGATAAAATTCCAAATACAATAATATAGGAATATTTAATAAATTCTGCTTTAGTCAAAATTTCAATAATTAGGTCAGATAAAAGATATCCAACACATATTACTAACAATATTGTTGCTAATGCATATTGTAAATAGGTTTTGATATATTTACCCTGTGATTTGTATAAGTTAGGCACAAATAATTGGGAATAAACAGTTGATAGAGCACTCATTCCACTCGTACCTACATTAGCTACTGTACCATATATACCAACAACTTCTACTAAACCCAAGGGAACCAAAATCATTCGATATCCCTGTAATTGAATCCAGTTTACGACGGCTCCAATAGAAATAGGATATGAAAATTTTATTACATCTCTAGCTTCAAAAATATGAATTTCAGAACTCTCATATTCATCAAATCGTTTAATTAAAATACATAATATTGACAATGTAATTAAGGAAGATAATAAAACGGCAATTAATATGATAATTGCTGAAGGATGCCAGAAATATTGTAGAGTATAAAAAATTATTGATTTCAATATAGTTTCTAATAATAATGTATAAATAGCTATTCTTCTCCTTTCTAAATTATTAGAAATTCCTCTTAATAGATTTACTACATATGTACTAAGTGCCAATATTGTAATTATAGGCAAGACATAAACGTAAGCAGGCATAATAAACAAACATAATATAACTCCAAATATTAAAATCAGCAATATTAATTTTATTACCCAAACATTAATTTTAAAAAAAGATTTTAAAGAATAGTTACTTGATTTTAAATCATACAGTTGAGATTGCTGAAAATAATCTAACGGAACTAATAAAAAAGCATTTAAAGAATACGATAGGGTAAACAAAAAGTAATATATACCAAGTTCGTATACTGAAGTATAATTTGAGTAAATTTTTAAAAACACCAATTGCAAAATGACAACAAGTATTCTCATGCCACTTACTTCAAAAAATTCAAATCTTTTCAATCAATATTTTTTAACTAACCTTGTAAATATTCCCTAATAACTTTAGCTATATAATCATAATGAGTTTCATTAAGCCCTGGCCAAACACCTAACCAAAAGGATTGATTCATAATGATGTCTGTATTTTTCAAGTCCCCCACAACACGATGCTTAACATTTGCATAAGCAGGCTGTCTTAATAAATTACCTGAAAACAGCAATCTAGTCCCTATTTTTTTCTCTTCTAAATGCTGAACTAACATATGACGATCTGCAGCATCTCCTTCTCTTAGGGTTAAGAGAAAACCAAACCAAGAAGGTTCTGAATTTGGAGTTATTTCAGGAAGTATAAAAATGTCTTCAAATTCCTTCATTCTTTCATAAAGTGCATTAAAATTTTCACGTCGCTTTTGAATAAATTGATCTAACTTTTTCAGTTGAGAAACACCAAAAGCTGCCTGCATATCAGTCACTTTTAAATTAAAACCGATATGTGAATAAGTATATTTATGATCATAACCATAAGGCAACGAGCCCAATTGTTGACCAAAACGGCATCCACATGTATTATCTTTTCCTGGCTCACAATAACAATCTCTACCCCAATCTCTAAAGCTTTCAGCTATTTTAGCTAATTCTGGATTATTCACTATTACAGCACCACCCTCTCCCATAGTCATATGGTGAGCTGGGTAAAACGAAAATGTAGACAGGTCTCCAAACGTACCTGTTTTTTGTTCATTATAAGTAGCCCCTAAAGAATCACAATCATCTTCTACCACCCAAAGATTATATTTTTTCGCCACTCTCATTACCTCATCCAAATCAAAAGGGTTGCCCAAAGAGTGTGCAATCATAATTGCTTTTGTTTTTGATGACACGGCTAATTCAATTTGATCTGCCTGCACATTATGGGTTGCAATATCAACATCTACAAATACTGGTATTGCGCCAAATTGCACAATTGGATTTACTGTTGTAGGAAAACCAGCCGCTACTGTGATTACTTCATCCCCAGGCTTAATCGCTCGATCACCTAGTTTAGGAGAAGTTAAAGTATAAAATGCGACTAAGTTTGCAGAAGAACCTGAGTTAACCAACAAAGCTTTATTTGCACCAAAGTATTTAGCAAATTCATATTCAAATTTGTTTGCAAATCTACCTGTTGTAAGCCAGCCATCTAATGCCGCTTCTACCCCAAAAAGAATATCTTCTTCATCTAAAACTTTACCAGTTACAGGAATATAATTCTCTCCAGGAATAATAGTTTGAGTTGTTTTTCTTTTAGCAATCTCTTTTAAACTGCTTAATAGGGCAGTATCATTTATATTTTGTAACATAATTTAATTTTCATTATTAGTTTTCAATTGATTCCAAACTGTTGTTCTTTTAATTGATTCTTCAAGGGTATGAGCCTCCTCAAGACTTAAAGAGTCTGTTATTTTTTTTGTATTAGGCACCAAATTGGAGATGTTTTTATAAATCGATTTAGAAGATTTATTGATAATTTCTATACTAGGATTAACAAGTAGTTGGATTTTTTTAGCCAAATCATTTAAAGAAGTAGGCTCCTTACTCCCAAGGTTATATGCTTCTCCTATTTGCCCTATCAGTAAAGTTTTCAGAAGCCATTGTGCCATGTCACTACCATACAGATAACTCCTAATAGTCAACCCGTTTCCCAGGATTTTTATTGGACCGCCAAGGATAGCATCCCTTATAAAATTATTTATTGCCCATGGTTTCTCCAAATCATGATATGGACCAACAAAAGCAAAAGGTCTAATAATTATAATAGGAAGCTTAAATTGATTTTTATAAGCAAAGCACAATGTCTCAGAGATTCTTTTAGATTCTCCGTATATATTACTAGTGTTTACTTTACCTAAAAAAGTTTCTTCTATATTCAAATCTGAATCATTTTCACCATAAACCTGATGAGAGCTGATATGTATAATTTTTTTTAATTCAGGAAGTCTGGATGCCGCATTAAGAAGAGATTGAGTACCTTTATAAAATGTCTCTAAAGTTAATAAAGGTTGAGAAACATGAATCCGATTATCTGGTGTTCCGGCAGCATGAATAATGTAATTAATATTTTTCGGCAAATCATGTAGGTTTCTTATGTCTTGTCTAACTAGACTTAGATAAGGCTTATTCGCCAAATGGGGCATTTCAACTTGAAACTTTTCAATATCTCTTGCTAACAAAATAAGGTGAATATTACTTTGTGTAATATCATTGATATAGTTAATCATTTCTGCTATCCACCTACCCATGAATCCAGTCCCTCCAGTTATGAGAATAGTTTTGTCCTTAAATTCAGAAAATGTATAGGGGTCTTTGCAGGATTTTTTGCAATCTTCAAAGACTAATGTGTTTCTTGCTATAGCCATTATTTCTTTTTTCTTACTAAGTCCATAACTACTTCAATGATAATATCTTCTTGCCCGCCCACAACTTTTCTGTTTCCTAATTCTCTGTAAACATCTCTTTGATCAACTTGGTATTCTTTTGAAATACGGGTAACATGTTTAGAGAAACCAGAAAAAACCCCCGCGAGTCCGCTTACAATACTCTCAGATTTTATTACTGGAATAACGGGCATAATCTCTCTTTCAGCAATATCTGATGCATCAAGCATTTTATAAAAATCTATCCCTGTAAAATATCCCATACGCTCTAATACAGCAATTAAAACTTCTAACTGAGTGTTTCCTGCACCAGCACCAAAACCTCTTGCAGTACCATCTAAAATTTTTGCTCCCGATTGTATTGCAGTAATGGAATTTGCGACAGCCATACCAAGATTATTATGAGCATGGAAGCCAACAGGAACCTTTAACCCGTTAACCAGAGCGGTTATTTTTTCCTCAACATCTGATGGCAAATAGGCTCCAGCGGAATCCATTATAATAATTCCCTCTGCTCCATATAATTCCATTTTTTGAGCCTCCTCTACTAAGACACTAGCAGGTGCCATGTGGCTCATCATCAATACACCGTAAGCCTCTTTTCCTCTTTCCCTAACGAATCCTAAATGCCGCTGCGTTATATCAGCTTCGGTACAATGCGATGCTACCCTTACCACATCTACTCCAATATCCAAAGCTCTAATTAAATCACGTTTAATAGTGGCAAAACCAGGAATTACATGAATCCCAAGCTTACTTTTTGATAAATGCTTTCTAGCTGTTTCCAACATAGTAACATCATCTTCTAAAGCCAATCCAACTTGCATTGAAGAGGCCCCTAAGCCATTTCCATGACCAACCTCTACTATTGGCACTCCGGCTTCATCAGCGGCAGTAGCGTAAATAGCTATCTGATTAGCAGTCAATTGATGTGCAACAGCATGATTACCATCTCTTAATGTAGGATCACTTATTAATATATGTTTAATCATTTTTGTGCTTAGTTAACATTATTTTTGACTTTAGAATATTGTTCAGCGACTGCTATAGCAGCACAATTGATAATGTCTAAATTTCCTGCATATTTAGGTAAATAGTCTCCCAAACCTTGTGCTTTTACCATTATTACAATCCGTCCATTTTCATAAATTGGCGGTACCAGCAAACTATATCCTGGGACATATTTACCTATAGATTTAACCATGAGCTCAACCTCCGCTAATAAGGTTTCCATATCTGGTTCATCAACCTGGGCAAATATAGTGGTTTGCATGTCTATACATGGATCTGCAGGATTTAGGTTAAGAATTGCTTTTGTTTTCTTTGCTTTTGAGAAAATACTCAAGCCTAATTCTGTTGTATCAATATACTCATCTAAGTTCAATCTAGTGGCAGGGCCAGCGCTTCTAGAAGCAATGCTTGATACCACTTCAATATATTCCACGTTTTTTTGAGTTTTTCCTATCACATAGGCCATTGGAATGGAAGCTTGGCCTCCACAGGTTATCATATTCACGTTCTTTTGTTTCACTGCTTCATCTAAATTAACCGCAGGTATGCATAAACCTCCAAGTTTTGCTGGAGTCATGTCAATAACTATTTTTCCTAATTTTTCTAAAATTCCCCAATGATGCTTTGCATCCTTTGCAGAAGTTGCGTCAAAGACTAAATCTATCTCATCTGAATTCTTTTCTATTGCAACTATACTTTCATCTGAAACTTTAACGCCTAAGGCAATTGCTTGGGCCATTCCAGGGGAAGAAAGATTTCTACCAACAAATAAGACACAGTTTAAAAAATCTGAACGCTGAATTTTTATTAAAAGATCAGTTCCAATATTTCCACTACCTAAAATTGCTACTTTTAATTTTTCCATGGGTTTAATTTATGTTGACATTAGCCTCAGATAACTGCTTAGCGGTTAACTCTGGAGTCATTTCATGTAATCTGTTAGATTTGAAACTTCCATTTGGCAATCTAACCGAAGTAACTGCCGGAATCATAATTACATTTTCGGGAATAATTATTTCTATCATTAAAGGCCCTTTTTTATTAATCATTTTATTAAAAACATCGCTTAAATAACCATATCTGCTCTCTTTAATAAAGGATATAGCATACGCATCTGCTAATTTCTGCCAATTAGGAAATGTAACTCCTGTTTCTTCACTAGAAGCAGCTATATGACCTTCTAAAAATGAAGCTTGGCTATTTCGGATTGATGCATACCCTTTATTATTAATTACTATAATCTTACAATTTAATTGGTAATGAGCAATAGTTTGTAATTCTTGTACATTTAGTTGCATTGAACCGTCTCCAGTTACACAAATAATATTTTTATCAGATGCAGCAAAAGCAGCACCTATAGAAGCCGGTAATGCATAACCCATTGCGCCCAATGCTCCGGAAATAATTACACGTTGATTTTCTTTGGATAAAAATGCCTGCCCAGTTATATAATATAAAGATCCTGCATCAGTGATTAATATTTCATCTCCAATTAGTGATTTACTCAATAAATTCATTAAATGATAGGTATTAATATCGTCATTATCTCTTATATGTGGTTCATTTATAATCGGAAACATTTGCTTCCAATTTTTTAGTTTTGAAACCCATTCTGGAGAGATTACAGAATTTATATTTTCAAACATATAATCTAATACAGTGCTTACATCTGCCTTAATTTGAATTTGACTTATACTTTCATTTTTCTTAAGTATCGAAGAATCCAAGTCAATTACAATCTTCGTGGCATTCGGAGCGAATTCATCTTGTTCATAACCAGTTGTTGTAATATGGAGACTGGTGCCGATAGTAATGATTAAATCAGCACTTTGAACCGCAAAATTACCTGCCCTGTCCCCTCTTAATCCAACTCTACCTATATAAAGTTCGTGATTATATGGCATTAAATCATTTGCTAACTGTGTGGTTACCACAGGAATATTAAGCTTTTGAACTAATTCTCTAAACTCTTTTACTTTATTAGCCACTCTAACACCATGTCCACCAATAATCAGCGGTCTCTTATGATTTTCAAGTTCTTTTGTTAAAATATCTAACTTTAGAAGTTCTTGTTCAAAATGAGGTATAATAAAATGTTCTAATTTTTCTTCATCTACTAAAGCTCCTTGAATATCTAATGGAACATCTAATAACACTGGGCCAGGTCGCCCTGATGAAGCTAAGTAAAATGCCTTTTCAAGATGATATAAAACATCGTTAGGCTCATCTAAAAAAACAGCGTATTTCGTTATAGGCTTTACTATTTCTACAATGTTGACTTCGAAGTTACCTAGCATTCTCAATTCTTTTATTCCTGAGCCCATTACAGTAAGCGAAGTACGGCTTTGACCCGTTAAATACATTACTGGAGTAGAATCTAACCATGCCCCGGCTATACCAGTTATTGTATTTGTAGCTCCAGGCCCGCTAGTTGCATAACAAACACCTATTTCATTTTTAACTCTTGCATAAGCTTCTGCAGCTATAGATGCAGCTTGTTCATGATGGTTACATACGTATTTTATACTCTTAGATTTACTAACAGAGTCTAAAAGATTCATCATCATTCCACCAGACAAAAGGAAAATATGTTCAACTTTTTTTTCTTCAAAAAACTTGACAATTAAATCTGATATTTTAATAAGCTTTGCCATTATTTATAAGATAAAGTATTGTTGAGTTCGCTAATAAAAGCTTTCTTAATTTGGTAGCCATCGATAGTATGAACAAAGCTTTTCACGCCCTTGTGTTTATATTTTTTATAGCTTTCAGGATTGTTAATCATTAAAGAAACCATCTTATTTGAAATAATCGATTTTTCTATAATTAAGTTAACAGCTTCTTGAAGAGATGGGTTATCCATCTCACCTATACAATTGAGTTGTGCAGATAAATCATAAACACCAATATAAATCATAGTTATGTTTGTAAGAGCGAGAATCTTATCTAGTTCTTTTATAGCATTTAAAGTTTCAATTATTACTATGCAAGAGATATTATTGTCGTTAATTTTTTTAAACCCATATTCGCCAGAAGGAACGAAAGGATTAAATCCTCGAATTCCATAAGGGGCATATTTCAGCATTTTTGTAGCTAAATGAAAATCCTCGAAACTATCTAATTGAGGAAATACAATACCATCAGCACCTAAATCTAGACAACGTTGCACTTCTACTTTATCTAATCCTGAAACTCTAACATAGGCTAAACACTTTTGAAAGTGGCAAGATCTAATATCTTCTAACAAAGTTTGAAAGTCATATGAACCATGCTCGCAATCTAATATTTGGAAATCAAATCCACTCTGTCCGATTATTTCAGTAATAGCTGGAGAAGGAATGATTCTCCATATACCATGCAACTCTTCATCAATATTTCGAACCATAGTTTAATTTATTAAACATTATTGTTTTATTTAGGCTTGCATCAATAGTTGTGTATATATCTAATCCTAAGCCTTTTATTGCTTTATTAACATTTGGCACATACCTCAATGGTAAGTTGCCAGATATTGGTATTTTAACAAAAATTTTACTTTTGTTTTCTAAATCTATTTTTAAGATTTTTTCCGCTAATTCTTGTATTGAAATGGACTCAGGTGAACCCACATTATAAGGTTCATTATTTTTACCTGAGAATAAAATTGTCCACAACCAAACAGTTAAGTCTGCTGCATACATGTAAGATCTGTAAGGAGTTCCGTCGCCTTCGATAATAATATCTTCACCTTCAATAATATTTTTGATAAAATTACCAACAGCAAAATGAGAATCTAAAGGTAAATAAGGTCCGACAAAAGCATAACATCTTGCAATTTTAACTGGCAATTTGTATTGATGATAATAAGTACTAAAAAGAACTTCAGACATTCTCTTGCTCTCCCCGTACATTGATGATTTTTCTGATGGCATTGGTGCGCCTAAATAATCTTCAGATAGATTCTCAATTTCTGAAGGTTGTTTTCCATAAACGGCTCCAGAGCTCGTTAATAATATTGATTCGACATTTTTTGCTTTTGCTAAATCAAGAACTCTTTTGGTGCCATTAATAATTGTATTAAACATTATTAATGGTTTTTCAATATTTAATTTAACGCTAGCTTCTGTAGCTGCATGTATAATAAAATCAATGGCTATTTCAGGAAATTGAAAATCTTTAATATCTCCTTCAATAAAGGTAATTTCTTGGTAATCATTAACCCAAGAGTATTTATTCAAAAATTTAAACTTATCTCTGGTTAAAAGAATAATATTAGAATTAAGTTTAAGAGTCCTGTTAGCATATAGATAACTCATTAATAACCATATTCCAAAAAAACCTGTTCCACCAGTAATAAAAATAGTTTTATCAACTAGTTTATGCCAGCAATTTTTTGTATTACTGAGCACCATTTTTAAATCATCCTCAAAATAACTCAGCATTTCATCTTTTTAAAAATTCTTCAATTTGAATCAGAGTTGTTCTGTCAATATTTTCTGGGTTCAGTTGGAAATCTTTATACCACTCTATAGTCATCTTTACTGCCTGTTCTGCATTTAATTTAGGAGTCCAATTTAAATGTTTAATTGCTTTGCTAATGTCTAATTTTAATAGGCCGGCCTCATGTGGTTGGTTTATCACTTCTTTAACTTTATAGCTACCAAATCCCCAGGACGCAATTGCCAATTTGAGCATTTCAGAAACTGGAAGTGCATCAGTAGCTAACGGACCAAAATTGTAGGCTTGGCTATATTTTAATGGCTCAGCATAAAGTTTTGCACCTAATATTAAATATCCTATAACCGGCTCTAGCACATGTTGCCATGGACGTACAGATTTTGGATTTCTTACCATAATTTCTTCGTTATTTGACAATGCTTTAGCTATGTCGGGAATTAATCTGTCTTTAGACCAATCGCCACCACCAATAACATTACCTGCTCTACCAATTGCAATGCCTTTTTTGTGATTTTCATACTTATCTATATGGAAAAAAGAATTTTTATATGAATCAATGACCAATTCTGTACAAGCTTTACTTGCGCTATAAGGGTCGTATCCCCCTAATCGGTCATTTTCTCTATAAGGATAATCCCATTCATTATTGTGGTAAACTTTATCGGTTGTGATTAAAACAATAGAACATTTTTTATCTATTAATCTAACTGCATCTAAGAGATTAGCAGTCCCTATAGCATTTATTTCAAATGTTTCTGAAGGAATTTCATACGATAATCTAACCAAAGGTTGTGCTGCTAAATGAAATACGAAATCTGGCTGAAATTCATTAATTGCTTTTTTTAAAGTATTTCTGCTCCTTAAGTCAGCTATAATTGAATCACATAATTGATCACCTTTAATTAAATTGAAAAGGTCATCTTTTGTTTTCGGAGCTAAAGCATAACCCTTAATTTCTGCACCTAACAGCTCTAACACTTTTAACATCCAGGCACCTTTAAAACCGGTATGCCCAGTTAAAAAAACTTTTTTTCCTTGATACTTTTCCTTTAATTCTTTGAACATAACTACCAAATTTTCCATTTTGCTTGACCACTACTCCAAAGTTCTTCCAATTCAATTCTGTCTCTTAATGCATCCATTGGTTTCCAAAAACCGCAATGCTTGAAGGCAGCTAATTGACCATCATTTGCAATCTCTTTTAAGGGTATGTTTTCCCACTGCACATCATCCATATCATTTTCCAGATACTTAAAAACTCCAGGTTCAAGGACAAAAAAACCTCCGTTTATCCACATTCCATCACCTTGTGGCTTTTCTACAAAATGATTAACAGTGCCATCTTCATTCATTTCAATATTACCAAAACGACCAGGCATTTGAATACTCGTTAGGGTAGCTAATTTTCCATGGCTCTTGTGAAAGTCAACTAATTCAGTTATATTAATGTTTGCTACACCATCACCATAGGTTAACATGAAAGGTTGATCCTTAACATATTTTTGAATTTTTTTAATTCTACCAGCAGTATTTGTATTCAAGCCTGTATCTACTAATGTTACTTTGAATGACTCAGAATTTGAAAAATGTACATCAACTTTATTTTTTTCAATATCTATAGATACGTCAGAATTATATAAATAATAATTTAGAAAGTATTCTTTAATTGATTGTGCCTTATATCCTAGACATAAAATAAAATCGTTATATCCATAAGTTTCATATATTTTCATGATATGCCAAAGAATAGGTTTACCACCTATTTCAACCATGGGTTTAGGCCTTGCTTCTGTTTCTTCCATTAAGCGAGTACCTAAGCCTCCTGCTAATATTACAACTTTCATATTTATGATTATATTTCTATATAAACTTCATTATTTAAAGGATGACTACAACATAATAAAAATTCATCTTTAGAAAGATCATTCCTGATATCTTTTAAACCAATCATTCTCATTAATCCATCCTTTAATTTCCCTTTACAAGTATTGCAATTCCCAGTCTGACAGGAATAAGGTAATTCCAATCCAGCATCTAAACCTACTTCTAAAATGCTTTTTCCTTTTGGTATTTCAAGTTTATGCTCAAATCCGTTAAAAAATAAATTTATATTTCTTGTTTCAATATCTTCAAAATCTTTTGGATCTTTCACTAATTCAAAGTCTTCATAAAAGATATTTTCCGGTTCAATGCTATATAAAAGTAATATTTCTTTTACGGATTCTTTAAGACCAGTAGGTCCGCAAATAAAATGGATGCTATTGTTAAGAGAGTTCTGATCTATAATTTCTAGAACTTTTTCAGGATTTATTCTCCCTTGGACTATATTAGGTAATTGTTCTTTTACACTCAGTTGAGTATAAAAGTGGTAAGGCTTAAAAGTTGTAAATTTTTCCTGTAGAACATTAATGTCGCGTTTAAATATAGTATTCTCCTTATTCCTGTTTCCATAAATTAAATTGACATTAATATCGGGATTAGATGACAATGAAGATTTCGCAATTGACATTAAAGGGGTGATACCACTACCTGCTCCCCAAAGAAATATAGTTTTATAATCCTTATTATCAGGGATTATAAAGTTACCCATTGGAGACATTGTTTCTATTGAGTCATCGACTTTTACAATATCATGTATATGATTAGATACAATTCCGTTAGGCACTTTTTTAATTGTTACTTCTAAATGTTTATCAACATTTGGTGCCGAAGAAAAAGAATATGGTCTTATGTATCGACGACCATTTATTCTAAAAATTAAAGTAAGGTATTGCCCTGCTAAATATCTTACTTTTTTTAATCCAGGCTGTTTGAAACATAATGTTATGGTATCACTCGTTTCTTTCCTAATCTCGACTATTTTTAAGGTAAATATCTGCATTTCAATTCGCCATTAAACCTTTAAATATCTTACGTGATAATAAAAAGAAAATTGTCAAGAATCCAAATATTATTCCACCTAAAATAATTCCTTTTGCTTTCCCTAACTTTTCCATTTTCAGAGGAAAAACTGGTTCATCGATAATCTGTATCAATGGCTTCTCATTTCTTAGAGAAATTTTTGCCATTTCTAAATTCTTCACAATTTCTTGATAAATAGCCCCACTTGCTTGTACATCAACCTGCTTACGTTGTGACGCTACTCTTAAAGTTTGGAAAGCTGGATTTAAGTTTGGATTGGCATCTACTGCTGCTGCAACCCCTCCAATACTAGAATTTAAAACTCGTCTCACACTATCGGATTGATTTTGTAATATTGCCAGGTTTTCAGAAGACTTTTTAGTTTTCGTATTTATATAAAATGTGTTTACTTTACTCACAATATTATTAGCAAGGGATTTTGCGAAAAGCTCATCTCCATATCTTACTGAAACAGAGATGATTGATAATTTCTTATCAGGTTTAGTTACTTCTAAAATACCACTATTTAAGGTTTCGACCAATTTGCCAATTACAGAATCTTGCGTTCTGTTAAAGTTATTTAGATTATCGAAATGAATATCCTTAAGATTTGGTTTTTCATTCCATCCGTCTCTCATTTTATTAAATTCAATGTATCTCTCTATCAAAGATTGTTGCTTACCATTAAATGTGTCAACGGCTAATAACGTTTCTTGGATCATTCGGCGAGATTTATAAAGTTCTAAAATATTATCGCCTTTAAATATTCCTCCACCACCGCCACCTAAATCAACACCCATCATGGAGGCGATACCTGCATATTGCCCTAAACCTCCGCCGCTTTCGCCTTCTTCTAATACGAAAGTTGTTTGTGCCGTGTAAACTGGTTTTTTTGACCAAGCATAAACAAAACCCAAAGCGCCACCTATTATACCAGCCATTAGAATGATTATCCATTTACTCAAAATGTATTTCCACCATTCTTGCAATTTTAAGATGAGCTCCTTCAAAGAAATCTCATCATTTTGTATGTTGGCAGGGTTATCATCAGAATATTTTTCTGTGAATTTTGCTTTTTTAGTGTGTTTGGCTATTTGGTCTTTGTCTTGCGACATGTTATAAGTTTAAATAGATTATTTTAATAAGTTTAAAACTCCTAAAAGTATGGCACCAAATGAAGCAATTCCAGAAGTAATTCCTACAATCTCTCCAGCTGTTAATTTTCTTTTATCTAAGTTTTTGGGAACAAAAATTTCTGATCCTGTTTTTACAATAGGATAATTATTAAATAAAAAGAATTTTTTAGTGCTCCTAACAGAACCATTCGCATAAATGATATATGACCTTCTTTTGAGCGCATTCACACTAAAACCCCCAGCATTATCAACATAAGATTTAAAAGTTTTATTTTTATTGTAAATAACCGTATTTGGGGACAATATTTCTCCACTTACTTTTACCGTTTGAAGCTCTATAGGTACATTTATAATATCTCCGTCCTGCAAAAATAAATCTTCTTTTAAACCTGGTTTATCTAATATTTTAGTTAAATTAACTCCTACAAAGTTATTCCTAGCTGCTAAATTTTCGCCGTTTTGTGAAATAGAATCCTTTGCAATTTTTTGTGTTTGTTGAAATCTTTGAATTTTCAAAGTTTCCTTTTCTTTATCGATTTCGGTGCTAATATCACCAGCTCTTTTTAAAGAAGCACCATCTGTATATGCCAACGCTGTTAACCCACCAGCTCTTTTTATAATATCAGATATACGTTCGTCTTTTTTAGTAATGGTATAAGTACCTGGATATAAAACCTCTCCATCTATCCTTATGTTTCTTTGTATTTGATAACCTGGAGCAGATCTTACCGTAACAATATCAAAAGGCTGCAGTACAAATTTAGCAGCTTCTATATTTAAGTTTTTATCAATGCTCATTATAAAAACTTCGGCAGATAAAGCTGATTTGGAAGTTGCATCTGAGTTTTTCACTCTTCTTGATATTTCTATTCTTTGTGGTGTTGCTGCTTCTTTAAAACCCCCAGATTTAATAATCAGCTCTTCCAAGCTCATGTTTTCAGAAAATGGAAATTCTCCTGGCAACCTCACTTCTCCATTTATGGTAACTTTGTATTCTTCTCTTAAATCAAAAATAGAGGAAATACTAATCACATCTTCCCTTTTTAAAGGGATGTCCGCTACTTCCCCACTTAATAATTTCGCCACGTTGAAGGAAATGAGTTCTGTATTTAAATCATCTGTCAAGCGTGTAATGTAAGCTCTATACTTAAAAGCATCTTCTTTCAATCCTTCAGCCTTTTGAATTAAAGATTTCACCGTTGATGTGGAATCCAATTCGTATTGACCTGGTCTAAATACCGCACCTTCTATTGTTACTCTATTTGTAAAGCGATCTAAAATCTCATTTACAAAATATATATCTCCACTTTTTAGTTGATATAATGAAAAATCATCAGCTACAACATCTGCAATCTTTTGTTCTGTATCTGTATTTCTTAATACTTTTATACGAGCTTTATAAGCCCTTTCGGTAAAGCCTCCTGCGAAATCTAACAAGTCGTTAAAGTTTTCATTTTCCTTCATTTCAAAGATGGCAGGACGTTTTATTTCACCAACAATCTCTACACGTTTTAAATAGACCGGTACTCTAATGATATCTTGATCTTGCAAACGAATGTTGTTCTTTAAATCTCCACGCAACAAAAAGTCATATACGTCTAAAGAGGCGACTTTCCTCCCATTTCTAATGACTTCAATATTTCTAAATGATCCATTATCTGTCGGTCCACCTGAGGAATATAAAGCATTAAATAGGGTTGCTAATGATGGCAAAGTGTAAGTTCCAGGTTTCATCACCTCACCTGTTAAAATCACTTTTATACTTCTGATATTTCCGATGGTAACGCTTAACTTAGTATTACCAGAGCTAAGTCCGCTATAAATTCCAGACAATTTATTCTTAATTCTTGAAGTTGCTGCCTCTACAGTTAGACCTCCAACTTGCACAATTCCTGCATATGGAACATTAATAGTTCCTTCTGGACTTACGGTTAGATTATAGCTTACTTCTGAATAACCATAGATATCTATCAATAATTGGTCGCTAGTTCCAATAATATAATTTAGGGGTGTAGCTAAACGTAAATTTGGTTCAAACGTAGTTGACGCGTTAGAAAATAATTCTTTTCCAAAAATTTTCGACTTTAAACTTTGTAATGCAACATCTGCTGCATATTCTGTTTTTTTATCATCACTACTAGCTATGTTTTCTACCTCACCTTCAAAACTTCTTGATTTACTCCCATCTTTTCCTTTAACCGTAGCATCAGTAGCTCCTGTAGCAGAACTTTTTGCATTAACTGCTTCAACTCTTGCTCTTAATTTTGCTATTTCAGATGGTTGCATTCCCCTAGAGGCCGCAATTTGTTCTAATTGAGATTCTGGGAGGCCAGATGATTGTATTTGTTTAATTATTTGACGAATCTGTTCATCGGTTAAATCATCAACCCTAACATTACTAAAGTTTTGTTGATTGATAGTTTGAGCTTGTAAATTGTTGCTTAGAAGGGCAAAACAAAATATTAAGCTAAAAAATAATAGGTATTTTTTGATGTTCATTTAATCAATTGTAATGTTTTAAATAGAGAGTTAAATTAAATTTCCCTATCTATACTCTATTTGATAGTCTATAATTTTGAGTTCAATAAAAAATTGAATATTTCCCAAAGGTACTCTTTTGAGTACGATTTCATTTGGGATTTTGGTACAGTTTTTATTTTATTGTGCCTTTTAATAATGAGATTTCTCCTATCGTCGAAATGACGGAAGAGGTTTATTCAAAATAATTCATAGTTTGATAACCACCATCTTTTAAATATTGATCTTTTTTGGTTAAATGTAGATCAGAAAGGATCATATCTTTTACTAACGCAGGTAAATCATATTTTAGTTTCCATCCTAGTTTTTCTTTTGATTTTGTTGGATCGCCTAGTAAAAGTTCTACTTCTGTTGGACGGAAATATTTAGGATCTACCTTAACCACAGTTTGGCCTAGTTTTAATGATTCTATATTTAAGCCTAATTCTTTTGCTTTATCCTGATCAACGTCAATAATTACTCCTTTTTCATTATCATCCTTTCCAGAAAACTCAACTGTAATTCCTAACTCTTCAAAGCTCATTCTCACAAATTCTCTAACAGTAGTTGTAACTCCGGTTGCAATAACGAAATCTTCTGGCTTTTCTTGTTGTAAGATTAACCACATGGCTTCAATATAATCTTTTGCATGTCCCCAATCTCTTTGAGAAGAAAGGTTTCCGAGATAAATAGTTGATTGTAAACCCATAGCAATTTTTGCTGCTGCTCTTGTTATTTTACGGGTAACAAAAGTTTCCCCTCTAATCGGACTTTCGTGATTAAATAAAATTCCGTTACAAGCGAACATATCATATGCCTCCCTGTAATTTACCGTAATCCAATAAGCATACATTTTTGCTACTGCGTAAGGAGAACGCGGATAAAAAGGTGTAGTTTCTGATTGTGGTACCGCCTGAACCAATCCGTAAAGTTCTGATGTAGATGCTTGATAAATTCTGGTTTTTTTTGTTAAACCTAATAACCTTACTGCTTCTAAAATCCTTAAAGTTCCTATTCCATCTGCGTTTGCGGTATATTCTGGTGTATCAAAACTTACCTTTACATGGCTCATTGCAGCCAAATTGTAAATCTCATCTGGCTGGATTTCCTGGATTAAACGAATCAGATTGGTAGAATCTGTTAAATCGCCGTAATGCAAAGTTAATTTTACCCCCGCTTCATGTTGATCTTGGTACAAATGATCAATTCTATCTGTGTTAAAAAGAGAAGATCTTCTTTTTAAACCATGAACTTCGTATCCTTTTTTTAATAAAAACTCTGCAAGATAAGCTCCATCTTGCCCTGTTATACCTGTGATTAATGCAATTTTAGACATGCTTTATTAATTTTGAATGAGAGAAGGAATGAATGATTTAATTTCCTTTCCCTGTGTTTTTTAATTTTGAATTATTGAAGGGAAGAATGCTTGAATAATCTTTCCATCTTTAAAATTATAGTTTTTACAAGATTTTACCATCTGCAATATCTATTAAATACTTTCCGTATCCACTTTTTATTAAAGGCTCCCCCAATTTGCGTAATTGATTCTTATCTATAAAATTCATACGAAACGCAATTTCTTCTATACAACCAATCTTTAAACCTTGGCGATCTTCTATTACCTGAACAAAAGTTCCAGCTTGCATTAAAGATTCAAATGTCCCAGTATCTAACCAAGCTGTTCCTCTACTTAATAAACCAACTTTTAATAATCCTTTTTCAAGATAAACTCTGTTTATATCTGTAATCTCTAACTCCCCGCGAGGTGATGGTTTGATGTTTTTTGCTATATCAACTACGGTGTTATCATAAAAATAAAGTCCGGGAACAGCATAATTTGATTTTGGGTTTTCTGGCTTTTCCTCTATAGAAATTGCTTTTTTATTTTCATCAAATTCAACTACGCCATATCTTTCAGGATCATGAACCGGATATGCAAAAACTACTCCTCCTGTTGGATTGTTATTAGCTTGCATCAATCTAGCCATCCCATCGCCAAAGAAAATATTATCACCTAAAACTAATGCAACTGCATCATCACCAATAAAATCTGCTCCAATAATAAACGCTTGTGCTAAACCATCTGGCGAAGGTTGTTCTGCATAAGAAAATTTACAGCCCATACTCGTTCCATCGCCTAATAAAGTTTTGAAACCCGGTAAATCATGAGGGGTTGAAATAATTAAAACTTCATATATTCCCGCTAACATTAAAGTAGCTAAGGGATAATAAATCATCGGCTTATCGTAAACCGGCATCATTTGTTTGCTAACTGCTAATGTTAGAGGATGTAATCTTGAACCTGTTCCTCCTGCTAAAATGATTCCTTTCACTATGTAATTTTATTGATAGGTTGCAAATGTAAAAAATTTATGCCTGATTTAAAGCATCAATGTTTAACTCTAATTCTTTATACCACTCTTCTCCATATTTTCTGATCAGTGGCTCTTTTAAGAATTGATAAACTTTCACTTTGTGTTCATCACCAAAAGCACAAGCTGGACTACAAATACTCCATATATCGTAATGTAACATATCAAAATCTGGATACTGGGTTAATCTGATCGGGTACAAATGGCAAGAAATTGGCTTTTTCCAATCCACAATTCCTTGCTCATAAGCTTTTTCAATGGCACATTTGGTAATGCCATTTTCCCAGGTAACGTAAGCACATTCTTTATTTCCATCCACACAGGTTGTAGTATAATCCCCATCTAAATCTTTTACAAAAGTGCCTTGCGCTTCTATTGCCTCAATTCCTTTTTGAGTCATCAGGTGCTTTACTTTAGGATAAAGTTCATCCAAAATTTGCAATTCAGCTTCATTTAAAGGTGCTCCCGAATCTCCTTCCACACAACAAGCTCCTTTGCATTTATCTAAATTGCAGATAAAATTTTCTTTAGTGAGTTCATCAGAAACCAAATGCCCTCCCACTTCTATCATTATTCTTTCTTCTTGCATGGTAAATGATTTAATTATTATTAGATAGAAAATAAATATGATTTGTTGAATAATAGCTTTTCAAAAAATTATTTGTGCGTTTTATCCGCCAGCTGGCGGACCACTTTATCTTTTTTGCGGAAAAAGCAAAAAAGGATGCCGTTCCTATCGTTAACGCCCTATCAAACGGAAACGGAATCATTACTTTAAATTTATATTTCCTTCTTTATCAACTATTCCCTTTTTGATAGCAGGATTCCCATAACAAAGTTCAAAATCTCTTACAGTCTTAGTAATAACGCTGCCAGCTCCTATTAAAGCATATTTACCGATTTTATTTCCACAAATAATGGTTGCGTTTGCACCTATTGATGCTCCTTTTTCAATAACGGTTTTTTTGAATTCCATTTTACGATTGATAAAAGCCCGAGGATTCAAGATATTGGTAAAGACAACTGAAGGTCCAATAAAAACATCATCTTCTATTTCCACACCTTCAAAAACTGAAACATTATTTTGGATTTTGACTCCGTTACCAATCTTTACGTTTTTGCCTATAAAAACATTTTGCCCAAAAGAGCAATTTTCTCCAATGGTTACATCTTCAGAAACATGGCAAAAATGCCAAATTTTTGTCCCATTGCCAATTGTTACATTTTCATCAATAATGGAAGTAGGATGGACAAAAATATCAGTTTTAGGCATTAAAAAATTGTTTGATGGAATTGCAAATATAAGTTATCTCTTCTTCTTTTAACAAAGGATGAATTGGTAAAGACAATACTGAAAAACATAATTTTTCAGCAATTGGTGCATTTGATTGAAAATTGGAATAGGCATTTTGTTTAGCCAAGGGCATTGGATAATAAACCATGGCATCTATTCCTTTTTCTTTTAAATAGGATTTTAAACTATCCCGTTGACCATTTTTTACCTTAATGGTATATTGATGCCATGTATGATTTGCATTTTCATGAATAAAAGGCAATTCTATTTGTGCAACATCTCTTAATTGATAATGATAAAAACCCGCTAATTTCTTTTTGATTGATAGATTATCATCTAAATTTTTTAGCTTTTCTGATAATATTACTGCTTGTAAAGTGTCTAAACGAGAGTTGACACCAACTATTTGATGATTGTATTTCTCTAATTGTCCATGATTGGCGATCATCCTGATTTTCTTTGCCAACTCATCATCATTGGTGAAAACTGCACCACCATCGCCAAAGCAAGAAAGATTTTTTGTTGGGAAAAAAGAGGTACAACCAATTTTTCCTAAACCACCTAAAAACACTTCTTTATTAATTAATAAATAGTTTCCGCCTGAAGCCTGTGCTGTATCTTCAATAATAGAAATTTGATGCCTTTCGGCGATATCTAGCAAGGTCTTCATATCTCCGCATTGCCCAAAAAGATGAACAGGAATTATGGCTTTGGTTTTGGTGGTTATAGCTTCTTCTACTAAGTTGTTATTCAGTTGGAAATACTTTTCATCAACATCTACAAAAACTGGTGTTGCACCTAATAGACAAACAACTTCCGCAACTGCGATGTAAGAAAAAGCAGGAATAATGACTTCGTCTCCAGCTTTAATATCAATTGCCATTAAGGCAATTTGAAGCGCATCAGTTCCGTTTCCGCAAGAAATAACATGTTTAATTCCCAAATAATTGGCAAGTTCTTTTTCAAAAAGTTTAACTTCTAAACCTTGAATATAATTTCCGTTCTCTAAAACTTGGTTAATTTTTGGCAGTAAAATGGGTTGCAAAAGTTTGTACTCGGCAGCCAAATCAATCATTTGGATTTTATGGCTCATAATCTGGCATCCACTAAATTTCTATCGATAACTGATTTTGTATCGAAAATAACTCCGTTGTTATTTTTTACTATTTGATAGTCTAAACCTAAAAATTGCTGATGAGCAACCGTAATTACTATCGCCTGGTAATTATTTAAATCAATTTTATCAATCAATTTTATATGATATTCATTTTCAACTTCTTTAGCATCTGCCCAAGGATCATAAATATCTACAGAAAGATCAAACTGAATTAATTCTTTATAAATATCAATTACCCTTGTATTTCTAATATCTGGGCAGTTTTCTTTAAAAGTAAAACCTAAAATAAGCACTTTGCTTTGTATCATTTTATGCTCTTTTTTGAGCATTAGTTTGATTAGCTTGTTAGCGACAAACATTCCCATATTATCATTTACACGCCTTCCAGATAAAATAACTTGAGGATGATAACCTAGAGATTCTGCCTTGTGAGCCAAATAATAGGGATCAACACCAATACAATGTCCGCCGACTAAACCAGGTTTAAATTTTAAGAAATTCCATTTTGTGGCAGCTGCATCTAGCACATCGTTTGTATCAATTTTTAAACGATCACAGATTAAAGCCAACTCGTTCACAAAAGAAATATTTACATCTCTTTGTGCATTTTCTATAGCTTTTGAAGCTTCTGCAACCTTTATAGAGGGCGCTAGATAAGTTCCTGCTTTAATGATGGTCTTATAAAGTGAATCTACTTTTAGTGCTGTTTCTGGATTTGAACCAGACGTTACTTTACAAATAGTTGTCAGCGTATTTATTTTATCTCCAGGATTGATACGCTCTGGAGAATATCCAACAAAAAAATCTTGATTATATAGTAAATTACTTACCTTTTCTAGCAGCGGAACACAATCTTCTTCGGTGCAACCCGGATAAACCGTTGATTCATAAATTACCAAATCATCTTTTTTAATTAGGCTACCAATCATTGAAGTTGCTTTTAAAAGGAAGCTTAAATCTGGAGCTTTGTATTGATTAATTGGTGTTGGTACGGTAATAATGAAGATATTACAGCTTGCAATGTCATTTATTTCATTTGAAAAAGAAAGATGATGACTATCTTTTATTTCGGATAATTCTAATTGTTTGGTTAAATCAATTCCGTTTTCTAATTGGTTTACCCTTTCTATATCAATATCAAAACCTACTGTTTCATAAATATTGCCGAAAGCCGCTGCCAACGGCAAACCCACATATCCTAAACCAATAACGGCGATTTTATTTTCTGATGATAACATTTTAGGTTTTAGGTTTTAATATAATGATGTTTTTTGCGTTAACGATAGAAGCGGCATCCTTTTTTTATTTTCAAAAAAAGATAAAGCGGATAGCGTGTTAAAACGCCCTAAAAAATCAACCATCAATTTTAAAATCAATTATTTACAATTTACATTTTTACCAACTTATTATCCTTTAAAACTGGGATGCTTTTAACGATATTAAGGTTTAAACAAAACTTGATATCTTCTTCAATTCCTAATTTCTTCAACCTTTCACTATGAGATGTTTTTGCAGTATAAGCTTCCAAATCATCTTCCGCAATTTGGTATAAATCATCTGCTGCAATACTGGCATCATCTAAAAAATAATCATCTGCTTTAAGCTGATTTACCACTGCTCCTGCAAACAAGGTGTCTTCTAAATTGAATTTATTTTTCCAGCCTGCACATAAAAGAAAAACATCTTTATCCTGACTTTTTAGGTAATTACAAACTGCATCCAAATTTAAAAATGAACCAATAATTACTTGATAGGCTGTTTTTTTAGATTCATCGATGGCATGTGTGCCATTTGTAGTAGTTAAAACAATGGTTTTTCCGTTTACTTTATCCTCGGCGTAAGCAAAGGGAGAATTGCCAAAATCAAAACCTGCAACTACTTTTCCGTCCCTTTCTGCAGCTAATAAATAGCCTTCTTTTTCAAAACTTATACATTCTTCTACACTTGCAACTGGAATAATTCCCAATGCTCCATTTTCAATTCCGTAACAGATAGAGCTTGTTGCCCTAAAAATATCTATTACAACTACAATCGAATTTTTTATATCGTATAATGGAAGCAATGCTGGTGTGTAACAAACTTCCAGTTTTCTTTTTTGCATATTCTATTTTTGATTTTGATTTCTTGAACGCTCAAAGATTTATATTAATCCTTGAAATTCATTCAATACTAGTCAGTTTTTTGAATGATGTTCTCATAATAGCTGAGATTAATAAAAAGCTTAAGCCAACTAATAGACGATATTCGTGTAAAACTTTAATATGAAATAAATCTGTTAGTGCAGCAATCAACATCATTAAACTAAAACACCAAATTATCGATAAAGTAATTAATAGAACTCTTTTCATCCTTAATTTTATTATTTAACGAAATAGTTTTCCATTTTGAAATGGCTTCTTGCTTGTGTGATGTCTCGTATCCTCGACATGACGCATGTTTTATTTGAAATAAGAATTTGAAATCACACTATTTTTTATAAAAAGGGAACTTTACCACTTTAGCTTTGATCTTGTTATCCCTAATCTTGATAAAAATTTCTTGTCCTTCTTTTGCTAAATTTGCTTGTAAATATCCCATACCAATGGCCTTTTGTAAAGATGGAGATTGTGTACCAGAGGTTACTTTGCCAACATTGTTTCCATCAGCATCTACAATTTCATAATCATGACGAGGAATTCCTCTATCAATCATTTCAAAACCTATTAATTTTTTTGAAACGCCTTGTTGTTTTTGATTTTGCAAGGCTTCTGAATTGGTAAAATTTTTGGTGAATTTTGTAACCCAACCTAAGCCTGCTTCAATTGGGGAAGTGGTATCGTCAATATCATTTCCGTAAAGACAAAAACCCATTTCTAAACGCAAAGTATCTCTTGCAGCCAAACCAATAGGTTTAATCCCAAATTCTTCTCCTGCTTTAAATATGGCATCCCAAATTTCATCGGCGTGAGCATTATCAAAATAAAGTTCGAAACCGCCAGCGCCAGTATAACCTGTAGCAGAGATAATTACATTGTCAAAACCTGCAAATTTGCCTCTTTTAAATGTATAATATTCCATGCTGCTTAAATCAACATCAGTTAAAGATTGTAAAGCTTCGGCTGCTTTTGGACCTTGAACTGCTAGAAGCGAGGTACGATCAGAAATATTTTTCATCTCTACTCCTTCTGTGTTTAAAGAAGAAATCCAATCCCAATCCTTTTCAATATTTGAGGCATTAACAACCAACATATAGGTTTTATCGTCCATTTTGTAAACTAATAAATCGTCTACAATTCCTCCAGCTGCATTTGGCAAACAAGCGTATTGAATTTTGCCGTCAAATAATTTTGAAGCATCGTTTGAAGAAACTTTTTGAATTAAATCTAATGCTTTATCACCTTTTAAAATGAATTCGCCCATGTGGCTTACATCAAAAACACCAACTCCATTTCTTACCGTTTCATGTTCGATATTGATTCCAGCGTATTGTACAGGCATATTATATCCTGCAAAAGGAACCATTTTTGCGCCTAATGAGATGTGTTTATCTGTTAAAGCTGTTGTTTTCATTTTTTGTTGAGTATTGGGGATTGAGATTTGAGTATTGAGTATTTTAAGCGAAATTAAACAATTTTTAAATTGGCTTCGCCGATAAATCCTGATATATTTTTATGAGTGACAAACCCATTTTAGCCTGGTCATGATTTTTTTCTACTAATTTTTTTGCTCCTTCACCAATACGATGGATGAGGCTTTTTTCGGTGAAACATCTTAATATTTGTTTATAAAAATCATCGGATTTATCTGCAATTAAAATATCCCTATCATGCTGATAATTTATTCCTTCTGCAGCTATAGATGTGGCAATAATACATTTACCTAATGCCATTGCCTCGATAATTTTTACACGCATCCCACTGCCAGAAAGCAATGGAACAACCAGAACATGTTGTCTGCTTATAAATTCTAAGGCATTATCCACTTTGCCTTCCATAATAAAAGACTCATTGCTCATGATTTCAAACTGCTTAGGGATATTTTTGCCTGCCAAATGAAAAGTAATTCCCGAGCCTAATTGCAATATATTGGGCCAAACTTGTTCTAAAAACCAATCTACTCCTTCAATATTTGGTCGCCAATCCATAGAGCCAATATAGCCAACACTTTTATTAGGACTTAATTTGTATTCATTATCATATTTTTTGAGATTTAATGCAACAGATAAAGTATAAACCGGCACACTTTGAACCAAGCTTTCAAAAAAATGCTGATCTACAAAACTGATGGCAATTATCGTATCAAACTTGCTTAGTATATTAAACTCAAAACGTTTTAAACGCTTACTTAAAATCCCTAAATAAATTTTACGAGCTATGAAACTTTCTTGTTGGGTAAGTCTTTTCCAGATTTGATATTCAATGTTATGAGCTCGATATATCAATTTAGCATCAGAATTTGCTTTTATGATGTCTAGATATGGCGTAACCTGCAAACCTTCAAATTGGATGATATCAAATTGATTATTCTTTAATAAATGAACTAATCGGTTGGCGCAACCCGTATGAAAAAATCGGCTGATGTTATAAGATTGACTGCTAAAAAGATTTAAAAAAGCATCTTTTATTTTAATTCGGTTATCAATTTTATATTGATAGAATTTTATTTTAGGAAAAATCGGATCATCAATATCTCTTGTATCTATATAATGTTTGGTGGTATTTAAACTAAAGAGATGTACTTCGTAACCTTGGTTCAATAATGCTTCTATTGTGTTATGAACTACAATTGCGTAACCACCATCGGCAGGAAAAGGGACACGATTGGTTAGCATCAATATTCGCATAGAAGGCAAATTAATTAAAAAATAGATAATTGTGGATTTGTTACCCTAAATGTTTTACGATGGTAAGGACTAAATCCAATTTCGATTACTGTTTGCCTATGATGTTGTGTGGGATAACCTTTATTTTTTTTCCATTGGTAGACAGGAAACTCTTCATCAATTTGATGCATAAAATCATCACGATAAGTTTTTGCCAGGATTGATGCGGCAGCTATAGAAAAATATTTACCGTCTCCTTTTACAATGCACTCGTGATTAATATTTGGATAGGTTTTAAAACGATTACCATCGATGATTAAAAATTGAGGCTGAACTTTTAGCTTTTCTACTGCCCGGTGCATCGCCAAAAAAGAAGCGTTTAAGATATTTATTTTGTCAATTTCTTGATGATCTACCATCGCAACGGCAAATGCAATCGCATTTTTTTCTATTTCTACTCTTAATTTAAACCGGTCGCTTTCTTTAATCTGCTTAGAATCATTTAATAAAGGATGATGAAAATCTTGAGGCAAAATAACTGCAGCCGCAAAAACTGGACCCGCCAAACAACCTCTCCCGGCTTCATCGCAACCTGCTTCTATTAATTGATTTTGAAAATATGAAAGTAGCATGATTGCTAATTTAGGTTTATTTTATAAAATGCGATGTCCATTTCTATATTCACAAATCTATACTTCTGGATAATATACAATCTAAAATTTAACAAACTTTAGCTTTTAAAATGGTTTCCCAAAGTAAATCGGCTGTTTTATCCCAATTATATTCCTCGGCAACAGCCAAACCTTTTACAATTTTTTCGTTTTTAATTTCTTTATTTTCGATAGTGAAAATCATTTTTTCAGTTAATTCATCAACACTTAATGGCTCAAATAGGAAAGCCGCACCTTTTGAAATTTCTTCCATGGAAGTTCCTTTACTAGTAATTATTGGTGTGCCACAAGCAAAGGATTCTATAACTGGTAGACCAAAACCTTCAAACAAAGAAGTATAAATACTGGCTGTTGCAGATGCCAGAATTTTAGAAAGTTTGCTATCATCTAAAAATCCTTTAAATAAAATATCTTTTTTAAAACTCATGGATTTTAGATAATCCTCAATCTCTGAATTTTTCCAAGCCATTCTACCAACAAAAATTAATTGATGAGGATATTGAGGATTTTCAGTTTTAAACTTCTCAAAAGCTTTTAATAAGGTAATGATATTTTTGCGAGGATGAATACTTCCTAAACAGATAAAATAAGGATTTCCATTTGCTTCCTGTTCTATGATTTCGATTTTTTCTTTTTCACTTATGGGTTTAAAAACTGATGAAACTCCATTGTAAATCACGTCTATTTTTTGATGATCAATTCCATAAGTTTTTATCAAATCGTTTTTAGTGAAATTTGAAACAGTTGCAATTTTACTTGCTTGTTGAACAAATTTGGGAAAGAAATATTTATAATATTTCTGGGTTAGCCAATTTACTCCGTTAGGAAAATGTTCAAAGGCTATATCATGGATGACTGCAACTGTTTTGATATTTGTATTTAAAGGAAGAAATCCATCTGGAGAGAGAAATAAATCGATTTTTTCTTTTTTTAAGATTGCTGGTAAAAGCAATTGAAACCAAATGTAATATAGAAAAGGATGTCTTGCTTTTGGCGAAATAATGATAGGTTTTACATTAGTGGCAAATATAAAATCAGCATCATAATCTCTATCAAAACAAAAAATAAAGTCGATTTCGGGATGGTTTAAAACAATTCTTTTTAAATTTTCATAACTAAACCTACCAATGCCTTCTAGTTTGTTTTTTTGTAATAAACGAGTATTGACAGCTATCCGCAAGGTTTTAATTTTTGTTTAATGGCTAATATAAATCATTTAAAATATATTAGAACGGGCTATTTGATTTATTTCTTTACTTTGGAAATTAAATATGGTTGCTAAAAAATTTGCTGTTCAGGTAAGCTTACTTATTATAGTAAATTTAATAGTTAAGCTGGTTTGGATTTTTTTTATCGAACGTAAAATTCAATTACTGGTTGGCTTTGAAAATTACGGATTATACTACAGCATTTTTAATTTTACATTAATACTAGGCTTCATCAACGATCCTGGATTAACCAATTATCTCATCAGATTTCTCGCATCAAAAAATGAAAATTCATTTCAAATAGCCAATCTATTTTCATTGAAAATTTTACTTTCTATATCTTATTTGTTGCTCACATTATTATTCAGTTTTATAAGTGGTTATTCAAATTTTCAACTCATTTTTATTTTAATTGGATATCAAATATTATGGTCGTTTTTAATTTATTTAAGGGGATTTTTAAAGGGATATCAGTTTTTAAATGCTGAGGTTTTCTTCTCTATTTTAGATAAATTTTTATTAATTATTACGCTTGTTCCTTTATTTTATCTCAACAAAAACATTAACTGGACAATCAATTTATACGCTTTAAGTCAGTTGATAGCAGTTCTCATCAGTATTATTTTATGTTATTGGATATTAATAAGGCATAAAATCAATCTCTTTTTCAATATCAGTTTTAAGCTTAATTTTTCCGTTTTAAAACCATTAATGCCTTTTGCCATATTTGCCTTTTTGGTTTTGGCTTACAATAAAATTGATGTTGTTCTACTACAAAAACTATTGCCAAATGGTTCCTTAGCAACAGGCAATTATGCCGCTGCTTATCGCTTTTTAGATGCAAGTAATATGTTGCCTATTTTATTTGCTTCCTTATTTTATCCGGTGGTGAGTAAAAACATCATTGAAAAAAAACACATCGGTAATTTTATAAAACCAGGATTAAGCTTTTTAATTGCAATTTCATTAATCGTTTGTTTTGGAAGTTGGTTTTATAGAGAAAACTTAATGTCTCTCTTTTATGGAGCAAAAAGTTCTAAAGAATTGGCGAATATTTTTGGTTTCTTAATGTTTAGCGCTCCTTTGATTGTTATATATTATGTTTATAGTACGGTTCTAACTGCAAACAATAATCTCAAAATTTTAAATATCATATCTGCCATTGGTTTGGTTTTCAATATTTTATTAAATATTATTTTGATTCCCAATTACGGAGCTTTAGGCACTGCAATCACTTCTTTTTTTACTTTTCTTCTCATAGGTTTAACCGAGATCTATTTTTATTATCGATATTTTAAACAGCAAAATCATCTAAAAATTTGGCTTAAAGTTTTGTTATTTGGATTTCTGTTAATGTTATTGGGGAACTTTGTAAGTTATCTAAATATTGCTTGGATCATGGAATTCTCTGCTTTCGTAGTTATAGCCATAATTATTGCTTTAGTTTTAAAACTTTTTGATTATAAAGTTTTAAAAGGAATATTAAATGTAAACGGTTAAAATCATCATAAATCAAATAAATAACTAAATTCACGTCCTAAATTAAATAATGGAGGAACAAGAAAAAGCTTTAAACTTTATTGAAGTCGCAAAAGCTGGTATTCGCTACCGAAAGCATATTTTATTGATTACCCTAATTGGTGCCGCTATTGGTGTTGCCGTTAGTTTTATAATCAAACCAAAATACGAAGCTTATACCATTTTTTATACTCCGGCAAATACCTCTATTTCAAAATCGCTTTTAGCAGAGAATAACCTCGAGAATTTCATGAGCTATGGCGATGAAGATCAAATTGACCAAGTTTTAGAAATGCTGAGTTCTGATAATTTAAAAGATAAAGTAATCAGTAAATTTAACTTGAGCCAGCATTATAATATTGATACGGCCTCAAAATATCCAAAAACAAAAACAAGGAAACAGTTTGAGAGTAATACAGAGTTTAAGCGGACAGATAATCTTGCCATTAAAATTTCGGTAAAGGATGAAGATCCCGTTTTAGCAGCTGAAATGGCTAATTATATTTCGCTTTCGCTCGATAGTATTCGCACAAATATCCAACAAGGCAGGGCAAAACAAGCTTATCAAATTATTAAAAATCAATATCAAAAAAAGCAAATTGAAGTTGATTCTATTTTAATGCAATTAAGTGCAATAAGACAAACCGGAGTTTATGATTATGTGGAGCAATCTCGGGTTTTAAGTGAAGCGATTGTAAATGCAGAAACTTCTGTTGCGGCAGAAGAAGCAAGGGTAAAAGTTTATCAAAATTACGAGTCAAAATTGCCTGATACCACTATGATAAAGGCCAAAGGAAGATTAGCTGCTGCAAAGGCAACTTATCAATCCTTAAAACCAACGGTTAATAATTTTGGTAAACAAAGCGGTAAATATTTAGAGTTGGAAGCAGTTTATGAAAAGGAAAAAGAGTCTTTAGCAAACTTACAGATAAGATTAGAAAGTGCTGAAGTCGATTTTAAAGCCGCCATTTCTCAACAATTTTTGATTGAAAAAGCAAATGTTCCAGAAAAAAGCACTTACCCAAATAAAACATTAGTCGTCTTACTTTTTGCACTTTCCGCTTTTATTATTGCTTTGTTGACCATCTGCTATTTAGAATTTTTACGTCCTAAATTTCAATAATTGATGGTAGCAAATGCTGATGTTAAAAAACTATATGGCATAAGTATTTTAGGACTTTTATTGAGTGTATTTATTGCCTATTTTTTTTCAAGCTATTTCATTATTATTTTACCAACTACTTTTTTAATAGCGGGATTATTTCTTTTATCTATTGAAAGCATATTTTTAATCGTCGCTTTTTCTACGCCTTTCTCTATTAAATATTTAATTGGAACTTCTGGCATAAACCTGCCAGATGAGCCATTGATGATTGCTTTAATGTTACTTTTCATTGTTAAATTGATAGAAAAACCCGAACTTTTTAAGCCTATTTTAAAACAGCCATTAACTTTTATACTTTTATTAAACTTGATTTGGATTTTAATAACATCTATATCCAGTAGTTTACCAATTATCTCTTTTAAGTTTTTATTAGCCAGATTATGGACAGTTACTTTCGGATATTTTTGGGGAGCATTGCTTTTTCAAAATCCTAAAAACATTAAAAAATTTATGCTTGCTTTTGGATTAGGACTTTGCATTGTAGTGGTTTATAGTACTTATCATCATTATGGTTTTGGCTTTTCGCAAAAAAAAGCAATGCTGGTAATGAAACCTTTAATGGATGATCACACAATTTACAGTGCCGTTTGCAGTATGGTTTTGGCATTTTCTGTAACGATGATTTTTTTTAAGAATAGGTTTAGGGATAAATTTTTGTTCTTTTCAATTTCTTTGTTTTGCTTAATCGGGGTTTTTCTTTCTTATTCCAGAGCCGCAGTCTTGAGTTTAGTTTTTGTATTGGTTTTTCTCGTTTTATTGAAACTAAAAATCAGATTTAGAACCTTAGTTGGCTCTTTTGCAATATTAATGATCATTGGATTTATTTTCAATAATGAGATTTATCAAAGAATTAGACTTAACAACTCTGCTTCTGGAAAAAATTTGGTTGGCGATATAAAATCTATCTCTAATATTAATAACGATGCTTCTAACGTAGAAAGATTGAATAGATGGGAGTCAGGCTACCGTATGTTTAAAGAAAAACCGTTATTAGGTTTTGGACCAGGAACCTATCAATTTCAATATTCAGGATACCAAAAATCTCATCAAATGACCAGTATCAGCACTACTCATGGAGATATGGGAAATGCGCATAGTGAATATTTTACTCCTTTGATAGAAAGTGGAATTATAGGTTTTTTATTATTGATTTTACTTTTCGGATTTTCAATAGCCGTTTTAATGAGACTATATTATCATTCTAAAAATGAAAACATTAAAATGTATAGTTTGGCAATTTTATTAAGCCTACTAACTTATTATTTCCACGGTTTAATGAACGATTTTTTAGATCAGGATAAAGCAGCTGTTTTAGTTTGGGCTATGTTAGGAATGGTTACTTCTTTGAGTTTGAGGCAATCCTCTATTAATTAATCTTTAAAGAAAGTATCGTAATATCATCTGAAGCTTCTTCTTGATGTCTTAGTTCCTCAATTTTTTCTATGATGATATTATTGAGCTGTTTTAGCGGTTTATTTCGATTCTCAAACAATAGGTTCATTAAATTATCTTCTGTTAATGATTGTTCTTCATCCCCATCAAATTCTACAATTCCATCCGTATAATTAAAAATTATTGTATCCGGCTCAAGAATAAGTACACCTTGGTTTATAAAAGGAAGTTCATCGAAAGCCCCAATCATGGTTGTACCTTTAGCGAGGGTACTTATTTTATCTTTTTCGATAATTATAGACGCATTATGTCCAGCGTTAATGTAATTTAAAAGCCTGGTTTTATCATTATACATTCCGATAAAAAGCGTAATGAAACGATCGCCTTTGGTGTTTTTATATACGTTTGTATTTAATCTTTTTACCAATTCTGGTAAGCCAATATCTAGAGAAGCTAATGCCCTTAAACTAGCCTGGAAATTAGCCATAATTAATGCGGCAGAAATTCCTTTACCAGAAACATCTGCTACACACCATAAAAATTCATCGTTATTAAGCTGAATAAAATCAAAAAAATCGCCTCCAATACTTTGATGGGGACGATAAACAGAAGCAACATCTAAAAAAAGATTGTTTGGTAACTCTTGCGGAATTAACATATTTTGAACCTGACGAGCGAGTTCTACTTCTCTTGTTAAACGCTCTCGGTGTAAACGCTCTTTAAACAATTTCTTGTTTTCAAATGCAACTATAATTACGTTAATAAGTGTTTGAATATAATCTACGCTATTGTCTAATAATTTTTCTTCGTTTTTAAACTTTCCTACCAATACAAAAGCCAGTGTTTCTTCTTTATGATGAACAGGAATAAAATAATCGTAAGCGTTAAAGATAGGATTTGGATGTTTGGTTAATTGTTGAGGTACTTTACTTGGCAAAAGCTGATCTGCAATTAATTGTAAATCTTCAAACTCTTCTAATTCGTCACCAAAGTTTGATACACAATAGAATTGATCAATATTTTTAAGCATCAACCTAAACTTTTTAACTCTTAGGTTATTTTGCATAATCATTTCCAGCATTTCTATTAAACTCTGGCTGGGAACGTTGCTATTTATTGCTCTGGTGACTTCTAGGAGTGCGCTTAATTCGGCCTGCCTTTTTAAAAGAAGCTCAACAATATCTACTTGAGAGTCTGTTTCTGAAAAAGGATTCTGATCCTGCATTAGGTGGCGGTGAATTTATAAGTCTAATGTAATTATATATCCCTAAAAACGCAACTAAACATTAGTATTTTGTGATTTAATATCATACAGATCTCTTAACCCAATGGTTACGAGGTTAAATGCATAAACCATTAACATAATCATTAAACCAGGAACAAGCGCTAAATATGCACCATCCATAATAATATAGCCATAATGTTCTTTAATCATGCCTCCCCAAGTTGGCATTGGTGGTTGAGCCCCAAATCCTAAAAAGCTTAATCCAGCCTCTAATAAAATTGCAGAAGCAAAATTTGATGCTGTTACCACTAATATAGGACCTAAAATATTTGGTAATATGTGCTTATAAATTATTCTTGAATTTGAAAATCCTAAAGATTTAGCAGCTTCAATAAATTGTGCGTTTTTTAACGACATTACTTGTCCGCGTACCAATCTTGCAACTTCTACCCACATGGATAAACCTACTGCAATAAAAACTTGCCAAAATCCTTTTCCTAATGCAAAGGAAATAGCTATTACCAATAACAAGGCAGGTAAAGACCATAAAACATTCATCAACCAACTGATAAAAATATCGGCTTTGCCACCAAAATAACCTGCTATTGCACCTAAAGAAACCCCTAAAAACAAGCTGATTAATACCGCGACAAAACCAACCATTAGTGAAACTCTTGAGCCAATAATTACTCTACTCAATAAATCCCTACCGTAAACATCGGTTCCTAACCCATAGGTTCTTTTAAGAATATAATCTTCTTTTATCTTTTGTTGATTTTTTGTTCCGAAATTTTTTAAATCGATGCTTTTTAAATCACCTTTTTCTTCAGCTCCGACATACTCGTGATACTTGATGCTTTCTTTATTGAATTGATAATCATTAACAGGAATATAATCATACCTGGATGGTTGCCCAAAAAGCATTTTTTCTAAAAAATTAACATTTGAAGGTTGTGGATTTTTAGGGATTTTTAATATCGTAACTGTTTTTCCTGGCTTTTCTATATTTAATTGTAGGCTCATTTGGTTAGCCATAGGGCTATCATCTGGTGTGACTAAATATCCTAAAATGGCAATGATAGTTACTAAAACAATAAATACTAACCCAAAAAGTGAAAGCTTATTTTTACAGAACTTTTTCCATAAAGATTGATTGTTTTCCAAACTATCCAGATTAATTTACCATTCTATCCTTCCAATTGTATTTACCAGAATTACCGGCAAAACCGATATAAATAAGATATAAAGGATGGAGAAATGTAAGTAAAAATAAATGGAAAACCAGATGTTTCCTTTTTACAAAATTGGTAAGTAAATCTAAAAAGAAGAGTTCTGAAATAAATTTAATCGTGAATTGTACCGCAACTAATTTTAAGAAATCTGGATAAAAGAATGCCATTATAAGATTAGTTAACAGCGAAATATTAAAAAGCCAAACTGCAACCGCAACAAATATCAATTTTTTATCCTTGTATTTTACACTTTTACTGGCCCATCTTTTCCTTTGCTGGATAAATTCTTTCAAATTTGGTTTGCCATGGGTAAAAACTATCGCATCTGCGGATTTACAAAAACCAATAGTCCCAGGATGTGCAAAAGCAACTTTATGTAAAAACAATTCATCATCGCCAGAAGCTAATTCATCAATTCCCTTAAAACCGCCAAGCTCCACAAATACAGATTTTTTGTAAGCCAGATTTGCTCCATTGCAAGTAGACGGCATTTTATTCCCAATTCCGGCTGCTCCTAAACCTATCAAACACAAAAATTCAAGTGTTTGTAAACGTTCAAATAAAGATTTTTCTTCAAAGTAAACCACTGGCGAACTAATCAAGTTATAATTTCCAGTTTCAAACATGTTGACTATAGTAACTAACCAATCGGGTTTCATCCGGCAATCGGCATCAGTAGCTATTATTAATTCTCCTTCAGATAATTTTATCGCTTCTGCAATGGCTTTTTTCTTGTAAGAATTAAGTGGTTCTTTTTCATTGAGTTTGATCAGTTTTACACCTTGGCTCTCATAGCTACCTATAATCTCTGAAGTTCTATCTGTAGAATGGTCATCAACAATAATAATCTCCATTAATTCCTTCGGATAGTTTTGAGCCAGGATATCCTCAATGGTTAAATGAATTTTTTCTTCCTCATTTCTCGCGGCTATTAAAACTGAGATTTTTGTATGTGGAACAATACTATTTTTATTAAAATATGGAATTTTTTGCCATCCGCTGCGGAGGAACAAGATTAAAAAAGCGTAAAAAAAAGTAACTGCTAAAGAACAGATGCTAAGTATTATTATGATCAAAGAAATTGAGTTTAAAAACAAAATAAGACCCCAAAATAGCAGGGATAATTAAATTTACTAGCCAAATTAATGCTGCGGCTGCCATTACCGCAATTTCTTGATGGGTAATAAAACTGAAAAAATAAGTTGCAGTTAAACTCCTCACGCCAACATCAAGCAAATCTAACGAAGGTAAAGCAGATTGCACAAAAAATAATAATAAAACCATTAAAGCGGATTCATAGTATGGAATATTTGGAATTAATAAATGGATTATAAATAGATATTGTGTAGTAAATACTGCAAATCTGGCTAAACTATACAACATTACCTTTACCAGTTCTAACCTATGATACTCTCCTAAAACACTAAAAAAACTTTTAAATCTTTTTAAAAATCCAATACTGCTTAGAGATTTTTCTAGCCAACTGATATTGAAATAAAATAATAAAAAGAAAAAACAGAATCCCAATACCAACACACAAATAGCAACAAATAACCATTGATCTAATGGTTTAAAATTATAAATGAACCATAATAAAGCTAAAGCCCCTAAAACATTAGTAATTACCATTTGTGCAATTTGCCCAACACTCATGGCAACCATTCCTTTTATTCTTTTTCTTGGCGATAAAAAGAAAATTCTTCCGCCATATTCACCAATCCTATTTGGTGTAAAAATAGCCCAGGTTAAACCACAAAAAACTGATTCAACGGCCCGGTAAAAACTGATATCTTCTATTTTACTGATTAAAAATTTCCACTTGGCACTCTCTAATAACCAATTGACAAACATTAATAGAAGTATGATAACTATAGTTGCCCAAACTTTAACCTTACTTAAACGGTTTATTAAATTTAAGAAATTTGTAAGGTTGGTATTATCAGAAAGTTTATGATAGATAAAATAGGCCGCCAAAACAACTATAATTATCTTAAAACTGTACCCTAATATTTTTTTTTGATGACTGGTCAAACCTCCTTTGGATTTAATGCAATGTTAAGAATTTAGCTTAATATTGCCCTAATGTTGCGTGAAAAATCTAAGGAAAGAATAATTTTAGGTATAGATCCTGGCACTGCCGTAATGGGCTACGGCCTATTAAAAGAAACGGGTAGCAAAATAGAATTGATTAGTTTAGGAGTGGTAAAGATGACGCATTTAGATGATCATTTTTTAAAACTTCAACGCATTTTTGAGCGCACCACCTTATTAATTGAGCAATATAAACCAGATTGCATTGCATTAGAAGCGCCTTTCTATGGCAAAAACATTCAAGTGATGTTAAAATTAGGAAGAGCTCAAGGCGTTGCCATGGCCGCAGGTTTAGCTAAAGGTTTACCCATATTTGAATACTCCCCTAAAAAAATAAAACAATCTATCACTGGGAACGGCAACGCAACAAAAGAACAAGTTGCAGCTATGTTAAAACAACTATTAAAATTTGACGAAACTCCCGAATTTTTAGACGCAACTGACGGTTTAGGCGTCGCCGTTTGCCATTCTTTCCAAAAGATATCTAGTGCAGGAAGCGGAAAAAACTATAGTGGTTGGGAAGCTTTTGCAAAGGATAATACAAAAAGGGTAAAGTAGTTTTTTCTCGGAGATTTTGTGGTTAATTTCTCCCGCAGATTTCGGTGATTTTCGCAGAATTATATCAGCGGTAATTTGCGAAATCTGCGGGCAAAAAAAATTAAATCACAAGGTTAAAATTTTTATTCAAAACATTCTAAAATCCGCAAAGCAACTTCGCTTAATTCCTTTTCTGAAGGATTTAACTTTGGTTTACTGAAGTTCATATCATCAACATTATCCATCGGAATTAAATGAATATGAACATGAGGCACTTCTAAACCAATAACTGCTACACCAATTTTAGTACAAGGCACCGCTTTTTTTATTGCTTTAGCAACCACTTTTGCAAAAATCATTAAGCCGGCATAATTAGCGTCTTCCATATTAAAAATATAATCAATCTCATTTTTAGGGATCACTAATACATGTCCTTCCCTTAATGGATTGATATCTAAAAAAGCAAGATAATCTTCTGTCTCTGCTACTTTATGCGCAGGTATTTCTCCTGATATTATTTTACTGAATATACTCATTTTTCTAGGTGATAGTTTGTTAGATGGTTAGGTAGTTTGCTCGTTCTTGTGTCTTAATAATCAATACTGAGTACTTAATACTAACGACTAATCTCCAAGACCTCAAATTCCATTTTGCCTGCAGGTACCATAATCTCAATTTTATCACCTACAGATTTACCCAATAAACCTTGGGCTATTGGCGATTTTACGGAAATTTTTCCTGTCTTCATATCTGCTTCATTTTCTGCAACTAATTGATAAGTCATCGTAGCGCCGTTTTTAACATTTTTAATCTTCACAATTGAAAGTGCTAAAATTTTAGATAAATCTAATTTCGATTCATCAATTAAACGGGCAGAAGCTAAAGTATTACCCAATTGAGCAATTTTAGTCTCATGTAAACCTTGAGCTTCTTTTGCAGCATCATATTCTGCATTTTCAGAAAGATCACCTTTATCTCTTGCCTCTGCTATAGCTGCAGATATTTTTTTTCTACCTTCTGTTTTTAGGTAGTGTAATTCTTCTTTAAGTTTATTTAAACCTTCTTGGGTAAAATAGGATACATCCGTCATCTTCTTCCTTATTATAATGGTTATTGACTAAAAGAGCCCGGACAATGCCAAGCTCTAAAAAACAAACAAGACTATATATACTTTTCGCATACATAGTCTTGCTCTTGTTGTTACACGAAGATATAAATTTTGATTTTATATTTCCAAATTTTTCAACTTATCTGCTAAAACCTCCGATATTTTACGGTAAGAATCAAAAGTCCAACCTCCAATATGTGGAGTTAAAAGAACTTTTCCATTAGCGATTAAATCTTTGTA
Source organism: Pedobacter psychrophilus (assembly GCF_001652725.1). Classification (GTDB taxonomy): domain Bacteria; phylum Bacteroidota; class Bacteroidia; order Sphingobacteriales; family Sphingobacteriaceae; genus Pseudopedobacter; species Pseudopedobacter psychrophilus. The sequence continues at coordinate 123,366 of NZ_LWHJ01000029.1, forward strand.
AAATTCTGCATCGGTTAGCAATGGAAATTTTTCAGCCTCCAAAACATCTAATCCTGCTCCTAAAATCTTTCCTTCTTTAATAGCTTTTAAAACTGATTGCGTATTTACAATCTCGCCTCTCGCTGCATTTAAAAAGAAAAACGGACGACGAAAATGACGAAAATACTCATCATCAATCATCTGTTTTGTTTCTCTAGTCAACGGAATATGTAAACTTACCACATCACTATATTTTACAATCTCTTCCATGCTGGCCTCCTTCGCATGATCATCTGTAAAGCGAGTTTTATATTTATCGTAAGCTAAAACCTTAACATCAAAACCTTTTAGTTTTTTGGCAAAGGCTGCTCCATTATTTCCATAGCCAATAATTCCAACGGTTTTTCCCATCAATTCATAACCGCGGTTTCCTTCACGTTCCCAAATCCCATTTCTTATTTCAGTATCTGCTTTTCTAAAATTATTCATTAAAGAAAGCAACATTCCCACACAATGTTCTCCAACTGCGTCTCTGTTTCCTTCTGGAGCATTCATCAGTTGAATATTTTTTTCATCGGCATAAGCCACATCAATATTATCCATCCCGGCACCTGCCCTGGCAACAAACTTTAAGTTTGGTGCAACATCTATTATTTCTTTATCAACTCTAAATTTTGTTCTGATTGCTAAGCCTTGATAATTTTTTAAAATTTCCAAAACCTCTGCCTTTTTTATTTGCGGACGGTCATCCACCTCAAAACCCATTTCTTCAGCTGCAATTCTAAAAGCAGGGTGTAAATCATCAACGATTAATATTTTTTTCATTTGCCTCATCCTAAATCCTTCTCCAAAGGGGAAGGACTTGCTTATATTGCTTTTAACTTTTCTGTAATTAAATTCGTCAAATCTATAAAGTCCGTAACACTTAAGCGCTCAGCCCTTAATGTCCAAACCTTGCTTTCATCTTGTTTTTCTTTTGGGATAATTCCCGATACTGCATTGCTTAAAGTTTTTCTTCGTTGATTAAAACCCGCTTTAACCACTTGCCAAAATAATTTTTCATCGCAACCTAAATCTTTTACCTCATTTCTGCTTAACCTGATAACGGCAGAAGTAACTTTTGGTGGCGGATTAAAAACTCCCGGTTTAACCGTAAAAAGATATTCGCATTTATAATAAGCTTGCAAAAAAACACTCAAAATACCATATTCTTTAGTTCCCGCTTTTGCCGTACAACGCTCGGCAACTTCTTTTTGAAACATGCCTACAACTTCCGGAACCTGATTTCTATTGTCTAAAACCTTAAAAAGAATTTGCGAGCTGATGTTGTAGGGAAAGTTCCCGATTATCGCAAAAGAAGAAGCAAAAACATCCTTAAAATTAAGTTTTAAAAAATCTTCATTTAAAAGTTTATCGCCTAATTCTGGATATTTTTTTTGAAGAAATAAAAACGACTCTGTGTCAATATCAATCAAATGAGTTTCAAAATCCTTCTTCTGTAATAAAAAGTCAGAAAGCACTCCCATTCCTGGTCCAACTTCTAAAACTTGTTGGTATTTAGCATGATGAATAAGACTGTTGACAATTTTTTCGGCGATATTTTTATCCGTTAAAAAATGCTGTCCCAGATGCTTTTTCGCTTTAACTACACTCATTTATTTGTAAAGATGAGCTACAAATTACGGAAAGTTTAATCTTTAAAATCAACATTAGTTTCAAAATCTTTATTTTGCAAGAAAATTTAGAAAAAACATTTTTGTATGAGCGAGTTGTTAAAAGTTGGAATTTCTATTGGCGATGTAAACGGAATAGGTTTAGAAGTGATCATGAAAACACTTTCAGAATCTGAAGTATATAAATATTGTACGCCAATTGTATACGGACATACAAAAGTTGCTTCTTTCCATAGAAAGGCGGCAGGCATTCAAGAATTTATTTTTCAAGTCGTACAAAATCCAGATCAAGCTCATGATGGTAAAGCTAACATGATTAATTGCTGGGAAGAAGATGTTAAAATTGAATTAGGAACTGCAAACGAAATAGGAGGTAAATACGCCTTTTTATCTTTAAAAAGAGCTACTGAGGATTTAATTTCAGGGAAAATTGATGCGTTGGTTACTGCACCAATTAATAAACATAATATCCAAAGCGAAGAATTTAAATTTAGTGGTCATACAGAATACATTCAGGCAATGGCAGGTTCTCCAGATTCTTTAATGTTTTTAGTAAGCAATGCGCTCAAAGTTGGCGTAGTAACTGGTCATATCCCTTTAAGAGACGTGGCTTCAAGTATTAGTCAAGAATCCATACTTTCTAAATTAAGGTTAATGCATCATTCCCTAAAATATGATTTTTGGATAGAAAAGCCGAAAATTGCTGTTTTAGGTTTAAATCCGCATGCTGGTGATGGTGGCTTAATTGGACAAGAAGAATCTGAAATAATTTTGCCTGCTATTGAAAAAGCAAAGGAAGAAGGCATTTTCGCATTTGGCGCTTACCCAGCAGATGGTTTTTTTGGAAATAGAGCATTTGACCAATTCGATGCAATTTTAGCAATGTATCACGATCAAGGATTAATTCCTTTCAAATCCATTTCTTTTCATCATGGAGTTAATTTTACAGCAGGATTGCCAGTGGTAAGAACTTCGCCCGATCATGGTACTGGTTACGATATCGCAGGTAAAAATATGGCTTCCCCAAGTTCTTTTAGAGATGCCCTTTTTGAAGCTTGTCACATCATCAAAAGAAGAAGAGAGCAAACCAATTTATTAGAAAATACACTTCCTTTTTCAAGGTTTAGCAGAGATAGAGATTAAAAAAATTAAATAAAGTATTTAGATTTTGGGCGCTTTAACTCATTATGTACTTTATCTTTTATAGAATTTGCAAAGTGTTTTATTGAAAAAAGAATGCTGTTTGTATAATTAACGCAACTAATTGGCTAAAAATCCTTTTTTAAAAAAAACTTTCCACCTCAATAAATTTTCCTAAATTTGCAGGCTTAATTGTCGAACTTTGAAATCGCTAAAACAATATTCTATCCCATATACGGGATTAAAAATTGGGCATCATGAATTTAATTATGAAGTGGGTGGCTTATTTTTTAAAGAGTTTGAATATTCTTTAGTAAAAAATGGGACTTTAAAAGTGGATGTTTTTTTAGAAAAACAAGAAACTTTAATGGTTTTAGATTTTCATGTGTGGGGCTTAATTGAGGTTAATTGCGATAAATGTTTATCAGATTTTCCTTACTCAATTGACACAAAGGATAGGCTGATTGCTAAATTTACAGAATCCGATGAATTAAGTGACACCGAAGAGGTAATAACACTGAGTAAAAAAGATATAGAGATTGATGTTTCTTCATTTATATATGAAATCATTAACTTAGCCGCCCCTTACGTAAACGTTTGCGAAGATCCGGGCAATACAGATGCATGTGACCAAGAAACTCTTGCTAAGTTAGAAGAGCTTTCAACGTCAGAAGAAGATAGTGATGATAAAGATCCTCGCTGGGATATATTAAAGAGTATTAGAAAAAATTAAAATAGGAAAAAATGGCACATCCAAAACGAAAAATCTCCAAATCAAGAAGAGATAAGAGAAGAACTCATTATAAAGCAGTAACACCAACTTTATGGGTAGATAAAGAAACTGGAGCAACTCATTTGCCACATAGAGCTTATAACGTAGACGGTAATCTTTACTTTAAAGGTAAATTGCTAATAGAAAACACTTCTATAGCTTAGTAAAATTTATGGATAATCCTTGTGTGAACTTTCAAATTAAAAGAAAGAAAAATTACACAAGGATTCTTTATTTAATGCAAAGAATAAAGCTTTAATTTTTTGGTTTATTTTTTGTTAATGCTTAAAAGCTATTTAAATATAAATAAATGAATTTAAGCAGTTTCTCTTACTTACCTCAACTATGTAGATGAAGATTGGCTTAGATATCATGGGCGGAGATTACGCTCCCAAAGCAACAGTTTTAGGGGCAATAGCAGCACATCAAAATCTTTCTGAAAACCAGCATTTAGTGCTTTTTGGAGATAAAAATGAAGCTATTCCAATCCTAAAAGAGCAAAATTTCAATCCTGATCATTTCGAATTTGTACATACCACCGAGGTAATTGGGATGGGTGAACATCCTACAAAAGCTATTGTACAAAAACCTAATTCTAGTATTTCTGTAGGTTTTCAAATGTTAAAAGAAGGCAAAATAGACGCTTTTGCTTCTGCCGGAAATACTGGAGCTATGTTAGTTGGCGCTATGTTTAGTGTTAAAGCAATACAAGGCGTTTTAAGGCCTGCTATATCTGCAATTATTCCCAAAGAAAAAGGTGGTTTTGCAATTTTATTAGATGCTGGTGCTAATGCGGATTGCAAACCAGAGCATTTAACGCAATTTGGGATAATGGGAAGTTTATTCTCTAAATACGTTTACCAAATAGAAATACCTAAAGTAGGTTTAATGAATTTGGGAGAAGAAGCAGAAAAAGGAAACCTTATAACGCAAACTACTTATCCTCTTTTAAAAGAAACAGCTCAAATAAATTTTATCGGAAATATAGAGGGCAGAGATTTATTTAATGACAAAGCAGATGTGATAGTTTGTGATGGATTTACAGGGAATATTATTTTAAAACTTGCAGAATCTTTTTATGTATTAACGCTAAAAAGAGGTTTAAAGGATGAGTTTTTTGATAGATTTAATTATGAACAGTATGGAGGTAGCCCAATTTTAGGCGTTAACGCTCCAGTAATGATTGGGCATGGTATTTCAAGTCCTGAAGCAATAAAAAACATGATTTTACATTCTAAAAATATGGTAGAATCTAAAATAATTGAGCGTTTTCAAAACGCTTTCAATTCATAAAACACCTTAAAAATTATGAGTAAAATTCATGCTGCAATAACAGCTGTTAATGGTTACGTTCCCGATTATATTTTAACTAATCAGGAATTAGAGACCATGGTTGAAACTAATGATGAGTGGATTACGAGTAGAACTGGAATTAAAGAAAGAAGAATTTTAAAAGGAGAAGGTAAAGGAGTTACCGATATGGCGGTTCCTGCTGTAGAAGGATTATTAAAGAAGAGGGGAATAAGTGCCGATGAACTAGATTTAATTATTTTTTGTACCTCTACTCCAGACATGCCGTTTCCGGCAAGTGCAAATATTTTAGCCGATAAAATTGGTGCAAAAAATGCTTGGGGATATGATTTGCAAGCAGCCTGTTCAGGATTTTTGTTTGGTTTAGCAACTGCTTCACAATTTATAGAATCTGGTAAACATAAAAAAGTTTTAGTAGTTGGTGGAGATAAAATGTCATCAATTATCAATTACGAAGATCGTGTAACCTGTATTATTTTTGGGGATGGTTGCGGGGCTGCCTTACTTGAGCCAAATACAGAAGGATATGGAATTATTGATTCTATATTAAAGAGTGATGGTTCTGGAAAGCCGTTTCTACATCAAAAAGCTGGGGGATCCGCCAGACCGGCAACTCATGAAACAGTTGACGCAAAAGAACATGCTGTACATCAGGAAGGACAAGCAGTTTTTAAGTTTGCCGTTACCAATATGGCAGATGTAGCTGCAGAGATTATGGATAAAAATAACCTTACACCAGAAGATGTAGATTGGTTAGTTCCTCATCAGGCAAATAAAAGAATAATTGACGCAACCGCAAATAGAATGGGTATTGGGTCAGAAAAAGTAATGATCAATATTGAGCGTTACGGAAATACTACAAATGGAACAATCCCATTATGCTTATGGGAATGGGAAAGTAAACTTAAGAAGGGAGATAATTTAATATTAGCTGCTTTTGGAGGAGGATTTACCTGGGGTTCTATTTATTTGAAATGGGCTTACTAACATTTTATTTTGTAGATAATTACTATATTAGATTTCTAAATTAATCACATTTAAACCACACCAACATGGGAATGGATATTAAACAAATTCAAGACTTGATTAAATTTGTATCAAAATCAGGAGTGAATGAAGTATCGATAGAAGAAAAAGATTTTAAAATTACAATAAAAACTACCGAGCAGCCTACTTACGTTACTGCGACAGTTCCACAACCATCTTTACAACAACCAATACAAAATTTACCTACACCAGCAGCAACTAATGCACCTTCAAATCCTTCATCAACTACAAATGATGGCGCTGATGATTCTAAATATATCACTATAAAATCCCCAATGATTGGTACTTTTTACCGTTCATCATCTCCAGATAAACCAAATTTTATTAATGTTGGTGATGAAGTAGCAAACGGGCAAGTACTTTGCATTATTGAAGCAATGAAGCTTTTTAATGAAATTGAATCTGAAGTTTCGGGCAAAATAGTGAAAGTTTTAGTTGATAACTCTCAACCAGTAGAGTACGATCAACCGTTATTTTTAGTAGATCCATCATAAACAGTTTGCCTTTAAGAGAATTAACCCATTTGTCAATCAAATTGGAAAATGATTAAATTATCAAATTGTCAAATTGTAAAAAAATGTTCAAAAAAATACTAATTGCAAATAGAGGAGAAATTGCACTAAGAATTATCCGTACTTGTAAAGAAATGGGAATAAAAACGGTAGCAGTTTATTCTACTGCCGATAGAGAAAGCCTTCATGTACGTTTTGCAGATGAAGCCGTTTGTATCGGTCCCCCGCCTAGTAAAGATTCTTATCTAAATATCCCAAATATAATTTCTGCAGCAGAATTAACCAATGCAGATGCCATACATCCTGGCTATGGATTTTTATCAGAAAACGCTAAATTTTCTGCCATTTGTAAAGAATATGGAATAAAATTTATAGGCGCTACTGCAGAGCAGATTAATGGTATGGGTGATAAAGCTTCGGCAAAAGACACCATGAAATTAGCTGGAGTACCAACTATACCGGGCTCCGAAGGATTGTTAACCGATGTTAAACAGGGGATTGAAATCGCGAATAAAATTGGTTATCCGGTAATATTAAAAGCAACCGCTGGAGGTGGTGGCCGCGGAATGAGACAAATATGGAAAGATGAAGAGTTTGAAGATGCATGGAATTCTGCAAGGCAAGAATCAGCCGCTGCATTTGGGAACGATGGTATGTATTTAGAAAAATATATTGAAGATCCACGCCATATAGAAATCCAGGTAATTGGAGATCAGTTTGGAAAAGTTTGCCATTTATCAGAAAGAGATTGCTCTATACAACGTCGTCATCAAAAATTGGTAGAAGAAGCGCCTTCCCCTTTTATGACTCCAGAATTAAGAGAGAAAATGGGGGCAGCCGCAATTATTGGCGCTACCGCAGTAAATTATGAAGGTGCCGGCACTGTGGAGTTTTTGGTAGATAAGCATCGTAACTTTTACTTTATGGAAATGAATACCCGTATCCAAGTAGAACATCCGGTAACCGAAGAAGTTATAAATTTTGATTTAATTAAAGAACAAATTAAAGTTGCAGCAGGAATTCCGATTTCAGGAAAATCTTATACTCCAGAAATGTGTGCAATAGAATGTAGAATAAATGCAGAAGACCCTTTTAATAACTTTAGACCTTCTCCTGGAAAAATAACCCATTTTCATTCACCAGGTGGACATGGAGTTAGAGTTGATACTCATGTTTATGCGGGGTATACCATCCCTCCTAACTACGACTCTATGATTGCGAAATTAATTTGTGTTGCTCAAACAAGGGAGGAAGCACTAAATACAATGGAAAGAGCATTAAGTGAATTTGTTATTGAGGGCATAAAAACAACAATTCCATTTCATTTAAAACTTTTGAAAGACCCAAACTTTAGGGCTGGTAATTTCACTACCAAGTTTATGGAAACTTTTGATTTAAGTGAAGAAAACTAAAATATAGAAATAACGTATTTTAAATACCACTCTGAAATGTCAAAGTGGTATTTTTGCTTTAATAAGATGGCCAAAGAAAGAAAAACTGATTTAATAGAATCTATAAAAAATAAAGGGAAAAGCATGGAAGGCGAAATGTCTTTCTTTGACCATTTATCAGAACTTAGAGTGCATTTAATAAGATCATCAATTGTTATTATTCTGATGACTATTGTTTGTTTCATCTATTATGATTTTCTTTTTGATAATATCATAATGGGCCCTCATAAACCTACATTTTGGACATATAGAATGATGTGTAAAGTTGGGGAGTATTTTAATAAATCGGGATTTTGTATTACTAATATACCCGGTAAAATTATTAATACTGAAATGGCAGGACAGTTTACTCTGCAAATTAATTCAGCTTTAATGACCGGTATTGCGTTAGGCGTACCTTATCTTTTATGGGAAGTTTGGAGGTTTGTAAAACCCGCTCTAAAGGATTCTGAAAGAAAATCAGCAACAGGATTTGTTTTTTATGCTTCATTATTATTCTTAATAGGTCTTTCATTTGGATATTTTATAGTTGCGCCTCTTTCTGTTAATTTCTTATCTAATTATAGCATTAGCCCTGAAATAGAAAATACCATTACCATAGATTCTTATTTCTCGTCTGTAGCGACTTTAACTTTATGTACTGGAGCTGTTTTTGAACTTCCTATCGTAATATTTATTCTATCGAAATTAGGTATTATGACCCCAGCTTTCATGCGGGAAAAACGACGCTTTGCTGTAGTAATCATCTTAGTAATTGCGGCAATAGTAACCCCTACTCCCGATATCCCTACCATGTTAACTGTGAGTTTGCCTTTATTTTTACTTTATGAGTTAAGTATTTTTGTTTCTTTAAAAGTTCAGAAAAGTAAATTAAAAGCAGAAAAAGCATTTTATAACAGTTAAAATTGTAGAATTAAACAACTGAAATTGTGGAATAAGAGAAGTAATTTTCCCATGATTCTACAATGCGTATTTCGTTTTTATTTTTAGTTAGCTTTTTTTAATTGATAGTAAAAATCAAATTATTTTGATTTGTAGCTCGTAAGGCTTCTGAATGATATTATAAACAATTTCCTTTTTGTTTATCCTTACTTAACTTATTACGGCATATATATAGCATATCTATTTAAGGCTAGTGGAAAAATCCTTAGCGTAAAATATGAGAAAATATTTGTTGTTTTTGGTAATAGCTTCTGTTTCATTATCAAACTGTAAAAAGCAGGATGATAATGCTGATAATTTTAATGTAAACAACATTGCACCAAATGGTTTCAATTTTGGCACTTCAAAAAGCATATTAATTAATATAAAATTACTTTCTAATTTGGGAGAACCTATAAAAGGTGTTCCTGTTAAATTTTGCTTTTTAAACGATACAACAGTTGTATTTACCGCTTTAACAAATTTAGATGGCGCAATAAATTCTAAATTAACAATCCCAAGTTATGTAGAACAGATGGTGATAAGGCCAAATTATATAGGCTTTATAAAAGAAGCAAATGCTTTTATAAAAGATAATAGCCTGGACTTAACTATAGGCGGACCAAATGGTTTAAGTGGAAATGTAATTTTAAGTAGTGCTACTAATAATCAAGATTCCAAGATTAAAACGCTATCAAACAACTTTATCAAATCTTTGAGTGCCAATTTTTCATATTTGGGAACTTACGATGTTAATGGTCGTCCTAATTATTTAACTAGTAAACCTAGTGCGGTTAGTGCTGAATTACTTGGTTTTTTAAATGCCTCATTACCTGAGGAAAAAAACATAATAGACCATCATTTAGTTTATCTTTCTCCCTCCGCTAGTCGCGATTTAGATGTTATAAAATCTGGAGAAATTTTTGTAACCTATGTTTCTGAAGGTGCAAACTTTCAAAATACAATGGGTTATTATACTTATCCAACAGGTAAAAAGCCTAGCTCTTTAGATCAAATCCAAGATATTAAATATATTTTCCCTAACACATCGGGATTAGGTTCTCGAGGAGGTTTACTTTCTGGAGACAGGGTAAGTCTTGGGAATTTTAATGCAGGTACTTCTATTGGCGTAGTATTATTTAGTAATGCCTGGGATGATGCTTCTAAAACTGTTAATCCAAATAAATATGAAAGGTTTTTTTCTGATAAAAACCTAAATCCAGAAAATGATAACAACTTAAATTTAAAGCAACATTCTGTCTTTTTAGATTATGAGAAAGAAGATTTAGTAGTTGTTGGTTTTGAAGATACCAATAGAGAAACCGGAAAATCTGATAATGACTTTAATGATATTGTAGTTTTCTTTAGTTCTAGCAAAGTAAATGCTTTTAATAAGCAAAACATGATTAAACTATCTGAACCCGTAGATAGTGATGGAGATGGCATTTCTGATGATTTAGATTTATTTCCTGGAGATTCTAAAAAAGCTTACAGTGTGTTTTTTCCATCACAAAATGGGTGGGGAACTTTAGCCTTTGAAGATTTATGGCCTGCAAAAGGAGATTACGATATGAATGATTTAGTAGTTAACTATCGTTATTCTTACAATGTGAACGCCAATAATGAAGTTGTAGACATGAAAGCTGATTATAAAGTGAACCAATCTTTAGCATTTTACAAAAATGGATTTGGTGTAGAATTACCTATTAATCAAAATGTTATAGATGATGTTAGAGGCTATATTAATAGTGGCAAATACATTAAATATAATCAAAATGGTACAGAGGCAGGCCAGGCAAAAGCTGTAATTATCCCTTTTGACAATCAAAAACTAATCTTTGATAATAACGTAAATTATTCTGAACCAATTAGGGTAATTATAGCGTTTTTAAAGCCTCAACCAATAAGCATTTTAAATGCAGCACCTTACAATCCATTTTTGATAAGTGATGGTAGAAGAAGCTATGAAATACATTTACCTGGCTTTCCTCCTACTAGTTTAGCAGACAAAAATCTCTTTGGCTCTTTACAGGATTTATCAAACCCGGCAATAGGAAAATATTATATAGGGGAAAACAACTGGCCTTGGGCTTTAAGTTTTGTAGAACCTTTTAATTATCCTACTGAAGGAAAACCAGTAAATCTAGCTTATCCAAATTTTAGTGCCTGGGCAGCATCTGGCGGAACTCAGTTTAAAGATTGGTATAAGCAATAAAATATCGATATCTATAATTAATCTCTCAAAGAAAGTCAACCCTAAAAAGTTGACTTTTTATTTAACTATTGATATAGGATTCTAAATTTTTGATGGTTTGTTTTTGATCTTCTATAATGTATTTTACAACATCACCGATAGAAATCATTCCAGTCAGTTTACCATCAGTTTCTACTGGTAAATGTCTAATGTGCATATCCGTCATTAGTTTCATGCAATGATCCAGGCTATCTTTTGGAGTAATAGTTTTAGGATTTGGAGTCATTACTTCTATAATTTTTACCTCTTTAGATGATTTACCTTTTAGCACTACTTTACGAGCATAATCTCGCTCAGTAAAAATACCCATTAGCCTATCGTCCTCAACAATCATAATAGCACTAATGTTATAACTGTTCATGATTTCTAAAGCTTCATAAACCATAGATTCTGGATTTATGGTAATTAATCTACCTTCTTTTTGAGATAAAATTTGGTGTACTGCTATCATAATCAGGTTGTTTTGGTATTTATAAATTAAAGCAAAAAAATTTACAAATCAAAGGGTTAAAACATCCTCTCTTAAACATCAAAAAAAATAAATTTTTTAAATGGATTTATAATTAATTAAGTTTTTAGCCATTCCATTAAAAATGAAAATGTGAAAAGGCCACATTAACCACCAATACATCCTTCCCCATAAACCATTAGGTCTAAAAGTTGCCACCTGGCTTAAGAATTTTTTATCATGTCTTTCTATAACCTTAAATTCTAACCAAGCTTCTCCGGGTAATTTCATTTCAGCATATAACAAAAGTCTCTTATTGTTTTTATCTGCTAATATTACTCGCCAAAAATCTAAAGCATCACCAGCTACGATATGATTTCCACTTCTCCTTCCTCTTCTTGTGCCAACACCGCCCACTAACTGATCAATTAAGCCACGCAAATTCCATAACCAATCTAAATAATACCAACCTCTATTACCTCCAATAGACCATATATTACTTAAAACTATTTCCGCATCCTTTTCAAATTCTCTTTTTACTTTGTAACTTAAAGTTCCATTTTGTGGAACTTTCACCTGATCCATAAATGAGGTGTTAAGATAGCCTTTGTTTAAAGCATCTCGCCAACTTGATACAATAGAATTTTGTTCAATTTTAACAAAGGCCAATTTTAAAGCTTCCTGATAAGTAAAACATTTCAATGGGACAACCTTCCTGATTTTATCATCATGACAAATCACTTCATTACGCATGCTTTCTACTAAGCTGCTTGCGATGTTATAGTTTACAGAAGTAACAATGTTTAACCAGTAGGAAGATAATCTGGGACTTAGGATTGGGACAGTGATTATATATCTTTTTAGTTTTCTAGCTTTCGCATATCCCAAAAGCATTTCTTTATAAGTCAGGATATCCGGACCACCAACATCAAAAGTTTGATTTAAAGCCTTTTCATTTCCCAAAACTCCTTTTAAATAGGATAAAACATCTCTAATTGCGATAGGCTGGCATTTTGTCTTCAGCCATTTAGGGGCAATCATCACTGGAAGTTTTTCTGTTAAATCCCTAATAATTTCAAAAGATGCGCTTCCGGAACCTATAATTATTGCTGCCCTTAAAAATGTATGTGCAATTTTGCTTTCTTTTATAATATCTTCAACACCCAAACGTGATTTTAAATGTTCTGATAATACTTCATCGTTAACAATGCCGGTTAAGTAAATGATTTGTTTGCAGTTGGTATCAGCCATTGCATTCACGAAATTTTTGGCAGAAAGTTCTTCTAAGGCTCTAAAATCTGTGTGGGCATTTCCCATAGAATGCACTAGGTAATAAGCTGCATCAATATCTTTTGGAATTGATTTTAAAGATTCCTCATATAATAAATCGGCTGTTATGACATTAATTTTAGACTCGACTTCTGTTTGTTCCTTAAATCTCCTTTTGTCTCTAACTAAACAATATACTTCATGATTTGCTTCAATTAACAAGGGCAATAATCTTGTTCCTATGTATCCATTTGCACCTGTTAAAAGAATCTTCATAAAAATACTAACGTTGTTTTTAGCTAAGGGTTTTAAATTGCTATAAATAACTTGATAGTAAAAGAATTACGTAAAATTAATTGTGTGAATTCTGATCGTGTAAATTTTTAATATGATTGCTTTGAACTTATTTATTAATAATATGTTTAAATTTTTGGCTGTAACAATTTATAAGGTTAAGATGTCTTAACTTTAAAGAATTTGTATTTTTAGCTGCTAGCTTATTTAAATGGATAATTTAGAAATCGTAAAAGTTGCCCTTCAATCTATAAAAGGTAATAAATTAAGAACTTTTTTAACTGCATTAATTATTGCTATAGGTTTAATGGCCTTGGTTGGTATTTTAACTTCTATTGATGCCATTAAAGGTTCTTTAAATAATACTTTTGCAAGCATGGGCGCTAATTCTTTTACCATCCGTAATCGTGGAACCGGTATTAGGATAGGAGGAAATGGCAGTAGACCAAAAAATTGGCCAGTTATTACCTACCGTGAAGCAATGGATTTTAAGGAAAGATTTACCATGTCTTCTGTGGTTTCAGTAAATACATTTGCAAGTTTTGGAGCTACAGTTAAATTTAAAAACGAAAAAACGAACCCTAATATTTCTGTTTTAGGTGCCGATGCTGCTTATGTTTTTACTGGTGGTTATAAGATTGCAGAAGGCAGGAATTTCTCTAACAGCGAAATGGAATTTGGTGCAAGTGTGGTAATTATTGGTGATGAGATTAAACAAAAGTTTTTTTCTAAAGATATTTCTGCCATTGATCAAATTATCACTATTGGTAGTACAAAATTTAAGGTTATAGGAATTTTTGCGGCTAAAGGATCTAGCGTTGGTTTCGGTGGAGACAAAGTTTGTGTAATTCCGTTGGCAAAAGGACGCCAAATTATGGCAAATCCAAATCCTACTTATACCATTTCTGTAATGGTAGATGACCCAACCCAGATGGATTTTGTAAGTGGTGAAGCAACTTCTTTAATGAGAAAAATAAGGGATTTAACTGTACAAGAAGATAGCAATTTTGAGATTACTAAAAGTGATGCCATTGCAGAAACTTTGATAAGTAATCTAAAATTTGTTCAGATTGCTGGGATTGCTATTGGCTTAATTACTTTAATTGGGGCAGCCATTGCCTTAATGAATATCATGATGGTTTCGGTTACTGAAAGAACCCGTGAAATTGGGGTAAGAAAAGCAATTGGTGCCAATCCCAGTTTAATCCGTAAACAATTTTTGTATGAGGCGATTGTAATTTGTTTAATTGGTGGTGGTGTTGGGATATTTTTAGGGATTGTAATGGGAAATTTATTAGCTGTTGCCATGGGTGCATCCTTCTTAATACCATGGTTATGGATATTTATTGGTTTGGTTGCTTGCATAGGCACAGGCCTGGCATCAGGAATTATTCCTGCTTCAAAAGCCTCAAAACTAGATCCTGTAGACGCTTTAAGATACGAATAGAAGCTACTTAACTTTAATGTTTTCTAATTTGATTTCAGATAATTTGGTCAGTTTATCCTGCTCAAAAAGTATGTGATAATCAGAAAGAGGAAGTTTTTCTTTTCCTTTGTATTCAAAATTATCGTAGTTCTGAAAGTAATATTTATCGCCTACTTTTTGTAAGCCATCAATTGCCCTAAATCTATTTCCACCTTTACTATATGCAAAATAATCCATGCTATGATCCAGGGCATCAAACCAGAAATAGAATTTATCATCATAATGTGACCCTCCATTTTCTTTTTTAAAGCTAACTTCAATCTCATCATACGCCTTTCCATTTACCATAACAGATTTTAAATACTTTTTTTCTACCGCTTCATCATTTAATTTTAAAGGTAAAAGAGCAAAATAGGCTACTGAGTTTACAGATTCGGCATATTTTAAAGAATCTTTATTTGATAAAGGATTAATTAGCCCATTTACCTCTCTCACAAAACCACGACTAGAAAGTTGATCTTTTACTTTTCCCAATACGCTATCCGTAAATGAACGTTGATAAAACCAATCCTTATCATTTAAATCTATAGAAAAGTGAGATTGTCTAAAATCAAACTCCAACACCTTATTATCAAGCTCATCCATTCCATAAAAATGGATGGATTTATCAACAATTTTTTGAGGGCTTGGTTTAAGATTACAGGCAGAAAAACCTAAACTTGCTATGATTACAGATAAAAAAAATTGATTCTTTTGCATGGCGGTAAATTTAGTGATTTTGATTTCTCTTTAAACACTCTGATTATAAAAAACCAATCGTATTTTTGCGGCTTATGCAATCCAAACTATACCAACCATTTAATAAAATGCAATTTGATGATGCACATTGCTTTTTAAGTGGGGAAAAAATCGATACAAAAGAAAAGCATTCCATTTTTGCAGATTGGCTTTCAGAAATCTATCATTTAAAAGATATGCCTTTTAAGATGTTGGACGAAAGTATGAAAACCTATGCTGACATTAAAGTACCATGTTCAGCAGAAACGGCTATTCATCTAAGTACTTTAGAAGATAAAATACAAAATGCTTTTGAGGGTGGTTATAATGATGTTATAAAACTTGAGGAAGATCAAATTTTTTTATGGGTCTCAAAAACAGTATACGGAGTTATATTTAACGAAATACAATCGGCAATTAAACAACAAAATAGCTTTGCAGAAGGCTTTAACATGTCGCAAGGACTTATACATAAATTTAGCCTATTGCAAACCATGTTGCAAAAAGTAAATCAACCAATTGTTTTTGAGGAATTTAAACCTTACTCACTTTTTATTACAAAGGTTAATAATGTAGAAAATGAATTTGCTTATCGCGATGAAATCAATACACTTACTTTTTCTTTAAGGATGAAGGATTTTGGAATCCTGATTAATCTACAAGATAATGGAGCAAATAAACTTTATCATGAAGAAGTTTGGGGAAAAATAAATGGAAAAACATTACACCCTATCCAGTTTGAAGAGCTTTGTGCGAAGGTTTTTTATTCGGCATATTTATTTAACCGTTTACCAGAATACCATATTATTACAACAGAGGATACAATTTATATTGAAGCAATGCCTTTACGTGGCATGAATAACAAACCCATTTTTGATGAATGGCAGTTTAAAACATACGGACAAGTTGTAGAGAATTTTTGGAAGCGCTGGGGCTTTTTATTGTTAGAGATTATTAAAAAACCAGAAAAACCCATGAGTTTTCTTTTTGATGAGAATGGGGATTTTGTAAATGCTGAAAAGATTGAATTGCCGCTATAGTTTTATTTAGCTACTGATGCACTAATCTTATTTAAAGTAAAATGAAATTGTCTGAATCTTGATTTTCAGTATTAAAAGATTAGCAAGATTCAGAACGATTCAAATTCGTAAAATCTCAAACCATTCAAATTAGTGTTTATTAGTGTAATTAGTGGCAACCTTTTTACCTGTAAACTCTGTAGTTAACTTTGCTTTTCAGTGGTTAGATAATTATTTCAAACATTTTTACTAGCTTTAAAACCAAACAAAATTCAGCCATAAAATGAAAAAATTATCCATTCTAATTCTTTCAGCAATTACTTTTGCAGCCTGTAATAATGAAAAGAAATCTACTTCCGACAATATGATAGCTCCAGCCGATACCATTAAAACTTTGCCTTATCCAAAAACAGCAAAAGGAAATGTAACTGATAATTATTTTGGGACAAATGTTGCTGATCCTTATCGTTGGTTAGAAAACGATACTTCTGAAGAAACTAAAGCCTGGGTTGTTGCAGAAAATAAAGTGACGCAAGATTACCTATCTCAAATTCCTTATCGGGATGCTATCAAGAAAAAGTTAGAAGTTTTATGGAATTATGAGAAGTTCTCTGCTCCTTTTAAAGAAGGCAGATATACTTATTTCTATAAAAATGACGGTCTTCAAAATCAGTCCGTTTTGTACCGACAATTAGAAGATAGCGAACCAGAAATTTTCTTGAATCCTAATGAGTTTTCTGGTGATGGAACTACTTCCTTAGCGGGAATAGAATTTTCTAAAAACGGTAATTTAGCTGCCTATCAATTATCAGAAGGCGGATCAGATTGGAGAAAAGTGATCGTGATTAAAACTGAAGATAAAACCAGTGTTGGCGATACCTTAACGGATGTTAAATTTTCTGGTTTGGCTTGGCGAGGCACAGAAGGTTTTTATTACAGTAGTTATGATAAACCCGCAGAAGGTTCCCAATTATCGGGTTTAACCCAATACCATAAATTATATTTTCACCAATTAGGTACGCCACAATCTCAAGATAAACTCATCTTTGGGGGTAATGAAAACCAGCGAAGATATATAGGCGCTTATTTGACAGAAGATGAGCGGTTTTTGGTAATTTCGGCAGCCAATTCAACTACCGGAAATGAACTTTACTTTAAAGATTTAAGCAAACCTAACAGTGCAATAGTAAAAGTAGTTGGTGGTTTTGATACGGAACAAAGCATCCTCACTAATAAAGAAAACGTTCTTTATATCTATACCAATTACAATGCGCCAAACTTTCGTTTAGTTACTGTTGACGCTGCTAATCCATCAAAAGAAAACTGGAAAGACATCATCCCAGAAACTGAAAATGTGATGACCGCCAGCATAGGTGGTGGTAAAATATTTGCCGATTATTTGAAGGATGCCACATCCTTTGTTGTTCAGTTTGATATGTCAGGAAAAAAGGAAAGAGAAATTGCTCTTCCGGGAATAGGAACTGCATCAGGTTTCAGCGCTAAAAAAGTGGAGAAAGAATTGTATTTCAGCTTTACTTCCTATGTTTATCCTTCCACTATTTTTAAATATAATATAGAAAGTGGTCAATCAGAAATTTATAAAAAGTCTGGCGTTCAGTTTGATCCTTCTAATTATGAGTCTAAGCAGGTCTTTTATAATTCTAAAGACGGCACAAAAATTCCGATGATCATTACCTATAAAAAAGGTATCGAGCTAAATGGTAAAAACCCAACCATGCTTTATGCTTATGGCGGTTTCAGCATCAGTTTAACACCTGCTTTTTCTACTTCAAATATTATTTTGTTAGAACAGGGAGGAGTATATGCTGTCCCAAATTTACGTGGTGGCGGCGAGTATGGTGAGAAATGGCATATTGCAGGTACTAAAAAGCAAAAACAAAATGTTTTCGATGATTTTATAGCAGCAGCACAATATTTAATAGACCAAAAATATACTTCAACACCTTATTTGGCAATTTCTGGTGGCTCAAATGGCGGACTTCTAGTTGGTGCAACCATGACGCAAAGACCAGAACTATTTAAAGTTGCTTTTCCTGCCGTAGGTGTACTAGATATGTTGCGCTATAATAAATTTACCGCTGGTGCGGGATGGGCTTATGATTACGGAACTGCAGAAGACTCTAAAGAAATGTTTGATTATTTATATAAATATTCTCCATATAGTGCTTTAAAACAAGGAACGAATTATCCCGCAACAATGGTAACCACGGCAGATCATGATGATAGAGTTGTACCTGCCCATTCTTTTAAATTTGCTGCTCGTTTGCAAGAATATCATGAAGGGAATAATCCAGTTTTAATTAGGATAGAAAGCAATGCCGGCCACGGAGCAGGTAAACCAACTTCAAAAATAATTGAAGAACAAGCCGATAAATGGGCATTTATGTTTCATAATATGGGTTTGAGTTATGTGAAATAGTGTTATTATATTAGACTTAAATATCAATTTAAAGCTATATTCAATTAATAGAATTTATAAGTAAATTGCCAATACTAATGACTAAGTATTAAATTTTATTTAATTTATTAACTACCGGTATAATTTAATTCTTTTATTTTAATATCTTACTTTTATCTTTCCTATGGTTGTCTTATAGTTTTCGTATAGTTATGGTAAAGTGAAGCTAATATTGACTTTTGTTTGATGATTTTTAACTTAAGATTAATATTGTTAATTTTTAGTTTTAAAATTGTTGGATATAGCAGAGTAATGTTGATTGTTCGTTTTTTGATCTGCTGATATTTCTTGATCATTTAGTTTATTATAGGTTCAAATCCTATTGACTGTAAAAAGTCTTACATCGGTTAGTAAGGCTTTTTGCGTTAAGCTTAGTTATACCTTCATAAATAACCTGTCATTTTTGCTACTTCCATTAGTTGTAGCTATATATTATTTATTTAATCATCTCTTTTTCAGTTAGTTAATTGTGTTGTCTACGCTTTGTCTACGCTTTGGTTTGTTGGCGCATCATAAATTATAGTTATTTTCAGTTTTTTATTGCCTAAACTGTTTTTTGGCAATGTATTTGGCAAGAAATGAAGGCCGCCCTATGAAAATACTTTTACTACTTATATCATTTCTTGCTACAATTGGTTTAACAACAAAATCGCTTGCGCAAGCACCCACCATTACATCGTTTGTACCAATCAATCCATCTAAAGAACTAATAAGTAGCGCAATCCGCTTTAAAAAATAAAACGATTTATGAAAAAACATCTACTTATTTATCTGTGCTTATGGTGCGTTTCTACCATGGCAAGTTATGGTCAGAGTTTACCTGCACTGGCCAACATCGAAAGTAGCTCGGTTACGTATACCAGACAAACCAACGTACAAATAACAGGCACTATCGTGGTCAGCAGTCCCAGTGCTTTATATGGAGCGAAGGTTAGTATTGCTGGCTTCAACGTAGGAGACCAATTGGTTTTCGTCAATCAAAGTGGTATAGCCGGGTCTTACAATACGGTTACGGGATTACTTACCTTAAGTGGTGTTGCTACGACAGGAAGTTATCAAACTGCGCTAAGGAGCATCAGATTTTACAATGGTGCTGCCAACCCTGCTTTGGGAACCAGAAACATTAGCTTTGTAACGTTTTATGGAGCGGATCCAAGTAATACCGTAAGTAGAGATGTGGTTGTTGCTACTGCTACTACTCCTACAGTTACCACGGCCGCAGCCAGCGCTATCACCGCAACGAGTGCGGTTTTAGGAGGCAATGTGACCAACAACGGTGGCGTAAGTGTTACTGAGAGAGGAATTTCGTACCTATTATCCACCTCAGATGAAGGAAGTACAAGAGTTGCCAATGGCAGCGGTAACGGGAACTATTCAGCAACGATCAGCGGACTTGCTCCAGGTAAATCATATTATTTTCAGGGTTATGCTACCAATGCTGTTGGTACAGCTTATGGTCCTTTATTAAGTTTTACAACTGCTGCAGTGCCAACGGTAGCTAGCGTGTCAGTTCCTGCTAATGGTACTTACCGAACAGGACAAACGCTTTCATTTACGGTCAATTTTTCGTCAAACGTAACAGTCGGCAATACCCCTCAACTAGCCCTTGGTATTGGGTCTTCAAATAAAACGGCCACTTATAGCAGTGGTTCAGGAACATCCGCATTAACATTTACTTATGTGGTGGCAAGCGGCGATCTAGATAACAATGGTATCGCTATTGGTACCCTAGGGTTAAATGGTGGCACCATTAGAAATGATTCCAATTACGATGCTGACTTGACATTAAATGGTGTTGCTTCAACCGTAGGCGTGAGGGTAGATGGGGTGGCACCTACTACGGTCATCAGTTCTTCAGCAGGTACATCGGGTTCAACAATCAACAACACGCCCATTCCATTTACGATTACCTTTTCTGAAAGTGTAGCAAGTTTTGTGCTGGGCGATATTTCGGTATCCAATGGAACCACTAGTGACTTCAGTGGAAGTGGTACGACATACAGCTTTAATGTTACACCAACAACTCCCGGAACCGCTACCACAGTCAATGTTGCGGCCAACGTAGCACAAGATGCCGCAGGTAATGGTAACACGGCTGCAACAGCTTACAGCCTTACCTACCAGCCTATACAGGTCAACTCCATTACCCGACTTTCGCCATCGCCTACTGCAACAAGCACCATCACTTTCCGCGTAGTTTTTTCAGGTAGCGTTACCGGGCTAACCACTGGTAATTTCGGCGTTTCTGCACCTGGCATTACTAGTGCTTCCGTGGCCAGCGTGGTTGGCTCGGGAACAACATATACGGTAACAGTAAATACGGGTGCAGGCGATGGCACTCTGAGACTAAATCTGGCGAATAATAGTGGAATTTCGCCAAGCATATCTAATACTCCTTATAATTCTGGTGAGGTTTATACGATTACAAAAAGTTTTTCGGCCGCACCATTACTTACATTGGTTGGTACCGGCGGAACTGGTAGTGACGTTACTGCGTATTTAGATTTTGTGCGAGTTTTGAGCGCAGGTTCTGCAGTAACAAATGCGCTGAAAAACCCAAGTTTTGAAACGCATGACCCATACAATGGTGGCAATACTTTTACATACAATCCAACAGGTGCAAATTGGGTATTTAATACCCTATCTGGAATAGCAGATGCAGGCAGCGCTTTTACACCAACAACACCGATACCAAACGGCATAGCGGTCGCATTTATACAGAGCAGCGGAGGGAGTGGAGGGATTCACGGAATGTTGTCACAAAATATTGCCGTTCCAACAGGCACTAATTATCAAGTTAGCTTTCAGGCTGCCCAACGTGTTTGTTGTACTACACTTGATCAAAGCATTAATGTGTTTTTAAATGGCGTATATTTTGGTAACATACAACCTGGCAGTTCAAATTATTCAACTTTTACATCTGCCATATTTGGAGTGACCGCACCGGCTTTAACGGCAACCATCAGCAGTAGTGCCAATAATCCTACAAGCACCTCACCCATCCCTGTTACCGTCACCTTTTCGCAAGCGGTTACTGGTTTTATCAGTAGTGATGTAGTGCTAACCAATGGTACGATCGGCAATTTTGCTGGTAGCGGCAATACATTTACATTTGATGTTATACCTACTGCCAGCGGCGATGTGAAAATAGATTTGCCAGCAAATAGTGCTGTAGATGTAAACAATACTGGCAATACCGTTGCCACACAATTTGTTATTAACTACCAACCCGCCCCAACCATTACTTCCTTCTCTCCAAGTACAGCTTACGTAGGAAGTTTATTAACCATAACAGGATCAGGTTTATTAAACCCGACAGCCATTAGCATTAGCGGGGTAAATGCAATACCAATCAGTAACAATGGAACCACTTTAGTTGCCATGGTGATGCCGGGCACAACAACTGGGTCTGTTTCTGTTACCACATTAAGCGGTACAGCAACTGGCTCAGGAAACTTAACCGTTGAAAAAGCAAATCCACCCAATACGCAGCAGGGGAGTAAAATAGTGGGGGTGGGCAATACGGGGGCGGCCGTACAAGGTTGGTCCGTATCCCTGAGTGCAGACGGGAACACCGCCATTGTTGGGGGATATGCTGACAATAGTAATCAGGGAGCGGCATGGGCATATACCCGTAGCGGTAACTCATGGAGCCAGCAGGGGAGCAAATTGGTGGGGACGGGAAATACAGGGACGGCCCTACAAGGTTATTCCGTATCCCTGAGTGCCGACGGGAAAACCGCAATAGTGGGAGGTTATTTGGACAATAATGAACAAGGAGCGGCATGGGTATATACCCGCAGCGGAAACACTTGGAACCAACAGGGGAGCAAATTAGTGGGGACGGGAATTATAGGGACGGCCCTACAAGGTTATTCTGTATCCCTGAGTGCCGACGGGAATACCGCCATTGTTGGGGGATATGCTGACAATAGTAATCAGGGAGCGGCATGGGCATATACCCGTAGCGGAAACACTTGGAGCCAGCAGGGCAACAAATTGGTGGGGACTGGAAATACAGGGGCGGCTAGACAAGGTTACTCCGTATCTCTGAGTGCCGACGGAAACACTGCCATTGTTGGGGGATATGCAGACAATAGTAACCAAGGAGCGGCATGGGCATATACCCGTAACGGAAACACTTGGGGCCAGCAGGGCAACAAATTGGTGGGAACGGGAAATGCGGGGACGGCCAGACAAGGTTGGTCCGCATCCATGAGTGCAGACGGGAATACCGCCATAGTGGGGGGATATAATGACAATAGTGGCCAAGGAGCGATATGGGCTTATAATTTTGTACCTTCTAATAATGCAAATTTAAGTGCATTAACAACATCCGCAGGAAATATAACACCAGCTTTTGATGCAGCTACAATAGGCTACACTTCAAGTGTTCCCGATGCTACAACATCAATAACGGTAACACCAACATCAACGGATGCAACCGCAACAATTCAGGTTAGGGTAAATAATGAAACTTATGCTACAGTAACTAGTGGTTCTGCTTCTGCTTCCTTGAGCCTTAATTCTGGTGCAAACCCAATCGATGTTAAGGTAACCGCACAAGATGGTACAACTACAAAAACCTATACAATTACAGTAACGAGGGCGGCTGTAAGTGCAAACGCAGATTTATCGGCTTTAAATTTAAGTTCGGGTATTTTATCTCCGACTTTTGCTGCTGCAACAATAGGCTATACCGCAAGCGTAAGTAATGCTACAACCAGTATCACCGTAACACCGACAAAGGCAGAGGCAAACGCAACAATTAAGGTTAACGGAACAACGGTTGCGTCTGCTGCAGCATCAGGAGCAATTGCTTTGAATGTCGGTAGCAATACAATTACAACAATAGTTACCGCACAGAATGGTACAACAAAAACCT
Organism: Pedobacter psychrophilus; assembly: GCF_001652725.1. Taxonomy (GTDB): domain Bacteria; phylum Bacteroidota; class Bacteroidia; order Sphingobacteriales; family Sphingobacteriaceae; genus Pseudopedobacter; species Pseudopedobacter psychrophilus. Next base: position 147,023 of record NZ_LWHJ01000029.1, read on the forward strand.
ATACCGTTACGGTAACTAGAGCAGCAAGTGCAAACGCAGATTTATCAGCTCTAGATTTAAGCTCTGGTACTTTATCTCCAACTTTTGCAGCAGCAACAATTGGTTATACGGCAAGTGTTGCAAACGCAACGATAAGCATAACCTTAACCCCAACAAAGGCAGAGGCAAACGCAACAATTGAGGTTAACGGAACAACGGTTGCGTCTGCTGCAGCATCAGGGGCAATAGCTTTAAATGTCGGTAGCAATACAATTACAACAATAGTTACCGCACAGAATGGTACAACAAAAACCTATGCCCTTACGGTAACACGGAAAGATTCACAGACCATCACCTTTGATGCACTGGCAACCAAAGCCTATGCAGATGCCGACTTTGACCCTGCGGCAAATTCATCTTCAAACCTAACTGTAAGCTACACGAGTAGCAATACCGCAGTAGCCACTATCGTAAGTGGAAAGATTCGTATCATAGGGGTTGGAATGTCAACAATAACCGCTTCACAGGCAGGAAACGCAAGTTATGATGCTGCGGCTGATGCTACACAAACCTTAACGGTAAACAAAGCGACAGCGACATTGACTTTAAGCAATCTTACCCCAACTTATGATGGTGCTGCAAAATCGGCAACGGTAACCACCAGTCCTGTTGGTTTATCTGGAGTTACCATTACTTATGATGGTAGTGCAACTGCTCCTACTTTAGCCGGAACTTATGCAGTTGTGGCTAAGTTGATCAACGATAATTATACCGCAACTGATGCGACAGGAAACCTGGTGATCGGAAAGGGAACGGCTACTTTGGCTTTGAGTGGATTGAGTCACACCTATGACGGTGCTGCTAAATCTGCTTCAGTAATTACAAACCCTGTTGGGTTATCAGGGGTTACTATTACTTATGATGGTAGTACAACTGCTCCTACTTTAGCTGGAACTTATGCAGTTGTTGCTTCTTTGACTAACGCGAACTATACCGCAACGAATGCTACCGGTAATTTGGTGATTAGAAAGGGATCGGCTACTTTGACTTTGAGTGGTTTGAGTCAGACTTATGACGGTGCTGCAAAATCAGCTTCGGTAATTACTAATCCTGTTGGTTTATCTGGAGTTGCCATTACTTATGATGGTAGTGCAAATGCTCCTACTTTAGCCGGAACTTATTCAGTTATTTCTTCTTTGACTAATGCTAACTATACTGCAACTAATGCTAGCGGTAGTTTAGTGATAGGAAAGGCTAATCAAACCATTACTTTCCCTGTGATAGCAAATAAAACCATCAATGATCCAGATTTCGATCCTGCTGCCACTACAACTTCTAATCTTAGCATTTCTTATACCAGTAGTGATTTGAACGTTGCAACTATTGTAAATGGGAAAGTTCACATTGTAGGACAAGGAAATACTGATATTACGGCAATACAATCAGGAAATACCAATTATAATTCTAGTAGTTTCTTGAGACAGCTTACCGTAGGTACGGCCTTACCAGTTTCTTTCGTCAGCTTTGATGCTAAAATAAACAATGCTGGTTCTGTTGATTTAATCTGGGTAACTGCATCTGAGAAAAACAACAGCCACTTTGTTGTATTAAAATCAATAGACGGAGTTAATTTTTATGAGTTAGCTAAAATCAGCGGAAGCGGAAATAGCGACAAACAAAACCGTTACCAAACGGAGGATAAAAATCCGGCAAACGGAAATAATTATTACCAATTGGTGCAATATGATATTGATGGGAAAGCGACTGTTTTGGCTACAAAAGTTGTGAGGGTTTCTTTAGCAGTTACTACTGAGGTTTCGGTTTATCCAAACCCTATCCAAGATGTGGTAAACGTGAAGTTTGAAACTGGACGATTTAGTTCCATTAAGTTGATTGATATGAGCGGAAAGGTGTTGATGTTGAAACCTATTGATGGCAAACAATCTTTGATGAGTTTAGAGATGGTTGATTTACCAGCTACAAGTTATATCATCCGTTTGGAAGGAATCAACGGTATTGTTAGCAAAACCTTTGTTAAAGAATAAACTTTGTTATTAGTTTTGAAACGGCTGCCTAATAATGTTTAATGAGGGTTATGAAAATAACAAATGATTTATGATGCCTAAATGAAATCAAAATATAGTTCAGTGAGGGGTGTTGAAAAGATTTTAACCACCTCTAGCAAAAGAGTTATGCTTGGATTGATATAAATTTATAATTATAATATTATTTGGCATTAAATTAAAAAGTTATTGCATCACTATAAATGTCACTTGTTATTAAACAATAAGTAACTTGCGGAGCTATAACTACTTAAGGCATTAATCTATAGTGAAAAAGAATATACTACAAATTTTATTTTTACTATTTACCTGCCCAGTATTTGCACAGTCTTCAAATACAATAAACGAAATTAAAATTTCTAGCTATGAAGTACTGCCAGATAAGGGATATAGCTTAAATGAAATACTTAAAGATAAAACCCTTCCTTTTAAACAAACAGATTCATTAGTAGATGCGAATAGCTATTGGGTAAGGCTACTGGTTTTTAACTCAATAGCGGAGGAAAGAAAATATATCATTACTGTTTACCCTAATATCAATACTAGCATTTATCATTTTGACGCACAAAGTGGAAAATGGATTGTTCACTTTTCTAGATTAAATAATAGAAAAAACCTTTTGTTGTTAGGAAAACATCCCTACCGAATTAGCGCACTTAGCAGAGATACTTTCTATATCAAAATAGATGTAAATGGTCCCAATTCTATTGATAGCAGGTTTAAATTAAAAATAATATTCACACCAGAGGCAGATGAAATCAGCGGACAACAAACTGCGAATGCAGCGTGGTTAGTTGCGTTTGTTGTGCTTATCCTGTTTATTTTCAATAATCTAATTATTTATTTGGGTACCAGGGATAAAACCATTTTGTATTATATTATGACGCAATTTGGAGCCATTTTTTACCTAACCGCTTACTATTATTTGTTTGATTTTGGCAGCTACTATTTATTTAGCTCCATGCTATTTGAGCAGTTCCGCTTTTACGATATTAATGCTTTACTTATGCATTTAGGTATTGTTTTAGTATTTTTTGGACTGGTGCAGCTTACCCGAAATTATTTGAATATTAAGCAATATTTACCATTAGACGATCGCTTATTAAGGTTTTCTCTTTATATATATGTGGCATTGAGTATCATCATTGCTTTAATTAATATATTTGGATTTTATCTGGAAAATTATACTATAAAAGCTGATAATGCCTATTGCTCCTTTTTAATATTTTTAATCATATACATATCTTTAAAAGCCTATCATAAAAAAATTCCTTTATCAAAACCTTTTCTATTTGCTAATTTGCTTCCATTAATCTTTGTTCTTTTTATTCCTATTTATCATATTATCACTTCAGGCCACAGTACATGGCTTCCTATTGCCGCAGTCATTTCTCAAGCCTTAGGATTCTCCATTGCCTTACTTACACGGACAAAAGCATTAGAACAAGCGTTAAAATTGAATGAGTTGGAAAGCCAGCAATTAGAATTCAATATGAAAGAGGTTTTATATCTCAACAAGCTTAATGCGTTAGAAATAGAGCAGAAGAATGCCGAGATTTCGATTGAAAAAAACAGAAACGAAAATTTACAGCTCAACCTCGAACTTAATCAACGTGAACTCGCTTCTTCTGCCTTAAATATGGTGCAAAAGAGCGAGTTACTCACCTTGTTAAAGGAACAAATTCAAAAGCTCAATTGGATGGATCGTTACCATACTAAAAAAAATGTTGAAGAGCTTAACGAGCTATTGCAAAGTAATATCCAGTTGGATAGTGATTGGGATAAATTCAAGCTTCATTTTGAACAAGTGCATCCGCAATTTTTCAATAATTTAAAAACCCTACATCCAAGCTTAACCGCAAAAGAAATTCGCTTATATACCTATTTTGAAATGAAGCTGAGTCACAAAGAAATTGCAGCTTTATTAGCTATAGATCAGGCCAGTGTTAGAAGAGCAAAAACGAGGTTAGTCAAAAAAATGGCTCAAACTTAAGTGTATATATTCTTCATAAATGCACAGTAAAAGGCTAATACAATAGCGTCACTGAAATTTCAATAAATCTCTTTACAAAGTTTTATTAAAAATTAGTGTCCAAATTCATCTTCAGGGCACTTTGTAATTCTCAATTATCAAAATAATCATTTGATTATCAATATATTGTGATACCTGTCTACGCTCTGTCTACGTCCGTTTTATGCCATCCCGTTTATAATCTCCTTTTTTGCGGAAATTGAATTGATGCGAATTCTTTGCGACAAGAGGTTGGCAATAATTTAAATTCTTAAACATTTCTTATGAAAAAAAACTTACTACTGGCTGTTCTAAAAAATAAAATTTTAATGTTTTGTCTGGTGTTCTTTGCAGCACATACTGGATATGGTACAGTTATCTACGTAGATATTACAAGTGTTGCAGTTAACCCAAACGGATTGAGTTGGTCTACAGCTCTCCCCAATCTGGAAAGTGCAATTGCTCAAGCGCAAAGCGGTGATCAAATATGGGTGGCTAAAGGAACCTATCAGCCCAACACTACCCCGACTGGTTACACTATGAAGAGTGGAGTTCAGATTTATGGGGGATTTCTTTCAGGTGCTACTGTTCTTTCAGACAGAAACTGGAAAGATAATCCGACAATTTTACAACCACGCACTGATAGGGTTTTTGTAAATAATAATGTAAGCGCTACAGCAATTCTAGACGGATTTACAATAAGAAATGCATTATCAACAGGTATGATTAATACCAACTCTTCGCCAACGCTTAGAAATATTGATTTTATTAATAATTTGATCTTTAGTACTTACGCCTATGGTGGAGCATTATTTAATAGTCAAAACTCTAATCCATCATTAACCAATGTCAGATTTATTGGGAATAAATCAAGGTCAGGATCATCTTATGGTACGGGTGGAGCAATATATAATGCTACGGGTTGTACAACCACATTAACTAACGTGGTATTTTCAGAAAACATTAGTGAAACCACGGCCGGAGGTAATAGTTATGCAATGGGAGGCGCTATATATAATTCAGGAACCTTGGTTTTGAATAATGTAGTATTTGATAGAAATGCGTGTATCGGCGGTACTTATCTTATGGGTGGAGCAATATGCAGTTCTGGAGGAGATGTAAAAATAAGTAATACCGTTTTTACGGGTAATAGTGCCTATTATGGATCGATGATTTATGGCAATGCTGCTAATTTTGAGATTGTACATACTACGGGATCTAAAAACGTTTACGCCGCATCAAGCTGGTATACTGGATTTTCATTTGCTGGCAATTCCAATTTAAAGGTGTCTAACTCTATTTTTATAGGTAATAGCGCTGGTAGTTTCCCATCTGCAACAACTATTAAAAATTCATTTTTTGATGTCGATCACCCCTCTGGTTCGGCAAATATTTCAGCTAACGATCTTCCATTTATAGATGTAAATAATCCTGTCGGTGCAGATGGCAATTGGTTCACAGCAGATGACGGTTTAAAAATATCTTTGGACGCTAAGGTTACTCCAATTGATAAAGGTGAAACCATCTCTATGCCGGGATTTAGTTCTGATATAGTAAATAACGCAGCGAAAGATATTTTAGGGCTTACTCGTCCAAAAGGATTCGCTAATGATCCAGGAGCCTACGAAGCAGCAATAGATCAACAAGTTTTTTATGTAGATAGTGCAAATGTAAATGGCGTTCATGATGGCTTGACATGGGCAACGGCATTTAATAAATTGGAAGATGCCCTTACGCAAGCGGCGCTTAGCATAGGCAGTCATGTATGGGTGGCTAAAGGGACATATTCTCCGCCTGCCAACCAGTCCTTCAAAATGGGGAGAAAAAACAAGATTTATGGTGGGTTTAGCAATAGCAATACAGACTTTTCCCAACGCAACTGGAAAGCCAATCCTACTATTTTGAAAGGAAGCGGTGCTGGGGTGATTGATAATGATTATCTAAATGATGCAGGTCATGTTAGAGGATGGGCAATATTAGAAGGCTTTACCATTACCGGAGGTAATAACACCAAAGGCGGAGCGGGAATGTATAACAAATATGCTTCACCTGATCTGAAAGATATCATCTTCATGGATAACCAAACTACAGGCTCTGGTGGCGCACTGTATTCGGAAGGGTCAAGTTCATTGCTTAATAATGTTACTTTTAAACACAATACTGCGGGTATAGATGGAGGTGCTGTGTATATCACAACAATTACCAATCTCTTAACCTACAGCAATGTGGTATTTATCAACAATACTGCAAACAGAGGGGGCGCTATAGCAAATATTGGGAATACTGCCTATTTGGATATGGTGAGCAATGTATTTGAAAATAACCATGCAGTAAATGGAGGTGCTGTTTATAATACTTCTGCTTGGTCAATAAGTTTAACAAATACTGTTTTTGCAGGCAATACTGCCGATTTTACCGCCACAGTACATAATGCCAATGCCTCTTATGCTATTTTCTTGAATACTTCTTTTTCTAAAAATATAGCACAGGACAATGTTCTTTTGGCTGGAGCGCAGTATCAAAACTTGCTAACGAATTGTGTTTTCTGGGGCAATTCTATAGGCTTTACACGAGCAAGTTTTTACAGTTGCTATGGGCAGCAGACTAGTATTTCCTCTCCATTTGTAAATGCAAATCTTCCTACCGGAATTGATGGTATCTGGAAGACTGCGGATGATGGTATTCAATTGAAATATGAGGCAGGTGCAATAAACAAAGGTAATACACTTACTGATGCCAACACCAACTTGAGGACAAGTATGCTAAATGCTGCAAAAATAGATATATTAGGAGTAAATAGAGGCACACCACTATCTTATGATTTAGGTGCATACCAATATATTTTGCCAAATTTTACCCGCTTTTATGTGGACTCCTCGAGTTCGGCTACCATAAAAAATGGTGGCAGCTGGGCTTATGCGTATTCAAATTTGGCAGATGCCTTGGCAGATGCTAATCTGGAAGCAGGCGATACTGTTTGGGTGGCTAAAGGCACTTACACCCCAGTAACAGGAACCTCTTTTAATATGAAAGAAGGTGTGAAGATATATGGCGGTTTCCTGAATACGGCTACAAATCAAAGCGAACGTGATATAAAAATAAATACAACCATATTAAAAGGAAATGGCGCTCCTGTAATCTCAAATGTTTTTACACCAGCATCTGTGATGACGAATAACAGTGTTCTGGATGGCTTTACGGTTACCGGAGGAAAAGGATTTGGCGCAGGGATCTATAATAGCTATGCTTCGCCTATCCTCCGTAACCTCATCATCAAAAATAATGATGCTCGTAATTGTTACGGCGGAGGCTTATACCTTACTAACTCTTCTAGTTCAACCTTAGAAAACGTGGTAATAGAAGGTAACATAGCTGATTGGGGTGGAGGGATAGAACTTGACAATAGCGCAGCACCGGTTTTAACTAAAGTGCTAATTAAAAACAATAAGGCTAGTTATAACGGCGGTGGAATAGATATATATTCAGCATCCATAAATTTAGATGCAGTAATTTTTGCTGAAAACGAGAGTGAAGGTGAAGGAGGCGGTATCAATTTGTATGGCAACGCTGACCCTTCTATTTTCAAGAATGTGGTTTTTTATAAAAACAAAGCTGTTACTGGTGCAGGCTTTAGTGCAGGTGATGGAGTTGCTGATATAACCAATGTTACTTTTATAGAAAATACAGCGTCTGACACAGGTGGTGGGTTCTATCAGACCCCATATGGAAGTAGTGCCGTCTCCATAGTGAACAGCGTGTTTTGGGGAAACACAGCTGTAAGCGGTTTGCCTGATGTAGAAGGGATAAACTTTACGATAGATTATTCCTTTACACAAGGAGATTTTACAACAGTGGGAACCAGGAATGTCCAGGGCCAAAGTTCACCCTTTGTTTCCTTAACCGATGTGATTGGCCAGGACAGCTTATGGTTCACGGCAGATGACGGTTTGCAACCTGCAAAAGCATCTCCGGTTATCAATGCGGGTTCAAACCTTGCGGCAGCGGCTATTAGCAATGACATTACCGGGCGTTCCCGTATTTTTGATACCACAGTGGATATGGGTGCTTACGAAGCTTACCCTAATTCCAATGCCAGCTTAACCGCTTTGAGTATCAGCAACGCTACACTCGATCCAGCTTTTGTTCAGGCAACCATAGTTTATGAAACTGAAGTCACAAACGCAACAGATACCATTAATGTAACGGCAACATTTGCAGATGCTACGGCAAAATTATTCTTAAATGGTGACAGTACATATATCACATTAGTTAGTGGAACAGCATCTCCATCTATAGCAATACCGGTAGGGCGTAATACAATTGATATAAGCGTAAAAGCAGCCGATAGTATAAGTGTAAAAACTTATACCATCAATATAGTAAGGGCAAAAGGAGATCAAGTTATTAATCCCATTGCAACGATAGAAAAAGCTTACGGCGATGCTGATTTTGAACCGGGAGCGACCAGCACTTCGGGACTACCTGTTAGCTATAGCTCGGCCGATACCACCATTGCGAAAACTTACCAGGATAGCCTAGACAATAATAAATGGAAGATCAAAATCTTAAAAACAGGTACAGTAAATATCACAGCCAGCCAATCCGGAGATCTTTCTTTCCTTGCGGCAGACCCTGTGGTATTCGAGTTGAAAGTAAACAAAGGTTTAGCTACACTTGTGCTGGACAGTCTTTCGGCTACTTATGATGGGACGGCAAAAGCGGTTTCGCTAAGCACTAACCCCGCAGGCTTGAGCGGTGTAACCATCACTTATGATGGAGGCACCACAGTACCCATTGCGGCAGGAAGCTATGTGGTAGTAGCAAAATTAGTGAACGACAATTATACCGCAGCAGATGCAACTGATACATTGATTATTGGTAAAGCAAATGCAACTTTATCTTTCACTAACCTTAACCCAACTTACAATGGGACCGCAAAAGCGGTAACAGTAAATAGTAACCCTACATCGTTGACGGGAATAGCCATCACTTATAATGGTGCGGCAACTGTACCAAGCGCAGCAGGAAGCTATGAAGTGGTTGCAAAATTGACCAATACGAATTATACAGCTTCGGATTTGACCGATACTTTGGTGATTGCTAAGGCGAGTGCAACATTAACACTTTCTAACCTGCGCCAAATCCATAATGGTAATGCAAAAACAGTAACAGTAACCACAGATCCTGTAGGACTAACCGGGCTGAGTATTACTTATAATGGCTCAACCAACGAACCAACAGCAGCTGGAAGCTATATAACCGTGGTCAGTTTAACCCATACAAACTATACGGCAGTTGCAGTAACGGATACTTTGGTCATTGACAAAGGTACCGCAACTTTAACGCTTGCTAACCTTTTAGCCACTTATGATGGAACAACTAAAGCAGCAACCGTAACTACAAATCCTGTAGGATTAAGCGGTGTGAGCATCACCTATGATGGTTCATCTACCGCACCAACAGCTGCGGGAACTTATGCGGTAGTCGCAAGCTTAACAAACTCCAATTATGCAGCATCTATAGCAAGTGGAAATCTGGTGATTGCCAAGGGTGCTGCTACGCTTATCGTTCCAAACGGGAGCTTAAATTATAATGGACAGGCGAGGGTATGGAACGTAACCACAAGTCCGCAAAATTTAACAGGTGTAAGCGTTACTTATAACGGATCAACTACTCCGCCAACCAATGCCGGAACTTATGAAGTCATTGCCTCACTAGTAAATGATGATTACGCAGCGGATACTGCAAGCGGAACCATGGTGATCAATAAAGCTGGTGCGATATTTTCACTCAATGGCCTTAGAAGTGATTACGATGGCAATCCGCCATCGAATACAGTAAGCATTAGTCCTGCGGGTTTGAGTGGTGTAACTATTACCTATAACGGGCAAACTACTGCTCCAACTGATGCAGGCAGCTATATTGTATTGGCTACATTGAATAACATCAATTATGAAGCAGATGATGCTACAGATACTTTGTTTATTGATAAGGCCAATGCTACACTTACACTTTCTAGTTTATCAAAAACTTATGATGGCTCGGCTAAATCCGCAACGGTAACTACAAATCCTGTTGGATTAAGTGGTGTAGCTATCACTTATGCAGGGAGCACAACCGCTCCAACAGCAGTCGGGACTTATGCAGTTGTGGCTTCTTTGACTAACGCTAACTATACTGCAGGTAATGCGACAGGAAATTTGGTCATCGCAAAGGGAACTGCAACATTAACTTTATCCAGCCTTACCCAAACCTATAATGGTTCTGCAAAAACAGCTACAGTAACTACAAATCCTTTTGGATTAAGTGGTGTCGCAATCACTTATGCAGGGAGCACAACTGCACCTACAGCTGCCGGAACTTATGCAGTAGTAGCAACGTTAACCAACGATAATTATACCGCAATAAATGCGACAGGAAATTTGGTGATTGGTAAAGCTACCCAAACCATCACTTTCCCAGCTTTTACAGGCAAAGCAGTTGGCAATCCAGATTTTGAACCGGGTGCAACTGTAGATTCTAATTTACCATTAACCTACACCAGTAGCAATACTTTTGTAGCTACAGTTTACCAGGATGCTGCCGATGGAAATAAATGGAAAATACAGATTGTTGGTGACGGAGTAACGGATATTACCGTATCACAAGCTGGTAATGCAAATTATAACAGTGCGCAAGCTTTAAGAGAACTAACTATTGGAGGTACTTTACCAGTTTCATTCATCAGCTTTGACGCTAAATTGAATAATGCTGGTTCTATTGATTTAACATGGCTGACGGCTTCAGAAAAAAATAACAGCTACTTTACCGTATTAAAATCTACGGATGGCATGAATTTCAATGAACTCGCTAAAATCAGCGGAAGCGGAAATAGCGATAAACAGAACAGGTACCAAACGGAGGATAAAAATCCGGCAAATGGAAATAATTATTACCAATTGGTGCAATATGATTTTGATGGAAAAGCAACAGTATTAGCGACAAAAGTTGTGAGGGTTTCTTTAGCAGTTACTACTGAGGTTTCGGTTTATCCAAACCCTATCCAAGATGTGGTAAACGTGAAGTTTGAAACTGGACGATTTAGTTCCATTAAGTTGATTGATATGAATGGAAAGGTGTTGATGTTGAAACCTATTGATGGCAAACAATCTTTGATGAGTTTAGAGATGGTTGATTTACCAGCTGCAAGTTATATCATCCGTTTGGAAGGAATCAATGGTATTGTTAGTAAAACCGTTGTTAAAGACTAACCTTTGTTATTAGTTTTTTAAAACGGCTGCCTAATAATGGGTAGCCGTTTTTTTTGCTAATGGGCACATCTAAAACATATATTTGTATTAAAAATTCTAATATGAATCAACAAAATCCTTGGCAAACCAGAAGCAGCCAGAAAATATATGATAACCCATGGATTAGCCTTACTGAACATCAGGTCATAAATCCCTCTGGAGGAAAAGGAATTTATGGTGAGGTACATTTTAAAAATTATGCGATTGGGATTATTGCTATTGATGAAGAAGATATGATTTATCTAGTCGGGCAATACCGCTATCCTTTAAAACAATATAGCTGGGAATTGCCGGAAGGTGGTGGACCTTTAAATGGTGAACCCCTGGATTCGGCAAAGCGAGAACTATTAGAAGAAACCGGATTGGTCGCCAAAGAATGGAAAGAGGTTTTGAGAATGCACCTCTCCAATTCGGTAAGTGATGAATTGGGCATTTTATATTTAGCTAAAGATTTTACTCAATTTGAAGCTCAACCTGAAGAAACAGAACAGTTAGAAGTTAAAAGAATGCCCTTTGAGGAAGCTTATCAAATGGTAATTACTGGTGAAATTACCGATTCTTTGACTGTTGCCGGAGTCATGAGAGTTAAATTGATGAGAGCAGGTTTTTGATTTATATTTGCTGCCATGAAAAGAATCATCGGACATATTTTAAGCCCACTACATCATATTGGTTTTTTTTTCTTTTTGATTGTTTTTCAGCCTATTCAATGGTTGTGCTATAAATTAGGAGGCTATAAAGCGCATAAAGTTTCTGTTGATGCTTTAAACTTTTGTTTGATGATTTCTTATTATTTGGTTTTGGATATCATCAGTTTTAAAAATGAGCAAAATTTACCTACAGATAGACCAATCATTTTTGTAGCTAATCACCAAAGCATGTATGATATTCCTCCGCTAATCTATTTTTTAAGAGATTATCATGCTAAATTTATTTCTAAAATAGAACTGACAAAAAATATCCCTTCCATTTCTTTTAACCTAAAATATGGTGGTGGTGCAAATATAGACCGCAGCGATAAAAAGCAATCTTTAGGGGAAATAATGAAGCTTGGACAAAGGATGAAGGATAACAATTGGAGTACGGTTATTTTTCCGGAAGGTACCCGTTCTAAAAACGGTAAGATGAAAGAATTTCAGATTGGCGGGATTGCTACCATCTTAAAAAAAGCACCAAATGCTTTAATCGTCCCGATAGCAATTGAGAATTCCTGGAAAATGGTTGAGTATGGCTTGTTATGGCTCAATTCTTTTATTCCATTAAAATTTACGGTTTTAACCCCAATAGAACCCGCTGGTAAAGATATTTTAGAATTGGTTAAAGAGGCAGAGAACACCATAAAAGCCATTGCTGAAAGAAATTTATCTTAGCTATAAAAATATCCTATTTACAATTTTCATAAATTCTATTGCCAATTTATATAAACAATTGACGCTTAAAAATTGCCTATCAATTAACGTAGCTGATTTTGTGGCGAACCAGAATTTGCGCTAAGGATGCAAAGGGCTTGGTACATTTTTATTGGTGCTTTTTTACACCAATAAAAATTACGGAACCCCTTAGCAGCCTGACTTGTGGGATAGGCTTGTGAATTGGGCAAAAGGAGCGCCCAAATATGAGATATTTAGGTTGATAAGTTTATTTGAAAATTTTATGTTTAACGTTAAAGGATTAATAAACATTCTATTAAAAATCACCTCAACGTTAAATTGCAAACACCACAGTTGTTGGCCTTAAAATTTTGTTATTTTTGTGACTCATGTCAGATATAATTAAACTTTTACCAGATGCCGTTGCAAATCAAATTGCAGCTGGCGAAGTGGTACAAAGACCTGCTTCTGCCGTTAAAGAATTGTTAGAGAACGCAATAGACGCAGGTGCAGATAAAATTCAGTTGATTATAAAAGACGCTGGAAAAGCATTGATACAAGTGATTGATAATGGTTGCGGAATGAGCGCAACTGATGCTAGGATGTGTTTTGAACGACATGCGACTTCGAAAATAAATAAAGCAGAAGATCTTTTTGCCATCAGAACGATGGGTTTTAGAGGTGAGGCAATGGCTTCTATTGCTGCAATTGCCCAGGTAGAATTAAAGACTAAAAAATACGAGGATGAGTTAGGTACAAAATTAGAGATTGAAGCCTCAACGGTATTAAGTCAAGAGCCATGTTCTACCGCTTCTGGCACTTCTATTTGTGTAAAAAATCTTTTTTACAACATTCCCGCTCGTCGAAATTTTTTAAAAAGTAATCCTGTAGAAACCCGTCATATCATTGACGAATTTCAGCGTGTTTCTTTAGCGCATCCAGAGATTCATTTTACTTTTCACCATGACGGGCAAGAGGTTTATCATTTGCCTACAGCACAATTAAAGCAACGTATTTTGCACTTGCTGGGTAATAATTATAATGAAAGATTAGTGCCTTTAGATGAGGAAACAAGTATTATCCAGGTAAAGGGTTTTATTGGTAAGCCCGCCTTCGCTAAAAAAACACGTGGCGATCAATTCTTTTTTGTGAACAACCGCTTTATAAAGGATGGCTATTTAAACCATGCAGTAATGATTGCTTATGAGCAGCTATTGCCCGAAGATTGCTTTCCATTATACGTTTTGTTTATTGAGATTGATCCTGCAAAAATTGATATTAATGTACACCCAACAAAAACGGAAATTAAATATCAGGATGAAAAAGCCATTTATGCCATTATACGTTCGGCGGTTAAACGGTCTTTAGGAAGATACAACATTACTCCTACCCTAGATTTTAATCAGGAAACTGCATTTGAAGCTATGATTAGTCATAAGCCTTTAGATGAGATCAATCCACCTTCAATAAATTTCAATCCAAGTTTCAATCCTTTTTTTGAGGGAAAAACGGTTACTAAAGAAATACCTTATCTACGAAATGTTGGGGAGAAACAGCAAGGAATTCCACAAAATTGGGATACGCTTTATCAGATTGCTCATAAAAGAGAGCATGAACAAAGTGAGTTTGAGTTAAGTAGAGGAATTAGTATTTCTGTTGATGATGATAAATTGGAAAATTTAGGTAGCCGGCAAGTTTTTCAACTCCATCAAAAATATATCATCACACAAATTAAACAGGGTTTGATGTTGGTAGATCAACAAGCTGCACATGAGCGAATTTTATATGAAAGGTTTTTAAAACAACTAGATCAAAATAAAGGCGCTAGTCAGCAAAGTTTATTTCCACAAACGGTTACTTTAAATACAACTGACTTTGCTTTAGCAAACGAGTTGCTGCCATATTTTCAGGCATTGGGTTTTCAGATAAGAGAATTTGGTAAAAACACGTTGGTAATTGAAGGCGTACCCGCAGATATTCCGGAAAACAATGATTTAGCTACCATGCTAGAAGAATTGATTGAAGGTTTTAAGAATAATCATACCGTTTTAAAACTGGATAAAAGGGATAATTTAGCCAGAACTTTAGCCAAAAATGCCGCTATTAAAGCTGGCACAACATTAGAGATAGACGAAATGAATAATCTGATAGATCAACTTTTTGCTTGTGAAATGCCTAATGCAGCTATAAACGGAAAGCAAATCATCACAAAAATTTCACTTTTAGAACTAGCCGAAAGGTTTAACAAAAACGGAACTTTTTAAGAAATGAAAGAATTTAGACCTCTGGGTAATACACTTTTTCCTCCTGTTGTAAAAAACTTATTGATCATCAACGGTATTATGTTTTTTGCTACCTATGCTTTTCAAAGCAGAATAGATTTAACCGAGTATTTAGCGTTGTATTATTTTGGTTCTCCAAAATTTAAGATTTGGCAGTTGGTTACCCATCTTTTTATGCATGCCAACTTAATGCATCTTTTTTCTAATATGTTTGCCCTGTGGATGTTTGGCGCAATCATAGAGAATTTTATGGGCTCTAAAAGGTTTTTACAATACTATCTTTTGACGGGAATTTTTGCCTCTGTATTGTTTATGGGTGTACAATATTTACAGATAAATCCGGTTAAGCAACATGCAGAAATTTATGAGGCGAACCCAAATTATAAAGCCTTTGATGATTTTGTAACCAACGATGTTGATCAATATAACCAACCTCAATATAATGACATGTTGAGCTATTATCAAAAACATCAAGATGATCCAGAAGCTAAGAAAGAAACCGTAAAAGCAGTTAATTTTTATGCTGCCAGTAAAATGGATTCCGCAACTTTGGGTGCTTCCGGAGCCGTATTTGGGATTTTGTTGGCCTTTGGAATGCTTTTCCCGAATGTGCTGATTTATATTTATTTCTTTTTCCCAATGAAAGCCAAATACTTGGTAATATTGTATGGCGCATTTGAGTTATATAACGGTGTAGCAAATAATCCTGGAGATAATGTTGCTCATTTTGCCCATTTGGGCGGTATGCTAATCGGGTTTATTTTATTAAAGATTTGGCATATAAAAAGACCGGGTCAGTTTGGTTAAAATATTATAAATGGGAATTTTTGATGAGATAAAAATGAAAATGCTGAACTCTGGAAGTAGGGTGATGCTTTTTATTGGAATAAATGTTATTATTTTTTTATTAACTGGAATCTTAACTTTATTTACGTTCCTTTTCAAATTACCAATCGATATTAATGCATTGGTAACAAATTATTTAGCTGTCCCAACCTATCTTCCAACATTACTATATCGTTTCTGGACACCTTTTACCTACATGTTTTTACATGCTGGTTTCTTCCATATCTTATTTAATATGTTGTGGCTGTTCTGGATGGGTAAAATTCTAGAAGAATTTTTAAATGCTAAAAAATTAACTTTTGTTTATATAGCTGGAGGATTAGCTGGTGCTGTTTTTTACATTTTATGCTATAATATTTTTCCAGCTTTCGCCGAAGCTAAAATTGGCTCAGTAGCTGTAGGGGCATCTGCATCTGTAACGGCAATAATGGTAGCAACTGCAACCTTGTTGCCTAATTATACAATAGGCTTAATGTTTATAGGTCCTGTAAAATTGAAATGGTTAGTTTTAGCTTTCATTTTGTTAGATTTAATTAACGTTGCCGGACCAAATTCTGGAGGTTATATATCGCATTTAGGCGGAGGTATATTTGGGTTTTTCTTTATCCGAGCTTTACAGAGTGGTAATGATTGGAGTAAACCTTACGAGAATGTTTTTAAGCCTAAATTAAAGCTCAAAGTAGTTTCTAAAAATGATCATGTTAACTTCCGCCCAAAAAATGATATCCCAAATCAAGAAATGATTGATCAAATTTTGGATAAGATTTCTCAATCTGGCTATAACAATTTAACCAAAAGAGAAAAAGACATTTTATTTAATGCCAGTAAAAATCATGAAGAAAAAGAAAAATAGCTTGTTTCAGAAGGCACTTCTTTTTTTTAATTTTTTGGCAATTCTATGTCTTTTATTAAGCTATTTAGCGACCATAACAGATCCTGAAAAAATTTGGTATTTTACACTTTTTGGATTGGCTTATCCATTTATCCTGCTCACAAATATCCTATTCATTCTAATTTGGGCATTGGCAAAGCGATGGTATTTTTTATATTCATTATTGTTTATTTTAATAGGATACCAGCCCTTAACCAGAACTTTTGGTTTTAGAACGTCATCATCAAATAATTTTAATGTTGATAGTAATACGATAAAATTAATGTCTTACAACGTACATTATTTTAAAAAGTTTGGTTTCGATTTAGATACTACAACTCGTTCTCAAGTACTTGCACTCATTAAAGAAGAACAACCAGATGTTATTGGTTTTGAAGAATTTTTTACCAGAAAAAAAGGTAAATACGATCTTAAAGATTCTCTACTAAAAATCTTAAATACCAAACAATTTTATTACAGCAGGGCAGTAGATAACGATTATGAATCTACCGGGGTAGCAATTTTTAGTAAATATCCAATCATAAATACTGGTGATATCATTTTGGATAGTTTAGATAGCGGAAACCAAAGCGTTTATGTAGATGTAAAAAAGGGAGATAAGATTTTTAGGATTTATGCCGTTCATTTAGCTTCAATTTCTTTTCAGCCAGAAGATTACAATTTCTTAAATGATGTAAAAACGGATATAAAATCTAGTAAAGATGTAGTATCCTCTAAAAGGATTGTCAAAAAACTCAAAACTGCTTTTATTAAAAGAAGTAATCAAGTAAAAATTCTTAAGCAAAATATGGCTACTTGTACAACTCCTTATATTGTAATGGGAGATTTTAACGATACGCCAGTTTCTTTTGCGCTTACACAAATGAAAAAAGATTTAAAAAATGCCTTTGAGGAAAAAGGGAGAGGTTTAGCCATAACCTATAATGGCGATTTTCCCAATTTTCAAATTGATTATATATTAACAAGTCCTCAATTTAATATACATAGCTATAATATTATTAAAAAACCATTATCAGATCATTACCCAATTAGATCAAACGTGAGTTTGTCTAATTGAGTTCCAATAAAAAAAAATCATCAAAATTTGTACTTTGCAACATGCAACATTCGCTATCCATATATAATACTTTAAGCAAAAAAAAAGAAGTTTTTAAAGCGTTAAACCCACCTTATGTAGGGATGTATGTTTGCGGCCCAACCGTATATAGTAATGCCCATTTAGGCAATGCCCGTACTTTTATTTCTTTCGATGTGATTTTTAGATACCTAACTTATTTAGGTTATAAAGTTAGATATGTTAGAAACATTACTGATGCTGGGCATTTAGAAGATGACGGCGACCAAGGCGAAGATAAGATTTCTAAAAAAGCAAAATTAGCAGCTTTAGAACCGATGGAAATTGTACAGAAATATAGTGTAGATTTTCATCAAATGATGCAATCTTTTAATGCTTTACCACCAAGTATAGAACCTACCGCAACCGGCCATATCATTGAGCAAATAGAGATGATTAAGGTAATCTCAAAAAGTGGCTATGCTTATGAGGTTGACGGCAGTATTTATTTTGATGTCGAAAAATATAATGAAACCCAAAATTATGGTGTTTTAAACGGAAGAAAATTAGAAGATTTAATTAACAACACTCGTGATTTGGGCGGGCAGCAACAGAAAAAAGGAAAGCTAGATTTTGCCCTTTGGATAAAAGCTAAGCCAGAACATTTAATGCAATGGCCATCACCATGGGGAAATGGATTTCCGGGATGGCATTTAGAATGTTCTGCCATGAGCAATAAATATTTGGGCGAACAATTTGATATTCATGGCGGAGGGATAGATTTAGTTCCTACACATCATACCAATGAGATTGCCCAAAACATAGCATGCTGTGGAAAGCAACCTGCCAATTTTTGGATTCATACAAATATGCTAACGGTTAACGGGCAAAAAATGTCTAAATCTTTAGGGAATAGTTTTTTACCTCACGAGCTTTTTTCTGGTGAACATCCTTTGTTAAATAAAGGACATAGTCCTATGGTAATTCGCTTTTTTATGTTGCAAGCGCATTATAGAAGTACATTAGATTTTTCTAACGATGCTTTAGAAGCGAGCGAAAAAGGTTTTAAAAGATTGATGAGTGCTTTTGATTTATTGGATAAATTAAAAGAAAGCGCAACGTCAGAAGTTAACGTGGCAGAATTGGAAGCTAAATTTATAGCAGCCATGGATGATGATTTTAACACTTCGGTCTTAATTGCAGAGCTTTTTGAAGCTACAAAAATAATCAACTCTATTTATGATGGGAAAACCAAGATTGACCAAACCTCATTAGATGGGTTAAAAAACCTGATGAATGTTTTCGTTTTAAATGTTTTAGGGGTAAAAAACGATTTGCAAGCTACAGATGACCTAGCGCCTGTTATGGATTTTATCCTTAAAATAAGAACCGAAGCAAAAGCCAATAAAGACTATGCAACTTCAGATAAAATCAGGATTGGTTTAAACGAAATAGGTTTTCAGGTTAAAGATGGAAAAGAAGGAAGTAGTTGGGTTAAGGAATAGGATGTTTTTATTTGTCTAAAAGCATTTTATATTGTTCTAAACTCGTTTGGCTTTTTCTTTTCACTAAACCCATTATTTAATCATCATTAAAAAACATTATAGAATGAGCGATAAAAACAACTGTCCAAAATGTAATTCGGAATTTACTTATGCAGATCAAAATAAAATGATTTGTTCACAATGTTTCCATGAATGGATTCCCACAGAAGAATTTGTAGATATTGAAACAATTGACAAAGTATTGGATGCTAATGGCAATGAATTAATGGATGGTGATTCTGTTATTATTATAAAAGATCTTCCTGTAAAAGGGGCTCCCAAACCTTTAAAAGCAGGAACGAAAGTTAAAAACATACATTTAACCGATGGTGACCATAATATTTCTTGTAAGATTGATGGTTTTGGTGCGATGAATTTAAAATCAGAGTTTGTTAGAAAAGCTTAATAAATTGTTTTGTTGTTATGAAGATTGATTGCGATAATAAATGATCGCTCCTATTTATATTACTACCGGCAATAATTCCATTCTTCCTTTGTTTATTAATAATTATACCTTCTTCACTATTAAACATATTACTTTTCTAAACTAATTTTACATCACAAAAAATATTCTCACAACCTCTTGAATATCAAAAAATAAAATCTTACTTTTGCAGTCCTTTTGCTTAGGTGTATTAAGACCTGTAGCAGAAGACTTAACAATTTAATAATTAAATATTTAAAAAAGCTTAATGCCAACCATTCAACAATTAGTTAGGAAAGGTAGAGTAGCTCTGGAGGATAAGAGTAAATCCCCAGCGTTGGACAACTGTCCACAGCGAAGAGGTGTATGTACACGTGTATATACTACTACCCCTAAAAAACCAAACTCAGCAATGCGTAAAGTTGCTCGTGTACGTTTAACAAATGGAAAAGAGGTTAACGCCTATATTCCTGGAGAAGGACACAACTTACAAGAACACTCTATTGTTTTGGTACGTGGTGGAAGAGTAAAAGATTTACCTGGAGTACGTTACCACATTGTTCGTGGTGCATTAGATACTGCAGGAGTTGCAGGTAGAAATCAACGTCGTTCTAAATATGGTACTAAAAAACCAAAACCAGGACAAGCAGCAGCTGCCCCAGCAAAAGGTGGAGCTAAGAAAAAGAAATAATTAAACGGAGGACAAGACAATGAGAAAATCGAAACCAAAAAAGAGAATCATCCTGCCTGACCCGAAGTTTAACGACGTAATGGTTACCAGGTTTGTAAATAATATGATGTTTGACGGTAAAAAATCTATCGCTTATGACATCTTTTACGGAGCTATTGAAATTGTAGAAACTAAAACTAGTGAAAACGGTTTAGAGCAATGGAAAAAAGCATTAGTTAATATCAGCCCAGCGGTAGAAGTAAAATCTAGACGTGTTGGTGGTGCTAACTTTCAAGTACCAATGGAAGTAAGACCTGAGCGTAAAATTGCTTTAGGTATGAAATGGTTAATTGGATATAGCAGAAAGCGTGGCGAAAAAACCATGACAGAAAAATTAGCTGGTGAAATCATCTCTGCTGCTAAAGGCGAAGGCGCTGCAGTGAAGAAAAAAGAAGATACCCACAAAATGGCAGAGGCTAACAAAGCATTCTCTCATTTTAGATTCTAGAATTAAATGATAGAATGATAGAATTTTGAATGATTGAATAGCTCTAGAGATTATTCAATCATTTTTTCCTTCACTCATTCATTAACAAAAAAATATGTCAAGAGATTTAAGATTTACAAGAAACATAGGAATTGCTGCCCATATTGATGCTGGTAAAACAACAACAACAGAGCGTATTCTTTATTATGCTGGTGTGAGCCATAAAATTGGTGAGGTGCATGATGGTGCCGCAACAATGGATTGGATGGCACAAGAGCAAGAACGTGGTATTACTATTACTTCTGCAGCTACAACTGTAACCTGGAAATATAGAAATCAAGATTACCATATTAACATTATTGACACTCCTGGTCACGTGGATTTTACCGTTGAGGTGAACCGTTCTTTACGTGTTTTGGATGGTTTGGTGTTTTTGTTTTCTGCGGTTGATGGTGTTGAGCCTCAATCAGAAACTAACTGGCGTTTAGCGAATAATTACAACGTATCTCGTATTGGTTTTGTTAATAAAATGGACAGAGCTGGTGCAGATTTCTTAAAAGTTGTAAAGCAGGTTAAAGATATGTTAGGTTCTAATGCAGTGCCTTTACAAATTCCTATTGGATCTGAAGATTCATTTAAAGGAGTGGTTGATTTAATCAACTGGAGAGGTATCATTTGGAATGAAGACGATAAAGGAATGACTTTTACGGAAGTTCCAATTCCTGAAGATTTGATTGAAGAAGCAACAGAATGGAGAGAGAAATTATTAGAATCAGTTGCTGATTATGATGAATCTTTGATGGAGAAATTTTTTGATGCTCCAGAATCTATTACAGAACGTGAAATACTAGACGCTTTACGTAAAGCAGTTTTAGATGCTTCTATTGTTCCGATGGTTTGTGGTTCATCATTCAAAAATAAAGGTGTTCAAACCATGCTGGATTACGTGATGGAATTATTGCCATCACCAATGGATCAAGAAGCTATCAGAGGTACTCACCCTGATACTGGAGAAGAATTGTTGCGTAAACCAGATGAAAAGGGACCTTTTGCAGCTTTAGCATTTAAAATCGCAACAGATCCTTTCGTAGGTCGTTTATGTTTCATCAGAGTTTACTCTGGAAACTTAGAAGCAGGTTCTTATGTTTATAACGTACGTTCAGGAAATAAAGAACGTATTTCTCGTATCTTCCAAATGCATGCTAACAAGCAAAACCCAATACCTAATGTAGGTGCTGGAGATATCGCTGCAGTAGTAGGATTTAAAGATATTAAAACTGGAGATACACTTTGTGAAGAAAAGAATCCAATTATTTTGGAATCTATGAACTTCCCAGATCCTGTTATCGGTTTAGCTATTGAGCCAAAAACTCAGGCTGATGTTGATAAATTGGGTATGGCTTTAAATAAATTAGCAGAAGAAGATCCAACTTTCAAAGTTCATACTGACGAAGATTCTGGTCAAACCATTATCCAAGGTATGGGCGAGCTTCACTTAGATATTTTAATGGATCGTTTAAAACGTGAATTTAAAGTAGAGGTTAACCAAGGAGCGCCACAAGTTGCATACAAAGAAGCTATTACTGGCGAAACACAACACCGTGAAGTTTACAAAAAACAATCTGGTGGTCGTGGTAAATTTGCTGATATACAGGTAATCATTTCTCCGGCAGACGAAGGTAAATTAGGATTAGAGTTTGTCAATGAGATTTCTGGTGGTTCTATTCCTCGTGAATTTATCCCATCTGTACAAAAAGGTTTCGAAAACTCTCTATCAAACGGTGTTTTAGCTGGTTATCCTGTAACTGGTATGAAAGTTCGTTTAATTGATGGTTCTTTCCACGCTGTCGATTCAGATGCTTTATCATTTGAATTAGCTGCAAGAATGGCTTTTAGAGAAGCTTTACCAAAATGTAAACCTGTTTTAATGGAGCCAATCATGAAGATTGAAGTTTTAACTCCAGAAGAAAACATGGGTGATGTAATGGGAGATTTAAACAGAAGAAGAGGTCAGTTACAAGGTATGGATACAAGAGCAGGCGCTCAGGTAATCAAAGCTTTGGTACCACTTTCTGAAATGTTTGGATATGTAACCCAATTACGTACAATTACTTCAGGAAGAGCAACTTCAACAATGGAATTTGATCATTACGATCCAGCTCCAAAAGGAGTGCAAGAAGAAGTAATTGCTAAAGTAAAAGGCGCAAAAGCTAACGCATAAGAAAGTCATAGGTTGTAAGTTTAAAGTTATAAGTGAAAACTTAGTCTACTTAAAACTTATAACCTACTACTTAAAACTTTCAAAATAATACACACGGCAATCGTTATAAATAGCTCTAACGAAAGTCATAAAAACAAAAATAATGAGCCAAAGAATTAGAATCAAATTAAAATCTTACGATTACAATCTGGTAGATAAATCTGCTGAGAAAATTGTAAAGACTGTTAAACCTACGGGTGCAGTAGTTAGTGGACCAATTCCTCTTCCAACAGAGAAGAAAATTTACACTGTATTACGTTCTCCACACGTTAACAAAAAAGCTAGAGAGCAATTTCAATTGTGTTCTTATAAAAGATTATTAGACATTTACAGCGCATCTGCTAAAACTGTAGACGCTTTAATGAAATTAGAATTACCTTCAGGTGTTGAGGTAGAAATCAAAGTCTGAGTAATTTATTTAATCAAATTAATGAACCCTTTTCGATTTATCGAGAAGGGTTTTTTGTTTTAAATTAAAAAAGTAAAAGAAACATTAACATAAATAAAATGACTATATTTGTCATGAATTAAAATGTCATTTTATGGATGCTATTATCAAAAGTGCCAGGATTAAAAAAAAACTTAAATTAAAAGATGTAGCACAACTTTTAAATGTTGATTCATCTTTGATTAGCAAGTTTGAAGCTGGCGTAAGAAAACCTACCAGAGAGCAGATTATAAAATTATCGCATCATCTAGAAATTGATGCCCATGATTTACTGATACATTGGCTAAGCGATCAAGTTGTTGATCAAATTGGATATGGAAACTTTGCCTTAGAAGTATTATCTGTTGCAGAAGAAAAAGTAAGGTATTATAAAAAAAGTGAGTTAAAAATTAATGAAGATCTAAATAAAATTTTAAAACAAATTGATACTTTAAAAGATAAATTAACCCAATATAGAGATTTAGATAGTTACAAAATTACCGAAGCTTTAGAGTTAGAATACACTTTTGAAAGCAATAGAATAGAAGGTAATACACTTACTCTAAAAGAAACAGATTTAGTGGTTAATGAAGGCATTACCATCTCTGGCAAAAGTATGCGAGAGCATTTAGAAGCTATTAATCATAAAGAAGCCATTGCCTATTTAAAAGGGCTCATTTTAAAAGATTCTGAATTTTCTGAAAGAGACTTGTTATTGTTGCATTCATTAATATTGAAAGGAATTGAGCCAAAATATGCCGGTGTATATAGAGACGTACAGGTGATGATTAGTGGAAGTAAACATTTGCCTCCGCAACCGTATATCATTAAAAAACAAATGGAAGATTTGTTTTTTTGGTATGAGGCTAATAAAAACCATTTGCATCCTGTTATTTTGGCCGCAGAGTTAAGTGAAAGATTAGTTACTATTCATCCGTTTTTAGATGGTAATGGTAGAACTTCCAGATTGATCATGAACCTTATACTTTTAAAAAAAGGATATGTAATTGCTAACATCAAAGGAGATGCAGAAAACAGAATGAAGTATTATCAATCTTTAGAAAATGCACAAGTAGAAAACAAAAAGGATGAATTTCATCTGTTTATAGCTCAGGAAGAATTAGCTGCCATAAAAAGATATTGCAGTATTTTAGGAATCTAAATAATCCCATTTAATAAAATTGTTAAATGGGATTATTGATTTAAGACCTGGAATTTCACTAAATATTTTCTAAATTGTGATAATCAGAAATAGTTATGTTTGAAAAAGAAAACTTTAAAATTGATGGTATAGATGGATTTCCCATTATGGGTGATATCACCTACTCTAATTCTTATCCCGATTATTTAGTAATTTTTGTGCATGGCTTTAAAGGTTTTAAAGATTGGGGAACTCATCAACTTACCGCTAATTTTTTTGCAGAAAAAAGCATCTATTTTTTAAAATTCAATTTTTCTCACAGCGGAGTAAAGCCTGATGATTTATCTGATATTAAAGATTTAGAGCTGTTTTCTAAAAATACCCCTTCTAAAGAATTATATGATTTAGATAAAGTCATTGAATTTGCGACTAAGAAATTTCCACATTTACAAATTGTATTGATGGGGCATAGCCGAGGCGGAGCAATTAGTATTTTACAAGCAGCAAAGGATCATCGGGTTAAAAAATTAGTTACCTGGGCTGCTATTGGTGCTTTTAGAAATCTTTGGAAAGTAGAAGATGAAGTAAAATGGCGTAAAACCAGCGTTAATTACGTACTAAACGGACGCACTAAAGAACAAATGCCTTTAGACATCTCATTATTAGATGATGTTTTGGATCATGAAAAAGATTACAATTTAAATGATTCCGCAAAAAGAATCTTAAAACCCTGGTTAATCGTTCAAGGGACTGAAGATGCTGCTGTAAAAGTGGAGGTTGCAAAAGAGTTCCATCAAGACCAACCTCAAACGTCTCAATTAATGATTGTTGAAGGAGCAAATCATGTTTTTGGAGCAAATCATCCTTATGAAAAAGAAACTCTTCCCTCAGATTTAGAAAAGGTTTGTTTGGCTTGCGCCGAATTTGTGAGAGCTGTGTATTAATATATAAAACCAAATATTTAGGACTATTTCAATTTACTCAACACGTTGAGTAATTTTACTCAATGTATTGAGTAATTTGTTAATCATGTTCTAAAGGCTTTATTTACAGCCTCTTATAGCAGCAACTAATGAACCACTAAAATTTATTGTAGTATTAATTGATGCTGGACAATAGGTAAAACAACATATAAAATAATTTATTTTAATCCTGATAAATTACACAATTTCCTTCTCTACCCACATTCCATCATCTTTCATAATGCCAATTAAATCGTCAAGGGCATTATCAGAACTTACGTTTTTCTTTACCACTTCTTTACCGCGATATAAAGTAATCTTACCCGGACCTGTACCTACATAACCATAATCGGCATCAGCCATTTCGCCCGGGCCATTTACGATACAACCCATAATCCCGATTTTAATTCCCTTTAAATGATCTGTTCTGCTACGTATCATTTGTGTGGTTTCTTGCAAATCAAATAAAGTACGACCGCAACTTGGACAGCTGATGTATTCTGTTTTAGAAATTCTTGAACGTGTCGCTTGTAAAATACCAAACGATGTAGAAACCCTAAATTTGGTAGAAACCTGGGGAGCATCTAACCAAACACCATCGCCAAAACCATCTAATAATAAAGCGCCTAAATCTGTTGCTCCGTAAAGTTGGGTTTTCAGTTCCTTTTGTGCTAAACTTTCGGCATCATCAAATTGATAAGATCTTTTCACAATAACAGGCGTATCAATTCCGGCATTCATTAATTTAAAAAAGAAACTTCTTTGGTCCATCATCCCAAATTCCGTAGTGGTTTCTAAAACAAAAACTAATGTTTTATCAAAAGGAATATTTGCAAAATCATCACCATCTAAATCCCGGTGTTTAACGCTGACTAAATTTAACGCAACATCTTTTTGGCTTGCGCTGATATATTCTTTAAGCGTAAATAAAGGATGGCAATTGGTTTTATCATTTAACGTAAGCCAGGTTTGGTAGTTATATAGCTGTTTTAAATTCCCCGGAAAGTTAAAAGAAGGCAATTTATCACCTAAATAAGCGAAATCAATAGACTGATCGCCCATATTATATTTATCTAAAATTGGCGAATAATTATATCCAGCGGCAGCTAAAATATTTACATCTTTTAAGTTTTGATCCGATAAATCTAAAATAACCCTTGGTACCTGATGCCCGCCAATAAAAGTATTGAGCTCTGCACTTTCTCTTTTGTTGTATTCAAATGGAGAATACTGAGCAGGTAAATCAAAATCAGGATTTTCTAAATCTTCTTCAGCTATTTGCGTTCTGTTTTCATAACGTTGCGCCAAGGCTTGTGCTACAGGTATTTCATATTCTGGTTCTTCTGTTAATGAAACCCGAATGGTATCTCCCAAACCATCCTCTAATAATGTCCCGATGCCCACTGCAGATTTAATCCTTCCATCTTCCCCATCTCCGGCTTCTGTAACTCCTAAATGCAAAGGATAATTCATGCCTTCTGCCACCATTGTTTTTACCAATAAACGGTAAGCCTGCACCATCACTTGCGCATTGCTGGATTTCATAGAAATCACCAAATTATGGTAATCCATCCCGTGGCAAATTCTAATAAATTCCATCGCAGATTCTACCATTCCTTTCGGAGTATCGCCATACCAACTCATAATACGGTCGGAAAGGGAACCATGATTGGTGCCAATTCTCATGGCAGTTCCGTTGGCTTTACATATTTCTACAAGAGGTGCAAATTTTGTTTTTATCCTAGCCAATTCCTTCTCATAGGCTTCTGGCGTATAATTTAGTTCTTCAAATTTCTTTTTATCGGCGTAATTACCTGGGTTAACCCTTACTTTTTCTACAATTTTAGCAGCTAATTCTGCTGCATTTGGAGTAAAATGAATATCGGCAACTAACGGTGTGTGATAACCTTTTGCGGCTAAACCCTTTTTAATTTCTAACAGGTTTTGCGCTTCTTTTATGGATGGTGCAGTAATCCTTACATATTCGCAACCGGCATCAATCATCCTGATGCTTTGTGCTATAGAAGCTTCGGTATCCATGGTAAATGCGGTAGTCATAGATTGAATACGGATGGGTTGCTTCCCTCCCATTTTTACACCTCCAATATTAACTTCATGAGTTAAAAAACGAGAGTATTGAGTGATAGAGTTACAATATATTCCTTTTAAAGCTGCTGCTGCCTGGGTATCCATTCAAAAAATAATTTGCGTAAAAATACGGGTTTCTTTTTAAATAGTTTTGTTGGATAAATTGTTTGGATTGAAAAGTTTAAAGTAATAATTGATAGATGATAAGTTTTATTTGGGGCTTCCACCAGCTTTTTGAAAATGAAGCTGGCGTCACGCTATTTCGTTACGATCTTTTTGTTTGGGGCCTAAGCGGAGGCGAAGGGCACACAAAAAGGATTTCCACTGCTATCGTTAAGCTGTGAAGTACTACTAACGATAAAGGGCGGGAAAATTTATCCAATTCTTAATTTTGCAGCATCTTTCCACAAATAATGAGGCATTGGCTCGTTTAATTCCCATTTAATACTCATTGGTTTAGAGCCATAATATTCTTTTAAATTTCCCTCACCAACAAAAACATATCCCATCGTATTTCCATATTCATCATTAGCCTTTTCTCTTACAAACAATAATATTCTCTTTTGACTTTCTTAATGGTTTATGTAGGATAAACCTTTTGATGTTTCTGGACCGGCAGCGTTTTGACTTTGCCAATGAAATAGCAATTCATTTATTGCATAATCATCATACATAGTTGTTGGCGAGAAATTTTCTTCTGACTTGATAAGATTGATAAAAAGTAATTCTGTGTTTAATTTTTTGTTTAACGCAGTTCCTTCTCTATTTGATGATTTCTTATCAAATGTGCTCAATCCAAATGCTGCCAAAACTTGGTCTCTCGTGTAGCGTGAATGAACTTTTAGAGGTTGTTTATAAGGTAAATTAATACCGACTTCTTTAAAGTCGATTTTATCTAATAGTAAATCTAAAAGTTCTATTATTTCATCTACAAGCACTTTATTTTTACCAATTGTTTTGATGCTTTCTTCTAAAGAATTGAATCCACCCGCATTTTGCCAAACATCATAATGGAGCATTAAAAGCATAGCTTTTTCTTCCTCACCAAACTCATCGTATGAGAATTTGAAACCTTGTCTTGCTAGTTTTAAGATAAATTGAAAATAACTTGTAGAATTAGATGATAACCACTTATTGCTGATAGCAGAAAGAATTTCTTTTTCATTTAATTCTTCATAATTATCGATTACCTCCGCGGTTTGGCAAAGTCGTTTCCATCCGCCTCTTTTATATATTGACTGAATTGGTATATTGTTAAATTCAGTAAAGTTTTTAAGATTTAATGGCAGTGTGGTTTGGTGTTTAAAGTTCTTAATTTTAAGAATTAATTGATTTTTATTCAGCAAAGTTGCCGCTTTAATGTTGTCAAGAATAGTTTCTTTCGCTTTTTTTTCTAAAACAATTGAACAACCTAAAGGCAAATGCGGAAAATTATCTTCTATTTCTTTATAAACGGTGGTTGCTGTTTTACCAATTAGCGCTCTGAATTTATTTTCAAAATTATATTCTGGTCTAGAGTTTCCTACAAAGTCTAAAACAGTAAGACAATCTTTATCGTCTGCCAATCTTAATCCTCTCCCCAATTGTTGAAGGAAAACAGTTAAACTCTCAGTTGGTCTTAGGAATAAGACCGTATCAATCTCTGGTATATCAACTCCTTCATTAAAAATATCAACAACAAACAAGTAATTTATTTCTTTACTCAAAAGCATTTGTCTTACTAAATCTCGGTTTTGATTATTCGCATTTGTCAAATAATCAGCTTTAAATCCAGCCATTGAAAACTTTTCAGCCATATATTTTGCATGTTCCATTGATACGCAAAAACCTATTGCTCTAATATCTTGGCTATCTTTTGTGTACTTGTTTAAAGCATCAACTATTTCACGTACTCTTCTATCATTTGAAGTATAAAGGTTTGTCAATTCGCTAGAAATATATCTACCTTTTTCCCAACCAATAGTTGACAAATCAATGCTATCTGTTATACCAAAATATTGAAATGGACAGAGTAATTTTCGGTTTAATGCCTCCGGTAGTCTAATTTCAGCTGCAATTCTATTGTGGAAATCTTCTTGAATATCTCCTCCATCCATTCTTTCTGGAGTTGCTGTAAGGCCAAGAAGGACTTTGGGTTTAAAATAATTAATGACAGCTCTGTAGCTGTTTGCAGTTAGATGATGACATTCATCAATTACAATATAATCAAAATATTCTGGCGTAAATTCTAAATCCTCTAATCTGTTATTTACTGTTTGGATGGATGCAAAAACATATTCATAAGTTGACGGAACTAAACCATCTACCCATAACTCGCCAAAATTATTATCTCTTAAAACTCCTCGATAAACTGATAAAGATTGTTGTAAAATCTCTTTTCTATGCGCTAAAAATAATAGTTTAGCAGACTTGTTTTCTTTTTTGAATCTTTTGTAATCAAAGGCAGAAATTACAGTTTTCCCAGTGCCTGTCGCTGCAACTATTAAATTTCTATTACGATTATGAACCGTTCTTTCAACTTCTAGTTTTTCTAAAATCTCTGCTTGAAATGGAAAAGGCTTAATTTCAAAAAAAGTAAGATTAATTTCTGAGACCTTTGAGTTTTTTCCCTGATTTAAAGAGGCAATTAATTTCTCTTTATGAATTTCATCATTAAACAATTCGAAATCTTCGCTTTGCCAGTAAGAATCGAAAGTTTTTTGAAATTTATCTATGATATGGCTTACCTCCTTTGTGGTGATTTTGATATTCCATTCTAATCCATCCGTAAGCGCCGAACGTGAGAAGTTTGAAGAACCAATATATCCGGTATGAAAACCCGTATTTCTAAAGAACAAATAAGCTTTTGCATGCAATCTTTCATTGCCTGTATTATAGGATATTTTTACTTCGGTGTTTTCTAGTTTAGATAAAAGCTGTATGGCTTTATAATCTGAGGCGCCCATGTAAGTTGTAGTAATAACTCTAAGTTTACCTCCCCTATTTGTAAATTCTATGAGTTCTCTTTCGAGAATAATGATGCCTTTAAATTTTATAAATGAAACAAGAAGGTCAACTCTATTTGCTGATAAAATTTCTTTTTTTAATTCGCTTTCCAGTGATAAACCAACATTTCCTCCTGTAAATAATTCACTATGCGTTAAACGAGTGTAAGGAGTGATCTCTTTTAGATGTAAATCAAAATTGGAAAAATGAGCATCGATTTTAGTAAACACAGCTTTTAGCAATTCTCCCTCAACCTCAATTAAATCATTTGAAAATTCCTCTTTGTTTAGTTCTTCTTTTAAAAATAGAATAATCTTATTGGCTATCTCTATCTGATGTTCAATTTGTTTTTCACCTTTAACATACTCCAAAGCATGTTTAATAGTTCTTGATAGATGATGTGATAAAAGATGTGATGCCTCTTCCTTATCTATTGGTGATTTATTAATGTAATATTCGTCCTTATTAAGTTGGTTTATTTTCTGAGCAACTAATTGTGTTACAAGTTCCTCGTAAATGCCTTGATTCATAGGTTGATTATTTCTTTTAAAATAGGTAAATCAGCATCAGCCCAATCTAGATTTGAGAGTTCATGTTTTGCTAAAATTAGGTATTGCTTATGCTCTTTCAAAAATATTTCCCCTTCTTTATGATTGGCTAAAAAAGGAATAAGTTCAATTGACATATTAGGATAATTATAATTTGAAGGGGTAAGCCGCTTAGATATACTGATTTCAATGTCCAATTCTTCTTTAATTTCCCTTTTAATACAATCAATTTCACTTTCATTGGCTTCAACTTTCCCACCTGGAAACTCCCATTTTAATGGCATAGACATCATTTCACTTCTTTGTACTACAAGTATTTTTCCTTTAAAATTAATTATTGCACAGGTTACTTTAATTACTGAATTTTTCATAATAAATCGTACAATTCACTATTGCAATTTTTGTATTTCTGAATAAATTGAATTTAGAATATTATTATACTTAGACAAGTTGTTTAATGACGTAATTTTAAAACAAACTTAATCCACTATCTAAAATTAGTATTTAATAAAGTTATTTTATTGAGAAATAATTTCGAGAAAGAAAATTCCAGATTTTGATTTATTTAAATCAAAAAATTAGTCTCTAAAACAATTATTCCTATGCCATACCAAATATTCTTGACTTGGATAGTGAAGTTCATTTAATGGAAGTATAATCATCTGTCCTTCTAATTTCTTAAGGGAATTACTTCCAGTATTATCTTGAATAATTTGTTTTGAAACTAAAATTTTATACTCCTCATCTATACTTAACATACCTCTATCAAAAGCTCTATGAATGTTTGGGGAAAGAGAAATTCCATTTTTAATATGATCTTCTTTACAAATGCTAAATGGTTTAATATGGCAAGCATCAACTAAACTTAATCCAGATGCCGTTTGGACTTTCCACCCTGTAAAAGCACAAGTTTGATTATATGCAAAAGGAACTAATTTTTTGAACAGTCCATTTCTAACAAAAATCTCTTCTTCATTTACATTTGATAATCTTATGTAAGCGGAAACTGGTTCGTTAAGTATATTAGATGTTAAACCATCTATATAATCATTGGTAATTGATAAATTTTGATGGTTTGAAAAATATGTTTTTAATAAAATTTGTTTAAGAATGTTCCTTGAATTCTTTTCTTTCAACAAAACATAAAGATCTTCACTGAAATAACCGTAATCAACAACTGTGATTAATGTATTGAAACTTTTAATATGGGCATTGAATTGGCAACCTTGTAATGGTTTTACAAACCAAAAATGATTTCCTTGTAAATTATCATTTTGTAAATAATAAAAAGGTTGTTTAAAATCTGGCTGAAGAGGTGTTTTAACTAAAGCTTCCCAATTGTTTAAAAATGCTGCAACTAATTGCGTATTTATATAGATTTTATTTTCCAATATCTCACCTTGATTGATTAAATCAATAATAGAAAGTAAAAAAATTGGTTTATGGGGTGCTAAACCATAAGGTGTAGAACCTCTTTTTAATTTTGTAAATACATTTGCATAAGCTTTAAGTTCTAATTGCATATTACCAAAGTCAATTCATTTTAAAACAAGATATAATATTTAATCATATTTCTAAGTGTGCAAAGATTAGATGAAAAGAAACCGCGTTATCTAAACCGGATTGAAATGGAAATCCTTTTTGTTTTTCACAAAAAGATTATAGTAAAAAGCCGGACTATCGGATGTTTATAGCACCAGCTTTGCTTTTCCAAAAAATCGAAAAAAAGAAATCTTAAACCAACCTATCCTTTATTACCAAGGTATTGGCCATTTTATCGTGTAGGGTTTGTTGCTTTTTATTTAAGAACAAATAAAAATATCCGAAAAAGAAGGTAATGGTACTGATGGATTTTGAGATGTTGCGCACAAATATTTCTTGAAGGGTGGGTTTTAAACCTCGCATATCTGTTACTTTTATACCCATCATTTTTTTGCCAAAAGTGGCTTGCTGGGCGTTTTCCATGTAGATATTATAAAAGAATTTGAGTATGGGTAATAGCACAAAGCCGCTAATAATGGTGATTAAGGTGGTTGCTCTATCATTAAAGGTTAAGGCGATCATCAACTCCAGAAAGGCTACTATTCCAAAAATCATGAACCAATCTATTGCGTTGGCCAATAACCTTAAATCGAATCCGGCAAAATATTGTGGGGCGGTATATTGTTTATTAATGCCTAAAAATGCTCTTATTTCTGCAAATTCATGGGCTTCTTTGTAATCGTCCATCCCGGGTTTACGCACAAAAGAATCGGGCTTAACCCGATTCTCTTTTAACTCTGCTAATGTAAACGGACCTTGTGGTTTTCCGTTGATGACTAGCGTATAAATTTTATCGCTCATTTAATATCTATTCACTTCAAAATTGCTTAAACCGCCTTTTAAAGTTAAATGAATTTTTTGATTGGCTGTTTTATAGTTTGATGTTTCATAACTTCCGTCTGGCATTTTAATAAAATTATTAAAGCTTTTGGATGATAAACCACTTGAAGCCAAAATTTTACATCCGGCAGCTTCTGGCACTTCTACATTAACATCGGCTAAGCCGGTTTCTGCAGATAAATTTACATCGTTATAAAGATTGCCTATTTTAACGTCGAATTCTGCTGCACCGCCCTTTAAGGAAATATTACGCACCTTGTTTTGAGAAAAATCAAAATCTGCTTTGCCTGCTCCCATTTTTAAGTTTACATCCCAAACAGGTAACGTGTTGATTTCCATTTTCACATTTCCATATTCATCATCTTTAAAATTGAAAGAACCGCCTCTGTCTTTAGATCTAAATTCTAAAACTGCGGATGAATCTGAATCTGTTTTTTTAAGAAAGTATCTCATTTTAGATTCTTTTACCCTTGCATTAAACAGTTTTTCGTCTCCACTTTCAATATCAAAAGTGCTTGCTCCGCCATAAATGTTTAGCGTTGCGGTTTTAAATTTAACATCTAAATCTTCGGCATAATTGGTCATGTTGGAGGCACTTTCTGTGCTGTCACTGTCATCCCAATTGTCATCATTATCATCGTCAGAAAAGCTCCACCTGCTATTGGTATGATTTTCTTTTCCATCTTTTATGCCTTGATAGGTGATAATAGCTAAAGAAATAACTGTGATAGAGATAACGGATATTAAGCCTACTTTAGAATTAGATTTTGAAAAGACGATGTTTATACCCGTAATGATTAACAATAAGGGCCAAAAACGCCATATATAACCCCAACTAAAATCAATTACATTAAAATTTTCTAAAAGGAATACTCCGCCTATAAAAACAAAGATGATTCCCCAAAATATTTTATCAGCTTTCATAATTTTATAGATTATTGTTTTCTTGATTGTTAAATGATTGATTTTCGTCTGCTTTTGGCGCTTCTTCAAAAGGTTTATCTTCTATAATTGGCTCTTCGAAAGTTTTTTTGTTTTTGTTTTTAAAGATGATGCTCAACCCAATTACCACAAATACTAAAGGCCATAACTTTTTGACATGGAACCAATAAGGCAATAGATCAAACTCGGCCATTAAAAAATAAAATCCTAAGGCTATCAATATAAAACCTGCAAAAGCGCTCACATTTTTATTTCTTTTGGGCTTAAAAGTAGAACCAAAATTCTCTTTAAAAGGCTCATCAGGGTTTACCCTGTAATCGGTGTAATTGAATGGAGAAATTTTTTCTTCTGGTACG
This sequence comes from Pedobacter psychrophilus, assembly GCF_001652725.1. Lineage (GTDB taxonomy): Bacteria > Bacteroidota > Bacteroidia > Sphingobacteriales > Sphingobacteriaceae > Pseudopedobacter > Pseudopedobacter psychrophilus. The sequence continues at coordinate 182,025 of NZ_LWHJ01000029.1, forward strand.
GCTATCCATAATATAATGTAAACCCAAATACCGCTTCCTCCAAAAAATGTGGCCAAGGCAAAGGCAATTCTTACCCAGGTAACATCTAATTCAAAGTAATTTGCCAATCCACTTGCAACACCCGCAACCATTTTATCACTGGTGTCTCTTTTTAATTTTTTTTCCATTTTGCTATCCTTTACAAATCTTAAACCTGACCATGGATGGGTTTTATGACCACTTGTTCTACGTTTGCACCTTTACTCATCTTTAAAATTTGAGATATGGTATCTGCAACATCTTCGGGTTGTATAAACTCATCCTTTGAGATTTTTGTTCCTTCCCATGAATTTGTTAAAGTAGACCCTGGTAAAATTGCAGTCACTTTAACATCATGTTCCATCAACTCTGCTCTCATGATATTGTTAAGACTTAGCAAAGCCGATTTAGTTACACAATAAGAGCCAGCATTTGCAATTGCCTCTAAACTAGCGACTGAGCAGATGTTAAAAATATGACCAAATCTCTTTTCTTTCATTGCTGGAGCCAGTTTTTTATACAAATAATAGGGCGCATAAAGATTTGTCTTCATGTGAAAATCTAAAACCTCATCGTTTTCATCTAAAATAAAAGAGGGTTTAAAAACTCCGACAGAATTAATTAAAACATCAATATTCTTTAATTCGATTGTTGCATCAGCGGCGAAAGCCAACACTTCTTGTTTTATAGCACAATCGACTGCTTTTATAAACACCTTTATGGTAGGATATTTTGCATTTAATTCTGTTTTTAAGGTTTCTAGCTCGTTAATTTTTCTGGCGCAGATGGCTAAATTGTTTCCTTCATTAGCCATTTTTAAAGTTATTGCTTTTCCTATTCCTTTTGTTGCGCCTGTTATTAGTACATTCATGCTAGTAAATTTAAATAAATCACAATTTAGGTTTAATAATTGCAATTGATAAAAAACGTTATTTTTACAGAAAATTTTATATATGGTATTTCATTATTTTGGCAAATATATTTTATTGTTACAGGCGGTTTTTAGGAAACCCGAAAAATATAGTATCTATAAAAATGAAATTTTTAGAGAAATGGTGTCTATTGGCTTAGGCTCATTAGGTATCATCAGTATCATTTCTGTTTTTATTGGTGCTGTAACTACCGTTCAAACTGCTTTTCAGCTAACCAGCGATTTAATTCCAAAATCTATTATTGGGGGTATTACCAGAGATTCTACGATTTTAGAATTGAGTCCAACCATTTGTTCTTTGGTTTTAGCCGGTAAAGTAGGCAGTAGCATTGCCTCGCAAATTGGCACCATGCGAGTTACCGAGCAAATTGATGCTTTAGAGATTATGGGAATCAATGCACCGGGTTATCTGATTTTGCCTAAATTATTAGGCGGAATTATTATGATACCTATGTTGGTTATTGTGGCTATTGCGTTGAGTATTACCGGTGGTTATTTAGCAGGAACAGCTTCTGGAGCAGTTAGTGCAGCAGAATTTATTCAAGGTTTAACTACAGATTTTATTCCGTTTACATTGGCTGTTGCGATGATTAAAGCTTTAGTTTTTGCATTTATTATCACTACGGTTTCTGCATATCAGGGCTATTATACCGATGGAGGCGCAATTGAGGTTGGTAATTCTAGCACAAAAGCAGTAGTTATAAGTTGTATAGCTATTTTAATATCTGATTATGTTATTGCACAACTTTTATTATGATTGAGGTTAAAGATATTTTTAAAAAATTTGGTGATAATGAGGTTTTAAAAGGCATTACTGCAGATTTTAAACCCGGAGTAACTACTTTAATAATTGGCAGCTCTGGTTCTGGAAAAACAACTTTGATGAAAAACATGGTTGGCTTGCATGAACCAAATGGCGGCAAAGTGTTTTATGATGGTAGAGACTTTACTTCTATGGATACCAAAGAAAGGATAGATATTAGAAAGGAAATTGGCATGTTGTTTCAAGGATCTGCTCTTTTTGATTCTATGACGGTTGAGAAAAATATCCGTTTTCCGTTAGATATGTTTACAGATCAAGGAATTGGAGAGAAAACTGATCGTGTTAATGATGTTTTGGAAAGGGTTAATTTAGCTGGAAAAAACAAGTTATTTCCGGCAGAACTTTCTGGCGGAATGATGAAGAGAGTGGGCATTGCAAGGGCAATTGCCATGCGCCCTAAATATCTTTTTTGCGATGAGCCAAACTCGGGTCTTGATCCAAAAAGCTCTATCATGATTGATGAATTAGTTTCCGAGATTACCAACGAATATGAGATTACTACGGTGATTGTTACTCACGATATGAATTCCGTAATGGGAATTGGCGAGCACATTTTGTTTTTGCATCAAGGGCAAAAATGGTGGGAAGGTTCAAAGGATGAAATCACTTCTACTGATAATAAAGAGCTGAACGAATTTGTTTTTGCTACCCAATTAATGGAAACATTGTTGAAGAAGAAGTAGATTGGTTGATAGCCAATAGTTCATTAGTCATTGGTTTATTAGTTTTAAGTTTATTAGTAATTGATTCATTAGCCATTAGTCTCGTTTATTGGTAGTTAGTTTATTATTCATTAAATGCGATAAGAGATTCAATCATTCAAAATTCAAAAATTCTCTAATTCAGAATTCATTCAAAATACAAGCATTCAATCATTCAAAATTAAATATACATGCAGCCCCAAATACAAGCTTTAACACCACAACATTGGAAAGATTACGAACTAATAGATTGTGGGGATTTTGAAAAGCTGGAGCGATTTGGAGAATTAATTTTGATAAGACCTGAGCCACAAGCGGTTTGGAGTAAACTTTTGTCAGAAAGCGAGTGGCAAAAAATGCATCATATAAAGTTTAAGGGGAAATCTGCGACAAGCGGAGAATGGGTTAAAAAAGACCCGAAAACACCAGATCGTTGGCATATTACCTATAAAAATAATGATGTTGCCATTAAGTTTAGACTTGCACTAACTTCCTTTAAACATGTTGGCATTTTTCCGGAACAGGCGGTTAATTGGGATTATATATCATCAAAAATAAAAGCATTTAAAAACCCTAATCCAAAAGTTTTAAATTTGTTTGCATACACTGGTGGTGCATCTTTAATTGCTAAAGCGGCAGGAGCCGATACTACTCATGTAGATTCTATTAAACAAGTGGTAAGTTGGGCAAATGAAAATCAGGAAATTTCTGAACTAAAAGATATTCGTTGGGTGGTTGAGGATGCTTTAAAATTTGTACAACGAGAACTAAAAAGAGGCAAAACTTATAACGGAATAATTTTAGATCCTCCAGCTTACGGCCATGGTCCAAAAGGAGAAAAATGGAAATTAGAGGATTTGATTAAAGAAATGATGCGGGATGTTGTACAATTATTAGATCCGCAAGAGCATTTCCTAATCTTAAACACTTATTCATTAGGCTTTTCATCCATTATTGTAGAAAACTTAATTAGAGGTGCTTACCCAAAAGTGCAAAATTTAAATATTGGCGAATTATACCTAACTGCCCGTAGCGGTGTAAATCTACCTTTGGGCGTTTTCGGTAAATTTAGTTCTGTCTAATTGTTGAAATCTTTTTAATTATTCCAATTTTGTTAAATCTATTTTCGCTAAAAAAATTACTGAATGAACCTATCTAAAAAAATATTATTGGTGCCGCAACTTATCTGTGCAGCATACATCTTTTCATCATGTTCTGGTACAGATGGAAAAACTTCTAACTCAACTTCGGCTGCTGACTCTACAAAAAAAGAGCAATCCGCTGTTAAAGAAGATTTATTTAAACCTGTAGATTCTGCAAAATACTTTAAGCTTCAAAAATATATAGCCAATGGCGATACTACTGGAAAATGGCCAATAAAAAAAGATGTTTTACCAATTGATGGGGCAATACTTCCATTTAACAGGATTATAGCTTATTACGGAAATCTATATGTTAAAAAAATGGGTCCGTTAGGCAAATATGAGCCTAAAGAAATGTGGAAAAAGTTGGATGAAGAGGTTGCAAAATGGAATAAAGCAGATACCGTAATAAAATCTATCCCGGCATTGCATTATATTGCTACCGTAGCAAGTGGAACTCCCGGAAAAGACGGTTTATACATCAATAGAATGCCAGATAAGCAAATTGATTCTGTTTTGAAAATAGCTAAGATGTACAATCATGATGCTATTGTTTTTTTAGATGTACAGGTTGCTTTGAGTAAATTAAAGGATGAGTTACCCCGGTTAGAAAAGTATTTAAAATTGCCAAATGTTCATTTAGGGATAGATCCAGAATTTTCTATGAAAACTGGGGCAAGACCTGGAACTAAAATTGGAGTTTATGATGCTGCTGATATAAATTATGCTGCCGATTTTTTGGTGAAATTGGTAAAGGATAATAATTTACCTGCAAAAGTTTTAGTAGTACATCGTTTTACTCAAAAGATGGTTACTAATTATCAGAATATAAAACTTCACAAGGAAGTTCAAATGGTAATGCACATGGATGGTTTTGGTCCGCCAGAATTAAAGAAAGGGACTTATCGCCATTATTTATATAGAGAACCTGTACAGTTTGTAGGTTTTAAATTGTTTTATATCAACGATATTGCAGCAGCTCCTAATCATTTAATGACTCCAACAGAATTATTGAAATTAACTCCTAAACCAGTTTATATTCAGTTTCAATAGGATTTTAAAAACAGAATAGTTAAAAGAGTTGCTTAAAAGCAACTCTTTTTTGTTTAATTAAAAAATATATTTTTTATCAAAAAAAATAAAGTCGGGATTTCCAAATAAAATAAAATATTGAGTTATTTTTATCCGAGAACTGTAAATTGAAAATATCTGATTTAAATATAATTATGTCTCATAATAATATACATCCTGATGAAATAGTTATGAATAAAATTTATTTTATTCGAAATCAGAAAGTAATGCTTGATGATGATTTATCGGAATTGTACGGTGTAGAAACAAAGCGTTTAAATGAACAGGTAAAGAGGAATATTGATAGATTTCCTGAAGATTTTATGTTTCAATTAAATGATGAAGAATTTAACGACTTGAAGTCGCAAATTGCGACTTCAAGTTGGGGAGGAAGAAGAAAGCCGCCTTTTGCTTTTACAGAACATGGAGTTTTAATGTTATCGAGTGTATTAAACAGCAAATTAGCAATTTAGGTTAACATTTAAATAATGCGCATATACACTAAAATCAGAGAAATGCTTTTGGCTCATAAAGACGTATTTATAAAAGTTGAACAAGTTGAAAGAAAACTATTAAAACAAGATGAAAAAATAGAATTATTATTTACTTATCTAAGTTAATTTATAGAAAAAGACGAAACAGTTAGAGAACCGATTGGATTCAAAATAAATTCAAATTCTAAGAAAACGTGAGATTTTAAAATTTTTATCCTATAAAATCAAAACCTGTAAACGGAATCAAACATTCAGGAACTTTAATTCCATCTGAGGTTTGAAAGTTTTCTAAAATTGCAGCTAAAATACGTGGCAAAGCCAAAGCACTTCCATTTAATGTATGTGGTAATTGTGTTTTTCCTTCTTTCCCTTTAAAACGTAATTTTAAACGGTTACTTTGAAAAGTCTCGAAATTAGAAACAGAAGAAACTTCAAGCCAACGCTCTTGTGCTGCACTATAAACTTCCATATCATAAGTTAATGCTGATGTAAAACCCATATCGCCACCACACAATCTTAAAACTCGGTATTGTAACCCCAATTTTTGCAATAAACTTTGTACATGCAAACTCATTTGTTCTAAAACCTCATAAGATTTATCAGGATGTACCACTTGCACAATCTCTACTTTATCAAACTGATGTAAACGGTTTAAACCACGAACGTGAGCGCCATAAGAACCCGCTTCACGACGGAAACAGGGTGTGTAACCACAATTTTTTATCGGTAATTCTTCTTCTTTTAAAATTACATCTCGGTAAAGATTAGTTACCGGAACTTCAGCAGTGGGAATCAAATATAAATTATCTATGCCTACATGATACATTTGCCCTTCTTTATCGGGCAATTGTCCGGTTCCAAAGCCAGAAGCTTCGTTTACTAATAAAGGAACCATCATTTCATCATAACCTGCTTTTTCAGCTTCTGTTAAAAAGAAATTGATTAATGCTCTTTGCATCTTTGCCCCTTTTCCTTTATAAACTGGAAAACCTGCACCAGTAATTTTTACTCCTAATTCAAAATCTATGATATTATATTTTGCTGCCAATTCCCAGTGTGGCAATGGTTTTTCTGGTAATTGTGGCAATTCTCCATAGATTAAAACTACCTCATTTTCTTCTGGAGTTTTGCCTTTAGGAACGCTAGCATGTGGCAGGTTTGGTAATTGAACTAATTTCTGTTGTAAATTTTGTTCTATTGTTGCAAGTTGTTCTTGCAAATTTTTAACTTCTTCTTTAGATTTTGTGGTTTCTGCTTTTATAGCCTCAGCTTCTTCTTTTTTGCCATTACGCATCAGCTCTCCAATTTGTTTTGCTGCCGCATTTCCCTTTGCTAAAAGTTCATCAGCTTGCGATTGAGTACTTTTACGCTCATCATCCAGACTAATAATTTCATTAACCAATTGTGGATGATTGAAATTCTTTACGCTTAATCGTTCTAAAACTTCCTCTTTATTTTCGCGGATATAACTAACTTGCAGCATCTTTTTAAATTTTTACAAATATAGTATTGCGTATTAAGAATAGCGTATTGTGATAATTAGAATTTAAAAAATTAAATCAATTTAATGAGCGGCAAACTTTATCTAGTCCCAACGCCAATTGGCAACTTAGAAGATATTACTTTAAGAGCTTTGCGGATACTTAAAGAAGTTGATTTGATATTAGCAGAAGACACCAGAACTTCGGCACCAATGCTTAAACATTTTGATATCGATAAAAAAGTTTATGCCCATCATCAACATAATGAACATAAGGCTGTTGCCGAGATTATCAAATTTTTAAAAGAAGGGCAAAACATTGCTCTAATTTCTGATGCAGGCACTCCTGCTATTTCTGACCCTGGTTTTTTGTTGGTTAGGGAAGTGATAAAAAATGAGATTGCTGTAGAATGTTTGCCTGGTGCAACCGCTTTTGTCCCTGCTTTGGTTAACTCTGGTTTACCAAATGATCGTTTTACTTTTGAAGGATTTCTGCCCGTAAAAAAAGGTCGACAAACTCGTTTAAAGGAGTTGATTTACGAAAGCAGAACGATGATATTTTATGAATCTCCGCATCGTTTACTTAAAACCTTAGAAGAATTTATGGAATATTTTGGGGCCGAACGGCAAGCATCTATTTCCAGAGAATTAACCAAAATGTTTGAAGAAAATGTAAGGGGAACCATAACGGAATTAAAAACACATTTTGAAAACAATATTTTAAAGGGCGAATTTGTAATTGTGATTGCCGGCAGCGAAGAAATAGCTCCAAAAAAAGACGATAAATATTATAAAAAATGAAGCGACAAATTTGGTTAGCATTATTAACCGCATTTTTACTTTGGTTGGCCTGGCCGCCTATTCCATTTACTTCTCCAATTTTATTATTTGCTTTTTTACCCTTAATGATCGCTCTTCAAGAAATTGAAGAATCTACACTTCGTAAAAAAGGCTACAAAATATTTTACATCGCTGGTTTAGCTTTTTTAGTTTGGAATACCGCGTCTATTTATTGGGTTTTTAATTCACTAAACGCAGTTATGCCAACCTTTGCGGCATGTTTGCTTTCGCTGATTCCATTTGGTTTGGGCACAGTTTTAATGACTTTTAGTTTTTGGCTTTATCGTAAAGTTGCAAGAAATACAAAGCCGATTATCGCTGATATTAGTTTAATTGGTTTTTGGATAAGCTATGAATATTTACATCAAACCTGGGACTTAAAATTCCCCTGGATGACATTAGGAAATGGTTTCGCAAATACACCACAACTCATTCAATGGTATGAATATACTGGCGTTTATGGCGGTACATTTTGGGTTTTAGTCTCTAATATTTTGCTGTTTAGGATTTGGATTCTTGTTAGAGAACAAGGAACAAAGAATAAAGAACAAAGAACTATTGTGATTAAAAAGACTTATAAAAAAAGTTTAATTATTGCATTAGCTGTTTGGGTTATTGTGCCGATAAGTTTATCGGTGGTAGTCTACAGCACTTTTGAGGAGGAGATTAATCCTTCTAATATTGTTGTAGTACAACCAAATATTGATCCTTACGGTAAAAATCATTCTTACACAGAGCAAGAACAGTTAACTACTCTAATTAATTTAAGTAGGCAAAAAGCACAGGTAAATACCGAGTTTTTCATTTGGCCAGAAACTGCAATTACGGGTTATAAAGATGAAGAAGATTTTAGAAATACTGAATCATTCAGAACGATAGGAACATTTTTAGATGGTTTTAAAAATGCAACATTGATAACTGGTGCTGAAACTTATTTAGCTTATCAAAATCAAAAAACTTTATCTGCCAGATTTGTTAAAGAGAATAACCTTTGGTATGATAGCTTTAATACCGCAGTTGCGATAGAAAACTCTCCTAAACTACAATTCTATCATAAATCTAAATTGGTTCCTGGAGTAGAAAAAATGCCTTTTCCAGAATTGCTTTCTTTTTTAAATCCACTATTTGAAAAATTTGGAGGTACAACTGGTGGTTATGGTGAGCAAGAAGAACCTACTAATCTGTATGCTTCTAGCGGGATTGGAGTAGTATCGGCGATTTGCTATGAGTCTATTTGGGGAGATTGGGTTGCGAAATCTGTAAATAAAGGTGCACAGTTTATTGCAGTGATTACCAATGATGGTTGGTGGGGAAATACTTCTGGTAAAGATCAGCATTTAGATTATGCAAGATTAAGAGCAATTGAGAACCGAAGATGGGTTGCTCGTTCTGCAAATACTGGGATTTCAGCTTTTATCAATCAGCGTGGCGATGTAGTTCAAAAAACGGAATGGTGGAAAGCTGCAGTTATTAAACAAGATATTAATTTAAATACAGAAATTACTTTTTACACCGCACATCAAGATTGGATTGTTTTTCCTTTTCTTTTTATTGGAGCTTTTGGGTTTCTTTTTGTGATCGTTATGAAGTTTAAAAATAGAAAAAGTCAACTAGTTTAAATCTGAGGACTTTTATAAAATTTTATAAGTTTTGCGTTAGGGATAGAAGTGGCAGCTTTTTTGTTTTTCACAAAAAACTACATCCGCCAGCTGGCGGACCGACCCTTCCGCTAGCTAGCTGATTGGGAAACGCCCAAATTATTGATTTAATTAAAATTAAAAATCTATTTCAGCATTAAAATTTATACTTTCTGTTTTAACTTTAATAAGTAAAAAACCTATTTCTTCTTCAACCTTAAATCGTAAAAATCTGTTCTTCTATCCTTAAGATTTTTAACGCTTCCATGTTCATGCAATTCTTTCAATAAATCTAAATTTACATCTGCAATTAAAATATTCTCATTATTTGGAGTAGTCTCTGCAACTATCGCATTTGATGGAAACGCGAAATCTGAAGGAGAGAAAATTGCTGATTGCGCATACTGTAAATCCATATTATTTACCTTAGGTAAATTACCTACAGAACCCGTAATGGCCACGTAACATTCGTTTTCAATGGCTCTGGCTTGCGAACAAATTCTAACTCGGTTATATGCATTTTGAGTATCTGTCCAAAACGGAACAAATAGAATATCCATTTTTTCTAAAGCTTGTAACCTCGCTAATTCAGGAAATTCAGCATCATAACAAATTAAAATTCCTATTCTACCGGCATCTGTATCAAAAACTTTTAAACTGTTGCCACCACTCATTCCCCATGAATTAATTTCTGAAGGTGTTGGGTGAATTTTTACCGCTCTGTCAAAAGTTCCGTCTCTTCTACATAGATAGGAAACGTTAAATAATTTATCGTTTTCTAATAAAGGCATACTGCCGGCAATGATATTTACATTGTAAGATACAGCTAATTCACAAAACCTATTTCTTATATATTCGGTATGTTTCGCTAATTCTCTAATGGCTTTTGCCTCGCCCAAATGGTTATAATCTGCCATTAAGGGAGCGTTAAAAAACTCGGGAAAAACCACAAAATCAGACGAGTAATCGCTTACTGCATCAACAAAATACTCTGCACTTTCCATCATTTCTTTAACGTCTTTAAACAGACGCATTTGCCACTGTACCAAGCCAATCCTGATGGTAGATTTTTTTAGCAAATTATCTTTGTGCTCATCAATATAATAGATATTGTTCCACTCTAAAAGGGTGGCAAATTCCATAGATTGCTGATCTTCTGGCAAATAATTTTTTAGGATTTTTCTTACGTGGAAATCGTTTGAGATTTGGAAAGTTAAAGTTGGATCGTAAATTTCCTTCATTTTCACCTTATCTATATACTGGCGAGGTGTATTATCAGAAGAAAACTTTTCATAGTTAGGAATTCTACCTCCTAAAATGATAGATTTTAAATTTAGATTCTCACAAAGCAGTTTTCTTGCATCATAAAGTCGCCTTGCTAACCTCATTCCACGATAATCCGGATGCACAAAAACTTCTATTCCATAAAGTACATCGCCATCATAAGTATGAGTACTAAATGTATAATTCCCGACAGCCTGAGCGTAAGTATGTGTTTCGCCAAGTTTTGCATAATCAACAATGATACTTAAAGCCGTTGCTACAACCGCCCCATTTATTTCAATACAAAGTTGCCCTTCAGGAAATATTTCTATTAATTTATCGATGGATTTTTCTCTCCAATAACTTTCGCCCATGCCGGCATAAGCTGATATCATTGCAGATTTTAAATCTTTATAATCTTCTATTTTTAAAGTTCTTAACTCAACTGTTTCTATTTGAATTGTATTTGTTGCCATATTATGTATAAACTAAAAAACCCCGAAAGAAAATTTCAGGGTTTAATTTGATAAAATCTCTTTTTATTTATTGAAGTATTAGCTTTCTTGTAGCAAATTTGCCGCCACTATTTACTCTCATGATATAAATTCCTCTATTTAACTCACTTAAATCTATTTCTTCGCTGCCTTTTAAATTTGATTTTTGTAACGATTTTCTCCCTGAAATATCAAAAAACTCCACATCAAATTTTTGAGCGAAGTCTACATGAATTGTTGATGTTACTGGATTTGGATAAAAAGTTAAGCCATCAAATTTATTATCCTCTTTAATAGCAGTAAGAACATAATTAAAGGGATCTGAGAATATGCTGCAGCTAGCAGGAGCTGGACCCGTTACTTGCACTCTATACTGACCTGTTTGTGTTGGAGAAATAGTTTGCGAAGTTTGATTTGCTAATAGTGTGCTGCCTAAATACCATTGATAGGAATTTGAAGTGCTTGCAGCCAAAGTTTGACCAGTTTGAGCAATAGTAGGTTTATTAGGTGTAGAAGAAACATTTACTGAGTAAGTTATTGTTGTACCTGTACAACTTCCATTTGTTGGTGTTACAGAAATTACAATATTACCAGGCCCATTAAAAACAACACTATACTGGGTATCTGTAATCTTATTAATTGTAGCCAGATTAACATTATTTACACTCCAATTATATCCTGTTGCATTGGTAACACCAGAAATATTATAAGTTCCTACTCTATCTACACAACCATTATTAAAACCTGTAATTGTCCCACCTGTTGGAGTAGTACAAGTTTGTGCATTTACAAATGTGATAAATAGTTGAAAAACAATAAGAAACGGTAATAATTTCTTCATATAGAATATTTTTTTTAAAGATAATTAAATTAATTTTTTATTCAATATCATTTTTATCAATGTTATACCTGATTTTTAATAAATAGATACATAAATGTTTATTTTTGTACGATGAAGTTACCAATAGTCGCTTACGGAGATCCTGTACTTAAGAAGAAAGCCCAAGATATAGCAGATGATTACAATAAACTTGATGATCTGATATCAAATATGTTTGAAACAATGTATACTGCAAACGGAGTTGGTTTAGCTGCACCCCAAGTAGGTTTATCAATAAGACTTTTTATAATTGATGCATCTCCTTTTGAAGAAGATCAACCCGAACTAAAAGATTTTAAAAAGGTTTTTATCAATGCTAAAATAGTCGAAGAAAATGGCAAAAAGTGGAACTTTAACGAAGGCTGTTTAAGTATCCCGGAAATTAGGGAAGATGTTAGCAGACATGAGAATGTACTGGTAAATTATTTTGATGAAAATTGGGTAAATCATGAAGAAAAATTTACTGGTTTAGCCGCTAGAGTTATACAACATGAATATGATCACATTGAAGGGAAATTATTTACCGATAGAATAAACCCACTTAGAAAAACTATGCTGAAAAGTAAATTAGATGCGATAGCAAAAGGTATTGTGAAAGTAGAATATAAAATGAAGTTTCCTTTATTAAAAAAAGGACGATAGACTATTAATCATCATTTTTCTTTCTTCCTTCTGAAATTTGTTTGATTAATGCTGCCCAAGCTAAAGGATTTAATAAGGGATTAGTCTGTACCATGTTTTTATTCCCTAATGCTTGATGAAGGTTGTTAAAACTCATGCCGCTATTTTCTTGACCGTCTCTAGGTAAATTTGCTGAAAGTTCTCTCAGGCTTTTTTTAGATAGATTTTTCATTGCTAGTTCCAAATCATCATCCGCAAATTTCATGGTTAAGAAATCCTTTTTAAAATCATCATAACTTGCCCAAGGAAAAACCCTTACCATAGGTAATTGAATATTATCTGTTTGGAGCTTGATAATTGCAGTGTATTTTCTATCTTTTAAATTAGATGGAATAACCATTTCTAATTTTTTATAGCCAATAGAGCTAAAAACTACTGTATCTCCTTCTTGTAAAACAAATGAAAAGTAACCTTTATAATTTGCAGCAAAAGCACTATTATGATTACTTACATTTTTAATAGCTACATATGGCACAACTGTATTACTATCCAAATCATAAATAACGCCACTAAATTGCACCAATGGTTTTTCGGTTTGCGAAAAAGCCGCAAATCCGATAATCATGAATAATATGGTAAATAGTTTTTTCAATGTTTCAAATTTAAACTTCAAAAAGAAGTTTTTTTGTTAAATAACGTTAAACGTATAATTAACCTTATGCTATCTTAATGTTTCTGGTAAAACAGCATTTGGATCATCTATTGGTGTAATATTAATTGCTTCTACTGATATAATTTCTGGAACAGCTTTTTTAACAGCTTGCTCTATACCTGCTTTTAATGTCATGATACTCATTGGGCAAGATTCACAAGACCCCAATAATTTTATCTTTAAAACTTTTTCATCAGTAATTTCTATAATTGATACATTACCAGCATCTGCTAATAAGTAAGGTCTTATAGTATCCAAAGCCTCTTCTACCCTTTGTAATAAATTTTCGTGATCACTCATAAACTGATTTTAATCCTAAAAATAAAGATTATTAATTATTTCTTTGTATTGGCTTTATCATTTTGTATAGCCACTTGTTGTGCCACCTTTTGTGCTAACTGTAAAAAAGCAGTCGCACTAGGATTATTTTCTTGTAAAACAACCGGTATTCCAGCATCACCTGCCTCGCTAATACTTTGCACTAAAGGTAATTCTCCTAAAAATGGTGCGTTATACATTTCTGCCAATTCCTTTCCTCCGTTTTTGCCAAAAATGTAATATTTATGATCTGGCAGTTCTACTGGAGTAAAATAAGACATGTTCTCAATTATCCCTAGCAGGGGGATATTAATTGCTTCCATCCTAAACATTCCAATTCCTTTTTTAGCATCTGCTAAAGCAACTTGTTGCGGAGTTGTGACAATAACCGCCCCAGAAATTGGGAAACTTTGAGCTACCGTTATATGAATGTCTCCAGTTCCTGGAGGTAAATCAACTACTAAATAATCTAATTCGCCCCAACTAGCATCGTTAAATAATTGTTTTACAGCAGTAGAAATCATTGGCCCACGCCATGGCACAGGTTGGTTTGGATCAGTAAAAAAACCTATCGATAATAATTTAATACCATATTTTTCTATAGGCTCTATACTTGTTTTTCCATTAATTTCGGTAGCTTTTGGTTTTGCACCTTGTAAACCAAACATGATAGGAACCGATGGGCCATAAATATCTGCATCAATTAATCCTACTTTTGCACCGTTTAAATTTAAAGCTATTGCTAAGTTTGCTGCAACGGTAGATTTCCCAACCCCTCCTTTGCCAGAAGCAACTACAATGATATTTTTAATATTTCCCGTTAATTGGGTTGGCGTAGAAGTAACTCTACTCGTCATGTGGATATTTATTTCAGCTTCTTTACTCACAAAATGTTTAATGGCATTTCTACAAGCATTCTCCAGCATTTCTTTCATTGGGCAGGCTGGAGTGGTTAAAACAACAGAAAAGCTCACTTTATTTCCATCGATAGATAAGTTTTCTATCATGCCCAGCGTTACTAAATCTTTCTTTAAGTCGGGATCTTCTACGTTTTTTAAAGCGGCAAGTATATTCTCTTTTGTTATAGACATTTTAAAAGTTTATCCTCAAAATTACAAAAACTACCTCGATAACTTTTGTTTAGGCTTTGTTTTTGACTTAATTTAGAAAATTATTAGGCCTCGGTGGTAATTTTAAAGCCAGTTTAAATCATCTATGAGAAAAAAATTTTTAGCCATAAAATTAGGAAAATATAAAAAACCGCTCGTAATAACATTAATAAGCATTTTTATATTGTTTTTAATAGGAATTGCAATTGCCTTTAATAAAAGACAAAGTTTATTAGATGCTGCAATTGCAAAGGCCATAAAAAATGCAAAAACAGATTACAACCTAAACGTTAAAATTAATTCTTATGGTTTTAGTGGTTTAAGTAATGTTCGTTTTCAATCTGTATCTATCGTTCCTGATCAAAAAGATACTTTAGCCACCATAAAAGATTTGGAAGTTGGTGTTAAACTTCTTCCTTTAATTTTTGGAAGTGTAAAAATAGCTGAATTAGATATTCATGATGCCTTAGTTTCTTTAGTTAAAAAAGATAGCATCAGTAATTATGATTTCTTATTTAAAAAGAAGGCTAAAGATACATTAGATAATAATTCTAAAGTAGATTTATCAGAGTTAGCAAATAAGCTTTTAAACCAGGCTTTAGATAAAATTCCTGATGATATGGATATTAAGAATTTTTTAATTACTTATGATCAGGATACCACTCATTTTAGTTTACTTACAGAATCGGCAACTATTGCAAATGGCGATGTAAACTCTACTATTAAATACAATAAAAATCAAGCAATTTGGCATGTAGCAGGTACCGCGGATCCGTCTAATCAAAAATTAGATTTAAAGCTTTTCGCTGATAATCAGAAAGTAGAATTCCCATTTTTAGAAAGAAAATTTGGTCTAAAATTAAATTTTGATACCATTAGAACTGAAATGCGTAGTGCTGAAAAAGAAGGCGATAAATTTGAGATTGAAGGCAGCTGGTCTGTTACCAATTTGTTAATTAACCAACCCAGGATTGCAGCAAATGATGTGATTGTAAAGCATGGAGTTATAGATGCGAAAATTTTAATTGGTTCTAATTATATTGCCTTAGATAGTTCTTCTATTGTGTCTTTGGGTAGGGCTGAGTTTAGCCCTTATGTTAAGCTCACCCTTGGTAAAAATAAAATTTATGAATTAAAGGTAAACGCTTATGATCAAAAAGCTCAAGATATTTTTGATGCTTTCCCAACCGGTCTGTTTGAATCTTTAGAAGGGATTAAAGTGCAAGGAAATTTACAATATGCCCTCAATTTTTATTTAGATAGCAGGCAACCTGATAAAGTTGTTTTCACTTCAGATTTAAACGGAAGCGATGATTTTAAGATCACAAGATTTGGAAAAACTAACTTTCAAAAGATAAATAACCCTTTTGTTTTTACCCCTTATGAAAAAGGGAAACCTGTTAGAGACATTATTGTTGGTCCCAGTAATCCAAATTATATTCCTTTTAATCAAATATCATCAAACATAAAAAATGCTTTATTAACTTCAGAAGACCCTTCATTTTTCTCTCATCATGGTTTTGTAGAGGAATCTATCAGGCAATCAATTGCTACAAATTTTAAGGCAAAATCTTTTAAACGTGGCGGCAGTACCATTTCAATGCAGCTAGTAAAAAATGTTTATTTAAACCGTCAAAAAACTTTAGCCCGTAAAATTGAGGAAATTTTAATTGTTTGGTTGATAGAAAATAAACGTTTAACGAGTAAAGAAAGAATGTATGAAGTTTATCTGAACATCATTGAATGGGGCAGAAATGTTTATGGAATTGGCGAAGCGTCTCATTATTATTTTGGTAAAAATGCCAGCGAATTAACAGTAGGTGAATCTATTTATTTGGCACATATTGTACCTAAACCTAAATCTTCATTATATTCCTGGGAGCCAGATGGAAGCTTAAAAAATTACCTCACCGGATATTTTAGAATGATTGGAGGTTTGATGGCAAGACGTGGTTACATTCAACAAGATAGCAGCTATTATGGATTTTACGGCGTAAGATTAAAAGAAAGTTTAAGACAACAAATTGCACCATCAGATTATGTTCCAGATAGTTTGATGAATGATGAAGATGAGAATAATGGGTTTTTTAACCTCAATATATTTAAAAGTAAAAAAGATACACTTGTAAAAAAAGAAAACTTTTTGAAAAATGTATTTGGTGGCGAACCTGAAAAGAAAGATACAACTACTAAGACCGCGAAGGAATTACGCCAGGAAAAACGTTTACAAAGACGTAAAGGAACTAATTAAATTTCTGCAACAAAAACTCAATTCTAACAGCCTTCTAAAATATTAGGTAACGTTTTTGCTTGATAGCAATTTTATAATATATAATTATGTCGAGACACATTTACGAAACAGGAATAATTGGAAACTGCGCTTATATAGCCCATGTACATAAAAACACAAACATTAAATGGATGTGTTGGCCAAGATTTGATAGTTCTTTTGTTTTTGGGGGATTATTAGATGAAAAAAAAGGCGGCGAATTTTCTATAAAACCTAGTGGTGATTTTACATCTGACCAATATTATCTGGAAAACACAAATGTACTTTGTACCGAGATTACAACTGATACCGGTAAATATAAAGTCACCGATTTTGCGCCAAGGTTTGAACAATCTAAAAGATATTTTAGGCCTTTAATGCTGATCAGAAAAATTGAACCTTTAGAAGGAAATCCCCATATCAAAATTAAATGCGAACCGGTTTATGATTACGGTAAAACCGAGTTAAAAGCTATAAGAGGGAGTAACCATATAGAATATTCTGGCAGCAATGATGCCATTAGATTAACCACAAATGCCACTATCGCTTACATTGTAGAAGATCAATATTTTATTTTAAAAGAAACAAAATATGTGATTTTAACTTATGGCCAACCTATGGAAGCTGCTGTTGAAACCACAGCAGAAAGATTTTTGTTAGAAACAGTAGCTTATTGGCGCACTTGGATTAAAAGATCTTCTATCGGAGATTTCTATCAAGAATACGTAATCCGATCTGCTTTGGCTTTAAAAATCCATCAATTTGAAGATACGGGGGCTATAATTGCAGCTAGTACAACTAGTTTGCCTGAATTTCCGGGAAGCGGAAGAAACTGGGATTACCGTTATTGCTGGTTAAGAGACACTTATTATGTGATTAATGCGCTACATCATATTGGGCATTTTGAAGAAACAGAACGCTATTTTGACTTTATAACCGATATTTCCTTTGAGGAAGGGTTGCGTTACCAACCACTTTACAGCATCACCAGGCAAAAAGATTTAGTGGAAGAAATTGCTGATCATTTAGAAGGATACCGAGGAAACGGACCAGTTAGAATTGGCAATCAAGCTTATGAGCATATTCAAAATGATATTTACGGACAAGCATTAATTTCTCTTTTACCGCTTTATACGGATCATCGTTTTGTGTTTACAGAAAGAAAAGATTCTGCAGATTTAGTAAAAAGAGCTTTAGAAAGAATAGAAAACACCATTGATGAAAAAGATGCTGGAATTTGGGAATTTAGAAACAGTGAATATATGCACTGTTACAGTAATTTATTTCAGTGGGCTGGATGTTGTGCCGCTTTAAAAATTGCAACTACCATTAAAGATGAAAAGCTGGAAAAGAAAGCGATAGAATTAAAAGAAAGAGCTGCCAAACATATTGAAGATTGTTATGACGAAGAACGTAAAGTTTATACACATGCAGTTGGCAGTCCGTATTTAGATGCAAGTACATTGCAACTGATTATGATGAATTATTTAGACCCCAACTCGCAAAAAGCAAAAGATCATTTAATTGCATTAGAAAAAGAATTAAAAACAGAAGGAGGTCTTTTTTATAGGTATTTGCATAGCGATGATTTTGGCAAGCCAGAAACTACGTTTTTAATTTGTGCTTTTTGGTACGTAGAAGCATTAGCCTGTGTAGGCAGAATTGATGATGCGATTAGAGAATTTGAAAATTTAATGCCTTATGCCAACCATTTAATGCTTTTTAGTGAAGATGTGGATGAAAAAACTGGCGGAATGTGGGGTAATTTTCCACAAGCTTATAGTCATGTTGGTTTAATGAATGCCGCCTATTGTATTTCTAACCGATTAAATAAACCACTTTATTTAACTACAGAAATGTTGAAGTAAAGCCCTTGCTTCTTCTACACTTCTTAAATAAAATTTTGCTTCAGATATGCTGCTACCCACTTTTATGGTAGTGGCACTATATGGCAAACTGGTAAAGATATCCTCATCAGTATGGTCATCGCCCATGGCCAAAATAAAATCAAAATTTTTGCCGTAAATATATGATGCAGCTGCTTTACCCTTATTTATTTGTGAGTTTTTAATCTCAACAACTTTATTTCCTGGCAATAATTGCAAATCTTTTTCACGGATTAAATACCTCATATTGCTAATCAATTCATTTGCCCTTAAATCACCCAAGCCTTTTTCTACTTTTCGATAATGCCAGGCTAAAGAAAACCGTTTTTCTTCTATAAAGCTACCTGCAGTTCTATCAGAATAAGATTCTAACATTGGCATTACAGCTTGTTTCCATTTGTCAGAAAGGTTTGGTTCTTCTTGCCAATCTTTCCCTTCAAACTTTTTCCAAGCTCCGTGTTCTGCAATAAGATCAACTTTTAAATGCCCAAACCATTCTCCTAAAGTTTCATATTTTCTTCCGCTTATAATTACGATTTGGTTTCGATCATCGCTATTTAAATCATTTATAATTTGATACAATTCTTCATCTGGTTTCGCCTCTAGCGGATTTCCATTAAAATTTACCAATGTTCCATCATAATCTAAAAAGAAGACTCTTTTTTTTGATGCTTTAATGGCTTCTTTAAACTGATGTTTTAAATCCTGGTTCACATATTTTGCCATTCGTGATTTTTCTTCCTCTTTTACCTCTTCTAATTGATTCATAAATATTTTTACCCAATGGTTGATATCGAATTTCATTACTGTTTTTCTCAAGTTTTTCATCCTCGAGATTTTCTCTTCTTCTGGCATTTCTAAAGCCTCAACAATTGCTCTGTACATTTCTCCCAAATTATTAGGATTTACAATTATTGCCTCAATTAATTCTTTGGAAGCTCCCGCCATTTCACTCAAAATCAATACACCGGTCTCATCAGTTTTGCTGGCAATATATTCTTTACTTACTAAATTCATTCCGTCTCGCATTGGTGTAACTAAACAAATATCAGCTCTAGAATATAATGAGGAAAGTATTTCTATCGGAAATGATCGATAAAAATAATGGATTGGATGCCAGGCCGAAGTTCTATACCTGGAATTTATATTACCGACCAATTTATCAATATCATCCCTTAAATCCCTGTATTGAGGAATGGTATCACGAGAAGGCACAACAATCATATGCATTGATATTTTCTCTAGATATTGAGGGTTGTCTGCTAAAACCTTATCAAAAGCCAAAAGCCTTTGTATGATTCCTTTACTATAATCTAAACGATCTATAGAAAGTATAATCTTGGTGTCGCCAATTATTTGATTGTAAATTTCTTTCTCTTCTAAAACTTCTTTAGTGAAAGTTAAGTCGTTAAACTTTTTAGAGTCTATTCCCATCGGGAAAGCATCGATAACAATGTTTCTATCATCTTTATGAATGATATTTGCGGTAGTTTGTACTGGTAAAACCCTGGTTGCCGAACTTGTAAAATGTCGCACATCATCATAAGTATGAAAGCCAATTAAATCTGCACCTAATATTCCATCTAATAATTCTGCTCGCCAGGGGATTAACCTGAAAAGTTCGTAAGATGGGAAAGGAATGTGTTGGAAAAACCCAATTGTGGTATTTGGCAATTCCTCTCTAATCATCTGCGGAAGCAATAATAGTTGATAATCGTGAATCCAAATGATATCGCCTGGTTTTGCAATTTTTAATACAACGTTTTTGAATTTCTCATTAACTAATCTGTAATAATCCCAATATTCTTGTTCGTATTGAGCGTATGTACTCATATAATGAAATATTGGCCATAACGTCTCATTAGAAAAACCTTCATAATAATTCTGGATTTCTTTTGGAGTTAAAAAGACTGGTAAAAGATTTTCCTGTTTAAGTTTATCAATAATTTCTTGTTCATCACTTTTAGGAACGTCTAAACCCGCCCAGCCAATCCAAATATTATCTCCTTCTTTGTATATCGAGCCTAAGCCTGTCGCTAGTCCTCCCTCACTCACTTTTAAGTGATATTCTTCGTTTTCTTTTGCGATTTTGACTGGTAAACGGTTAGAAATAATAATGGTCTTCCTCATAACTTTTAAATAATATGACTGGTTTCACCAAAAATGAAGCAATAATGCTACCATCAATTTATTTAAGCATTAATGTTTTAATAAAAAATATAAGTTATTAGTTTAATAAAGGCAAGAATTTTGATTGTTAATTATATAAATTTTAAAATTGATAGTATGATGATGGTTCTCCAATTGAAAATAGATTCAGATATTTTTTCTTATTTAAGTCACCTTCCTAATTTTGTTTATAACCTCATTATTCTATTAATTTCTGTTGCTTTTGCATTTTTACTTAAAGCAATATTTTATAGCCTAACATCTTATTATAGAAAGCATGAGCATTTCAGTTTTTTAAGATCTATGGTTCTACATTTAAGTAAACCACTTAATTTTTTTCTGCCTTTAGTTTCCATCAATTCCTTCTCTAACCTTATGAAGCTTTCTAAAATTGAAAGTGACATTTTAGATAAAGCTATAGAGATAGGTTTGATCATATCGTTTTCCTACATCTTAATTAATTTGATTAGGGTTATCCAGGATTTTTTTATTTCTACTTATGATTTAAAAAAAGAAAATAACCTTAAGGAACGTAAAATAAGGACTCAACTACAGTTCTTAAAAAAGTTTTTAGTGGCCTTAATTTTAGTTTTAACAGTTGCAGCCATACTTTTTAGCTTTGATGGGATGAGAAAAATTGGTACCGGACTTTTAACAAGTGTTGGTATTGGTGGAATAATTATAGGTTTTGCCGCACAAAAATCTCTGGGAAATTTGCTAGCCGGTTTTCAGATTGCTTTTACGCAACCTATTCGTATAGATGATGTTTTAGTAGTAGAAGGCGAATGGGGAAAAGTAGAAGAAATCACTTTAACTTATGTGGTGATTCAAATTTGGGATCAACGCAGATTAATTTTACCCATTACCTACTTTATAGAGAAACCCTTTCAAAACTGGACAAGAATTTCTGCAGAGATTTTGGGAACTGTTTTTTTATATGTTGATTATACTTTACCCTTGGCAGATTTAAGAAAAGAGTATGATAGATTAATAGATAATCATCCCCTTTGGGATAAAAAAGTAAAAGTGATACAAGTAACGGATAGTAAAGAAACAGTGATGGAAGTGCGGATATTATTGAGTGCAAATAATTCTTCTGACGCTTTTGATTTGCGTTGCGATATTAGAGAAGGGTTAATCACCTTTATCCAAAAAAACTATCCAAACAGTTTACCAAGAACCAGATCAGAGTTTATAGGAAATAAAGAAAATGGCTTTTTAAAATCATAAAACAGTCATATATTTTAGATGTAGAAAAATTATAAGTTTAAACATCTATTTTTGAAGAAAAAACTTAAACATGGAAAATAATAAAGAAATTATAAGTGCGCTAAACTGGAGATATGCAACCAAAGGTTTTGATACCAGCAAAAAATTAAGTGAAGGTCAGTTGAATTTATTGTTAGATGCAGTTCAGCTTGCTCCAAGTTCTTACGGTTTACAGCCTTATCAAATTATTGTAGTAACTAATCAGGAAATAAAAGAAAAATTAAAAGCAGCAGCTTACGGTCAGCCACAATTAACAGATGCATCTCATGTTTTTGTTTTCGCTATCAATAAAAATTACACTACACAACATGTAGATGATTATGCAAATAACATCGCAGCAACAAGAAATATAGAAGTTTCAGACATCCAGGGTTTTGTGGATACCATGAAAGGTACAGTTGAATCTCGTACACAAGAAGAATTAGCGGTTTGGAATGCCAAACAAGCTTACATTGCTTTAGGTATTTTATTAGAAACTGCTGCGTTAGCAGAAATTGATGCTTGCCCAATGGAAGGTTTTAACAATGCACAATTTGATGAGATTTTAGGCTTAGCCGATAAAAACTTGACTTCTGTTGTTATTGCACCAACAGGTTTCAGATCAGCTGATGATGCTTACCAACATTTTGCTAAAGTGAGAAAATCCAAAGAAGATTTGTTTATACATATTTAAGAGGTTTTAATCTTTTTGAAATGAAAAAAGCCATCTCACATAAGATGGCTTTTTTTGTTTTAAATTAGTTGTAAACTTTACTAAAATCCAAAATTTACATTAATCACTTTATTGTTTCCATTATCTAAAGAATTTCTTAAATCATAAGTGTCATTCTGCAAATTGATAATTGCTAATTCTCTATTACTAATTTGCTGAGAACTTAAAGTTGGTCTTTGTGCCGTTAATTGTTGTTGAGAGTTTGTTAACTTACTGATTGCTAAAGCCAATAATTGTTCGCCAAGTGAAAGCGTTTCAGTCGTTTCTACGTATTGATTATAATAGTTATTTCTAGTTTCCCAGTAGGTATCACTATGCGGACTTCTATCCCAATCCTTACATTCTCCTAAATAATCGCCATGGTTTAAATGAGCTTGAACAGCATTTTCAGATACATTAATCATCACTGGATAATCAGAACCATTTGGTTTATGACAAATATTTACCTTTTTGCTGTTTTTAGGATATTTTGCATCATAATAATTTTCACCTGTAAACCATACAATTCCCGGATAGTAATTTTGATTTACCCATTTATCCTTTTTATTGCCTTTTAATTTAGACATTCTGTAAGCAAAACGATCATCGTCCCATTTTCCATCTACCCACCTTTCTTCTTCTTTATATTTTTTGTTTGCCTCTTTTTCCCAGCTTTTATTTGACTTATCAATCTCTTTGCCTAACTTTTTGAAGTCTTTTTCTGGTTTACCTTTATCAAAATTTTTATTATTTCCCTTATCCTCTTTTTGATGATTCTCAGAATGGTTTTTATCCTTAGGACCTTTATTTTTATCCTGTCCTTTACCCTGCTCAAAACTTGATGTAGTAATCATTATTAGTGGAACAATAGCTACAGTTATTAAATATCCTATTCTCATTTCTTTTTAGTTTTTAGTTTCAAATTTATCATCCAAATCTTTCATAGATTTTTTAATTTTCTCTATATCCTCACTTACTTTTTTATCTGTTTGTTTCAGTGAGTCTTGTGTTACTTCCATTTCGGTAACTTCTGGTTCTTTTGGTTCAGAACTGCATGACGTTATTATCATAGCATATAATAAGCAACCTAATAGACTGTAAATAGTGGATTTTTTCATTTATTAAAATTTTTTATGAATAATTAAATATGTTTCTCTAAAAAATTGACATTTAACTTCAATTACAAAAATCTTGCCGCTTATTATAATGTTATCCTCGTGATATAACTATTTATATCCTAACCAAATTATAGTTGTTCAAACATAATATTTAGACAAGTCTAAAAATATATTTATAATATCAATATATTTAATTAGTTTTGTTTAAAAAAATATTTTAGTTGTTTTATGAAAACATATTTATTCTCTGCATTTCTAATATTGTTAGTTAATTCATGTTTAGGTCAAGATTTTTCAATTTCAGGGACAATTAGAGATAAAAGCAATAGTCAGCCCATTAGCTTTGGAAGGGTGGGAATTGTATCAAGTAATATTGGAGTAAAAACAGATTTAAACGGCAGGTTTAGTCTAAAAATCCCTCAAAACAAAACGGATTCATACCTCATTGTTTCATGTGTAGGTTATCAATCGGATACACTTATCATAGTGAAAGGCAAATTAATCTACGCAATTGTTCTTGAACCTACCAATAGCAACTTAAACGAGGTGGTAGTAACTGGCGTTTCTAGGGCTACATTGGCAAGAGAAAACCCAATCCCCATTGTTAGTGTTTCGGCAAAAAAAATAGAGCAAACCATAGAAAGCAATTTGATAGATGCATTAGTGAAAAATGTTCCAGGTTTAAATGCAGTAAAAACCGGCCCAAATATCTCTAAACCTTTTATACGTGGTTTAGGATATAACCGGGTATTAACACTTTATGATGGAATTAGACAAGAAGGACAGCAATGGGGAGATGAACATGGAATTGAGGTTGATCCTTACAATATTGAAAGGGCAGAAGTTGTTAAAGGCCCATCCAGTTTAATTTATGGTTCTGATGCTTTAGCCGGTGTGGTTGGTTTAATCCCTTCTTCTCCTAATCATACTGACGGTTTAGTAAAAGGGAAATTTACCTCAGAATATCAGGGAAATAATTCTTTGATAGGAAACGGACTGGGTTTAACCTATGGAAATGAGCACTGGAGTTATGCTTTGCGAGGCTCTTACCGAATGGCAAAAAATTATCAAAATAATATTGACGGCAGGGTTTATAATAGTGGATATAAAGAAGCAAGTGCTTCTGGAGCTATTAAATACATAAGCAACACGGGTTCAACAGCTTTAAATGCTACTCTATATAATAATTATCAGGGCATCCCCGATGGAAGTAGGGATTCTTTAAGTCGGAAATTTACCTATCAAACAAATGAAGGTATTAATGATGATATTTTAAATAGGCCAATTGTATCTGATGATATTCTAAACTCATATCAACAAAGTTCTTTAAATCAACATATCCAACATTATCGTGTTTACACAAAAGGTAATTACCAAATTGGTGCGATTGGTACAATAGATGCTTTGATTGCTTTTCAACAAAATATTAGAAAAGAATTTACACACCCAATGTTTATAAAACAAGCTGGTTTATTTGTTAGATTAAATACGATTAATTATGGCGTAAACTATAATTTACCAACATTTTCGAATATAAATTTTTCTATAGGATTTAACGGAATGTATCAAAATAATAGGAATAAAGATGCTACAGATTTTCCTATTCCTAATTATAATCTATTTGACGCCGGTATTTATGGTTTTGCAAAATGGAAGCAGAAAAACTGGACGATTGGCGCTGGTGTAAGGTATGATCAAAGAAATATAAATAGCGATGATTTCTTCACACAAAAAAATCCTAAAACTGGTTTTGATAGAGAAGCTGAGAATGGAAGTTCTGCTGGATCATACCTACAATTTCCTTCATTTGATAAAGTTTTTAACGGCATTTCTCTAAGTTTTGGGAGTACTTATGCAATTAATAAATCTGTTAGCCTAAAAGCTAATGTTGCTAGAGGCTACAGAGCACCAAGCATTCCCGAGTTTTCCTCTAACGGACTTGATCCTGGTGCGCATATTATTTATCTTGGAAATAGAGATTTTAATCCAGAATTTTCTTTGCAACAGGATTTTGGTATTGACATTAACACCAAAAACTTTAATACCACTTTTAGTATTTTTAATAATAATATTTCAAATTATATTTTTCTTTCTCAATTAATAGATGTCAATAATAACCCGATAGTAGATGCGCAAGGAAATAAAACATATCAATATCAGCAATCTAAAGCTCAAATTTATGGCTTAGAAGCTTCATTTGATTTACACCCAGAAACATGGAAAGGCTTTAGGATCTCTAACTCGTTGGCATTAACTTATGGTTTTAATAAAAATAAAGCTTTTAATAATTTAGGCCTACAAGGAGAATATCTTCCGTTAATTCCTCCTTTGCATATAATTACAAGTATAAGCCAGGAAATAAACCTAAATTCTGATGTTATAAAATCCTTTAATATAAGGTTAGAGGCAGATATAAATGGGTCACAAAGCCGGTATCTAAAACTAAATAATACAGAAACGTTTACTCCAGGCTATACTTTAATAGATTTTAGTACTAGCGTAAACGTTAGGTATGCCGAGAATAGACACTTATCATTACAGTTATCGATAAATAATTTATTTGATAAGACCTATCAATCTAACCTTAACAGATTAAAATATTTCGAGTATTACGAAGCTTCTCCTAGCGGTAATTTAGGGATATTTAACATGGGGAGAAATCTCTGTTTAAAAGCTATTGTTCCTTTTTGATCATTTTACGATGATTTAAAAAACCAATTTTACTTATAACTTTAAAGAGATTATCAATTTAAATATTTATGTTTTTGTTTGACAATCTGATTATATTTCCATAAAATTCTTCAGGAAATACTCAATATTAAATTGAATATTTAATCGTTAATAAAATCACAATTAGTATAGGGTAAAATCTATGATAATCGGTTTAGTTTAAATAGTTAATATGGACAGGAAAGAATTTTTAACTGCAATAGGTATGGGTGCTGCTTCTGTTGCGGTATTCAACTGTATAGGATGTTCCAAATCCTCAACAGAAGGAGGTCCATCTACACCAGCACCTACAAATGCTGATTTCACATTAGATTTATCATCATCTGCAAATTTAGTTTTAAATACCAATGGAGGTTATATTTATGCTAATGGTATTATTGTTGCCCGAACAACATCAGGCAATTATATCGCCGTTTCTCAAACTTGCCGACACGAAAATACAAATGTGATTTACAGGTCAACTCAAAATCAATTTTATTGTCAAAGGCATGGAGCAACTTATTCAGATACGGGCGTCTCTTCAGGAATTGAAACTAATTTGCCATTAACAAAATACAACACACAATTAATTGGTACAAAACTTCGTATCTATTCTTAAACATTTAAAATTATGAAACTTTTAAGCATCTTCTTTTTATCATTTTTCCTATCAGGTAATACTTGGGTTTTAGATATTAACCAGGCCGAATCTGTAGCAAAAGAAAATCACAAATATATTTTAATCAATTTTTCAGGCTCAGACTGGTGTGGGCCTTGTATCCGTACCCACAAAGAAATTTTTGAAAAGGAAGCTTTTGAGAATTATGCAGATAAAAACCTGGTTTTGGTTAGGGCCGATTTTCCTAGATTAAAGAAAAATCAATTACCTACAGAGCAGTTGAAAAAAAATAACGAATTAGCGGTAAAATATAATCCTGAAGGAGATTTCCCTTTAACAGTTTTAACGGATGAAGATGGAAAAGTGATAAAAGAGTGGAAAGGCTTTCCAAACTGCTCTTCAGAAGATTTTGTTAAACAGGTAACAGATGCCATCCGCTAATTTAACTACTCAACAAGTATTTAAACAATCGATGAAACTGATGGGTAATCAGTTTGAGATTTCTGTTGTGGCAAATAATTTGGCTTTCGCCGATGAAAAAACACAATTGGCCGTTACAGAAATTAAAAGAATTGAACAATTACTCACCACTTTTAAACCAGATAGCCAGACCAATAAAATCAATGAAAATGCAGGGATTGCTCCTGTAAAAGTTGATACAGAAGTTTTTCATTTAATCCAACGCTCCATACGTATATCAGAAATTAGCCAGGGTGCATTTGACATTACTTATGGTTCTTTAGATAAACGCTTTTGGAACTTTGATACTCAAATGGAAAGCCTTCCAGATAAAGAATCTGCAAAAAAATCAGTTTCATTAATCAATTATAAAAATGTGGTTTTAGATTTAAAGGCTCAAACTGTTTTTTTAAAAGAAAAGGGAATGAGAATTGGTTTTGGAGGAATTGGTAAAGGTTATGCAGCAGATAGGGCAAAGAGAATTTTACAAGAAGCAGGTGTGGAAAGCGGCATTGTAAATGCGTCTGGAGACTTAAGTACTTGGGGAACACAACCTTCTGGCAAACCCTGGACAGTTGGAATTGCCGACCCAGAACATAAATCTAACCCATTTTCTTTTATGGATATCAGTAACATGGCTATTGCAACTTCCGGTAATTATGAAAAGTTTGCAGTGATTAACGGAAAGAAATATTCACACACTATTGATCCTCATACAGGTTTTCCGGTTTCAGGGATTAAAAGTGTAAGTATTATTTGTCCGCAAGCAGAACTGGCTGATGCTTTAGCCACACCAGTAATGGTTATGGGTGTAGAAGTTGGTTTAAATTTAATTAATCAATTAAGTAATATTGCATGTATTATAATTGATGATTATAATCAATTACATACCTCAAAAAATATTAATATAAATCCAACAAAAGGCCAATTAAACTATGCCTAAAAATTATAATATGAAAAAGTTAACCCCTTACGCAATTTTGGCATTTTCGCTTTTGGCATTTAGCTCATGCAGTAGTGTAAAATCTTATGATAAGATTAAGTTGAAAGATGCAGAAATGGAATTAGGCGCAAGAAGAGCAGAGAAATTTGAACAAAATTCTCAACTTTATCGCGAGGGTTCTTCCGGAGCAAACGGAGGAAAAAGTGGTGGTGGTTGCGGATGTAATTAATCCAAAAAGATCATCATGTCGACGATATTGGAAATCTCACAAATAGGTTTTCAGTTTAAATAGATACTCTGCTATTGAGATATCTCGCTACCTTGACATGACGGATAGTAGATTAAAACGCCTAAATAATTATCATCATCTTCATTAATTTGAACGCTCAAATCAATTTTTAAATATTCAAATGAAATACATTTCATTAACCATTGTAGCATTATATTTAGGTATAGTTGCAAGTTTTGCCCAAGTAATAAACAAGGATTCTGTTCCTTATGAAAAGCGCAAATTAAAATTTGAACAGGCTGATTTGGTAAACAGTTATTATCATCAGGATGGAAATAACTCTGCCGTTACTGGAGGTTTGGGCACTGAGAAATTAACGGATTTTTCTAATACGTTTGACTTGCGACTATCTCGTTATGGTAAAACCGGTTTAAAGCATACCTATAATTTTGAACTTGGTGTTGATACTTACACATCTGCCTCTTCCGCCAATATAGAAATAAGTGCAACAAGCGGCCCTTCTTACTCTGATATAAGGGTTTATCCATCGTTAAGTTGGGATATAGCAAACGAACAGAAGGGTCGTAGTTTTGGTTTTGATGTTTCTGCCTCTGGCGAATTTGATTATACTTCTTTTGGTGGAGGATTACATTATTCAAAATCATCAAAAAATAAAAATACTGATGTTGATATTAAGCTAAAAGCTTTTTTTGACACGTGGAAAGTGATTTTGCCTTATGAATTGAGGCCTGACAATAACAGTGGCCCCGGCTATCAACAAAACGATAGAGCACCAAGAAATTCTTTTAGTGGCTCATTTAGTTTATCGCAGATTTTTACTAAGAATTTTCAGGCGATGTTAATGATAGAACCTGCATTTCAACAAGGTTTATTAGCTACCCGTTATCAGCGAGTATATTTTACAAGCAATGCAGAACTTGCTGAATTTTTACCAGATAATAGGTTAAAATTACCCATTGGCGCCAGGTTGAATTATTTTTTAGGTGACAATTTAGTTTTCCGTTCTTTCTTTAGATATTATTCTGATAATTGGGGAATAAAATCCGAGACTGCCGAATTGGAAACTTCGATAAAGCTAAATCCTTTCTCATCTATAAGTCCGTTTTATAGGTATTATCAGCAAACCTCTGCAGATTATTTTGCTGCCTATGGTCAACATAAAATAAACGAGGAGTTTTATACAAGCGATTATGACTTATCTAAATTCCACAGTAATTTTTATGGAGCTGGGATAAGGTTTGCACCACCAACTGGTGTTTTGGGAATAAATAAATTAAAGATGATTGAGTTGAGATATGGGCATTACAACCGAAGCAATGGTTTAAATTCTAATATTGTAAGCATGAACCTAAGATTTTGATGTTTAATACTTTTAAGTATTTTAATAAAATGTCTAATCTTAAAAATTTTAATAAATTTATTGATAAACTAAACTTTTTAATTTCTCTCTTGTTATTTAACTATGGCAAAAGCATCGTTATCAATTATCCAAGCTCTTAAAAAAACAGCTGCTAACTTAGAAAAAGGCTCTCAATACCAATGGGGACATATGGGTAGTTGTAATTGTGGTAATTTAGCTCAAGTTATAACCAATAAAGATAAAGCCGAAATCCATAAATCTGCTATGAGAAGACATGGAGATTGGAACGAACAATTAATAGATTATTGTCCAACTAGCGGTTTACCAATAGACCATATTATAGATGAAATGCTCGATTTTGGATTTACCAGAGCTGATTTATCACATCTGGAAAAACTATCAGACCAAAACATTTTAAAAAATTTGCCTTTAGAAAAACGTCATTTAAAACATAACATTAAAAATGATGTGGTTTTATATCTTAGAATCTGGGCTACAAGTTTAGAAAATAGCTTGTTAAAAGATATCTCTATAGAAAACATTAATTTACCTGAAAAAGCTATTTCAGGTTTAGTTACCGTGTAATTTATATTTCTAAATTACAATTAGGGGGTTATTTGAATTAAATTGGATTTTAAATCCATAAATCCTATTACCTATCATTTACTTTTTTCCATTGTAACCATTTTAAAAGCTGTTCATTGTTTTTTTGCTTTTGCAGCATGGTTATTCAAAAAAGAAACTCTATCAATCAATAATGCTTTATAATAATTATATTTAAACTTCACAATCAATCTTCTTTATTCTATAACTCTTTAAAATTAATCATGAAAAAAACACTATCAAGCATAATAACATTTTTAGCAGTTCTAATATGTGTAGGTTCAGCTAAAGCACAATCTTTAATTCCTAATCCTAGCAGCGGACAAACCATTATACAAGATTTCGGTTTAGGAAAAGTAACCTTAAATTACTATAGACCTAATGTAAAAGGGAGAAAAATTTTTGGTGGATTAGAATCTTATGGAGCAGTTTGGCGTACAGGCGCAAATAATGCTACTACTATTATGTTTACCGATGAAGTTGTTATTGCGGGTAATAAAGTGTCAGCAGGTAAATATTCGCTATTTACTATTCCAGAAAAAGAGAGTTGGACAATCATTTTGAATAAAACTGCAGACCAATGGGGAGCATATGATTATAAAAAAGAAGATGACCTTTTGCGTTTCACCTCTAAACCAATTATCACTAAAGAAAAAACGGAAACATTTACCATGCAATTTTCTGATGTTACATCTGGTAGCATGAATTTAAATTTAATGTGGGAAAATGTCGCAATCAGCATTCCAATGACGGTTGATTACGATTCTAAAGTGATGGAAAATATTGATAAAGCAATGATGGGAGAAAAGAAACCATATTTTGCCGCCGCTCAATACTATTATTCTAATGGCAAAGACCTTAATAAAGCATTATCCTGGATTAATGAGGCAGAAAAATCTGATACTAAAGCACCTTGGTTTAAATTATGGAAAGCAAGAATCCAATTAAAAATGGGTGATAAAAAAGCAGCAGCAGAAACTGCTAAAATGGGAATTGAAGCCGCAAAAGAAGCCAAGAACGATGAATACATTAAGTTAAACCAAAATGTATTAAATAGCATTAAATAAAAAAATCAAATTTTAAAGCAAATCCTTGGTCTTAATAGATTGAGGATTTTGTTTTTCATCAAATATCATTTAAATATGATATTTACATTAGACCTATTCATACATATTATGTAATTAAATGATTTACATAATTTTAACCTCGACAAAATTTACTTTTAACAAAAATTACTGTTAAAAATTAAGAATTATCAATATAATTTATCATACTTATAAAAATTTGGTAATAATTTCTTTGTGATTTATCAAATTATATATACCTTTTGAAAAATTTAAATTAACTGCTCACAGAATGGGTTCCTCTAAAATATTTAATGGTTATACATCCAGTACAGAGTTTTATGACGAAATGTACAATGGGAAAAAAATCAGGGCGCCTTATCAAAAACTTTATGAGTTTTTAAAAAATTATCCTGCAGAAGAGTTAAACAAAAAAGAGGAAATGGCCAGGCGATTGTTTATGAGCCAAGGCGTAACCTTTACCGTTTACTCTGGAGATGAAGGCATAGAAAAAATATTTCCTTTTGATGTTGTGCCGCGTATTATAACTGCGGCAGAATGGGATTATATAGATAGTGGCATTAAACAAAGATTAAAAGCTTTAAATCTCTTTTTAAACGATATTTACTCCAATCAATTTATCATAAAGGATAAAATTATCCCAATTGATATGATATATTCTTGCGAGCATTATTTAAGGGAAATGCACAACCTTAAAGTACCACATGATATTTTTGTCCATATATCTGGGATTGATATTATTAGGGATGCTGACGGAACTTTTTATGTGTTAGAAGATAACCTTCGAACACCTTCAGGAGTTTCTTACATGTTAGAAAACAGAGAAATTACCAAACGTATTTTCCCGGATTTACTTCCTCTAAATGCAGTTAGACCAGTAACAAACTATCCGCAATTACTTTATAAAAGTCTAGCAGCGTTATCACCAAGGCATAACTCAAATCCAAATATTGTAATGCTAACACCTGGTATTTACAATTCGGCGTATTTTGAACATTCTACCTTGGCAAGGTTAATGGGAATTGAGTTAGTAGAAGGGCGAGATTTAGTAGTAGATAACCATCGGGTTTTTATGAAAACTACTCAAGGTTTGCAAAGAGTGGATGTAATTTACCGACGTGTAGATGATGAATATTTAGACCCATTGGTATTTAATTCTGGAAGTATGTTGGGCGTTGCCGGATTAATGTCGGCATATAGAAGAGGGCATGTAGCTATTGTTAACGCTCCGGGAAATGGAGTAGCTGATGATAAAGCTGTTTATATTTACGTTCCGGATATGATAAAATATTACCTGAACGAAGAGCCCATCCTAAAAAACGTTCCTACATTTAAAATGGATGATGTTTCTGAAAGAAAACATGTTTTTGAGAATATCGAAAATATGGTGATTAAAAAAACCAATGCTTCTGGAGGTTACGGAATGATTATAGGAAACGCTGCTACAGAGGTTGAAATAGAAGAATACAAGAAAGCAGTATTGCTAGATCCCAGGTCTTTTATAGCACAACCAATTATTAGTTTATCAGCTGCACCTTGTTACATCAATGGAAAATTACAGCCCCGAAGAATTGATCTTAGGCCTTTTGCGATTTTTGGCCCAAATGGAATTGAAATTGTACCTGGTGGATTAACAAGAGTTGCATTAAAAGAAGGATCTCTGGTAGTAAATTCATCACAAGGTGGTGGTAGTAAAGATACTTGGGTATTAAATAGTTAATGGGTGATAGACAATAGTCTATAAGCAATAGACTAATAAAAAATATAAGATTTAAAATATGTTAAGTAGAGTAGCAAATTCTTTGTATTGGATGTCTCGTTATATGGAGCGCTGTGATGGCATTTTAAGGTTGCTACGTGTAAACTATGCTTGCTCTCAAGACGAATTTGAACAATTTAGTTGGCGTCCGGTTCTCATGATTTTTTCTGATATGCTCCCTTTAACAGTAGAGAAAAACAAATTCAAAGGGCGCAAAGTTTTAGAGTTTATGGTAACCAATAAGCTTAATAAAAATTCTGTTTTTAGCTTGGTTAATAAATCTAGGGAAAACGCAAGGTCTGTACAGGATAATGTAACCAAAGAACTATGGCAATGCCTAAATGATTATTACCATGTTACTAGAAATAAGGATTTAGTTACTGCATTAAAGTTAGACGATCCTGTTTCTGTTTTGGATGATCTGGTGAAACAAGGAATGCACTATTACGGAGTTTGTGAAATAACCATGGCCCGTGGAGAAGGATATTATTTCATGAATATTGGAAAATACTTAGAAAGAGCAATGCAATCAGTTGATATCTTAAACGTAAAATTCAGCGAATTGGATTATTCTTTAGAAGAAAGATCAGATCCTACTTATTGGAAATATCTTTTGCTATCCATTTCTGGATACGAGATTTTTTTAAAAAGCTATCGTTCTGCATTAGATTCTAGAAATATTCTACATCAGATTGTTTGGAATGAACATTTTCCTAGATCTATAATTTACTCTGTAAAGAGGTTAAAACAATCTTTTGAAACTTTAAAAACAGAAAGAAACAGTGAGGCGTACAAAGCGCTGAGCTTTATGATTGGCAAATTAGAAAGCCATATTAGATATTCTGATTTAAAAGATTTAGAAGAAAAAGGATTGAAAGAGTACCTTCATGAAATAAAACTAGAACTATTAGCAATTGGAAGTGCGTTTAATCATTATTACTTTGCATTTAACTAAACAGTACAAAGCTTAAAACTAATGCCAAAATTTACCATACATCATAGTACCTATTATTCTTACGAATCACCAGTTTATGATAGTGCAAACCAAATTATGCTTTATCCGATAAAAGATAATCAGCAGGAAGTGGTAGAGCAACAATTAATGATTACCAGCAATCCTAAGATTGATGTTTATGACGATTATTATGGTAACGAAGTTGGAACTTTTACCAATCCGGAAGCGCATAGACAGTTAAAGATAGAATCTATAATTATCGTTAACGTAAAGAAAAAGGTAATGCCTGAAGCTTCTATGTTTAAAGATGATGAGTGGGAAAAACTTAAAAGTATTTCTCATCAATTACCTTACATCAATTTTCTAAAAAAAGAAATTGTTGAATCTCAGGAAGAAATTTTTGCTGCCATTAAACCTTTTCAGGATAAAAAAAATTCGCCATTTGAAGTAGCTAAAAATCTTTGTACCTACGTTTATCAAAACTTTAAATATATAAAAGGGGTAACAACTGTAGAAACAACAGTTGAAGAAATCTGGAAAATCAAATCTGGGGTATGCCAAGATTTTGCACACATATTGTCTGTAATGTTAAGATATATGCAAATTCCCGCTAGATATGTTAGTGGATATATTTGTCCTAATAAAAATGGAATGCGTGGCGAAGGCGCAACACATGCTTGGGTAGAAGCTTATTTACCTGATTATGGATGGTTAGGCTTAGACCCAACAAACAATTGCATTGTTGATGATACCCATGTTAGATTAGCGGTAGGGCGTAATTTTGTTGATTGTAGCCCCGTAAAAGGGACTTATAAAGGAACTTCTAAGCATAAATTAGAAGTAAAAGTTTCTGTTGCTTATGAAAACGATCCACTTCCATCATTAGACCAAACAGAAGCAGTTATGGGATTAGAGAACACTCCTATCAATTCTTATAGAAAATTTGTGGAAATGCAGCAACAACAGCAATAAGATATTATTAATGATAATTCTTTACTGGCTGAAAAGTCTAATAAATTAGCTTATTACCAAGATGGCGTAATAAAAAAAGGTTCGTGAAAACACAAACCTTAATAATTATATTATTGAAGGATCAACTATTATCCAACCAAACTCTCGGTTACTCTTGGCATTGCCATTTTCTTTACTTCTTTAATTATTGAATTGCTATCATAACCACATTCTGCCCAAAGTTCTTTTTGCTCGCCGTGTTCAATAACCCGATCAGGAATACCTAAACGTACGATTTTTGAACTGTAATTGTTATCAGCCATAAATTCTAAAACAGCACTTCCCATCCCACCTTGTACACAACCATCTTCAACGGTTATAACTTTATCAAACTTAGAAAATACTTCATGCAACATTTTTTGGTCTAACGGTTTTACAAATCTAAGGTCATAATGTGCAGGATGATAACCTTCCTGGTTTAATTCTAAACAAGCTTTAACAGCTTCGTTACCAATGCTTCCAAGTGTAATAATAGCGATATCTTCTCCATCACAAATCTTCCTCCCTTTACCAACTTCAATTTCTTTAAATGGTCTTTGCCAGTCAGTCATCACGCCATTTCCTCTTGGATAACGAATAGAAAAGGGACCACCATGATTTTTAAGTTGTGCCGTATACATTAAGTTACGCAACTCTTCTTCATTCATTGGAGCAGAAACAATCATATTTGGAATACTCCTAAAAAAAGAAATATCATAAGCTCCATGATGGGTAGGACCATCGGCACCAGCCATACCTGCTCTATCCAAACAAAAAACTACGGGTAATTTTTGCAATGCCACATCATGAACAACCTGGTCAAATGCCCTTTGCATAAAGCTAGAATAAATATTACAATAAGGAATTAAGCCCTGCGTAGCCAATCCCGCAGAAAATGTAACTGCATGCTGCTCTGCAATGCCTACATCAAATGCTCTATTAGGCATAGCCTTCATCATAATATTTAACGAACAACCTGATGGCATAGCGGGCGTAACACCCATAATTTTATCATTCTGCTGCGCCAATTCTACCATAGTATGTCCAAAAACATCCTGATATTTTGGAGGCTGCGGTTTATCTGAAACAGTTTTTTTAATTTCTCCCGTAATCTTATCAAACAAACCTGGAGCATGCCATTTGGTTTGATCTTTTTCTGCTAATGCAAATCCTTTACCCTTAACAGTTACACAATGCAATAATTTTGGTCCTGGGATATGTTTTAAATCTTCAATAACCTTTGCCAAATGCTCAACATCATGCCCATCAATTGGTCCAAAATATCTAAACTTTAAAGATTCAAAAAGGTTACTTTTTTTGAGTATGGTGCCTTTTATACTTTTTTCAATTTTCTTTACAACCTTATGAGCATCTGGTCCAAGTTCAGATATTTTGCTTAAAACTGCGGAAACATCATCCCTAAAACGATTATAAGATTTGCTAGTAGTGATGTCTGTTAAATAATCTTTTAAAGCCCCAACATTTGGATCGATAGACATACAGTTATCATTTAAAATAACTAGTAGATTAGAATTTTCTATCCCAGCATGATTTAATGCTTCAAAAGCCATTCCCGCAGTCATAGAACCATCTCCAATTATGGCAACATGTTGCCTGTCTGTTTCGCCCTTATATTGTGATGCAACCGCCATACCCAAAGCGGCTGAAATAGAAGTAGATGAGTGTCCTACTCCAAATGTATCAAATTCACTTTCGCTCCGTTTTGGAAAACCAGAAATACCTTTATAAACCCTGTTTGTATGAAAAACGCCTCTTCTACCTGTTAAGATTTTATGACCGTAAGCTTGATGACCCACATCCCACACTAATTGATCATAAGGTGTATTTAAAACATAGTGAAGGGCAACAGTAAGTTCTACAACTCCTAAGTTTGCTGCAAAATGACCTCCGTTCACAGAAACCACATCAATTATATATTGCCTTAGTTCTCTACAAACTTCTTTTAACTCCTTTACATTCAGCTTTTTTAAGTCTGTAGGAGAATTTATTTGTGATAATAGTGGCCCTGCCTGTACTTCCATTTTTACAATTAGGATTTTATTCTAGTTTACAAAGTAAGATATTCTTTGCTAATAATCATGACAATTTAGAGCAAATAATGTTTTTAAGATAAATTATATAATGTTTTTATTTAGAGTTTAATTGAAATTTAAATATTAGACTATTAAAATCTTTATATATTCATTATCTATCATTTATACTCTTTCTGATAGTGTGTTTTTAAATTTGCTTTTTCTTTCCAAAAAAGAAATACGCTATAGCCCCTAATAAAGGGATCATTATTGCAACTATAATCCAAATTAATTTAGCGTTATTGCTTAGATCTTTATTTTCAAAAATATCCTTGGCAGCAAGTACACTTACTATTAAGGGGAAAAAGAAGAGCCCAATTAAAGTTATTTTACTCATTTCCAAAAAATAATTATTTAAACCACTAGTGTAGTTTCCTGGTTAAATCTCTCTCCAATTTGCTGACGCCACATGGCATAATATAGACCTTTTTCTTCTATTAGCTGCAAATGTTTTCCTTGCTCAACGATATTACCTTTCTCTAAAACAAAGATTCTATCGGCATGCATTATGGTAGATAATCTGTGTGCTATCAAAATCGTAATCCTATCAGATTGATCCGAAACGTTTCTAATGGTTTCTGTAATTTCCTCCTCGGTAATAGAATCTAGTGCTGATGTTGCTTCATCAAAAACCAAAATATTTGGTTTACGTAATAACGATCTCGCAATTGACAAACGTTGCTTTTCTCCCCCAGAAACTTTCACGCCTCCTTCTCCTATTACGGTATCTAAACCGTGGGATGCCCTTGCCAACAGAGAATCACAGGCTGCTCTTTTAAGCACTTGCATACACTCTTCATCAGTTGCAGAAGGGCGAACAAATAATAAATTTTCTCTAATGCTACCAGAAAACAACTGTGTGTCTTGGGTTACAAAACCAATTCGCTCTCTTAGTTCATCCAAATCTATGGCTAAACTATCAACATCATTATATTTAATCTTTCCAAAAACTGGATTATAAAGTCCAACTAGTAATTTAACCAATGTAGTTTTACCAGATCCAGAAGGACCAACAAAAGCAATCGTTTCTCCATGCTTTACTTTAAAACTAATGCCATTTAAAGCGTTTCTAGTAGCAGAGATATGTTTGAAGCTTACTTTATCAAATATGAGTTCCTTAATGTTGCCAGTTGAAATTGGATTTTCAGGCTTCTTTTCAATAGGTATATTTAATATGGTTTGAAAATTATTTAGCGAAGCTTCTGCTTCTCTATAAGTTAATATGATGTTACCAAATTCCTGAAGGGGTCCAAACAAAAAGAAAGAATAAAATAAAAATGTAAAGTATTGACCTGCAGAAATATCATTTTTAAAAATCAATAGCAATAAAATCACCACCATAGAACTTCTTACAAGATTAACTGTTGTGCCTTGTAAAAAACTCATACTACGTACGTATTTAACCTTTTTAAGCTCTAAGTCTAAAATTTTATAAGTAGTATTATTAAGTCTTTTAATTTCTTGATTGGCTAATCCTAAACTTTTTACCAACTCTATATTTCTTAAGGATTCTGTAGTAGAGCCAGCTAAAGAAGTGGTTGCGCCAACTATTTTCTTTTGTATGGTTTTAATTTTTTTGGATAGCGTCCAGCTAACTATAAATATCAGCGGAATAGCCGCAAAATAAACTAAGGTTACTTTATAGCTTATGGTTAAAGAATAGATGATTACAAATATCATCCCCACTAAACTTGTAAAAAGGATATTAATAAAAGCGATGATAAATTTTTCTGAATCTAATCTTACCTTTTGTAATATACCTAAGGTTTCTCCACTTCTTTGATCTTCAAAAGTTTGATAAGGTAATTTTAGAGAATGTTCCAAACCATCGGCATACATGCTTGCACCTAATTTTTGTGTAATGATATTGGCAAAATAATCCTGAAAGTTTTTAGCAATTCTAGAAACCATTGCTGCTCCAACGCCTAAGCCCACTAACTTTAAAACACCAAAAGTAAACTCATGGCTAGTTAGTACATTTTTTTTCTCAATAAAATTATCAACTATTAATCCCGTAATATGTGGATCTATTAAAGAGAAACACTGATTAATGGCAGCAAACAGCAAAGCCAAACCAATTAAACCCTTATAATTTTTTAAATACCTTTTTAATATTTTCATCTAATTTTTTAAATCTCGCAAAAATAAGAAAGGGAATAGGTATTTAACCTATTCCCTTAATTTGTGATTATTGTTTGACGTTAAACCGTCATTACGTCTTTTTCTTTTATTTCTGTTAGATGATCTACTTTGGCAATATAAACATCGGTTAATTTTTGAACCTCGCCTTCTCCAACCTTAATCTCATCTTCAGATGCACCATCATTTTTTAATTTTTTGATGTTTTCATTGGTTGCTTTTCTAATATTACGAACCGTAATCTTACCTCTTTCAGCTTCCTCTTTTACTTTTTTTACTAAATCTCTTCTACGTTCCTCTGTTAAAGGTGGTACATTTAAACGGATCAATTGACCATCATTTTGTGGGTTTAAACCGATATTTGCTTCCATTATTGCTTTCTCAATTGGGCTAATCATAGATTTTTCCCAAGGCTGTACAACAATGGTTCTGGCGTCTGGAGTGTTTACGTTTGCCACTTGTGCTAATGCAGTAGCTGCCCCGTAATAATCTACCATAATACCATCTAACATGGCCACACTCGCTTTTCCGGCCCTAATTTTTAAAAATTCACTTTCTGCATGTACTAAAGCTTTTTCCATTGCAGAAAGAGCTTCATCTAATTCCATTTTTATAAACTCATTCATGGTTTTAAATTGCTATATTATTTTACTAATGTACCTATTGCTTCGCCTTGCATCAATTTCATTAAATTGTTTTCTTTATTCATATCAAAAACAATAATGGGCAATTTATTTTCATCGCATAAAGTAAAGGCCGTCATATCCATTACATTTAATTGTCTGTTATAAACCTCTTCAAATGTTACGGTATCAAATTTTGTAGCTGTTGGGTCTTTTTCAGGATCGGCGGTATAAATTCCATCAACCCTGGTTCCTTTTAAAACTACATCTGCTTTAATCTCTATAGCTCTTAACGCAGCTGCAGAATCTGTGGTAAAATAAGGATTTCCTGTACCAGCACCAAAAATTACAACTCTACCTTTTTCTAAATGGCGCATTGCCCTTCTTCTTACATAAGGTTCGCAAATTTGTTCCATTTTAATTGCAGATAATAATCTTGAATATACTCCAACGGTTTCCAGAGCATTTTGTAAAGCCATAGCATTGATTACGGTAGCTAACATGCCCATATAATCTGCTTGTGCCCTATCCATTCCAGATTTTTCTGCACTTAACCCTCTAAATATATTTCCACCACCAACAACAATCGCAACTTCTATCCCCAATTTTTGGATGGCTTTAATTTCTTCTGCATACTGTAATACCCTCGCATTATCAATACCATAAGATTGCTCGCCCATTAAAGACTCGCCACTCAATTTTAAAAGGATTCTCTTATACTTCATTTTTTAGAATATTATTGGAATGAAAAGAAATGCAGATTTCAGAGAAGTTTAAAAAAAATATTACCCTATTGCATTTCATTTTTGAGGATTTTGACAAAAATATAAAAATCTGTTTGATAAAGCGATTTCATTTTAAATTTAGGTTAATAAAATTGAAAATATCAATTCTAAAATTTAATTATTTGGGCATTTTAACACGCTATACACTCTATCTTTTTTTGTTGAAAAGTCAAAAAAAGGATGCCGCTCCTATCGTTAATGCACTTCCAAAGCTTCCATAAAATTTTGATTTTTAATCAAAAATGCTAAAAATATTAGTATTTTTGATTTGTGGAAGATTTAGAAAATGAGACCTATTTTAAGGGAAGAGGTTCGCAAAGTAACCCTAATAATAAATTTCATCGTCACCAATTTTCCACAGAAAATATAGAGGGTTTAGATGAACCTTTTCTTGAAAATTCTTCCACTGAATTTATAAAAGAAAGTCCAAAGAAAATTATTAGTGTAAGTAATAGTCCGGATATTCCTTTTTTATATTCTATAAATCCTTATCAAGGTTGTGAACATGGTTGTATTTATTGTTATGCCAGAAATGCCCACGAATATTGGGGCTTTAGTGCGGGTTTGGATTTTGAACGAAAAATAATCTTTAAACCTGATGCAGCTGAAATCTTAGAAAAACAAATCAACCATAAAAGCTATAAACCACAAGTTATTATGCTTTCTGGAAATACAGATTGCTATCAACCCGCAGAGCGAAAATTCAAGATTACTCGCTCTTTACTTGAAGTATTTTTAAAATATAAACATCCGGTGAGTATCATCACAAAAAACAATCTGATTTTAAGGGATTTAGATTTATTAGAAGAGTTAAATAAATTAGATTTAATTCATGTTAATGTGAGCGTAACTTCTTTAAATGAAGAATTAAGACAAAAATTAGAACCAAGAACAGTTACCGGAAAAGGAAGAATTAAGGTAATTGAAAAACTCTCAGAAAAAAATATCCCCGTAAGGGTGATGGTTGCACCAATTATTCCTGGTTTGAATAGTGATGAAATTCCTGAAATTATTAAAGCTGCCGCAAACGCCGGTGCAACCGATGCAAGTTTTACAATTGTTAGATTAAATGGGGCAATTGGGAATATTTTTGAAGACTGGATTTCTAAAGCCTATCCAGATAAAGCCCAAAAAGTACTGAACCAAATTGCAGCTTGCCATGGCGGAAATTTAAATGATAGCAGGTGGGGAACAAGAATGAAAGGAGATGGAAAAGAAGCAGAAGCTATTCATCAGCTTTTTAAATTAGCTTTAAAAAAATATATGCCAAACCCTTCATTAAATCAATTGTCTTTAGCACATTTTCATAAAAAAGAGGAACAATTAAAGTTGTTTTGAGCTTTCTATTATTGTATCAACTCTAGAAAAGACAAATTTTATAAATAGGTTTGCAATTAGAATGACCAACTTGCTAATGAGATGTCTCGTTGCCTCGACATGACGAAATGGGAAATGAAAACACTGTTATGTCGACGATAGGAGACATCTCACAACTAGGTTTGCAGCTAGAATGGTAACTTGCTAATGAGATGTCCCGCTGCCTCGACATGACGAGAACCAAAAAATTTATAGAAATTAAAAAATATCATAAGATTAGAAATCTTATCCCAACCTCTTCATTAACAATCCTTCAACTTTATTGAACAGCTGTAATGGCTTTAATTGTCGCCAATTCATATCATCCAACTCACCACCAAAATTGATATAATAATCTATGTTGTTAGATTTAAACTCCTCAATAACATGTTCGCGAAAGTTTATACCGGCAATCCAACCATCTTCTACTTCTTGAAACCATTCTTCATAATAGCAATCATCAGAAGAATGAAAGTTCAAAACGTTTTCTCCTATCAATATAAACTTATCAATTCCTTCGCCAACAATCGACTCAATAATCTCTCGCTTTAAGAGCATAATATCATTATCTATGGCGTCATTCCACTCTCCAATTAATTCGATAATAGCATAGTTTAAATCATAATCAACAAAAATGATTTTAATGTATAGCGTATCAGACCCAAAATAATCCCATTGCGGATGGATTAGAAAATTATATATTTTTTTATCGAAGCTAAACTCATTATACTGAGTTTCATAAAATGGCGACTTATCATCTTCTGCAGCAATATAATCGTCTCTCCACTTATAATAAGGTTCTATTTCATGCATAATTTATTGTAATGAGGCCATAAAATCTTCTACAGCTTTTCTTACACTTCCATGTTTTTGTAATAATTCGGCGGCTTTTTCTTCTTTTAAACCCGTCTCTTCCATTATCATGTGTGTACCTCTATTAACTAATTTATGATTGGTTAATTGCATATCTACCATTTTATTCCCCTTCACTTTTCCTAGCTTTATCATTACCGAAGTGCTAATCATATTTAAGATCAATTTTTGAGCAGTACCAGCTTTCATCCTTGTAGAACCCGTAACATACTCGGGTCCAACAATTACTTCCACAGGAAAGCTAGCGTTCTTAGCAACTTCACTATCTGCATTGCAAACTACACAACCAGTGATCATTCCTAATTCATTGGCTTTTTTTAATCCTCCAATTACGTAGGGTGTTCTTCCCGAAGCAGCAATCCCAATCAAAACATCATTTGGAGTAAGATTAAATGGTTGCAAATCTTTCCAGGCTTGTTGGTCGTTATCTTCGGCAAATTCTACTGCTTTTCTAATTGCTCCGTCACCACCCGCAATTATACCAACTACTAAATCAAAAGGGACGCCAAATGTGGGAGGACATTCAGATGCATCAACCACTCCCAATCTTCCGCTTGTGCCTGCGCCAATATAAAAAAGACGGCCGCCACTTGCCATTTTTTCTACAATGGCCAATACTAAAGTTTCTATTTTAGGAATTATCTTCTCTACAGATTTAGCTACGGATTGATCTTCTTTATTAATGTTCTCTAAGATTTCGATAACAGATTTTTTTTCTAAATCATCGTATTCTGAATCCTGTTCTGTGGTTTGTTTAGACATTTTTTGATATTTTATTTTTCATGATAGATTTGTGTACTTACTGCCCAATAATTTTTAGCAAGATCGTAAAAAGAGCCTCTTTAATCAGAGTCGTTTTCCTTTTTTATAGGTTCCTCAATTATCTCACAACCTAATTCTTTCGCCTTTATAAAAGTTTCCATTACATCTGGCACATAAATATGCAACATTGTTTGATGTGAAGGATATTCATCCAAACTATCACTAATCATTAATACAGAATCGTCAAATTTAAGTTCTAAATGAGCAATTTTACCATTCTCTCTTTCCATTCTTCTTAACTCGGTACAATTGAAAATTGCCTTTAATTGAGTAATCAGCTTTTCGGCTTCATCTACAATCAAATAAGGCGATAGTGAATTATAATTATTGGGTTTAAAATGTTCCATTAAATTTGATTTTAAGTAAAAAT
This sequence comes from Pedobacter psychrophilus, assembly GCF_001652725.1. Classification (GTDB taxonomy): domain Bacteria; phylum Bacteroidota; class Bacteroidia; order Sphingobacteriales; family Sphingobacteriaceae; genus Pseudopedobacter; species Pseudopedobacter psychrophilus. The sequence goes on from NZ_LWHJ01000029.1 coordinate 226,754, forward strand.
GATAAAATACGATACCAAAAAGAAATTAATTATAGATTTTGACGGAAATCACATCAAATATTTTTAAAAACATCTCATTAACATTTAATTAATTAGTTATTTTGTATTTAAATGTCCGGCTCGTCTAAAAACAACTTTCAAACTGCTTTAATTATCATCATCACCGTTTTAATTGGGATGATTTTAGGAGCTACATATCAGCAGAAAAAAAATGATGGAGATTTAAGAATTTTTCCATCCATATCGCTTCAGCCAAAAGAAAAATTAGACCGCATTTTAAAAGTTATTAAAAACAATTATGTAGATTCTGTGAACACGGATTCTTTACAAGAACTTGCCATTAATGATATTTTAAATAGTTTAGATCCTCATACTATTTACCTGCCTCCAATACAAGCTAAAAATCAAAACGAAAGTTTAGAAGGAAATTTTGATGGTATCGGAATTGAGTACTATGTTTTGAACGATACTCTTTTTATTACGCATGTAAGAGAAAATGGTCCTTCTTATAAAGCGGGTTTAATTAGGGGAGATAAAATTACTGCTGTTAATAATGAGAAATTAAATGATAAATCTCTTTTAAGTGAAAACATAATTAATAAGTTAAGAGGAAAGAGCGGCAGTATTGTTAAGGTTACCGTAAAAAGAAAAGGAAACTTAAAGCCTTTATTTTTTGATATAACAAGGGATAAAATTATAGTAAGTAGTATTGATGTAGCATTTCTGATTAACAAAGAAACTGGATTTATAAAAATCTCCCGATTCGGTGCAAATACCGAAGAAGACTTTTCTATGGCTTTAAGCAAATTAATGAAGAGCGGTATGAAAAGCTTAATTTTAGATTTAAGAGGCAATGGAGGCGGCTATTTAAATGCAGCAACTGCCTTGGCAGATCAATTTTTACCTGATGGAAAATTAATTGTTTACACTAAAGGACTTCATGAACCCCGAACTGATTATAACGCAACCAAAGATGGATTGTTTGAAAGAGGTAAAATGGTAGTTTTAATTGATGAGGGTACTGCATCTGCTAGTGAAATTTTAACAGGTGCGCTACAAGATTTGGATAGGGCAACAGTTATTGGGCGACGTTCTTTTGGTAAAGGATTAGTACAAGAACAATTTGGTTTTGATGATGGATCTGCAATGAATTTAACGATTGCCAGGTATTTTACCCCATCAGGTAGGTCAATCCAAAAATCTTACAATAAAGGAAAAGATGTTTATAAAGATGAGATTAATAAAAGATTTGAACATGGCGATTATACCTCGTTAGATAGTGCGCTGACTGATAGTACTTTTTTAACCAAACAAAAATATAAAACAAGTAAAGGAAAAACTGTTTATGGTGGTGGTGGCATAATGCCCGATATTTTTGTCCCTTTAGATACTATCGATATTACGCCATTTTACCAGAAAATAAATACAAAAGGTTTAATTACTCAATATGTTTATAATGTTTTAGTGAATAGAATTGACCCGAAACAATTTGACAATGCGGCTAATTTCTCCTCTGAATTTAACATAAGTGAAAAAGAGTATCAAAATTTCTTAAAATTTTGTATTGCCAACAAAGTAGAATTTATTACAAAGAACTCACAAACTTCCAAATCGCTAATTAATACCCAAATGAAAGCATTATTAGCTAGATTTTATTTTGATGAAGAAGGTTTTTATAGGGTTTTAAACCAACAAGATAATTTTGTTGATAAAGCATTATTACAACTAAAAAACACCTTAAGCTGGTTTTTTTAGTTGTATCTTAATCTCCGCTTACTTATTGTTCTTCAAAGTATCAGCAACAAGCAAACTATCTGTTCTCACATTATCTACAGCAGTAGTATCTTCTAATGCCGCATTCAATAAAGAATCAGCAGCTTTTTGATTTAATGAATCTATTTCTTTTTCTGATTTAACATTGTTATTACAGGCTGCAAATCCTAAAGAAATTGCTATTAGAGTTAGTGTTAAAAATTTTTTCATTGTATTGTTTGTTAAATGGTTTAAGTCCGCCTACTCTTAACCTTGGTCTGCGAACTATTAAAAATTATTTTTGTCTAAAAAATATCTGAATCGGCACACCTTCAAAATCAAAATGTTCCCTTAATTTATTTTCTATAAACCTTTTATAAGGATCTTTTATATATTGAGGAAGATTACAAAAGAAAGCAAACATTGGCGACGTGGCATTAATTTGCGTAATGTATTTAATCTTAATGTGTTTCCCTTTAATTGATGGAGGAGGTGTTTTTTCTATAATTGGCAATAAAATATCGTTCAATTTAGAAGTCTGAATTTTCTTTATTTTATTGGTATAAACTTTAGCCGCAGCTTCAATAGTTTTAAAAATACGCTGCTTTTCCGTTACCGAAGTAAAGATGATAGGCACATCAACAAAAGGAGATAATTTTTCCTTGATTTTATCGATAAACTCTAAAGTAGTCTTGTGGTCTTTTTCAATTAAATCCCATTTATTAACCACAATTACAACGCCTTTCTTATTCTTTTCTGCTAAGTGAAAAATATTAATATCCTGAGATTCAATACCATCAACGGCATCTATCATCAAAATAATAACATCTGCTTCTTCTAAAGCTTTAATCGTTCTCATTACCGAGTAAAACTCGATATTTTCATGAACCTTAGTTTTTTTTCTTAAACCTGCAGTATCAATCAGCATAAACTCATGTCCAAACTGATTGTAGTGGATATGGATAGAATCACGAGTGGTACCAGCAATTTCGGTAACAATATTTCTGTCCTTACCAATCAAAGCATTAATCATAGAAGATTTACCCACATTTGGGCGACCAACTATTGCATAAACCGGAAGCTTATTTTCCTCTTCAGGAATTTCATCAAAGTTTTTGATTACCTCATCTAATAATTCGCCAGTCCCAGAACCACTCATAGACGAGATACAATAGATTTCCCCCAATCCTAAGCTATAAAATTCTGTTGCGTCAGATTGTAACTGAAAGTTATCTACCTTATTTACAGCAACGTAAACAGGCTTTTTACTTTTTCTTAAAACTTGCGCAATACTGTCTTCTAAATCCGTAATTCCGGTGGTGACATCAACCATAAAAACAATTACGTTTGCTTCTTCAATAGCAATATGAACCTGCTCTCTAATTGCAGCTTCAAAAACATCTTCCGAGTTTACAACGTAACCCCCGGTATCAATTACAGTAAAATTTTTGTGTGTCCATTCTCCAATTCCGTAGTGCCTGTCACGGGTTACACCGCTTTGATCATCTACAATTGCCTTCCTGCTTTCCGTTAAACGGTTAAAGAGGGTACTTTTTCCTACGTTCGGTCTCCCGACGATCGCTAATATATTACTCATAAGTTTTTCCCAGCCTTATCTTGCCGGCATAATTTTTTTGCAAAGGTAATAAAATTATTATGTTTTTGATTTTGGAGTACAGATATGATTGATAATCAGTAGATTTTAAAGATGATTTGGGCGTTCGGGCGGGCTTTACACTTTAGTTTTTGTCCGCCAGCTGGCGGACAAAAAAGCTGCCGTTTCAATCCCTAACGCAAAACTTATAAAATGGAAATTATGATGCTAATTGTCTGAATCTTGATTTTCAAGATTTTAGGATTGACAGGATTTTTCAAAATGGTGAATTATCATTTATAATCAGCAACCAAAATTTGCTCATCACAAAAAGAATATTCATGGGCTTGGTTAGAACAAACAATAACCAATCTATTATTACCTCCAAATGATTTAACTAAATCCAAATACCAGTTAATTCCTTGTTCATCCAAATTTGCGGTAGGTTCATCCAATAAAAGTAACGGAGTATCAGAACAAAAAGCCAATAATAACTTTACTCTTTGTTTCATCCCAGAAGAGAAATATTTAAGCTGTTTATTTTTGCTTTTTTGCATATCAAGCAAATCCACCAGCTCATTATTATTTAAATTATTAATTCGTTTTTTAAAGTTGAAATGAAAGTCTAAAGTTTCTAAGAGTGTGAATTCTTCAATTAAATCCAGGTAAGGTGCCGCAAGACTAAAGTGTTTATAAACTTCCTCTACATCAATCTGTTTGTTTTCTAAAAGATAAGTAATATTACCAATGGAAGACGTTAAAGCACCAGAAATGACTTGTAATAATGTGGATTTTCCTGAACCGTTTATTCCTAATATTGCATAAGATTTACCAGATTCGAATGTATAGTCAACATGCTTAAAAATCCATTCTCGGTTAAACCTTCTTCCTATTTGCTCCAGTAAAATCTTCATTAAGAATTATCCATTACCAAAACTCTTCATCACTCCACGATTAGAGTTTCTGATAAAATTGATAATTTCATCACGCTCTTCTGTAGGTTTAAATTCTGCTTCTATAATATCCAATGCTTTGGTTACATTGTTATGCTTTACAAATAAAATGCGGTAAATTTCTTGAATTTCATTTATCTTTTCTGAAGTAAATCCTCTTCTTCTTAAGCCAACAGAATTGATACCAGCATAAGAAAGGGGTTCCCTTGCAACCTTTACATAAGGAGGGATATCTTTTCTGACCAGAGAACCGCCAGTTACAAAAGAATATGAACCTACTTTACAAAATTGGTGTATAGCTACGTTGCCGGCTAAAACAACATTATCCCCAATAGTGATATGACCAGCGAGTGTTGTATTATTAGAAAATATACAATTATCCCCCACCTCACAATCATGAGCTACGTGACAATAAGCCATTAAAAGACAATTTTTCCCAACTTTTGTCTCCCATTTGTCTGCAGTACCTCTATTTATAGTTACATATTCTCTAATTGTTGTATTGTCACCAATAACAGCAGTAGTTTCTTCTCCCGCATATTTTAAATCTTGTGGAATGGCAGAAATAACTGCTCCAGGAAAAATACGGCAGTTTTTGCCAATCCTAGCGCCGTCCATTATTGTAACACTAGAGCCTATCCAAGTACCTTCTCCTATCACAACATCTTTATGAATTACAGCAAATGGATCTATAATTACGCTATTGGCGATTTTTGCTTGTGGGTGAATATAAGCTAGGGGTTGTATCATTCTGGTGTTTCGGTTTCTTTATATCTAGTTATTTGCGCCATCATTTCTGCTTCCATTACTACCTTATCTCCAACCATGCCAACGCCTTTCATTTGTGCAATTCCTCTTCTAATAGGTTCCATTAAATCACATCTAAAGATAATGGTATCTCCTGGTAAAACTTGTGCTCTAAAACGCACTTTATCAATTTTTAAAAAGTAAGTTAGGTAATTACTTGGGTCGGGTACGGTACTTAAAACCAAAACACCGCCCACTTGGGCCATTGCCTCAATTTGTATTACCCCAGGCATTACTGGTGCACCCGGAAAATGACCTTTAAAATATTCCTCGTTCATGGTAACGTTTTTAACTCCTACCACATAAGTTTTTGTTAACTCAAGAATCTTATCAATAAATAAAAATGGCTGCCTATGTGGCAAAATATTCATGATGCCAGCAATATCATAAAGAGGTTTTACTGTTGGGTCATAAAGATGTTGAACCTTTTTCTTTTTATCTTTTTTGATTGCTGCTTTAATTTTTCTAGCAAAAGCTACATTAGCAGCATGGCCTGGTCTTGCCGACATTACATGACCTTTTATAGGTGTGCCAATTAAAGCTAAATCCCCTATCATATCCAATAATTTATGTCGGGCAGGCTCATTTTGGAAACGTAATTCTATATTATTTAAAATTCCTTCTCTGGCTACTTTAATCTCTTCCCTGTTAAATGCTTTAGCAAGATCTTTTAATTCCTGGTCGTCAATTTCATGATCTACAATTACAATTGCATTATTAATATCGCCTCCTTTAATAAGGTTGTGCTTTAGCAGCATTTCTAATTCATGCAAAAAAACAAAAGTTCTACATGAGGCAATCTCATCCTTAAAATCACTAATTGAAGTAATTGTAGCATGCTGACTTCCTAAAACTGGCGAATTATAATCTACCATACAGGTAAATCTATAATCATCCAATGGCATAATCACCATTTCTACTTTCCGTTCTTCTTCAGAATAATGAATGTTATGCTGAACAACATAATATTCTCTTTCAGCCTCTTGATCTTTATATCCGGTACTTTCTATTGCCTTAACAAATTCAATTGCGCTACCATCTAAAATTGGGACTTCAATGCCGTCTAACTCAATCATTACATTATCAACCTCGCATCCTACTAAAGCCGCCAATACATGTTCTGTTGTGCTTACACTAGCTCCATTTGCAGATAAAGTTGTACTTCTTGATGTATCTGAAACATTATCAACATCAGCATCAATTACTGGTTGGTTAGGTAAGTCTATTCTTTTAAATTTATATCCGTGATTTTCTGGTGCGGGCTTAAAAGTTAAATTAACCTTGGCTCCTGTATGTAAACCAACTCCAGATACGCTTACCTCAGATTTTATTGTTCTTTGCCTAGGGTTCATTTATGAAATTATTTAGAAAGATTTTCTTGCAATTTGTTTACTAACTTTTGCAATTCGTCAATTTTACGCTCCATATCAGGTAATCTTTGAATGATTACTTGAGAACGCATATAGTTTTGATAAGTTTGTGCTGGTGCGCCACCAAACTTTTTGTTTTCTTCTTCTATTGATTTATTTATTCCAGATTTAGCTTGAATTTGTGTGCCTTTTGCTAGAGTAACATGACCAACTATACCAACTTGGCCACCAATAATGTTGCTTTCACCAATTTTAGCACTTCCAGAAATACCTGTTTGAGATGCGATTACTGTGTTTTTGCCAATTTCTGCATTATGAGCTATTTGAATCAAGTTATCTAATTTAACCCCTTCTTTAATTAGGGTAGATCCCATTGTTGCCCTATCAATACAGGTATTAGCGCCAATTTCTACATTATCCTCTATAATTACGTTTCCAATCTGGCTTACTTTTACATAGGAACCATCTGGCTGCGGAGCAAAACCAAATCCATCACTACCAATTACAGTATTAGCATGTATATTAACTTTATTTCCAATAACACAGTCATGGTAGATCTTAGCCCCACTTTGTATTACCGAATCAGTACCAATTTTAACATCATCGCCAATAAAACATTGAGGATAAATTTTAGTGTTATCTCCAATAATTGCACCAGCAGAAATATAAGCAAAAGCACCTATATAAACGTCTTTACCTATTTTGGCTTTAGGGTGAATAAATGAATATTGTTCAATTCCTTTTTTGTCCTGTTTTAGGCTATTATATTTTTCTAAAAGGATAGAAAAACTGCTATAAGCATCCTTAACTTTAATTAATGTTGCTTTAACGGGCTTATCAATAACTAAATCTTCGTTTACAATTACCACAGAAGCATTGGTAGTGTAAAGGAAAGCCTCGTACTTTAGGTTGGCTAAAAAAGACAATGCCCCTTCTTGTGCTTCCTCTATTTTTGCTAACTGATTAACTTTAACATCTGGGTTACCTTTTAAAGTGCCATTGAGCAAGAAGTTAATCTCTTTTGCGGTAAATTGCATGTGTCAAAATTAATTGATATTATTAAATGAACAAATTGTTATTAAATTATTAATAATCTTTTGTTAAGTTCTTACATAACAAAAGATATTCTTGGTTACTATTTTGGATAATGCCTCTAAATTTGCATTATCAGAAACTACGGCTATGTCTTTTAAATCACCGTTTTTCATCAAAATATTGATGCTCCCGTTTCCTGTTTTATAAGCCATATTATTTATAGTTCCTGTAAATACAAAATAATTCACTTCATCTTCTGATATGTTTAATTTTTCAATAACAGTTTTCTTTTTTTGGTTTAATCGTTCTTTATCTGGTAAATCACTGCTTATTTCTACTTTAAAAAGCTTTCTGGTAATTAAATTAACACACAAAGTTTTTAGAATAAAATCATCATGTTTTTGCCAAACTTTAATTGATGTCATCACATCGTTATCATCTAACAACGAAAAATTTTCTAAGTTATCGTTATTGCTTGAAAAGTTTTGAGCATTAATATTGTTATAAAGAAAATGTTTTAAAGCCGGAGTTGCAAATAATTGCTCCCCACGTTGCGCAACTTCTCTTGCTCTTTCTAAAATTTTAACTAATAATTGCTCTGCTGCAACAACGGTTTTATGTAAATAAACCTGCCAATACATCAATCTACGAGCAATTAGAAACTTTTCTATTGAGTAAATGCCTTTCTCCTCGACAACTAAATTATTATCTTTGATATTTAGAAGTTTTATAATCCTATCAGAACTAACCATTCCTTCGGTTACCCCACTAAAAAAACTATCCCTATTTAAATAATCCAATCTATCTAAATCAAGTTGCCCCGATATAAGTTGGCAGAAGAAGCTTTTGTGATATTTACAGTTAAATATTTCTAAAGCCAGATTTAAAGCTCCATTAAACTCTTTATTTAAATTATCCATCAGCATATTGCTGATATTTTCATGAGAAACACCATTAACAATGGTATGTTCTAAAGCATGGGAAAAAGGTCCGTGACCAATGTCATGTAATAATATTGCTATACAAGCTGCCTCTTCTTCTTGCTTGGTTATTTCGTGACCGCGGCTTTGCAAATGTTCTATGGCCAATTGCATTAAATGCATGGCGCCCAGAGCATGATGAAAACGAGTATGCAAAGCCCCAGGATAAACCAAATGAGTCATTCCTAATTGTTTGATATACCTTAATCTTTGAAAATAAGGATGCTCAATCAAATCAAACAACAAAGGTGTTTTTATACTAATAAATCCATAAACAGGATCATTTATAATTTTGTTCTTATTCAATACAATTAAATTATAAGGCACAAAAATTGCTAATTTAGAGGCTCGAGTTAATTTCTAGCAAAGATTAAGAAATTAATAAGAAAATCATTCAATTAGAAAATTTTATATGCAACTAGCAAATATATTATGGGCCGATGATGAGATTGACCTTTTGAAACCACACATCCTTTTCCTTAACGAGAAAGGTTACCAAATTGATACAGCAACAAATGGAAGAGATGCTCTTGATATATTTAAGACTAAAGATTTTGACATTGTTTTTTTAGATGAAAATATGCCCGGCCTTACCGGATTGGAAACATTAAGTCAGATTAAAACCATTAATCCGGATGTACCAGTGGTAATGATAACCAAAAGTGAGGAAGAATATTTAATGGAGGATGCAATTGGTTTTAAAATCGATGATTATTTAATTAAACCCGTAAATCCTAAACAGATATTATTGACTATAAAGAAGTTAACCGATAATAAAAGATTGGTAAGTGAGAAAACTTCTATGGCTTATCAGCAAGATTTTAGGAATTTGGGGATGATTTTGAACGATAATCTAAACTACCAAGAATGGGTTGATGTTTATAAAAAATTGATTTTTTGGGAATTAGAATTGGAGAAATTAGAAGATGCAGGAATGCATGAAATTTTAACAATGCAAAAATCAGAAGCTAATTCTCAGTTTTGTAAATTTATAGAAAAATCTTATTTAGACTGGATTAAAGATCAGGATAAAGCGCCAATGCTTTCTCATCAATTATTTAAGAAAAAGATTTTTCCATCCCTTAGCGAGCAAACGCCTACCTTTTTCATCTTAATTGATAATTTAAGGTATGATCAATGGAAAATTATTAATCCAATAATATCAGAGTATTTTAGGCTAGAAGAGGAGGATACTTACTTTAGTATTTTACCTACTGCAACACAATATGCCAGAAATGCTATTTTTTCTGGATTGATGCCTTCTGATATGGAAAAACGTTTCCCAGAAATGTGGCAAAATGATGAGGATGAAGGAGGCAAAAATTTATTTGAGGAGAAATTTTTAGAAGACCAAATCAAACGTTCCGTTAAAAAAGATACTAAATTTTCTTATCATAAAATCCTTAATCAGGATCAAGGAAAAAGTCTAAATGAATCGCTATCAAATTTGATGGGAAACGAATTGAATGCGATTGTATATAATTTTGTTGATATGCTTTCTCATGCCCGTACGGATATGCAAATGATACGTGAATTGGCAAATGATGATGCCGCATACCGTTCTTTAACGCTTTCTTGGTTTGAGCATTCTCCCCTTTTAGATTTGATTAAAAAACTATCTCAAAAGAAAGTTAGGTTAATTATTACCACAGATCATGGAACCATTAGAGTTAAACACCCAAGTAAAGTTATCGGAGATAAAAATACCAATTCTAATCTTAGATATAAACAAGGTAAAAACCTGAATTATGTTAATAAAGATGTTTTTTTAGTTAAAAATCCTGCTGATGCCATGTTACCAAAATTACATGTAAGTTCTAGTTATATTTTTGCCAAAGAAGATTCCTATTTTGTTTACCAAAACAATTATAACCAGTTTGTGAATTATTTTAACGAGACTTTTCAACATGGCGGAATTTCTTTAGAAGAAATGATCATTCCTATTGTTACCTATAAAAACAAATAATATTTTTATAGAATGAAATTTGAAGTTGCCGGACTTGCCGAATTAGAATCAACTGCAAAAAAAATATTACAAGAAGCTAAAGAAGAAAAGATATTTCTTTTTTACGGAGGTATGGGTGCAGGAAAAACCACATTGATAAATAAATTATGCGAGCTTTTGGGAACAAAAGATCATACAAGTAGTCCGACTTTTTCTATAGTTAATGAATATGAGTTAGAGGACGGAAGCATATATCATTTTGATTTTTATCGTTTAAAAAATCAAATGAAGCTTTTGATATGGGTTATGAAGATTATTTTTATTCTGGGAATTATTGTTTTGTAGAATGGCCAGAAAAAATTGCTGATTTACTGCCAGAGCATTATGTTAAAGTTGAGATTGAAGTTTTGAGTGAGACTGAAAGGGAGATTGAAGTTAATATTTTTTAAAATATTTTAACCGTAGAGCTAACAGAGATTTTTCACAAAGATCGCAGAGAGTAATCAGACTTACGAAGTTTTCAAAAACTTCGTAAGTCTTAAAATCAAATATTTGCGTTAAAGATTGAAGCGAAATCCCCGCCATTAGTCGGGCAAGCTTTTTTTCTTTTTTGAAAAAAGATATAGCGGAATCCGCCAGCTGGAGGATAAAATACCTAAATTAAAATTGATAACAACGAATGGATACAAAATTAATGGGCGGCTTTACGGAGGTTGCAAAACAGGCGATGATGCAAACGCAAGAAACTTTGGCTCCTACAAAATCCAAAAAGAATAGCTTGTATATCGGTATTCCTAAGGAGACTTCTTTTCAGGAAAATAGAATTGCTTTAACTCCGCTTTCTGTTGCTCTATTGGTTAATAATGGGCATGAAGTTGTGATTGAATCTGGTGCTGGTATGGGTTCTAATTTTGCTGATATTAAATACAGTGAACAAGGTGCTAAAATTGTTTACGATGTTAAAGAGGTTTATCAGGCTGATATCATTCTAAAAATTGCTCCGCCCACAATGGATGAAGTAGACATGATGAAGCACCATCAAATCTTGTTCTCTACTTTACAAATGTCTACCATGAAGCCGGAATATGTACAGGCTTTAATCTCAAAAAAAATCACTGCACTAGCATTGGAATATTTAAGAGATGAATTTAATATATTAACTGTTGTAAGGGCAATGAGCGAAATTGTTGGCTCTACTTCTGTTTTAATTGCTGCCGAATATGTGAGTAATGTTTTTGGCGGAAAAGGATTGATGTTAGGCGGTGTTACAGGTGTGCCACCTACAGAAATTGTAATTTTAGGTGCAGGAACAGTTGGCGAATATGCCGCAAGAACTGCTATTGCATTAGGTGCAGAAGTTAAAGTTTTTGATACTTCTTTATTTAGATTAAGACGTTTACAGGATAATATTGGATGCAAGGTTTTCACCTCTGTAATGCAACCGATAGTTTTAGAAAAAGCACTGATAACTTGTGATGTTGTAATTGGGGCGGTTAGGGCAAATCACGGAAGAAGCCCTTGTTTGGTTACTGAAGAAACGGTTTCTAAAATGAAACCAGATTCTGTAATTATCGATGTAAGTATAGATCAAGGTGGTTGTTTTGAAACTTCTGAGGTTACAAATCATAAAAATCCTGTTTTTAGGAAACATGAAATCATTCATTATTGTGTACCGAATATTGCCAGCCGGGTTAGTAGAACGGCAACCTATGCTTTGACAAATATTTTTACTCCTATTTTAATTGATATTGGCGAAATGGGAGGAATTATGGATTTAATTTGGGAGAAAACTGGCATAAGAAATGCAGTGTACCTTTATCAAGGGGCTATGACAAATAAAGATTTAGCCCAAAGATTTAATTTGCCACATAAAGATCTTAATTTATTAGTGGTAAGTAACCGCTAGTTTTATGGATATAAAAAAGACTTCTAAATATTATTTTGAAATTTTAAGCGAAACCTTCGACTCTTTTATGAGCGATAAAGGTTTAAAATTAAGTGCAGCACTAGCCTATTACACTATTTTTTCTTTAGCACCAATGATGATTGTTCTGATATCTATCGGAGGGATTTTTTATGGACAGGATGCATTACAAGGTAAAGTTTTTAGCCAAATTAATGATTTAATTGGAAGTGAAGCTGCTTTACAAATTCAAGATATCTTAAAAAAACTAGCACTTTCTGGTAAAGGTACAGTAGCTGCAGTACTTGGTGTAATTACTTTGATTATTGGTGCATCGGGTATTTTTATAGAGATTCAAGATTCTATAAATATGATTTGGCGAGTTAGGGCTGTACCTAAAAAAGGTTGGCTTAAGCTGATAATTAATAGGGTTTTATCTTTATCTATGATAGCAAGTTTAGGATTTATATTGATAGTTTCTTTGCTAATTAACAGCGTAATTGCCGCATTTAGTAATATACTCATTAAATTTTTACCTGATTTTACTTTGATTTTTATAGATATTATTAATCTTGGGATTACTTTTGTGGTTTTAATGAGCCTCTTTGCCGTTATTTATAAAGTATTGCCAGACGTAGAAATTACCTGGAAACAAGTTAAGGCAGGTGCGTTTTTTACTGCTTTATTATTTATGCTTGGAAAATATTTAATTGGTTTATATGTACAATATGCTGCTGTAGGTGATATCTATGGAGCTGCAGGAACTACTATTGTAATTGCAGTTTGGGTTTATTATTCTGCAGCCATTCTATACTTTGGTGCCGAGTTTACTTGGGCTTATGCAAAAGTTAGAGGCGATTTAATAAAGCCTTCTAAACATGCGGTTGCTTTAAGAATTACCGAAACAGAGCTTGGAGGAGCAGAAAAAATTGATTTGCACCAATAAACTTATACTATATTTTAACTGCTAATTTCTTTTTCTTTAATCGTTTTAACCACATTAAAACTCCTGTAATTGGGAAAGTTAAAGTTAACAGGCAAATTATAAAGTTTATGATTTTGGTTGTTAAACCATAAATCTCTCCAGTATGTATTGGCTTTACATAAGAGCGTATTTTCTGTCCTAAGCTTTTATCGGCGAAAGCCAGATTATTAATAACTGTACCTTTATATTGATCAATGTAAAAGGTAGAAAAATTATTTTCTGTCTGGCTATTTTCTAAAATGTTTAAGCTAAAAACATCATCTTTTTCTTTAGGAACTCTGATGCTGTAAAAATTAAAATCCTGGAAATTATTTATAATTATATTTTCTAATCCTGTAAAATCTATAACAGAACTTCCTTCTAAATAATTAGATTTTGGAGGTTTAGGATTCTCTTTTTTAGAATTTGTTAAAGTAAAAATACCGTTATTAATCCAATTGAAAGACATGGTTAAACCAGTCATCACAATAATGATTAAAAAAACAGAAGTGTAAAACCCAACGACTACATGTAAGTCATGTATTAGGCGTTTGGTGTTTCCATCCCATTTAATTTTAAGTCTTTGCTTTAAAACCTTATTAGATTTTGGCCACCATAAAACTATTCCGGTTATCAAAATAAAAAGAAAAAAGGATGCTGAATAACTCATGATATAATGTCCAACTCCTTCCTTTTTGCTCAGTAAAAAACGATGGATCATCTCTACTTTTTTAAAGAATGATTCTCTTTTATTTTCTATGTTTAAGATTTTACCATTGTAAGGATTTACATAAACGGTATAACTTGGTTTACCTCTTCCTTCTTTCTTTTCTGGTTCACCGTTATTAATCTCGGATAAACTTATTTCTGTACTTCTATCTGATTGTTGGTAAGCTTTAATTCCTGAAACTTCAAAACCTTTTTTAGAAAGCTCTGCATTTTTAACCAAGGTATTTAATGGCAATCTTTCTTTTTGAACTTTTACAAAATACCTTTCCGAATGAAAAATATGATTGATTTCTTCTTCAAAAACCATTATTGAACCTGTTAAACAAGCAATCATAATAAATATACCTGCGGCTAAACTGAGGTAGAGGTGAATGTTTCTAAAGATTTTTTTCATCGTTATATTAACAAAAAAGCAGAAACCATTTTGGAATCTGCTCTTGTTTGTTTTTTATATTAGAATTTATAAGAAATTGTAGTTAAGAATTGTCTTGGTGCAATTGGGTTTACACTATAGTTTTCATGTACCACATAATTTAGCTCATCTGTGATATTCGAAATCTTCGCTAAAATAGAAATCTTTTTAAAGCTATAACCGGCCGAAAAATCAAAAGTTGTAAAGCCATCTAAGGGCAAAATCCTACTTTCAGTTTGTGACTGACCAACTTTATTATTCCAGCCGGCAAATCTATTGCCTGTATAAAAGCTAGAAGCACCAAATTTTAAGCCTTTAACTTTTCCATCTTTAAAGGTGTAAAACAAAGTTCCGTTTGCAGTATGAGGAACATTTCTTACAAATTCTTCTCCTAAAATTGGGCTATTTTTAGCAGTAGAAACATCTGTAAATCTCATAAAATTATAACTGTAGCCTGCTAAGAAGCTTAACTGACCCACGATTCTCCCGCTTAAATCAATTTCAAAACCATCACTAGTTGTTTCACCTAAAAATTCTTGGATTTTATTATCATTATTTATGGTTTTTCCATCTGCTAAAAACTCTGCTTGTTGTGTAGTGTTGCTATTAATGATCTTATAAATAGTAAAATTTGCGGAAAATTTACTCTGAAATAAATCTTTTTTTAAACCTAACTCAAATTGGTTGATTATTGATGGCGCTAGATTGTTGAAAGTAACATCCGTTCCTGTATTTACTTCAAAACTGTTTGCGTAGCTTCCAAAAAACGAAGTTGTTTTATTAGGTTGATAAACTAAACCCAATCTAGGAGAAAAAGCATCGTCAGAACGATTTGATAGTGTATTGATTGAACTAGCTCCAGTTTTAACGTCTTTTATAGATTGATTATCAATCATTTGATAGCTATATCTTAAACCTGCTAATACTTTAAATTTTTCCGTTAAGCTGATTAAATCTTGAGCATAAACTCCAAAACGATAAGTAGGAGATTGTGTAATTGTTAATAAATTAACAGTAGGCTCGTCAGTACGAGCGGTAAATTTATTAGCATCTAATGTGTTAATCTTATCATAAGTTGGTAATGAGGCATAACCGTTGTTGGTTGTTTTGTAGCTATCCGCATCCGTACCTAATAAAATTTGATGCTCTATCTTACCAACTTTGAGTTTTCCTGTTAAATTAAGTTGACCGTTAAAATAATTCTCGAAAGAGTTTGCCCTTGTCAAGTTTCTGCTCAAATCTCCATTTGCAGCAGCTTGAATTCGTTCTGTCGAGAAATAATTACGATCGTAATTTTGGTAACCTGCAATAAAGTTTAAGTTCCAGTTATTCTGCAACTCTCTATCAACGATAATAGAAGTAGTAGTTTGATTTACTTTATTAAAGGCCCAAGGAGTATTAAAAGAACTTTCTCTATTGATAGTCGTTGGGATTTTACCATCTAATGTTCCAATACCAAAATCTGGCGTATTATCGTATTTCAAATAATCCGCTTGTAATAAAACGTTTGTTTTTTCTCCAATTTTATAGTTTAAAGATGGGCTTACATATATTTTATCAGTTTTAACATTGTTTCTAAAACTAGCCGCGTTTTCATAAGTGCTTACCACCCTAAAAGCTAAATCTTTAGAAATCGGACCATAAACATCTACAATCGGTTTATAAGTATCATAACTTCCGGTTCGTAAAGAAACTTCGCCGCCAAATTCATATTTAGGTTTTTTTGTTACCATGTTTACTACCGCACCCGAACTTACATTACCATAAAGCAAAGCTGCACTACCTTTAAGCACTTCCACACTTTCTAATGTACTAGCTTCTGGCATCACAGAAGAACTTACGGCAGAACCATTTTTAAGTAAACTATTTCTCCCCAAACTATATCCACGAGAATAAAACGATTCCCCTGTTCCACCTCTAGCTGTCCCTAATGCAACACCGTTTACATTTTGTATCACATCGCTTAACTTGTTTACTTGTTGGTTCTCAATTATTTCATTATTTATAATACTTACACTTTGAGGTAAATCAAATCCCTTAATGGAACTTTTACCAACGGAAATTGGATTTTGATTGATTGTTTTATTAGATACAACCTTTACTTCATTCAATTTTTGGGCATCAAATTTAAAATCAAAATTTATAACATTTTGATTAAGGTTGATTTCCTTTTCTTGAAGATTGGCTCCAGTAACCTTCACACTTATAATATAGTTACCTGCAACTAAATTATTAAAATTATAAACTCCATTTTCATTGGTATAAGCCACCTTTTGCTTAGGCTTTAATATGACCATTGCATCTTCTAGTGGTTTTCCGTTTTCCATCACAATCCCAGATATTTTAAATTTTTTTATATCCTGTGCTAATACATTTTGAATAGACGTGGCTAGCAGGAATATTAAAAGAACAATAATTTGGAGATTTGGGTATTTATTTTTCATCGCTATTTTTATTAAGATTAATTCTAATTAACGAAACAAAGAAAAGAAACCTACTTCAATTGTCCAAATTTTATTTAGAATAATTATAAATAATAAAGTAATTAATTGATAGCGAGAATTTTATTTGAGGAGTGATGAGAAGCGCCATAGTGTTTTATGGAAGTTTTAACTTTTGCATCCTTTATTTTTAATTCAAAAATGAAATCGTAATCTTCATCAGTTAATTGATCTAACAGAATTTTTGCTCCTAAATCTTTTGCTAGTGGAATAATGGTGTTAGAGTGGCCAACAATTATTACGTTGCTATTAGCTGGTAAATTATTTAGGTTTTCTATAAATGCTTTGTCATTTACCTTATAATCTTGGATAGCAATATTTCTTTCTTTTGATATGGGCAAAACTGTTTGCTGGGTACGTAGATAAGAGGTAGAAAATAAGTAATCAACTTTTTTCCCTTTTAATAATTTTCTTAAATCCTCTGCCCTTTCTAGTCCAATTTTAGATAAAGGTGGATTACTATTTTTGGTATCATCCATTTGTTTTTCTGCATGACGAACAATCCATATTGTTTTGGTTTGCGCTTTAACAAAGTTCAACAAGCCAAAAAACGCGATGACAATTAGTATGCTTTTTTTCATTTTTAAAATAATTTAAGATTGAAACTATGCAATTTCTTTATTTAATAATGACTTTGATTATTGTAAATCAAGATCTTGTTCATAAAAAATTATTTATTTGTATTATATTATGTGTTTTATATTTAGCTATTGAAAACAAACCCGAAATATTAATTATAACATTTAAGTTTACTAAAATAAAATGATGATAAACGGTTTAAATAGTTGATAAATAACGGAGAATTATTTAAAAAGGAAAAATAACATGAAGATAAGAAATCTAATTTTTACAGGTTTAATAGGTGCTATGGCAGTTACAGCATGTAACAATGAAAAAAATTCAGAATCAACAGCTAATGATAGTGATACCACTACTTATGCAATGGTTATCCATGGCGGTGCTGGTACAATTTTAAAAAGCAAAATGACGCCCGAGAAGGAAATTGCCTATAAAGTTGCTTTAAAAGAGGCTTTAGAAGCTGGTTATAAAGTTTTACAAGAAGGCAAATCTAGTATAGATGCAGTTGAAGCAACCATTCATGTACTAGAAGATTGTCCGCTTTTTAACGCTGGGAAAGGTGCTGTTTTTACACATGATGGTAAAAATGAAATGGATGCTGCTATCATGAATGGAGAAAATTTAATGGCTGGTTCGGTTGCTGGAGTTGGAAATATTAAAAACCCGATTAGTGCAGCAAGGGCAGTAATGGAAAAATCAGAACATGTAATGATGGCGGGAAAAGGTGCTGAGGAGTTTGCAAATCAAGTAGGTTTAGAAATTGTCGACCCTTCTTATTTTTATACACAAGAACGATGGGACGGTTTAAAAGAAGCCATAAAAGAAGATTCTACAAAATCAGTTTTAGACCATAATCAAAAGGTATCCAAATTAGGAACAATAAATCACGATTATAAATTTGGAACAGTGGGCTGCGTAGCATTAGATAAAAAGGGAAACCTTGCTGCTGGAACCTCTACCGGTGGCATGACCAATAAAAAATTTGGAAGAATTGGGGATGCACCAATAATAGGTGCGGGTACTTATGCTAACAACAAAACCGTAGCTGTTTCTTGTACGGGTTGGGGTGAGTTTTACATCAGAAACGTAGTAGCCTATGATATTTCTGCACTAATAGAATATAAAGGTTTATCGGTAAAAGAAGCAACTCAAACCGTAATTGATAAAGTTGGAAAGATGGGTGGCGATGGCGGTTTAATTGCTTTGGATAAAAACGGCAAAATGGCTATGCCTTTTAATACCGCAGGGATGTACCGAGCATCTATCACAAAAGATGGTAAAATTGAAATTTTGATCTACAAATAATGACTTTGAAAAAAGCTTTTTCCTTTTTGGCCTTTTTTTCCATCTCCATTATTTCTTTTGATGGATATTCACAAAAGCAATCGCCAAAAGGCAGTTTGTTTATAATTGGCGGTGGTATACGTTCGCAAAAACTCATCAATAAAATGATTGAAACTGCCAACTTTTTGCCAAACGATTATATTGTGGTTTTACCTATGGCAACCCAAGAGCCTGATACCGCTTTTAAATACATTGATTTACAATTTAAAGCAGCAACAGATAAAAAAGTGATCAATTTAGATTTTGATAGTATTAGTGTAAACGATTCCCAAAAATTAAGTTTACTCTACTCTGCAAAGCTAATTTATATTCCTGGCGGCGATCAAAACCGGTTTATGAATGTTGTTTTAAACACTAAAGTTTATGACGCTATACATTTTGCCTATCAAAATGGAAGTACCATTGCTGGTACAAGTGCCGGAGCTGCCGTGATGAGTAAATACATGATTACGGGTAAACAATTACAGGGAGATACAACCTATAAAGAAACCTTTAATAAACTTTGGAAAAATAATACCGAATTTCAGGAAGGTTTAGGCTTACTGGATTCTGTAATCATTGATCAGCATTTTATAAAAAGAAGCAGATATAACCGTTTAATTTCTGCGCTAGAGGCAAAACCTAATTTTGATTGCATCGGAATTGATGAAAGTACTGCTTTAATAGTACACCAAAACACAGCATCCATTTCCGGCGAAAGTCAGGTGATTAAATTCTCAAATATGGAAACTGACGGTTTAACAGGAGATGAAAAGCTCATCAAATTTAAAGATGTAAAAATGAGCATTTACACCAATGGAGATAAATTTGTGATAAAGTAGAAATGAAAATATAAAAACTAGCGCTAAATTTTTTATGCGCTAGTTTTTTTGAACACATTATTTATCAGCAACTTCATTTAGTTCATCCCAATATTCTACTGCTCTTCTATAATGAGGGATAACTATCGATCCACCAACTAAATTAGCAATCATAAAAATTTCGTTCATTTCCTCGGTATTTACTCCCGCTTCATGGCATTTCCCTAAATGATATTTAATGCAATCATCACAACGCAAAACCATAGAAGCAACCAAACCTAACATTTCCTTTGTCTTCGTATTTAAAGCGCCATCTGCATAAGTAGTATTATCCAAAGCCAAAAAACGCTTCATATTGGTATTTGCCGTTTCAGAAATACGGCTGTTCATTTTTGTACGATAGTTGTTAAACTCTTTAATTAATTTGCTCATAATAATTATCCAAATAAGTTTTTAAAGTTAAAGATTTGTTATTTATCCAAAAAATTAGCCATTCAAAAAATTAATATATTGGCTTTCGCCGATGATTATCAAATTGAAGAAAACAGACTAGCTATTTAAAAATCAATAAATTAACATTAACTCATTTAATTGTGGATAAATAAATTGAGGGAGTTTTAATTTAAAATTATAATTTGAGAGTAATAATACGTTCAAAGGCGTCGGTCTTTTTAATATTGTGATTTAATAAACGTTCTTTTTAAAATCTATACCAAACATGGAAGATGACTTTGAATTTGAGTTTGCTGAAGACCCTAAACTATCAGTAGAGCGTTATGAAGAGATGATCCGTAATCAGGATCAGTACTTTTTTGATGCCTTGGCTTTTGAAAATATCGTTGATTACTACATCGATAAAAACGATCCTATAAAAGGTTTACAGGTAATAGAATATGCAGTTTCTCAACATCCTTTTGCAGCAATTTTTCACATTAAAAAAGCTCAATTGTATGTTTTTACAAACGAGATAGATCTTGCTTTTGAATCTTTAGAAAAAGCAGAATTACTAGAACCTTCAGACGCAGATATTTACATGATTAAAGGCAACATATATGAAAGTATGGAGCGCCATGATGATGCATTAGAAAATCTGAAAAAGGCCTTAGAAATGGCAGAAATTAAAGATGAGGTTTTAATGCAGATTTCCTTTGTTTACCAAAACATGGGCGATTATGAAGAAGCCATTAAATATTTGAAACTTTGCCTGGAGAACAATATGGAAAATCAAGATGCCTTGTATGAAATGGCATTTTGTTATGATGTTTTAGACAAGCAAGAGGAAAGCATTCTATTTTATGAGCAATATATAGATAGCGAACCTTACTCCTTTGCTGCCTGGTATAATTTAGGAAACGCTTTTCATAAATTAAGTTTATTTGAAAAAGCAATTGATGCTTATGATTACGCCATTTTAATTAAAGAAAGTTTTGCTTCTGCGTATTTTAATAAAGGTAATGCCCTAGTTCAATTAGATCGTTTTAATGAAGCTATTGAAGTTTATCGCCAAACTTTTGAGTATGAACCGCCAAATGCAGATACTTATTGTGCCATGGGCGAGTGTTATGAAAAGCTAGAGAAAATGGACGAAGCTCGTTCGTTTTATAAGAAAGCGGTGAAAATGGACACTAAAATGGCGGATGCGTGGTATGGAATTGGTGTAACCTTAGATTTTGAGGATCGCCATTTTGAATCACTTCATTTCTATAAAAAAGCACTAAATATCGATGATGAAAACCCAGACTACTGGTTTGCAATTGCAGATGCTCATTATAAATTGAATAATTTAACAGAATCTGTTATTGCATATGAAAAAGTAATAGAGTTTAATCCTTTAGATGTTGAAGCTTGGTTAGATTACTCTTCCATCGTTTTTGAACAAAATGATTTAAAAAAATGTGTAGAGATCATCGCCGAAGGCATAAAGAATAATCCAGATTCTGCAGATTTATATTACCGTTTTGTGGCCTATCTTTTTGCAGACGGACAGTACAATGAAGCATTAAATCAATTACAAATTGCTTTAAGTACAGATGTGGAAAAGCACTTTTTATTATTTGAGTATTTGCCACAATTACAATCTAATAAAGTGATAGTGGATATCATTAACAGCTATTCTAAATAGATTTAATGTAAAATATATAGGTTAAAACAATCCGGATATAAAATTTCGGATTTTTTTTTTGACTTTTGACCCAGAAATATGAATTATAATTTAAACGACTTACCAGAACGTACAGTTAAACCAAGACAAAATGGTTTAACAATGGTAATGGATAAAGGCCTTAGCCTTAGACAAGTAGAAGATTTTTTAGAAGTTGCAGGTTCTCATACGGATATTGTAAAATTAGGCTGGACAACTTCTTATGTTACTCCTAATCTTAAGGAAAAACTGAAACTTTACAGAGATAACAACATTCCGGTTTATTTTGGCGGGACATTATTTGAAGCTTTTGTAATTAGAAATCAGTTTGAAGATTACAGAAAAGTATTGGATGAATTTGACATGAAATTTGCAGAAGTTTCTGATGGCTCAATAGAAATTCCTCATGATGAAAAATGTGAATATATTCGCCAACTAAGCAGTCAGGTTACCGTAATTTCTGAAGTTGGATCTAAAGACGAAAAGAAAATTTTTGCGCCTTATAAATGGATAAAATTGATGAAAGCCGAAATTGAAGCCGGTTCCTGGAAGGTAATTGCCGAAGCAAGGGAAGGTGGAAATGTAGGGATTTATAGAGATTCTGGTGAAGTGCGTCAGGGTTTGGTAGATGAAATTTTAACCCAAATACCAGAAGAAACCATTATTTGGGAAGCACCACAAAAGGCTCAACAAGTTTGGTTTATAGAATTAATTGGTTCTAATGTAAATTTAGGAAATATTGCACCTGCAGAAGTTATTCCTTTAGAAACCATTCGCTTAGGATTGCGTGGAGATACGTTCAATCATTTTTTAAATATGAAATAAGATAAAAAAGCGTTTAATAAACGCTTTTTTGATTTAGTGACGATGAAAAAATACGGCTTAATTGGGTTTCCCTTAACCCACTCCTTCTCTGAAAAATATTTTACAGAAAAATTTGAGAAAGAAAACATCGAGGAAACTTCTTATAGTTTAATAACGATGGAAAATATCAACGATTTTCCAAAATTGATTAAAGATAATCCTGATTTAAGAGGAATAAATGTTACCATTCCGCATAAAATAAATGTTATTCTTTTTATAGATGAATTAAGCGATGAAGCAAAAGGCGTTGGGGCTGTAAATTGCATTAAAGTTTGTGCTGGGAAATGTGTTACTTCTTTAATGATGGGCGAATTATCAACGCTAAAAGGTAAAAAATTAATTGGTTACAATACCGATGCTTACGGGTTTGAGACCTCAATTAGTCCTTTTATTAAACCTCACCATAAACATGCTTTAATTTTAGGAAACGGTGGTGCTGCAAAAGCCATTCAATATGTATTTAAAAAATTAAACATTCCATTTAAGTTAGTAAGTAGAAATGCTAATAAAGGAATTTTAAGTTATGATCAACTATCAAAAAAAACACTTGCAGAATATCAAATTATAGTGAACACAACGCCTTTAGGCACTTATCCAGCAATAAATGAATGCCCTGATATTCCATATCAATATCTAACTGATAAGCATTTATTATATGACTTAGTTTACAATCCTGAAGAAACGCTTTTCCTAAAAAAAGGAAAAGAACAAGGGGCAACAACAAAAAATGGAGCTGATATGTTGGTTTTGCAGGCAGAAAAATCCTGGGAAATCTGGAATAAATAGTTGCTTTAAAAATAAAATTTCTTTTCTTAACTGCTTATAATCAACTAGAAATATTTACCTTCAAAGCCTAATGAAATATTTGTTTTTTATTCTTTTTTCTGCACTATTTATAGCTGCTTGTGGGCAAAATGAGGATTACTCCCCAAAGCCCAGAGGATATTTCAGATTAGAATTTCCCAAAAAAGAGTATGAAACTTTTGATAAAAATCCCTACTACAGTCTTGAATATCCAAAGTATGCAAAAATGTATTTGGATAGTGCCGATGGGAACCAACCGAATTGGTATAATTTAACCTATCCACAGTTTAATGGTAGGTTGCACATCAGTTACTATCAAATAAAAAACAAACAAGAGCTAAACAGTTTAATAGAAGATTCTAGAAAATTGGCTTTTAAACATACCGTTAAAGCAACCGGGATTGATGAAGGCATTATATCTTCTCCGGAAAACAATGTACACGGAATTTACTATACTATAGATGGCAATACAGCATCTTCCACTCAGTTTTTTTTAACAGATAGTACCAAAAACTTTTTGCGTGGTGCATTATATTTTAATGAAAAGCCACAAGCAGATTCTATTGAACCTGTTGTAAATTTTATCAAAACAGATATTGATAAACTGATTAAAACATTAAAGTGGAAAAATTAAGAAGATTATAAAATGAGAAAATATAAATTAATGTTTTTGTTTTTGTTGATGGGTTTTTACGCCTCAGCACAAAACATTTTAGCTTACATCAATACTGCTAATGATTTTTTTGACAAGCTAGATCAAGGGAAATATACCGAAGCGCAAAATCTTTTTGATGAAAGCGTAAAAGAAAAACTTCCGCCAGAAGCATTAGAGAAAATCTGGAAACAGATTCAAGCTAATTTAGGGAAATTAGAATCTGTTGAAGGTGCGCAAAATAAAGTACAAGGCGAGTATCAAGTGGTTGTTTTAGATTGCAAGTTTACCAATGATAATCAGCCGTTTCAATTTGTTTTTAACAAAGCCAATAAATTAGTAGGCTTTTTTGCTTTACCAAAAGATAATAAAGCTGTTTATAAATTACCCGTTTATAACGATCCCAATAGTTATGTAGAAAAACTGATTTCTATAAAATCTGGAAATCATGAATTACCTGCAATGTTAACTTTGCCAAGAGACAGCATGAACTGCCCGGTTGTGGTCTTGGTTCATGGTTCTGGTCCTTCAGATATGGACGAAACTGTTGGTGCTCATAAACCTTTTAAGGATATTGCAATTGGCTTGGCTGCAAAAGGAATAGCTTCTGTTAGATATGTGAAAAGAACAACGCTTTTTCCGTCAGATTTTAAAGGTGCATTCACTACAAAATTAGAGGTAGAGGATGATGCTTTAAATGTAATTGCTTACGCTAAAAAAGTTCCTCAGGTAGATTCTCAAAAAGTTTATCTTTTTGGACATAGTTTAGGCGGATTGTTAGCCCCAAGAATTGCCTCACAAACAAGTTTAAAAGGTATAATCTTAGCTGCAGCACCAGCCAGAAAGCTTC
Organism: Pedobacter psychrophilus; assembly: GCF_001652725.1. GTDB lineage: Bacteria > Bacteroidota > Bacteroidia > Sphingobacteriales > Sphingobacteriaceae > Pseudopedobacter > Pseudopedobacter psychrophilus. The sequence goes on from NZ_LWHJ01000029.1 coordinate 251,732, forward strand.
AAGATATTTCGATAGAACAAAACAACTATTTTTATACATTATCAAAAGACACTACAAAAGCCGGCAAAGTAGCTTTAGTTGATGCAGAAAAACAATTGAATTTTGCCAAAACTTTAAACAGCAAAATGTTAGCTCCAGATTCTTTAATCTTAGGTTTACCAGCTTCTTATTGGGTGGATTTAAATGGATATAATCAAATTGCTACAGCAAAAAAATTAGATTCCAGAATTTTAATAATTCAAGGAGGTAACGATTTTCAGGTAAGCCAACAGGATTATAATTTATGGGTGAGTGGTTTAAAAGGAAAAAAACAGGTAGATTTTAAATTATATCCGCTATTAAATCATTTATTCTCTTTCGCCAGCGAGAAAGGAAGTGTTTCCCAATATCAAGAACAAGGAAATGTAGATCAACCTGTAATTGATGATGTGTCTAGTTGGATACTTCAAAAATAATTTAAAGAAGACATATAATCAACTCAATCTGTGAAATCTTGTAAATCTGTGTAATCATTTATGAAATTAAAAGCTTTTGTAAATAATCCTTATCAAGAAAATACTTATATAGTTTATGATGCACAAACTAAAGAATGTGCAATTGTAGATCCTGGAATGTACACAGCTGCAGAACAAAATGCAGTAGTAAATTTTATTAAAGAAAATAGCTTAAAACCTTTAATGTTGCTAAATACACATTGCCACATTGATCATGTTTTGGGTAACAAATTTATTTTTGATCAATATGGCTTAAAGCCGATGTTTAACAAAGGAGAATTGCAATTACTACAAGCTGTACCTTCTTATGCACCACAACAAGGTCTTAATTACGAACTCTCACCAGAGCCAGAGCATTTTTTACCAGAAAGCGGGCAAATAAAATTAGGAAATGGCGAGCTAGAATTATTATTTACTCCGGGTCATTCTCCTGCACATCTTTGTTTTTATAGCAAAGCCGATGGTTTTATAATTGGCGGCGACGCATTATTTAAAGGCAGTATTGGACGTACAGATTTACCCGGCGGCCATCATCAAGCTTTATTGAACAGTATAAATACACAACTATTTACCTTACCAGAAAATGTAGCAGTTTATCCCGGTCATGGGCCGCATACTACTATTGGTTTCGAGAAAAATTTCAACCCTTTTTTTAATCATTAATTTTTGAAAACCGCTTTTTACATAGCCAAAAGGTATCTTTTTTCCAAGAAAAGTACCAATGCCATTAACATCATTTCGGGCATTTCTATGTTAGGTGTTTTTGTAGGGAGCGCCGCATTAATTGTTATACTTTCTGCATTTAACGGTTTAGAGAATTTAGTCATTTCTTTATCAAACACTTTAAGCCCAGATTTAGTAATTGAACCTGTCCAAGGCAAAACCTTTGATCCAAATAATAAAGTCCTAATTAATTTATCTAAAGACCCAAAAGTTGCTGTTTATAGCGAAGTGCTGCAAGAAAAAGCTTTATTACGTTACGATAAAAATCAATTTATTGGAGAAATTAAAGGGGTAAGTTCCTCATTTTTAAAAAATAAAGAACTAAAGAAAACTTTATTACAAGGAGAATTTATCCTGAATGAAGATGGTAAAGATTATGCAGTAATTGGTTCAACAGTTCAATATACATTAGGCATTAATATCAATGATCCTTTACGATTATTAGAAATTTATTCGCCAAATAAAAGTACATCTTCAGGCTTTACCCCTGCCGATGAATTTGTTTCCAGATATTTGCCACCTGTAGGCGTTTTTGAGTCTAACCAAGAATCAGATAATGAGGTAATCATGCCTTTAAGTGTTGCTAGAGCATTATTAAATGAATCAAAAAACATCAGTTCGGCAGAAATTATCTTAAAAGATGCGAACCAAGGAGACGATTTAAAAAGCGACTTACAAAATAAATTGGGTGCCAAATTTTCTGTTAAAAACCGCATCCAACAAAATGCTTTACTTTATAAAATTTTAAATACCGAGAAGTGGGCGGTTTATCTGATCCTTACGTTTGTGTTAGTAATTGCCACTTTTAATATCGTAGGATCTTTAACCATGTTAGTTATCGATAAACAAAAAGATATTGCCGTCTTAAACAGTTTGGGAGCAGATAAAAGCATGATTCGTCAGATATTTTTATTAGAAGGTTTGATGATTTCATTTATTGGCTGTGCGATAGGGTTAGTTTTTGGGTGGATTTTCTGCTATCTGCAAATTGAGTTTGGTTTCATTAGCATGTCGCAAGGAAATATGGTTGTAAATGCATATCCAATGGCCATTAGATACACAGATTTTATTTTGGTATTTATCACTGTTTCCGTAATTGCATTTATAGCTTCATTCATTAGCTCAAGGCTGAGTGTTAAACGTTTTGAGACTTTAAAACAGGCTATTTAGATCTGGTGATTTTCCTTTCTATTTTTTTGTATTAATGTTTAAAGCGTTATCCATCTTTATAAAAATAGAAAAAATCAGGAAAAAATCATCTTAAACAAACCGATTTTTCTTAGACAATTTTGGCTACATAATTGCCTATCTAAATGATTATCTTTAAAATATGGAAGAAAACAAACCTAGAAAGAAACATACTCTTCTTAAATGGATCGCAGGAATTTTTATAGTAATTCTTATTATTGCCGCAGCTGCAGCCTGGTATATTAATAATCAGTGGAAACCACTACTCACCAATGTAATTAAAAACACTTTTACAGATACTACAGATAGCTTATATCGCATAGATTTTTCTGATATCAGCGTCAACATCCTCAGCGGAAGCGTAACCGTAGATAGTGTTTCTATAAAACCCGATTTAGATGTTTATCAGAAAATGATTAAACAAGGCATAGCTCCGGAAAACTTAATTTCATTAAAAATTTACAAGCTATCTATTAAAAACGCAAACCCAATAAAAGTTTATCGTCAGAAAAAACTAGATATTAAAAACATTACTATTCAAAACCCAGAGTTAGCAGTTTTTTATACCAAATTAAAAAATCAGAAGAAGAAAAAAGAAGACAACAGAACGGCTTATGAGCGTTTAAAAAGCACATTAAATTCTTTAAAAATTGGAAGTATCTTTTTAAATAACGTGAAGTTTAAATATATAGACCAAAACTATGAGGAACCAAAAATCACATTTTTGGATAAAATGAATATCCGAATAAATGATCTTTTAATTGATTCTACCTCACGTTTTGATAGCACAAGATTATTCGGAACTAAAGATGTTATTGCAGAAATTAGTGATTATTCTTTTGCTACCTCAGATTCTATGTATCACATGAAACTTAAACATGCATTGGTATCCACACAAAATAAAAAATTGACTTTAACTGGAGTTGGTTTAATTCCCCGCTATCCAAATAGAACATTTACTGCTAAATATAAAACCCAACAAGAACGTTATCAACTAACTTTTGACTCTGTTTTAATTAATGATTTAGATTTTGACCAATTACTAGACGAACGGACAATTAAGAGTAGTAATTTAACTTTAACTAACGGAGATTTAAATGTTTTTATGGACAGAGGCAAACCAGCTAAAACTATTGATAAAGGCAAAAATTTTCCTCATTTGGCTTTAAGCCGAATTGCCTGGAATATTATTGTTGATACGGTAATCATTAAAAACACAAATGTTGCCTATACCGAGTACAATCCGAAAAGCAAAGCAAATGGGACTGTCTTTTTCTCAAACATGAGGGGGCGAATTTTTAATGTCACTAATGATTCAGCCTCATTAAGTAAACAAAATACAGCAAATGCTTACATACAAACAAATTTAATGGGCAAAGGCAATATGAATGTTCATATTGGGTTTAATTTAACCGATCCTAATGGAGCCTTTAACTATGATGGTAGCATGGGTGCGATGGAGATGTCGGCATTAAACGATTTGTTTAAAAACATGGCATTAGTATCTACAAGTTCGGGACAGATACAAAGTTTTGTTTTTAACATGAAAGGAAACAAAGCAGGTGCTGGAGGAACAATGACGCTTAAATACCAAGATTTAAAAATTTCGTTAATGAAAAAAGACGATGAAGAAAAGTTTAAAAAATTAGGATTAATTTCGTTTTTCGCCAATGCTTTGCTAGTTAATAATGGAAATCCCAATGGGAAAGATCCTTTGATAGTTGCAAACAGTTATTATAAACGTCCAAATGAAAGCTCGTTTTTTAATTTGATGTGGAAGTCTATTTTTGAAGGAATTAAGCAAAGCGTAGGAATTACCAAAGAAAAAGAAGATAGTTTAAAAGCTAAAGCAGATAATTTTAAAAACGCTAAAGTTGATAGGGAAAAGCGTAAGGAAGAAAGAATTAAACGAAGAGAAGAAAGAAAAAAGGATAAATAAATGAAAGTACAAAATAAGTTAAATCAGGTTTTAACACTTGTATTATTAAGTGTCATTACACTTTCTGCTTGTTCAGAAAAAACAAATAATGGATTAGTTGCTGCTCCAAATTTAAAAAAACTAAGCATAGAAGAAAAAAACCTTGATCGGATTGATAGTTTATTAGCGTCTGGTTTGGTAAATAATTGGATGGCAGGCGCAACAGCTTTAGTTGCCGTTAACGGTAAAGTAATTTACGATAAAGGTTTTGGCTTTAGGGATAGAGAATCAAAAGCTTTGATGCGCCCAATAGAAGAGTTTAGGATAGCATCCATGACAAAACCTATAGTTACTGCAGCCGCAATGAAATTGGTTGAAGAAGGGAAGCTTAAATTAAGTGATCCTGTTTCTAAGTACATCCCAGAGTTTGCGAATATGAAAGTGTTGGCTTCTTTTAACGCTAAAGACACAACTTACACTACTGTAGATGCAAATTCACCAATCACCATAAAAAATTTAATGACGCATACTTCGGGCATTGGTTATAGTTTTATTGATCCTCGTTTAGGATTAATTTATAAGCAAAAAGGTATTCCAGATTTAGCTGTAGCCGATAATATCACCATTAAAGATAAAATGCCAAAACTAGGTACTTCACCTCTGGGAGTGCAGCCAAACTCGATGTTTTATTATGGATTAAGTATTGATGTATTAGGACAGGTAATCCAAACAATATCTGGTAAAAATTTAGATGAATATGTAAATGAAACCATTTTGAAACCTTTAGGAATGACAGATACTTATTTCTTTATTCCCGCAGAAAAAGCAAACAGACTTTCTGTTTTATATAGCGAAGAAAAAAACGGAAGGTTAGAAAGGTTACCAAATATTAGCAATGGCTACAATGTTAATTATCCTATAACTGGTGCGAGAACTTATTTTTCTGGAGGTTCCGGATTAAGTTCTACTGTAGAAGATTATGCTAAATTTTTGCAGATGATTTTAAATGGCGGTTCTTTTGGAGGAAAACAAATTTTATCTGCAGAAATGGTTAAAGAAATGACGACCAATCAAATTGGAAATTTAAATGTTAATGGTAAAAATAAATTTGGGCTAGGATTTGAAATTGCAACAGAAGCCGGACTTAAAAATGGAGCTAAAGTTGGGAAGTTGAGTTGGGGAGGCATTTTTAACACTACATTTTGGATAGATCCACAAAGAAAATCAATCGCTATTTTAATGACACAAGTTTATCCTTCTATACATCAAAAACAACTGTATTCTCAGTTTGAACAATTAGTTAATGATTCTTTAGATAGATAGAAGCTGAAAGCAGAATGTCAAATGCTACTGATAAACATATAATTGCGGAATTTTTTTAAATAATTAAATGGGTATAGTTAGTAATAGAAGAAAAGATCAAGAGTTAAAGGTTGTTTTTAATGATGATAGTTTAATTTTAGAATTAGATGGAAAGGAAACCGCTATCCCATTATTGTGGTATCAATCTTTATTACAGGCATCTGCAGAAGAAAAAGCAAATTGGATTTTGAGTGATGATGGCAATAAACTAATTTGGAAAAATTTGAATATCGAAATTTTGATTTGAAAAAATATCAAAATTAAAGCTCAGCATAAATGACTTTCCAAGAATTTTTCCTTAAAAAAAAGATAGATTTAGAAGCTTTACAAACTGATAAACCGGATTTGTTTTTGGAGTTTCAAGAGCATTATTCTTTAATGGGAAACAAAAGTTTTGACCACACCAAAAAATATTGGTTTAATAATCTTCGTCGAGATTTTCCTTTATCAGAAGAAAAAGAAAATAATTTAAAAGAAGCTTTTAAGCCGAAGGAAATACTGCAAGAAACACCAATTAAATCTGAAGAAATACTAAATGAAACAAAGCCAGCTACTGGTTTCAAACCTCGTTTTAAAGCTTCTGTGGTTATAAAGTCTGAAGAAAAGAAAGAGGAAGCATTTCCTACAGAAACCCCATCACCAACGTTTTTAAAACCGCCGCCATTTAAACCCAGATTTAAAGCTGGTGCGACAAAATCTGTTGAGAATTCTGAAATTATTATAGAAAAAGAAACTCTACCTGTAGAAATAGCTCAAGAAAACTTAACAAAACCAGTTGGTTTTAAACCAAGGTTTAAGGCTGGTACTACAAATTCTACAAAAACTGATGAAAGTGTTGATGATAAAAATATTGTATCATCATTAGACATGGAAAGTATTACTCCTAAACCTTTAGGGTTTAAACCTAGATTTAAGAAGTGATGCTTATTTAAGCAAAAAAGCATTAATCTTTATCAGATTGATGCTTTTTAAGTTTTTGTAGCCCGTAGGGGAATATATATCTAGACACAATCCACAATGTATCAATAATTTACAAGTTGACAGTTTTGCTGCACACCGAATTTCGCACCGCTTGTATTCAACTATTTTTACTATTTGCAAATACTTCACTAAAAATACTAAATCTAGTTGTTTTATAAAAGTAATTTTAATTTTTCTGTTCATTTTTTTTATTAAAAAGACAAAGAGAGACTAACATACAATCATATCCGATTAGGCAATAAATGAAAAAGAGTTTTACCTGTATGCTAAAGATCGTAACAATGCCAAATGAAATCAACTATAGTTTGTTATTCTTAGCTAAAACATAATTTACTTGACCTTTTGGAAACCTCATTCTAAATCGTACAATTATTAAAAATAATGGAAAGGTAGATTCAAGTTGATAAACAATAAAGTAATCGCAATAAAGCTGCTCGTGTCTGCTATTTTACTTAAAGCCTGTTCGTTTTCTCCTATTTGCTTAGTGGTATGTTTTTATTTTATAGATGTGTATTGTAGTTCTTTATTCTCTTCTTTTTTCGTGTTTTCTTGAGCTGGAAAGGTAACTGCTCATAAGAATTTTCTGCTTGAAGCAGTACCGGTAAAAAAATATTTTTGAAATTATTTGATGGTTGAGAATTATTGGTGTTTGAGTTTTCATTTCTTTGTGACGAGTCGTAATTAGTTTTCTTAACGCTTTGCTCTGTGTCTATTTGAAACCCTTCTTGTATGGCTTTTGCGCTATAAATTTTTCCTAGTTTGATACCGTTAAACAGGCATTTATTTTCATGATCTATGTAGGTTAAACCATAAATTATATCTTCAAGATTTGTTCGGCATATCAGCTGAACTTGCTGTTTTTCGAGTTTTTATTTAACTCATTTATTGATTTTATGTCGGTATTTAGAACTTGGTCAAGCTTATTTTTTAGTAAGTTTTTATATGGTTTTTTTTATTCTTCAATCTCTAAAAAGCGTTTTTCTAAGAATTTTAACCCCTGGTTTGGATAAAATAAAGTGGCTTTGATTGGCGCTGCTATCTTATTTCCATCGGTATCTAACAAACGATAATAGAGTTCATGTTTCTAATAAATTCTTGAGCTTTTCTTTCCTCTTTCAGTAGCGAAATTATAGTTTTTCAGCACTCCGTTTCACTCTGTAATTATCTCATTCATCAACTCGTCCATATAAGCATTCCGATAAGTTACAATCATAGGTTTTCCTAATAAAATCTTTTTAGCGTAATCACTAATTTTTCTCTGTGTGGTTTTTAGATATGCTTTATGGATTTGTATTTTCTCACGCTCAGAAAGCCTTAAATGCTACCATTGGTTTCTGATTTCTTTTTTCTCATTTTCCATCTTCTTCCTTTCTTATTTTTTTATCGCTTCCAGCGCCCACGACTTCGGAGTTAGGGCGCTTTAAAAAATCGGTTGTGATACAAACGTACATCTTGCCGTTTGTAGGAACGGGGCAAACACCCATGATTTCGAAATTCTGTTATAATTTGATTTTGGTGTTCAAATTCCTCGAAGCTTTGGTTAACATCAGCCATTCGTTTAGGTCTTTTTATGGTTCAAAAAGATTGCTTTTATCTTCGTATTTATTGGAAAGTTTCAAAGCATGGGCTATTAGTTTTCTACCTGTTTGGTCACTGTATTAGAAAAGATTTATTTTACTGTGTGTTTATAGAATACTCTTGCGCTTTGAAATAAACTTGCACTATTGAGAACAAGAAAATTGGTTTTTCATTTTTTGGTTTAGGAAAACTAAAGTAACTAAGGTAGTCCATAAAGCCCTCAAAAACTTCAATGTAATTATAACCATTATGAAAAGTGCTGACAGCTTTTGGAGCACTACTGTATTTATAGAATGAACCAGGTACATTTGAGCGCTTTCATCACAAAAAATTGCAAGTAGAAAAGCAGATAATAAAAAGCTTGTTAAAACTCCCAAAATATTTTTAGGAGATAATATATTAAAGTCCAAATCGGTGAATTAAAACAGCTAATTTTCTTTCCCAATATTTAATTAATAATATTTCCACATAAATAGCCAATTGAGTTTTGTTCCAAACCTCAATATTTTTTATTAAAGATGTTAGTTACATTGATACTAATATTTTAAAATCTTAAAATTTAATAGCCTCTAATAATGTTTATCATTTTCTTTGGAGTATTAATCACATTTTGCTTATATGTATAGTTAGGCAAATAAATGCAATACTAATTAAATGTGCCTAGAGACGCTTTTTTGGGTTATGGAAATGCAGGTTTTTACTCTATAGAAATTTAAATGGATGACTTACCGTTTAATAATCGAGCATCATTTGATACTCTAGCTATAAATCTAATATGATTTACAGATAAACTAATCTTATTAGTGTTATTTGTTTTATTTTACTCTACAACACCTTTAAATTTAATCTATTTTATTTGCCTTTGTATGGAATAGTTTCACACTTAACTTATCTTAAACTTAAGGTTCTTAATCGGTAAAAGAACATTTCCAATCTCCACTTATTGGTAAGTGACTATAGGTAAAGAAATAAGAATATACAAAAATTAGTATAATTCTTATTTTGAGTATCAAGCGTTCAGTTTCAAAATATCACACTCCTGAATAAATCAAGAAAGCTAAGCCTACAATAAAAAATAAAAACATGGCAATGATTAGATTATTAACGCTTTTAGAAGAATTTTTAAACTCTTTCCAAACAAAAACTCCCCATAAAGCAGCAATCAGCGTTGCTCCTTGGCCTAAACCATAAGAAATAGCTGGGCCGGCTTTTCCAGCAGCAATTAGATTTAGTGAGTTGCCTAATCCCCAAATTAATCCGCCTAAAACACCTGTTAAATGTGTGCTGAAACTTCCGTTAAAATATGCCTTGTAACTGGTAGGTGTTCCTTCAAACGGCTTCCTTATCAAAATGGTATTAAAAATAAAATTGCTTAAAAATATCCCTACTGAAAAAATAAAAACGGCGGTGTAAGGTGTCATTTTACCTGCTGCCGGAGAAACAAAATTATCTAAATCCATAGATGCAGCGATAAATCGATAGAAAAAAGACATCAATACCCCAGCAACCAAGGATAATAAAATTCCTTTTGCCGATACCTTTTTCTCTGCTATGTTTTTATTTTTATAGGCTATGGCATTAAAAATTATGGCAACGGCCACAAAGGCTACTCCTAAAAAGAGCAAAACCGGGTCGCCTTTTGCAGCAGCAGAATAATTTACGATAACGCCTAAAACCAGTGCTAAACCTATTGCCACCGGAAAAGCTACCGACATACCAGCGATGGCAATAGCTGCAGAAAACAAAATATTTGCTGCATTAAATATTACGCCACCCAATAAAGCACTTCCAATATTTGACGAATCTGCTTGCTTTAAATCAGCTATAAAACTTCTTCCCTCTGTACCAAAACTCCCTAAAGTAAGAGCAGAAATGATTGAAAAAAGTAAAATACCAATCACATAATCCCAGTAAAATAACTCGAAACGCCATGTTTTACTGGCTAGCTTTTGTGTATTTGCCCATGAACCCCAGCAAAGCATGGTAATGACACAAAATAAAATGGCTGTGGAATAAGATTGTATGATAAACATGGATTATGAGTTTACAGTTTGATTTAAACTTAATTCGTTTCTATAAGGTATGGAAGATTGTGCTCCTAATTTAGTTACTGCAATTGCTGCTGCTTTGCATGCAAATTCTGTGGAGGCAATTAAATCTTTCCCTTCTGCTAGTGCAACACACAAAGCCCCATTAAATACATCGCCTGCTGCGGTAGTATCTATTGCTTTCACTTTTATTGCTGGTATGTGATGAAATTCTCCGGTTGTAAAAACTAAAGCGCCATCTTGCCCTAAGGTGATAATTACATTTTCGACCCCTTTTTTATGGATGATATTTGCGGCTATTTTGGCACTATCTAAATCTTTAACTTTTGTCCCACTAAGCATTTCTGCTTCTGTTTGATTAGGTGTGATTAGATATAATTTCTCAAATAAATTAATTGGTAATGCACATGCTGGAGCAGGATTAAGAATAACTTTAGCACCTAATTCTGTTGCCCTTTCTGATACGTAAACTACCGTTTCTAAGGGTATTTCTAGTTGCATAATCACATACTCGGCTTTAGCAATTGCGCCGTCTGCCTTTTTTAAGTCATCAGGAGATAGTGTTGCATTAGCGCCAGAAGCTACAACTATACAGTTTTCTGCTTCACTATCTATGGTAATTAAAGCTACACCCGAAGGATGATTAGGATCAGAGAAAAGATAGGTTTCAATACCTTCGTCTTGAAATAGTTGCATGGATTGCTTTCCGAAAATATCATTTCCTGTTTTACAAATAAAAGAAACATTACCACCCAATCTTGCTATAGAAACTGCTTGGTTTGCCCCTTTTCCACCCGGATTCATAAAAAATTCTCCTCCTAAAATGGTTTCACCAGCGGTAGGTAAATGAGCTGCTTTAATTACCATATCGGTATTAGAACTCCCTACAACCAAAATATTAGATTGATTCATAAAATGATATTAAAAAGGTTTATTTGAGACTGAATGAGAAGATTTAGTTCAATTAGTCTATTTCATTTATAAACAATTAAACCTTAGTTGGAGAGTATGGGTATTTAAAATAAACCAAAAAGTTTAAGTAATTAAATTCAAATACATACTTAGATTCGTTTAATATAAATTAATCCCTAAAGAAAATTTTCTTAACTATTCCATAAGATTAGATTCGAATAATTGAGTTGGTTAACTAACCGTATATATTTCTATATAAAAAGCCATATTGATATATAGGATCAAATGATGTTGATGTAGTGACCAGTTGCTTTGGTTAATAATAAATATGTCTGAGGATGACTTAACAAAAAGTTTTACAAAACGGCTATTATATGCCGTTTTTCTGTCCACGGAATTGTTTTGGTTTTAAATTTTGGTCTGCAAGTTCTACAATTTCGGCAATTCTTTTTTGTCTAGTTTCTTGTCTTTTTGCAAGTGTAAGCCATTGTAAAATGTTTCTTTTGTCTGACCTGCTTAATCCTAAAAAAAAAGATTTTGCAATCGGTCGCTCTTCAAATTCTTCGTCTAAGTCCTTCGGGATAATTAAAGCTTCTGCATCGTCTAAAATTGTCCAAGAGCCGTTTTGTTTAGCAATTTCTATAATGTCAAAGCCCGCTTTTGTCATTAGTCCTTCATTTGTTAAACGCAAAATTTTTTCTTTGTTTACTTTTGACCAAACGCTATTTTTTTTTCGTTTGCTAAAAAACTGCATAAACCTCTCATCGTCTAACGGTTTCGATTTGCTATCAATCCAGCCAAAACAAAGTGCTTCGTCTACCGCTTCGCTATAAATTAATGTCGGAATGTTTGATTTCTTTTTGTAATAGATAAGCCAAACTGATTGTTTTTTAAGGTGATTGTCTTGTAGCCATTCTCTCCATTTTTGTCGGCTTTCAGGATAAAATATTTCTATTACATCTTTGTCCATAAAGTTAATCAACTATGTTTTTTTGTGCTATATTGAATTCCAAATGCTTAAAAAAGCACTTCTACCGCCCCCATTTTCACAAATCCGTGTGCAAGTATTGTAACCCACCGAATAACTGTACGGGTTCCTGCAAAAAGAGTATTCGGAAGAATACATTTATCTATACAAGGACAAACTTCACACTAAACAAAATAAAACTTTTTTCTAATTTAAAAAAATAAAAATGTAAGACTTTCTTGATGAATAATAGTGACACCTCATTAGCTGAACTTAAAAAAAATCAGCCCTCAATTCAATATTTATTTTTTTAGTTAAACGGATTAAATAATTATTGCCTCTTTCAAAAATATCTGTCTACTAGAACCCCCAATAAGAAGTTCATATTTGCCTTTTTCAGAATCCCAATTTTTGATACTTTCATTATAGTATCTAAATGCTTCAGCGTCAATATTAATGCTTACTATTTTTGATTCGCCAGGCTTTAAAAATATTTTATCAAAACCTTTCAATTCTTTTTCTGCTCGTACAATACTCGTCCCTACTTTTTTCACATACAATTGACTTACCTCTGCCCCATAAACTTTACCCGTATTGGTTACTGTAAAGGTTGCTGTAAAATTCTTTTCATCTGTTTTTGATACTTTTAAATCTTTATAAGAAAAAGTAGTGTAAGACAAACCATACCCAAATTCAAATTGTGGAGCAATCTTTTTAGTATCATGCCAGCGGTAACCTACCAAAATATCGTCTTTATAATATTGCTTTAAATTAACACCTGGGTAACTGATTTCGCCAAAGGAGTGAGCGCCGTTATCGCTTAATTGTTTAGGAAAGGTAAAAGGTAATTTACCTGACGGATTCACATCTCCAGATAAAATAGATGCAATTGCATTTCCGGATTCGCTACCTAAATACCAAGATTGTACAACCGCCGAAGCTTGATTTAACCAAGGCATAGTAATAGCGTTTCCGCTAATTAATACCACTACTACTTTTTTATTCACTTTTGCAATTTCTGCAACTAATAAGTTTTGATTATAAGGCAAATCCATTGTCTTTCTATCAGCATCTTCCGAATCTTGAAAACTGTTTTTGTTTAAACCTCCTACAAATATGACAAGGTCAGATTCGGCAGCTAGCTTGATAGCTTCTTTTCTTAAAGAATCAGCATTTAATTTAGAAGGAAATTCATCATTAACATGATAGGCCGTTTCACCAGCGGCATAACCCATTTGGTAATTGATTTGAGCCTGACTGCCAAATCTGTTTTGAATTCCCTTTAAAGGAGATATTTCATATTTAACTTTTAAGCCAGAGCTTCCTCCACCAATGGTTAAACTTCTGGTTGCATTTTCGCCAATAACTGCAATTTTCTTTATTCCATTTAAATTTAGAGGTAAAATACTGTTTTGATTTTTTAGCAATACTATACCCTCTTCTGCAATTTGCTTTGCTGCTTTTGAATGAGCTTCTGAGACAAAACTTCCATAAGGTTTATCGTTATTCATTGATGTTCTGTACATCAATCTTAAAATTCTCCTTACTTTATCATTTAATGTTGCTACAGATGCCTCTCCATTTGCTAGCATTTTTTTATACGGATTAGCCATGTAGTAGTAGTCATATACATTTTTAGCTCCAGATGATAAGCCATCGGTTCCTGTACCCATTTCTATATCCAAACCATGTTCTATGGCTTGCTTGCTACCATGTACTCCACCCCAATCAGATATTACTGCACCATCAAACTTCCATTCGGTTTTTAAAATTTTGTTCAACAGCAAATCGTTTTGGTTGCAATATTGCCCTCTAAACAAATTATAAGCACCCATCACCGACCATACTTTTGCTTTGGTTACTCCAGCATGAAAAGCAGGTAAATAAATTTCTCGCATCGCTCTATCGCTCATATCAACATCAACAAAAAATCTATTTTTTTCTTGATTATTGAAGGCGTAATGCTTTAAACAAGCAGCAACACCATTCTCTTGAACTCCGGTAATGTAAGGTACAACCATTATCGAAGCTAAAAACGGATCTTCACCCATGTATTCAAAATTTCGTCCGTTTAAGGGTGTTCTGTAAATGTTAACTCCTGGTCCTAAAAGCACATTTTTCTCTCTATACCTAGCTTCTTCACCTATAGATCTTCCGTATAGTAAAGACATTTGTGGATTAAATGTTGCCGCTAAACAAGTTAAAGCTGGAAAAGCCAAGCAAGAGTCTATTGTCCAATCCGCATTTTTCCATCCATCCCAATTCCCTTCTGCTCTTATCCCGTGTGGACCATCACTCATTTTAAGGTAAGGAATACCAAGACGAGGAACGCCCGCACTTGTAAAAGTTGATTGAGCGTGACATAAAGCTACTTTTTCATCTACGGTCATTAATGATAAAGCGTGTTCGATTCTTTTTTCTATTGGCTGATTTTCATCTAAATAAATTGCTTTTTGTGCATTTACTGATGTAAAACAGATTACTAAAGCAGGTAGAAGTAGAAATATTTTTAATTTTCGCATAAATTAAATTGGATTTTATGTATTGAAATTGAGTTTTAGTGCTGTTTATTAGGTAATTAATTATTCATGATTTCCCACTTACCGCTGTAATAAGCTTTATCTAGTTTATTCACCAGTTCTGTGTTATTTTTTTGAAGGTAATGCTGCCTTAAATCTTTATAAATGTAGAAGTTAAGCCAAAAGGCGTAATCGTATTTTTGATGAAGGCTCAATGGTGTTTTATAGAAGTTATACCAATGAGTGTTAACACCTGCCTTTTCTGCAATGGCGATAATTTCTTGCGCTCTCGACCAGTTTTTATCTGTTATAGTCTTAAAAATTTCTTTTCCATTTTGGTAAGTGAAGGACTCACTTTCTATAGTGGTTTGTTTATCATCTATTCCTATTTTGCTAAATGAAACACTATCTTCAAAAATTTTATCTCCATCCAAATCGTAAAGAATTTTATCAATAAAACCATTGTTGTCAGTGTCTTCATATTTAATTAGGGCAAATTTATCTGGCTGAATTTGCATTCTTCCTTTGCCTTTCCACCTATCGTACAAACCTCCATATCCCTGAAAAGAATTTGCAATTTGATCAACTCTCCAAGCACCCCATTCAGCACCATACAAATGGACCTTTCCATCAAAAGACCCAATATAAAGTTTACCTTTTCCAGAAAAGTCAGTATCAAATTCTCCTCTATCACCTATTACATCGGCTTGCGGATTGTTATCTAAACCGCCTTTGTTAGCACCCATTTTAAATAAATCTTTAGGCTCATAATACTCCACCCGCTCCCATCTGTTACAATCATCATCTTCATCAAAAACTAAACTGGCATAGTTCCAATCTCCTTTTTTAAAGGTTAAGTCCCAGGCATTATCTTTATTTGGAAAAATCAGCGTATCTAATTCTCTCCAGCGTTTATCGTAGAATAAAAAATCGGCTTGTTTGCCCAAACCTTTTAAACTTTTAAACTTGTTAACCTGTTTAGAATAATCAAAACCATTACCTTTTAAGAGCAAACTCATATCGAAATCGAACTCATTTGCTGGACTGTTATCGTTATCTAAATCCCATGTAATTCCTACATAATCCATCATCCCATTAAAATGAAGATCACGTTCTTTATCAATATTTTTAAAAATTGGATTTGAATTATCGGCAGGACGAAAAGTAGGCGTATTCACAAATCTTATAGCCATTTCCGATAAATTATCACCATCATAATCGTAAAAATGGAAAGGATTTTCCCATCCGTATTTTAGGTTATTAATTCTGAAACTAGAGGCATGGGTTTTTATGAAGGATGTATTACCATGATAGTCTTCAAAAAAGTTTGCATGCCCATTATGTTCCCAGGCAAGCATAGAAATGGTATTCCAATCAATATAATTCATGATTTGATCTTTATCTGTATCTAACACATACATAATTTCAGAATCAAAATCAAAAGCATTTCTTTTATCAATTGCTCCGTTATTTACAATAACCTGCAAATCTGCTTTGCCATCCCCATCCTCATCACACCAATCAATACTAAAATCTAAAGGGCCAGCAAATATTCCATCTTTGTTTCTGTCAATTAAAAGGCAATCACTATCTGCATCGCCTTCTAAATCTGTCCATTTCATATCATCATCATCATCAATCCAAACCACTGGCACATCATTACTAATGGTATAGTAAAGCAAGTCTGGGTCGCCGTCTTTATCTAAATCAACCATCTTAAAGTTTGATTTTTGAATGTTTAAAGGCATTCTCCAAGGAATTAACTGCGTTTTATTGTTCCAATAAGTTTGGTTTTGTGAATAGGCAGAAATTATACTAATTAAAATTAGTATGGCTACAACAAAAAGTTTTTTAAAAATTTGATTCATTAAAATATATTAAACGATTAGGTACTTACCGCTAAAAGTAGTTTTGTAAAACTGCCAAGCTATTTGATACTATAGTTTAATTAAAAACAATTGATAAGGTTAATGAGAGTAGATAATTGTGAAGAAATTATGACTTTTTTATTTGCGACTTTTAAGGATGCCAACCAAAATCAGCGGTAACTTATTGTAACCATCAAATAGTTTAAAATTAATTATTAGCTCAATTCAATTTAAGAGTTAAGATTAAGCTTAAAGACTGATTGATTATATCAAGTTTTTGATATGAAGAGTTGTAAGTAAAATTGCTAGGGTTTAAAATTAATTATGATCTCTTTACCATTTTCTATGATTAATGAATTGGCGTTGTACTTTTTATTTTGCCATGTTAAGGTTTTATTATCTAGCGCTAGCAAAAGAATTTTATCTGTATTATCAATACTTATTTTTAATCCATAGGTATCTGAACTTGTTTCAAGCACATTTAATTTTATAGCTTGTTTAAGTTGATTTGCTGGAGTAGCAGCGAGAACGTAAGCCATTTGTGTATTTCCACTCTTTTGAACATTATACCTTAGCATCGGAATTGCTTGTTTTTCCCAAGATGTACTTTTTTCAAATGCCCAGCCTGCAATAAATGGTTTTTCTTGCCCTTTAAATATTTGCATAGTTTGATTTGGAAGTAACAAAGGTGATATAGTTAAAGAAGGTTGTGAAATGGAAGATATCACTCTATTAAAAGGATCAAATTCGCCCTTTTTTATTTGTATGATAGCTTCTTTTAAATCAAAATTTACATCTAACGTATCATCGCTACATTGAAATATGGTGCTATATTGATGGCTTTGATTATCAAGTGGTGCAAAAGCATCTACCAAAATCCAAACATCGGGTTTTAGGTAAAGAATATGACGAGTAATTATTGAAGGTCGGATACGTTCTTTACCCATAGTTTCGGCAGAATCTGCTCCATAAACACCGGCAGTATAATCTAAAGTATTTGAAGTGTACCAAGCCATTTGCGTTTTTTTATCCATTAAAACTTTTTCGGCTCTTCTATGCTGATCCAAATTATCTACAATAGGGGCACTTTTAGACATTGTTGTGGTAGAAAATTCTCTGAAGGGATTTTGCTTTTCCCCATTTTCATAGCTATGTGGTCCACCATCAATAATATGCCTTACTCCGTAACCATCAACACTAATTGATAATTTATCTTCATGCCCATGAGAAGTACCAAAAGGACCAGCATCCATAAATAAATAATTATCATCTTTTGTCCATCCAGAACGCATAATTGCCTGCCCACCGTCGGGAAATATCCAAGAAGTAGCTTTTATTGGTGTGCCAGATTTTCCATGGGTAGCAAACCACTGATAATCTTTACGCTCAGGAAAAAGCGGAACTGCGGAAGCTAAACGTTTATCCATAAGTGTATACATTCTATGAGAATCATTTAAAAAAGGCATAAGTCCATTAGGTTCAGAAGTGTACATCATATAATCAAACATCTTTTGTACAGAATTGACAATAATTGGCGAAGTTTCCATATTATTTTTTTTAGCAATTTCATAAAAATGTTGAACTCCAGATAAAGTAAGATCATGGTAACCAGGTGATAGCTCTTTATAAGATCCATCGGGCAGTACATCATTTTTTAATACATTCTCTAATCGGGTTACACCCAATTTTCTCCACTCTATAGATTCTTTAAACTCTGGAAAAAAAACACTGCAGGCAAATAAACCTTCCGCTTGAGCGACTCCTCGGTTGGTAAATAATTCGGCACTTTCTTCTAAAAATCGCTGGTGCATATAAAATGCTTTTAACCAGTCAATCATAATATCATCGCTTAATTTTGGATAATCTTTAAGTGTATTAAATGCAATTAGCCAAGTACTGTTAACTCTAAAGCCCGTCTCTAAATTTCTCCATCTATTCCCAGCTTCTAATTGTTGTTTTGTAACATCTAAAGTACTACTTGAAAGCCAGTTTTCTAATTCATCAACTACTCTTTTTGCATATTTATCATTTGCTTTGGGATTGTTGATATAGCCTTGTATTAAATGAGGCCACCATTCAAAACGATTGAAGCCCCATGTCCAGTTAGAATTACCTGCAGCAGCAAAAGACCAATCTATAGCTTCTACAGTATTTGGCTCAAAAGTATGAGACACCCCAAAAACGGTATATTTATTATTGAAAACATCATCTATAGTTTTCTGATCTATGTAGTTATGAACTCTGCTAGGCATTGGCTTAGCAGGTCTTTGACGAAAATAAGTTGCTAATGCTTTACGAGCTTTTATATAATTCCCAGCAGAAACAGCAGACTTAACGGCCTCAAGTTTTGGTAAATTGAGATTTATTTTTGAGAAAAAAACCTGATCTGATGGTAAATTTTTAGGGCTTAAATCATTAACGATATTAACCGTTGTTGATGCAATATTATTGATAGCATAATTTGTGTTTTTTACTAAAGAAAGCTTTATTGTTCTGTCTTTACGCATTTTACGATAATCTTTAATGCGATAGTCGGTTAAGGGTTGTACAATAATACTAGCAGTAGTTTCTCCAGCTTTAAAAACCACCTTATTAGCTAAAGAAACATAATCTTTATCAGGAACTGCATCTCCATCTGAGACAACATAATTTACACTTAAACTGCCTAAACTGCTAGAGCGTTTAACATTTATTATAGCAGGAGTTAATGGGCCTTCGTAAGCATTGTAAGAATTTTGAACAAAAGTTACCGAGGTTTTAACCGATTGCTTTGCTTTGTTGGTTTGTGCAAAAGAGTAATTGACAAAAAGTAAAAGACATAAAAATAATTTAAATTTTAATCTTGCTTCTGATAAAATATTGTTTGCTATACACAAAGTAGTTGTGGTTTTCAATCTAAATTTGAACATAATTTATAATGTTATTTTTCCCTAAGCAAGTTACTTTCTCTCTGGCTGCCTATTAGTCCAAAGTTTAAAATCATCCCAATAGATTTGTAAGGTTTTATCTTTTGATTTCATATAAGCCACTAAATCTTTAGATGTATAAAGTTTCATTGGATTATAACCAGTAATACCGTTAGGGCTTGGATCTTTAGTATTATGAGTAAAGTTTTTTACATCGAAAATTTCTTGTCGTTTTTCACCATCTGGAATAACGGCTACATAAAAACGACCTGTTTTATCATTCCCTTCTTTAAAGTAATACTCTAATGTAAACCACTTACCTATAGGTACTTTAAATTCCTTATTTACTTCTTCCCATATCTCTTTTTGACCTGCATCTTCAGAATTTAGCCTAAAGTATAAATCGCTTTCTTCTTTTATAGGCTTAGTTATGGTTAATCCTATTCTAAAACCATACTTTTCTTTTGAATCCCACCATTCATTATTCCAAAATTCTGATAAAGTAAGCCAAGTAAACTTTTCTGGATAATTTCTTAAAACTCTAAAATCTTCTGTCAGATAAACCCTTACAGACTGATAAAACTCTTTTAAACCTGGGTTAATACCATAAAGATTAGTCTGTACCCTAGCTTTTTGCTGACCCAAATCTGCAGACCAAGAATCATTAAGCCAAAATTTTAAAACATGGTTATTAGTATTGCCAGGTTCTGAAACAACTTTAGCATATCTTTTAGTGGAATCGCCTCCTGTATATTGAACCTGTAGTATTCTGTTATTAAAAGCTTTTAAATTCTCTGTCCAATTGCTATTTTCCAAATTATTATCCTCACCAATAAGCATTTCTACTTTAGCTCCATAATCATTGGTTTCTGGGATAGAAACAACATTTGTTGATCCTTCAAAATTAGATTGAAAAATAGGTTGTTGTTCTGTTATTTGATTTTGTTTTAATAATAAGCATGAAGAATTTAAAAATAATATGAATGCGAAACAAAAGATTGATTTTGATAATTCTCTTCCATTCATAAATTATTCATTTTATAAAAAAAACCAAATAACATAACGATTAGAGAGAATATGGTTTTTAAAAATTAAAAACTCTCATAAGCGCCACAATCCGGTGCAGTTCCTCTGGTTACACCCAAAATATCTTTTATAGAAAACTGACCAGTAACATTAGTTCCAAAATTAGCGGCTGAGCTCATTGGTGTTTTGGCGGGGTCTAATCGAAGATCAATTGAGGTAAGATTGGTGTTTCTAAACTGCGGATTACCAGTTACAAAGTTAGTATTGGTAAAGCCTCCGTTAAGCGACGGTGTTGTTGATCCATTATGCATTACATTTTTGTTAAAAACCACATTTGAGTTTTGTAGGGCAGTATTACCATTATTCGTATAAGTGTTTTCAACGCATTTCCCTCCAGATTTTGCAAACATAATATTATTGTTAAATCTGATATTCTTACTGGCAAATGAAGCAGTCATTTCGGCATAATCTAGTTCCTGCCCATTGTTGTAAGATGTATTATTAAAAATATCGCAGTTTACTGCACCTACTAAATTTATTCCTCCACCTCCGTTATTGTAAACTACATTATTTTCTACCAGCGTTTTTCCATTATAATCAGCACTTACATCGCAAATAATTCCATTTCCATCTGTTAAAGCAGTACCAGTTTTGGTATAAGTTTTAGCTAATGATTTATTATTGTAGCTAATGTTTCTTCTAATAATGATTTTATAATCACTTGTATTTGTATCAAAATTATAGGGTCTTAAGTAGCTAATGCCGCTCATGCCATAAAGAGACAAGGAAGCAGTATTATAAACTTCATTATCCTCAATAGTTATATAATCAGTTTCGTTTGTACCAATTGCACCTCCTGGTAAATCATGTATTTTACAGTTTCTAATCTCTATGTGGTGGCTATTATTCTGAGTTAATATTCCCATGGTTTGATATGCTGTTTCAGCCTCTGTTAATGTGAAACTGTTGCTTGCAACCCACAAAGGACGTACTCTATCATACACAGCATTAGCACCAGACAAATTAAGTGCAGGTCCTCCAAATTGACCGTTTAAATCGCCTATAATTTCTAAGTTTTCGATTTTAATATAGCTTCTACCACTTAAGGAAACAGCCGCAAACATGCTATAACCACGAATAACTGGTTTTGTACCTCCTACTGGAAAACCCCTAAAAGTGATAAATTTACCAGCTTCGCCAGAAACCGTGGTAGAAATAATTGAACCAGAAGTTCCAATCCTTTTGAACTCGCCACCTGTAGACATGATATTTACAAAATCACCTGGTTTTGTTAAACCGGCTACTTCTCTAATATTTCCTTTTGGAGAATTTGGCGAAAGACCCGAGTTTGTACTTAAACCATTTGCTGCAACATACCATTGCGTACCTTCAGTTGTCGATGGAGGTGGATTAGTTTCAATTATTCCTACTTCTTTTTTCTTACATGCAGATATAAGGGTAAAAAGAACACAAGCGATTATTAAAAATGGTTTTGCAATTTTCATAATAAGTATAGTTTTAAATATCAATTAATGCGCAACTGATATTTAAATTATAAACAATTGACAGTTAATCTAAGAGTAGTAACATCGATAAAATAATTTCACTTAAGTTCAAAGTTAGGGTAAATAAAAGTTTAGATTTAAAATGAAATTCAATAAAAGGCATTGAAAATTAAATATGTGTTTGCATTTGAATTACAACTATTGCAATCTTTTATAATACAAACACATATTTATCTTATAAACTATTGCATTTGCAAACCATCTACAAAAGATTGTTTCATTGAGAATTTACTACAGTTTTTAAATAATACATTATGAATTTGATTTTCTTTTCTTCCCTCTAAAGACACATTTTTTAACCCTGATAAATTTTCAAAAGTAAAGCCCGAATAATAGGTAGGAAAGTAAAAACCACGGTAATTATAATTTACAAATGTTAAGGCGATACGATCTATTTTTGGGCAATTACGGACATATAAATCCTGTACATATCCGCCTCTATCGTAATTAGATTTAATCAGTAATCTACCCCCAGCTCCGTTATCGTCTACAAAAACATTTCGTACTCCCCCAGCCATTTCGCTACCAATTGCAAAATCTGCACAATCTGTTTTCATGGTATTATTACGTATCACAACATCCTGACAAGGACCTAAAACCTCTCTTCCATCACGGTCTCTACCTGCTTTTAATACAATACAATCATCCCAAGTATCAATCTTGCAATTTTGTATAAATACATCCTTACAACTTTGAATATCAATACCATCGTTATTTGGGCGGAAACCATAAATATCCAAACCATCAATAGTTACGTTATTACAATTTGTAATTAAATGACACCAGAAAGCATAGTTTTCTATTCTGTAATTGCTTAAAAGCACATTTTCACATTTAATTAAATCTATAGAATTTGGTCTTGCTTCGTTTAAAGGACGGTCTTCTGGAAATAGAGCAACATCGGCGTAAGCATGAATTTTTCCATCTTTCCACTGTAAAAGTTCTTGTCCAATGTCTAAAACACTTGTAGAACCTTCCCCGGTAATAGCTACATTTTTGAGTTTGTAACCGTAAATAATTCCGGCTTTATAGCAAATATTACCTTCGGTACTGGTGTAAACTTTGGTATAATCAGATTTTACTCCTCTAAAATTAAATCTTGCGCCTTCTGCTAAATGTAGATTAACATTGCTTTGAAGAAATATTGTTCCATGTATGCGATAGATTCCTTTTGGCACTAAAACTCTTCCTCCGCCGGCCATGCTACAGGCTTTTATAGCATCATTTATTGCTTGAACACAGTTTTTTACTGAATCGCCCACAGCACCAAAACTTGTGATATTGAAATCTTTTTTAGGAAATTGAGGTGCTTTTACACGACTTAGAATCTCGGGCATCCTATCCCATCCTTTTGCGCCATCTACGGGTGGTGCAGTTTGCTGTGGCCCATTTGGTCTGATGATGATTTGGTCTACGTTTGGTCCTCCGTTTTTATTTTCTACAACCATACGTAAAATATTTTTACCTTTTTTCATTTGCATACCTATGGTAAGGTCTCTCCAAATTACCCATCCGTTAGTTTTGGCAAAAGCATAAGTCTGTAAAAAAGGATATCCAGATGTTCCGTTTGGTTGAGGATTATCTGTTAACTGACTAGTTCCGTTTATAAATAATTTACAAGGATTTAGGCCTTGTCCGCCATTTGCATATCTAAACGTAACCTGATAAACACCATCAGCTGGTACTGTAATGTTATTCCATTCTAAATAATTTCCGTTCTCACCTAATTCTACATAACCTGTACCTAAATAATTGGAATAAGTTTTTGAAACTTTAGCTCCCGAAAATGATGTAGCCTGCTCTGCTTGGTAAGTTTTATTCCAGTTTAAATCTATATCTGTTGAAGAATTTTTATTGCTATTAGGAAATGAATCTTTGTTTAGACGCATTGCATTTGCGCTAAAATTTTGTAGTGAAATTGCTAAAACTGATAATAAAATGTATTTTTTCATTGATTGTAATTTTAAAATTTATTGATTGAAAGGTATTCTTTTAGCTATCTATTGATTGATTTGTAGCTTAAACAATGATTTTTAAAAAACTTATTTACCATAATTTTTAGGATATTTCCCGATGACATCCATCACCTCATAAGGAACATCCTTATTATAAACCTTTAAGTTTCTAAACAGGATTTTAGAATTTCGCATACAGCGTATTGCAATCCGGCCGTAATTTAAAACTGGCCCCATTCCCACAAAACTATCGTCTTCTCCTTCTATAATGATTTTGCCATCAATAGCTCCCACTAGTTTACCGCCAATTTGCCTAAATTGTAATTTATGCCATTTTTCTACTTCAAAATCTGGAGGGAATGTACCATAAGCTAAAGCTCGCCCGTATGGATTTTTAATTAAGCCTCCATTATAAATATCATTACGTATATCGTCAACTTCGCGGTAATATTCCCAATGGTAATTACGCACATCTTCGCCGTAAACCATAGACATTGTCCCTGTTGTGCGCCAAGGATATTCTCCCATAAAATCTTCTCTACTCATTCCCGATGATTGTAACATTAATAAACTAAGTCCACCACGTATCAATGGTTTAAATTCATACTCTACATAAAGCTCTCCTTCAAAAGGCTTCATAGACCAAAAATATACTTGATACTCGCTGTTTTTCCCAAAACCTGGCAGCTTAGGAGTTTCTATAATTAGGCCTTCGGGCGTAATACGAGACTCTTTACCGTAGCCTTGTACATAAAAACTATCAATATCTGTAGGATTTTTTAGACTTAAATCCATCTTTTTTGTCCAATCTTTTCCCGGAGCCCAGTTAAAATTTTTTACTTTTTCACCTGTATGTACATGGCGTAACTCCTCGTCTGTTTCTTTGTTAAATGCGGTTACTTCATTTTTGAATTTTTCTTTAACCTGCTCGGCAGTTAAAATTTCATCATAAAAATCAATGTTTGAAATACACATACGTGGGCTGCCTGCAAATAACTTTTCGGCAACTTTTTGCTTTTCATAAGGGGCTTTTTTGTATTGGTCTTCTCTACCCACCAAAATACCATTAGCATAAATATAATGACTTAAAGTTTTGTTATCCCAAGTGAGTACAAACTGATACCATTGGTTAGCTTTTATTGTAAATTCGTTAGTCCAAGCATAAAGTTTGATGGATGTAGAATCAGAATAGGCGCCTGGATTACTGTATTGAAAACCTTTAAAATATTTAGCTACAACGCCGCCATGCCAATGGTTATACCAGCCAAAAAAGAAAGTTGAGCCGTTGTAATTGTTTGGTGTAGAACTATCAGAAAAAAAAGGAGTTGAGCGATGATTTTTATCACTTTTATCCATACTTCCGTTAGAAATAGCAGGGAACAAATCTTCTAGAGAATATACCCAAACAGTTACAGAACCTTTTTCCGAATTTAGATTATGCATAGGGATTTCAATTGATGAGGTTACGCCGGTAGTTTGAATGCCCACTCTCCCATCTGCCTTTAAAACACGAGCATTTCCATTTACTTTTTCATCAGTTAAATTTGGTAGTTTATCTAAATAACTTTTAATTGGCTTTTGTGCCCAAGCGTTTAGACTAAGCGTAAGAAATATTAAAATAAATATTTTGGTGTATAATTTCATAATACGTGTTTGGTAATTATAAACTTTAGAGCGATTTATTTTTATTAGAAACCCACACTCTATTTATTGGTGTTTTTGGTTTTCCATATTCAAAATAGCACTGCCGATTATAAACAACTAATCAATAAACAATTCAAACACGCCTAAAGAGTATTATAATTTTTTAGGTATTGATATTTTTTTACTCTGTTAATATCCTTAATTATAAAATAAAACTATGAAACATCTATTTGAAATACAGTTTTTAAAAACTGAAATAAAATTTAAAAATTAACTACTCTCTTAATAATCTCAAATTGTTTATAATGTACTTAGGATAAGATTTTTAAAAGATTGCTTTTGATGAGTTTTACCTTAATAACCAAAAAACTAAGTACAAAACATTTAAATACAAGATTATGATTACTAAAAAACGATTGACGCCAATTTATGTATTCGGTTTATTGGCATTAACCTTATTTTCTCAATGTAAATCAAAGCCAGAGTTAGGTGATATTGTTTCGCCAGTTGTACCGGTTGTTCCAGTTCCTCCAATTGCTCCATCATCAGGTACACTTATGTTTAAAAATGGATTTGAAGGCACAACCAGGATTGAGGTAAGAACATCGCAACACGATAACATTAGAGGGAGTGATGGAGTAGCGCAAAGCGATTGGTTACTTGATCTAGAAAGAAATAAATTTTTTGGAACGGGTCAAATTGTATATGAACAAGGAGATTACTCTCAGCGAAGAGCCGAAGTTGTGGTAGATCCTGCAAATCCAAATAATAAAGTATTGCGTATGAGAATTCACGAAAAGCATATCACCTTGTTAAATCCAGATGGTTCTATAAAAGAGCAAAAGGCAAGGATCCAATATGATCTTCAAAACCAAAATGCACCACCATCAGAAGGATTTCTGAAAGAGTATTATCAAAAAGTACGTATCTATTTTTCTCCTAATTTTTCTGTTCTTAAACAAGCAGGAACTGATAATGTGGGTTGGATGATTATGCAAGAATTCTGGAACGATCCATCATTTACTTACACAGGGCAAGCAGCTCACAGGCCTGCCAGAACCGATGTAGGTTTGGCAGTAAAAAGTGGAAAGTTGCATTTTGCAGCAGGTGGCCGCGATCCAATTATGGAACTTCCTAAGCCAGGTAATAACAGTTGGCATGAAGTGGGCACTGCGCTTGATATCCCTTTGGGAAAATGGATGACCCAAGAAATTTATGTTAAAGAAGGTGGTTCTGCCGGCACAGCAAACCCTGGAAGGTTTTATTTAGCGATAACCCCTGATGGTGGCCAAAAAATTGTGTTAGTTGATAAAATTGGTATGACAGCAAGCGAGGAGCCAGGCGCTGTTCATGATGGTCAATCGGCTTGGAATCCAATTAAATTTTATTCGGAAGGGAGAGTATTAGACTGGTTTAAAAATGCGCCAGGTGGTGCAAAAACTATGGATATTTATTGGGATGATTTAGAAATTTGGAGAGATAGAAGACCTGAGAGATAATCTAGAAAAATTTTTTTGAGCGTTTTGAAAATGGGAGATGTGTTTGATAAACACATCTCTTTTTTTGTTTATTGGTATCAAGAGACTATCTTAAAATCTCATTTAAGGCAATAATTTAACCTAATATTATTTTAAATATTTAGTTTTATAATTAGACGTTTGTATTTCATTCAAATTGCAATTGTTTATTATTAAAAAAATGGAATGATAGAACAAATACCCTTAGTTGAAAAAGAATACTTAATTGAGAAATTTCAAGGCAAAGGAGGCTGGACATTTGCCAGAATTCCTGAAATACCTCAAAGTAACAATACTCCTTTTGGATGGGTTAGAGTTAAAGGAACAATTGATGGATTTGAAATTAAAAACTACAATTTGCAACCAATGGGAAATGGCAGTCTTTTTTTACCGGTAAAAGCGGAAATTAGAAAGAAGATCAATAAAAAGGAAGGTGATTTAGTCCGTATAATTTTATTTGCCGATCATCTCCCTACAGAAATTCCCGAAGAACTAGCACTTTGTTTAAAAGTTGAACCTAATGTTTACGAAACATTTGTGAGCTATACAAACGGAGAACAAAAAACAATTATAGAATGGATTTATACTGCCAAAACAGATAAAACAAAAGTAGAGCGTATTGCTAAAATGATAGATAAAATAATTATGGGAAAAGACTGAAGGAAAATAATTTTATATGAGGATAATAATTTTTTTTTTGAAACCACTGTATTACCCACATAAAAAAAGCAACCAAATTTTAATCTGGTTGCTTTTTATTACTTGAATCCACTACTTTATAAATCTATATTAATTACAAAGCAGCAATTTCTGCTTTGATATCTGAAAGTACTTGTGCTCTTTGTTCATCTGTTGAGCCTACAATACCGAAAAACGTTAATTGTTTTACGTTTTTAATTCCGCAATAACCCAAAACACCTTCTGCAACAGGGCGGCTAATCAATTGCTTGCTATCAGGCCATCCGTCATAAATAAATTCAGGAGTTCCTGCTGTGTTGATGACAAGTGCTTTTTCATTTTTGAGTAGACCACGAGCTCCGTTTTCATCTGCTGTAAAAGCAAAATTAAAACCGAAAACTCTGTCGAAATAACCTTGCATAATTGCTGGGCGACCAATCCACCAAACGGGATACACTAAAACAATGTTTGTTGCCCATGAAATGTGATCACGCTCTATTTGAATATCTGCAGGTGTCTTGCCTGTTGCAAATGTGCCAAAATCACTACCTGATAAAACTGGATTAAAATTTAACTCATATAAATCACGAACTACAACATTGTGATTTTTACTTTTAAGTTCTGTAACTACAGTTGCTACGATTCCGTTTTTGTTAAAACTTGCAGGATTTGGGTGTGCTACTACTACTAATGTATTCATGTTTACTTGTTAAAATTTAATTTAAATTAGAGTATAAAAATGATGTTGTGTTTAAATGATTTGTTGTTAAACGATTAAAAGCTACTATTTTCTGTGTTTGAAAATTTATCGTTTTGCAATATCATACAAATATCTACCTTTACATTCATTAAGACAAGTACTTACCTTTAAGTAGGATACCTACTAAAAAGTTATAAATGCTGAAAATGAGTTAAATAAAATAGAAAAATGGATAAAATATTTCTTGAACAATCTAAATGCCCAATTAAAAAAACCTTAGACATTATTGGCGGTAAGTGGAAATTGCGTATTATTTTCCAAATAGGAAGTGAAATTAGGCGGTATGGAGAGCTAAGGAAATTGATGCCAGATATAAGTGAAAAAATGTTGATTCAAGAATTAAAAAGCTTGGTAGAATATGGTGTACTTAGCAAAAAATCATATCACCAAATACCACCTAAAGTTGAATATAATTTAACAGAAAAAGGATTTAAACTAATTCCTATAATAGATTTAATGAAAGAATTTGGTGCAGAAAATTAGTTATCATTCTTATGAAAGACGCACTTATTACTCCGGCTTTTTATTCTTCCAAAGTTTAAAATCGTCCCATAAAATTTGAAGCGTTTTATCTTGAGCTCTTACATAAGAAACAAGTTCTTTTGAGGTGTAAAGCTTCATGGGGTTATAACCAGTAAGTCCGTTTGGTGCTTGATCATAACTGCCATGGGTAAAGTCATGAACATCATAAACAACTTGTTTTTTCCCACCATCAGGTGTTATTGCCAAATAAAAACGACCGTTTTCTTTATTACCTTCTTTAAAATAGTAATCCATGGTAAACCATTTTCCAATAGGCACAGCCACATTTGAAGCTTTATAATCTGCTCGCCATAATAGCTTTTGACCAGCATTTTCTGCTTCTAAAATAAAATGTAAATCACTTTCTTCTGTTGTATATTTTCCTACTCCTACTGTTATTCTAAAACCATTTTTTTCTCCTTCAACCCACCATTCGTTGTTCCAAAATTCGGCAATGGTACACCAAGGAATTCTTTTTGGAAAACTTCTTGCTGCATTAAAATCATCGGTTAAGTAAACCCTAACCGATTGGTAAAATTCTTTCATTCCGCCTTTAATACCGTACAGGTTCGTTTGAACTCTGGCTTTATTTTGTCCTTCGCTAGCTAACCACGAATCGTTTAACCAAAACTGTAATACCGAGTTTTTAGGATCTGTAGGATCGGGAATAACTTTTGCAAAACGTTTTGTACTATCACCACCTGTGTATTGTACTTCCATTACCCCTTTACTTGTTAATGCTTTTAAATCTTTATCCCAATCGCTTTTCTTACTGTAAGAATCAACTTTACCTGCAATATGTTCTAAACTTGCGCCGTAATCATTAGTTCCTTTTTCTTCCACAACTTTAGAAGTTCCTTCAAAACCGCTTTGGAAAATGAGTTCGGGTTTCCCCGATATGGAAGTGGATTTTTGAGTTGTACAGCTAAAAGAAAACAATAGTAGAGCGGAAAATAAAATTCCTTTAGTTAAGAATATGTTGTGTTTGATCATTAGTTTAATTATTAAAAATATTTTATCTAAAGTTTTAATGTTGTTAGACAACTTATGTTAAAAAAGCGATAATTTGAAACCTGTTTATTGATTTACTGTGAAATAATAGATCAATGGCTTTCCCATTAATATGAAATTAATTCAGATTAAACCTTACACCTTCTTGGTTTTTAGGCACTACTTCTCCTTTAAATACTTTTCCAGTTTGTACACCATTTTTATTGTAAACTTTTAAATTCCTAAAAACCATTTTTGTGCGTAACATACAACGTATGGCGATGCGTCCAAAATCTAAAACCGGCCCGTTATTGATAAATCCATCATCTTTACAATCAAACATAATTATACCATCTATTGCCCCAATTAACCTGTTTCCTATTTGTAAAAATTGCAGTTTGTGCCAAGTATCTTTGGTTAATGGAATACTTTTAGATCCAAATGCCATTGGATAGTTCCATGGCTCTTTTACAATGGCCGAGTTGTCTAAATCGTTTCGCATATCAGCCATTTCACGATAATATTCCCAATGATAACTACGTACATCCTCACCATAAATCATGGTCATGCGTCCGCTTTTTCTCAAGGGATAATCGGCCATAAAATCTTCACGGTTCATCCCCGAAGCTTGTGTAAGCAATAAACTTAGCCCGCCTGGTCGTAAAGTTTTATACTCATACTCAACATACAAATCTCCTTCAAAAGGTTTACGTGTCCACACATACATTTGAGAGTCTAATACTGCCGAATTCATTTCTTTGTTGATGGTTTCAATTAATAGACCTTCTTTGGTAATTGCAACTTCTACTGGCTTTCCTTGTATATAAAAGCTATCTAAATCTGTAGATTTTGTAAGTGATAGATTCAATTTAGATTTCCAAGTGTTATCGAGTTTCCAAGTAAAAGGTTTCCTATCTTTCCCAGCATAGGTATGTTGAAGCTCTTGTTCTAACGCTATGCTTTTTTGAGTGTCCTCTTTTTTAAATTGGCTGTATAATTCATTTTCAGATAAATTAGTATTGTAGAATTTGATATCGCTATAAGCTAAAGTAGGGTTACCAAGATATAAGGAAGAATTTATGGTATCTCTATGAAATTTGGTAGCTCTGTATTGGTCTTCTTTACCAATTGGAATTCCGTTTACGTACATTCTGTATTCGTCTTTTTCATAATCCCAAGTGAGGGAAAAGTTGTACCAAGTATTTCTTTTGAAACTAAAATGACTAACCTCTACCAATGCTCTATGGGGGAAATTAAAAGCATTTTCATAAAGCTTATCCTTTGCAAAAAGAGCCATAATGTTAGGATGCCAAGCATTTATCCATACCATTTTAAAATTAGCATTAATGATATCTTGTGGGTTTGGATTGTCTGACAATAACGGATAAATAGTCCAATATGGATTACTAATGGCCATGCTTGGTTTCGCATTAGATGTACCCAAATCTTCTAAAGACATTACCCACATAGAAACTGTACCCTTGTTAGCTTTCATGGTATGCGCCTTTAACTGTAACACGCTTTGAATGCTGGTGGTATTTAAACCCTCACGTCCGCCTACTTTTACTACTCTGGCCGGACCTTTTAATTTTACCAATGAGGTGTCCTTTAAAGAAAAATCGTTTAGATAGGTATAAGCAGGCTTTGGTGTTTGAGCTTTTAGATTTGTGCCGCACATCAATAACATGAGGCATATCAGCTGATACTTGATTTTAATTTTTAAGATCATATTGATTTTTTTATAAGATTCCTTCTTTTTTTAAGTTGTATTAATTGAAATATTTAGCTTTGGAGCATGTCTATTTCCTCCGCACTAAGTTATCAACATCTTCTATAACCATAGCCTCCCGTGGATCATGGCAATTAAGTTTTAATTTTATGTTTTGAAGTTTTAAACAGTTTATATATTTAAAATTGAAACCATAACTAGAAAGATTACCCAATGTATGTGATGATGGATAACCCGCTTTCTTTTCTTTAAGCAGCTTGGTCATATCTATATTTCTATCACTAGCATTGCCAGCATGAGAAAGTTCTATATCGATATTTTTGAGTGTAATGTTTTCTACTCGATTTGTAGTATTTAAACCTGTAACAGAAGAAGATAAAGGTCCTGCTCCTGTTGCTTTAAAATTAGAAATCAATATATTATTTATGGTTCCTACAGATGGAACTTTTGCGGTACTTGTATGTTTTCTACTGCGGTTTCCAAGCGTAACAAAAATGGGGGTAACACAATCTGTAGCTGCTATGTTATCAAACCAAACGTTTTCCATTTTACCACCATCTGTTATTATTAAGGTAATAGCAGTTTGAGTGGTTTCTGTTCCGTTAACGTAATGTAAACCCGTAACAGATTGTACCACTTTACAATTGCGAAATAGAATATTTTTAAATCCTCCTGTAGTTTCTGTACCGAGTTTTAAAGCGTTACAATGGCTAGATGCTATACAATTTTCTACCAATATATTTTCACATAGAGAAGGCCCATTACTTTTTAAACAAATTGCATCATCATCACTATCAACTCGGCAATTACGTATATAAACATTTTTACAACCGTCAATATCAATTCCATCATTATTTTGATGCGCATGGTTAAACACATTGATATTTTCTATCATCACGTTCTCACAATTCAAATAATGCTGCATCCATTGAGCTGAGTTAAGTAACATAATACCCGCAACATAAATATTTTTAGAACTAATGATTCTTATTCCAAATGGCCTACGAATGTCATTATCACCCATCCCTAAATACACTGGACTATCCCCTTTAAAATCGATGGTTCCTTTACCAGTTATAGATATTCCATCTACATTTTCGGCATAAAATAAAGATTTATCTACCTGTCTATCGGTGTTGTTTTTGTAGGGAGATTTATAAATTGGATAGTCTTTGGTATTTGTACTTCCTAAAATTTTAGCATTTTTATCTAATTCTATGTGCAGACCAGATTTTAATTCTAGCGTACCCGTAAGGTAAACGCCAGCAGGAAAGTATAATCGCGAAGGTCCATTTTTGATACAGCTATTAATAGCTTTTTGAAGTTGTTGAGTGGTGATCTCTAATCCGTTATTTTTAGCGCCAAAATCTGTGACAACATTAAAAACAGGGAGTTTGCTTTTATCAACAAATAATACTTTTGTTAAATTTTGAGCCATAACTTCTAAGTTTGAAGCTAATTTTTGGTTATCAAAACCTGATGTTTGCCCAAGTAGATTGTTTATTAAAGCGAAAACTAAAAGGGTAACAAGCTTTAATAAAATTTTAACTCTCATTTTTATATTTAGTGTTTATTATTATGTACTATTCTCTTTATAGAAAAACTGTATTCTACTTAATAAACATCTGGTAAGGGCAAATAGAGTATTAGAAAACGTTATTTATTATCTTTCCTAATTAAACTTATTCAAAGCTACCTTCTTGCATCAAACCAATAAGTCCTTTTTGATTAATAAAAGCAAAAAATTGGTACTTATATCGTTAACCTACTAAAGTTTAAATTATAACCCCTCAAATATCGAACTTCAAAAATAAACGCAGCTTAAATGCGTGAATAATTAATTTAATTTTTATAATTTATTATTCTTATTGCTTACTCACTCTCCAAATCTTCTTGCCGGCATCGTCAGCAATTAATAATGAACCATTTTTACTAAAAGCAACGCCTACTGGTCTTCCATAAACTAAACTTCCCTCTATATTGGCAATAAAACCAGTTAAAAAATCTTGTTTTGGCCCAGAAGGTTTTCCATTTTTAAAAGGAACAAATACTACTTTATATCCACTTAACTCAGTTCTATTCCAAGAACCATGTTGCCCAATAAACATCCCATCTTTGTAATTATTTCCTAAACCATTCTTATTGTTAAAAGCTAAACCAAGAGAAGCAGTATGGCTACCTAACGAAACATCAGGGACTAAAGTAGAATTTACTAAATCCATTTTTTCACCTTTCATTCTGGGATCAGGATTTTTACCAAAATAAGCATAAGGCCAGCCATAAAATGCGTTTTCTTTTACACTTGTAGTGTAATCTGGCACCAAATCATCGCCTAAACCATCTCTTTCGTTAACTGCAGTCCATAGTACATTAGTGCTGCTCCAGCCCATCCCTACCGGATTTCTTAAACCACTGGCGTAAATTCTTTGTCCACTTCCATCAGGATTGATTTCTAGAATACAGGCTCTATTAACTTCGTTTGCAATTCCATTTTCGGCAACATTACTTCCAGAACCTACCGAAATATAAATTTTAGTCCCATCCTGATTTGCAATGATATTTCTTGTCCAATGGTTATTATAACCACCCGCAGGTAAATCTAAAATCTTTTTGCCTTCGCCTTTAATCTCTTCCTGCCCGTTTGTATAATCGTAAGTCCAAAGTCCGTTTGTATTTGCTACATAAAACTTTCCGTTAAGTATTAGCATGCCTAATGGTCGGTTTAAGCCTTTCAAAAAGGTCTTTTTTAATTCTGGAATCCCATCATTATTTTTATCTCTCAACAAAATTATGGTGTTACTGCTTTTTAATCCAGGCTTCTTCATATTAGCAGTTTTTATAAATCCATCATCAATGGTATTGGCTAATGAAACAAATATATCCCCGTTAGGAGCCGTATAAATCCACCTAGGATTATCCAAACTATCGGCAAATAAAGACACTTTAAGTCCTTCTGGTGCTTTAGGCATTAGACCTACTGGCCAGCCTACAATCTTTGAATTATTTACTACTGATTTAGTTGCAAATGGCTTGGGAAGTATTACAGAATCTTTATAAGCTAAAGGCTTAAATTCTGAATTTTGCGACCCCTTGTTTACGCTACATGCAACCGTTGTAGTTATAATTGTTATTAATATAAATCTTGTATAAATTATTCTCATAGTTTTATTCACCTTTTTGTATTTTAATTCTTCTTAAAGCCTCTTCTAATAATTTAAAAGTAGCTTCTCTTTCTATATCATAAATTCTTGTGAAAGTGCCTTTATTCTTACTAAAATCATACTTATAATCATCTTTTACAGAAGGTAATTTTGCTGTTTCCCATTTTACTACATTTACATCTATAAGGGCAGCAATGTCGCCTAAATCAAACATTCCTTTATCGGGTAATTGTGCGTATGCCGATTTTTTTCTAATATCATGTAAATATTGACCAAAGCTCCCGTTGCTTGCAATTCTTATTTCAGACTCATGCATTGGCATATTTAAATTAGAACCGGTATCAAACAAAATGAATGGCGCTGTAGCATCAAATAAAACCTGTACCGCTTTAAGATCGTTAGTAGCGTTAAAATTCCAGCAACGTTCTGGCCAAGCTGTTCTGCCATGCCATAAAACAATTATGTTTTTATTAATGCTAGAATCTTTTAATATGGCGGCAGCTGCATTTGTTGCAGCACCCAAAGAAATTACCCATAGCGGGTTTTCTGGTGAAGCTTTTTTAGCTTCTTCGATGATAAAATCTACCCCTTCTGATAGAGGTGGCGCATCTAAATAAGAGATAGGGTCGGAACCCATTTTTATAATAAATTTATCCTTAAAGCCGGCTTTATCTAAAACCTCCAAAATATTATTGTAAGATTTTTGAATTCCTTTTACTCCGCCTCTTGTGCCATAATGTGCGGCTACAAAGCCTTCAATTTGAAAACGTTCTGGATATCCCAGCAATAATGCCATCGCCCATTGGTCGTCCACTTCATTAGCGGCATCGGTATCAATAATGACTTTTAATTTTCCGTTAGGTACAGGCCAAGTAGGCATTTTCTTTTGCGAGAAAACAAATTGAGAAATTGATAACAAAAAGAAACTCAATATTAAAAATAAACTAAGCTTTCTCATTTGCTTTCCTTTAACTTTTGAATAGATTGGTAATAACTCTCCTTCATTTTTCTGTTATCAAATTTTGTATAAACTGATATTGAGCGAGGTGTATTCTCTAAAGGTGTTTTAACCTTTTTTATTGTTGCAAACGATGGATTTAAGTATGCTTCTACCAAGGCAACATCCCATAATGTTCTTACTTTATCATCTGGATTAGTATCTAACCAGCGTTGCTTTAGGTATTTTAAAACTGGGTTATCACTATCAAAAACAGCGTATAATGAGTCTCTTTCAAACTTAAAAGGTTCTGCAGTAGTTATAGGCATTACAATTAGTTGTATTGATTTTTGGTTTAGCAAATAATCAAAAGCGTTTAAATCGTTACGGATATTGAACTCATTTTTATCCCAATATTTATTTTTTGCATCATACCTTGCGCCTAATAAATAGCATTCTATATGTTTTGTAATTGAGCTATCCATTGCAACAGCAGATGCAATATTTGTTAATGCTCCTAAAGAAATTATATGTAATTTTTCATTTGGTGAAAGTGATTTTACAGCCGAAATAATTTGCTTAGCTGCATCAGAACTGC
The DNA here is from genome assembly GCF_001652725.1 of Pedobacter psychrophilus. Classification (GTDB taxonomy): domain Bacteria; phylum Bacteroidota; class Bacteroidia; order Sphingobacteriales; family Sphingobacteriaceae; genus Pseudopedobacter; species Pseudopedobacter psychrophilus. Next base: position 288,278 of record NZ_LWHJ01000029.1, read on the forward strand.
GATAATTTGTTCCACCCCACGCTCTTCCAATTTGCCTATCGGCACCTATTGGATGTGTGATGTTTAATTTATCGCTTAACGCTAAAATTTCTTCGTTTAGCTGTTGCGATATTTTGACCGTATTTATATTTTTTGTGGGATATTGATTCCATTTATCAAAGGCCACCAAATCTGCATTGTTAAAGTGAGCAGAACTTAAACCCACTAAGTTTATGGAGGTATCATTCAATAATCTTACAATTGCATAAACATCGTCTGTTTCGTTGCCTGTATCAGCATCTAACCAAACTTTTTGCTTTTGTCCGTAAGCAATTCCCGAATTGATGATTAAACAAATTAAACTTAAAAATATAATTACTTTCCTCATTTTATTAAACCGGCCTAATCAAATTTGTGGTGTTAAATGCCTATTAACTAGGCAAAATTTTAAGGTTTTTTAAAAAATCTCTTCTTCTAATTACATTAAAATCTATAATTGATCAAGAAAAATCTTATTTCCTCTACCTTTATAAACAAGTAAAATACGTTGAAAGAGTATAAGAAAGAATTAATTATAATTTGGGTTGACTAATTTTCTGATATTCAGTTGTAAAAAAATTGTTTGAAATAACAATATTTAAACATTTTCAGTCATTAATATTGTTAAATGCTGTAAATATTCTTTTCCTCGTTTTTCTGCAAAAAAATCTAGCAAAAGCATAAAACCAGCTTGCATAAATAATCCTAACCCAATACCTTTCCAAAAGGATATGCTTGGGAAATAAAAATACAATATAAGCCCTAAAAGCATGAGCGCAATTTCCACGTATCTGTAAACCACAAAGTTTTTCATTACCAATTCCATTCTAGGAATTTCTATAGTTTGTATTTTTTCAGGCTCAATTTTTACGATGTTTTGTACTGTTAAAATATCTTTCGGACTTCTGACATAAACAATTGCTCCTACCGTAATTTGAATAAAAGCAATCAGAATTAATGGTATTGCAATTCCCTTTTGAAATGGTTCTTTAATAACAAACCAAAAATATATACCTGAGACAATTGCTAAAATCCCAATTCCCACAAAAAAAAGACTTTCAAATTTTTCTGCATTAAAATAATCTGTTATAAATTTCATTCGAGTATATATTGGAAATGATGAATCTCCTCGCTTTCTTTACTAATTTTTAATTCCTTTTTCTACCTGGCTTCTTACCATTTTTGTAAACCAAGATAATGGCAATAACCAACGCATAAAAAGTAATAATGGACCTTGTCCGCCAACAGGGTATCGCAAACGATAAGAACCATCATTTGCTGCCTGCCAAACTTTTTCTGCTACCACCTCTGCTGTGGGAGCAGTTTTATAAGAATCTAACATGTTTTTGTGAGCCTGATGCGTATAATTATCATATGCTTTGGTAGAAACATAATCTATTGCGTTTTCAAATTCGGTTTTGATAGCACCTGGTTCTATATTTTTTACTTTGATGTTGAAGGGTTTTAGCTCGAATTGTAAACTTTCCATAAAGCCTTCTAAAGCCCATTTGGTGCTATGATAAACACTATATAAAGGAAAAGTGATTAACCCACCCATTGATGTTGTATTGATAATTACACCATCTTTTTTAGCTCTAAAATGTGGAAGAACGGCTCTGGTTACATTCATTACTCCAAAAACATTGGTATCAAATTGCTTTTTAATTTGGTTTTGATCCATTGCCTCAAAAGCACCTACCAAAGCGTAACCAGCATTATTAAACAACACATCTATATTGCCAAATGCAGAAATGGTATTATCAATTGCTTGTTTAATACTTCCTTCATCCATCACATCTAAAGCAAATAATTTAATATTAGTGAAGCTTAATAAATCTTTTCCCTTTTCTACCGTTCGCATGGTTGCAGCAACATTCCACCCTTTTTTTGCAAAATAAATAGCAGTTAGTTTACCTATGCCTGTTGATGCCCCTGTTATTAAAATTGTCTTTGTCATTTTCTTTTATTTAAAAATCAAAAGTAAACACTAACTTTGAAACTATAAAGTATGAAGTATAGTTTATAGTTAGTATAAAGTTTTCCACATTATATGAAATTAATTAATCAACTCGCTAAAGAAACAGGCTTACCGATAGCTACCATTAGGTTTTATGAAAAATCTGGCTTATTTGTGGGCAAGAAAAAAGACAATATAAAAAGTAATAATTACACCTATTACGATGATGAAGTGATAGATAAATTAGAATTAATTAGAGATGCAAAATCTGTAGGGTTTACCTTATCAGAAATTAAAGAACTGATAAACGCTTGGTACAGTAAGAAAATCACAAAAGATGAAAAACTATCTATTTTAGATGGTAAACTATTACAGATAGAAAGTAAAATTAAGGAGTTGAAACAAGTTAAAAAACAGATAGCCTTTTTGAAGAGTGAGGTGGAAAAATATGATTGTTAAACAGAGAAAGAATTTCTTTAGTTAATAACTTATCAAACAGCAGCTTGTTATATGCCACTTTAGAACGACATCCGCAATGGAAGAAAACGATATTAAATTTTTTCAAATTGATTACAAAACTTACAATAAAGGGTTTGTTAGCAATCCTCATTCGCATAAACATTATGAGATTTTCTATTTTGAAAAAGGAAATGCAAGTCACTTTATTGACTTTGAAGAATACCCAATTACTGATAACTCACTCTTTTTAGTTTCCTACAATCAGGTACATTACATAACGGCAAAACCTGACACACATAATTTGGGATATGCAATTTCATTAGAAAAAGAAATATTTGGCTTATTAGGTAATGAACTTAATAATCTTTTTGGCAAGTTTTCAAAATCGCCTGCCTATTATCTGAAAAAAAACGATTTATTTACCACTCTCTTTCAACAAATCAAAATAGAGCTAGAAGGAAAAAGTCAAAAATCAAACGAACTTGTTTTCAGTTTTATCAAAATATTGCTTACGTATATTTGGAGAGAAGAAAGAGATATAATTAAAGGAAAAACTCTAACAGATACTCCCTTTTTAAATTTCTTACACCTAATTGAAGACAATTTTATAAAATTCAAAGAAGTACAAGAATATGCTCAAATGCTATCAATCACTACCAAACAGTTAAATAGAATTTGCAAAAAAAACACTAACCAAACAGCATTATTTATTATTCATGATAGGATAAATTTAGAAGCAAAACGAAAACTTTTTTATAGTGAAAATCAAATAAAAGACATTTGTTATGATTTGGGATTTGAAAACACAGGGCATTTCAATAATTTCTTCAAAAGAATGAATGAAAAAACACCATTAGAGTTTAGAATAATAATGTCCCGAATCTTCAATTAAACGGACCGTTTATACAATTCAAACAAATATTTGCTCTCTACTTTTGTATTATCATTAAATTTATTTTATAATAATGAGATATGCAGAAGTAGTTTTTATTATGTGTGGACTGCTATTCACAGCCACAACTTTTAGTCAAACCCAAAAAAAGAGCAAAATGACAACAGATCAAAAAAAGCATCTGGTTATAAGGTTCGTAGAACTTATGACAACAAAACAATCGGACAAGTTTGGAGAAATTATTTCACAGGATTATAAGCAGCATAATCCAATGGTAAAAAAAGGATTAGAGGGCATTCAGGAAGGCTCGAAATGGTTTGAAAGTATTTTTCCAGATATTTCAGCACATATTGACGCAATTGTAGTAGAAGGAGACATCATAGTTGCTAGAATTTCTTGGTCAGGGACGCATAAAGCTGAACTTTTTGGAATTCCAGCCTCGAATGTAAAAGTAACTTGGACAGGGACCGATTGGTGGCGTATTGAAAATGGGAAACTTGTGGAACATTGGGACGTGGTAGATTGGTCAAGCCTTATGCAACAAATTCAAACTAAATAAAATGAAGGCTGAAATAGAATTAGTAAAAAAATTCTATGAGCACCTTGCAAACGGTGACAAAAAAGGTGCTTATAATTGTTTGTCGGACAACTTCGTTTTAACTCAAGCGAATTCACTTCCGTATGGTGGGAAATAAATTGGCATAGATGGATTGAATGATTTTTTCAAAAAATTCTCTTTTTTTTGGAGAGAATTTAAAACGCTAAATACAGAGTATTATTCATCTGACAATAAAGTTTTTGCTATATCAAAAATTTATGGGACGATTTTTACAACAGACAAAACAATTGAGACAGAGATGATACAGATTTATATAATTAAGAATAATAGACTAATTTCTGCACAACCATTTTATTTTGACGCGAGTCTATTAACAGAGGAATAAAAACGGCATATAAAAATGGGTTTAGTAAAGTTAGTCTAGTGAATCAAAATTTGCTTCCAGGCGTAGGAATTCGTTTCAGCATCTTACCGAAGAAAAATCCTATAACATAACTTATTTAAACTCATCGAATACACTCACAGAAAGTAAGTGTTAATGCGAATATCCAAATCAGAAAAGTGTAGCACTAACTAAAGATCACTTAATCAAATAAGTATTCATAGCATGTGCACTAATAGCGGTATCAGTTATTGTACCGTCCATCCACATTTGAAAATCAATTGGCTTTTAGTTCTTATCTTTATTATCAGTATTTTGATTGTGCTTCGGTTCCAAGTGGACGAAATTCTAATTCCCAACCCACACAAAGCCCTTTTCATTAGATTCAACCATGTAGCTACAGTGCAAAGATTAGCAGTAACCGTATAAACACCCTAAAATTAGAAAAGCTGTTTGAAAACTTAAAAAGAAAAAATTTGCAAATAAAAATAACAGTGTTATATTTGTAGCTCATTAACCAAGTGATGATGAAACTTAGTAGAGACGAAATTATTGAGAAAACAATTGTGTATGCCAACCAATACGGTTGGGCTAAGACATCTGTTAGAGAGATTTCTAAAGAAATTGGTTACAGCACTATTAAAATCTACTCTGAGTTTGGCGACAAAGACCAGCTATTGCAGGAGATACAAAAAAAAGGTTTTAGGTTGCTACGAGATGAGTATGTGATGGCAACTTTGTCCAAAGAAAATCCAGAAGAACAATTGATTGAAATTTGTTTAGCTCATTATCGTTTCGCTTTGAAACACTCAAGATATTACGAATTAATGTTTTCTCAAAATAATAGTTTATGCAAAAGTATTTCGCCCGAAATACTAACTCAAGCAGCCGAACCAGTTAAGAGTGTGATTGGAAAAATTGCGTCAAGTAAAAATATTGTACATTTTCTACATTGGTTTAGCTTAGTTCACGGTTTTTACGAAGTAGCTCATAAAAATCTTTCAAAAAAAGAAAAAGAAGCAGAGAAGGTATTGGAGGACATTATCCATAATTTCATTAAAGGCATCAAATAGTTTTTTTTCTTTGAAAATATAACAGTGTAATAATTTAAAAAATGAAAAAATGAAAGCAGTAATCATAAACAAGTATGGCTCAGCAGATGAGCTTAAAGTGGTAGAAATGCCAATTCCCTCTATTAAAGCTGACGAAGTTTTAGTAAAAAACTATTATACTACAGTCAATCCTTGGGATTACAAGGTAAGAAATGGGAGTATGAAATTTTTTACAGGAAACAAATTTCCTAAAATACTAGGCACAGAAAGTTCAGGTATCATAGAAGAAATAGGTACAAATATTCACTCATTTAAAAAGGGCGACAGAGTTATAGCCATAACAGGTATGAAGATTGGTAGCTATTCAGAATACATTGCCATTTCTGAAACAGCTATTGCTAAACTTCCTGACAATGTAAGTTTTCAGCAAGGTGCAACCTTACCCGTAGTTGCGAGTACTGCCTATAATGCCTTACATCAATTAGGGAAGTTAAAAAAAGGAGACGAGGTTTTAATTAATGGTGCTTATGGAGGTGTCGGGATTGCAGCCGTTCAATTAGCTAAATTAGCAGGAGCAAAAGTTACAGCAGTATGTGGCACAAATAATATAGAGAATGTGAAAGCTTTGGGTGCAGATGTTATTATTGACTATACGAAGCAAGATATCTATATGCTTAACAAGCAATTCGACATTGTATTTGACACTGTAAGTACTTTAGATATAAGTAAAACAAAAATAATAATAAAAAAGGGTGGAATTATGATTAATACACTTCCAACGCCAAAAGCTATGATAGCACAATTACTATCTTACTTTGGTTCTAAAAAATTCAAAAGTTTTATGAATAAACCGTCTCCCGAAAACATTGAACTTTTAGCAAAACTAGTTGCTGAAAATAAATTGAAGGTTATATTTGACAAAGAATATAATCTTGATGAATTGCCTGAAGCACATAGATATAGTGAAACAGGAAAGGCAAAAGGAAAAATAATTATTAAGGTATAAACGTGAACAAGGGCAGCAGCTAACAAGGGGGTTAGCAAAGTATGGAAGACGGAATAATCCCGAAGCTTTGTAAAAAGCTATTTTCAGACCCGCTTTTGTTTGAATTGATCTAGATTAACATCGTAAACTTAAAATCATATTAAGTTTACGATGTTCAATAAAATCACTTAATCACATAAGTATTCATTGCATGCGCACTAATTGCAGTATCCGTAATTTTCCCGTCCATCCACATCTGGAAATCTATTTTCCCTTTGGTATTGTTCATTACTACAACCACAATTTCGCCATCAGGGTTTAAAAATGCGGTGGTTTGCAACTGACTTCTGGTAGGCGAGGCAACAATTCTTTTAGCTCCGGGCTTTATAAACTTAGAGAAATGGCCTATGTAATAATAAGCATTGGTATAAATCAGTTCTTTCGTTTTTAAATTTGCGTGTATTGGTGCAAAACAATAATTTGCAACATGGTTTGGACCGCCCTTTTCATCTAATAAAATGTTCCAATCTGTCCAAGCGGCGGTTCCGTTGTTAAAATCGTTAATCATAGCGTTACCGTATCTTTCTCCTAAAGACCAATTTTGTATGCTATCCAAATTAAATCTTTCTTGGCAGCCTTCGGTAAAAATTAACTCTTTATCTGGAAAAGCATCTTTGGTGTTTTTAACATTTTGGAAAAGCGGTTCGCTTTTTGTCCAAGTCTCGTACCAATGAAAACCAATTCCCCAAACGTATTTAGCAGCTTCTGGATCGTTTAAAATTACACTTGCTCTTTGGTAAACTAGGTCGCGGTTATGGTCCCAAGCAATTAATTTTTTATCTTTCATACCGCTTTTCCATAAAATAGGACCTAAAAAATTCTTAATAAAATCTCGTTCCTCTTCAGCAGTGTACACACAAGATTCCCATCTTTGCTTTGCCAATGGTTCGTTTTGTACGGTTAAACCCCAAATTGGCAAATTTCTTTTTTCATACTCGTTAATAAATTTCACATAATAATTCGCCCAAGATTGCATGAATTCCGGTTTCAATTTACCGCCTTGCAAAACGTTGTTATTGTCTTTCATCCAAGCTGGTGGCGACCAAGGGCTGAAATAAAGTTTCATTTTCCCTTCGGAAGTTGCAAGTGCTTGTTGAATCATCGGAATTTTAAATTCCTCATCGTGGGCAACACTAAAAGAATTTAGCAGTTTATCATTTTCATCCACATAAACATAACTAGCGGACGAAAAATCGCAACTATTCATGTTCGTTCTGGTGATGGTGTAGCCAATTCCTTTGCTTGAGCTATAATAAGCATCAATTAGTTCTTTTTGCTTTGCCAATGGGAGTTTTGCATAAACCTCTGCAGATGCATCAGTTATTGCTCCGCCAATACCTATAAATGTTTGAAAAGTTTGTTTTGGATTGATGATAATAGTAGGGACTAATTCAGAAGGTTGAGGATCGGGCCTAAAACTTAAATCTGCTGTTTTATTAAATGTTTTTGATTCGCCTTTAACGGTAGAATAAACCATGATTTTGGATGAAGCTGTTTTAGAATTTAACCCTAACTGACTTTTGCAGGAAACAATAATTATACTCAGCAATAAGGTAATTAAAAGAAAGCTAAGTAATTTATTTGCATTAATAATTTTCATAATTGAGCTTAAAAGAAGGATTTTTGATTTTTTTTAATCGATGATTTTATAGTAAATACGCTATTCAATTACAAAGGATTTGGACCCATATTAAACTCAATGGTTCCGCCATTAGCAATCATTTCATGATTGATGATATAACTCTTACATTTCTTTCCATTAATAATTACGCCTTGTATATAAATGTTTTTTGCTGATGCATTTGGAGCAGAAATATTTAAGGTAGCACCGTTACTTAAATGTAATTTCACCTCCTTAAACAAAGGCCCAGTTAAGTAATAAATATCCTGACCAGCATTTGGAAAAAATCCCATGGCAGAAAAAATATACCACGAGCTCATTGCTCCACTATCATCATTGCCGGGGTTACCTTTTAAATTAAAAGATTTTTCCATCAATTGTTTAACCCAATAACTAGCTAAATCTGGTCGGTTTGCATAAATAAATTCATGCACTGCTAAAAAAGCGGGTTCGTTACTGTAATCAATCAAGCGGTTTTTAAAACCATAATTCAATTTTTCTGCAAACTTTTTCTTACCACCGTTTAGCTTCACCAGTTTATCTATTTGATGTGGAGCAAAAAACGAATAATTCCAAGATGAGCCTTCGTAAAAGTAATTTTTCCAAGAACCAGGGTAAGCTTTTAAATCGACTTCCTTAAAATTGCCATCTAAATCTTTTGGCATGATAAAACCTTTAAAACCATCGCTTTCCGCATTTTTATTCCAAAGGTTTATCCATTGCTGGCTTCTTTTTAAATACTTTTGATAATCTTCTGTTTTTCCCATCTTTTGGGCTACTTGTGCTATACAAAAATCGTTATAAGCGTATTCTAAAGTGATGGAGACATTCATAATTCCAGATGGAATCCAGCCCAATTCTTTATACACTTTTTGGGTACTATCTTTTGTCCAGATATAACTTCCTAGCCTTTGCTCATCGGCATTATATTTTAAAATCTCATAAGCTTTTACCCAGTCTACCCCTTTTACCCCTTTTAAATAAGCCTCGGCAATTACATTATCCACATTATTTCCGCCTTGCTCATTGTTCATATCGTTGCCATTTACAAAAGCATCTCGTACAACGCCAAATTTTTTAAACCTAGCAATAAAAGAATTCACAGTACCGGCAACTACCTCTTGATTAATGAGATTGTGTAAAGGATAAACCGTTCGCCAGGTATCCCAAATGGCAAAATGATCGTCCAACATAGGTACACCGTTAGCAAAATTTTTAGTGTCGTTTGTGCGGTTTCTTGGCATTAACTGAGAATGATAAAGTGCCGTATAAAAAATGGTTTTATCTTTTTCCTCACCGCCATCTACCTCAATTTTTTTTAAGGCATTGTTCCAAATTTCTTTAGCAGTAGATTTTGTTTTTTGATAATCGAAAGCAGGGATTTCATCGGCTAACCATGCTTTGGCTTGAGCTACGCTTTGATAAGATAAAGACACCTTCATGGTAATAATTTCATCTTCCTTGGTCGAGAAATTTAGGTATGCTCCTACTCTATCATTTTTTTGTTTTAAAGATTGAAAATCCGATTGCTTTTGAATGTTGCCATTACTCCAAGTTCCTATAGCGTTTGGTTTTTTATCTACCTCGCAATAAAAATAAATGGTGTAGGCTCCACCACCAAAACCGCCAATATAAGTTCCATATCCCGATATTTTTTGATGAGAATCATCATCAAATTTAACTTCGCCAGCTAAAAAAGATCCTGTAATTCTGGTTTTAATATCTTGAGGAATATTGTGGGTAATATCTAGCAATAGGTTAGCTTCTTCCGACTTTGGGAATTGAAATTGATAAATTGCCGAATGGTAAGAGGGTGTTAATTTAACATCAATATCATATCTGTTTAAAGTAACTGCATACTCAAAAGGAGTAGCTTTTTCGTTAGATTTTTCTGAATCATGTTCCTCCTCTCCTACAGCTAAACCTATTTGTGGAGAAAAAAATATTTGTCCGTTTGTACCCCAGCCTGTACCACTTTGTTGTATTTGTCCAAAACCTCTAATTGGTCTATCAGGATGGTAGCCATCATCCTCGCCATCTTTAGTTTGTGGTCCCGGAGCTATAGAACCATGCGGAAGTTGCGGCCCAATAGCACAATTAGAAATTACATCTAATACACCTATTTTATTATCTACATAATCAACAGGTTGCTTAGGTAATTTTTGACCAAAAGCTTGTCCAATAATTAAAGTAAAAACTATTGGGCTAAGCCAAGCAATCTTCCTCATCTTAATTTTAGGTTTGATATTAACGTTTGCAAGTTAGTACCAAAGCATCGTTTCCGTTTATGCTAATTTTAGTTGCTTTTGGTGTTTCTCCGTATAAACTTCCAGAAATTTTCCATCCGTCTTTTAATTTCAGTTCAGTCTCCGTGTTTTTCGGGTTATAATTAATTAGAATTACAACTGCTTCGCTTTCGCTGATGTAATGCTCTGTAATTCCCACTGAAGTATTTTCTTGCTGAATAATTCTATCCTTTATTATTGGCGCAGCTATCTTTTTATAAATTTTGTTGTATGGATAAGCACCATCATCAAAAGAACCTGCTTTGCTAATGGCATTCATTTCTAAAGGCAAGGTTAAAAAGTAAATTTTTCCTTTTCCGTAGTTAGATTCTATAAAAGCCGGATTTCCGTCTGGTTCTTTTCCTAAAATCAAATTGTTTTTAGAAATGATTTCGTATTTCCTTACGGCAGGCATCGCAAAATTCATTTGCTCCGTCATCAACTTAGTATTGGTAAACTGTAAATCGCCACTTCTTAGCGTATTGGTACTAATTTCTATACCTAATGGTTCTGTAAGGGTAGGTAAATAAGCATCGTCCATAGATAAATATAGGGCAGCACCATTTTTTACTTTTTCTAGTAATTTATACCAAAAACCTTTAAAAACAGGGTCAATTCCTTTTAAAGATGGTAGCATGTATAATTTAGCATCTTTTAATTCTTCGTTTGCTTTCTGAAACTCGAAATCGAAGCCAGCTTGTTTAGCTAAAATGAAACTTGAATAAGCTACAGGCCATTGATCTTGTCCTTCTGTAAGGATGCAAACAGCTTCTGCTTTACGGGTAGGTAAAGTTTTAAAGGGAAGTTTATCTATAAAAGAACTAAATTTTTTAAATTCTGCAAGCACAGGTTTTGGTGTACGGTCTTCTTTAATTAAACCTAATTCGCCTTCTACAGATGAATAATTATAAGGAGAGAAAGAAAAACTTAACTGATCATAAGCGCACCACCACAATGTACCTTGGCATTCGTTTGCCCAATTAGAGAATAAAGCTGTTCTGGCAAAAGCTGCTTTTGTTGTCTCGCTTCCGGTCATTGGACCCATTACTCCGGTTTCTTCTAACAAGGCAGGTTTTCCTGATAAATCACTGTAAAGACGAGTTTCTGCAGCGCCATGTAATATGGTTCTCATGGTGTTTATCCCAGCTTGGCTGGCATAAGGAGTCCATAAAGAATAAGGATGGGTAGTTAACAAATCGGTTAATTCGCCTTGGTCTTTAATTCTCCACGCATCCCATTCACCTGCTTTTAAACTGTGCATACCTGAAATTACAGGGCGAGTTTGATCTGCACTTCTGATGGCTCCTGAAATTACAGAAGACCACGCGTAAGCTTGATAAGAGTTATCTAACTTTTGCATCACATTACACTCGTTACCAAAATCCCAAGCAACAATAGATTCTTGGTCTTTAAATCGCTCAATAAAAGTGGTCACAAACTTTCGTTGCCACATTAAAGATTCTGGATCGGTTAAAATATCTTTTCCCTCTAACGCTGGCGGAACATAAAGCTGACCGCTCATCCATCCGGTAATTAAACCTACTACCAATTTCAATTTATATTTTGATGCTAAAACAGTCATTTCTTTAAAATGACCCAATTGCTTTTCACTCATTCCATTTCTGCCAACACCTGTGGTGGGTAAAGGCATATCATCACCTAAGCTTATAAATTTCAGTTTACCTTCATCGGCATAAACTCTATGAATGGGCTGAAAATCTGGCCAAAGAGGAAATACTCTCAATACTTTAATCCCGTTTTCAGAAAGCTGTTTAAAATCTGCTTCCACAACATCGGCTTTCCAATCTCGCCACATGTGCGTACCCGCATGAGATGCCCAATAGTTACAACCTATAGAAAATGTACCGGGTGTAGTTAGGATGTTTTTTTGAGCAAAAGCACTAAAGCTTGCGGATAAAAACAAAAAAGTTAAGGAAAAAATAAACTGAGGAATTTTCTTAATATTCATACTGGTTGCTTAAGTTTTAATAAATAGATAACATTTATAAACTGCTTTAGGAGTATCGGAATTGTTAAAAAAGGGAAATTTAATTTTGGTTGAAATTTAAAGGAGTTGTAATGATAAAAAAACTGAATTTAGTTTTAGTTAAAACATATTATGAATTTGATAATTCAATTGATAAAATAATGATGAATAAATTCTAAAAATAAATGCGTTGCGTAGATAAATTTATAACTCAACTTAAAAAAGTAATTGTATGATATGGAAAGATAAGTTGTAAAGTAAACTGTGCATGAAAAATGTAACTAGTAAAGGTTTAAAACTTTACTAATACTGAATCGATGTCCTTTGTATAATATTGCACATTTATAGATTAAATAAATTTCAAACTATAATACACCTACCTATAAATCTTCATTTTTTCTACTCTTATAAGGCTGAATGTTTGTATTATAATATATGACTATGACGCGTAGAGATTACCTTCAAAAACTATTATTGTTAGCGGGCAGCGGTTTACTCATTCCAAGCTGTATAAATGCTGATGGATTAATTTCAAGCAGATTAATTCATATCAAAATTAGTAGTTATCAAGAAAGTATATTTTCAGAATATCTGGAGAATTTACTGCCTTCTAATCAAACTTACGGCGCTAAAGAACTTCATTTATCTGCTTTTACACTAAAAATGTTTGATGATTGCTATTCGGAAGACAATCAAGAGAAGCTTGAGGAAGGCTTTTATGAATTAGAGAAGTTTTTTAAAAGCAATATTATTGATTATTCAAAACTAAATACCATTGAGAAAACTGCATTTTATCAACGCTTATGTAAAAAGCATAATCACCCTCAAAACTTACAATTTCTTTTGAAAGAAAGTCACAAATGGGCAGTTATTGGATACCAAAATTCTGAATACGTGATGACAAAATTTGTTACATATGAATTAGTTCCAGGCAATTACTATGGTTGCGTAAAATTAAAGGCTTAAGATTTATTGATGGAAGAAATATTTGATGCAATTGTGATTGGTTCTGGAATTACAGGGGGCTGGGCAGCAAAAGAGTTGACAGAAAAAGGTTTAAAAACCATAATGATAGAGTATGGTAGAAATGTAGAACATATTAAAGACTACCCAACAACCAATATGTATCCATGGGAATTTTCTCATAGAGGGAGCGTACCCTATAACATCGCTAAAGAATATCAATCAGTAAATACACATTATATTTTTGGAGAAAGCACTTTACACTTTTTAAAAAAGGATTCGGAACAGGAGTATATACAAGAAAAACCATTTGCTTGGATAAGAGGTAAACAAATTGGAGGGCGCTCTTTATTATGGGCTAGGCAAACCCAAAGATGGAGTGATTTTGATTTTGAAGGCCCTTTAAAAGATGGTTTTGCCGTAGATTGGCCCATAAGGTATAAAGATATTGCACCTTGGTACAGTTATGTAGAAAAATTTGTAGGTATCTCTGGCAATAAAGATGGCTTAGAAACATTACCTGATGGCGAATTTTTGCCCCCTTTTGAACTCACCTGTTTAGATCAGCATTTTCAGGATTATTTGAAGAAGGAGTATACGGATAGACACTTAATTTCCTCTAGAGTTGCCAATCTTTCTACTCCAAATCCAATTCATTTAGAACAAGGGCGAGGACAATGTCAACGAAGAAATTTATGTGAACGAGGTTGCCCCTTTGGAGGTTATTTTTCTAGCAATTCATCAACTATTCCGTGGGCGCAAAAAACGGGTAACCTCTCCATTATGCCAAATACAGTAGTTCAATCCATTATTTATGACGATGATCAAAAAAAGGCAATTGGTGTAAAAGTGATTGATGTTTTTACTAAAGATGTAAGAACAATTTCGGCAAAAATAATTTTCTTAAATGCCTCAGCCATGAACAGCAATCTAATCCTGTTAAACTCTAAATCAGATAGATTTCCCAAGGGTTTAGCAAATGATAATGGCTTATTGGGAAAATACATTGCATTTCATAATTATAGAGGAAAAGTAACCGCAGAATTTGATGAGCTAAAAGACACAAATATTGAAGGTAGAAGACCTAATGCGGCTTTTATTCCAAGATTTGTTAATGTTTATAAACAAGAAAAAGACTTTATAAGAGGCTATAATACCCTGATAAATTCTTCTAGAATGAATTTAATTGAGGAAGGGTTATTTGGTGATGACTTAAAAGAGAAGTTGTTGAATCCAAAATTAGGTAATTGGGTAATTACTGCCAATATGATGGGCGAAACTATCCCTAAAGAAACAAGCACAATTACATTAGATCCGGTTAAAAAAGATAAATACGGAATACCTCAAGCTCGTTTCTCTGTTGATTTTGATGAAAATGACGAGAAAATGCTTAAGGATTTTTTTAAAGAATTTAGTGACATGTTTACCAAAGCTGGATATTCCAATATTAAAACCATTGATACCAAAAGAGTTCCTGGTCATGAAAATCATGAAATGGGTGGTGTTAGAATGGGGAGAGATCCAAACACATCTTTACTTAATGAATGGAACCAGTTACATCTATGCAAAAATGTTTATGTAACGGATGGAGCTTGTATGACATCTACTGCATCTCAAAACCCATCTTTAACTTATATGGCTTTAACCGCTAGAGCGGCGAACCATGCTATAAATGATTTTAAAAGCAAAAATGTTTTTTAGTAAACTGCTTAATTATAACTACAAGATTTAATTAAACTAAACTAGAATCTTTTTTTATAATTTTTTTTTTTATAAGAATCAAAAACCAAATAACTCATCACATCAACTGCAATAACCTGTTGCCCATTTTTTACAGTAAGTTTCACCGTTTTACTCACCGGGATAAGGTCAAAATAATTATCAGAAAAGAATCCATCACTATGCTTTAAAGAAAGGATCACCGATTTTACAGGTACATGAGTTTTTAAACTTACAATGTACTTATCGCCCTCTTTTATAATTGAGGAAGTAATTATAGCCTTTAAATTATTCTTATATAAGCCTAATAACGCTCTTTCTTAATTTTTGGAACACTTACACCATTTGGGATAAAGAGGGAATTTTACTATAACTTTTAAAAAAGGCTTAAATATGATTAATCAAGTCAAAATAAGCCTCATTATAATCTTAAAGTTCAAAAAATTAGATTATGATGAAACTGAGATTCAGATTTTTAGTCGACAATTGATATGCTATGAGCCAAAAAAAGCCCTCTACATCAACCATTTTAGATTGGATAGAGGGGGCACTGTAATTAGAATTGAGGAGAGTTTAAACTTTCCTCATTTTTTAGGTAATGGAAAATTGCAGTAGAGCAATCAATTAATGTTAATGCTTAATAACAATTTGCTTTTTCTCTACTTTTTCTCCTTCTTTAATATGCAGATAATAAATACCTTCTGGTAGCTCTTTTGTGGATATTTCTATCTGTTTGTCAGCTGTGTTTTTTAATTGGTAAACTATTTTGGCTTTATCACTATAAAGTGTAACATCTATATAAGTGTTTTTAGATAGTTTAAGCTCTTTCTCGGCTTTATTAGTAGTTATTGTAAGTGTTTGATCTACCGGGTTTGGGTAAAATCGATACATCGAACAATTTTCTTGATAGCTCTCATACAAAACCTCATTAGGATATGTGTATCCAGCAAGTGGTATATGCTCTGACGGTCATACTGTGTACGCCACAATCGTAATTATAATTTATGGTTTGCAGATTAGGTGTTGTAGTTGTAAGAATTAAATTATCTAAATTATCGCCATTATACCATTCGTAAAATTGTGCACCTGGAACATCATCAGCTTGTAAAACCATGGTTCCACCCTCTAATACCGGTATACCATACTGTCCAATTGGATTCAAAATCTGGACATTTTGTATAAAAGCTGGGCTACTAATTACACTCATAGAGGATGTAGTAGTACCACCACATGGAGTAGTAATAGTAGCTGTTATTGTGCCATATCCATTTTGTATGGTAGATATTAATTCAGCAAAGCTTCCTGCTGTACTAGATAAATCCAAACTTACATCTCCCGTAGCACTCCATACAACGGTGGAGTTTGCTGGTAAATCATTAATACTATAGCTAGCATCGTTACAAAAAATAGAAGGCCCTGAAATTTCATACCTAACAGGTGGCTCAATAGTTTTAGTTAATACAACGGGTGTGTTAATACATGGTGTAGTTATGGATGCTGTTAGAACACCCGAAGAACCAGAACCATTATAAGTTAAGATAACTGAATTAGTATTTGAAGAACCAGAAATACTTAATGAGCCAGTTGCAAACCATGTAATTGATGCATTTGAAGGCAATGAAAATATACTGTAAGTGCCATTTAAACAGAATTGATTAGGACCTTGAAGTAAAGAATTATTTAAAGGAACTGAAATACAATTATTAGAACAATTTAAAGTGTTGTTTGAGACATTTTCCATTTCATTAAAAAGCCATTCTGCATTTCTGGCTGTAAAACGAATATGAGTATTATTAGATATTGATGCATTAGTATTATTTTCTTGAGCTATAAATCCATTACTACTTGATGGGTAATTTCCATTAATACTATTAACATATCGACTAGTAAGTGAACCTGTATTAAAAGGGCTGACATCTAATGCACTTGAAACGGGCACAAATGTGTAATTAATATTTACACCATTATTATAAGCATAAGCTCCAAAATATCCTCCTAAGTATGGTCCCAAATTAAATCCTACGTTCAAGTTTAAATTAAAACTTGGTAACCCAGTAATTGCATCCAAACCATCAAAATCTAATATTGGATAATTTGAGCCTGGAACACCATCAATTGCTAAATGGTTTCCTGGTGCGTAGGCAGTTTGATTGTATAATTGTTTTATGATATTTATAAAACCAAATAATTTGAGGTTATTAACAGTATATAGCCGAGCGATTTTAGCGGTTGAACCTGTATTTGGCAACGCGTAAGCCTCGACTTCTGCAGCTAATTTATAGGAGACTATAGGCACCTTAAAAAATAAAATCCTACCATATAATCCCGCGGAAACCCCAGCACCCAAATTAATAAATGTAGAGCCGGGGCTAAATAAAGAGTTGCCACATTCGTTCCCCAAACTTGTTGCAATAAACCTATAGGAAGGCTGTGGGTCTGATGGCGAAAATGTAATCATACTTCGGTACGCACCATCTAAAAAAGTGTTATTTGCAAAAGTTGTTTCTGTAACGGCTCTGTATATAAGTAATTGTCGAGTTGCAGGAGCATCCAAAAGTGTTAGCGCTTCATCATAATCAGCATAAATATCTCTAACGTTTAAGTCAAACAATTCAAAATTTCCCATCATCCTGATGAGATATTGTAAGCCTAGTGGAACATTTGCACCGTGGTGCGGGCTATCATGGGTGATTAATAAACGGGTCTGTGTATTTTCATTATTCTTTGTCATTTTTGCTAAGGCATACCTACCAATAAGACCGCCCATGCTTAAACCCATTATTACGTTTTGCTGCATAATGTTCCCAAACCTATTGTCCAAAACTTTATTCGCATTTACCCTATTTATAGCTTCTTCTACCACTAAAGCGTTAGCCATTAAATCATCAGCACCATCATTAAAATTAATGAAAACTAAATCATACCCTGCAACATCATCTAGCTGATTATTGAAATCGTAAGGTTGTGATTCCCTAATTAGTGCACCAATAAAATCATTAATGTTATAGTCTTCAACAATTGTCGGTGCAATGGCACTTACATCATAACCTTCCACAATTATCAGTGGTTTACGTAAGGTATTGGTGTTATTATTTGCACTATAGGCTACCGTGATAACCGCACCACTGTGTACATTATTAACAGCATTAATTACTCCCCATGTAGGCACCGTTGTATTATTAACAGCAAACCTTTGAGCAACCGCTGCGGCTTTTAGTACCCTATAATCGCTATAACATTGTAATATTGAATTATCACTTAATGTGAGTTTAATCGTCCATCTTCTTAATCCGGTATCGGCATAACTTACCGATATTGGTACATCAAAAGTTAAGCTTTGCAATCCCTGCCCATCGTCAAAATTAATTTGTGCGGCAGTAATAGTTTTACCAGTATTATTATAAACTAGGTTAGATTTTAAAATAAAATCTTCAGTACCGTTTTTGGTAAAAGGATAAATAGGGCATGCTGCAAAAAGATTGCTGGTTTGGTATGGGTTTTGGCTACGCCCATTTACATCTGATACTTGTTTAGTGCTATTGTTATAGCTGAGCAGGTTACTACTAAAAGCATTGGTTTTTACATTATCATATTGCCCAATTAATAATGGAATAGGTATAGGTAAACCTTCGGCTTTATTTTGTTTAATGGTGGCATTTACGTTAGTGATTATGGGTAGTGGATTAGTGCCGTTTTGGCAATAGGCGGTTTGTAATTGATAGTAAAGGGTACGCCACAAATTCAAATCTACCCGGTTACTATCTGTTAAGATACCGTTAAAGGTAGCCATAGGCAAAATAGGGCAACCATATTCTTCTAAAAACCCAGAGGGTACCTGGCTTTTATCTAAGGGTTGCATAATATAGTGCAATAGTTTTTTTACCGTACTCGTATCTGGTGTTTGTGCTTTTACATTAAAACAGCACAGGATTAAGCATCCCAAAACTAAAGTGGTCAATGTTCTTTTCATGGTTTCAAGTATTTAAATGGTTAGTATTTCATATCAAATCTTCCTTGTGTTATATTTACTGGTTCACATCCTTGCTTGGTAAATTTTACCTCGAAAATCCCAGAAAATATTTTTTTGATTTTATCAATCTTAGTTATCTCACAATAACCGTTTACCATAATAACATCGTTACTTATATAATCGCAACTTTCACTTTGATAAACGACAGTAAGATTTTTTCTACCAAAAATTACTTTTTGTGCCGTCTGAATTGAATCACATGCAATTGCAAAGCCTTGTCTATTATTTGAATTATCTCCAAATAGTCTATAAGCAGAAATATTAAATACACCACCTCTAAAATTTTCATCATAGTAGATACTTAAATTCGCTGTACCATTGAATCCTTTCGGTGTCCAAGCTTCTCCATTTAGCAAGAAGCCCAAAGTATTTTTACCTTCTTGTGTGGCGGCGGGTAAACCTGGGGTATCAGTTTTATCTTTTTTGCATTTCATACCCGTTGTAAGCGCAAAGCAGAAGGCTAAAAGCCAAAGGCATAAATTTTGTGTTTTAAATTGTTTTCTTTTCATGGTTTTAAGTATTTAAATGGTTAGTATTTCATATCAAATCTTCCTTGGGTTATTTTAACATCAGAACAGCCATTCAATGATAAATTAGCATCAAATGTTCCTGAAATTATTCGTTGGACTTTGTCTAGTTTTGTGATGGTTAAACTTCCACTACGTTTAATGGAACTATTAAAATAATCTAAGGTGCAGTCATCATTAGAAAAATATACCCCAAACAGGCTTTCATTTGTTAAAAGGTATGTAACTGGAATGCTTTGGTTGTTTAAACTATCTTTAATACCCAAACCAAAATATATCACATCAGGTTTGTAGGAAGTGCTATTATAAGCCGAAATATTAAAAACACCTTTTTTATATGTCAAATCCACATCAATACTCAAATTAGCACTGCTGCCTAATAACCCTTTTGGTGTCCAAGCTTCGCCATTTAGCAAGAAACCTAATGTGTTTTTGCCTTCTTGTGTTGCTGTTGGTAAACCGGGTGTGTCTGTTTTGTCTTTTTTGCATTGCATGCCAGTTGTAAGCAAAAAGCATAGGGCTAACAGACAGAGGCAAAAGCTTTGTGTTTTAAATTTTTTCCTTTTCATGGTTTTAATTATTTAAATGGTTAGTATTTCATATCAAATCTTCCTTGGGTTATTTTAATGGTATCACCACAATCTTCGTTATATATAGTCACTTCGAAGCTTCCAGAGACTATTCGTTGTGTTTTATCTAATTTTGAGATTAACAAATAGCCTTTTTGATATATCGTGGTGTCAACATGGAGATAATCGCAGAAATTCTTGTCTGAGAAATTTAGAGAACCTAATGATTTGTTTTTAACTTCAAATCTGTAGGGTATATTCTTAGTGCTCAAACTATCAACAATACCTAAAGCAAATGAAGTATCATCATCTGAATTCAAGTATCTAAATGCTGAAACACTAAGAACTCCGTTTTTAAATGTTGGGTCGTAGCTAATACTTAAATTGGCCTTGCTGCCTTTTAACCCTTTTGGTGTCCACGCTTCCCCATTAAGCAAAAAACCTAAAGTGTTTTTGCCTTCTTGTGTTGCAGCTGGTAAACCGGGGGTATCAGTATTTTCTTTCTTACATTGCATACCAGTGATAAGCAAAAAGCTTAAGGCTAAAAGCCAAAGGCTTAAGTTTTGTAGTTTTTTAAATTTTTGTTTTTTCATGATGATTTAGTTTTTATTGGTTAATATTTCATATCAAATCTTCCTTGTGTTATATTGATTGGTTCGCATCCTTGCTTGGTAAATTTGAATTCAAAAACACCTGAGAAAACTTTATTAATTTTGTCTATTTTGGTTATTTCACAATAACCTTCAAGTGAGGAGTTATTATTGTTTCCAAAATCACAATTTTCATTTCTGTACACCACTGTGAAATTTTTCTTTCCAAATGTTATTTTTTGTGGCGTTTGTACAGAATCAGATGCAATGGTAATTCTTTCTCTTAAATCTGAATTATCTCCAAATAGTCTATACGCAGAAATATTAAATACTCCGCCTCTAAATCCTTCATCATAATAGATACTTAAATTTGCAGTACCATTAAAGCCTTTTGGTGTCCAAGCTTCTCCATTAAGCAAAAAACCTAAAGTGTTTTTGCCTTCTTGTGTTACTGCAGGTAGACCTATTGTATCAGATTTATCTTTTTTACATTGCATACCTGTGGTAAGCAGAAAACTAAAGGCTAAAAACCAAAAGCATACAGTTTTTGGGTTAAATTGTTGTTTTTGCATGATATTTTTTTTCTTAAGTAGTACGATGTTTTGTCAAATTAAGATACAAGTTGTTATTTATTAGTTGGGTAGGCTGGTGTTAAGGCTTGATAAATTATATTTAGATGTAATAGTTTTGAGTAGCAGAAAGAATATAGAGCGGTTTTTTTTCATGTTTTAAGGTTTAGTTATCTATATAACAACTAATTAAGGCAATAGGAATATAAGAATATTTCTTTTTGTAAAAAATTATTTCTTAGGCCTTGGTAATAAGACGTAATCTTAAGCATTTTTTAAGTTTTGATACTTAGCTTATTTCTTAAATTAAATTTTCCGCTCATTTTTATACACATAAACTATTACAAAGGGGTATAAGTAGCCATTTCCCTTTTTTATGCTTCATTAATCTTGAGGTAAACAAATTTAGTTAAGCGTATAAATTTTAAACTTATTTTGCGGGGTGCATTTTCAATGAGGTTACGTTTTTTTTGGCATTCAACAAAGAAGAATAAACATCTATCAATAACCATTTATATTTTTAATCATTCAACGGTATAAGAATCAAAAAGCGAATAGCTCAATACATCATTTGCTTTAACCTGTTGCCCATTTTTTAAAGTAAGTTCCACTCGTTTTATCTCGCCGGGAATTAAATCAAAATAGTTATCAGAAAAGAAACCATCCCCATCTTTTAAGGAAAGGAACACAGATTTTGCCAGTACATTTGTTTTTAAATCTACAAAGTATTGATTACCTGTTTTTATAATGGAAGAAGTAATTTCTGGTTTAGCAAGCCCCAATTCTTTTTCTGCCTCAAAAAAGTATTCTTTTCTTGCTAAACGCGTTTTACCTTTATTAACATCAATTAACCAAAAAACATTTTTAGGAGATTTACCAGCTAATAAAACAGAAGAATCTGCCTCAAAATAAATATGACTACTATTTGGCTTAATCGTTAGGTTTTTATTGATTTCAGATAGGATATTACCTTGCAAATCCATCAGTTTAAGGCTTAACGTTGCCGCTTGTTCTTTTAAATCATCTGAAACGATATAAACTTTAAGTTTACCTTGCTCGGGCATTACAGAGATTAATTCTTTTTGATACGCTTTTTTAACTGTATAATGTAACGCTTTCCATCTGCCATAATAATCAGTACTAGACCATGATGCTGCTGGCCAGCAATCATTCAATTGCCAATATAAAGTCCCCATACAATAAGGTATATTACGGCGATGTGCTTCTATTGCTGTATTTATCCCTTTTGCTTGCAATACCTGACTTAAATAAGCAAAGCTGTTTAAATCGGTATATTTTTTAAAATACAGATCCATATAGTTAGCTATGTTTTTGTTCCCAAAATCTTCCCTTGTTTCATTATTTTTTGCTTTTTGATGAAAAAACAAAACATCTGAACCTAGTTTCCTATCCTCTGGCAAGGTAAATTCTTTAATAGATTTATACTCTGGAAAAGACTGAAAGCCATACTCACTCATAAAACGGGCAATATTTTTATTGTAGCTTTCAAAAGGTTCGTTTCCATTCCATACGCCGTAGTAATGCGCATCGCCTTCATTGCCTTTTATACCATTAAACCCAGTACTAGGAGATGAAGGATGGTAATAGCGACTGGTATCTAAAGAGGAAATAACCGATGGTATTTCTACATCAAATAGCTGATGCATCCCCTTTTCATATTCTTTTTGAACACTTTCTGAATACTTTTTCTTCCAGCCCCATTGGTACCATGCAATTTCGTTTTCATTATTACCACACCAAAGCGCAATGGATGGATGGTTTCTAAGTCGGGTTACGTTATCCTTCACCTCTTGTTTTACATTCTCTATATATGCTGCATCATCTGGAAACATTCCACAGGCAAACATCATATCTTGCCAAACCATAATCCCTTTTTTATCACATAAATTATAAAAAATATCATTTTCATAAATACCTCCGCCCCAAACTCTTAACATATTCATATTAGCATCTTTAGCTGTATTAATTACTTCTTCATAGCGTTGCGGAGTAACTCGGTTTAAAAAATTATCAATAGGGATATAATTAGAACCTTTGGCAAATACTTTTACCCCATTTAGTAAAATGTACATACTTGTGCCATCTTTATCATTTTCTCTAATCACTTTTATAGTACGTAAACCTGTAGAAATTGCTCTGCTATCTAGTTTCTCTCCATTCTGCTGCAATTCATAAGTAAGGTTATATAAATTTGGTTCGCCTAAGCCATTACTCCACCATAGTTTAGGGTTTTTAATTTCGTAAGGAACGCTAATCTGGTTTACGCCTTCTGTTAAATTTACTGATGTTTTTGAAAGTAATTTTGAACCATTTTTCACAAGCAATATTACTTTTTGCTTGGTATCACTTTCAATATTAAACACAGCGTTAAGCATTGCTTTATCGGTTTTTATTTGATTTTGAACTACCTGTATGTTGTTTATTTTGGCCTTATCCCTGCCTACAATAGTTATTGGTCGCCAAATCCCGCTTGTAATTAATCGTGGACCCCAATCCCATCCATACTCGTAACCGGCTTTTCTGGCGTAAATACTTAGCCACATATCGCCTTGGTCATTATTAGGGAATGCACTTGCTTTATAAGCAGCATTTAAATATTTTGGAACATCAATTTTGAAAACTGATTTAAAATGAATTCTGAGGTTATTTGCTCCATTTTTTAAAAGCGATTTACAGTTTACACGCCACTCCCTGTGCATGTTATTGGTTTGGAGAATGAGTTGATTGTTCAAATAAACATCGGCATAAGTGTCTAATCCTTTAAATACCAATTCTTGGTTTTCTTTAGCTAACAGTTCAGCATTTGGGGTAAAAGAAGTTTTATATTCCCAGTCTTTTTCGCCTATCCATTGTAAATCTCTTTCATTAGAGCGATAAAAGGGATCTTCTATTTTTTTGTTAGAAAGCAAATCAGTGTGTACGCAGCCTGGTACGCTTGCTGGCAACCATTGGTTTAAACCATATTGACTAAAAGTCCAGTTTGTGGTTAAGTCAAATTTGGTGGTTTGGGCTAAACTAAATTTAAAAAATATAATAAAAGTGATGGTAATAATAGTTCTAATAAATGTATTCATATTGATATTTATCGAAATTAAAATTTAAAACAAAAGCAATAAAAAAAGGCCGCTTTTAAAAAATCTTGATGTATTTTCATAGGGTTTACTTCTAAAGTAAACACTGTCTACTCTTAAAAACAATTACTACTTTGAATAAGATTAGTTACAATTAAGATTAAATGTTATTTCTAAATTCTTGAAATTTCTAAATCTTAAATTTTATTGAATACTACCCCAAAATGTTTAACTCAATGCTCAAATCAAAAAACGCATCCCCTCTAGAGTTAATAACTTAAATAGATTTTATTCACATGAATTCTCGAAATTTGATACTCTTTAATCCACTCTCATTTGTTTTCTATAAGAGGATAAATTTAAAGCGTATTATTAACCCTATTATTAAATAATGAGAAAACAAACATTTAAAAATCTATTACTTTTTTTACCGCTGCTACTAAATATTTTAGTTCTAAATGCTCAAAACAATCCTGTTGCTAATCCCTCGTCTATCATAAAATCTGGAAATGCTAGGTTTACGGTTTTAACATCGGGTTTAATAAGAATGGAGTGGGATAGTTTAGGCGTTTTTGAAGACAATGCAACGCAAGTTGTTATTAATAGAAATTTGGCTAAGCCCGATTTTAAATTAAAAGAAAACAAAACTAGTATTGTTATTGAAACTAATAAATTAAAGCTCACTTACAAAAAAAGTGAAGAGCGCTTTAACGCAAAAAATTTGGAGATTAAATCTTTAAAAGGTGTTGATAAGGAATTTACTTGGAACTTATCTTTTGCTAACACAGGCAATTTAAAAGGAACAGCCAAAACTTTAGACGATTATAATGGTGGAGTTAAAGATGATGGTAGCAAAAACTTAGAACTTGGCGATGGTTTAATATCTACCGATGGCTGGTATCTGTTAAACGACATTAAAAGTTATTTATTAGATAATGCTGAGTTACCATGGGTAAAAGACCGTAAAATTGAGCATTCGCAAGATTTCTATTTCTTGTGTTACGGCTCTGATTATAAAACTGCCATTTATGACTATACACTAATTGCTGGTAAAGTTCCTTTGCCGCCAAGGTTTGCATTTGGCTATTGGTGGAGCAGGTATTATGCCTATTCTGATCAGGATTTAAGAAAAATGGTTACTGATTTTGAAAGCAATAAAATTCCTTTAGATGTTTTGGTAATTGATATGGATTGGCACCCTACCAAAGGCGCTTATGATAAAGTTGCCAAACGGGATTTATCAGGCTCTAGAAGAGGATGGACAGGTTACACTTGGGATAAAAGATTATTTCCAAATCCAGAACAGTTTTTGAATTGGACTGCAGAAAAAAATTTAAAAGTAACCTTGAATCTTCACCCAGCATCGGGCATACCCATTGCAGAAGAGAAATATGATGTTTTTGCAAAAGCAATGGATTTTGATACTACGGGAGTAACTGCTCGTAAAGCAGAAGTCAATAACGAGTTTGCAAAATGGTCTGTTTTTGATGATAAAATAAGCTATAAAGATATCATATATAATGGTGCCGATAAGAAGTTTATGAATAACCTATTCAATATTGTTTTGCATCCTTTAGAGCAACAAGGGATAGACTTTTGGTGGTTAGATTGGCAACAATATCAATACGATAAAAATTTTAAGCGTTTAGATAATACTTGGTGGTTAAACCATGTGTTTTTTCTTAAAATGCAACAAAAGAAAGAAGCCAGACCTTTAATTTATCATCGCTGGGGCGGATTTGGAAATCACCGTTATCAGATAGGATTTTCTGGAGATGCTGTTATATCTTGGAAAAGCTTAGCATTTGAGCCTTATTTTACTTCAACAGCTTCTAACGTACTTTACGGATATTGGAGTCATGATATTGGTGGGCATTTGGCCAGTAAAGACAGCTTGGTTGATAAATCTTTATCTACAAACCCCGAGCTTTATACCAGGTGGTTACAGTATGGAGTTTTTAGTCCAATTTTAAGAACTCACTCTACCACATCAGTAAGGATGAGTAGATTACCATGGGATTTTGAAACCAAATATGCCGAAGTAATTAGCCAATATATTAATTTAAGATACGAGCTATCGCCATACATATACACTATGGCCCGTAAAACTTACGATACCGGAATATCTATTAGCCGTCCGTTATATTACGATTATCCAAACCAGAAAGAAGCCTATACTAACACTTCCGAATATTTATTTGGAGATAATTTATTAGTAACTCCGGTTACAAGCCCTTTGTTTAAAGGTGTTTCGCCAGTAAAAGTATGGTTGCCTAAAGGCGATTGGATAGAATGGTTTAGCGGTGAAGTTTTCAGCGGCGAACAAGAAATTCAAAGAAATTTTTCGCTGGAAGAATATCCAGTTTATGTAAAAGCAGGAAGCGTAATTCCTGCCTACCCTAAAATTTCAAATTTAAAAAGTAATTGTGATACGTTAATTTTAAAGGTTTTTGGTAGAGGCGAAACGCAAAGTTCTTTTTATGAGGATGCCGGTGACAATGAAAATTATAAAACAGGTGCATTTGCTGTAAGAGAGTTTAAAACTTTTGCTAATAACGATGGGAGTCAATCACTACAAATATCTCCTGCAAAAGGAAGTTTTGATGGAATGTCGGTATCAAAAACTTTTTTTATAGATTTTAAAGGTTTGGGACTTCCAAAATCGATTAAAGTAAATGGCGCAGTTTTAAACAGAGCGACAAAAGCAAATACCAATGATAAAAGCTGGGATTATTTAGTTGATGAGTCTGCTGTACGTTTAGTTTTACCAAATGTTAAATCTACAGAAGGCTTAGAGGTTGAAGTGATTTATGATATGAATCCTGCTGAGTTAAACGGATTACAAGGAAAAATAAAAAAGGCCGAAAAAGTTTTAAATCTTGTTAGAAACATGACTTCTATAGATTTAATTCCACAAAAATTATTTGATTTGGGCGAGTTAGCTTTAAATATCAGGTATCAACCAGAGCAATATAATACATTGGTTCAAGATTTTTTAGCTTCCTATAAAAACTTAAATTTAATTATAGACGATTTAGATACATCATCTTATAATAAATCTTTATTGAAGGCCATAATTGCAAACTAAGATTTATTAATCTTTGTAAGAGATCGTTTTATCGTTAAATATTTTTAAAACCCTCATAACTTTTAAGCATTGTTTTGAGGGTTTTTTATTGCATAATATTGTCGTTGATAATAGAGTGGAACGAAGCAGCATTAAACGCTTTAGATAGCTATAAAGTTAGGTCTACGCCTTATACTATTGACTCTTTTGTAGAGAAGCTCCTCAGATGGTATAACTTGCGAAGTAAAGCTTGTCCCAATTTCTTGGAAAAGAATTTTCCACAAATCATGTCTTTGCGAGTTACAGCTTGTCCCGATTTTTCGGGAAAGCAATCTGTGATTGGGCTTTATGATAAATTGATGACTAGATTTTTCTAGAAAGCAATCTTTAAATAGTTAACACAAACAGATTGCCACAGCGAAAGCCTCGCAAAGACATCCGAACAAACAGATTACCAGGGCGTGAAAAACGCCTCGCAAAGACATCCGTAAGAACGGATTACCACGGCGAAAAGCCTTGCAATGACCCAAAAATCATGTCTTTGCGAGTTACAGCTTGTCCCGATTTTTCTAGAAAGCAATCTTTAAATATTTAACACAAACAGATTGCCACAGCGAAAGCCTCGCAAAGACATTAAAAAAAACCACAAAAATAAAGGGTGATGAGAAACCTCACCACCCTAAATTACTCTTAAAGAAAGAGTTTTAATTAACCAATTTAACCAATTATTATTTTACGAACTTAAGTTTTTGCTTATTTCCATTATTATCAAACTCTAAAATATATTGACCAGATATTAAAGAGGTTGCGTCTATACTAGATTGTGTACTATTTCTAGTTAATTCTTTTTTCATCACCAATTTACTTTCCATGCTGTAAATAGAAATTGAGGCTCCTTGTTCTGCTTCCGCATGATTAAGGTTTAACGTATTTTGTACAGGGTTAGGGTAAATACTTATTTGTTTTTGACTTAAAGAAGCAAATTTCACCACTTTAACATCACTATATTTAAAAGTACCATCATTATCTACCATTTTAAGTCTGTAGTAGTTGTTACCTTTTAAAGGGCTAAAGTCAGTAAAATTATAAGTGGTAACAGTTTTTAAATTTTTTGTTGCTACAGTATTAATAGATGTAAAGTCTAAATCATTATCTCCTTTTCTTTCTACAACAAATCCTTTAAAGTTTACTTCATTTTCTGTAACCCATTGTAGTACAGCAGTTTCATTAGAAGATTTAACTTCAAATGATGTTAAGTCTAAAGGTAAAGTAGTAGTTAAAACCGCAGCTGTACCTACCGCTCTTAAAACACCACCTGTGTTTTCTACAATCCATAAAATAGTCCCTGCAGGATTGAAGGCGATTCCTTGACAATTGTTCATAATTGTAGTGGTACTTGCTGTTGTAATACTCGCAGGACCACCTTCTCCTCCGGTAGCAACGGTAGTTGTACCTGAAATGAAATTATCAAAACCTGCATAATTTTCTACATTACCAAATACACCAGTTACACCAGTAGTTAAAATCCTTCTCACTCTATGAAAGTTGCCTACTGAAACATATAAATTACCTGTTGGATCAAAAGCCAATCCCCCAACTCCCACTTGCCCAAGCCTTGCAGCAGTTGCAAGTCCACCATCACCAGTATTCAAATCATTAGCTCCATTACCTATTATTCTTGAAACTGTACCTCCATTTTTTGTAGATTTTAGAATTTCATACATTAATGAACCCGACCAATAAACATCACCATTTGCATCTAAGGCAACCGATGTTGGCGATCTAAAAGTTGTAGTTATTGCATTTGCTCCTAGAAAACTAGCATTAGTACCTTGTATTCCTGCAAATGTACTTATTAAAGGAGTTGTAACGCTAAAATCAATTTTACGAATGATATTATTACCAACCTCTGCTATATAAAGCAACTTTGCTGCTTTATCGTAAGCCATTCCCCAAGGTCCGTTAAGTGTTGCTGCGGTAGCAGCACCATTGTCTCCAGTATATCCACCTGCAGCTGCATTACCGGCAACTACAGTTCCAGTTAATGGAAGCGTAGCTGTAGTAGTATAAGTGTACCTGGTTATTCTATTGGCAGGGCTGCCTCCGCCGTTACTTTCTGAGATGAAAAAATTCCCATTTTCATCAAACGCAATACCTCTAGCGCCTAATAACCCTGTAACAATTGTAGAAACTGTTTTTGTTGTTATATCATACCTTCTTACTCTTGCCCCAAATCTTTCTACTACGTAAACATTGCCTAAAGCATCTGTAGCGACATTTTCACCCCTGTTCAATCCTCCAAGCACTGTTTCTGTTCTAATAATATTTTGAGCTTTCAATTCAATTGTACTGCACATTACCGTACAAAACAACACCATAATTAGTAATTTTCTTTTCATTTTAATTTGTTTTTAAAGTTTATGAGTAAATAATTTATTTGGTTTAAAATTTTTGTTCTTATTGGTATACAACTAAAAATTGTTGATTTTTAGCAGACCTATATATGTTAAAACAAACAAATAGTAAACATGGAGTAGATAGAAATGAAAATTTTTAATTGACCTTTTAAGATTTTTAATTTTGTTAATTAGGTTAATCCAACATTATGTTTTTCATGATTTAAAACTTTAAACCCTTTCTCGAATTAATTGACAGGCATCCTACTCTTATAAAACCTTTCAGATGTTATATTAATAATATAGTATGTACGTTTAATAAATGCTTTCGAAAGAAAATTAATTTGAAAACTATTAATTAGACTATTATCAAAAACCTATGATAAAGAAAATAAGCTTTCTATTTTTAATCCTTTTCACTTTTATGAGTTTTCAGGCATGCGAAAAAGATGTTTTTCCTACTGAAACAACCTCAAAAAATGAATTATTTATTAGGGAATTATACAGTAACAATAGAGTTAAAATATTAGCTGCCGAGGCTGCAATTGATAAAAGCACCAATGCTGATGTTATCAATTTTTCTAACGAGCTACTGAAATTTCACAATGAATTAGAGGTGGAAATTTTATTGCTTGCCGCTAGTAAATCAGTATTCACCAATAAAGAATTGCTTAACTATCATAGAAATAATATCAATTTATTATATAACTACCCAAATACTGAGTTTAACAAGCAATTCGTTTTTCTTATCAGGTTGTCTCAGGTTGAAGCATTAGAAATACTCACAGAAGCTGATGCAAATGACATAGATGATGATTTTAAATTGTGGGGACTAGAGCAACTCCCTAAAATAGCCCAAAAGCTAGACGAAGCCGAAATATTAGCAGCAAAAATTCCTTAAATCTATTTTTAAACGCAGAATTTAGTCAATTTCCAAAACGTATTTAAACCTCAGCCAATAAATTTCTTAAAGTTTATTTTTTAAAATTAAGCTGGGTTATATCGCTTAATAAACTCTAAAAATAAATATAAAGCCATATTTACTTTTTAGGGTGTTTGGATAATGAACCTAAATTTTATCGTTTTTTTAAAGTAGAACAGTTTACTTTTTGCCTCATCATTCTAGTTCATTTTATTTTTTTCTACTCTCTTAATTCAGTACAGTTGTTTTATATATAACAGAACTACTTATAAACCAGTTACTAATTTAAAAAAACATGAAAAGGAAATTATTTTTCATAAGACCGCTTACTGCGGTTTTAGCCATTGCTGTTGCTGCCTCTTGCACTAAAAGATCAGATACAGACAACGCAATTTCAAACCCTGTTGCACCAAATCCAGAATTTGATAAAGTATTAGCAACCCAAGCCACTGGGGGCACATTACTCTTTAGATCTGGCTTTGAAGCTGGTAGTACCAGTAATGGAAATTTACCTAGGCTTACCCAACTAAATGATCAGAAAGATAAAATTATAGGTGTTACCACAAATTTAGATAAAAGCGATTGGAGTTGGAGTTTAGAAGGCGGACAGCCATTATTTGGCACACAATATCTAAATTACGAGCAGGGTAATTATTCGCAAAGACAAGCGTCAATAGTTGCCGACCCTAAAAATGCAAATAATAAAGTATTGCGTTTCAGAATAACAGAAAAACATATTACTTTAAGAAATCCAGATGGTTCTATTAAAGAGCAAAAAGCTCGTATACAAATGGAATTACGCAATGAAGGAACACCTCCAGCAGGAGGGTTTTTAAAAGAATATTATCAGAAGGTGCGTATTTATTTTTCTCCAAATTTTTCTGTTTTAGAACAAGCTGGTACTGAAAATGTAGGATGGATGATTATGCAAGAGTTTTGGAACGATCCATCATGGATGTATCAGGGACAAATTGCTCACAGACCAGCAAGAACAGATGTAGGCTTAGCTGTAAGAGGTGGAAAATTAAGATTTGCAGCAGGGGGTAGAGATCCAATTATGGAACTTCCGCAACCGGGAAATAACAGCTGGCATGTGATTAATACAAATTTCGCTATTCCTTTTGGTACCTGGATGACACAAGAAATTTATGTAAAAGAAGGCGGTTCTGCAGGTACTGCAAATCCAGGTCGCTTTTATATGTCTATTACTCCTGATGGAGGCACCAAAACCGTAATAGTAGATAAAATAGGTATGACACGAAGTGAAGAACCTGGCTTTTTTGAAGATGGACAATCTTCCTTTAACCCAATGAAAATTTATACCGAAGGTAAAGTGCTAGACTGGTTTAAGAATGCTGGAAAAACCATGGATATCTATTGGGATGATCTTGAAATCTGGAGAGATAGAAGGCCTTAAACATCAAAAAAATAAAATATTTAGTAGTTCTGTTTAATTAGAAAAACCACAAAGGCATAAATCTTTGTGGTTTTTTATTAAGTTGCAAAATCTGCTTTCTCTAAAAAATGAGATCTTATTAAAAAAATGACTTTAAGCTTTTGATACTTTTATTTATGATTGATTACATCTAAGCATATCCTCCCCTATTTTCTAAATTTAAAATAAGCAAAAAAATATAAATATTTTACAGCTATTGAAGGTTAAAGTCAAAATACCATATCCAATTTCAGTAAATTCTTAATGATTAACTTAACCTTATTTCAGAAAATCTATACTAATTAAACTTAAATAAGCTACAATGCTATTGTTTACAACACAAAAATTTTAGTCTTTAAACTCGGTCAAAATTGTTAGCAAAAGAAGCTAACAATGTTTACAGTTATTGTAGAACTTCACTATCAAATTTTACAAATGACAAAAAAAAATATCCATAAACAAAAATCCCCAATTCTCTCGAATCAGAGATAATCGTAAATGTATTAGTCAATTTAATACATATCAAATTGTTCTTTTTAAAGACTTAAGCTTAAATCATTATAAAAAATATTTTAAAAAACCCAAAACTTTAAACAGACTATAACTATGGTACTATAACTGATATGGTTTTAACTGATTGATTAATTTGTCCAACCGCAAACGGAAGACCGACAGCTGTTAGTGTTATGTTATAAGTACCAGCAGCCGCATAAGTCTTAGTTATTGCAGGTAAAACTCTATTATTGTTATTGATGCTAGATACTTCTGCAGTTACTAGAGGACTATTATCTCCAAAATCCCAAGTATAATTTACCCAATTTAAAGACCTATTTACTAATGAAACAGTTTTAGTGGTAGCGTTTAGGGTTGAAGTAAAATCTGCCGTTGGAACAAGTATGTTGGTATTAATTAAAATGACAACAGATCTTAAATCATTGGTTACTGTTCTATCGGTACTACTTATGGTTACGCCTATTGCATAGCTTTTATTTGGATTACTTCTTAAAAAAGCCATGTCTAAACCTATATTAAATAGTGCCGAGTTGCTTCCGTCTTCCATTTGTAGCGTTGCTGGAATTAAGACTTTATCTAATGGCAAAATTTCTGTTGTAGAAGGTAGAACTCCAGCAGACTTTAAAGTTGTAATTGTATCTGTATTTAAAACAACATTAATATTTACAGCACCTTTACTGGTAACGCCTCCTCTCTGTACGCCTGATAAAATATTGAATCTTCCTGCGGTTAAATCAATATTAAATCGTGGTGATGGGCTTATAGCGTCTACAAAATTAAATCTATAAATAGCACCTGCAAAAAGTCCATTTCTATCTGCGCCTTTTTTAACAATGGCAGCAGTAGTTAGGTACACTGTTTCTGGTGGAAACGGAGCATCAGCAATCTCTTTATATTCACAACTAGTGATGGTTAAAAATAAACAAACTAAGACGGTTGATATTTTTGACTTATGATTTGACAGATAATTTCTCATCTTTTTATATTTAAATATTTATAATTAAAATTACCAATTTGGATTTTGAACTAAACCTTTAGCTACATTAACTTCTGAAAAAGGAAGAGGATATAAATACATTTTTGTAGCATCAAAAACCCTACTTTCTACTACAATTGGTGTATGTACAAAAGTTGCTCTTGTGTTTCCAGTAATGTTTACACCTGTTATGTTTGCTTTTAAAGTTGTTTCGTCCATCCAACGTCTTAAATCCCAAAAACGATGATCTTCAAATGCCAATTCAACTCTACGCTCGTTTCTGATGCGAGTGCGCATTGCTAATTGAGGCAAAGTAGAAATTGGCGGCATAGCAACGTTTGCTCTTGCCCTCACTAAATTAAGGTATTGTGTTATTCTAGGATCGCCAGGGCTAACTTCATTTAAGGCCTCGGCATAATTAAGGTAAACTTCACCTAACCTAAATAATACCCAGCTATGAATCCCCGTATTATTGTTAATAATATTTAGCCCTTCTTGTATGTACTTTCTAGTATAATAACCAGTTTTTGTAGCATTAGCTATAGGTTGAGCGTCTAAACCTCCAACAAACGTTTGTACAAATCTTGCTGGCGTACCAAAAGTTAAACCATATGGAATTTGAGGTCCAGTAGTAGCAATTCCGTTAGTTGCTACATTAAATCTTAATCTTGGATCTCTGGTTAGTGATGTTGCATTTGGGTTAGAAAAATTATAAATGTTAGATACATGATTAGGATTGTTCCAATCAAATGCAACGCTTGTTGCTGTAGTTCCAGTGCCAACCTTAATCTCGTAAGCATCTACCAAATTTTGGGTTGGTGTAGTTAAACCATTTGCATTAGGAAAACCTACTGGATTATTATTTCTTTCAAAAGTGTTATTAGCGCCTGCATTGGTCAATAAAAAATTCTCGGATCTATTGAAATTATTTGCAATAAAAAGTTCTTGATAGTTGCCATGTAAAGCCACGGCATACTTATCAGTTGTGTCAATTAATCTTTTAGCTGCATCAGCCGCGGCTTGCCAACGTTGCGTTCTAGAACCACCGGTTAAAGAAATTAGTTCTGGGTTAGCATAGCCTCCAGCCCAAGTAGGCATATTAAATAAATCGCTAGCTGCATATAAGAGAACTCTACTTTTAAGTGCCATTGCAGCATATTTAGTTGCTCTTCTACCAATTTCGGCTGGTGGGTAATTTGCTAAACTGCTATAAGGAGGTAACTGAGGCTCTGAAGCTTCGCATTCTGCAACTATAAAATCTATACACTCTTGTAAAGAATTTCTTTTAATAGTGCTAAAATCTGTTTCTAATGATAAAGATTCTTTTAAAAGTGGTACACCACCATATCTCTTTACCAATTCGAAATAATAATAAGCTCTTAAAAATCTGGCTTCAAACTCCCATCTTTTAACTTCAGCTAATTGAGCTATGTATAAAGCCTGTGAAGAAGAAGATGGATCATTTTTTGAACCATCCAAATCAACTTTATCAAAAGAGATTAAAGCTTGATTACATAATCTAATTTGTCTGTAATATCTACTCCAAACATCATCTGGTACGTTAATAGGGTTCCAGCTACCATTATTAAAGGATTGAAGTGGGTGACGTTCAAAAGTATGCTCTGCCTCATCGGTTGCAGAAGCCATCATTCCGTTACCCGCAATGTATAACATACCGTCTGGTAAGGCGCCATAAAGTGCCGCAATTTCTCTAGATTTATTAGGATAAGAGCTGTCAATTAAATCTCTACTTAAACTTGTATCAATTTCAATATCTAATTTTTGGCAGCCTATCCCTAAGAAGAATACAAGGAAAATGGATAAATATTTAAAATTTTTCATCTTTTCATTTTTATATTTAAGAAAATATTTCATGTTTGTAAGTTTTACAATTGTTTATTTATTTACCAATTAGAATTGAATTTTTGTGCCTAAAACAAATGTTCTAAGTACAGGATAACCAGTTAATGATTCTGGATCTCCGTATTCTATATGATCAAATGAGAATAAATTGTTACCATTTACAAAAAAGCGAGCATCGCCAATCTTCACTTTGTTTAGAAATTGTTTTGGAATAGAGTAACCAAACTCTACACTTCTTAACTTAACGAAGCTTCCGTCTTTAATCCAAAAAGAAGAATTTTGAAAGTTATTAATATCATTAACAGAAGAAAGTCTTGGGTAGGTTGCAGAGTTTGCTGTTTCTGGTGTCCATCTACCTACTGCTATAGCAGATATGTTTCCGTTATTCTGAAATGCTTGAAATATACCTTGGTTTAAATTAACAGAATTGCCTGTTACTCCTTGTACAACAAAATTTAAATCAAAACCTTTTATCTTAAAACCAGCGTTTATACCAAGAACAGTAGTAGGTGCACCCGGATTACCAATTGCAACAAGGTCGTTATTGTCTATTACCCCATCTGGGAATCCATTCAACCCACCCACGTCTTCATATTTTAAATCACCGGGTCTTGGATTTACTCCAATTGGAGTTGGGAATTTAGATGGATCTATTGCTTTCTCTGCAATTTCGGCTGCGGTAAAAAAGCCAATTGCTCTTAACCTTCTAGGTTGTCCAATTGCTCCTCCAGCATTTACTAAACCTGCATTTAGTTGTGGTAATTGCGAATTATCAACTATTTCATTTTTGAAATGAGATAAATTTGCCTCTACAAAGTATTTAAACTTTTTGCTAGTTGAACTATTGTATCGTAATGAAAAATCTATACCTTGATTTAAAGTTTTACCAATGTTTAAATCAGGCAAGGCAGCACCTACAAACTGCGGCACAACATTAAAAGGTTGAGTTAATATATTATATCTATCTCTTTTAAAAACATCTAAACTCAATTGAAAATTATTAAATACTGTTGCATCTAAACCAATATTTAAACTTTTCTCTTCTTCCCAAGTAATATTGGTATTTCCTAATGTACCCTCGCCTCCAGTAAATGTATTAAATGCTGTTCTAAAAGCATATCTATTACCACCTGTATCTTCATTTCCGGCAATACCATAAGAAGCTCTCAACTTTAAAAAGTTAATTCTATTATTAGATTTTAAAAAGCTTTCTTCTGATACAACCCATCCTAACGAACCAGAAGGGAAAAACCCATATCGTTTACCAGGTAAGTAATTCTCTGTACCCATGTAGCCAGCAGAAAACTCGGCAATGTACTTATTGTTGTAAGCATAAGTTAATCTTGTTGCTAATCCGTTGTGTCTGTAAGGATCGCTTTCTGCGCCTGTAGTAAAGTTTCTAACTTCGTTATCAGTATTAATCATTAAAAAACCTGTTATTTCGTGTTTTTGAAATACTCTATTATAGTTTAGAGCACCTTGTATATCGAAATTACGGTATTGAGTTCTAGTGATTTCTCTTGCGGTAATTGGAGAAGTTAAACCAATACCTGCACCTACTAAAGGATTGCCATTGCTATCAAATACACCGGGTAAAATTGGAAAACGAGCGTAGGTCTTGTTTTTTTCTGAGCCAGCGATAAAATAATTATTTATAGAAATAGCTCCAGTAGCACTAAGCCCTTTTGTAAGTTGATCTAATTGTTGAGTAAATCTTAAAGATGTTTGTAAAGTTCTACCATTAGACTCATCAAAACCTGTAGCTAATAAATTTGCAACAGGGTTTTCATACAAATTATTTCCCCCAAAACTTCCATCAGCATTTCTTACAGGAAAAGCATTTGAAGGTATCCTTTGTAATAAACTAAATGTTGCACCAGTATCATACTGCCACGGATTAGCTTTATTTTCAATTGAGCCCGCTAAATTAAAAGAAACAGAGAATCTCTTAGATAAATTAACATCTATATTAGATCTAAAATTATATCTACTGTATTTGGAATTTGAACTTTCTGGTTCTAAATCTCCAAAGTTCTTATAAAGCCCCTCATTACCAAGAGCATTTAGCATTACAAAATATTTAACGGTTTGATCGCCACCATTAAAGCCTAAGTTATAACTAGAAACTGGCGCAGCTTTTCGTAAAACTTCATCGTACCAATTTACATTAGGATATAAAAATGGATTACTTCCTGAGCGGTAACCATCTATTACATCTTGTGTGTAGAAAGGTGCTAAACCATCATTTTGCCTTGCTTCATTAAATAAAGTAGCGTAATTACCGGCATCTAAAAATTGTGGTAAACTTAAAGCTTGGGAAAAACCTTGTCTTGTGCTAAAACTCACGTTTAAAGGCCCGTTTTTCCCTCTTTTAGTAGTTACTAAGATCACTCCATTTGCACCACGATTACCATAAACAGCAGTTGATGCAGCATCTTTTAAAACAGTAACTGATTCTATTTCTTCTGGAACTAATTGCGAGAAAACACTTCCAATTTCGTTACCTCCTGCTATAAAGCCATCAACAACAATTAAAGGCGCAGTATTTGACCCTCCAAAAGTATTAATTCCACGCACTGTTAAATTTGGAGTTCCTACTCCTGGTTCTGAGTTTCCTTGTGCTAAAAATAGTCCTGTTAATCTTCCGTAAAGGGTGTTACCTAAATTTAGACTAAAGTTTTGTTCAATATTCTCTCCATTTACAGTAGAAATTGAACTAGTTATAAGATTAAATGGCTGTTTGCCATATCCTATGTTTTTCAAATTCTTTTCTCTTTCCTTAATTGCTATAGAATCTACAATATTAACTCCTACAGTATCTCTACCAGTTTGAGAATTAGCGTCTTTACTCAAATTAAGTAAAAAGATTGAGATTAAAAATACACTTGGGCAGTATTTCAATTTCATATATTTTGTTTTAAAAAAATTTAATTAATGAATACAAAAAATCATTTATCCGTTCAATAAATAGGATTTACCATCCTGGATTTTGAACTATCCCACCTTTTTGAACCTCGGTTAAAGGAAACGGGTATGAATACATGTTTTTATTAAATGTTCTGATTTCGTGTTGAGAAATAGTCCAATTATAATTAAAGTTAGGTGCAGTACCACCAGCTCTATTTATGGTCATTTTTTCCATTAAACCTCTCATCACGCCATCTTCTTCTGCAATTAACCACCTAGAAATATCCCACAATCTATGTCCATCAAAAGCAAGTTCTACTGCTCTTTCATTTCTAACCCTGGTTCTAAAATTACTTTGAGATAAGATTGGCAAATTAGGCATCCCTGATCGAGCTCTTAAAACATTTACTGCATCGTAAATATTTGGTGTATAAACAGTATTATCTAATGTGGCATTTGTTCTTGCTGTACTAAAATCTGTAGATGATGCATTAGCATCTGCTTCATTCTTTGCTTCGGCATAATTTAGATAAAGCTCATTTAACCTTAATATAATATCCAAAGGAACAAGGTTACCCTGATTAATATTTATAGGTAGCATTTTTCTCATCCAATGACCTAAGGAGTTTCTTCCTGTAGTTGCCGCTGCCTCTACTGCCAATTCAAAAATGGGACGACCAGTACCAAAATAACCATTATTATAAATCAAAGATTGCTTAAACCTTGGGTCTAACTCTCTGTTCTTAGCAGCCAAATTTGTACCTGTTGCTGGCCAAGTTTGTGGTGTACCATCTAACTTTTCATATTTTTTAACATGATTCATCAAACCAGCTACGCCAGCTCTTGTGGTTCCAAAAGCCTGTGGAAGAATGTTTCTAAATGGATCATTAAAGGCATTATTAACATTTCCATGTCCTTGAAATGTTAAAATGATTTCTGAATTATTATGAATAGACCATGATAATTCATAATTCCCTCTTGTTGGCACAGTGCCTAAAGGGACTAATGTATTAGGATTACGCGGATTTACAAGAGGATCAATATCGCCAGGATACCTACCAATTCGATCTATCTCATTTGTACCAAAAACTAAAGCTACACCTATTTCTCTAGCCTTGTTTAAGCCTGCTAATGCTGCAGCTGCTGCAACATCCCATCTTCTAGCATCAAAATTTCCATAACAAAGCAACTTGTTATCTGCTGAATTAACCATAGATAAATAAGGTATTGCTATATTGTACTTTGGACTAGCTGCATAAAGTAAAGCTCTAGATTTTATAGCAAAAGGAACTATACTTGTTATTCTACCTTGTAGAACAGAAGTTTGAACTGGAGGTAAAGCATTGGAATTAATAGCTTCATCACACTCGCTAACTATAAAATTAAAACATTCTTCAATAGAATTTCTTGGAGCTACAAAAGCAATACCGGGATCAAAAGTATCGGTTATTATTGGCACACCACCATATCTTTGTACCATCTCTAAATACATAAAAGCTCTAATACACTTTACCTCAGCAATTACTTGAGCTTTATAAGCAGGAGTGATATCTGGAACATTATCTATATTCTTAATAAGAACGGCAATTTGTCTTAGTGCTATAAACCTTTGGTAATATTTGTTATCTATATTAACAATATTAGCAGGTGATACTGTACCTTGATTAAAAAGAATATTAGGTCCAAAAGTTTGTTCATTTAAATCAGACTCATCAGACATATCTGAAGTAGGATGAGTATTGTATTCTGAAATACCATTTGTTGGCGACAAGGTATTATTTGTCCATCCCATGTTTTGATGTAATCCGTACAAATAAATTGTAGTAACTAACCTATCTAACTGATTTACTGATGTAAATAAATTTGCTTCGGTTAAATCTTCACCTGGCGCCTTTTCAAGAAAGTTCTCGACTTTTTTACATGAATTTACGGTGACACATAAAATCACTGCAAGAATTGTTGTTATTAAAATTTTAAAATTTTTCATTATTTATAAATTAAAAATTCACGTTAATACCTGCGTTTATTGTTCTTGTTAAAGGATAAGGCTCTTCGTTTGAATCAGGTCTTGTGATATTATTCTCTGGATCTATACCTTGAAACACGCTAGACCAAGTGAATAAATTATTTGCAGTAAAAAAGAACCTCATACTAGATAAACCTAATCTTTTTACAAGTTTTGGATTTAGAGTATAACCTAGCTCCACATTTTTTAACCTTAAGTAAGAAGCGTCTGCAATAAAATAGCTTGAGTTTCCAAAACTTGGATTATTTGGACTATTTGATGTACCAGCGCTTAAACGAGGGAAGTTGATTGGTAAGCCTTGTGCAAATCTTTCTGGTGTCCAGCTCTCTATTAAATAATCTGCAGTACCTTGTGGTACAGCACTTGTCCATCCAAAACTACGTTGGAAGCCTGTATATGCAATAGATACATTACCCACGCCTTGAAAAAGCACAGAGATATCTAAAGATTTATATCTTGAAAACAAAGTAAAACCATAGGTTTTTTCTGGAGTAGTAGAATAGCCAATAGGCACATTATCATCTGCATTAATTACACCATCTCCATTTATATCTTTGTATCTAATATCTCCGGGCTGTATTCTTGGTCTGTTTTCGTAAACTGGCCTATTTGCGTCGTTAACTTCGTCCCAAGTATTAAATAATCCATCGGCCACTAAGCCATAAAATTGACCTAACCTCTGTCCGGTTGTTAATCTATAAGGTGTAAGTGGATTGTTTACTTCGTCTCTAAACAAAACCTTATTTCTTGCAAAACTAAAGTTACCTGAAATTCTATAATCAAAATTATCACCAATTCTATCATTAAATGACGCATCTAATTCAAAACCTTTATTACTCATTCTACCTAAATTGGCAGGAGGCTGTCTAAAGCCACTAAAGTTTAAAAACGTTTGAGGCTGAGCTAGAATACTATTTCTGTTTTCGCTAAAAAGCTCTGCTACAATTTTTATCTTTTCATCTATTAAATAAGTTTCTACGGCTAAATTTGCCTTATTTGCTCTTTCCCAAGTAATATTTGGATTACCTGAAATCCCCTCTCTCACGCCAGGAAAACCTACATAAGTCCCTACCGCAGACCCTGCACCAAAACGGTAAGTATTACCTACGTCTGAGTAAGAAGTTGGTCTAAATAAAAATCTATTTCCACCAATCTGATCATTCCCGACTACGCCATATGATGCTCTAAACTTTAGAAAAGAGATATATTTGTTTTTCTTAAAAAAAGACTCTTC
This sequence comes from Pedobacter psychrophilus, assembly GCF_001652725.1. Lineage (GTDB taxonomy): Bacteria > Bacteroidota > Bacteroidia > Sphingobacteriales > Sphingobacteriaceae > Pseudopedobacter > Pseudopedobacter psychrophilus. The sequence goes on from NZ_LWHJ01000029.1 coordinate 329,933, forward strand.
ACTTGGAATCCAACCTATAGAACCTGCCGGAAAAAACCCAAATCTTTTACCAGGAGCAAAATTTTCGGTTCCATTATATGCTCCATTAAACTCAGCAAGATATTTTCTTTTATAATTATAAGTTGTTCTGGCTACAGCACTTTGGTATCCACGAGGAATTTCTGAAAATTGAAGATTTGGTGCATTATAATTCTTTTGTTGATCGTAAAGCAATAAACCTGTTACATTATGATTTCCAAAAGATCTATTATAATCAATGCTTAACTTTCCAAATGTACTTCTTCTATTACCTCCGCTTGTTAGAAATTGGAAGGTAGTTGCCTCTGCCAATGGTTGCAATACATATCCACCTGGTATTTCTTGCGCTCTAAATGTTGGCGTAGTAATAGTGTTAGTAATAGATTGGCTATTAAATGTTTGTAAAGAAACTTCGCCATGTACACCTAACCCTTTGGTAATTCTATTTAATAAATAATCTGCTTTGATAGTTCCGTTTAAGTTATTACGATATTCTCTTCTAATACCCCCAGAACCAGCATTAGTAAGAAAAGCAACCAAAGGATTATTTTGACCTTGTCCAATTTCAACTATTTTACCATCTACAATGCCAGGCCCACTTAATGGTGCAGCCCTTCCGATGTCCCCAATGGTCCGGCTAGTACCACCTTGACTATTATTTAATTTTCTGTTTTCTGTTTGGGCAGAAACATCTAAAGAAATTTTTAAATCTTTAGAAACATCAAAATTAAAATTAGATCTAAAGTTGTAACGTTTAAAATTATTATTTGCATCAAATTTTTGAGTAAGATATGTGAAATCTGTAAATAACCCACTTTGATCAAAAAAGCCAGCTGAAATAAAATACTTCACTTTATCTTGCCCACCTCTTACGTTTACGTTATGTTGTGATTGTCCAGATGAATTTCTTAACATCAAATCATACCAGTCTGTATTTGGAAAAAATACTGGATCGGACCCGGTTCTATATTTTTCTAATTCTTCTGGAGTAAATCTTAACGGAGTGTTTGATTGAGTTACGTATCTATCTAATTCTATTCCTTTGTTCCATGACGAGGCATAGTCAAATGAATTCATAGATTTCCTCAAATCTGTAAATGAATTAGAAGCATAATTAAATGTGTAATTAATTTGAGGCTTTCCAGAAACACCACGTTTTGTAGTAATAATGATTACACCATTGGCGCCTCTTATTCCATAAACCGCTGTTGAAGAAGCATCTTTTAAAATGGAAAGTGATTCAATTTCATTAGGATCTATGTTGTTAAAGTTTTCTACCTGTATACCATCTACTAAAACTAAGGGATCTGCATCTCCATTAAATGTTCCAACCCCTCTAATTCTTAATCTCGAACCATCTGCACCTGGCTCGCCACTGGTTTGTGTGGCAAATAATCCTGGCAATCTACCTACTAATGAATTACTGATGTTAGCTACTGGAGATTGCGTTAATTGTTTAGTGGTAATTGTAGAAACAGACCCTGTAACTGTTGGTTTTGATTGAGTTCCATAACCAACAACAACAACATCTTGCAACTCATTTATTGAAGAACTAAGCGTAATTTTAAAAACATTTTGCGTTCCTACCCTTATTTCTTTAGCGCTAAAACCAACGCTACTAATTAAAAGAATAGCGTTTTCATCTTTTACTCTAATGGAAAACTTTCCGTTTACATCTGTACTCGTAACGTTTTTAGTATTCTTTTCAGAGACATTCACACCTGGAATACTTAACCCAAACTCATCAACAATTGTTCCTGTAACGGTAATATCAGCTGTACCTTTAGGTTGGTAAACTAATTTAGAAAGGTTTAAATTTTTGATATTTTTTGTGTTACTACTCCTGTAGCTCTCACTAAAATTCAGTCTGTTATCTGCTTTTGCAAAATTAATTAAAAACAACAGAAAGAAAGTCTGCATAACCACCATTTTAATTTTGGCTATTGCAGTGACAAACAGTTTTTGTTTGAATCTCATAAATTTATTGGTTTATTTTTTTAACTGGTTTAATATTATTTATAAATAAATAATCGAAGTGCGATTATATAAATTTGCTCAGGGATGTATTTCTTTATTCATATCTTTTTGGTTTAATGGTTAATAATTTGGTTTAAAATTTACTTGGTTTAATAAAATTATGCTTTAAATGTTAAGATTTATATAGTGGTTTGATATTTTATTTTTACAGGCATAATTTTATTGGCAATAAAATTAGACCGGATAAAGCATAAAGCTTTAGACATATGAGTTTTGACAGTTAATGGAGATATATTTAATTTTGTTGCTATTTGCAAATAGGTCATATCTTCATACCTAGCTAACTTAAAAACCTCTAGCTGTTTGTTTGATAAAGATTTTAAGGTATTGCTTAGTAATAAACTATAATCGGCTTCTACTAATTTGTCCTGTAGAGAGTTATCTTCAAACGAATGAGTAATTTTAATTTCGTTCATGACTCTCCATAAGGTAGCTTGTCTTTTAATTCTATTTAAAATATCGTTTTTAGATACAGTGTAAAGCCATGATTCTACTGGTTTTTTTAGTTGTAAACCAGCTTTACAAGTCCAAAGTTTTAAAAATGCATCTTGTACAACCTCATGAGCCAATTCATCATCTTTAAGATACTTAAAAGCCACCTTAAAAATTCTAGACTGATATCTTTCATAGAAAAACGTAAAGGCTTTTTCGCTTCCAGCTATCAGCAATTCTAATTGTTTAGATTCTTCTAAATTGTTTTGAATTTTACACATTAAATTTAGGTTTGCCTCAAAACCTTAAAAACTAAATAAAATTTGCGCAAAAGGAACGACAAAACTTTTTTAATTAAAGAAGGTTTATAAAGAGTTTATAAAATTGGTTAACGATACAAATGAACCGTTTTAGCCTAAATCGCTTGTGCTTAAATCATCATTTCTTGTGCTGAAATAGGTTTTTATTTCACTTAAATAGATTATTTTAGTCAACATCTTGACAAATAGAAAACATTTTAAAGTCTTTAAAAATATTTAATATAAAAATTTAATAACCTGTTTATGAATTACTTAAATAAATTTTAATTTATGAAAACAACTAATATAGAACCAATTATTAATTGAAGAATCAATTTTTGGTAATAAATCGCATCATTTTAAAATGGAAATCAAATCATTATTTAGAAACAATATTTAAAACTTAAGTAATTTAAATTTTGCCTCAACTATGGAAGTGTAAATTTGAATTTATGACTTAATTGATATCATTAGAAAAAGATACATTTGGCAAATTCAAAAACGGAATGGAAATATACTTTAGTAGTAACTAGAGTTTAACTAAAAAGAAGTTGAAATCTATATAAAATTCAGCCTATAAATTAGGTATGGCTAATAAACTAAGGAAATTCTAAAAAAAGGAAATATTTGGAAGAGAAATCCTGAACTACTAATATTGAATAATAATCCAATATTTATATAGCAAACAAATCTAAAATAAAGATTCTGAAACTGTATTTTTAGGTTTTAAAGTATAATTAACTTGGTCGTCAAACATTACATTTTTAAAGCTCTCATCTATTTTTTGCAACAATTGTTCATCATATAGATTACTGCTAATAAATGCAAATAAATCATTATAATCTTTGTGAGAAAAATTGTCTTCCAAATAAAGGGAAAGTAGTTTATCAAACCTTTCTGACATTATATTTTTGTTCTTTTATATTAATAACAATCAATTTGAATAAAAGGAGTATGCTAATTTAAAAAATTAAATAATGTATTTATAATTCTATTCATTCTAAACACGAATTAATTAAATGTGGTAAACTACTTGTAATAATTTAATTTTTAGTAGCAGGCAAGTTAAAATTAAAAATATTGTATTTAGAAAATCAAAAATAATTTATTCAAATTTGAAAATAATCCTTTAGAAGCTAATAGGGCAATAATTATTTTAATCTTTTGAAATAACAATCAAAAAATATTAATTTAGCACAAACCCATTATCTTACCCTATAAATGTTTTATTCAAAAAAAATCATTTTAAGATTTTTAATAACCATCAGTTTCTTGATGTTATTTTCCCAATTAGAAACATTTGCACAAATAGATAAAATTAAGTTCAATTTCTTAACTAGGGAACAAGGCATATCAAATAGTACAGTAGTCAGTATTTTCCAAGATAGCAAAGGATACATATGGTTTGGAAGTGGTGATGGTTTAAATGTTTATGATGGATATACTATAAAAGTTTATAAAAATTTATTAAATGATCCTAACAGTTTAAGTAGTAATAACGTTACCCAAATTATTGAAGATAATGAGCAACGTATATGGGTTGGTACTACTAATGGTTTAAACATTTATAACAGAAAAACAGACGAATTTTTAAGATTCAAAATTGATAATCAATCAAAAACGAGCATAAATAGTAATAATATAATCAGTTTATTTCTAGATAGAAAAGGAGTTGTATGGGTTGGTACCGATTATGGATTAAACAAATACAATAAAGCAACCAATAATTTTGAGAGGTTTAGCAATAAAAATTACACCTCTGGCTTTAGGTATGAAAATTCACACAATTGCATCTACCAAGATTTTGATGGTAATTTATTAATAGGGACACCAGAGGCTGGTATTTTAAAATTCAACACCAAAAAGCAAAATTATCAATCGTTTGGTGAAAAAGATAAATTATTATCAAACTTAAAAGGACTTGATATAACTGTAATCATTGAAGACTTACAAAGAAACATCTGGATAGGTACATTTGGAAACGGTGTATATGTTTTGAATTATAAGGATGGAAGCTTAAAGAATTTTTCTAAAGAAAATGGAAATACTTTATCTCTATCCAGCAACGAAATCAAAAGTATCATTTGCGATAAAAACAATAATATATGGATAGGTACAGAAAATGGAGGCGTAAATATTAAACCTTCAAATTCAAATACATTTTTAAGATACGAGAATGATTTAAAAAACCCATATTCTTTTTCTAGTAAAACAGCCTCTTCAATTTTAGAAGATAATCAAGAAAATATTTGGATTGGAACCTTTCATGGAAAAATTAATGTTTATTCGCCAAAACTAGCTAATTTTAAAATCTACACTAAAGGGGTTGGAGAAGGTGCCCTAACATATAGTGATGTTAAGGCATTTATAGAAATTTCTAATAATGAAATTTGGGTTGGAACAGATGGTGGAGGAATAAATGTATATAATGACCTTTTAGGTAAATTCACTCAGTTTAGACATTCGCCAAAGAACCCAAAAAGCATAGGTTCTGATGCTATATTATCTTTCATGAAAGATAAGAACAATCAAATCTGGATAAGCACATGGGGAGGTGGATTAAATAAATATAACTCGACTTCTAAAGATTTTACTAAATATAAAACCGATTCTAAGAATCTAAATGCTATAACATCAAATTATATTTATGATTCTTATCAAGATAAAAGCGGCTTGATTTGGGTTGCTACTTTTTACTCTGGTATTAATACTTTTGATCCTAAATCAGAAAAATTTAAAAGAATCTTATATTCTCCCGATAAAAATTCTCAATTCAATGGAATTTTTGTTACAAGTATTAATGAAGATAAAAAGGGTAATTTGTGGTTTAGTACTGTTGATGGAGGGCTTAATTGTTTAAATAAACAGCGCACCAAATTCACTCATTTTTTCGATAAAAAAAACGAAGAAATATCTGATCCAGTAAGAACAATTTTTAATGATAGTAAGGAAAGGCTATGGGTAGGGAAAAAAGGTTTGTACCTATTTAACTATCAAACAAAAAAATTTAATTTATTCTCTAATCATCCCACCCTTGTTAATGAAATTATACAATCAATAATTGAAGATAGAAAAGGTAACTTATGGATGGGCACTAATAATGGCTTAATTCAATATCATCCTGATACTAAATTTATTAAACATTTTGGGCCAGAAGATGGTCTTTTAGGATTAGAGTTTAGTCCTAAAGGAGCAATGATAACTAATAAAGGTGAAATGTTTTTTGGAGGGTTAGATGGCTTTAACAAATTTTATCCTGAAAAAATTAGAAACCCAAAGTTTAGCTTCCCTATTTACATTACAGATTTTACTATTTTTAACAAGAGCATAAATAAAGGGCCTAATAAAACTACCGTAAATAAATACATAGAAGAGGATGAAGCAATATCAATTAATTATGATCAATCTATTATATCTTTTGAATTTGCAGCTTTAAATTACATAACCCCAAAAAAAACTAATTATGCCTATAAGTTAGAGGGATTTGACGAAGATTGGAATTACGTTAACAAAGAACGTAAAGCAACTTATACCAATTTAGATCCTGGTGAGTATACTTTTTATGTAAAAGCAAGTAGTCCTGATGGATTATGGAACACCAAGCCTACATCAATGAAACTTGTTGTTGTTCCTCCATTTTACCTTACTTGGTGGTTTAAACTGTTTATTGTAATGCTTGTTGGAGCCTCAATATTTGTACTATTATATCTAAAAAGAAAGCAGGAACTAAGAATCATTCATGAAGAAAATAAAGAAAAACTGCATCAGTTTCAATTACAATTTTTCACTAACATTTCTCACGAGTTTCGTACACCTTTATCACTTATTATAGGTACTGTAGAGCAAATATTTAAGTTAAATAGCAATTCTGCTTTTTCCAAATATTACTTAACCATTAATAGAAATGCCAATAGGTTATTACAGCTAGTTAGTGAGCTAATGGATTTTAGAAAAGTTGAATCGGGAGTATTAAAACTTAAGGTAATGAAGGGTAATTTTTCTCCATTTTTAAATGAGGTTACAGAAGACTTTAAGCAATATGCTTTACAAAGGAATATAGATTTTAAGGTCAATCAAGATGATCTATCAGAAATTTGGTTTGATAGGCAAGTGTGCGAAAAAATTTTATTAAATCTTTTAAACAATTCATTCAAGTACTCACAAGAACATGGCGAAATTAATGTTGAAGTGAAATCGACTCTCGATAATTTTAAACCAAAATTTGACAGCTTTATTAAAAAGGAGAGCGAGTTTAAAGGAAAGGAATACTTGAATATAATTATTACTGATACTGGTATTGGAATGGCAGAAAGTGATCTAAATCACTTATTTGAGGCGTATTACAGAGTCTCAGACACTCATTTAGGAACTGGAATAGGTTTAGCTTTTGTAAGAAGTTTAGTTTTATTACATAAAAGCAATATAGCTGTATACAGCGAAATTGACAAAGGCACACAAATTATCATAAATATTCCTTGTAGCCAGGACGACTACGATAAAGATGAGATTTGGTCGCCAGAAATTCATCTGCATCAAGCTACATTAGAGAGTGTCAATTTTAAAGAAGCATTTAATACTATCGGTCATACAAATGGCTCAATAAACAACCACCATAAAACCGACAATAATAAGCCTCGTATTTTACTTGTTGAGGATAATGAGGAGATAAGAGGATATTTTAGAGAGATTTTAGAAAGTGAATACGATATAATAGAAGCTGAGGATGGAGAAAAAGGGTTATTAAAAGCCAAAAATGAATCTCCTATTTTAATTATTAGCGATGTGATGATGCCTGTAATGGATGGAATAACATTTTGTAACACTATTAAAAATGATTTCGAAACAAGCCACATTCCTTTTATTTTACTAACTGCAAAAGACGCCATAGAGTCAAGAATTCAAGGAGCAGAATCTGGTGCCGACTATTATTTTAGCAAACCAGTTAATACAGAACTTTTGATCTTAACGATTAGAAATCAGCTTAAACAACAACAAAAAATTAAAGAACGCTATTTAAAAGATTATCAAGTAGAAGCAAGAGATTTAGTCAATAATGCCAAAGACAAAAAATTTATGGATCAAATTTTAAAAGCAATTGAAGATAAGTTAGAAGATCCAGAATTAAATATTGACTATTTAATAAACGAGATAGGTGTTAGTAAAACCAAATTATATAAAAAAATTAAAGATATTACAGGCCAAAGTAGTAATGAATTTGTAAGAACCATTCGTTTGAAAAAGGCGATGGATATTATGATTCACGAAGATGTTTCGGTTAACGAAGTAATGTACAGGGTTGGTATTTCTTCTCACTCCTATTTTTCGGCAGCATTCAAAAAAGAATTTGGAACTACACCTTCCAATTTTCAAAAACAATTAAATGTAAAGAAAGAGATTTCAGAAAAATAAGCTAAATAAATCCTTGCTATCTAATAACGAGAGAACTGCTTTAAATTAATTAAATGCATTTAAAGGTTTGTGTTTCATAGAAAAAAATAAAGAAAAAATCTCATACTATTAAGAATGCCATAATAAGGGCACATCAATAAGACTTAATAACAATATTCATCTATTATATTAATAGACTAAAACCTATAAAACCGATAAAATAGTTTGGATTGTTATATGAATCTATCGAAAAATCATAAGCTTTTATTGCATGCTTTGATTCGTAAAATTACAGTACAAATGGACTAATTAGGAAATTTTAAATAATTATACATCAATATTCTATAGGAAAATATAGATAAGTTTAGATTCCCACTCTAAAATAATTATTCTGTTTAATCCACTTTTTTGGAAGACCGCTAATTTTGTAATTTAAACAATTCAAAAAGCCTCGCTATTAAAAAAACGAGGCTTTTCTTCCATTAACCAAAGGAAAGCTTTCTCTTTAATTTTGCCATATCATTACTTACTTTAATATCCAAAATCTTAGCATAATGTTGGGTCGTTTTTAAATCAGTGTGTCCAAGCATTTTACTAACCGTTTCAATAGGTACGCCATTAGATAAAGTAACAGTGGTTGCAAAAGTATGACGAGCTAAATGAAAAGTTAAATGTTTAATAATTCCACAGAGATCGGCTATTTCTTTTAAATAAGCGTTCATCTTTTGATTACTCAAAACAGGTAGCAACAGGTTTTTTACCTCACAACAAGAATTATCTTTGTAATCTTCAATTATCTTTAAAGGCACCTCTAACAAAGGTATTCGTGAAGAAGTGGACGTCTTCTGTCTACTGGTAAATATCCATTTGTCTCCATCAACTCCAGTGGCAATTTCATCTCTTTTAAGTTTTTTTACATCTGCATAAGAAAGACCTGTATAGCAGCAGAAAACAAAAACATCTTTAACTTGCTGTAGTCTTTCTATCTTAAACTCTTTTGCTAATATACGTACCAATTCATCTTTAGTAAGAAAAGTGCGTTCCTTAGCCTTAACTATTGATTTATAATTACAAAAAGGATTACTTATTAACCATTTATTCGCAACGCAATGATTTACAATCTTCTTTAAATGTTTGATATATTTTGCTGCAGATACAGCACTACAGCCGCATTCTGTCTTTAAGTAAAATTCAAAGTTTTCAATAAAAGCTTGATCTAACATTTTTATGTCAATATCTTCTAATTGATATTGAACTCGCAAAAATCCGGTAATGTGCTTTTTAGAAGTTTGATAGCCTTTTAATGTATTTAACTGAAATCCATTTCCTATTAGGGCTTTCATTTTGTCATTGTGTTCAGTAAAAAGTTGCAACAGCTGTTTCAATTTTTCATCTTTTCCTGAAAAACGATCGCTTATTGCTTTAGAAGTTATCACTTTTCCATTTCCTAAAAGTTCGTTGTGGGTAACTTTCACTTTTTGCTGGAGAGTATCAAGATAGGAATTAAGTGTTTTGATTCTTTCTTTTTTCCCATGCCCACGTCCTAAACCACTACTCCATTCCTCGGGAAGACAATCTCGTCCAGTTGATAATTCAGATCGTTTGCCATTCACTGTGATACGCAAATAAATAGGAACTGGTCCAGAGACATAGTTTTTTTGCCTTCTAATGTAGAAGATTAAGCTAAAATTAGTTTTCATAATGTAACCATTAAAAAGTTAAACAAAAATAGCATTACAAAAAGAGTAATTCAAGATGTTCATCTATTGAACATGTTCTTTAACAGTTGATTACGATAAATTCGGTGCGTAAGGTTTCATGCTTCGTCTACGCACCGAATCACGCACTTTTGTATTGCGAATTGATGCATATTTTAGCATTTTGATATCAACAAAAAAGCCTGCAAACTTATGATTTGCAGGCTTTTAGTTAATTTTGATACTGTTTTGTGTAGCCCGTAGGGAAACCGAACCTATGCTTTTAAACGCTGTAAATCAAGTTTTTATAACTAAAAAATCAGGTACTCACCAAGTACTCACTTTTATTTTGATAGATTTTAGCTTAAAATGTTATTTTAAAGATAGTGAAATTTACAGATTTTAAAGAAAATTTAATCTTTTCTTTATAGAAGATTATGTCTTAATAAATCTATACATTTCTTTAATTGATTATTTTTTGTAAACAATTAATATTTGCTTAATTAGCAATCAGATAATTTTTTTTGATATATGATTGAATGCTTTTTATTAATTCAATTTTTTACAATGAAACGCCTCTTTTCCAAGGGATAAAATCATCTTGACCATGTCTTACTGCGCTTACTTCTATTTCTCCGCTTGCTACTTTAATCACATAGTCTAAAATACGCTCA
>NZ_LWHJ01000030.1 GCF_001652725.1 Pedobacter psychrophilus
GCCCGCCTGAGCCGATGGTACTGCGGTAAAACGTGGGAGAGTAGGTCGGTGCCAGACCTTAACGCCCCCCTTCCTTAACGGATCGGGGGCTTTTTTTTGCCCTAAATTTTTCTATCTTATTATAGCCATTTAAGCTTTGCGGTTGCACAACTTAATCCTATTATTCGTTTATAAAAATATCCTCTCTGTATGATAATTTCCCTTTTTGACTCAAAATCCTTGTACTATTTAAGTCAACCGCCTTTTATAAATTAGTAATTATGTTAATTAAGAATGGCGTTTAGTATTAAAGGTATTTACGATTTTATTGTAAAATGAACATTATTAAAAGACTTTATTATTAATCTTTGCAATTATAATAAACTAGAAATTGGTTGCTAAATAGAAGTGCGATAGGTTTTGCGTTAGGGATTGAAACGGCAGCTTTTTTGATAGATTTTCGCTATCAAAAAACTATAGTGGAAAGCCCGTTAAAACGCCATAATTAAAAAAGCAATAAAAATTTTAGGAAATTGCAGGATATAGTTTGGACAGATAACTGTTTTCTTTGGCAGTCATTAACTCTTTTTGCTTTGGGGATTTATCTTTATAACCCAAAAGATGCAACGTACCATGGATCATTATTCGGTGTAACTCGGTATAGAGTTTAACTTTATAAGATTTTGCATTCTCTTTAACACGCTCTATACTTATAAAAATATCGCTTTCTATTTGTTTTTTTATTTCAGAATTATCAAATGTAATAATGTCTGTAAAGGTATCGTGATGAAGGTATTGTTGATTTATTTTTAAGAGGTATTGATCTGAGCAAAAAATAAAATTTATACTTTTTAAACTGTAATTTTCAGACTCAATAGTGTTATTTATCCAATTTCTTGTTAGATTAATCTGTTTTAATTTAAAATTGGAATCTTCATTAAAAAAGTTGATGGCAATTTTTTTCATTAATATTTAAAGTGCAATTCAACTTCGTTACCCTTGCTATTAAAGATGCATTGATCAGCTAACCTTTTCATAATATAAACGCCGCGACCTGTTAGTTTTTCTAAATTTTCTAAATTGGTTGGGTCAGGAATGTTTGTAAAATCGAAACCATTACCTTCATCAGCAATTGTAAATACTAATCTTTTATTATTTACCACTTCCAGGTTAACAAATACTTTTTTATCTGGATCTTGTTTATTACCATGATAAATGGCATTTGTTACTGCTTCATTTAAACAAGTCATTAGGTTCGCATATACATCGTCGCCAATATTTAGTTGTTCTACCAAATCATCGACAAAGTTTTCCATTATGGCAACGCTTTGGGTGGTAGATTGAAGTTGTAGAGAATATAATCCGTCCATAGTTTCTGTTAAATTATTCATATTTTATTCCCCAAGATTTAATTTTTTAAAGTACTCACTTATTTTTGATTTATAAAAATAATTTAACGCTGGAGGTAAAGTTTTTATTTGCTCTACTTCTTTTGCTTTTTGCTTTTGATATTCTTGTAAAATCAAATCATAATTTGGAGTAAAGTCTTTACCTTCTTTACTCTCTCTCTTGTCATCTTGCTCTCTTTCTCTATCAGCTTTATCTGCTTCTAATAATCGGCTTTGAATTTCTTGCTGACGTAAAAGAGCTTCTTGTGTAATTTTTTTGTTTACGAGTTCTGTCTCGGTTTGTTCCATTTGTTTAATGGTTTTATCTAGATTCCCGAGTTTTCCTTGACCGTCTTTATTTAAATTGTTGTTTATTTCTTGTAATGCTTGCCTAATCATCTGCTGTTCCTGAGCCATTTTGGCCATTTGCTCACTCATTTGTTTATTTTTAGATTGACCAGGTTGCATACCCTGTTGCTGCATTTGATCTTTTGCTTTCTGCATATTTTTATTTAACTGCTTCTGCATTTCATTCAATTGGGATAAACCAGGTTTTGATTTTCCTTTACCACCAGATTGAGCATTTTTCATGGCATTTTGCAATTGCTGTAATGCTTCACTCAACATTAAAGCCAAATTATTTATAGATGTTAAAGCAAACTGTTGATTTCTATTTGCTTCATCTATTTTTCTATCAGTTAGTTTATCAATGCCCTGTGTTATTTGCTGATTTATTGTGCTTATTTCTTTATTAACAGTACTTGCAATTTGAGGGACTTTCTTACTTAAGCTATATAAACTATCTTCGACAGTTTTTAAATTATCCTTTATTTCTCGTTGTTTTTGGGCAAGTTTGATAAAGTTAGGGTCGTCTGGATTGATGGTTTTTAAACTTATCATTACTTTTTCCTGATCAAAGGAGGTTTTAAGTAAATTTTGTAATATCTGCCTCAGTTCCTTTTCATTTACTTTATTTTCTTCTTCCTGTCCTCCACCTTGCATTTGGTCTAATTTTTTAGACAACTGTTGCATTTTTTGTGCTGCAGATTTTTGCGATTCTGATGCTTTTTGAGTTTTATTATTTTCTAAATTGTTTTCTGCGTTTTCTAAATCTTTATCAATTCCTTTTTGATCTTCTTCCGGATTTTTAAAATCTGCTGGTTTATCTAATTGTTGATTTTTTTGATCAAGATTATCTAAATCCTTTTTAAGACTATCAAAATCTTTTTGGACATTTTTTTGTTTTTCAAGATTTTCATTTTTGTTTTTATTTAGATTTTCTTTGCTTAAATCTTCTTGTTTTTTAGCAATGTCATTTAATTTATCAATAGCGTCATTAAGTTTTTGTTCTACTTCAAGTTTTTTATATAGTTCTAAAATTCTATCCAATTCTTTTTCTAAAGATTTATTGTCCACTTGCATTTTCTGCAATTGATCTTGGGTAAGTTCTTTTTGATTTTGTTCCATCAGCTTTTGAAGGTTTTCCAAAAGCTTTTTTGTTTTATCATCTAGAACATTATCAAACAAATCTTGAATTTGCTTTTGTTTTTCTAACAGTTTTTGTTGGTCTGGTTTTACTTCTGTCCTTTCTAATAAATTCTGTTTACTATCTTTTTGGATGTCTTTTATTGCTTCTTCTAACTTCTTTTGTTTATCAATTAAATTTTCTATCTGTTTTTTTTGTTCGTAACCTATTGCCTTTTGATCAATTAAATCTTGATTTAATTTTTTTGTTTCCTTTTGTATATTCTCAGCTTGTTTTATAGCAGATTGCATTTTTTGTTTGATGGCTTGAGATGTTTCTCCAATTTTTTTAATGCTTTCTTCTTTTGAAGCTAATTTATAAATAGACGTAGCAGATTTGGTATGCTTAGGCCCAAAAACGCCATCGTTATCTGCAACTTCAAAATAATATGCTATTTTTTCGCCAGGTAAAACTCCTAATGCTTTTAATGGCCATAAATAGAAAAAATTAGTATTTGAAGACGTATTATCAAACTTTATTGGAACATTTATCAACTTTCCTTTTCTGTTTTCATCTTCAGACTTTAAGATTTGATAATGAAAAAACAAACTAGTTAGTCCGTGGTCATCATCGGCTTTGCCAATAAAATAAACCACAGTTAAATTAGCAGAATCTAGTTTTTGAGTGACTTCTATTTTTGGATAAGCATCCGGAATGATATTTAGCTGATAACTTATGGAATCTTTAGCTGCAACATTTTTGTTTTTTAATACGATGCTGTAAATGCTATTTTTTAAAACTTTAGTTTGATAAGAAAATTTGTTTTCTTGAGCAGGATTAAGGTTAATAATGTTATTTGATGTTTTAAACCCTATTGAAGAAACGTTTTCTGTATTGAAACCCCATTTTACTATTGTGCCAATGGGTAAAGTCAAATCACCCGGGTTTTGTATGGTTTCTGATGGTCTATTTAAATACTTAGGATAAATAAGTAGTGCCTGATAATTTATTAAAATAGGTTTTTTTTTAACAATGATGTCATATTCTTCAGACGAGAACTCTCCAGCAACCAATCTAAATTTTTTATTTTGTTGGAGGTTTTTAAATTGATAATTGAAATTAATGATGTCTTTTTTATCTAGCTTAAAAGTATTTACGCCATCTTCTAAATAAATATCCTGAGGGATTTGCTCTCCGCTTATTTTTACGGATAGATTTAAATCATCGCCTTGTACAACCTCTAAACTTTTGTTAGTGATATTGAAATCAAAAGGCGCTTTCTTTTTATAGAAAGTATTGTAATGGATAATTCTTTTAGTGCCCTCTGTTAATATTGATGGGGCTGCAAAAGCAATTACCACAACTGCAGCTAAAGGTATTAAGGCATATCTCAAATATTTTCTGTTATCTCTAATATTAACTGCTGATACAAACGGAATGGGCTTAAATGAGGCAATCCTTTGATCAATACTGGCTGATATCAAGCTATTTTGCTCTTCACTATCTTCTGATTGCCTTTTAAGTTGTAAAGTATTAATTAGCTTATCGCTGATGGTGGGAAAATGGGCTCCAATAATTACTGAAGCTTTCTCATGATCAATGGATTTTCCCAGATGGAAGTAATTAATTAGGTGCCTTAATATTAAAAACCAAGCAAGAATAATCTGAGAAAAGATAAAGATGTAGAACAAAGAAGTTCTTGTATTAATTCCGAAGTAACCATAATATTCTGATATGATTATAAAAAGATAAGAAGCTATAAAAACACCGGCCTGCCAAATTATTCCACGCACTATTTTATTCAGATAATATTTCCTGATAAAATCGTCTATTTTTTTTAAAAGTTGTTGATAGCCAGTATTCATTTCTAAAACATAAACTTAATAAACCAATTGATATTTTAAGAATCTTAATTATTTTAACTAATTATTTAAAAGCACCTTTTAAAATGATTACTAACTTTATGTAACAATATTACTTTATGGACACATTAACACCATTAATGCTTAATCAAATAGAATCCTTAAATGAAGTTCCTAAAGAGCAACTTCAATGGTTAATTGAGAAAAGTATTTTCAAAACTTATCAAGCTGGTGAAATTTTATTCAGTCCGGGAAATACTTTATTAGGAACCCATTTTATCATTAAAGGAGCTTTAGAAATCTATATCTTAAGAAATAATAATAAAAGTATAATTTCTGAGATTGTTGAAGGGGGGATAACAGGAATACTCCCTTTTTCCAGGGCAAATAAAGCTACAGGATATGGACAATGTATCAAAGATTCTTCAATCTTAACTTTTCCTAAAGAATACCTTAAGGAGATGATTTTAGATCACTATGAATTAACACAGGCATTGGTTCATGTGATGACTTCTCGGGTAAGAGATTTTACAGCATTGCAACAACAGAACGAGAAAATGATGGCTTTAGGGAAACTTTCTGCTGGTTTAGCCCATGAGCTTAATAATCCAGCTTCTGCCATTGCCCGAGGTGCGGCTTCATTAAAACAACATCTGCAATTACAACCTGATACATTTAAACAAGTAATTTCTATCAAACTGTCTTCAGAGGCAATTGATGTTATCAATAAAAGATTATATGAGGTATTATCAATTAAAGCAATACCGCCGCATCTAACTATGGTTCAAAAGATGGATTTGGAGGGAGAGATTGAAGATTGGCTATTTGAGAATCAGATTAAAGATTTTAGTGATGTTCCTGAAAATTTTATTGATTTTGGGTTAGGCATTAAAGATTTGGAGCTTTTAAAAAACACAGTACCAAATGACAATCTGCAAGCAATTATTTTATGGATAAACAGTAATTTAGTTACAGAAAGAATGGTATCAGATATTGAAGAATCTTCTAAAAGGATTGCTCATTTAGTAGGGTCTGTAAAAAACTTTGCCCATATGGACGGGGGAGGTGATAAAAAAATTATAGATATTCATTCTGGGATAAAGAACACTTTAACAATGCTTAATCATAAATTAAAAAGTTCAAATATTAAAGTAGAGCAACAATTTGATACAAATATCCCCCAGGTAAAGGTTTTTGTTGGGGAGCTAAATCAAGTATGGACAAACCTGATAGATAATGCATGTGATGCTTTATTTGGTATAGAAAACGCAAAATTAATAATTAGTACAAAGCAAGAAAACGGATTTATAAAAGTAAATATCGAAGATAATGGTGGTGGTATACCAGATGATGTGATTACAAAAATATTTGATCCTTTTTTTACCACAAAAGAAATAGGCAAAGGGACTGGCCTAGGGTTAGATGTTGTAAACCGAATTGTAAGGCAACATAATGGAAGTGTGAAAGTAAATTCTAAACCCGGCGAAACAAACTTTGAGGTTTGTTTCCCAATTGAAAATTAATTATTAAAAAAATGAGCCTACCAATTATATTTTCTATCGATGATGATGTTCAGGTTTTAAGAGCATTAAGCAGAGATTTAAAAACTAAATATCGCGAAAGCTATAAAATTTTGAGTACCAGTTCTGTTTCTGAAGCTTTTGAAGTACTTAAAGAGTTACAGAATAAAGGAGAAGAAATAGCGCTTTTTATATCTGATCAAAGAATGCCAGATATGCAGGGAGTAGATTTTTTAGAAAAAGTAAAGGAGTTATTCCCGTTTGCCAAAAAAGTATTATTAACCGCCTATTCTGATACTGATGCAGCTATAAAAGCAATTAATGCGGTACAATTAGATTATTATTTGATGAAACCTTGGGATCCGCCAGAAGAAAAGCTCTATCCTGCTATTGATGAATTATTAAATGATTGGCAAGCAAACTATCGTCCTGATTTTAAGGGAATAAAAGTTTTGGGGTATCAATTTTCTGCTCAATCGCATCAAATCAAAGATTTTTTAGCTGGTAACCTCATCCCATATTTATGGATGGATATAAAGACAAATGATCAAGCCATCCAACTTTGTAAAGCAAATAATTTAGAGGCTAAAGATTTTCCTACCATCATTTTTGAGGATGGCACATTGCTTAAAAACCCTACTATTATAGATGTTGCAACTATGATTGGGCTTAATCCAGATGTAAAAAATCAAATTTATGATGTGGTAATAATTGGGGCAGGCCCAGCGGGTTTAGCTGCTTCTGTTTATGGTGCATCAGAAGGTTTAAGTACTTTGCTGATCGAAAGAAAAGCACCAGGTGGCCAAGCCGGAACTAGCTCTAGAATAGAAAATTATTTAGGTTTCCCCACTGGTTTAAGTGGTGCAGATTTAACAAGAAGAGCTATTTCGCAAGCTACTCGTTTCGGAACCGAATTTCTTTCCCCTCAATCAGTTCAGGATATTAAACAAAAGGATAATTATAAAATCATCACACTAGAAAGTGGGAAAGAAATAAATGCCAAAGCCATTGTAATTACTACCGGGGTAGATTATAAAAAGCTAGATACAAAAGGCATGAACAATTTTTCTGGAGCGGGGATTTACTATGGCGCAGCAATGACAGAAGCCGCGTCTTGCCGCGATAAACAAGTTTATGTTTTAGGTGGAGGAAATTCTGCTGGGCAAGCAGCTATGCATCTCTCTAAATTTGCAAAACAAGTATATATCATCATTAGAAAACCTGATTTAAGATCTTCTATGTCTTCTTACTTAATTGATCAAATCTTAAACACACCAAATATTAAAATCACGGCTTGTACAGAAATAATTGAGGCTTATGGTGATGATCATTTAAATGCTTTACGATTAGTTGATTTGAATAGTAATGAAGAAAAGAATGTAGATGCCGATGCGCTATATATTTTTATCGGAGCCAAACCTTATACGGATTGGATTGGACTAAATATCATTAAAAATGATAAAGGATTTATAGAAACAGGAAGAGAATTAAATAGTTACGACAATTTTAAACAAATTTGGAAAAAAGGGCGAGATCCGTTTTTACTTGAAACAAGTGCCGCCGGAATATTTGCAGCTGGTGATGTAAGAGCAGGAGCAATGAA
The DNA here is from genome assembly GCF_001652725.1 of Pedobacter psychrophilus. GTDB lineage: Bacteria > Bacteroidota > Bacteroidia > Sphingobacteriales > Sphingobacteriaceae > Pseudopedobacter > Pseudopedobacter psychrophilus. The sequence goes on from NZ_LWHJ01000030.1 coordinate 7,818, forward strand.
TAGGGTAGCTTCGGCTGTAGGAGAAGGATCTATGGCTATCAGCTTTGTTCATAAATATCTAGCTGAAATTTAATGAAATCATCTTACAAACTATTGATACGAATGGTTTAAATATCCATTTAAATATTCCAATCAGTATATTAATAAGGCATAATTTTATTTTAAAAAATTAGCGAGGTTAAAATAAAGTAATTAGCATAATAATTGTAGATGAGTCCATATTCATTGTACTAAAAAATTATTATTATGAAAATTAAATCAATATTAGCAGTAGCTGGAGTGGCCTTAATTATGGCATCATGTTCGGCACCAAAAAAATTAAGAGAGGCACAAGTAGAAAACAGAAGATTGGACAGCCTTTACAGAGACCTCCAAAATCAACTTTTGGCCTGTGAGAATGCTAGTAAAAGCAGCAGTTCTGATTATGAGATGAAAATCAAAAATCTAAACGATCAGTTATCCAACATCAAAACCAATAATAACCAAATGGTAAATCAGTTGAAAGATTTATCGGTTATCTCAGGTAAACAAGCAGAAAGTATTAATAAATCTTTAGAAAATATTGGTGCTAAAGATAGTTATATCATGAATTTGCAATCGGCTATAGCCAGAAAAGATTCATTAAATATGGCCTTAGTAATGAATTTAAAAGGAGCCATTGGTAATTTAGATGATAAAGACATTAACATTAAAGTAGATAAAGGAGTTGTTTATATTGATATTTCTGATAAACTTTTATTTAAAAGCGGAAGTTACGATGTTAACGAAGGAGCAAAAACCGTTCTTGGAAAAGTTGCAAAAGTGTTATTGAACCAACCAGATATTGAGTTTATGGTAGAAGGACATACAGATAATGTACCTTATAAAGGAAGTGGCGTTTTATTAGATAACTGGGATTTAAGTGTTAAAAGAGCTACTTCTGTTGTAAGGATTTTGCAAGATCAATATAGCATTCCTGCCGCTAAAATGACTGCTGCTGGAAGAGGAGAGTTTGTACCCGTAACTTCAAACGCTACCGTAGAAGGAAAGGCAGCAAATAGAAGAACGAGAATTGTTATTTTACCACAGTTAGATCAGTTTTTTAAATTATTAGAAACTCCTAGAGGAAAATAATAAGAAAATATATTAATAAGAAAAAGCCATCTCAAGAAATTGAGATGGCTTTTTTTATATGATAGTAAACTATTATATGTTTTTATCTTCAATCATTTTAAAAAAATATTCTCTATGAGTATCTCCAATTGGGATAATTTTATCGATTATCAGGATACGACTACGTTCTATACTTTCAATTTTATCTAAAGCTACAATATAAGATTTATGCACCCTTACAAACAGATGATTAGGCAAAACTTCATCAATCTTTTTCATGCTTTGCAGAGTGATGATACGCTCTGTTTTAGTATAAATTGAGATATAATCTTTTAAGCCTTCAATAAAAAGGATATCATTTAAATATATTTTTTGGATTTTATATTCTGTTTTAACAAAAATAAAATTGTGGGTAAAAGCATTTGTAACCGTGTTGGGTTCTGCCAAAGGAGCTACAACCGGAGGAGCAACATTATTAATAAGATCATTTGCTTTTTGAGCAGCTTTGTAAAAACGATCAAAAGCGATAGGTTTTAATAAATAATCAACCACATTATGCTCGTAGCCATCTAAAGCATATTCTGGATATGCAGTTGTTAAAATTACTTTACACTTTCCGTTTGCAATTTTTAAAAATTGGATTCCAGTTAACTCCGGCATTTGAACATCCAAAAAAACCAAGTCAATTTTTCCTTCTTGCACAATAGAAAGTGCATCAATTGGATTTTGAAAACTTTTATAAAGCGTAAGAAATGGAATTTTAGAAATGTAATCTTCTATAATATCTATAGCCAAAGGCTCGTCATCTACTATTAAGCAATTGATCATGTTATAAATTTAGATATAATTCAGAAAGATACTCATGTTCATGATTTTCTACACTTAATTTATATTTATCGGGATAAGTTAAGTCTAAACGCCTTACTACGTTAACCATACCTATACCGCCAGTTTGGTCTTTATTTTGTTGATTTTTTTTATTCTTTATCGTAAACAACATATTATCTTCAAAAACAGAAATGTTGATAATGATAGGATGTTTTTTATCCGTTGCTAATCCATGTTTAAAAGCATTTTCCACAAATGAAATTAATATGAGCGGAACAATTTGTTGGTTTTGAATTTGCCCTTCTACTTCTAAAACTACATGTGCATTCCCTTTAAATCTTAATTTTTGCAATTCTATAAAGCTTTTTAAATAGGTAATCTCTTTTTCTAAAGCTACCCTATTATCATTACTTTCATAAAGCATGTAACGCATAATTTCTGAAAGTTTTAGAATGGCATCAGGTGTTGCTTCAGATTTTTGATAGGCTAAAGAATAAATATTATTTAAAGAATTAAACAAGAAATGAGGATTAATCTGTGATTTTAAAAAAGCCAATTCCGCAGTTAAGCGTTGTCTTTCTAGTTCCGTTTTTTCTCGCTCATTAAAAAACCAATCAATGGTGAATTTATAAACAGTACTTAAAAAAATAAAAAAACCATTAGTTACAAAAGTGCTTATCAATAGCCTTTCTGGTTCAGAAAAAGACATTTCTTTTGTATTTGTAACCATCCTTAAGCCGCTTATCTTGTAAATATAAAAGCTAAAACCATACTTAATGGCCAAGAATGTAACCACAATAGTTAAGCACCCTAGCATCCAGAAAAAGAATTTTCTTTTATCAAGCGTAAGCGGAATTAAAAAATAAAGATTGAGGTAAAAAACAGCAATATTTAATAACGACAAGCCTATAAACAGGATATATACACCTTTGCTGCTTTCAAAACCCGCTGTTGCCACAAACGTAAAAAGCGTGATTAAAAATAACCACGCCATGATATGAAGCATAAACTTTTGTAATCGGCCCATGGATAAAAGTAAACAAAGAAAATTTTAATTAAGCAAATTTAGACCAACGCCTAAATTTTATCTACCAACGCTTAATAAAGTCTAGAAATTAGCTCATCGACATAAAACACGGTTGGTCTATTGATATTTGCAATTGGTCTAATAGATTTTACTGGTTCCAAAATATGTTGAATATTTGATCATCAAAACAAACAGACGATGAAAAAATTATCCACAAGTACTTCTCCATTTTTAATGATGATTATTCCTGTGATCTTATTTATAGGCTTATCATTAACTTTTAAAAATACTGAGATCAAAGCTGATGATCAATTAACAACCACATCAATTAGTAGCAAGGCAACTTCTAAAATTGTAAAAGTTGGCGAACAATCAATCATCAGATTTTTATTAAACCAATAATAGATATTAGCCTATTAATTTTGGTCTGATTTTAGATTTAAGTCTGATTGCCTTACCAGCAAAAGATTTATCTACTAAAATGACCAGATTAGAAGCCAAACTACAAAAAATAGGTAGTGATAAAAAAGTTACAGCTAAAGCAGCCGGACTTAAATATATAGAAGACAGAACCAAGGGATTTTACAGAAAAAAATCTGGTGCTGATTTTTACTACGAGGATTATACAGGCGAAAAAATAAAGGATAAAGAACTTTTACAACGCTTTAAAAATTTGGTAATCCCTCCAGCTTATCAAGATGTTTGGATTTCTCCTTATCCAAATAACCATTTACAATTTACAGGTTATGATGTTAAAGGTCGTAAGCAATATCGCTACCATGCAGATTGGAATAGCATCCGTAATCAAGCAAAATTTTATAGGATGCGAAATTTTGCCAATTGTCTGCCATCAATCAGAAAACAAGTTGATAAAGATTTAAATAGAAAAGGCTTGCCCTATGAAAAGGTATTAGCGTTGGTTGTCCGTTTAATTGAGCTAACGCATATCCGTATCGGAAATGAATCTTACAGTAAATTATATGGCTCATTTGGATTAAGCACTTTAAAGGATAGACATGTTAAATTTAAAGGCGATCAAGTTAAGTTTGCATTTAAAGGAAAGAAAGGTGTTTATCACGATATTGAATTGAAGAGTAAAAAACTTGCAAACCTTGTAAAAAAATGTCAAGATATACCTGGAAAAGAGCTCTTTCAATTTTATGATATTGAAGGGAAACATCATTCAATAGGTTCTGGAGATGTGAACCATTATTTAAAAGAAATTAGCGGAGAAGAATATACGGCAAAAGATTTTAGGACTTGGGCGGGTAGTGTACAAGCAGTTTGTGCATTCAAAGAACTAGGTAAGTTTGAAAAAGACAGTGATTCAAAAAAGAACATTGTTAAAGTAATTGATGATGTTGCCAAAAAGTTAGGTAATACGAGGTCAGTTTGTAAAAAATATTACGTACATCCTTCAGTAATCAATTCTTACCAAACAGGAAATATTCATAAATATATTGTGAAAGATTCTACAACACATGCACTTACAAAAGAGGAAAGACTTTTAGTAAAATTGTTAGATAAAGAAATGATAGCGAAAGTTTTAGGCTAAATTTTAGAGGCTAATCATTATTTTACACTAAATTTAACTGATAATAATTAATATCTAAAAACTTGATTATGATAAATTCAAAATTACACGGCATTATAGATTATTTAGTGGTTATCTTTTTGTTGGTTGCCCCGAGTATTTTTCATCTACAAAACACAACAGCTTTAATCACCTATATTTTAGCAGGTATTCATTTCACTTTAACCATCTGTACTAATTTTGAATATGGTTTGGTCAGATTTATTCCTTTTAAAATTCACGGTTATGTAGAGTTAGCAGTTTCTATTGCTTTAGTTGGCTTAGCATTTTATTTAGGTGGTATTGATGGAGACTCTTCTAGAAACTTTTATATCGGCTTTGCTATTGCAGTTTTTGTAGTTTGGGCATTAACAGATTATAAAAGTAGCCACACTAAACAAGAGATCCCTGAAATTGAATCTAATAGTAATGGCAGCATGCTTTAGTGTAAATTTTTAGGAGTTTTAACATGCCTTTCAGTGTATGTTTTTTGCAATTAGCTCGATGGCTAAATCCAAAATAGCATTCCTTTTTTGTTAAAGCAATTGCCAGAGAATTTAATTCAGTTTAAAATTTATACTTACTAAACTTCATTGCCAAATAGCCGTCTCTCTTTTCCTGTACGTCTTTAAGCGTGGTTTCATCTGCGTATTTATTGCTCCACCCTTTAGCGATTCCAATTCTTTGTGAACTGTAAATTCCAGTATGTCCGCTAAAGAAATAGGCTATAAAACAAGCTAAAGCGAAATACAAAATATACTCGCCTCCAAAAAGTTCAACTCCCATAATTGTACAGGCTAGGGGAGTATTTGTTGCCCCCGCAAAAACTGCTATAAATCCTAGAGCAGCAAACAAACTTACAGGAGCATCCATTAAAACAGCTAAAGAATTTCCTAACGTAGAGCCAATATAAAATAAAGGAGTTACTTCGCCACCCTTAAAACCAGTTCCTAAAGTAATAGCAGTAAAAACAGTTTTCCATAACCAGCTCAAGGCATCAGCACCACCGTTTGTAAAAGAGGAAAGTATGGTTACGCTTTCAGGATATTCTGGATTTACACCCAAGCCCAAATAATCTGACTTACCAACTAAAAAAGTCAATAGTATAATAATAACTCCTCCAATAAAAGGAATTAACCATTTAACACTTATAAATTTTAAAAACAATTTTTTGATGTTATGTATCATTTCAGAGAAAACATAACTCGCCAAACCAAAAACAATTGCTGCAATCATTATCTTACTCATCAGCAATAAATCCCAATGTAAATATCCTGAAAATAAAAAATTGTTTCCCTGTGTAAAGTTTATATGATATCCTGTGTGCTTAATTTGCCAAGCATTTACAGTAATGTCTCCAATTATGCTAGCAAAAAGGCAGGGTATTATGGCATCATATTTTAATTTTCCAAGGGCAATAACCTCAATTCCAAATATAGCTCCAGTTAAGGGTGTCCCAAAAACCGACCCAAATCCCGAAGCGATTCCAGCCATCAATAATACTTTAATATCTCGTTCAGAAAGTTTAAACCATTTTGCAAAAAGCCGGGCTATACTCCCTCCAATTTGCACTGCTGTACCTTCTCTCCCTGCCGAACCGCCAAATAGGTGCGTTAATACTGTAGTAATTAAAACTAGCGGACCCATTTGTGGTGGAACGCCGCCACCAGGTTTATGAATTTCATCTATAATTAAATTATTCCCTTTTTCTGAAGATTTCCCCCAAGCTTTATATATGAAATGAATAGCTATCCCAGCTATTGGTAAAAAATATAAAAGGTAGGGATGTGAAAACCTAAAAAGTATGGAAGTATTTAACAGCCATATAAAAAGCGCAACTACACTCCCTGTGGCAATGCCTAATGGCAAAGAAAGAAATAGCCACTTAAGCAAATATTTAAGAATAGAATAGTGTTCTAACTGTGTGATTTTACGTAACATACCCACCAATAAAAAATAAGATTTATAAGTAGGTGTCATCATACCTCAAACAATATACTTGAGGGCGGTTTAAATAGGTGGTACACCATCACCTTTTTTGATATTTTCAAATATAATGGTTTTGAGCATTTTAGCCGGCTTATATGTATTTTTTATCATTTTTAGATTATATAGCTTGTATCTAATATAGAAGTCCAGCATTATCAAATAAAGGAATTAACAATAGAAAACATCATTTTGAAATTAGAAATTGTTAATAACTCAAACAATTAAAAATCAAATAGTTAAAGGATTGCTATAAAAAAATGCTTTGCCTTATTAACAAAAATAGGTTACATTTATCATTGATAAACAATGTTGATATGTCTTCAAATGTGAATATTCCTCGTTTAGATTTAAACGATTATTTAAATGGAACTCCAGCTCAAAAGGAAAAGTTTTCTAATGATATTGGAAATGCTTTTAACGAAACTGGTTTTGTTACCATTACAAATCATGGTTTAGACGCTGATCTCATCAATAAATTATATAGTGAAGTTCAAAATTTTTTCACCTTACCAGAAGAAGCAAAGCTAAAATATGAAAAGGTGGAATTGGCTGGTCAACGGGGTTATACTTCTAAAGGAAGAGAAAAGGCCAAAGATTCTAAGACACCAGATTTGAAAGAATTTTGGCAGACAGGTCAATATGTTGAAGATGGCGATTCAATAAAAGATGAATATCCTGACAATGTTAAAGTAGAAGAATATCCAGGTTTCAATGAAGTAACTAAAGAAGTTTATCAAAAACTAGAAAAAGCAGGAAAGCAAATCTTAAACGCAATCTCTGTTTATTTAGGCTTGCCAGAAAATTATTTTGAGGATAAAGTAAATAATGGAAATTCTATTTTAAGAGGAATTCATTATTTCCCTATTGAAAACCCGGATGTTTTACCCGCAGATGCCGTTAGGGCTGGTGCGCATGAAGATATTAACTTAATTACTTTATTAATTGGTGCAAGCGCTGATGGTTTAGAGGTTTTAACACAACAAGGAGAGTGGTTTGCAATTAAAGCACATGGTGAAGATATTGTAGTAAATGTGGGCGATATGTTACAACGTTTAACCAACAACAAATTGCGCTCTACCACACATAGGGTGGTTAATCCGCCAAGGGAGTTAATGAAAAATTCAAGATACTCTGTTCCTTTTTTCTTACATCCAAAATCTAGTATGGATTTGTCTTCATTAGATTCTTGTATTGATGATAAACATCCTAAAGTTTACGCTGATATTACTGCTGGAGAATATTTAGATGAGCGTTTAAGGGAAATAGGTCTTAAAAAATAATTCTCTTAATAATTAGAGAATAGGAAAGAAGGCGCCTCAAAAGGGTGCCTTTCTTTGTATAACTGAATTGAAGATTAATGAAATATAGATAAATGGAACTAATTTAATCCCATCCTGGTTTCTATAAAATCTATCAATGAATGAATTATTTTAATGTGGATTTCTTGAATCCTATCTGAAAAACCATCGTGGGAAACCCTAATCTCTACATCACAAAGCGTTTTCATTATCCCGCCATCTTTTCCGGTTAAACCGATAATTTTCATCCCTTTTTCTTTTGCTGCTTTTATAGCATTCAAAATATTTAATGAATTTCCGCTGGTACTTATCGCAAATAAAACATCATTTTTATTTCCTAAGGCATCAATAAATCTGGAAAAGATATGATCAAAACCATAATCGTTTGCTGTACAGGTAATGTGAGATGAATCTGAAATGGCAATAGCTGGTAATGCTTTTCTTTCATTCCTGTATCTACCAGATAATTCTTCTGCAAAATGCATGGCATCGCACATAGAACCTCCGTTGCCACAAGAAATTATTTTATTTCTATTTAAAATGGCATCAACAATTAGAAGTCCGGCTTTTTCTATGTTCTTAAAATTCTCATCTTCAGATAAAAACGTTTTTAAAACATCGTCGGCTTGTTCAAAATGACTTTTAATCGCTTTGTAATCCATTTTAAAGTGATAAAATTTCTACAATTTTTAATAAATCGAGGTTAATTTCAACATGATGTTTTATAGCGAGATCAAAAGGGGTAAATGCAATTTTACCATGTATTAAACCAACCATTTTGCCTTTTTTGCCCGTCATTAAGTTTTCTACAGCAGCTACGGCTAGTCTACTTGCTAAAACTCTATCCATACAAGTAGGTTTTCCACCCCTTTGTATATGTCCTAATACAGAAACACGAGTATCATATTGAGGGAATTTCAATTTAATTTTATCAGCAATTTCAAATGCTCCGCCAGAATCACCTTCGCCTTCTGCAACTATTAAGATTTTTGATGATTTATCTTTTCTACCCATTTCTAAGCGGTTAAATAAGGCCGCCATATCGGTTTTCATTTCTGGAATCATGATAGATTCTGCGCCAACACCAATTCCACTTCTTAGAGCAATTAATCCACAATCCCTTCCCATCACTTCTACAATAAATAATCTATCATGAGATTCTGCAGTATCTCTAATTTTATCTATAGCATCAGTTACTGTATTTATGGAAGTATCATAACCTATCGTAAAATCAGTACCAAAAAGATCATTATCAATTGTTCCAGGCAAACCTAATATTGGAAAATTATATTCTTCACCAAATATTTTAGCCCCAGTGAAAGTTCCATCTCCACCAATTGCAATTAAAGCGTCAATCTCTGCTCCTTTTAATTGATCATAAGCTTCTTTTCTTCCTTCTGGAGTCATAAAAGCCATGCTTCTTGCTGTCTTTAATATTGTTCCTCCTCTTTGGATGATATTTGCTACGGACTTTCTATCCATTTCTACAAACTCTCCATTAATCATTCCTTCGTATCCTCTTCTGATACCTAAAACTTGGATATCATAAAATAATGCAGTTCTAACAACAGCTCGTATTGCAGCATTCATGCCCGGAGAATCCCCTCCAGAAGTAAAAACGCCTATTTTTTTAATCTTATTCATTTATTATTTTTGCGATAGGCAGTTAAACCGCTATCTAAAAAGTTTGTATAATTTTTAATTTCTAAATTAAAGGCTTGTGGCGGAACTAATGCTTTACCTGTATTGTTAACAATTACATAATAAGGCTGCGAGTTAGTCGCAAAAGTTGATGCTTGAAAATCGCTCCATTTATTACCTAAAGTTTTAATCTTTTTACCAGAAAATTTTGAAACATATTGTTCTGATTCTGGAAGATCAGTTTTATCATCAACATATAAAGATATTAAAACGTAATTTTCTTTTAATCGGCTCAATACTTCTTTATCACTCCATACAGAAGCTTCCATTTTCCTGCAATTTACACAACTATGTCCGGTAAAATCAATTAAAACCGGTTTGTTTTGTGATTTTGCGTAAGCTAAACCTTGTTCGTAATCAAAGAACGCATCTAAATTATGAGGCGCTTTAAACAAGCCTGCATATTTTTTCTTAACAGTATCCTGTTGGATATTTGGCGAAGATAAGCTATTAGTATATAAATCAAAATCCTGGGTGGTTTGTGGTGGTAGCCATGCACTAATCGCTTTTAAAGGTGCACCCCATAATCCAGGAATCATATATATAGTAAATGAAAAGATAATTATCGATATAAAAAGCCTTGGAATAGTGATGAAAGGTAAATCGCTATCATGTGAAAATTTGATTTTACCTAGTATGTAAAAACCTAACATCGCAAAAATCACTATCCATAAAACCAGGAAAACCTCTCTATCTAATAACTCCCAATGGTATGCTAAATCTACATTAGATAAAAACTTTAAAGCCAGGGCTAGTTCTATAAATCCTAGAGTTACTTTAACGCTATTTAACCAACCCCCAGATTTTGGTAACGATTTTAACAAAGATGGGAAAGCGGCAAACAAAGTAAATGGGATAGCTAATGCCAAAGCAAAACCAAACATACCAACTGCTGGACCAATTCTTTCTCCCATTGAAGCCGCTTGAACCAGTAAAGTCCCAATAATTGGCCCTGTACAAGAAAAAGAAACCAATGCCAAGGCAAATGCCATAAAGAATAAACCTGCCAATCCGCCTTTGTCAGATTTTTCGTCCATTTTATTTGCCCAGGAATTTGGCAAAGTAATTTCAAAAGCTCCAAAAAATGAAACAGCAAAAACCACCAGTAAAAGAAAAAACAAGAAGTTAAATGTACCGTTGCTTGCTAAATCATTAAGCGCATCAGAACCAAAGAAAATAGTGATTGCTAACCCCAGTAAAACATAAATTATTATAATTGATAAACCATAAATAAAGGCGTGGGATATTGCTTTTGCCCTTGACTCAGCTTTTTTGGTAAAAAAACTAACCGTTAAAGGTAGCATAGGAAAGATACAAGGCATTATTAAAGCCAGTAATCCGCCAATAAATCCAGCAATAAATATTGCCCACAAACTTTGTTTCGAGCTTTTATCTTCTATTGGTTTTGCCGAAATTTTAATCGCATCTACTGAAACAGGGTTTGTTACTGCCGTTACAGTATCATTTACTATTGATGAGCTGTCATTTGCTGTAATTGCTATTTCATTATTTTCAGGTATCGATGTCGTTTTAACATCGGCGGAAGCCAAATTATTATTTTTAATTGCTTTTACGGAGATTGAAAAGTCTACATCTTCTGGCGGTAAACATTGTTTATCATTACATACCATAAATTCTAACGTTCCTTTAACCGTTAATTCTGGTTTATTAAGCTTTATTTTTTGTTTGAAAATTGCTTTGCTTTCATGCCACGAGATTTGCATCCCAAAATTATTATCATAAGCAGAAACTGCTTTTGGGGTTTCTGTAGTTTTGCCTTCTAATTTATAATCGCTAGATTTTACAAATGTTAAGGTTGTAGGTATTGGACCACCTTCACCAATATCTTGAGAGTAAACATGCCAACCCTTTTCTATTGTAGCGGTTGCAATTAAATAGGCTTCCTTTTCATTGATGTTTTGAGAAGAAAATGACCATTTAACGGGTTTAAGAATTTGAGAAAACCCAAAATAACTAATTAAAAAAAATGCAGAAAATGCAAATAGTTTTTTCATGATTGTTTTAAAAAATTTGATTTTACGGCTTAATCGAAAATGAATTTTACTTCTTTTAAATCTAAATCAATTAGCTTACCGTCTTGTTCTTGCAATGTTAACCGTCCAGTTGTAGTTATGCCTTTAATTGTTGCTTTGATGGTTTGACTTTTAATATGATAATGATGTAACTCATTTATTCTGTATAGCGCCTTTAAATAATCATCATGCAAAAGCGTTAGTTTGCCAGCTTTTAACTGCAGATAACGTTTTTCTATCGAGCTACAAATTTGAGCTAATAATTTATCTAAGTCATAATCCTGATGTAAGATTTTTGATAATGAACTAGCTCTTTGATTAAGTAATCCAAAATCTTTTTGATTGATGTTTAAGCCAATGCCAATTATGCTATCTTTTAATTGATAGCCCTTTGTAACATTCTCTATTAAAACACCTCCTATTTTTTTATCTTGATAATAGATATCATTTGGCCATTTTATCTTGCATTCATCACCAATAATTGGTTTTAAGCAATCAATCAATCCCAAACAAACGACTTTGTTTAATTCAAATTGTTGATTTAAGGGCAGAAATGATGAATTTAGATAGATACTAAAGGTGAGATTTTCGCCGGGTTTACTTTCCCAAACATTATTGTTTTGCCCTTTTCCCGCAAATTGATGGCCTGCCATAATAACAGTACCATCTAGCAATGGCTTAGAATTTGAAAGTAGTTCTTTAACATAAGTATTTGTTGAATCTACCTCTGATAATTTTACAATGGTTTGTCCAACAAAAAGTGTTAAAAATGTGTTATTTTGCAAAGTGCTATATAAAATTAATAATATAGCTCAAAACTAAATCTTTTTAATGATAAAAAATAAAAACGCTAACCTACTCTCCACAAGTTTTTCTGAGATCATCATCCACGGTATTCAAGAAAAAAAAGGGAATGATATAGTGAGATTGGATTTAAGAAACATCCACAGTTCCGTTGCCGATTATTTTGTTATTTGTCATGCCGAATCTTCTACTCAAATAAAAGCTATCGCAGATAGCGTGGAAAAAGAAGTTTTTGAAGCAACTGGGCAAGACCCTTACAAAAAAGAGGGTTTACAACATGCAGAGTGGATATTATTAGATTATTTCGATGTGGTAGTACATATTTTTAGAACCGATAAAAGAGCATTTTACGGGCTTGAAGATTTGTGGGGAGATGCAGAATTTGAACACTACAAAAGTGCTTAGTAGTAAGCCAAAACAAAAAAGAGATGAAAGAAAGTTTAGATAAAAAGAAACAAATAAAAAAAGTTCCTGGTAAAAAAATAATCCCAAAACCACCCAAGTTTAATATTATGTGGGTTTATGGGATTGTGATTTTAGTTATTTTGGGTATTCAATTTTTTATGAGCAGTAATAACGCCCGTTTAATAACTTATCAAAAGTTTGAGAACGAGATGTTAAAGAACGGTGACGTTGAAAAGCTAATTGCCTATAAACAAGAAGATTTAGTGGTGGCAGAAGTTTACATCAAAAAAGACAGGCTGTCAGAAGGGAAATACAAAGACCTTAAGGAGCGCAACAATTTTTCTATAAGCGGAAGTAATCCTCAATATTACTTTACTGATGGTTCGTTTGAGTCTTTGCAAAGTCGTTTAAAAGAATCTCAAAAAGATTATACAGAACAACAAAAAGTACCTTTAAGTTATGAGTCCAGGACAAGTCCATTTTCATCTCTTTTCTGGTCATTTATAGTTCCTATCGGGATATTTGTAGTGGTTTGGATTTTTATAATGAAGAGAATGGGCGGTGGCGCCGGAGGCGGTGCCGGTGGTCAAATCTTTAATATTGGTAAATCTAAAGCTACACTTTTTGATAAAGAATCTCAGGTAAGCATCACATTTAGTGATGTGGCTGGTTTGGAAGAAGCCAAACAAGAGGTAATGGAGATTGTAGATTTCCTTAAAAATCCTACAAAATATACCAATTTAGGTGGTAAAATACCTAAAGGAGCTTTATTAGTGGGCTCTCCTGGTACTGGAAAAACTTTAATGGCTAAGGCTGTTGCTGGTGAAGCTCAAGTTCCTTTCTTTTCCCTTTCCGGTTCTGATTTTGTGGAAATGTTTGTGGGTGTTGGAGCTTCTAGAGTGAGAGATTTATTTAAACAAGCAAAAGATAAAGCGCCTTGTATTATTTTTATTGATGAGATTGATGCCATTGGAAGAGCTCGTGGTAAAAACAGTATGGTTGGTGGCAATGACGAACGCGAAAACACATTGAACCAACTACTGGTAGAAATGGATGGTTTTGGTACCGATTCTGGAATTATCATTATGGCGGCAACTAACCGTCCAGATGTACTGGATTCTGCTTTGTTAAGACCAGGTCGTTTTGATAGACAAATTTCTATTGATAAACCAGATTTAGTAGGTAGAGAGCAAATTTTTAAAGTTCATTTACAGCCTCTAAAATTAGCAGAAGGAGTTGATCCTAAAAAACTATCAGCACAAACTCCAGGTTTTGCCGGAGCAGAAATTGCCAACGTTTGTAATGAAGCCGCTTTAATTGCTGCTCGTAGAAATAAAGAGGCAGTAGATATGCAAGATTTTCAAGATGCTGTGGATAGGGTGATTGGTGGTTTAGAAAAGAAAAATAAAATCATTTCACCAGAAGAAAAGAAAATTGTTGCTTATCATGAAGCTGGTCACGCTATTGCGGGTTGGTTTTTAGAACATGCTGATCCCTTGGTAAAAGTTTCTATTGTTCCACGTGGTGTTGCAGCTTTAGGTTATGCGCAATATTTACCTAAAGAACAGTTTTTATACACAATTGAGCAACTTTCTGATGGAATGTGTATGACAATGGGTGGACGTGTTGCTGAGGATATTACTTTCGGAAAAATATCAACAGGTGCGCAAAACGATTTAGAGCGCATTACTAAACTTGCTTACGCAATGGTAACATTGTATGGAATGAGTGAAAAAGTTGGTAATGTTTCATTTAACGATCAAGGAGGAGAATACAACTTTAATAAACCTTATTCCGAAAAAACTGCCGAGTTAATTGACTCTGAAGTAAGAGAATTAATAGGAGGCATTTATCAAAAAACAAAAGATTTATTAACCGAAAAAAGAGATGGTTTAGAGGCTTTAGCTGTTAAATTATTAGAAAAAGAAATTCTTTTCCAAAGTGATTTAGAAGAGATTTTAGGTAAACGTCCGTTTGATAACCGTACAACTTATGATGAATTTGTGAATGGAAAAGAAGGCGGCGATCAAAGTATTATTGCAGAAAACATTCATCCTGAACCAGTAGGCGATTCTACAGAGCCTTTACAGGTTTCAGAAACGAAATAATATTTTCAAAATAGCTCAAGCTTATTAAGCTTGGGCTATTTTTTTATCACCAACCCAGTTAAAAATTTTACATGAAGGATAACACTACTTCAAAAGAGCAATTATTAAAAAAAATAAGAAAAGCACTTTTAGAAAAAAGAGAAAATCCTTATCCTAATTTAGAAGACTTACCTCTTTACCCTCCAACAACAGAATCTCCAGAAGTTATTTTTGCCGAAGAATTTACCAGAGTTTCTGGGCAATTTGTTTACTGTGAAGATGAAATCACATTTATAGAAAACATTTTGCTTTTAGCCGAGGAAAAAAAATGGCGAAAAATCTATTGCTGGGAACCTCAACTTCAAGAATTATTAACTACTTACGAATACCCTTTCTACGCTACCGATAAAGATTTTGAATTAGCAGAAGTTGGTTTAACACTTTGCGAATGTTTGATTGCGAGAAACGGATCAATAATGGTGAGCAATGGCAACGCCGCTGGCAGAAGATTAAGTATTTATCCTCATGCACATATTGTGGTTGCTTATACCTCTCAAATGGTAATGGATTTAAAAGATGGGTTTAATTTGGTCAAAAAAAAATACGGCAACAATTTACCTTCTATGATTTCTAATATTACAGGGCCAAGCCGTACTGCCGATATAGAAAAAACATTAGTTTTAGGTGCTCATGGTCCTAAAGAACTTTATGTTTTTTTATTGGATGATGGTGTATAGCTAATCCAATAATTCAGTTTCAAGTAAAGGTTTCTTTTCCGCTTTTGTTATTTCGAGCAACTAGAAACTATTTTCATCGAGGATTAATCTCATAATATCATAAGCTATTTTTTACTATTTAATATGACTTTATCTTTTGCGTTAGGGATTGAAATGGCATCCTTTTTTTGCCTTTGCCACAAAGCAATTGCAAAAAAAGATAAAATGTAATCCGCCAGCTGGCGGATAAAACGCCCAAATAAATCAAAAAGTTTAAATTTTATAGCAGTTTAAGTAACAAAACAGTTAATATTTCCATCATTTTTATTTATTAGCTACATTGTGAAATTAAAGAAACCTTAATAACTATATGAAAAGAAATTTACACACCCTAAAACTAGCGGGATTACTTTCTCTAGCGGTGGCTGTATCTGCTTGTTCTGCACAAAAAAAGAAAGAGGCAGAAAAAGCGAAGATGGCATCTTCATCGGCAGCTAAACCCGCAGCTCCTAAAAAAGAAGGAGGCATTAAACCTTACAAAGAGGTCATAACTGCTAAAGCTAAAACGGATGTCGGCTTATTTACTGTCCATAAAGTGGAAGATAAATATTACTATGAGATTCCTGATTCTTTATTTGGCAGGGAAATGTTAGCAGTAACTCGTTATTCTAAAACCCCAGCCGCAGATGGAACTTATGGCGGTGAAGAACTAAACGAACAAGTTTGGGTTTGGGAAAAAAGAGGAACACAAGTTATGATTAGAGTACCGTCTTATACAAATGTTGCTGCACCAGGAACAGATATGTATGAATCAGTTAGAAACTCTAATTTATCCCCAATCTTAGCATCTTTTGATATCAAAGCAAAAGGTAAGGATTCAACAGCGGTTGTGATAGATGTTACAGACTTTTTTGCTAAAGACGTACAAGCTTTAGGATTACAACAAAGCACAAAAACGCAATATAAAATCACCAGATTGGACGATACTCGTTCTTATATAGATTCAATCAGATCTTTTCCTATTAATATCGAAGCTAGATCAATTAAAACTTATGCAGCGGCTAGCCCTCCGGGAGATGGTTCTTTAGGTTCTGTAACTGTAGAATTAAACACATCAATGGTGCTTTTACCAAAAGTGCCTATGGCAGCTAGATTAAACGATGAAAGGGTTGGTTATTTTTCTCGTCGACAAACTGATTACGGAATTGATGCCCAAAAGGCAACAGTTACTCGTTACATTGCAAGATGGAAGTTAGAGCCAAAAGACGAAGCCGCTTATGCAAGAGGCGAATTGGTAGAGCCTAAAAAACAAATTGTTTATTATATAGATCCTGCAACTCCAAAGAAATGGAGACCTTATTTAATTGAAGGTGTAAAGGATTGGAACAAAGCTTTTGAAGCAGCCGGTTTTAAAAACGCAATTACTTGTTTAGAAGCACCAACTAATGATCCAGAGTGGTCGCCAGAAGATGCTAGATATTCTGTAATTAGATATTTTGCTTCTAATATTGCAAATGCTTACGGGCCTCACATTTCTGACCCACGTTCTGGTGAAATTATTGAGTCTGATATAGGTTGGTATCATAACGTAATGAATTTAGTAAGAAACTGGTTTTTTGTGCAAACAGCCGCTGTAAATCCAGCTGCTCGTATGCCTAAATTTAGTGATGAGGTTATGGGACAATTGATACGTTTTGTTTCTTCTCATGAAGTTGGCCATACTTTAGGTTTGCCACATAATTTTGGTTCTTCAGTTGCTTATCCGGTTGATAGCTTACGTTCGGCATCATTTACCCAAAAAATGGGTGGTACTGCACCTTCAATTATGGATTATGCCCGTTTCAATTATATCGCACAGCCAGAAGATAAAGGAGTAGTATTATATCCAGGAATAGGTCCGTACGATCAATGGGCTGTTAAATGGGGATATACCTATTTTCCTAATAAAACAGAAGAAGAACAAGCTAAAATTTTAAATAAATGGACAGTTGAAAGAGCTGGAAATCCTATTTATTTTTACGGAGCACAAACAGGTAATCCAATTGATCCAAGAGCACAATCGGAAGATTTAGGGGACGACGCTATTAAAGCCTCAACTTACGGGATTGCAAACTTAAAGCGCATCATTCCAAATATCCAAAAATGGACTTATGAAGAAGGTAAACCGTATGATAATTTGGAAGAATTATATGGTGAAGTTTTAGGTCAGTTTAACCGTTACATGGGCCACGTTAGGGCAAGTATTGGTGGAATTTATCAAAATGATAAAACCTATGATCAGGCCGGTGCGGTTTATACTCATGTAGATGAAGCTAAGCAAAAAGCAAGCGTAAAATTTATTGTAGATCAAGCTTTTAAAACACCAAATTGGATGTTTAATAGTGCTGAAACTAACAAGTTTGATAATGCAGATTTGGACGACAAGGTAAGAAGAGTTCAAGTTTCTGCATTAAATGGAATTTTAGATCCAGCTAGATTGGCTAGAGTAATAGATAATTCTACAAAGAATGGTTCTAAGGCTTATTCCTTAGATGAATTATTTGCTGATTTACACTCAGGTGTTTGGTCTGAGATAAGCACTGGATCAAACATTGATGTTTTCCGTAGAAATTTACAAAGAGCTTATATTGATAGATTAGGATTTTTATTAACTCCTCCAGATCCCACACAAGCTTCTGCATTTGCAAGATTTGGAGTAACAAGTGTAGATCCTACAAAAACGGATATTACACCAATGGCAAGATTAGAGTTGGTTAATTTACAATCAGATATTAAAAGAGCATTGCCGAGATATAGCAACACCATTATTAAAGCCCATTTAGTTGATGCTTTAGCAAGGATAAATTTAATTTTAGACCCTAAAAAGTAATAATTAATTAATTTTAATATAAATCAGCATCAATTTATTTTGGTGCTGATTTTTTTTGAATAAATTTTTTTGAAAAGCAAAAACATTCGTCAACTAATAAGGATAGTCCTGCTTTTCGTTGCAATCTTTTCTTTCCAAAAAAAGAAAAGGATTTTCACTTCAATCAGGTTTAGATAACTTAAATCGTCGGGGTTAATTTAATTTATGCAATAATTTTCACCTCTTCCACCTAGGTCTGTGTCCTCACAGACCGAAACGAAAAAGAGATGTTCTGTGAGGACACAGACCATGGAGTTTGAATATAATTCGAGGCCTACCGAATGCAAATCATAATCCTCTTTACTGTCAACTTGACACACCAAATCCATTTGGAACAAGCATTGATGTTAGCTCTATCGTAAACATAAAATTTAAAATTGACATAAATATATCATGAAGGAAAAAGGAACGATTTCAATCCACACGGAGAATATTTTCCCAATCATCAAAAAGTTTTTATACTCTGATAACGAGATATTCTTAAGAGAACTAGTTTCTAACGCTGCCGATGCAACTCAAAAAATTAAAAGGTTAGCTGGTTTAGGTCAGTATAATGGAGAGTTGGGCGAATTAGAAGTGAACGTATCTTTTGATAAGGATAAAAAAACCATTACCATTTCTGACAATGGCTTGGGAATGACTGCTGAAGAAATTAAAAAATACATTAACCAAATTGCTTTCTCGGGAGCGACAGAATTTGTAGAGAAATTTAAAGATGCTAAAGATGCCAATGAGATCATCGGTAAATTTGGTTTAGGATTTTATTCTGCTTTTATGGTTTCTGACCATGTAGAGATTCAAACTTTATCTTATCAGGATGGTGCAGAACCAGCCTCTTGGATTTGCGACGGAAGTACAGAATTCGAGATTAAAGAAGGAACAAGAACCACCAGAGGAACAGACATTATTTTACATGTAAATAGTGAATCGGAAGAGTTTTTAGACCAACAAAAATTACAAACTATTTTAGATAAATACTTCAAGTTTTTAACCGTAAAATTGGTTTTCGGTACCACAACTGATAGCATTGAAGATGGCGAAGATGCAGAAGGAAAAAAACAATACAAATCTGTTGAGGTTCCAAATGTAATTAATGGGGCAAAACCAATTTGGACTCAATCTCCAACAGAATTAACTGATGAGGATTACATAAAATTCTACAAAGAACTTTATCCTTTTCAAGAAGATCCATTATTCTGGATTCATTTAAACGTAGATTATCCTTTCAATTTAACAGGAGTTTTATATTTCCCTAAATTGAAAAATGATGTAGAAATCCAAAGAAATAAAATTAAATTATTTAGTCGCCAGGTGTTTATTACTGATGAGGTAAAAGACATTGTTCCTGAGTTTTTGATGTTGTTACATGGTGTTATTGATTCGCCAGATATTCCATTAAACGTTTCTAGAAGTTTCTTGCAAGCTGATAGCAATGTGAAAAAAATCAATAGTTACATCACCAAAAAAGTGGCTGAAAAATTAGGAGAACTGTTTAAAAAAGACAGAGCTGCTTACGAAACCAAATGGAGTGATATTGGCTTATTTGTAAAATACGGAATGATCTCGGAAGAGAAATTCTACGAAAAAGCTAAAGATTTCGCTTTGTTTACCAATACCGAAAAGAAAAACTTCACCATGGATGAATACCGTGATAAAGTAAAAGACATCCAAACGGATAAAGACGTTAATTTAGTTTATTTATATACCGTTGATCCTGCAAAACAAGATGGTTTTATCCAATCTGCAACCCGTAAAGGTTACGATGTTTTATTAATGGATACACCGATAGATTCGCATTTTGTGAGCCAGATGGAGCAGAAATTAGAAAAAACACAATTGAAACGTGTGGATTCTAGCACTGCTGATAAGCTGATTGACAAAGGCGAGAAAATGGAACACGTTTTAAGCGAAGACCAAACTAAGCAAGTAAAAGAAATCTTTGAAAAAGCGATTAACAAACCTGCTTACCAAGTAGAAGTGGAAGCTTTAAGCCCGGATGAATTGCCAGTAACCGTTACTATGGACGAGTTTATGCGTAGGATGAAAGACATGGCTGCAATGGGCGGTGGAATGAGCTTCTACGGAAATATGCCAGATAGCTACAAAGTTGCCATTAACGGAAACCATAAAATAGTCAACAAAATTTTGGCTAGTACTGATGAAGCTGAGCAATCTGCTTTAGCTAAACAAGCTTTTGATTTAGCTTTACTTTCTCAAGGAATGTTGACTGGTGCTGAATTGACTGCTTTTGTGAATAGGAGTGTTTCATTGATTTAAGTTGAATTGTAAAATTTAGAGTTAAAAGTTCTAAATTAAATATTTGAAATCCCTTCCGGAATTTGTTTTCTGGAAGGGATTTTTTATGTTTGAGATTTTAAAAGATTTTTAAATTCTTATTCATCTATCATGAGAAATCTTATAATATTTATTTCGATATCAATTAGTTTGCTTTCTTGCTCAAAGAAGGAGGATTTAAATAAAATTGATAAAGTAATTGAACCTGTTTTTTTTCTTGCTAACAAACCAGTTATTAGCAAATCTGACACCTTAATTCTTGGTCTACGATATAATAAAAATTACAATGAAAAAGATGAAGTTTATTTAATGGCAAATGGAATTAAAATTTCCTCTACCTTAAACAGTTACGACTCATCTACTGGATATGATTATCTATTTAAAGTAGCTCCAATTAATCAAGTTGGTAACTTAAATATTAAATTAATTATAAAAAACAATCAAAAAAGTTTTGAAAATGAGAGTTTACTAAGAGTTGTAGAGAACAGAAATTTAGAGACAATTTGGGATAAATTGGATTTGAACTACATTAACAGTACATATCCTTATATCTCTGTTGATTACAATACTGGTTATTTTACTGTTTTTCAATATAATAGTAGTAATTTGAATGTTATTTTGGGGTCTTTTTTAGATGGAAAAATTAAGATTACAATGCCATATATTAAAAACGTGTTAATCGATGGAATTTATGGGAGGTATGAATTAAAATATGATGATGCAAAAAATTTAAAGGAAATATATGTTTTAAATGGTGAGCCTCAGATTTTTCAAGGATTAACCTATGAAAGTATTTTAAGTGATGTAAGTGAGTTTTACGGACCTGCAAAAACCTCTGTATATGATGCCACTAATAAGAGAGTTACTACTTTTCAAACTCCAAGATTTAATATTGTTGTTGGCGAAATTAGTAGTCAAGGATCTCCGGTGTTTACCAGAATAACTTTAAAATAAATTCCGTCCAAGCAGAGTCCCGATGGAGACTCTGCCTAGACAGTGAACTATCTCAATCCCTTACGTTTCCTGTCCAAGCAGGGTCTCTCGCAGAGGACCCTGCGTTAAATATCCCTGAAATCACTACCTTTAAATATGGCAATAAAAACCATTCATGATACAACTAATAAAACCTGGTTCATCACTTTTACCTTCTTCAACTGGATTCCTTTATTTCAAGTCACAAACTCGTATGATTTAATTTACAATTGGTTTAATTTGATTAAAGAAAAATATTCAATTAACATCAGTGCATTTGTGATCATGCCCAATCATATTCATGCAATTTTGCATTTAAATACTTCTAACAATCTTAATAAAGTTTCGTCCCAGCAGGGTCTTCAAAAAAAGCAGAGTCCCGAAAAGGAGACTCTGCCTAGACAGTGAGATACAATACAACCGGTTCTTGTATGTAAGTTTTACATCCACAGTCCAAGCAGGGTCTCTCGCAGAGGACCCTGCGTTAAATATCCCTGAAATCACTACCTTTAAATATGGCAATAAAAACCATTCATGATACAACTAATAAAACCTGGTTCATCACTTTTACCTGCTTCAACTGGATTCCTTTATTTCAAGTCACAAACTCGTATGATTTAATTTACAATTGGTTTAATTTGATTAAAGAAAAATATTCAATTAACACCAGTGCATTTGTGATCATGCCCAATCATATTCATGCAATTTTGCATTTAAATACTTCTAACAATCTTAATAAAGTTATCTCAAACGGAAAGCGATTTATGGCTTATGAAATTGTAAAAAGATTAAAAGCTCAAAATCAAAAAGATATTCTATTAAAATTGAGTGAGGCCTGTTCAGATGATGAGAAAAACAAGGGACAACTGCATAAAGTATTTGAACCATCCTTTGATGCAAAACCAATTATTACTGATTTTTTCCTTTATCAGAAGCTATCCTATATACATAACAACCCCGTTTCTGGAAAGTGGATGTTAGCTGAGACATTTTTAGATTATGAACATAGCAGTGCGGGTTTTTATGAGAAAGATATTGTTAATGAAAAGGTTTTATTAAAACATTATTTAGATATGGAATTTTAAAATAGCGCAGGGTCCTCTGTGAGAGACCCTGCTAAAACTATATAGCGCAGGGTCCTCTACGAGAGACCCTGCTAGAACAAAAACTAATTATCTACTCAAAATAATCTTATTTCAATAATCATTACAAAATGCTTAATTTCAACTCATTATAATAATCCATCATGAAGCGCTATCTTACCTTAATCCTATTCCTAATTTTCTGCAAAGCCACAATTGCTCAAACCTTAATGGACAAGTATAAAGTGGAAGACTTTACGGTCAATTTACCTGATTATATGAGCAAAACAGGAGGCTTAAACAATGATGCCGCCATACAGTTTAGAAACATGGTAAAGGATGTTTCTGGTTATGTAATTAAGGAGGGGAAAAGTGTGAAATTATTTGATGACCCTGCAAATCAGGATATAAACCAATATTATGATCAGTTTATAAAAGATTTTTTACAAGATAAACCAGAAAGGAAAATTGGTTCTGTTATACAAAGTACAAACGGTGATGTAAAATTTATGAGTACAGATCTTACTTTTTTAGACGATGAGACGATGATTTACTACTATTATTTTATTGGAATTGCAGAAACAAAAAACAATTTTTACAAAGTAATATGTATTAGCACTTTAGATAATAAAAATCTGTTTAAAAGTGATTTTCAGAAAATATTTAACAGCGTAAAGGATTAGGGTATAGATATTTCCTTTCCATTTTTTTTTATCAAAAAAGGTGGAATTCTTACCTAATCATTACCAACATTTCTTTTCAAATTCCCATATTTACCTCTCAATAAAATTCACCTCATGAAAATCAAAACAATAATAATTGCCTTCATATTTTTAGCCTCTGCTTCAACATTAATGGCGCAAACAGAAACAGAAAAACCAAAGCTTTACAATCCAGAAGCAAATGCTAAGAAAGAAATTTCTGATGCAGTAACTAAAGCAAAAAAAGAAGGGAAAAATGTTTTCATCCAAGTCGGCGGAAATTGGTGTGTTTGGTGTTTAAGGTTTAATAAATTAGTGACAGAATCTATAGAACTCACAAAAATCATGAATGATAGTTATGTGGTGCTTCATGTAAATTATAGTAAAGAAAATAAGAATGAAGAAGCATTAGCTTCACTAGGCTATCCGCAACGTTTTGGTTTTCCTGTATTTGTAGTTTTAGATGCAAATGGAAAACGTTTAAATACCCAAAATTCTGCTTATTTAGAAGATGGAAAAGGCGCACATAGCGAAAAACTGGTTTCAGAATTTTTACAATCATGGACACCTACAGCAATTAATCCTGAAACTTACAAAGCCAAATAAATTTTAAAAAAATAAGTGAAAACTCTCCGAATTTTGGAGTTTTTTTGTTTCAATAAATCTACATCAGCAAAACAATCTATCTAAAAATTCTCTTTTCTTAATTCATAAATGATCAGAAAAGAAAGCCCAACTAAAGAGAAGATCAACATTGTTTGGTTTAAACGAGACCTTCGTTTTACTGATAATGAAGCTTTGTATTTTGCCCAAAAAAGTGATTTACCTATTTTGTTGATTTATTGCTTTGAGCCTTCGGTCATGGCTTACGCCGATAGTGATATCAGACATTGGCGCTTTGTTTACCAATCCTTAATGGATATGCAAATAAAGCTTAAAGAGCTTCATAGCGAAATCTATATCTTTCATCAAGAAATTGAAGCTGTTTTAAAAACTATTCAAACCCACTATCAGATTCAGCACATTTTTTCTCATGAAGAAACCGGAAATAAAATCACTTTTGATAGAGATATTTGGGTTCAAAAATTTTGCGATAAAGAAGGGATTAATTGGAATCAATACCAGCAGTTTGGCGTAATAAGAGGATTAAAATCCAGAAAAAACTGGCAGCAAAAATGGGAAGAAAAAATGTGCGAATTTCCCAAATTTGTAGAAGAAACCAATTGGAACATTGTTAAGCTTAACGCCGATTTTTATCAATCATTTAAAGGAGAAAGCTTATCAACAGAAATCACCACACCAAACAAAAATTTCCAACCTGGCGGCGAAACCTTTGCCTGGCGATATTTGGAAACCTTTGTAAAAGAGCGTCATAAAAATTACAGTAAACACATTTCTAAACCGGCATTAAGCAGAAAAAGTTGTAGTCGGCTATCGCCTTATTTGGCATACGGAAATATTTCAATGAGAATGGTTTATCGCTACACTCGGCAACATTATAAAGCCTCAAATAACAAAAGAGACCTTTCAAATTTCATATCAAGATTACATTGGCATTGCCATTTCATACAAAAATTTGAAAGCGAATGTAGCATGGAGTTCTCTAATGTAAATAAAGGGTATGATGCGTTAATAAAGCCAAAAAACTTAAAATTTATCAAGGCATGGGAAGAAGGTAAAACTGGTGTTCCACTAATTGATGCTTGTATGCGATGCTTGGTAGCTACAGGTTATATCAATTTTAGAATGCGAGCAATGGTGGTTTCTTTTTTTACTTTTAATTTATGGCAGGATTGGCAAGAACTCGGTTTCTTTTTGGCGAAACAATTTTTAGATTATGAACCAGGCATTCATTATCCGCAGATTCAAATGCAAGCTGGCGTAACCGGCGTTAACACCATTAGAATATATAACCCAATTAAAAACGCAGAAGAACATGATGTTGATGGCGTTTTTGTGAAGCAATGGCTTCCTGAATTAAATAATATTCCGTCAAATTTAATTTACGAACCCTGGAAACTTAGTCAAATGGAACAAGAACTTTATCATTGTAAAATCGGTGAAACATATCCATTTCCTATTGTTGATTTAGAAGAAAGCAGAAAGTACGCAAGTGATATTATTTATGGTTTAAGAAAAAGTCAAGCCGTAAAAAAGGAAGGAAAACGCATCTTAAAAAAGCATGTAAATATTGGAGACGCTAGTCAAATTAATGAAAATAGAACCTAAGATGTTTAGTCAGATTAAAATTAAAACGCTTAAATTTCTCAAATCACAATCTATCTGCTATTTTTGCAGCAAATAAATATCATGGCAGAAATTACCATCAGTAACCAAAACTGGGACAGATTAAAAATAAAGCTTCAAAGAAAGTACAATCATTTATCTGATGATGATTTGATATTTGAAGCTGGCCAGGAAGAAAAACTCATCACTCACTTACAAGAACGTTTGCACAGAAAACGTGAATACATTGTTTTTACCTTAAAAAAAGGGCTTTTAAACATCGAGAATAATAGGTTATAATTTTATTTGGGCGTTTTAACGGGCTATCCGCTGTATCTTTTTTTTGCTGAAAAGCAAAAAAAAAGGATGACGCTCCTATCCCTAACGCAAAAAGAGCCGTCATGTCAACGAATGGAGATATCACATTTTAAGTTTTCATTTTATAGGCTAAACACAACAATAAGGAGTGCTTTTAATATCCCACAAACTCCTCTTCTTCATAACATTGTCAATAGATACAATTAAAACCAGCTAAACACCTTAAACCATTTCTTAAATTTTATTTTTGTGCAACAAATCAAATAAAATTGGACAGAACAATTACCATTGGTACCCGAGGGAGTGATTTAGCATTGTGGCAAGCAAACTTTGTAAAGGCAGAATTAGCAAAAATTAATGTCAATACCAAGCTAAAAATCATTAAAACCCAAGGAGATAACATTTTAAATCTTCGTTTAGATAAATTAGAGGGAAAAGGCTTTTTTACCAAAGAATTAGAAGAGCAATTATTAGATGGTAGTATAGATTTGGCTGTACATTCTCATAAAGATTTGCCCACAAAAAATCCAGAAGGGTTAATTATTGCTGCAGTATCTGATCGAGAAGACCCTTCAGAAATCATTATAATTTTAAAAGATTGTGTAGATGCTACCAAAAAACTTTCTGTAAAACATAACGGTACTGTTGGTACATCATCAAACAGAAGGCAATCTCAATTACATGCCATTCGCCCTGATTTAGAGTTTGAAAATTTGCGTGGCAACGTTCCTACTCGTATCCAAAAACTCCGAGATGAAAAATATGATGCCATCATCATGGCAAAAGCTGGTGTTTCCAGGTTAAATATAGATTTATCAGAGTTTTACGTCGAAGAGATTGAACCAACAGCAGAAATGGTTCCTTCGCCAGCGCAAGGTGTTTTAGCTATTCAAATCCGAGAAAACGATAATGATTTATTTGAAATTCTTCAACATATAAATAACAAAGAAGTTGCCGAGCAAATTGGTGTAGAACGTAAAGTTTTAAATCTTTTTGATGGTGGTTGCCACATGCCTTTAGGTTGTTATTGTGAAAAAGATGAAGAAGGAATTTTCCATACCTGGACAACAAAATCTTTAGATCAAGATGAATTTCCAGACAGGTTATACTATACTTCAAATACCACGGAGGGTTTGGCAGAAAAAATCTTGGCAAAGTTTGATATCTCAAATAGAAAAATACCAAAATCGATTTTCATTTCCAGGGAGCTTAGCGAGTACAGTTATTTTAGAAAAGCTTTAGAAAAACATCAAATAAAAATAGAAGACCGTTCTTTAATTAGAACAGTGCCAACTATCCATAAATTAGATTCATACATTTTAAAACAAATTGATTGGATTTTTTTTAGCAGTAAAAATGGTATTGAGTATTTCTTTAAGCTAGAACCTCTGTTACCAAAAGATGTAAAATTTGGTGTAGTTGGTAGAGGATCAGAAGATTCCTTAAAGAATTTGGGTAAATCTGTTTCTTTTGTCGGCGAAAGTAGTGATACAGCGGAAGTTGCAAAAGAATTTGCAGAGATAGCTAACGGAAAAACCGTTTTATTTCCGATGGCTAAAGATTCTTTAAAAAGCATCCAAAAAGAATTATCAGTAGAAACAAAAATCATCGAACTGGTAATTTATGAAACCATTTTAGAAGAAAACGTGGCTCAAAGTTTTTCTGATGTATTGGTGTTTACAAGTCCATCTAACGTGGAGGCTTATTTTGAAGAAAATCTTTTAGAACCCGGACAACAAGTGGTTTCAATAGGGAAATCAACCGGACAAAAATTTGATGAAATGGGCGTAAAATATATTTTACCAGCGTCGCCGGATGAGATTGGTTTGGCGGAAGTAGTTTTTGGAATAGATGTTTTGTAAAATCAAGAAGAAAGAATCAAGAGCAAAGACATAAGCAGTAGTAAATTTTTTGTACCATGGAATTAAATAATTAGCAAACACTGCAATCAAGAAGACATAAAAAAACAAAATGTTACAAAGACCAAGAAGAAATAGGAAATCACAAGTGATTAGGGATATGGTTCAAGAAACGCATCTTCACGCTTCCGATTTTATTTTCCCATTATTCATTATCGATGGAAAAAATCTAAAAACGGAAGTGGCTTCTATGCCTGGCATTTTCAGGTACTCTATTGATAATTTATTACGTGAGGTTGAGAGCTGTCTTAAATTGGGATTAAAATCTTTCGACTTATTCCCGAATTTAGAAGAAAGTTTAAAAGATAAAACCGCTTCAGAAAGCATAAATGAAAATGGATTATACTTAAGGGCAATAAAAGAAGTAAAAGCAAATTTTCCCGAAGCCTGCGTAGTAACTGATGTTGCAATGGATCCATACAGTTCTGATGGGCATGATGGTTTTGTAGAAAACGGAGAAATTGTTAACGATAAAACTTTAAAAATCTTAGCTGATATGTCTGTTGCACAGGCAAAAGCAGGTGCTGATATTATCGCTCCTTCAGATATGATGGATGGGAGAGTGCGTTACATTCGTGAAGCATTGGATGAAAATGGTTTTACCAATGTTTCAATCATGTCCTATACTGCTAAATATGCGAGTGCATTTTACGGTCCTTTTAGAGATGCGCTAAACTCGGCTCCGAAATTTGGTGATAAAAAATCCTATCAAATGAATCCTGCAAACCAAAAAGAAGCTTTAATTGAAGCAACTTTGGATGTTGAGGAAGGAGCAGATTTTTTAATGGTTAAACCTGCAACCACGTATTTAGACATCATCAAATTATTAAAAGATAATTTCGATTTACCCATTGCAGCTTATAATGTAAGTGGCGAATATGCAATGGTAAAAGCCGCAATTGAAAGAGGTTGGCTAGATCAAAAAGCAATTGCCGAGAAGTTAATGTGCATTAAAAGAGCCGGTGCAGATGTGATTTTAACTTATCACGCCAAAGAAGTGCTAGAAAATAAATGGATATAAATTGCTTTCGGATTAGTGAAAGTATTAGCATAAAAACATGTTCGATTCTATAAAAAACATATTCAATTCTAAAGAAGAAAATCAATTGCCTTACGGCGATAAACCAGATATAGTAAGAGATAAATCTGCTGAACTTTACGAAAAAGCGAAGCAATATTTTCCTGGCGGAGTAAACTCCCCCGTTAGGGCATTCAAATCTGTTTATGGTACACCATTATTTATCGAAAAAGGTGATGGTTGTCGTTTATGGGATGCGGATGGAAATGAATTTATTGATTTTTGCTGCTCTTGGGGGCCGCTCATTTTAGGTCATAATCATCCTAAAATTAAAGAAAAGATAATTGAAGTAATGCAAAATGGGCTCACCTTTGGCGCACCAACAGCTTTAGAAAGTGAACTTGCCGAACTCATAATAAAAAACAATAAATACATAGAGAAAATTCGTTTTACCAGTTCTGGGACAGAAGCGGTAATGTCTGCCATACGTTTGGCTCGTGGCGTAACTAAAAGAGATAAAATCATCAAATTTGAAGGTTGTTACCATGGCCATACCGATGCACTTTTAGTTAAAGCAGGTTCTGGCTTAGTAACGTTTGGAGAAACATCTTCTGCAGGTATTCCAAAAGCTTACGCCGATGAAACCATCGTGATTTCATTAAATGATAAAGAAGCGGTAAAAGCTGCTTTTGAACAGTTTAAAGATCAAATTTCCTGTGTAATTATTGAGCCTGTCCCAGCTAATAATGGTTTGCTTTTACAGGACAAAGATTTCCTGCAATATTTGAGAGAAATATGTGATGAAAATTGCGCATTATTAATTTTTGATGAAGTAATTTCTGGCTTTAGAGTTGGCTTTGATGGTGCAGCAGGTTATTATGACATTAAACCTGATATCATCACTTATGGTAAAATTATTGGTGGTGGTTTGCCTGTTGGCGCTTATGGTGCTTCGGCAGCAATTATGAGTAATATTTCTCCTGAAGGAAGTGTTTACCAGGCAGGAACTTTATCTGGAAACCCAGTGGCTATGGCTGGTGGAATTGCACAATTGACAGAATTGGCAAAAGCTGGCTTTTACAAAGAATTAAATACAAAAACTGAGGATTTTACAAATGCCATTCAGCGGTATGCAAGTTCTAAAAGCTATAAATTCAAGGTTTTCCGAATTGGATCTATTTTTTGGTTTGCCTTTACAGATTTAGAAAAAGTGCAAACATCAGAAGCGATTGATCCAAAAAGTATGGAAAAATTTAAACTGATGCACCGTGAATTATTAAACAGAGGAATATATCTAGGACCATCTGGCTACGAAGTAGGCTTTGTTTCTGCGGCACACTCTAAGCTAGATTTAGAAAAAGCAAAAAGAGCTATATTTGAATGCTTAGATATCGTTTTCAGAAATAAATAGAAATGTCATTTAAACCCATTACTATATTTTATGCTTTAGCATGCTATGTTTTTGCGCAACTTTTTTGGTGGGCAATGTTATTGGTAGAATTACAGCCTGAAAGAAAAAGCATGGTTTTGGGCGAAGGTTTTGTTTTTATTTCTTTAATGAGTTTTGGTATTTATAAGCTGCATAGAGCCATAGATAGAGAGAAAAAGATTAGTGACCAACAAAAAAACTTTTTGCTTTCTGTAACCCACGAGTTAAAATCGCCTTTGGCATCAATAAAACTCTACCTTCAAACCATCCATAAAAGAGATTTAGATAAGGAACAACAAAAGAATTTTATTGCTAAATCTTTATTGGATATTGAGCGATTAAATGATTTAGTTGAGAATATGTTGCTGGCAACCAAAATTGAAAACAAATCATATTCTTTCCCTAAAGAAAAATTTAATTTATCAAACTTAGTAGAACAAATTGTTTCTCGTTTACAAATTCATGTATGTAGTAAAGAAGCAATTATTACATCAATTGATTCTGACGTTTATATCTCAGGAGACCAATTTGCAATGGCATCAGTAATTACTAATTTGATAGAGAACGCTGTTAAATATTCTCCAGAATGTGTGCCTGTCCACATAGATTTGCATACAAAAGATAATGGAAAAGTTTGTTTTAAAGTTGCAGATTTAGGGATTGGTATTAACGATGAAGAGAAACCTAAAATTTTTAACAAATTTTACAGAGTTGGAAGTGAAGACACCCGTAAAACTAAAGGTACTGGTTTGGGTTTATTCATTGTAAAACAAGTGCTTGATAATCATCAAGCTCAAATAAAAGTTAAAAATAACCAACCAAGAGGAACGGTTTTTGAAGTCTCTTTTAATTAAAGAAAAAAATATGTCTGTAAAGCAAAGAATTTTACTGATGGAAGATGAAGAGCATCTTCTTGAAGCCATTAAATTAAACTTAGAAATGGAAGGCTTTTTTGTTAGAGCCGTAACTGATGGCAAAAAAGCTCTTAAAGTATATAAAGAGGAGAAATTTAACCTTATCATTTTAGATGTGATGGTTCCAGAAATTGATGGTTTCCAAGTTGCGGAAACTATTCGTTTAGAAAACAGCGAAGTACCTATCATGTTTTTAACTGCCAAAAATACATCAGAAGACAGAATTACAGGTCTTAAAAAAGGAGCAGATGACTATTTAACAAAACCATTTAACCTAGAAGAGCTAATTTTAAGAGTAAACAATCTCATTAAAAGAAGCATGAAAGGAGATGATTTAAAAGAAATCAATTCTTATAAAATTGGCGATAAAACCATTTATTTCAATTCTTTTGAATTAAAGAATGATGATGGAACAATCACTCCGCTTACTAAAAAAGAAACCATGCTTTTAAAGCTTTTGATAGAGCGTAAAAATGAAGCAGTATCTCGTGAGCAAATTTTAGAGACAGTTTGGAATTACGATGTTTATCCATCAACAAGAACCATTGATAACTTTATTCTTACGTTTAGAAAATATTTTGAGCCAGATCAAAAAAACCCAATTTATTTCCATTCAATCCGTGGTGTTGGCTATAAATTTACAGACGGGCATTAATTAATAATGTTTACCAATCAAGCTAGAATTCTAGTATGTATTGCGCTGCTTTTGGTAGCAGGCTTGGCTGCTTTTTTTAAGGTTTATGAAATTTCCGCTTTAAGCGGAATGTTTGTAGGCGTAGTAATTTGGGGATATTATAAAGAAGGCCCATTAGTTTTAGCGGCAAAGCAATTTAAGCTAAAAAACTATGATAACTCATTAGCTCTTTTATCTTCTATAAAAAATCCAGACCTCCTTAATAAAAAGAAAAAAACCTTATTACTATTTCCTTTTGGGAAGTATTGCAATAAACCGACTAGATTATGAAAATGCCGAGCTAAATTTGGGGCAAGCGGCAATTGGGGGTTTAAGGGCAAATGATTTAGGTGTAGTATTGATGCATTTGGCAAACATCAGCCTTAGAAATCAAGATAAAGAAAGGGGAATGGTTTGGATAAATCAGGCAGAAAAATTACCACTAACCGCAAAATACAAAAGCATTTTAAGTAACATAGAAAAAGAATTACGCAATATTAAATGATGAATTCCTTATTTTTAAAAGCAGCATTTTCACAGCAAACAGAACGTCCACCCGTATGGATGATGAGACAAGCAGGTCGTTTTATGCCCCAATATTGGGAGATAAAAAACAAATATTCTTTTTTGGAGATGTGTAAAACCCCAGAAATTGCCGCCGATGTTACCATGTTGCCCGTTGATTTATTAGGAATAGATGCCGCTATTCTTTTTTGCGATATTTTGGTAACTGGAGAAGCCATGGGTGGCGATTTAGATTTTATTCAAGGTGTGGGACCGAAGTTTTCTAACCCAGTAAGAACTGCTCAGGATGTAGAAAATTTGCAAACCGACGTAAGTGACAAATTGCAATATGTTGCAGATGCTATTAAAGAAATCCAACACAGATTAAACGGTTTAATTCCGCTAATCGGTTTTGCAGGTGCGCCATTTACCGTAATGAGTTATTTGATTGAGGGCGGTTCTTCTAAAGATTTTAAGCTCACAAAACTTTTTATCCATAACCAACCAGAATTAGCTCATAAATTGTTAGCTAAAATTGCTGCAGTAACAATTGATTATTTGAACTTACAAATTGCTGCAGGCGTTAATGCCGTTCAGCTTTTTGATAGCTGGGCTTTAGCTTTAAGTTGGGATGATTATACCGAGTTTTCTCATAATTACAATAAAGAAATCATCTCTAAATTAAACAGAAAAGACGTTCCTGTTATCTCGTTTTGTAAGGGAAGTTCTGTTTTTGCGCCATTAATGGCAGAAGCAAAACCTGATGTGGTTTCTATAGATTGGAATGCCGATTTAAAAAATATCAAACAAATATTGCCAAAAGGAATAGCCGTTCAAGGAAATTTAGATCCACATATTTTATACGCAGATAAATCTGTCATTAAAAAAACGATACATAAATTATTTGAACGTATGCGTGGTGAGGAAGGATTTATATTTAATTTAGGTCATGGTATAATGCCAGATATTCCTTTTGATAATGTGAAATATGCAATTGATGTGGTTAAGGAATTTAGGTACTAAAAGCCTCATCCGAAATCCTTCTCTAAATGAGAAGGACTTTTGACCTACTGATTTTTAACTTTAACTTTTGATTTTTTACTTCAAGAAAAATGTACCAATATATTCTCGCCATCCATATCATTTTTGTAGTCAGTTGGATGGCTGGGCTGTTTTATATTGTACGTTTATTTATCTATCATACCGAGGCAAACGAAAAGTCTGAACCAGAAAAAAGCATCCTTCAAAAGCAATTTCAGGTTATGGAATCCAAACTTTGGAACATCATTACTACACCCGCAATGCTACTTGCAGTTAGTGCTGGTTTAATCATGCTGTATCTAAATCCACTTTTATTAGAAATGGATTGGATGTCGGTAAAATTGAGTTTTGTCGCTGGATTATTAATTTATCACATCATTTGTGGCAATATCATTGGTCAGTTAAAAAGAGGTAAATTTTGGATGACAAGCACTCAACTCCGTTTATGGAACGAGTTAGCAACCATATTTTTAGTTGCAATTGTATTTACAGTAATTTTAAAAAGCGCTATCGATTGGATTTATGGTTTAGTAGGTTTAATTGTTTTTGCTTTAGTAATTATGAGTGCGGTAAAAATTTATAAAAAATCGAGACTTAAAAACCAAAACTAGTTTTCATCCTTATATCACTTAAAGATTTTTATTTTAGAATTATTATGAAAGTATCTTCAATAGCACAAACATTAGTTGGATCAGAAATTATAAAAATTGCGGGTGAGGTAAATGAAATGAAAGCAAAAGGAATAGCAATTGCCAATTTAACCATCGGCGATTTTGACCCTAAACTTTTCCCAATTCCACAAGAACTACAAGATTATATTATTGAAGCTTATGAAGATCACCAAACAAATTATCCTACCGGTGATGGTGTTTTAGCATTAAGACAAAGTGTTGCAAAATTTATAACTGATAGACAAGGCTTAAATTATGATGAAAAAACAGAAATCTTAATTTCTGGAGGCTCTCGTCCTTTAATTTATGCCACTTATTTAGCATTGATTGATGCAGGAGATAAAGTGGTTTATCCAGCTCCATCGTGGAATAATAATCATTATGTTCATCTTCTAGGTGCCCATGGAATTGCAGTAGCAACTTTACCAGATAATAATTTCATGCCTACAGCCGCAGATTTAAAACCATTTGTAAAAGGCGCAACATTATTGGCTTTGTGTTCTCCTCTTAATCCAACAGGAACCATGTTTTCTGCTGAAGGGTTAAAAGAAATATGCGAAATGGTATTAGCAGAAAATCAATCTCGCAGAACTGATGAAAAGCCATTATACATATTATATGATCAAATTTATTCCCAATTAACTTTTGGTGATCATAAACATATCGATCCAGTTACACTAGTTCCCGAAATAAGAGATTATACCATATTTATCGATGGGAGTTCAAAATGCTTTGCCGCAACGGGTGTTCGTGTGGGCTGGGGATTTGGCCCTGCAAATGTAATCAGCAAAATGAAAGCAATTGTTGGGCACATGGGCGCTTGGGCACCAAAGCCAGAACAAGTAGCAAGTGCGAAATTTTTACAAAACACAATAGCAGTAAATAACTTTTTAAAAGATTTTAAAAAAGAAGTTAAAAACAGTTTGGATACATTGTATCACTGTATTTCAGAATTAAAAAATGAAGGTTTTGCTGTTGATGCAATTGAACCTATGGGTGCAATTTACCTAACCATTAAATTAGATTATGTAGGCAAAACTACTCCTCAAGGCGAACTTTTAGACACACCTGCAAAACTTAATTTCTATATTATAAAAGAAGCAAACTTGGCTTTGGTTCCATTTTCTGCTTTTGGTACAGAGGATATGTGTTGGTACAGAGCTTCAGTAGGAGCCTGTTCTGCTGAGGAAATTAAGAGCAAAATTCCTAATTTGAAAAAAGTACTGAATAGCTTGAGATAAAATTTAAAGTTTTATACTAGATAGAATAAAATCAATAAATCAAAGGCTTTCATTTTATCCTTTAATATTTTAAAACGAGATCACATAGAAATTTGGCACAAAAACACTTCACTCAAATTTCTCTTATTGTACAGTATACACTATATTTGCAAACTTAAACAATAGCATGGAAACAGTTAGTACGCCCATTAATTATTTACCCATCATTTTACAGTTGATTGTAGCTCTAGGTTTTGTAACCTTTACAATGGTTTTAACCCACATGATTGGGCCAAAACGCAAAACAACAGACGTTAAATTAACAGCTTTTGAATCAGGTATTGAAGTAATTGGTAATGCTCGTCAGCCGTTTTCTATTAAATATTTCTTAGTTGCTATTCTATTTGTCCTTTTTGATGTCGAAGTAATTTTTATGTACCCTTGGGCAGTTAATTTTCGTGAATTCGGTTTAAACGGATTAATTGAAATGTTCATTTTCATGGGGACTTTACTTTTAGGCTTCATATATGTATTGAAGAAAAGAGCATTAGAATGGGATTAAAATAGAATCGTTTTAAATAAGAAGCATGTCCTCAAATCAATGTAAATCTTAATAAATTTGAGACTTTAATAAAACATCAAAACGCCTTTTAAGTTAATACTATAAAGGAGACAATATTTATGAGTGATATTAATTTAGTAGAGGCTCCGGCCGGTGTAGAGGGATCAGGTTTTTTTGCCACATCATTAGAAAAAGTGATAGGTATGGCGAGGGCAAATTCTTTATGGCCATTACCTTTTGCCACTTCATGTTGTGGTATTGAGTTTATGGCTACTATGGGTTCTCATTACGATTTTTCTCGTTTTGGTTCGGAACGTCCTTCATTTTCTCCCCGTCAGGCAGATTTATTAATGGTAATGGGAACCATCGCTAAAAAAATGGCGCCAGTTTTAAAACAAGTTTATATCCAGATGGCAGAACCACGTTGGGTAATTGCCGTTGGTGCTTGTGCAAGTAGCGGAGGTATTTTCGATACTTATTCAGTTTTACAAGGTATAGATGAAATTATTCCTGTAGATGTTTACGTACCTGGTTGTCCTCCACGTCCTGAAGCCATTATTAACGGTTTTAACAAAATACAAGATTTAGTAAGGAGCGAATCTTTAAGAAGAAGAGATTCTGAAGAATATACAGCATTATTAGCAAAATACGGAATCCAGTAATGGGAAAAATAGCTAATCAAGAAATAATAGATAGGTTAAACGCAAAATTTAGCCAACAAATCGAAACAATTTCTGAGCCATATGGCTTATTAACTTTTGAAACTTCCACTGCGTTAATTTCAGAGGTTTTGGCATTTTTAAAAACTGACCCAGAATTGAAGTTTAATTATTTAACAGATATTACTGCAGTTCATTATCCAGAAAAAAAGGAAGCTTTAGGAGTAATTTATCATTTACATAGTTTAACAAATAATGTAAGGGTAAGAATCAAAGTATTTATTACTACTGCTAATCCAAATATTCCTACTGCAACAACACTTTGGGAAGGAGCAAATTGGATGGAGCGTGAAACTTTTGATTTCTTTGGGATTAATTTTACAGGTCATCCAAATTTGGTAAGAATATTAAATGTAGACGATATGACTGTTTTCCCAATGAGAAGAGAATATCAATTGGAAGATCCAAACAGAATAGATAAAAAAGATTATTTCTTTGGACGTTAAAACATTTTAATGAGCAAATTTATAACAGAAACTACTCCAAATCGTCCGGTTTATTATGATAATGATCCGCAAGGAGATTTAACTACATTAAACTTAGGACCAACCCACCCTGCAACTCATGGAGTTTTCCAAAATGTTTTGCAAATGGATGGAGAGCGTATTGTGAGCGGGGTTTCTACCATCGGATATATTCATAGAGCTTTTGAAAAAATTGCAGAGCACCGTCCTTTTTACCAAATTACTACCCTTACAGATAGAATGAATTACTGTTCATCTCCAATCAATAACATGGGTTGGCACATGACAGTAGAAAAACTTTTAGGAATTGAAATGCCTAAACGTGTTGATTATTTGAGGGTGATTGTAATGGAGTTGAGCCGTATTACTGATCATTTAATCTGTAACGGAATCTTAGGCGTAGATACTGGTGCTTTTACAGGGTTCCTTTATTTGATGGAGGAACGTGAACATATTTATGAGATTTTCGAGGAAATTTGCGGAGCTAGGTTAACTACTAACATTGGTAGAATTGGTGGTTTTGAGCGTGATTTTAACGATATCGCTTTTGCAAAAATTGAAAAGTTTTTAGCAAAATTTCCTCCAGTTTTAAAAGAGTTTGAGACTTTATTTAATAGAAATAGAATATTTATAGAACGTACATCAGGTGTTGGTGCCGTTGATCCGGAAACTGCTTTAAATTACAGCTGGAGCGGACCAATTTTAAGGGCAACAGGTGTTGACTATGATGTAAGGGCAAATGAACCTTATTCATCTTATCAGGATTTCGATTTTGAAATCCCTGTAGGGACAACTGGCGATGTTTATGATCGTTTTATTTTACGTAACGAAGAAATGTGGCAAAGCTTAAGAATTATTGAGCAAGCCATGGAGAAATTAAAGAAAGAACCAAAAGGTATTTTCCATGCCGATGTTCCAGAGTTCTATTTGCCTCCAAAAGAGAAAGTTTATAATAATATGGAAGCTTTAATCTATCACTTTAAAATTGTGATGGGCGAGGTTGATACCCCAAAAACAGAAGTTTATCATGCTGTTGAAGGCGGAAATGGAGAGTTAGGTTTTTATTTAATTAACGATGGTGGCAGAACACCTTATCGTTTACATTTTAGGAGACCAAGTTTTATAAATTATCAGATGTATGCGCCAATGAGTGGCGGAATGTTATTATCTGATGCCATTATTAATATGTCTAGTTTGAACATTATAGCAGGAGAATTAGATGCTTAGCGTAACAGAAACAAGAGAAATAATATTTTCTGCCGATTTATTAAATAAAATGGGCGAGGTAGTTAGTCATTTTCCAGATGGAAAACAGAAATCTGCTTTGTTACCTATTTTGCATGATGTGCAGGCAGAATTTGGATGGGTAAGTCCAGAAGCGATGGATAAAGTTGCAGATTTTTTAGAGATTGAACCCATAGAAGTATATGAAGTAGCTACTTTTTATTCGATGTTTTTCCTGAGACCTCAAGGAAAGTTTGTATTAGAGGTTTGCCGAACCGGACCATGTTGTTTAGTAGGTGCAGAAAAAATCATAAGTTATATTGGTGAGAAATTGGGAGTTAAAGAAGGTCAGGTTACTGCAGATGGTTTATTTAGCTATCGCGGAGTAGAATGTTTAGCTGCCTGCGGTTATGCGCCAGTTTTACAGATTGGTCCAGAATATACTTTCTATGAAAATTTGACAACAGAATCTGTAGATCAATTGATTGAAGAATTAAAAAATAAGAATTGAGTATTTAGATATGAGAATTGAGACTTTGTAAATTTCTCAAAAATTGTATTAGCTAAAAAAGGAAATTTAATATTTATATACATGGAAAGAGCCTTTATGATATTTAGAGATATTTCTTTTATAATTTTTGTTCTTTTCATTATTATAACTCAAAATTCCATTGAATTAGATTCAATGATGATTGTTTTAATTCTAATTGGTGGTTTGGGTTACTGTTTTATGGGGCATTTTAATTATTATAAGAAAACTAAAAAATATTTTTAAGACATAAGGAAGTGAAATTTAGAAGGGCAGACTATATAGGTCTCAATTCTCAATTCTCACATCTCATATCTAAAACAAAGAATGGGTCGTAAATTATTATTAGAACACATCAACGTACCGGGAATAAACACCTTAAAGGTTTATCGTGAAAAAGGTGGCTATAAAGCGCTTGAAAAAGCGATTAAAACCATGTCGAGTGACGATTTGGTGGAGGAAGTGAAGAAATCTGGTTTACGTGGCCGTGGCGGAGCTGGTTTTCCTACGGGGATGAAGTGGAGCTTTTTGGCAAAACCAGAAGGTGTAGCTCGTTACTTAGTTTGTAATGCCGATGAATCTGAACCTGGCACTTTTAAAGATCGTTATTTAATGACCTATATTCCCCATGCTTTAATTGAGGGAATGATAGTTTCTAGTTTTGCCTTAGGCGCAAATACCAGCTACATTTATGTAAGAGGAGAAATGATGCCTCAAATTCGCATTTTAGAAAAAGCAATAGCCGAAGCTAAAGAAGCAGGTTTTTTAGGAAAAAATATATTAGGAAGTGGTTATGATTTAGAATTATATGTTCAGCCAGGTGGTGGAGCTTATATTTGTGGAGAAGAAACTGCTTTATTAGAATCACTTGAAGGTAAAAGAGGAAATCCAAGAATTAAACCTCCTTTTCCAGCTATAGCTGGTTTATACGGTTGCCCAACAGTTGTAAATAATGTAGAATCTATTGCAGCGATAGTCCCAATTATAAATATGGGCGGCGATGAATATGCGAAAATAGGGGTTGGACGATCTACTGGAACCAAATTAATTTCTGCTTCAGGAAATATTAATAAGCCTGGAGTTTATGAAATTGAACTAGGACTTTCTGTAGAAGATTTTATTTATTCTGATGATTATTGTGGTGGAATTGCAAACGGTAAAAGATTAAAAGCGGTTGTAGCCGGAGGCTCATCAGTGCCAATTTTGCCTGCAAATTTGATATTGAATTTAGCCAACGGCGAAAAACGTTTAATGTCTTATGAATCTTTATCTGAAGGCGGTTTTATTACCGGTACGATGTTAGGTTCAGGTGGATTTGTCGTTTTAGATGAAGATCAATCTGTAGTAAGAAATACATGGAATTTTGCTCGCTTCTATTCTCATGAATCTTGTGGGCAATGTTCTCCTTGCCGTGAAGGAACCGGATGGATGGAAAAAGTTTTGCACCGTTTGGTAAACGGAAAAGGCAAAATGAGCGATATGGATTTATTAGTCGATGTTGCAAAAAAGATTGAAGGAAATACAATTTGTCCATTAGGAGATGCAGCAGCATGGCCAGTGGCAAGTGCCATTCGCCATTTTAGAGATGAGTTTGAATGGTATGTAAATAATCCAGAATTATCACAAAAACAAAACTACGGTCTAGCACATTACGCTGATCCATTACCTGTTTTAGAAACAGTAGAATAACAGATTTGAAAGGTTGCGTTAGGGATTGAAGCGGCATCCTTTTTTGCATTAGCCATTTAGCAGGTTGCAAAAAAGATACAGCATAAAGCCCGCCCGAACGCCCAAATAAAAATTAATAACATCAAACAGTTTAAAAATTTTAAAATTGGCTGATAAATTTAAAGTAACGATAGACGGAATCCCAACTGAAGTAGAAGCGGGAACAAGTATTTTGAATGCTGCTCGTCAGATTGGAGGAGACATTGTGCCTCCAGCAATGTGCTATTATTCCAAATTGGAAGGTAGCGGAGGGAAGTGCCGTACTTGTTTAGTTAAGGTGAGCAAAGGTTCAGAAAAGGATCCTCGTCCAATGCCAAAATTAGTAGCAAGTTGCCGTACCAATGTAATGGACGGGATGGAAGTGCAAAATATTACATCGCCAGAAGTGGTAGAAGCAAGAAAAGGAGTAGTAGAAATGCTATTGATTAACCATCCTTTAGATTGCCCAATATGTGACCAAGCCGGTGAATGTCATTTACAGGATTTAGGTTACGAACATGGCGCAGAGGCTACACGTTATGAATTTGACCGTAGAACTTTTGAAAAAATAGATATTGGCGATAAAGTTCAACTACATATGACGCGTTGTATTTTATGTTACCGTTGTGTTTTTGTTGCAGATCAAATTACCCAAAAACGAGTTCATGGAATTTTAGGACGTGGTGATCACGCCGAAATTTCTACTTATATAGAAAAAGCAATTGATAACGATTTCTCTGGAAACGTAATTGATGTTTGTCCTGTTGGTGCTTTAACCGATAAAACTTTTAGGTTTAAAAATAGGGTTTGGTTTACAAAACCTGTGGAAGCACATAGAGATTGCCCAACTTGTAGTGGCAAAGTAACGCTTTGGTATAAAGGGGAAGAGGTTTTGAGGGTTACCGCTAGAAAAGATGAGTTTGGTGAAGTGGAAGAGTTTATCTGCAATACTTGTCGTTTTGATAAAAAAGCAACAAATGATTGGGTAATAGAAGGACCAAGAAAAGTTTCTCGTCATTCAGTTATTAACTCAAATCATTATAATGAATTGCAACCTGCACAAGTAGTTAAGAAAAACTTGGAACTACAGGAAGCCAATAAAGAACAATTTGAAAGGGCAACTAAATTTTAATGGAACTAGCATTTTTATTTGAGAAATTAATTTTAGTTACTATACTTTTTGTTTTAACATTGAGTATTGCTGCTTATTCTACTTGGGCAGAGCGAAAAGTGGCAGCTTGGTTGCAAGACCGTGTTGGGCCTAACAGAGCTGGTATTTTCGGTTTATTACAGCCCCTAGCCGATGGTGGTAAAATGTTCTTTAAAGAAGAGATTATTCCTAGCGGCTCTAACAAATGGCTTTTTATAGCCGGACCATCTTTGGCGTTATTGGTTTCGTTTTTAGGCTCTGCTGTTATTCCTTTTGGTCAAAACATTGAGCTTTTTGGTAGAGTTGTTCCTCTTCAAGTAACGGATATAAACGTTGGTATTCTTTACATTTTTGGAGTTGTCTCATTAGGAGTTTATGGCATCATGATTGGCGGTTGGGCATCTAATAACAAATATTCATTAATGGGCGCTATTCGTGGTGCGTCTCAAAATATAAGC
Organism: Pedobacter psychrophilus; assembly: GCF_001652725.1. GTDB lineage: Bacteria > Bacteroidota > Bacteroidia > Sphingobacteriales > Sphingobacteriaceae > Pseudopedobacter > Pseudopedobacter psychrophilus. The sequence goes on from NZ_LWHJ01000030.1 coordinate 50,075, forward strand.
TATGAGATTGCGATGGGACTTTGCATTATCGCGTTATTATTAGTTACTAATACCTTAAGTTTTAAAGAAATTGCAGAACAGCAACACAGCTGGCATTGGAATGTGATTTATCAGCCTTTGGGCTTCTTAATCTTTATTATTTGTGCTTTCGCCGAAACTAATCGGGTTCCTTTTGATTTGCCTGAGTGTGAAACGGAATTAATTGGTGGTTATAACACAGAATATTCTGCCTTTAAAATGGGCGCTTACATGTTTGCAGAATACATTAACATGTTCGTTTCATCAGCCGTTATGGCAGTACTTTATTTTGGGGGATATAATTATCCTTTTATGGATAATGTGAATGCTTTATTAGGCCCAACTTGGGGCCCTTTAATTGGCGTTGCTGTAATGTTTATTAAAATTATTGCCTTCATATTTTTCTTTATGTGGGTAAGATGGACAATCCCTCGTTTCCGTTATGATCAGTTAATGGATTTGGGTTGGAAGATATTAATACCATTGGCAATTGCCAATATTGTAATTACCGCAATCGTAATTACTGTAGTAGATAAATTATAATAGTTTCCTCTTTTTTAGAGAGGATTAAAGTGAGGCTATGGAATCATTAAGTGGAAGAAAAAAAGTATTAGAACAAAAACCAATGAATTTTTGGGAGCGCATTTATTTGCCTGCAATTTTCAGAGGGATGGGAATTACTTTTATGCACATGTTCAAAAAGAAAGAGACCATTCACTATCCAGAGCAAGAACGCGAATTTTCTGAAAACTGGAGAGGAATGCATTCTCTAAAACGTGATGAAGACGGAAGAGAACGTTGTACCGCTTGCGGGTTATGTGCTTTATCCTGTCCTGCAGAGGCAATCACCATGATTTCTGCTGAACGTGAAAAAGGAGAAGAGCATTTATACCGTGAAGAAAAATATGCAGCAGTTTATGAAATTAATATGTTGCGTTGTATTTTTTGTGGTTTATGTGAAGAAGCTTGCCCAAAAGAAGCAATTTATTTAGATGGGCCAATTGTGCCTGCAGATTTTTTACGGAAAGATTTTATTTACGGAAAAGACAAGTTGGTAGAGATGCCAATTAATGAATTAGAAGCTTTAAAAGGAGCAACTGTTTAGAATTGGTATTTATTAATATTCTTTGAGCAAAATTTTTACCTTTGCGCATCAATCAAAAAAGGTAATAACATAGCATACGATATGAGTTTATTTTACTTTGTTGCATTTCTTACCATACTGTTCTCACTTTTAGTGATTTTCACTAAAAATCCAGTATATAGCGTATTATATCTTATTGCTACCTTTTTCACTTTTACCATTCATTACATTTTATTAAACGCACAATTTTTGGCAGTGGTAAACTTCATAGTTTATATGGGTGCAATTATGGTGCTTTTTCTTTTTGTATTGATGTTAATGAATTTGAACAAAGAAACAGAGCCGGTAAAATCTAATTTGATAAAGATAATAGGTGTAATTGCAGGAGGAACTTTATTAGTGACTTTAATAGGCTCAATTCATGCATTGCAAACAACTGCTGCAAGCGCAACTCCAAATTCTGAAATTGGTTTGGTGGCAAATTTAGGTAAAGTACTCTTTAGTGAGTTTCTGTTGCCTTTCGAGCTTTCTTCCTTACTATTGCTTTCTGCGATGGTTGGAGCAGTTTTATTAGCTAAAAAAGATAAAAGAACTCAAAATGGATAATATCAGCGCAACCATTCAAGTAGTTCCACTTAATCATTATATATTATTGAGTGCAATTATTTTCACTATTGGAGTAATAGGAGTTTTGATTAGAAGAAACGCCATTATTATTTTCATGTCGATTGAATTAATGTTAAATGCAGTAAACTTATTATTAGCGGCTTTCTCAGCTTACAGCGGAGATGCTTCTGGTCAGGTTTTCGTATTTTTTATTATGGCATTGGCTGCTGCTGAAGTTGCCATTGGTTTGGCAATTATTGTGATGGTTTACAGGAATACGAGTTCCATCGATATAAATATTTTGAATAGGTTAAAGTGGTAATTTTTTATAAAGCTTGATGATAGATTTAGTTTGGTTAATCCCTTTATTCCCTTTTATCGGATTCTTGATTTGCGGTCTTGGAAGAAATGTATTGCCTAAAGTGGTAATTGGTTCTGTTGCAAGTATTGCAGTAATCGCCTCTTTCGTAATTAGTTTGGGTATATTTTTTGAGTTCGATAGCTCAACCCCAACAATAATTCACCTTTTTGATTGGATTAAAGTTGGTGGGATAGATATTCCTTTTTCTTTTCAAATAGATCAATTGAGCATTTTGATGCTATTGATTATAACGGGAATTGGTTCCTTGATACATATTTATTCTATTGGGTATATGAGCCATGATGCAGGTTTTGGGAAATTCTTTTCCTATTTGAACCTGTTTATTTTCTTCATGTTATTATTGGTTTTAGGATCTAATTACGTAATCATGTTTATTGGTTGGGAAGGCGTAGGTTTATGCTCTTACCTTTTAATAGGCTTTTGGTTTACAAATGGTGCTTACGCCGATGCTGCAAAGAAAGCTTTTATCATGAACAGGATTGGAGATTTGGGTTTCCTAATCGGCGTTTTTGTAATCATCGCAACTTTTGGAAGCACTTCATTTGCTGATATTTTTCCGAAAGCACAATCTATGATTTCAGGAGATGCTACTTTAACATTAATCACCATATTATTATTTATAGGAGCAACTGGTAAATCTGCACAATTGCCTTTATTCACTTGGTTACCAGATGCAATGGCTGGTCCAACTCCAGTTTCCGCATTGATACATGCTGCAACTATGGTAACGGCCGGTATCTATATGATTGCGAGGTCTAATATTTTATTTACGCTTTCTCCAGTAACCATGAGCATTATTGCTGTAATTGGTTTAGCTACTGCAATTATAGCAGCAATTATCGCGATTACGCAAACAGATATTAAAAAGGTATTGGCCTATTCAACGGTTTCCCAATTGGGTTATATGTTTTTGGGATTAGGCGTTGGCGCTTATACTGGTGCTTTTTTCCACGTCTTAACTCATGCATTCTTTAAAGCTTTATTATTTTTAGGAGCAGGTTCAGTAATCCATGCCATGAGTAATGAGCAGGATATGCGTAAAATGGGTGGTTTAAAAAAGAAACTTCCAATCACTTTTATTACCATGTTAATGGGAACTTTGGCCATCTCCGGACTTCCTCCATTTTCAGGTTTCTTCTCTAAAGATGAAATATTAGCCCATGTTTATGAGCATAATCAAATCCTTTGGATAATTGGTGTTTTAGGTGCGATGTTAACTGCATTCTATATGTTCAGGATGATGTTCCTAACTTTCTGGGGAAATTTCCGCGGAAGCGAAGAACAAAAAAGTCATTTACATGAATCCCCAATTTCAATGACTATTCCTTTAATTATTTTAGCTGTACTTTCCGTAGTTGGAGGATTTATTGGAATTCCTGAAGCTTTGGGCGGTTCTCATTGGTTAGCTGGATATTTAGCTCCAGTTTTTGAAGGTTCAGGAACAAGAATGTCAGAATTGGCTTTAAGTCATTCTACAGAATATATTTTAATGGCTGTTTCTGTTGGAGGTGTTATTGTTGCAATCATTTATGCTTATATCAAGTATATGAAAAACAGTCATGTGCCAGTTATTGATAGCGAGCCTCGCTCGGCTTTTGCCAAAATATCTTACAACAAGTTTTATTTTGATGAGTTTTATGCAGCTATTATTCAAAAACCTTTAGATGCACTTTCTGGGTTTTTCTACAAGATTATAGAGAAATCAGGAATTGATGGGGTGGTAAATGGTTTAGGAAAAGGCTCAATAGAGGCGAGTAAAGGATTAAGATTGCTACAAACAGGGAATGTTGGTTTTTACATTTTTGCGATGGTAATTGGTGTTGTGGTGATTTTGGTATATAGTTTTTTAAAATTTTAAGGTTCTGAATTAAGATATAGATGGATTATTTATTACTCTTATTGGTTTTTCCACTTATTGGTTCGTTAGCTTGTTTACTTAACAAAAAGGCAGCAAAAGAAACGGCATTTATCAGTTCCTTAATTACCCTTGCTTATGCAATTGTATTGCTAACAAAGTTTGTTCCTGATGATAGCCGTCAGTTTGTGGTAGACTATCCATGGATTGCTCAATTCGGAATTCATTTTAAAGCGGGAATAGATGGTATCAGCATGATCATGGTGCTTTTGACAACGGGTTTAATTCCTCTAATTATTCTTTCTTCTTTCAACAGAACGTTCAAAAATTCCTCTGCATTATATGCTTTAATACTATTTATGCAATTTGGTTTGCTAATCGTTTTTACAGCTTTAGATGGATTTTTATTTTATGTAGGTTGGGAAATTGCTTTGATTCCGATCTATTTTATATGTGCAATTTGGGGTGGTGTGGATCGTATCCGTGTAAACATGAAGTTTTTCATTTACACTTTTGCAGGTTCTCTTTTCATGCTTTTGGGTATCATTTATTTGCATTTACAAACCACAGGAAACAGTTATGATATTGATGCTTTTTATGCATTGGATTTAGATTCGGTAACACAGGGCTGGTTGTTTTGGTGCTTTTTTATTGCTTTTGCCATTAAAATGCCGATTTTTCCTTTTCATACCTGGCAACCGGATACTTATACAACCGCTCCTACAATGGGAACAATGTTGTTGGCCGGTATCATGTTAAAAATGGGGATTTATGGTGTGATTAGATGGTTAATTCCAATTGTGCCAATCGGATTTATGGAGTGGAAACAATTGGTGATTATTCTTTCAATTATCGGAATCGTTTATGCTTCCATTATCGCTTTTAAGCAAAAAGAAATCAAACGTTTAGTTGCTTATTCTTCCATTGCTCACGTTGGTTTAATTGCAGCAGGTATTTTTGCCTGGAATGCAGAAGGTGTACAAGGAGGAATGATTCAGATGTTAAATCATGGAATTAACGTGATAGGATTGTTTTTTGCAATGGATATCATAATAGATAGATTAAATACACAAGATTCCTCACAAATGGGTGGTATTGCCAAAGTAGCTCCAAAATTTGCAATTGCTTTATTGATTATCATTTTAGGAACTGTCGCTTTGCCTTTAACAAACGGATTTATTGGCGAGTTTCTGTTGTTGAACGCTGTTTACCAATATCAAATTTGGTTTGCTGCAGTTGCAGGACTTACTATAATTTTCGGAGCAGTTTATATGTTGAGGATGTATAAACACGTAATGCAAGGCGAGTTGAACGAGTTAACTTCTAAATTTAGAGATATTAAGGGAAGCGAGGTTTTGGTTATGGGTATCATTTGTGCTTTAATCATCATCATCGGGGTTTACCCTAAACCAATTTTAAATATTTCTGCGGCAGCGGTTGATACTTTAATTGTCCAAGTGAATAGTAAATTAGCATTTTAAACAAAAGAATGAATTCTTTAATAGTTATATCAATTTTAGCAATCGTAGTTCTTTATCTAGGATTATTTAAAGCAAAAAATGCAGTATTGCCGGTAACCATTATAGGGTTAATTGCAGCATTGGTGTTATCTATTATGGAGTGGAATAGTGGAGCAGCGCCAATATATAGTGGTATGATGTTGTTTGATAACTTTGCGGTTGCATTCTCTAGCCTAACCATCGTTTCTACCATCCTTATTCTATTATTATCAAAAAATTATTTTGAAAAGATTAGTGAAAACGTAGCTGAGTATTATACTATTATTCTTTTTGCCCTTGCGGGGATAGTTGTCATGGTTTCTTATCATAATATGGCGATGTTATTTGTAGGGTTAGAAATCATGTCTGTTAGTTTATACATCTTGGCAGGGATTAAAAAGCGTGATTTTGCATCTAATGAAGCAGCGTTGAAATACTTTTTAATGGGTGCTTTCTCTACAGGTTTTTTGCTTTTTGGGATTACCTTAATTTATGGAGCCTCTCATTCTTTTGATTTAGAAGTCATCAAGCAATATGTAATTAACAGGCCAACAGGTATTGATCCTATGTTTTATGTAGGTATTCTGTTAATGATTATTGGTTTATCTTTCAAAATTGGTGCTGCACCTTTTCATTTTTGGACACCAGATGTTTATGAAGGTTCTCCAACTCTAATTACAGTATTTATGTCTACAGTAGTGAAGACTGCTGGTTTTGCAGCTTTCTTAAGGTTATTCTCTGTTTGCTTTGCGCCATTAGCAGAAGATTTTTGGATGCCAACTTTATTGGTCATTACCATCTTGACATTATTTATTGGAAATATCACCGCATTATATCAAACCAACTTTAAAAGGATGTTGGCATATTCTAGTATTTCACACGCTGGCTATATGTTATTTGCAATTGTAGCATTAGGTGCAACCTCTACCAACTCAGTATTTATATATGCTGCCGCTTATTCAATTGCTTCAATTATTGCTTTTGGCGTACTAATTTTGGTGAAAGAACAAACAGGCGGAGAGAATTTTAACAACTTTAATGGCTTAGGTAAAAAGAATCCTTTTTTAGCCTTTGTACTAACTATTTCTATGCTGTCATTAGCAGGAATTCCTTTAACTGCCGGATTTATTGGTAAGTTTTTTATGTTCTCTACAGCATTAGCGCAATATCACATTTGGCTGATTGTGTTTGCAATTATTAATGCGGTAATTGGCATCTTCTATTATTTTAAGGTGATTGCAGCTATGTATTTTAAAGATACAGAAAGAAAAGAATTAACCTCTACTCCCTATTATAAAATCGTATTGAGTGTTTCTGCTATTGTAACAATCATTTTAGGAATATACCCTTCGTTAATTACAGATTTGTTTTAAATTCTTGATGCATTATAAATTGCAATAATATTTGTAGTTTTATAAGATAGCTATGCATGAATTCTGGGAGAATATAACAAAGTTAGCCGATGCGCAACAGATCATTCATAAAGGAGGATTCTATTTAATTTTATTTGTAGTCTTTGCTGAGACTGGATTATTTTTTGGTTTTTTTTTACCAGGGGATTATCTATTATTTTTAGCTGGACTTTTTGTAGCAACCGGAAGATTAGATGTTGGCATTGCGACCATGATTTTAGGCTTGATTATTGCCGCTTTTGCTGGAAACTTTGTGGGTTATTGGTTTGGTTATCGTACTGGCCCGATTCTTTACAAAAGAAAGGATTCTTTCTTTTTTAAGCAGAAATATTTAAAAGCCGCAGAGGCTTACTATAATAAACAAGGAGCATTTGCTTTAATAATGGGTAGATTTGTCCCAATTGTACGTACATTTGCTCCAATATTTGCCGGTGTTGTAAAATTAGATTCCAGAAAATTCGCATTATATAATTTAATTGGCGCAGTTTTATGGATTGGTTCTTTAACCTTATTAGGGTATTTTTTAGGTAAAGAATTTGAAAGACAAATAGAAAAATATCTAGCTTATATAATTATTGGTTTTGTTTTAATCACAACAATACCATTAATAATTGCTTTTTTAAAAAGGAACATAACTACTAAAAACGAAAACAATCATTCAGAATTAAATGATAGATAATAATAATCACCCGTGGCATTCCATATCTCCAGGCGTAAACTCACCAGAATCTGTTACAGCAATAATAGAAATTCCAAAAGGATCAAAAGCTAAATATGAAATTGATAAGGACACTGGTCTTTTAAGATTGGATAGAATTTTGTTTTCTTCTGTAATGTACCCTGCTAATTATGGTTTTATTCCACAAACTTATTGTGATGATCATGATCCATTAGATATATTAGTTCTATGTTCAGCGGATGTTTACCCAATGTCTATGATTGAGGCAAAGGTGATTGGTGTAATGCACATGGTTGATAATGGGGAACAGGATGATAAAATCATTGCGGTAGCAAAAAATGATATGTCTGTTAATTATATTGAAGACTTAAAAGAATTGCCTCCACATACAATGAAAGAAATTGTAAGATTTTTTCAAGATTATAAAGCTTTAGAAGAGAAAAATGTAACTATCGAGCACTTGCTTGGTAAAAAGTATGCTTATAAAGTAATTGAAGAAAGTATAGAATTGTATAATAAAACTTATAGAGATAAATAATGGACCCCCACCCCGAAATTAGTACTTTAAGTATTTTATTTACTATATTTTTAGTTCTTTTAAACGGCTTTTTTGTAGCGGCCGAATTTGCTATTGTTAAAGTTAGGGGCTCCCAAATAGAAATTAAAGCCAAAACTGGCAGTAAGGTTGCCCAAATTGCGAAACATATGACCACTCATTTAGATGGTTATTTGGCAGCAACACAGCTTGGTATAACCCTAGCCTCTTTAGGCTTAGGTTGGGTAGGTGAAAGAGTAATGTCAAGCTTGGTGGCAAATGTTTTTAGTTTCATAAATCTTCCTATATCTGCAAGTTTAACAGAAACATTAGGTCTTATTTTTGCTTTTACCATTATAACTGTTTTACATATTGTTTTTGGGGAATTGGCACCAAAAACCTTGGCAATTCAAAAACCGGTAGCAACTACTATGGCTATCGCACTTCCTTTACAGTTCGTTTACATCGTTTTTAAACCTTTTATTTATGTTTTAAACGGTTTTGCAAACGTTATTTTAAAACTGATTGGAATTGATTCTACAAACGCACATGAATCCATTCACTCATCAGAAGAATTGCAATATCTTTTAGAGCAGGGAAAAGAATCCGGTGCAATTGATAAAGCTGAGCATGAGCTAATTAAGAACGTTTTTGATTTTAATGAGCGAGTAGTAAAGAATATTATGGTTCCAAGAACCAAGATATCTGCTATAGAATTAATGTCAACTCAAGAAGAATTATTAGAATGTATTATTTCTGAAGGCTATTCTAGAATACCAGTTTATGAAGATACCATCGATAAAATTGTTGGTATAGTTCACGCTAAAGATATTTTATCGCTTATTGTAAAACACGGTCAGTTTAATTTGAATGATATTTTAAGAAAACCTCTTTTTGTACCAGAATCTAAAAAAATAAATGATTTAATGGCAGAATTGAAGTTAAAACGCATTCAAATCGCTATTGTATTGGATGAGTTTGGTGGTACCGCGGGTATGGTAACTTTAGAGGATATTGTAGAAGAATTGGTGGGCGATATACAAGATGAGTATGATGAAGAAAAACCTTTGGTAGAAAAGATTTCTGATAACGAATTTATTATCACATCATCCGCAACAGTTTATGACGTAAATGAGCATTTACTCATGATTTGCCAGAGGATGAAGATTACGATACCATTGCTGGTTTGATAAGTGAAATTTTTGGGAAAATACCAGAAGTAGGAGAAACTAAAGATTTTAACGGTTACACTTTTACTATCCTAAAAAAAGTAGGTCAAAACATAGAATCTGTTAAGCTTCAATTGCTTTTAGAAAAAGAAGAACAGATAGATAATCATTAAATTATGCATCTTTTTTATACACCTGATATACAATCAAAAACTTATCAGCTAGATGAAGAGGAAAGCAAACACTGCATTAAAGTTTTACGTTTAAAAAACGGCGATCAAGTCAACTTGATTGATGGCAAAGGCGGATTCTATTTGGCTGAAATTATTGATGAACATCCAAAAAGAACCATTTTAAATATCATTGATACAAAACTGGAATTTGGCAAAAGAAACCACTACCTACATATTGCAATAGCGCCTACAAAAAACATTGATCGTTTTGAATGGTTTTTAGAAAAAGCAACTGAGATTGGCATTGATGAAATTACCCCAATTATTTGCGATAGATCAGAAAGGAAAGAAATCAAATTAGATCGTTCTAATAAAATAATTACTTCTGCAATTAAGCAATCTTTAAAAGCTTACCATCCTTATCTCAACAATTATATCTCTTTCAAAACGTTTATTTCTCAGGCTTCCGCCGATTTAAAATTCATAGCTCATTGCGAGGAAAATAAAAAATCAGCGATAGCAGATGCTTTTAAACCTCAACAAAAATATTTAATTTTAATTGGTCCTGAAGGTGATTTTTCTCCTTCAGAAATAGACCTCGCTTTACAAAATGGTTTTGTCCCCATAACTTTAGGTGAAAGCAGATTAAGAACGGAAACCGCAGCTTTAGAAGCTTGTTTCGAGATAAATTATTTTAATAGATGATTGAGTTAAAAGTTAAAAGTAAAGAGTTTAAAGCTAATAGAAAAGCTTCAAAACAAGAGATATGGTTTAGAACTAAGAGTCTAAATTTTTTTCTCATTTTAGGGCTTTCCACTTTTTACTTTCTACTTTCTACTTCATTTTCATCAACCTATAAAATCGCAAAACTAAAATATAATGGTGGGGGAGATTGGTATGCAAACAGAACAGCAATCCCTAATCTTATAGATTTTTGTAATAAAAATTTAGGCACCAATATTTCTACCGAAGAGGGTTTAGTAGAAATTGGCAGCAGCGATTTATATAATTATCCTTTTGTTTATTTAACGGGACATGGTAATGTTATTTTTACTGATCAAGAAGCTAAAAATCTAAGAAATTATTTAATTGGCGGTGGTTTTTTGCATATTGATGATAATTATGGCTTGGATAAATTTATCCGCCCACAAATGAAAAAAGTTTTTCCAGAATTAGATTTTGTAGAATTACCACCAAGTCATCCTATATTTCATCAAAAATTTGATTTCCCAAATGGATTACCAAAAATTCATGAACACGATGGAAAACGTCCGCAAGGTTTTGCTTTAGTTTATAAAGGAAAAGTAGTTTGTTTCTATGATTATGAATGTGACTTAGGAAATGGCTGGGAAGATTTAGGCACTTATCCGGATGATTCACAATCGAAAAGAATAGAAGCTTTAAAAATGGGTGCTAATCTTGTACAATATGCATTAACTCAATAAATATGTTTAAGATAAAAGTGAATAACAATTTCGATTTTGAGACAACTATTAAAAATGAGGTGATCAATTTAAATGGGAACGATTTAAGTTTAGATATGGTAAATCTTGGAAATAATAAATTCCATATCATAAAAAACAATAAATCTTACACCGCCGAATTAGTTGATAAAAATTTAGCTGAGAAAACTTTTAAGATTAAGGTAAATAATAATATTTACGATATTAAAGCTAAAGATCAATATGATGAATTATTAAAGGATTTAGGTTTAGAAAATCTGAATGCAATTAAGCTTAAAGAGATAAAAGCCCCCATGCCTGGTTTAGTCTTGAAAATTTTAATTAATGAAGGTGATGAGGTAAGAAAGGGTGAAAATCTATTTATTTTAGAAGCTATGAAGATGGAAAACATGATAAAAGCACCTGCAGATATTATAATTAAAAAATTGTATATAAAATCTGGGGATAAAGTAGAGAAAAATCAGATTTTAGTAGTTTTAAATTGAATTAATCATATAAAAATATAAATAATCACACAAATAGTATAAAATTTAAGCCTAAATGGTGTTATTTTCATAATTAATTTATACTTTAGTTTTTTAACTAAACAAAATTATATGAAAAAATTATTACTAAGCTATTTTTTAATGTGCTTTTTAATGGTTACGGTATTGTATGCTCAAAACAAAACTATAACTGGAAAAGTAACATCCGCTACTGATGGAGCTCCACTACCAGGAGTAAGTGTTTCCGTAAAAGGGAATACTTCGATAGGCTCTCAAACCGATGCAAGTGGAAATTTTAAACTTTCTGTTCCATCCACTGCTAAAACTTTAGTATTTCGCTATATCGGCTTTAAAGAAATAGAACTTCCTGTTTCTACAACAGTTAATGTAAAGTTAGCCGAAGATTTAAAAGCGTTGTCAGAGGTAGTTGTTGTGGGTTATGGAACGCAAAACAAACAAGATTTAACAGGTTCTGTATCTAGAGTTACTTCTAAAGAATTTGCAGACCAGCCTATTTCAACCTTTGAAACTGCTTTACAAGGTAGAGCTGCCGGTGTATTTATAAATTCTGGATCAGGTAAGTTGGGGCAAGGTTTAACCATCAGAGTTAGAGGTATTTCTTCTATATCTGCAGGACAGGACCCTCTTTATGTTATTGATGGACAGCCAGTTGTGTCTCAAGCTTTAGGTAGTGCTACTGAGCCGGATAATCCATTAGCCTCAATTGCTCCAGAAGATATTGAATCTATAGAAATATTAAAAGATGCTGCAGCGGCATCAATTTACGGTGCAAGAGCCTCAAATGGTGTCGTCTTGGTTACTACTAAATCAGGGAAAGCTGGCAAAACCAAAGTTAATTTTACATATTTTACAGGAATCAGTAACCCAACCTACAGGGGTGATTTTTTGAACTCTGCTGAATACAGACAATTATTTACAGAAGCGATAAAAAATTCTTCATTAAATGGAGTCGGTTGGAATACAGATGATGCTGAAGATGCTTGGTTGCAGTATGGGGCTGGAACAGATGATTGGTCTAAGGATTATGATACAAAATGGACGGATTTATCTTTTCAAGATGGTGGAATATCACAATACAATATTTCTGTAAATGGTGGTGATGCTAAAACTAGATTTTTTATAAGTGGAGGGTATAATGACCAAACAGGTATCTTGATAGGTAATTCTTTTAATAGGTCTAATGGAAGACTTAATGTTGATCATTCTGTAAGTAATAAATTTAAAATAGGAACTAATATATCTATAGCCAAAACTAAAAATAATAGAGTTTCAAGTGATAATGCTTTTACTAATCCGTTACAATTAAATGCTATTCCACCTATTCAAAGAGCTAGACTAGATGACGGAGAATTAAGTGACGAAACTTTATATTATAACAATTTAATTGATTTAGAAAAGGCAACAGCTATTTCTTCTCAGCTTAGATCAATTAGTAATTTCAATGCTAAATATAATTTTTCATCAGATTTATCAATTACTGGTGATTTGGGGTTTGACATTACACAATTGGACGAAGAAAATTATAATGGTAAAGAAACACTAGATGGAGCACCTACAGGTTTAGGATTTACACGTCAAGTAAACTCTAGTTCTTATAATACTAACATTTATTTGAGCTATTTAAAATCTTTTGGCAAACACAATATTGATTTGGTAGGGGGAAATTCTTTCCAAACAACTACTTTAAAAACGGGGTCATCAACTGGTATTGGATTTCCGAATGATAAGTTTACTAAAATTGCAAGTGCGGCAATTGTTAGTGGAGGTTCTTCAACCGAAACTGGTTATAGCTTTTTGTCTTATTTTGCTAGAGGTAATTATAAGTTTAATAACAAATATATTGTTGGAGCATCAGGAAGAATTGATGGTTCTTCAAGATTTGGTAAAAATAATAGATATGGTTTTTTCCCTTCCGTATCTGCTGGTTGGATTATATCAGAAGAAAATTTTATAAAATCTATCTCTAAAATTAGTTTCTTGAAACTTAGAGCTAGCTATGGATTAACAGGAAACTCAGAAATAGGAAACTTTCCTTCTTTAACATTGTATTCTGCCCTTCCATATGCCGATAAGGCGGGTATTGTACCATCTCAAATTGGAGTCGATGATTTGAAATGGGAAAAAAGTAAAAAATTAGATTTTGGGTTAGATTTTGGATTTTTCAACAATAGAATATCTGGAGAATTTGATTATTTTAATAATCAAACAGAAGATTTATTATTGAGCTTTCCTTTACCTGCAATCAATGGTTTTACCTCTATAGTTAGGAATGTTGGTAAATTAGAAAATAAAGGACTAGAGTTTACTTTAACAACAAACAACTTAGTTGGTAAATTTAAATGGTCCACTAGTTTCAACATCTCAACTTACAAAAACAAAATTTTAGCAACCGATGGTTCAATAATTAATGGCGGTTCTAGGCAGCTAGGTAGAATAGCAGAAGGTAATGCTTATGGATATTTTTATGGACCAAAATATGCTGGAGTGGATCCTGCAAATGGAGATGCATTGTTCTTTAATGAAGACGGAACCACTGCAAATGATTCTGACTGGGATGGTTATGAACAAGAAGTAGGTGATCCAAACCCGGAATTTTATGGTGGTTTTGGTAACACTTTCTCATATAAAGGATTTGATCTAAATATTCAATCACAGTTTGTTTATGGTAATGATTTATATAATATAGCAGGATTTTTCCAATCTGTCAATGGTGATTATTATGACAATCAAACAAGAGACCAATTAAATTATTGGACCCCTACTAATACAATCACAAATATTCCTCAACCAAGATTTCTAGATGGTAATGGAGCTTTTAAATCAAGTAGATGGGTACAAGACGGATCTTATTTCAGAGTAAAAAGCGTTGTATTGGGTTATAAAATTCCTTCAAATATATTATCTAAGTTAAAAGTTGATAATGCAAGAGTTTATATATCCGGTCAAAACCTTTTAACTTTTACTAATTATAAAGGGTATGATCCAGAAGTGAATGCAACTTATACTGGAAGAGTAAACTTGGGCCATGATTTCTATACACCGCCACAAGCTAGAACTATAACATTTGGTGTTAATTTTGGATTTTAATTATTAGATTATTATGAAAGCAAATTATATAAACAAAATTATTTTAGCAGTATTACTTTTTGGGCTAGTTTCTTGCGATAGTGAGCTTAACTTTGAACCTCGACAAAGTATTGATGCAACAACAGCATTAGAAACAGCACAAGATATAGAAAGTGCTGTTGTTGGTGCATATGCGATTATGGGCGGTGGCTCACTTTATGGAACAAATTTAAATGTTGTACCAGAACTTTTGGCCTCTGACACATATTTTTCATGGTTTGGTACTTTTCAAAGTTACCGTCAAATAGCATTAAAAACTATGGATGCTAATAATGCAGAAGCCTCTAGAACCTGGATAAATGCTTATAGAGCCATAAATGTGGCAAACACTATTCTTGCTAACATAGATAAAATAAGTGCAGGTGCTACAAAAGATAGATTAACAGGTGAAGCATATTTTATTAGAGGTTCTATGTTCTTTGAATTAGTTAGATTATATGGGTTACCTTTTTCGGCTGGAAATACTACAACTAATTTGGGGGTTCCTATTAACCTTATAGCTACAACTGACGATAAATTAGCTTCATCTCTAGGTGCTAGAAAAACTGTTGCCGAGGTTTATACGCAAGTGATTGCAGATTTGAATCAAGCAGTTACATTGATCCCTAACAGTAATCCAACAAGAGCGACAAAATTTTCCGCTCTTGCAATGTTATCAAGAGTATATTTGCAACAGGGTAATTATACTGCAGCTAGAGCTGCCGCTGATAATGTAATAACTAATAGTGGAAAATCATTAACAGGA
Organism: Pedobacter psychrophilus; assembly: GCF_001652725.1. GTDB lineage: Bacteria > Bacteroidota > Bacteroidia > Sphingobacteriales > Sphingobacteriaceae > Pseudopedobacter > Pseudopedobacter psychrophilus. Next base: position 65,327 of record NZ_LWHJ01000030.1, read on the forward strand.
ACAGTAGGTGCCCCATTTTTAAATAAAAATTCATCAGAAAGTTTATTTGAAATACAACAAAATGATCAAAATAATGCCGGTACGTCAAATGATGGATTAGCCACATTTTATGCAAGTTTACAAGGTATTGGAAGGGCTGATATCAGAATTTTAGCTTCATTTAGAAATTTATACGAAGCTACTGATAAGAGACGTTCTGACTTGATATATTCTGCAGTAGGTGCCCGAGCAGGTTCAACAAGATATCATACTGGTAAATGGATTGCCTTCGGATCAAACATTCTTGTTATTCGCTTATCTGAAATGTATTTGACAAGGGCAGAATGTAATCTTAGACTTTCACTTCCTTTTGTTGGTGATTCTCCTACAAATGATTATAATTTAGTTAGAAATAGAGCAGGCGCAACACCGGCTTTACTAGTTTCTTCTGTTCAGACAATTTTAAACGAAAGAGTTTTAGAACTAGCATTTGAAGGTTCAAGAATTCATGATTTGAAACGAGTTAAAGTTTCTACGGGTACTTTTCCATACGATAGTCCAAAACTTGTTCTACCAATTCCTCGTAGAGAAATTGATGCAAATGCTTCTTTGATTCAAAATCCTGGTTATAATTAAATCTAATTTTAAAAAGCTGCAATTTTTATAATTGCAGCTTTTTATTTAATAATTAAATTCTTTAGTATTTAATGTAGACGATTTATAATCTACAAGCTATAAACTAAATAATAAAATATATAAAATCAGGGAAGTGTTTTATTCACAAAGCATTCAATTAGAAATGAAATTAGTTCGGCTGAAGTTTACGTTACCTGTCAGATTTAAAACTCCCCAATTACTTGTTTCCCCTTTTAGGGCGTTCCTTAAAGATTTAAAGAAAACATAATACACATTATCGCCATATAAAACGTTGTGTGTATGTTAATTTTTATCGGGCTCAATTTTAGAAAAATCCACACCGCATTTACCGCAACCGCTAGCACAACCATTTTTAGCTTTTAAACTACTATAAATGATTTTGCCGATGTAAAAAACAGCTCCCAAAAATAATACGAATACGATAATTATTTGAATATTCATGATACAATCAAAACTAAGGAATTATTAAATTATCATAGTCATTTTAAATTCAAATGATTAAGGTGCAATTTTTATTAATTAAAACCTTACCTTTGCAAAAATTTTTTAGAGCTATTTTGAATGCAAAAGATTAGAAATATAGCGATTATCGCCCACGTTGACCACGGTAAAACAACCTTGGTTGATAAAATTTTACACTCTTGTTCTATCTTTAGAGATAATGAAACTGCGGGTGAATTAATACTTGATAATAACGATTTGGAACGTGAACGTGGTATTACCATCGTTTCTAAAAACGTTTCAGTGATGTACAAAGATGTTAAGATCAACATTATTGACACTCCTGGTCACGCCGATTTTGGTGGTGAGGTAGAGCGTGTATTAAAAATGGCTGATGGTGTTTTGATTTTATGTGATGCTTTTGAAGGCGCAATGCCTCAAACTCGTTTTGTAACGCAAAAGGCTTTGGCTTTAGGTTTAAAACCGATTGTTGTTGTTAATAAAGTAGATAAAGAAAACTGTCGTCCAGAAGAAGTTTACGAGCAAATTTTCGAATTGTTCTTCAACTTAGAAGCTACAGAAGATCAATTAGATTTTCAAGTTATCTACGGCTCATCAAAACAAGGATGGATGAGTACAGATTGGAAAAAGCCAACTGAAGATATTTTCCCTTTGATGGATGCCATTTTAGAGAATATCCCACCTGCACCAATACAAGAAGGTACTTTACAAATGCAAATTACTTCGTTAGATTATTCTTCTTTCGTAGGTCGTATTGCAATTGGTAGGGTTGCCCGTGGAACTATCAAAGAAAATATGCCAGTTTCTTTGGTTAAAAGAGATGGTAAAATCGTAAAATCAAGAATTAAAGAATTATATACTTTTGAAGGTTTAGGAAAAGTTAAAGTTTCTGAAGTTTCATCAGGAGATATTTGTGCTGTTGTAGGAATTGATGGTTTTGATATTGGCGATACCATTGCTGATTTTGATAAACCGGAACAATTAGAAGTAATTAGCATTGATGAGCCAACAATGAATATGTTGTTTACCATCAATAACTCTCCTTTCTTTGGTAAAGAAGGTAAATTTGTTACTTCACAACGCTTACGCGAGCGTTTGAATAAAGAGTTAGAAAAAAATCTAGCTTTACGATTAGTAGAAACTGACTCTCCGGATTCTTATTTGGTTTACGGTCGTGGTATTCTTCACTTATCGGTTTTAATAGAAACTATGCGTCGTGAAGGTTACGAAATGCAAGTTGGCCAACCACAGGTAATTATTAAAGTTATTGATGGAGTTAAATGTGAGCCTATAGAAACTTTAATTGTGGATGTTCCTGGTGAGGTTTCTGGTAAAGTTATCGAATTAGTAACCCAACGTAAAGGCGAGTTATTGATTATGGAGCCTAAGGGCGATTTACAACATTTAGAATTTGATATTCCTGCTCGTGGAATTATCGGTTTACGTAATAACGTTTTAACTGCAACTGCAGGTGAAGCAATTATGGCTCACCGTTTTAAAGCTTATGAGCCTTGGAAAGGCACAATTCCTGGACGTGGTAATGGGGTTTTAATCTCTATGGATAAAGGGATGACAACTGCTTATGCAATTGATAAATTACAAGATAGAGGTCGTTTCTTTGTTGATCCAGGAGTTGATATTTACGAAGGTCAGATTTTGGGTGAGCACATCCGTGATACTGATTTGGTAATTAATGTAACCAAAGGAAAGCAATTAACTAACATGAGAGCTTCTGGAACTGATGATAATACTCGTATTTCACCAGCTATTAAATTCTCTTTAGAAGAATGTATGGAATACATACAAGCTGATGAATACATTGAAGTTACACCATTGAGCATCCGTTTACGTAAGATTTACTTAACCGAGCAAGAACGTAAGGTTAAAGGAAAGTCTTTAGTAAACCAATAAAATTTGTTCAATTGATATTCAAAAATCCCCACTTGAAAAAGTGGGGATTTTTTTGTTAAAGAGATTCCTGTTTTAAGTGTTAAATCAATAAGTTTGATAAATTTTTTAAAATGATAAAATTCATTCAGGATATATTTTATAAAATGGGCGTAATTATAAAATTGGTACGTCCCGAAAATAATAAATGGTTGCAAAATAGAAACCTTGATTACGTTTTAGATATTGGAGCCAACGTAGGTCAATATGCCAATCTTGTTCATGAAATTTTACCGACTGCAAAAATCATTTCTTTTGAACCTATTAAAGCTTGTTTCGATGAGTTAGTAGAAAACACAAAATGCATCAATGTTAAGACTTTAAACTGTGCTTTAGGTGATGTTAATGAACAACAAGAAATCAATATTAGCGCCCATACTCCAAGCTCTTCTTTATTAAACATGGCGGATTTACATACAGAAGTTTTTGCCGGAACAGATTATGTAAAAAAAGAATCAATTACAGTTAGAAGGTTAGATGATGTTTTTCCAGAATTAAATATTAGTGGGAAATTTATGGTAAAGGTTGATGTGCAAGGTTTTGAGGATAGAGTGATTAAAGGCGGATTAGAAACCTTAAAAATAGCAGATAGTGTTTTAATTGAAACTTCTTTTGAAGAATTATATAAAGATCAATTATTGTTTGATGGAATCTATCAATTATTGATTGGCATCGGATACGTTTTTCAAGGAAATTATACTCAAACTTTTAATAAAGAGGACGGTAGGATTTTATATGCTGAATCTTTTTTTATCAATACTGCTAAAAATTGAAAATTGGAATCATAGAAATATGTGAAGCTAATCATTATACGGCTGTTGAAGCTTTAGCAATTACTTATTCTTTAAAATCCGAAAATCAAGTTTGCATTTATACTCTAAAAAGTTTAAAAATCCCGCTTTCATTCTCCCAAAAAAACATTGAAATAGCTTTTGATAATAGTGGAGAGTTAATCGAAGATTATTTGAAAAGGATTGACAATGACGGCTTTGATCAGATTCACATTAATACCATTTCTAAATATTATAAAGAATTTGCCTCTGTTAACTGGCAATCAAAAGTTGTTTTAACAGTTCATAATATTGATGCCTATTTTGATAATTCGTTTGACAAACAAATTGATTTATTAAAATATCGATTAAATAGAGCTTCGATACAAAAAATAAAAACCAGTTTTTATTTACCGATTAAATATTTCTTCAAGGAATTAAAAAGGCAAAAACAAAGAGATTTGATAATCAAGAATTTAAAAGCCAAAGGCGATAAAGTTTTGATTTATAGCGATGCGCAAAAAGTATACTTGCAAAAGTTTATTGATGCTTCAAAAGTTATCGTTTTTCCATTTTGTATCCATCAATCTAGTAAAGATTTATCGCAAACAAATCAAAAACTAAGAATTTGTATTCCCGGTTCTGTTGATAATGAAAGAAGAGATTATGTTGGTTTCTTTGAGGTTCTGAAACAGAACATTTCCTTCTTAAAAGGTAAAATAGCTATTGATTTATTAGGATACATCCCTAAGAATAATCAGTTTTTAATCCCATTGATAAAAGAATTAGAAATTTTAGGAATCCAGTTTTTTTATCAAGCCAACTTTTTAAAAGCTGATGAATTTGAACTGCGTTTAAATACTTGCGATATTATCCTAGGTAACTTAAAAGTTAACCTCAACAACCAAAGTAAATACGGTGAAACAAAAGAAACGGGAGTGATTTTTAACATGATTAAAGCTGCAAAACCTGGGATTTTTCCATCAGATTATATTGTTCCTGAAGATTTGAAAGAAATCTGTTTGAATTATGATGAAGATATTTATCCTATTTTAAAAAATTTAATAGAAGATAATTCTTTAGTTAAAGATTTAAAAGAAAAGGCTAAACTTGCAGTTAAGGCTTATGAGCCAGAAAACTTATATCAAAAACTTGTTCAAGATTAAAAAATGAACCTATTAAAAAAGCAAGGTTTTTTCAACAGCATTACCCTTTATATAGGGACTGCTTTGGGCTTTTTTAATCTAATAATTCTTTTTCAAAGGATTTTAACGGCAGAACAGATAGGTTTTTTTGTTTTAATAACCTCTGTTTCTTTGCTTTACACTCAATTAGCCGCAATCGGTTTTAGTAGTGCAATTACTCGTTATTTTCCTTTTTTTAAAACTGATGATAGAAAACACAATGGTTTCCCGCTTTATGTTTTTAAGATTACGCTTATTGGTTTTTTGGCTGTAACCGTATGCTATATTTTTGGGAAAGAATTTATCCAAAATTATAACAACAAGGATAAAGGCGCCTCCCTTTTTTATAGCTACTACTATTATATTATTCCGATTGCGTTATTTACGCTTTGGTATAACTTGGCAGAAACATTTGCCCGAACCACTTTTCATAATATTTTACCTTCATTTTTAAGAGAAGTTTTATTAAAAGTAATGACCGCCTTAGCTGTGGTTTTAGTTTATTTTAATTGGATAAATTATGATCAATTTGTTTATTGGTACGTATTATCAAATGGACTTATTTTATTGCTTTTATTATTTTATCTAAAAAAACTCGACTTAATTAGGTTTAATAAGGTTACTGAAAAAGTAAGGGAACAATCTCCAGAAATGATAAAATATGGCTTATATGCCATGTTGGCTGGAGGTTCTTTTGCTATGATACAAAACATCGATACTCTGTTACTTAAGGTTTTCTCAAGCGAAGCGATGGTAGGTTATTATGGTACTTTTTTTGGGATGGCTTTGGTAATTAATTTGCCAGCAAAGGCTTTAAATACAACGTCTTACCAAATTATTGCAGATGCCTGGAAAACAGAGGATTTAGTTAAAATCAACAAGATTTACCACAAAACTTCCTTAGTGCAATTTCTATTAGGTTGTTTGTTATTGATAGGATTAATCGCCAACTGGCAAAACATTTTGGTAATGCTTAAAAAACCAGAATATGTAAATTATTACGATGTTTTTATTGTTCTCGGACTAGGATTTCTGTTCGATATTACTGGCGGTTTAAATGGTGCAATTATCAGTTTTTCTAAAAACTATAAACTGACGATGTATATTCTGGTAACTGCGGCATTCATTTGCGTTGGATTAAATGTTTTGCTGATTCCTAAATTTGGGATGTTAGGAGCAGCTATTTCATACTCAGCAACCATGTTATTGTTGAATTTTTCTTATTGGGCATTTCTTGCGTATCGCTACAAACTGCAGCCTTTTAATATTCAATTTTTAAAGTTATTGGTAATTTCTATTGTTGTTTTGATAATTGGTTTGCTGCTGCCTTATCTCAATAATTTCTTTATTGATGTTCCCGTTCGTTCTTTGTTGATGTTATTTATTTATAGCATTTTGATTTACTACTTTAAAATATCTCATGATATTAACGAGTTTATAAATCAAATCATCAATAAAATAAAATTCTAGCCAATGCAAAATCTAGCACCAATAGCACTTTTTGTTTATAACCGACCGGAACATACTCGGCGAACTTTAAAATTTTTGCAAGCCAATGCCTTAGCGGAAGATTCAAGATTATATATTTTTGCAGATGCAGCTAAAAACATCGAACAAGAAGAAAATGTTAAACTGGTTAATGAGATAATTTCTAATATCGATGGTTTTAAATCTGTACGAATTGTAAGGGCAAAAAAGAATTTAGGTTTGGCAAATTCTATTATTAGTGGTGTAAAAGAATTGGTAAATACTTATGGTAAAGTCATCGTTTTTGAAGATGATTTATTGAGCTCGCCTTATACTTTAGCATATTTTAATGAAGCTTTGGATAAATATCAAAATGAAGAAAAAGTGATGCACATTAGCGCATATATGTATCCTTTGGCTTTCGCCGATGATTTGCCAGAAACCTTTTTTTATAGAGCTGTGCATAGTTGGGGATGGGCAACTTGGAAACGGGCTTGGGATAAATTTAATCCAGATATTGATGAATTGATTGCTCAATTTGATGATGACAAAAAATTCGCTTTTTCCATTGAACACAAAATGAATTTTTGGAAGCAGATGCTAGGTTTTAAAGCTGGGAAAAATAATTCCTGGGCAATTAGATGGTACGCTTCAGTTTTTTTAAACGGAGGATTAAGCTTGAATCCAACTCATTCATTAATCAATAATATTGGACATGATGGTACAGGAACACATTCTAATATCGAAAAAATGTACCAGGTAAATATTCGCCAAAAACCTATCAAACAATTTCCGGATACGATAGAAGAAAATTCAATTGCTTACCAAATGATTAGGAATTTCTTGGCCAAAAGAAAGGGAAATCTTTTTGAAAGATTATTGCGGTTTATCAAACAAAGGATGTAAATCTATTTCCTGGCCTCTAAAACAATATAAGGAGATAATAATTTACTTTCCTGTCTTAATACTTTTGAAACGATTTTCCCCCCAAACCAAATTGTTTTCACAATAGCCTTATCAATTGTAGATTTAGATTCTTTGTTCTCTAGCCAAGTGCTAAAGCCGCCCGTGTAATAAGTTTTTACTTCTTTTAAGCCTAAATCTTGAGCAACTGAACTTAAAAAACTCAAATCCATACAACCAATGTTGTGTTTATCGTAATTGTATTTATCAAAATTATTTTGGACCCAACCATTTACGCCTTTAAAATTCGGAAGTGTAATAAACAAAGTTCCACCTTCGTTTAAAAACATCAAATGTTTCTCTATAATTTCTTTAGTGTTTTCAAAATGCTCAATCAAACCAAAAGAACTCACTAAATCGTATTTTTCGATTGGTTGATAAGTGAATAAATCTGCTTCAATAATATTGATGTCACTGCTTTTTAATTCGTTAAAAGCCAAAAGTTCATCAATTATTTTTTGATGGATGAAATAATCAAAAAGTGTAACTTTTAAATCGAAATATTTCTTTAAAAAAGTGGAATAATAACCTGGAAATCCGCCTAATTCTATTGCAGTTTTAACACCTCTATCTTTTATCAGCTTTGATAAAATGGCGCTAAAAGTATAATCGGGTTTTACCTTAAAAATCAATCCTTTTTTAGATTCCCAAAAGTTTTTCCAAAAGGTATGGTCGGTTAAATTATTGTTCATTTATAAATTTAAAATTATTCTTGCGGGATTTCCCACCACCACACAATTATCAGGAATATCTTTCACCACCACTGTTCCAGCTCCAATTTTCACATCATTTCCAATTTTCACATTTCCAATAATGCAAACATTTGCGCCAATATCAACCCTATTTCCAATTACCGGACAACCACTAAAAGTGCCGTCTTTTAAAATTTTATGTCCAATAGTTGTCGAGTTTCTTAAGATACAATCTTCGCCAAAAACAACACCCTGATTAATTACCAAAGCTTGTCCGTGATAAATTACCAAACCTTTACCAGCTTTGGTTTTGCGGGGAAGTTCTACACACAAAAACCACTCGACAAAAACATGATAAAAACCCAAATAGATGCACAATAATATCGCAATTAAAATATGTCTGTTGGTTAATTGAGCAAACCTGAACATAAAAAGGATAATTCTGCCCTTTAAATTTCCTTTATTCTTTTTTTGATCTTGAAATAAAGAAGAAATAATGTTCATTGATTAAATATTGATGGCATTTTTAATAATTTGCAAGATATTATTAAAAATAATTTTATTCGCATAAAATCAATAAATGAAAGTTTGCCTAATCAATACAGCTGATCATGGCGGCGGTGCTCCCGTTGCCTGCAAAAGATTATTGCAAGCTTTAAAGCCAAAGGTTGATGTTAATTTATTGGTTCAAGAGAAAAAAACGGATGATGAATATATCGTTTCTACTATTGATAATTCTTTAGATCTATTCAAATCTCAAGCAAATTTCTATTTAGAAAGATTGCCTTTTATTGCTTTTCAGGAGAGAGATAAATCGGTAAGGTTTGCGTTTTCACCTTCAAATTCTGGGACTGATATTACTCAAAATAAATACATTCAAAATACCGATATTCTTCATTTTCATTGGATAAATCAAGGTTTTTTATCGTTGAAAAACATTAAATCCTTATTTCATCTCAATAAACCCATAGTTTGGACTTTGCATGATATGTGGACCTTTACCGGAGGTTGCCATTATGCTGGAGATTGCGATCATTTTTTAAATCAGTGTGGTAACTGCAAGTTTTTGCGAAACCCCAATAAAAATGATATTTCACATCGAGGATGGCTGGGTAAAGAAGAAATCTATCAGCAAAATAAGAATATAGTTTTTGTTGCTTGCAGCGAGTGGTTGGCTAATGTTGCAAAATCTAGCAGTTTATTAAAAAATTTCAGGATCGAAGCAATTCCAAATCCTATAAAAACGGAGGTGTACAAACCTTTATATAAAACACTTTTAAAAAAAAAATGGAATATTGCTTTAGAGGCCAAAATTGTTCTTTTTGGTGCAGCAAACATCAATGATAAAAGAAAGGGATTAGTTTATTTGCTAGAAGCTTTAGAAATTCTAAAAAAATCTAACGCTAACTCAAATATTCAAGTCTTGCTTTTTGGCAAGAATAAATCCTTGGATATTTCTCAATTACCTTTCCCTGCTAAAAGTTTTTCGATAGTTAATGATGAGCAACAATTGGTAGAAATTTACAATTTGGCCGATGTTTTTGTATTGCCATCTTTGGAAGATAATTTGCCCAATATGGTAATGGAAGCTTTGTCTTGCGCTATTCCTGTGGTGGCTTTTGATCAAGGCGGAATTCCAGAAATGCTGAGCCATCATCAAAATGGGTATATCGCAAAATATAAATCTTCCGAAGATTTAGCGAACGGTATTTCTTGGGTTTTAAATGTAGAAGGAGAGCATCTTAAAAATAATGCCCGAGAAAAAGTTTTGAATTCTTACAGCGAAGAAGTGGTTGCGGAAAAATATTTGGCAGTTTACAAATCTTTAGTGAAATGAAAGAGCCATTATTAACAGTAATTACCGTTGTTTACAATAATGAAAAACATATTGAACGCACCATAAAATCGGTTATCAATCAAACTTACTCCAAAATTGAATATCTGATTATCGATGGAAAATCTACCGATGGAACTTTAGAAATCATTGAAAAATATAAAGAAAACATCACTAAAATAATTTCTGAGCCGGATAAAGGAATTTACGATGCCATGAATAAAGGCTTAAAATTAGCCAAAGGCGATTATGTTTTATTCATGAATTCTGGAGATGAAATTTATGATAATCAAACTGTTGCAAAGATTTTCTATGATCAGGCTTTCGCCGATATTTATTACGGCGAAACAGAAATGATTGATGAAAACCTGAAAAGTCAAGGGCAACGCAGGCATAAAGCGCCAGAAAATTTAAACTTAGATGGTTTTAAATATGGGATGAGCGTGAGTCATCAAGCTATTTATATCAAAAAATCAATGACCAAACTTTATGATTCTCAATATCAATTAAGTGCCGATATCGATTGGATTTTGGATGCGATAAGTAAAGCTAAAACTATTGTAAACACAAAAATGTATGTGGCTAGATACTTAATGGGCGGCATGTCTAAACAAAAACACCAGCAAAGTTTAATAGAACGTTATCAGATTTTTGAAAAGTATTATGGCTTTTTCCCTAATATTTTTAATCACTTTATTATCGCTTTAAAACTATCGACTTACTATCTCAAAAGAGGAAAAACGAACGATTAATTTAATTTTTAATCGGTTCTATCTGGAAAAGTTTATCCCATTTTTTGCCTGTCACAAAAATCCGATTTCCAGATTTATCATAGGCAATCCCGTTGAAAACATCATTATCTGCATCTGCAATAGCTCCGTGTGGTAAACCCATCATGTTGATATAACCTTCAACAGCGCCAGATTTCGGATTAATAATGGCAATTAATTCTGACTGATAAATATTTGCATACAGTTTTCCATTAATCCATTCCAACTCATTTAATTGCGTTACTGGACCTTTATCATCATAAACTTCTAAGTACCCCTTTGGCAAATAAGTGTTTTTATCCAACATAAAAATACGGTTGCTACCATCTGTATTATAAATGGTTTCGCCATCAAAAGTTAATCCCCAACCTTCGTTTGCATGGTTATATGGAAAGGTTTTTAATACTTTAAAAGTGTTTTTATCGTATTCAAAACCAACTTTTTCTTTATAAGTTAACTGGATAATTTTATCACCAATCATGGTAATTCCCTCTCCAAAATACTGCTTATCTAAATCTGCTTGTTGTACAACTTTACCTTCTAAAGTAGTTTTTCTCAAACTAGAATTTCCGTAGTCGCCGGCACTTTCATATAAAAAGCCATCATGATATTCTAAACCTTCAGTGTAAGATGTAGTAGAATGAGGATAAGTATTGATGATTTTATAACGATAAGAATCAGGTTTTATAGCACTTATTATTACCACATTTGTAGTAGCTTCTTCCTCAACTCCTTTTCTAAAAATTTTTGCAGTAATTAATCTGCTTCCTAAAGCGAAATCTTTGGTATCTAAAGTCGAACCTGTCGTATCTTTTTGAGTTTTAATTTTTAAGGTATCTACAAAATATTGGATAGAATCTACTAAACCATCAGAAAAATTTAAGTTCAGTTTTAGGCTTTCGCCCGATTTTATAACAGCGCCACTTTCAGGATTTACAAAGGAAGAACTGCTTGAGGTATCGTTTTTTTTATTGTCGCATGAAAATAAAAGGGAGACAATAGCAATTAAAGGAATATATCTTAAAAATTTATAAATCATTTTTTTGGATTTGCTTAAAATGTCTAAAATAAAGGAAAGCATTTACTATTTACAACTTTTGTGATATTTTAACATTTATATTAGGGTTTGAATATTTGATTTCCACGTGATTACACCCTAACTTAAAGTCACAAATTGTGATCTCAAACAATAAAAATGTTTATGATATATTTGATTTTAACTTTTATAAATGGCTAAGAAAGAAACATTTCCTATTATCTCTGATGATTCCGTAATTAATAAAATATATTTAGTAAGAAGTCATAAAGTGATGTTAGATAGTGATTAATCAGAACTTTATGGAGTTGAAACCAAAGGTTTTAAATCAAGGCTTAAAAAGGAATTTAGATAGATTTCCTGAGGATTTCATGTTTCAACTGAATGTAGAAGAATGGGAATCTTTGAGGTCACAATTTGTGACCTCAAACAAACGTAGAGGAGGAAGAACCTATTTACCAAATGTTTTACAGAACACGGAGTACTTATGCTCTCGAGTATATTAAATAGTTCGCAAGCCATTCAGGTAAACATTCAGATTGTAAGGATTTTTTCTCGACTAAGAAATATATTAAATGAACAAAGTGATTTCAAAATGGAAATCAGCGAAATAAAACAACAATTAAGCCATCATGATAAAAGCATAGCATTGGTTTTTAATTATGTGGATGAACTGGTGCAACATAAAAACAATCCTGTAAAAAGGAAAAGGATCGGATATAAATCTGATGATTTGTAGGGATTTTTCGAATAATCTAAATTCCGCGGGTTAGGGAGTGAAGCGACATCCTTTTTATTTGCTTGATTGGTGCAAAGCGTAAGGAAACAAATAAAAAGATAAAGCGGAAATGCTGTGAAACCCTTTAATTAAAATATACTAGTAATTCCAAAAAGCATCTTCAATATGATTTATCTCATAGCTTTCAAAACCTTTTTTGAAGAGTATAGCAATTACATCAAAACGGATTTCATGTTTATGATTTACAACATGAACGTATTCTTCTGCCGCCTTAGCAAGTAATTGCTGTTTTTTAACGCTGATAAAATCTTCGGGGTTACCAAAATAATTTCCAGAGCGGGCTTTAACTTCTACAAAAATAATTGTTCTATTTAAGTGAGCGATGATGTCAACCTCGGCTTTGCCAAATGTCCAATTTTCATCTAAAATCTCATAACCTTTGGCTTCTAAAAATGCTTTTGCAATTGTCTCTCCCTTTTTGCCATCATCATTATGGGTTGCCATTATTTAGTAATTACAGAGCCTAAATAATTAGAAATGTAGCGTTCCACTTCTTTTAATTCGAGGTATTCTTTCATTAAAATGATGACGTTGGCTTCGTCTTTTTCTTCTTGAATCAATTTTTGTTTGGCGGTAATCATGGTAGTTACTTTTTTCTTCTTTAAGTGAAAAATGGCACCCATCACGGTCCCTTTTAATCTTTCCACCTCATTTGGTACAGTAATGTTATGCATACTATACCAATTGTCGCTCAAAACATAAGGCGACGAAATCATTGAAATTGCCATAGACGCCATTGCAGAGTCTGGATGTTGGATAAAATCTTTTTCTTTAGGAACGTATCCATTTTCCAATTCATCATGATAATATTGAATCACTTTTTGATAAAGCGGATTAGAGAAAGTAACATCACTTAAATTGGTAATGATGTATGGACCAATTAAAGTATCTGTTAATCCATCCCAATTCACCATTTGATCGCCATAAATCAACAAAACCCTAATCATATCTTTTTCTTGATATTCATCGGTTTCTATAGGCTTTTCTACTAAATATTCTTCAGGAATTGGTGGTTCTTCTTCGCTATTGCGATAAGGTTGTTGGCTATCTTTTTTTGCTTTTGCCAAACGCATTTTGTTCAATTCAGAAATCAAAATGCGTTCTTCCATCTGCAACAAACCGCTACATTCCCTAATAAAAACAGAAGCTTTTATGGCATCGGGTATTTTAGCGATACTTTCTACCACTTCCCTAATTACACCCGCTCTTTTTATAGGATCAGATGCTGCTTCCTTTAAAAGTATTTCTGTTTTAAAAAAGATGAAATCTTTTTTAGCTTTTTCTATATGGGTTTTAAATGCCGAAGCTCCCAATTTTTGTACGTAAGAATCCGGATCGTGTCCATCAGGGAAAAGGACAACTTTTACATCTAATCCTTCTTCTAAAATCATATCCAATCCACGTAAAGAAGCTTTTATTCCTGCTGCATCACCATCATATAAAATGGTAATGCTTTTTGTGAATCTTCCAATTAATCTGATTTGTTCTGTTGTTAGCGATGTTCCTGAACTAGCAACCACATTTTCTACACCAGCTTGCTGTACAGAAAGTACATCGGCATAACCTTCTACTAAAAAACAATTATCTAAATCTCTAATTGCTTTTTTAGCTTGGAATAAACCGTAAAGCACATTAGATTTATGATAAATATCGCTTTCTGGTGAGTTTACATATTTAGGAACTGCTTTATCTGTTTTTAAAGTTCGTCCACCAAAACCAATTACCCTTCCGGTAAAATTATGGATGGGAAACATTACCCTTCCCCTAAATCGATCGTATATTTTTCCTTGATCGTTTTTAACCACCAGGCCAACATCCTCTAAAAAATTTTGTTGGTAGCCATCTTTAATTGCAGCTTCTAAAAGGGCACTCCAATCATCAGGAGAATAACCCAGTTCAAATTTTTGAACAATATCATCCCTAAAACCTCTTTCTTTAAAATAGCTTAAGCCGATAGTTTTTCCATCTTCAGAATTCCACATTCTATCAGCATAAAATTTTGCTGCATAGTTGGAAACGATATATAAACTTTCTCTTTTATCTTGTTCTTGCTTAAATTCTGGAGTTACTTCGGTTTCTTCAACCTCAATATTATATTTATTAGCGATGTATTTTAAAGCTTCTGGATACGAATATTTTTCGTGTTCCATAATAAATCTTACCGAATCGCCACCTTTTCCACAACCAAAACATTTGAAAATCCCTTTTGAAGGTGAAACATGGAAAGATGGAGATTTTTCTCCATGAAAAGGACAAAGCCCAATCATACTTGTTCCCCGTTTTTTCAAATGCACAAAATCACCAACAACCTCTTCCACTTGGGCAGTTTCTAAAATCTTGTCGACGGTTTCTTTCTTGATCATTTGGGATAACAAATTTGCGGAAAATTATATGGAGATTGAAACGATGGTGATTATTATTTGGATTAATAGTGTCTTTATAAGATCAAAACTTAATTATATTTTGATGGTTAATTTAAATAAGTCTACAATTTATCGTGTATTGTTAAAATTTAACATTTTTTAACGCAAAAGCAAATAACAAGATCTTGCAAAAACCGTCTTAATGGTATTATTTTTGAGTTTGTTAATTATCAATCGTAAAAATTAAATAATTAGAAAAATGAATAGAAACGTGAAAAAGATAGGCATAACATTATTAACTGCAATTGTGGGCGGTGCAGTTGCAATTGGCGCTTATAAAATTTTAGAAACAAATTCGATATCGGGAATGAGTTTGGCAGAACGACAAAAAGTTTATTTTGCTAATAATCCCTCAGAAATTACCTCTTCTACCGGTGCAGTAGATTTTACTCAAGCGGCAGCTTCTGTTTCACCTGGAGTAGTTCATGTTAGAACTACCTATAGTAAATCAATGGCCCAAAATGGAGGTAATGATCCATTTGGAGATATGTTTGAAGATTTTTTTGGTAGAAGACAACGGTCAACTCCTAATCCAAATGCACCTGCACCAATGGGAAAAGGATCTGGTGTAATTGTGACAAGTGATGGTTACATCATGACAAATAATCATGTGGTAGAAGATGCAGAAAAAATTGAGGTTATCCTTTCTGATAAAAGAGTGTTATCAGCAAAAGTAATTGGTAGGGATAAGAATACCGATTTAGCTTTAATAAAGATTGAGGCCTCTGAATTACCTATCGTAAAACTAGGAAACTCTGATAATGTAAAAGTTGGCGAATGGGTTTTAGCAGTTGGTTATCCTTTAACTTTAGAATCAACAGTTACTGCTGGAATTGTAAGTGCTAAATCTCGTCAAATAGGAATTTTAGCGCCACAAATTGATAGGAACAATTTCGATCCTAACAATCCTCCACCAAATTCATCAATTGAATCTTTTATCCAAACAGATGCAGTTATCAATCGTGGAAATAGTGGGGGAGCTTTAGTAAACACCAATGGAGAATTGATAGGAATTAACTCTGCAATTGCATCACAATCCGGCACTTATGAAGGATATGGGTTTGCTATTCCTGTAAATCTTGCTAAAAAAGTGATGGACGATTTCTTGAAATATGGAGAAGTTAAAAGAGGTTATATAGGTGTAACTTTTCAAGAGCTTAATTTTGATAATGCAGAGCAATTAGGCACTAAAGAAATTGAAGGGTTATATGTTAATTCTACTGTTGAAGGTGGTGCTGCTGCAATAGCAGGACTTAAAAAAGGAGACATTATTAAAAGATTAAATAATAATGATATCACATCTTCAGCAAGTTTGCAAGAAAAAATTGGAACCATGCGTCCGGGTGATAAGGTAAGCCTTACAGTTTTGAGAGATGGTAAAATGAAAGATTTTAATCTGATACTTAAAGGCGATACAGGAACAAAGTTGGCAAATAGTGGTAAAGAGGTTACTGAGGTTGCAAATAGTTTAGGTGCTACTTTTAATACTTTAAATGATGCTACCAAGAAAAAGTATGGTGTTGCTAATGGAGTGGTAGTTACAAGTATTACTGCCGGTAAAGTTTTTGATATGTATGAGATTCCGAAAGGAACCATTATTACTAGCATTAATGGAAAAGGTGTTAACGACAACGATCAAGTGATGGCGGCTTTAAAACAAAATAGTTCAATGGTTGATTTAAGAGGTGTAACCCCAGATGGAAGTACATTTAGGGTAACTTTTCCAGTCAAATAATAAATCATATATATTTATTTTCTAAGTCCTGATGGCTATTCCATCAGGACTTTTTATTTTTGCGGTTGATGAAGGAAGAAGGATTTCAATTTATTTTTAAAGGTGAAGAATTATGGCTTTTACCAGCCAAAGCAATTTGGTTTCCCAAATATCAAATACTACTAGTTTCAGATACACACATGGGCAAGGGTGCGCATTTCCGTAAATCTGGAATTGCTATACCAACTGCAATTGCTCAAGAAGAATTAGCCTGTTTAACAGACTTGATAGATGCTTATCAACCAAAAGAATTGATTTTTTTAGGTGATCTTTTTCATAGTGATATTAATAACGATTTAGCATGGTTTAAACTTTGGAGAGAATTTCACCATAAGGTAAGAATGATACTAGTTAAAGGAAATCATGACATTTTGCCTTCTCATTTTTACAAGCAGATAGAGTTAGAAGTTGTTGATGAAATGAGTATCGGAGAATTTGATCTTTATCATGATTTGCCCAAAACGCAAAATGAAAAATATGTTTTGTCGGGTCATATACATCCAGGAGTTAGAATTCAAGGCAAAGCCCGACAAGGTATTAATTTACCTTGCTTTTACTTTGGAAAATATAATGCCATTTTACCAGCATTCGGAAAATTTACTGGTAAGGCAATAATAAAATTAAAAGAAGGAGAAGTTAGTTTTGCTATAGCAGGAAAAAAAATAGTTCCAATAAACTTCACCAAGTAATTATTTAAAACGTTTCTAAATAATCAAATAATTTGATTTCATTAGCTGGAATGCTATTTTTTCATTTCATATTAAATACTTTTGCAGTTCTAAAAAACCTTTAAATACCATATAATGAGTAATTTTTCCAACGCATTCTCTTCTACCCTCGGGAAAAAATTAGTGATGTGTTTAACCGGATTGTTTTTATGTTCGTTTTTAATCGTTCATTTAACCGGTAATTTTCAGCTTTTTAAAAATGATGATGGATTAGCGTTTAATCAATACGCTCATTTCATGACCCATTTTACGCCAATAAAAGTAGTTTCTTATCTTTTATATAGCTCTATTATTATCCATAGTGTTTGGGCAATTATTATTACGCTTCATAATAGAAAGGCAAGACCTCAAGGTTATGCCATTAAACCAAAAGATGGCAGTATTTGGTCATCAAGAAACATGGGCATTTTAGGAACAGTTCTTTTTGTGTTTATAGTGGTACACATGAGTAATTTTTGGTACCAATACCATTGGGGAGAAACCCCTTATGTAGAATATCGTACTGATTTGAATACCGGCGCAACCATTACTAAAGAAATCCAAGCGTCAGAATTTACAGATTATGTGAGCTATATAGATAATGGGGTAGAAATCACAAAATCGAAAGATTTATATAAAGAAACCCAATTTGCTTTTCAACAATGGTGGCTAGTTGCTTTTTATGTTTTAGCAATGGCTGCATTAGCTTTTCACTTGGTGCATGGTTTTCAAAGCGCTTTTCAAACATTAGGCTGGAATCATCATAAATATCGTCCTTTAATTAAGTTTGTTGGATTTTGGATATTTTCAATTTTAATCCCACTAGGTTTTGCAGCAATGCCATTGTATTTCTTTTTTTTAAAATAAGATTATAAATCATGTTAAAAACAATCTCTTTTTGGGCTTGTTAAACATAAAAATATATAAACAAGATGATGTTAGATGCTAAAATTCCTAGCGGCCCGTTAGCCGAAAAGTGGAACAAACACAAATTCGATCTAAAACTAGTTAACCCTTCCAATAAACGAAAATACGACATCATCGTTGTTGGAACTGGATTGGCCGGTGCTTCTGCGGCAGCTTCTTTAGCAGAATTAGGTTACAATGTAAAAGCATTTTGTTTTCAAGATAGTCCAAGAAGGGCGCATTCTATTGCCGCTCAAGGTGGTATTAATGCAGCAAAGAATTATCCAAATGATGGTGATTCAGTTTTCCGTTTGTTTTATGATACCATTAAAGGTGGCGATTATAGATCAAGAGAAGGAAACGTTTATCGTTTAGCAGAAGTTTCTGTAAATATTATTGATCAATGTGTTGCACAAGGCGTTCCTTTTGCTCGCGAATATGGTGGTTTATTAGATAATCGTTCTTTTGGTGGTGCTCAAGTATCAAGAACTTTTTACGCTAGGGGACAAACCGGACAACAATTATTATTAGGTGCTTATTCTGCTTTAAACCGTCAAATCAATCTCGGTAAAGTAAAAATGTATACCCGTTCTGAAATGTTAGACGTGGTAACAGTTGATGGAAAAGCGCAAGGAATTATCACCAGAAATTTAATTGATGGAACTGTAGAAACTCATGCTGGCCATGCTGTACTTTTATGTACCGGAGGTTATGGCAACGTGTTCTATCTTTCTACCAACGCAATGGGAAGTAACGTTACTGCAGCTTGGAGAGCTCACAAACGTGGTGCTTATATGGCTAACCCATGTTATACACAAATCCATCCAACTTGTATTCCAGTTTCTGGGGATCATCAGTCTAAGCTTACGCTGATGTCTGAGTCGTTAAGGAATGATGGTAGGGTTTGGGCGCCAAAAACTGTTGAATTAGCGCAAAAAATACAAAAAGGCGAAATAAAAGCAATTGATTTAAAAGAAGATGAAAGAGATTATTTCTTAGAACGTAAATATCCATCATTTGGAAATTTGGTTCCTAGAGATGTAGCCTCAAGAAATGCAAAACAGGTTTGCGATGAAGGACGCGGAGTTGGTAAAACAGGTTTAGCAGTTTATTTAGATTTTGCAGACTCTATTAAAAGATTGGGGGAAGATACAGTAGCTGCTAAATATGGTAACCTGTTTGATATGTATCGCCAGATTACAGATGAAAATCCATATAAATTACCAATGAGAATTTACCCTGCGGTACATTATACAATGGGTGGTCTTTGGGTTGATTATAATTTGATGACATCTATTCCCGGCTTATATGCTTTGGGAGAAGCTAATTTTTCTGATCACGGAGCAAATCGTTTAGGTGCATCTGCATTAATGCAAGGTTTAGCTGATGGTTATTTTGTGATTCCTTACACTTTAGGAGATTATCTTGCTAAAATTGGTCCAGCACCAATTGATGCTAACCGCCCTGAATTTGCAAAAGTTAAATCTGAGGTTGAAGATCGTATTAAAACGTTACTTTCTTTAAGAGGAAATAAAACAGTTGATGAATATCACCGCGATTTAGGAAAAATCATGTGGGAATATTGCGGAATGTCTCGTGATGCCGAAGGACTTAAAAAAGCAAAGGGCATGATTAGCGAATTAAGAGCTGATTTTTGGAAGAATGTTATTGTGTTAGGAGAAAATGAAGAAGTAAACCAATCATTAGAAAAAGCAGGAAGAGTTGCAGATTTCTTAGAACTGGGAGAATTGATGATTGATGATGCCTTAAACAGAGATGAATCTTGTGGTGGACATTTTAGAGAAGAATATCAAACTCCAGAAGGTGAAGCTTTAAGAAACGATGATGATTTTGCTTATGTTGCTGCTTGGGCTTACCAAGGCGATAATATGCCAGAAGAATTGCACAAAGAGCAGTTAGAGTTTGAAAATGTTAAATTAACACAACGTAGTTATAAATAGGTAGAGAGTAAAAAGTAGAAAGTAGAAAGTAAAAAGACAATTGTCTGGATACCAATTACTCAATACTCATTACTAGCTACTCAATACTAAAAAGAAATGAGTGGAAACATGAACCTGACGTTGAAAGTATGGCGTCAAAAGAATAGCAGTACTTCTGGTAAATTTGTGACTTATAAAGCACCAGAGATTTCTCCGGATATGTCTTTCTTAGAAATGCTAGACGTGGTAAACGAAGGTTTAGTTAAGAAAAGTGAAGATCCAATCCAATTTGATCATGATTGTCGTGAGGGAATTTGCGGAATGTGTTCTTTAGTTATTAATGGAGAACCACATGGTCCTAAAAGAGCAACAACAACTTGTCAGTTACACATGAGGTCTTTTAATGATGGCGATACCATTGTGATTGAACCATGGAGAGCATCCGCTTTTCCAGTTGTAAAAGATTTGGCAGTAGATCGTTCTTCTTTTGATAGAATTCAACAAGCTGGAGGATATGTTTCTATAGGAACTGGAGGTGTGCCAGATGCAAATGAAATAGCAATTCCTAAAGTAATTGCTGATGAAGCATTTAATTCTGCAACTTGTATTGGTTGTGGCGCTTGTGTTGCAGCTTGTAAAAATGCTTCTGCAATGCTATTTGTATCAGCAAAAATTTCGCAATATGCAATGTTGCCTCAAGGTCAACCAGAGCGTTATGCTAGAGCAGAAGCAATGGTTTTACAAATGGACGATGAAGGTTTTGGAGGTTGTACAAATACTTATGCTTGCGAAGCACAATGCCCTAAAGAAATTAAGGTTACTAATATCGCCAGAATGAACAGAGAGTTTTTTAACGCCGAGTTTATTAAAGGATAATAATTTATCGATATAAATAAAAAGCCTCAAAATTTGCGAATTTTGAGGCTTTTGTGTTTAAAATACTTTATAAATTATTATTTCTTTGCTGCTAAAACTTCTTTCAATTTATCCATTAAATCTTCGCCTCTTAAATTTTTAGCTATTATTTTTCCATTTGGATCAATCAAAAAGTTTTTTGGGATTGCGTTAATGCCATAAGTGCTTGCTATTTGATTAGAGCGGTCTAAAAGCTGCGTCCAAACTAAACCATCCTGTTTAACAGCTTTGGTCCAAGCGTCTTCTTTTGTATCAATAGAAATCCCTAAAACCGTAAAATTTTTATCCTTAAATGTTTCATAAGCTCTAACCACATTAGGATTTTCTTGTCTGCATGGTCCACACCAAGATGCCCAAAAATCTAACAACACATATTGGCCTTTAAAGCTTGAAAGTTTGATTGCAATTTGTTCGGCAGTTTTCTCTTCAAAATCTGTAGCTATCACACCAATACCAGTTTTTTGTTCTAAATCTAGTTTTGCATTTATTGATTTGGCCAATATATTTTCTTTCAATTCTGGAGATAAACCTTCGAAAGCTTTCTTAACCTGTTCAACATCCATATCTTCAGTTGCCAAATCTGTATTTAATGCATATAAACTCACATAAGATTTCGGGTTTTTAATAATAAAATCTGCAATTGCAGATTTTCTATCAGCTAATAAAGCTTCATATTTATTTTGAAAGCCTTTTAAGATAACCTCTTTATTTTTTTTATCAGCTGGTAAACCATTAAATTCCTGGTTTAAAGCAATTAATTTTGATTCAATTTGCGCTGTACTATTATTTAATGCTTTAGAATTTTCAAATATTGATAAACCCTTTACATCTGCTTTAGCGACAGAATCTTTTGCTATTAAAGTTGCATTGCCAGGCTCAATAAAAAATCTGTAAATATCTTTTGGACTTTGTTTATCATTTAAATCATTTCCGCTGTGGTCTAATAATAAAATAGCTACAGAAGGACTGTTTAAATCAACATTAAACTCAAATTTTCCATTTAGCGTTTTAGCGGAATCTAACTTTTCTCTTTGATCTGCTATATGAATCAAATAGATATTTTTATCAGATTGTAAATTTTTAATCTCGCCTTTAAGGCTAAAATTTGTTTGGGCTTGCGCCGATAAAGTAAACAGGAATGCAATTGCAACCAATAAATTTTTCATTTAATTCAATTTTTGATAAGTGCGCCACCATAAATCTGGCATTTCTCCGGCTATAGCCAACTGATAATCATCATATAAGCAAGGAACCAAATGATAACGTTCGTTTTTAGAACCCATTGTAGGATACGGCACTTGCATCCACCACCTGTCTGTTTTTTTACTTTTTATAAAGATAAGCTCATGGGCATCATCTTGTAAACTAGTTTTGTAAATGGTATAATCTGTTTTTGGTTGCAATGGAATATCTTTTTTCCGATTGTAAAATCCATCTAAAAAGCACCAAACCATCTGTGCTAGCAACATCGCTGTTTGTCCATTTTGATCATAAGCAGGATTAAATTCATAAAATCCTATTGAGCTTAATTTATCGCTATAACCAGCATATCTTGCTAACTGACAAGCTTCTTCACCATAAAAACCGTTTGGACTAGCATTGCCATTTGCCATTGCGTCAGAAGCTCTAATACTAGAAATATCAAAACTTATCATATCCGCATTTCTGATGACAGGTTCTGCAATATGAATGGCACCGCTTATTTCTCCAAGTCGTTGCGCATCAAAAAATAGCTTATCCATTACCCGCAAACTATCCTGGTTAATATAATAAGTCTGGAAACCCAAATTGCTAAAGTTGAAAAGGTAATTTGGTTGATGTAAAAATATTTTATTTAAATAGGAAATAGAATTGGTAACAATCGTGTCTTCAGCAGATTCATCTAAATCAAAATGAGAATCAATTACTACCAGATCTACTTTTTGCTCCAACACTTCATACGCCATATATTGTGCATAAGTAAGGTCTTGGCTTCCGCCGATGATAAGTGGAAAAATATTGAGTTTTATTAGCTCGGAAACAACCATTTTAAGAGCTATATAAGTATCAGAAACTTTTTCTCCAGCTTTGATATTTCCTAGATCAACAATTTTAGATTTAAAATTTCCCTCATTTAAACTGTATAGCTTTTCTCTTACATAATCTGGTCCTAATGCGCAACCTTGATTATTTATAGCGCCTCTATCATCTAAAACACCAATTATTGCTATATCAAATTTACGCTCCTCCAAATCAGGAAAAGCTTGTTCATAAACCTCAATTTTAACCCCTAAATGACTGGCATAATAGCCATCTTTTGGAGTAATTTTAGATACATTAATGGGAGAAAAAAAATCGGCTAAAGACATATTAAAACAATTCTTTCAAATATCTATTTTTTAAATTAAATGAGGGATAAGATTTAATTTTTTATTCTATTACCTTTGAATGGATAAGAAATGATAAGCCTATAAAATGATATTAATAACAGGAGCAACAGGGTTTTTGGGTACAGAATTGGCTTTTCAGCTTTTACAAACGGAAACAAAAATTAGATGTGCCAAAAGGGAGCATTCAAAAATTCCGCTTAAACTTAATCCTTATGCAAATAATATCGAATGGGTTAACGCAGATATTTTAGATTTATCAGATTTAGCTGAAGCTTTTAAGGATGTTACAAAAGTTTTTCATTGTGCAGCTTTAGTTTCTTTTGAAACAGATTTAAAAAAGAAAATGCTTGCTGTAAACGCAGAAGGAACTGCAAATGTGGTTAATCTTTGCATAGAAAATAACATTGAAAAGTTAGTTCATGTAAGCTCTATTGCTGCCATTGGAGAAGCCAAAGGCGATGAATTGATAACAGAAAAAAATTTTTGGGAAGGTTTTGAAAATCATGATGGGTATGCCGTTTCTAAATACCGCGGAGAAATGGAGGTTTGGCGAGGAATAAATGAAGGGTTAAATGCAGTAATCGTTAATCCCTCAGTTATTATTGGCGAAGATGCAGGAAAAGAAGGCAGTGGGGCAATTTTTGAAACTATTAGAAATGGTTTTAAATATTATACCCAAGGTGGGACAGGTTTTGTGGATGTTAAAGATGTTGCAAAAACTATGATTTTATTGATGACTGGTGATATTGTTAATGAGCGTTTCATTTTAAATTCTGAAAATATCAGCTATAAAGATTTATTTGCTAAAACTGCCCAAATTTTTGGTTTACCAATCCCTGAAAAGGAGGCAAAACCTTGGATGTTAAATATGGCTTGGCGATTAACAGCATTAAAAAACTGGATTACTAAATCTAAAGGTGGGCTAAATAAAGCAACTGCAAATAACGCCTCAAAGATGAGTGCTTATAGTAACGATAAAATAAAATCTGCTTTAAACTTTGATTTTATTCCTCTTCAAGAATCGATTACCAAAATCGCAAACAGTCTAAAATCTGCTTAAATATCAATTAAATTAGCTTTTGCTAAATGATTTATGCAATTTTAGGGCTTAATAATAATTGCTTTGAAGCCATATTTCATTATAGATTTTGATAGTACTTTTACGCAGGTAGAAGCTTTAGACGAGTTAGCCCGTATTTCTCTTAAAAATCATCCTGATAGGGAAATTATTTATCAAAAGATTGAAGATTTAACTAATCTAGCCATGGAAGGCAAGCTTTCTTTTTCAGAGAGTTTGGCAGGCAGGGTTAAGCTTTTAAATGCAAAAAAATCGCATTTAGATTTATTGGTAAAGCATTTGAAGAAAAAAGTTTCTTCCTCTTTCACTAGAAATAAGGCATTTTTCAAAAAACATGCAGACGAAGTTTTAATTGTTTCTGGTGGTTTTAAAGAGTTTATCACACCTGTAGTTACACCTTTTCACATCAAAAAGAAAAATATTTACGCCAATACTTTTGTTTTTGATGCCGATGATAATATTGTTGGTTACGATGAAGAAAACCCATTATCGCAAGAAAATGGAAAAGTAAAGCTGATGAAACAAATGCCATTAACAGGCGATATTTATGGTATTGGCGATGGTCATTCTGATTTTCAGTTGAAAGAATCAGGAATGATTAAAAAGTTTTTCGCCTTTACAGAAAATATTGAACGCAAAGCAGTAATGGAAAAAGCGGACCATGTTGCTGCCAGTTTTGATGAGTTTTTATATGTGAATGATTTACCACAAGCTATTTCTTATCCTAAAAATCGGATTCTTTGTTTGTTGGTAGGAGATGTTCCTCAAGAAAGTATCGATTATTTAAAGAAAGACGGTTTTTCTATTCGTCATAAAGCAACTTTTGAAGATAAATATGTAAAAGATGTTGGAATGCTTTTATTGGGAGATGGTGAAACCATTTCTGATAATGTTTTGAAGCAAGCGGTTAAGTTGAAAACTTTAGGATATTGGGGAAATGCTAAGGATAAAATCAATCTTTCTATTTGTACAGAAATGGGAATGGTAGTTTTTGATAGTTTAAAAACTCCCAATAATAAAACGCTTATTGCCAAAAGAATGGCAGATTTTATCAATACAGGAACTACTTTTAGAAGCACAAATTTTCCAAATTTACAACTTCCAAAAATTGCTGGCTCATTCCGATTAATTCATATCCATAGAAATGTGCCGGGTATTATGGCAAAGATAACCAAGGTTTTAGCCAAACATGAAATCAATATTTTAGGTCAGTTTTTAATGACTAACACCCAAATTGGTTATGTAATTACTGATACTGATACTAGCTATGATAAAGAATTATTAAAGGAATTACGGAAGATTGAAAATACAATAAAGTTTAGGGTTTTGTATTAAAGTTGGTTAAACTTTATAATTACTTCCAAATCATTTCCAAATCACAACCTGCCATCTAAAAGCCCACATCCATTTGATAGTATATTTTTGAGCTCCAGCTTTTTGCAAAAGATTTACCAGATCTTTTTTGCTGAAACTCCTCAAAACAGAAAGTTTACTGTCATGCTTAACCATTGGCGATTTTGAGAATAATTGAGTAAGCAATCCTATAGAATGATATGCAAACGGGTGGCGATGTAAATCATTAATAATTACCGCTTTTTTAGCGGCGAAAAGCATTTTTTTGATGAGTAAAACCCAGGCATCATCATCAAAATGATGGGTAAATAAACTGCTGATTACTACATCAAATTCGTTTTCTTTAAAATTTTCTTTTAAAACATCGGCTAATCTGAAACTTAGATTTGGATAATTTTTATTAGTTTCCATTGCATATTCAACTGCAGATTCAGTAGCGTCCACTCCAATAAATCGAAGGTTTAAATTCTGCTTTCTAAAATATTTATCTAAAACTTTTAAGCTATCTCCTCCTCCGCAGCCCCAATCAGAAACTGTATTTCCATTAGATAGATTTACTTTTTTAAATGCATCATAAAAAACAGAAAAACCACCTAATAATTTATTGATGGTTTCTAATTCTGCTAAAACTGGGTCAATTTCTTGATGGTCTAGCGCAAAATTATCCATAATTTCAAGCTCAATACTTCGCTTGCTAAAATCAGGCATATTTTAAAATCATGCTTTCAAAAGTTAATCCCGGGCCAAATGCAAAACTCATAATTTGTTCCTCAGACTTATTAATTTTTAATTTTTTACTCAATTCTGCCAATACAAAAATCACGGTGGTAGAAGACATATTTCCGAAGTTTTTCAAAACTGTATAAGCAGGTTCGTTCTGCAATGTAGAAAGCTTAAAAACTTCATCGCACACCTCTAAAATTTTTCTCCCTCCGGGATGTATTGCAAAAGAACCAATTTCATCAATCGCTAAATTGGCTTTTTTTAAAAGCTTGTCAGCTATGTTTTTAATACCAGATTTTATTTGTTTAGAAACTTTATTTGTCAGCTGCATCTCAAAGCCATGGTTGCCAATTTTCCACGCCATTTCATTTCTTGCCTCAGTTACCACTTCAGTATAAAAAGAATTAATTTCAAAAAGTTTCTCTTCTGCGAATTCTTCATTTTTTACAATAACTGCAGATGCACCATCTGCAAAAAGAGAGTTTGCCAACCAATTATCTAAAGTGTTTTCTCTTTGAAAATGTAAAGTGCAAAGTTCTACATCAACAATCAAAACAGTTGAAGTTGGTTGAGCTCTGCAAATATAATCAGCAACTTTTAATGCATTAAAAGCCCCATAACATCCCATAAAATTAATGCAAGTACGTTCAACAGAAACATTTAAACCTAATTTTTCTACAATTTCTATATCCAAACCAGGAGCGTACATTCCTGTACAGCTTACCGTGATTAAATGTGTAACCGTTTTTTTATCAAAGTTTTTAAGGTTTTTTGTGCAATCCTCAATCGCCGTAAGGCTTAAATTTAGGGCATGCGATTGAAAGATATCTCCTCTTTTAGAAGTTGTAGGAAAAGGTTCTAAGCCTAAATCGTTGCCAAAAAAATCATAATCGCCTCTTTCTTTTCCAAAATCATTTAAAACAGAATGGCGAAAATCAATTCCTGAACCTTTGTAAAGTGATTCTAAGCGACGGGAATTATTATCATCTAGTTGATGAGCATCCTTCATGAAACTAAAAATCTGCTCTTGAGAAAACTTATTTGAAGGGTTGCTTGTCCCAATTGCCGAAATAATGCTGCCCATCTAATCTATTTTTATAAATTTAATCGTTTATCTGAAATAATGAAATCTGAAAGGTTAAAATCTGTTTTTCTACACCTGCGTCTTCCTTTTTCACTTTTGCTTTTGCCCGTTTATCTTTTTGCCTTAAGTGCCGCACCAAATGTTAACAATACTCATGCCTTACTGGTTTTTGTAATCCTGCATTTCTTTATTTATCCTGCTAGCAACGGTTATAACAGCTATTTTGATAAAGATGAAGATAGCATTGCGCTCATTAAAAATCCTCCAAAAGTAAATTACTCCTTATATATTACGTCAATTTGCTTAGAATGGATTGGTGCAAGCTTGGCTTTATTGGTTAGTATTCAGTTTTGTATAGGGGTAATTATTTTCAATTCTCTTTCCAAAGCTTATAGCCATTCTTCTGTGAGGTTAAAAAAATATCCAATCATCAGTTTTTTAGTGGTATTTATTTTTCAGGGAGGGTTTATATTTCTATTGTGTTACGGTGCAATTTCTAATTCTTTTTTTGGCTTTAAAGCCGATGAATATTTAGCGGCATCTATTTGTTCATGTTTAATTGGAGCTTCTTACCCAATAACACAAATTTACCAGCATCAGGAAGATGGCAAAAGAGGCGATAAAACGCTGAGCATTTTGCTTGGATATAAAGGCTCATTTATATTTTCGGGAATTGTATTTTTTATCGGCTTAAGCCTGATGTTTTTATATTGGCAATTACAAAACGATTTAATAAATTTTTATGTTTTTGCCATCATGGGGATTCCAATTTTAACTTATTTTATCTGGTGGTTTTATAAAGTGATAAAAGATATTAAGCATGCAAACTTCAGAAATACCATGCGAATGACAATGATTAGTGGCCTAACCATGTTAATCTATTTTACTTGGCTTGTATTTGTTTCTTAATTTTTAAGATGTATTCTTCTGGGAAATTTTGAGAGTGAGCAGCTGCAATTATTCCGTTTATATACTTTTCTTGAGGATGGATGTTGTTTTCGCAATGGCTACAAATAAATGCAAAAGCTTTTAATGTTTCTTTTTCTGTAATGATTTCAAACTCCTGTAAAATATACTCAGGCTCGGTAGCTGATAATTGCTCAAATTTGTTTTTGTGGATTTGATAAAGCAAACCTAAAGTATATTCATTTTCAATGGGTTGTAAATTTCCTCTAGCGCTACCATCAGGGTTTTTACGATTAAAGCGTAAAGCATAATTTTTTAATTCGCCTTTGCAAAGAATTTCTACAGGTTCATTTACCCTAAACTCAACTAAAGCTGGGTTTAATCCACTGCCATAACCGAAGTATAAAAAACTATTTTCCATTTATTTTTGGCCTTCCCATTCTTGGTAAAACTGGGTCAAATATTGCTCCATAAACTGATGACGTTGTTCGGCAATTCTTTTCCCTGTTAAGGTATTCATTTTATCTTTCAACAACAATAATTTCTCGTAAAAATGATTAATAGTTGGGGCCGTAGTGTTTTTGTAAGCTTCTTTGCTTTGATTTATAACGGGTTTAATATCAGGATTATACAATTCTCTGTTTTTAAAACCACCATAAGTAAAAGCCCTGGCAATACCAATAGCGCCAATAGCATCCAATCTATCTGCATCTTGTACTACTAACATTTCTGGCGAAGTAAAACTGATTTCACCAAGACTGCTTTTAAAGGACATATTTCTGATAATTTGCTGAACGTGGATGATTTTGTTTTCTTCAACGGAAATAGATTTTAAAAATTCTCTGGCTTTTTGCGGACCAATTTCTTCATCTCCATCATTAAATTTTGCATCGGCAATATCATGCAACAAAGCAGCAAATTCTACAATTTCTAAATCAACTTTTTCTTCTAATGCTATGGCTTTCGCCGATTTATAAACACGTTCTATATGCCACCAATCATGTCCAGCTTCTGCATTTTGAAGTTCTTTTTTTACAAATTCGATGGTTTTTTGGATGCTTAAATTCATATTTTTTTTACCACAAAGGGTACATAGTTTTAAATCACAAAGATAACAAAGTTGGTTGGTATTTTTTTAACCACAAAGGAGGCTGAATGCACAGAGTTGGTGCGATAAGAAATCCTTAAATGAATAAAATACTGGTTAAAAAAAGTATAAACTTAGCAATCAGCTCTAAGCCTTATGCTTTCCGCTATAAGCTTGGTTAATAACCAATATTCTTTAAACCATCTTTCGCTTTATTCTCAATACTATTTTCATATTCGTGATTTTTCATTGCGATGGCTTGCTTATAATAATTTGCAGCTCTTGGTTTATCGTTTTTTAGGGCATAAATATCGCCCATCAACAAAGCGGCATTTGCAGCATAATAATAAGTAGTATTTTTTCCTGAACTGATGGCTCTTTGATAATTAATTAACGCTTCTCCATCTCGTCCCAATTCATCATAAATACGTCCTAATCTGTAATAAACTTCTATTTGATCCCTTTGTAATTTAAAATCGGAAGCATCTTTTCCATTTAATTGCGCCAAAGCTTTTGGATAATATCCTCCATCAAAAAATAAACGAGCTTTTAACAAATTTATATCTGGAGCAGCGTCGTTAGCCTCTTTTAAGGCTTGTTTATCTTTTTCATCATAAACATCTCCTTGAGATTTTACCATTTTAATAAACGCATTATAGCGATTGTTATCGCCTCTTAGATAATAGTAATAAGCAAGTTTTAGGTATGCGTCTTTCCTGAAATTGATTCCATGGTATTCTTTTAAATAGCTAATTAAATAAACATTTGCGTCAGAATCCATTCTATTTAGTTTAGCATTTCCCAACAGATAATTTACCGTTGGAAAATCTGTATAATTATTTCCTTTTGGTCTTCTTAAAAGATAGGTTATTGCAGTATCATTTTTAGCATTTCTTGCAGAAACATAACCTTGTAAATAAGATTTTAACAAGCTAGAGTTATCCATAGAAGCGGTATAGTTCATTATTTTATTATAGTTTGCTTTGTTATGAACCAAATCTGTTTCTATATAACATAAAAAGAAAACTACTTCATCCTTATAAAAAGAGTAAGATGTTTTTGGCAATGCGCCTGCTAGATATTCTAATGTTTTAATCCCATTATTTACATTGCCAGTAAAACCAAAGGTGGATAAAACGCCTTTTAGATTTGAAGGAATTGCTCCTAATATCACATCTACTAATCCTGCACTTTTTTTGTTAGGCAAAAAAGAAGGGTACTTTTTAATATTTTCATTTAAAAGATTGTCGGCTTTTTTAATATCAAAACCAGAAGATAGGTAATCTTGAAAGCGACTTTTTAACATGCCCCATTGCAAATAAACCTCTGCTTGTGCAAATAGGTAATAAGGCGAGTTTCTATCCTGTTTTTCTAAAGCGCTTATCCTGCTCGATCTTAAATTCTTTAATCTTTCATAATCCGCTTTGTTTTCTGTGGTTAGCAGTGTAAAATAATCCACATAATTATCTAAAAGTATGGTTATTCCATTATTGGGATTTTGGTTTTTCTCTTTTTGGATTAGAGCTTTTGCATCATTTAAGCGAAGATCAAATATGGCCTGATAAGCATTTACACAATTGGCATTAAAATCGAAATTAGCTTTCGATGTAAAGCTAAAGCTTAGAAATAAAATAAAAATAAGAAGTGTTTTTTTAATCATTATTGATTTTGAAATTTGTTTAAAAAAAGAAAACATCTTGAAATTTTCAAGATGTTTCCCTTAATATCAATTAAAATACCAATTATTATACTAATTCGGTTTGTGTTGCGTCTGCCATTGTTTCGTCAACCAAAATTCTTCCGCAATGCTCGCAAACAATAATTTTTTTGCGTTGACGGATATCAGATTGGCGTTGAGGTGGAATTTGATTAAAACATCCTGAGCAAGAGTCACGTTGTATAGTTACTACTGCTAAACCATTTTTAAAGTTTCCTCTTAAACGGTTGTAAGCAATTTTTAAACGATCATCAATTTTTTCTTCTGCTTTGTTAGCTTCTTTAACCAAAACTTCTTCTTCTTTTTTGGTTTCTGAAGTGATGCTCTCCAGCTCAGATTGTTTTCCGGCTAAATCTTTTTTTCTCTCTTCCAAATCTGCTAAAGCTTTTTCATAAACTTCAGTTTTATTAGCGATATCGTAAGTAAGTTCTTTAATTTTCTTTTCAGAAACCTGAACATCTAAACCTTGAATTTCAATTTCTTTAGAAATTGCTTCAAATTCACGGTTGTTTTTTACGTTGTTTTGTTGCGTTTCGTATTTTTTAACCAAAGCTAAAGATTCTTTGATCATATTTTTACGGTTCACGATAGCGTCCTCAGTATCATCTAAGTCTGCTTTGATTTTTTGAATACGTGTTTCTAATCCGGCAACGTCATCTTCTAAATCTGCTACTTCCATTGGAAGCTCTCCACGGGTTTGACGGATTTTATCAACTTTAGTGTGGATGGTCTGTAGCTCGTATAAAGCTTCAAGCTTTTGTTCTACGGTTTGTTCCATTACGACAAATATTTTATTGGGTTTGTATTATTTTCAGTTAAACGGATTGCAAAGTTAGGAAATTTTTTGGTAATAATATCTAATAGTAAATGTTGTGTAAATTGCTCACTTTCAAAATGTCCAATATCGGCAATAATGATTTTTCCATCGGCATCAAAAAATTCGTGATATTTAAAATCTGCAGTAATAAATACATCAGCATTAGCTGCTAGGGCGTTTTTTAACAAAAAACTTCCAGAGCCACCACAAACCGCAATTTTTTTTACTTTTTTAGATAATATTTCAGTATGTCTAATCACACTCAAATCCATTTTTTCTTTTAAGTGATGTAGAAATTTTACACCGTCCATTTCTTCAGGTAATTCGCCAATCATACCAGAACCTACTTCTTTTAAATTGTTATCTAAAGCATAAATATCATAGGCTACTTCTTCATAAGGATGATTTTTTAAAAGAGCAGCAATAATCTTACTTTCAATTTGAGCCTGATAAAGAACTTCAATTCTTGTTTCATCCTCATAATGTGTTTGGTTTTTTTTGCCAACAAAAGCGTTAGTAAAATCGTTTCCTTTAAATGTGCCAATTCCATTAGTATTAAAACTCGCATTTGTATAATTACCAATTTGCCCGCCACCAGCTTCAAATATTTCTGTTCTAACAATATCGGCGTAAGCCAAAGGAACAAAAAACACAATTTTTTTTAGCCCATTTTTTTTAGGTGATAAAATGTGGCAATTCTGCAATCCAATTTTTTCACATATTTTAGAATTCACGCCATTATCGACTGCGTCTAAATTGGTATGTATGGCATAAATGGCAATTTTGTTTTCAATGGCTTTTATAATTACCCTTTCCACGTAGTTGCTGCCATTCAGTTTTTTTAAACCTTTAAAAACTATTGGATGATGAGAAATGATGATATCACATTTATTCTTAATTGCCTCATCAACAATTGCTTCGGTACAATCTAAACTAATTAATGCTTTGTTAATTTCTTTATCAAAACTTCCTACAATTAATCCAGAATTATCATAACTTTCTTGGTAGGCCAACGGCGCTACGGTTTCTAGATATTGTGTAAGTTCTTTTAATTGCATTCTCAAAATTAATAGTTTATTAACGATAACAATTTTAGTTAACAAATATTTTATTTAAATATATTACTTTGCAAAAATCAAATTTGTTATAAGCCTTTAATGAAATTTAAAACCTTTTTTTTATTCTTTGTTTTTTTTAGCTCGTTTGTTCAAGCGCAAGAAATTAGTTTGCAAGACAGGATAAAAAACCTACATAATTTAACAGACAGCACTAAGAAGGTTATAGAAATGGGAAGCATTTCTTACATGTATCAATATCAAGATTCTTATAAAAGTGTGTTATATGCTGATAGCGCATTAAAGCTCGCTAAAAAAATTGGTTATAAACAAGGTATAGCCAAATCGTATAATTTTTTAGGATTAGCATATGCTGCAATTGGTAAGTTAGATTTTGCTTTAAAAAATTATTTAGATGCTTTAAGCACCAATAAAGATGCAGGATTAGAAAAGGAAACCTCAAAAAATCTGAATAATATAGCAGAAGTTTTAATTACTATAGGCGATATCAATAGTGCAAGTATTTATGTAAATCGGGCGTATGCAGTAAATAAAAAGTATAATAATTTAAAATCCTTAGCTATATCATTAAGTTTAATGTCTGATATCTATTTAGAGAAATATGATTATAAGAATGCATTATACTATTTAGAAAAGGCAAATGCCATAAAAAATGATGAATTGCAAATTTTTGACAAGGGCTTTTATTTTTCAAAATTGGGAAAAATAGATTTGATGAGGGATAGTTTAGAGAAGGCCAGCAATTCTTTTGATAAGGTTTTAAACTTTGAAAATGCAGAACCCGATCAAATCATTAAGGCTTATACAGGGTTGGCAATTATTAAATCGAAACAAAAGGATTATGCTGGAAGCAAAATATTACTAAATAAGGCTTTATCAATCGCCAAAAAAACACATGCAGAAATTCAATTGCTATATATTTATGAGCAAATCATTCGATTATCAAAAGACATGAATGATTTACCAAATCAGGTAATTTATTTAAATCAAAAAGATTCTTTAAAAAGTCAATTACTAGGATACAATACATCAGGTAATATTTCTAGTTCTTTAAATAAAATTATTACCGATAAAAAGGACAAAGAGAATGAAGAATTAAGATTGCAATCTACTTTTAATGAGAAAAAGTTAAGTAAGCAAAAAAACACTTTTTTATTATTGATAACAGGAATCTCTGTTTTATTAATTCTTGGTTTTGTAGCCTTAATTAATTTTCGAAATAAAAATAAGGCGTATAAAAAACTAGATATTGCCAATCAGCAAATTTTAAAACACAATGCTAATTTAGAGCAGATGGTTCAAAAACGTACTGCCACCATTAGTCAGAAGAATGCAAAGCTTAAGGAAGTAGCTTACTTTAATTCGCACAGGGTTAGAAAGCACATGGCCAATATTTTAGGATTGATCCATGTGGCTAGTTTTGAAAAAGAAAAGCAAGAATTTTTTGATTTGATAGAATCAGAGGCCAAAAGTATGGATGAAACTTTATCAGAAATTAATGCAATGACAAACGATTAACTTCTTGCTAATTCTATAAAAGATCTACTTTCTAGTGCCATTTTATGATTAAACTCATTTGCTAAGTTTTTATAATTCACTAAATCTATAATTGTCCCAATTAAGCATAAACCTGCAGTTAAAAAATAAAGTATGCCCATTCCAATTTGATTTGTGGCAAATCGTTGTATCCCAGCTATTCCAAAAAAGCCAAGTATTCCAAAAAATAAAATATGTTGAGGGTCGCGTCTTTTACCGCTATAAATCATCATAAACTTATTTTTTGCATCAGCATCCAAGCTTTGCATAATTTCTTTGATAAACATCATTTCTTCTGTTGTGATGTTTGATAGTGTATATAAGTATTGTTCGTTCATATTGTTAAGGTTTTTAAAGTTAGAGTGCAAAGTCTATAAATTATTACAACAAAAGCAAAAATCCCTAGCGGATGTGCCCTCCAGGAATTCAGAAATTGAAAATGCATGAGATAATACAAAGAATGCCCTAAGCCACAACCCGGGCAAAATTTAAATCCAAAATACGCAAATGGGCAGAGACTAACGTGAGGTTTGTGGATATCTATGAAATAAAGAAGGATTAAAGCAGAGGAGAAAAACAATATTTCTAATCCATAGCTTTTTAACTTAACCATCAACTTAATTTCTTTTGAGGGTCCATTAATATTAAAGCATTTAAAAAAGTAAAAAGTAAACCAATGCCTAATGCAATTACCGCTACTTCCATATAATCAATTGGGTGATTATAAATGCTTATAGATAAGTACATGAAACTAAATATTGCAGATAATAAACTGCCAATAGCTAAAATTTTAAAACCTTCAAATATTGCTTCGGTAAAGCATATTTTATTTTTTCTCTTTGTTTTATAATTTTTTATCCCAAAATGTAACCCTAAGAAAGGGATTAGTAATGAAGTGTAAATAATCCATTCTTCACTATTTTGTAAAAGCGATTCAGGATAAAAGCCAATTTTCTGAGCAGAAAAAACCCATAAAATAGTGGTTAAACCTATTATTAAACCAGAAATTAAAGCATTTCTCATTTTTCAGTTTTCAAATTGGTTCTTAAAAATAAATAAAATTTAGCTTATCCCAACTTATTAGCAGGCATTTTGTTTAGTAACCATTGTTTATATTTGCAATATTAGATGAATATCAAAGAGATTTTAGAAAGATACAAGACCGATAATCGGGTAATTAATTTAACCAAAGCGATTCAAAATAAAAAAGCTAGGGTTCAATTAAAAGGATTGATTGGTTCTATGGATGCTTTTATAGTGGCAGCTAATTACTTTTTAACCCATAGAAATATGGTTTTTGTATTGCCAGATAGGGAAGAGGCCAACTATTTTCAAGCAGATTTAGAAAATTTGATGGATAAAGAGGTTTTAATTTTCCCTTCTTCCTACCGTAAATCTTTCGATTTTACCCAAACAGATTCTGCCAATGTATTAATGAGGGCAGAAGTTTTAAATGAGTTAAATCACGCATCAGAATTTGGAAACCTAATTGTTACCTATCCAGAAGCAATGTCTGAAAAGGTAATCGATAGAAATGCACTTATTAAAAACACTTTAGAAATCTCCATAAACAATAAACTAAGCATCGATTTTATCAATGAATTTTTAATTGATTATGATTTTGACAGAACCGATTTTGTTTATGAACCAGGTCAGTTTTCTGTTCGTGGTGGCATTGTAGATATTTTTTCCTTCTCACATGAATTGCCCTATCGTATTGAGTTTTTTGGTGACCATATCGAAAGTATCAGAACTTTTGAAATTGAAAGCCAACTTTCTGTTGAGCAGGTAAAATCCATCACTATTGTACCTAACGTACAATCTAAATTTTTAACAGAAAGCAATATTTCTCTTCTAGAATTTATAGATAGTGATGCTGTAATTTGGTTTAAAGATGTTCAGTTTACACTAGATATTATCAAAACGGGATATAAAAAGTCGGTTGAATTATGGAAGGCTTTAAGTGCAGAACAGAAACAACAGAACCAAGATTGGATAGATCCAAAATTTGCTTTCAGCGATGATAAAATGATGGCAGACCAGTTGAATGATTTTCCAGTTATCGAGTTTGGAAAACAATTTTTTTATCACGCTTCTGATACAATAGATTTTGATGCTCGTCCTCAACCGTCTTTTAATAAGGATTTTAATCTGCTTATTCATAATATCAAACAAAACGAAGATCAAAAAATTGAAAATTATATCCTTACAGATTCTTCAAAACAGCAAGAACGCTTATTTGCCATTTTTGACGATATCAATAAAGGCGCAAAAGGTGTAAAATTTCAACCCATTAATATATCTATTCGCGAAGGTTTTATTGATTATGAACAAAAGTTAGCGTGTTATACCGATCATCAAATTTTTGATAGATATTATAAATACAAGTTAAAACGTGGTTATGCAAAGTCTCAGGCCATCACTTTAAAAGAACTTAGAGATTTAAAGCCAGGAGATTACATCACCCATATTGATCATGGAGTTGGTAAATATGCTGGCCTGGAAAAAGTAGAAGTTAATGATAAAGTTCAAGAAATGATCAGATTGGTTTATGCCGATAATGATTTGCTCTACGTAAATATCAACTCGCTAAATCGTATTTCTAAATATTCTGGCAAAGATGGCCATGAACCCAAAATGAATAAATTGGGTACCGATGTTTGGGACAAGCTAAAAAAAAACACTAAAAAAAAAGTTAAAGATATCGCCCGAGACCTGATTAAGCTTTATGCTTTACGTAAGGCTCAAGTAGGAATGTCGTTCTCCCCAGACACTTATCTTCAAAACGAGTTGGAAGCTTCTTTTATATATGAAGATACTCCAGATCAAGTAAAAGCTACCGCGGATGTAAAAAAAGATATGGAATCACCTCATCCAATGGATCGTTTGGTATGTGGTGATGTTGGTTTTGGTAAAACCGAAATTGCCATAAGAGCTGCTTTTAAAGCGGCAACAGATGGTAAACAAGTCGCTATTTTAGTGCCGACAACCATTTTGGCGATGCAACATTACAAAACTTTTAATGAGCGTTTGGCAGAATTTCCGGTCAGGATAGATTATATCAATCGTTTTAAAAGTACTAAACAGGTTAAGGATACTCTAGAAGCTTTAAAAGTTGGTAAAGTTGATATCATTATTGGAACTCATAAGTTAGTAAGTAAAGATGTGAAGTTTAAAGATCTTGGTCTTTTAATTATTGATGAAGAGCAAAAATTTGGAGTTACCGTTAAGGAAAAACTAAAGCAATTTAGAGCAAATGTTGATACTTTAACATTAACAGCTACACCAATTCCAAGGACATTACATTTCTCTTTGATGGGTGCAAGGGATTTATCAATCATGCAAACGCCTCCACCAAACCGTCAAGCGGTACAAACAGAGTTGCATGTTTTTAACGATAAATTAATTAAGGAAGCTGTTGAGTTTGAATTGGATAGAGACGGACAAGTTTTCTTTATTCATAACAGGGTTGCAGATTTACGTCAACTGGGAGGCTTAATTCAAAAACTAGTTCCAAAAGCAAAAATCGCAATTGCCCATGGGCAATTGGAAGGTGATAAATTGGAAGACATCATGCTCGATTTTATCGATGGAAAGTATGATGTTTTAGTAGCAACCACAATTATTGAGGCTGGTTTGGATGTTCCAAATGCTAACACTATGCTGATCAATCATGCTCATATGTTTGGCTTAAGTGATTTACATCAAATGCGAGGAAGAGTTGGACGTTCCAATAAAAAAGCTTTTTGTTATTTGCTAAGCCCGCCGCTTTCTACCTTAACTTCTGAAGCAAGAAAACGTTTAAGTGCTATTGAAGAATTTTCTGATTTAGGAAGTGGATTTAACGTGGCTATGAGAGATTTAGACATCCGCGGTAGCGGAAACCTTTTAGGTGCAGAACAAAGTGGTTTTATAGCGGAGATTGGATTTGATATGTATCATAAAATTTTGGATGAAGCGATACAAGAATTAAAAGAAGATGAATTTAAAGGTTTGTTTGCTGATGATAAACCTCGTCCGTTTGTGAGCTTTACACAGATTGATACCGACATGGAATTGATGATTCCGGATGAATATGTCACCAATATTCAAGAGCGTTATAATCTTTATACCGAGCTTTCTAAAATTGAAAATCAAACTGAATTAGATGCTTTTGAAAAAGAATTGCATGACCGTTTTGGTCCAGTTCCTAAAAAGGTAAAGGATTTATTGCGTACGGTAGAATTGCAATGGATTGGAAAAGAAATAGGTCTAGAAAAAATTTCTTGGAAAAAAGGAGTTTTAAGAGGTTATTTCATTTCTGATAAGCAATCCAAATATTTTGAAACTGAAGTTTTTAGCAGGATTTTGTCTTTTGCCCAACAAAATCCTAGAAACGTAAATTTGAAGGAAGTTAAAAATACTTTACGAATAGCTATTGAAGGAATCAAAAATATAGATGATGCTATTTTTGCATTGGAGCAAATGCGAGATCCTGTGATGATTTAAAATTTCAATATTTAGCTAGTTCCCGTAGCTTCACCAAATTAATTAAACAGGCTTAGTGGCCTGGGGAAAATCTCGGACTGCATGATTTTTGAAATCTTTGAACAGATATTTTAATTCTCAATTCATTATATTTGTATATGTCTTCATTTAAGTTAGATAGAACAAAATTTAAAACTCAAACCTTTGAAGAGGCTGCCAATCATGCTAGCTATTATCAATCTTTAACATGGCAAGAGCGAATGAAGATTGCAAATTACCTAAATAGCATTGCTTACAACTATCCGGAAAATAATCCCCCAAGGTTAGATCGTACTAAATTTAAACCCTCTTCAAGAGATTAAATGAGTAATATTTTTAATGAAGATTTCAGAGATTTTATAGAAGCGCTAAATATCGCGGAAGTAAAATATTTACTGGTTGGAGGATTTTCCGTGATTTTACATGGCTATTCTAGAACAACTGGAGATATGGACATTTGGGTAGAAAAAAGCAATAAAAATTATACAAAAATCAAAAAAGCCTTTGATAATTTTGGAATGCCTGTTTTCGATATGACGGAAGCTAATTTTTTAAACCACCCAAATTGGGATGTATTTACTTTTGGAGTTCCTCCATCTGCAATTGATATGATGGTAAAGTTGAAGGGCTTAAATTTTGATAAAGCATATGAAAGAAGCATCAATTTTGAGGATGATGGTCTTTTAATTAAATGTATTAATTTTGATGATTTAATTAAAGCTAAAAATGCAACATCAAGACCAAAAGATATTGATGATATTCAAAACCTTACAAAATAATAAGCTATATCCTTAAATTATAAATCCGCATTGTTAATTAAGCAATGAGGATTTTTTATTTTATTTTTAATTAAATCTTACTCTACCGTTACAGATTTTGCCAAGTTTCTAGGCTGATCTACGTTAGAGCCTCTCAAAACTGCAATATGATAGGATAATAATTGTAAAGGAATAGTTGCAATTAAAGGTAAAAAGGCTTCGTCGGTATGAGGGATTTCAATGGAGTAATCTGCCATTTTAGTTACTTCGGTATCGCCTTCGGTAACTATGGCAATTACAACTCCTTTTCTAGCTTTAACTTCCTGAATATTAGAGATTACTTTTTTATCCACGTCTGTGTCTTCACAGACCGGAATTATGGATAGTTTAATGGTCTGTGACGACACAGACCACGGTTGAGAAATTTAAAGCAAAGACAAGAGGTTGATAATTCTATAAAGCATTCCTTTTGCATTATGTTTACTTTTGAGTCTCCTGTATCTAAAATTGAAAATTATAAAATCATTCTAAAATTTACTTCTTAATAAATCGTTTGTTAGTTTTGAATTTTTTACTGAGCCTTAAACTAATATGAGTACCATTACCAGAAAGCAAAAAGAGAAGGAAAACAGGCGAGATGATATTTTAAAGGCTGCCGAAAAAGTAATGCAAGCAAATGGCCTTCATGGATTAAGTATAGATTTAATTGCGAGCGAAACTGAACTAGCGAAAGGAACCATTTATTTATATTTTAAAAGCAAAGAAGAAATTTTAAGCTTTTTGAGTATTAAAGCTAGAAACAAACTTTATAACGAGTTTTTAAAAGTTCGAAAATCTGAAAATGCACCAATAGAAAAACTGAAGTTGATTTCGAAAGCGAATTATAACTTTTACAAAAAATATCCGCTTTATCATGATTTAGTTTCACTTTATGAAGTGAACAATACCCTTACAGAGACTGAAGAAATGTACCTATCTAGTGATAAAATTTCTAAACTTGTTTCTGATATTGCCTACGAAGCTGCTGATAATGGTACGCTAAATCCAAATTTGAACCCTTTACATTTAACCATGATTTTATGGGGAATTAGTGTGGGCGTTGTACAATTAATGAAAGTTAAAGGTCTTATTATTAAAGAAAAAATGGATATAGAAGAACAAGAATTATTAAATACTTTTCTTAATCTTTTAGATAACGGATTAAAAAAATAATTTTTTTTCAAATAAATGAACGTAATTCATAAAATGAATTATATTTGTAGAAGTTTTTTAAGAAAAAGTTAAACAAAATAATAAATGAAAAAAAGTTTACTCCTCAAAATACCTATTCTTCTTTTAGCTACTTTTCTATTGTTTAGGCAAGGAGCTAATGCGCAAAACCCCAAAGTTTTAAGCTTAGAGCAAGCTGTTAACTTAGGTTTAGCACATAGTAAACAATTGCTTTTGGATAGCATTAATACGCAAATTGCAGATAGTAAAATTGCTCAAAACAAAAATTTGGCTCTACCGCAGCTTAACGCAAATTTAAGTTACATCCGCATTAGCGATAACATCACTCCTTTTCAGGTTTCGTTTCCTACAGGGACTGTAATTTTAAATCCTCAAATTTTAAATCAATCTTACAATTCTTTACAAGCAAGGCAACTGATTTGGGCAGGCGGGAAAGTTAAATATGCAAATCAGTTATTAAACTTTGATAAGCAAGCCATTGCTTTCGATAATGAAAAAAATAAGGCTGAGGTGGCGTATACTATTTCTTCTCTTTGGTATGGTTTATATACACTTAAGCAATCTAAGAAAATAGTTAATGCCAATATAGAATTACTAAACAATCAAAAAAAAGACGCCCTTAATTTTGTTAAACAAGGGATTATTTTAGAAAACGAAGCTTTAAAAATCGATTTAGCCGTTACCAATTTAGAAACTAATTTATCTGAATTAGAGAATACAATTGCTCAAATAAAATTTAATTTGACCATTCTTACGGGTTTAAATCCCAATCAAGGTTTAGATATTTCTGAAACTTTACCAGCATCAGCGCAAGCGGAAAATAATTTAAATCCTTATATAGAAAAAGCTTTAGCAAACCGAGCGGAGTTAAAAGGTTTAACATTAAGAAAAGAACAAGCTGGCACTGGTTTAAAATTAGCTAAAGGAGATTTTTTACCCACGTTAACTGCAGGTGCAAATTATAATTACGACCAGCCAAACCAAAGACAATTTCCTAATCAGCCTGTGTTTACAGGTACATGGAATATCGGTGCATTTTTAAACTGGAACATTTCTAATTTATATACCAATAAGGATAAAATTAAGGAAAGTAAGCTTGCTTTAGATAGAGTTAATACGGTTTTAGAGCAAGCCAAGGAAGGTATCCAGATTGAAGTAAATACAGACTATAATAATTTTTTACAGGCTAAGAACAAAATTAGTTTAGCCCAAAAAGCTATAGAACAAGCTACTGAGAACTTTAGGGTTGAGGAGAATAAATTTAAAGCAAATACAACTACATCAACAGATTATTTAACGGCAAACACTCAGCTTTTACAAGCTAAATTAAATTTGGTATCGGCGCAAGCCAATGCTGAGTTAGCCTACAAAAAACTATTAAAATCAATTAATCAGAGATAACAATCAAATCCAAAAATGATGAAAAAATTATACTATATTTTATTTGCTGCAAGTACAATATTAGTTAGCTGCGGTGGAAAAGAAACCACAGATAACGCTCAGATAGAGGCAAACATTAGTCCAGTAATTCCTAAAATAAACAGTACGGTAGAGCAAGTATTGGTAAGTGATAACCAAGTGGTAAAAGAAGGCGATGTTTTAATTGTATTAGATGATGCCAATTACAAAATTGCTGTTCAACAAGCAGAAGTAGCATTAGCTTTAGCAAAACAAAATGTGAGCCTATCGCAAAGCAATAAAAATACGGCAAACTCAAGTGTGAATACAGTACAAGCCGGAACTATTTCTGCAAATGCATCTGTAGAAGCAGCAAAGGTTAGGGTAGAAGTCGCCAATAAAAATTTCGAGAGGTTTAAAAATTTATTAGCGCAAAAATCAGCTACACAACAACAATTTGATGGCATTAAGGCTGAGAAAGAAGCTGCGGAAGCACAATTAAAGATGGCACAAGCACAGGTAGAAGCGTCTAAATCTCAGGTTGTTTCTACAAAATCGAGCGTACAATCATCAGATAATGGAATAAGTTTGGCTCAACTTTCTGTTAAACAAGCCGAGAATAATTTAGAAGCCGCACAATTACAACTTACTTACTGTACCATTAAAGCTCCTTGCAATGGTGTTGTATCTAAAAAAAATGTACAAGTAGGTCAAGTTGTTGTTATTGCGCAACCTTTAATGGCTATAGCAGATAATGAAAATGCTTGGATTGTGGCCAATTTTAAGGAAACACAAATTGAGAATGTTAAAGTAGGTCAAGAAGTAGAAGTTGATGTAGATGCCTACGGAGACAAAACTTTTACAGGTAAAGTACAATCATTTTCACAGGCTACAGGAGCTAAGTTTTCTTTACTACCAGCTGATAATGCTACAGGAAATTTTGTAAAAGTTACTCAGAGAATTCCAGTAAAAATTATTTTAGACAAACAAACCGGAAATGAGTACCCATTAAGAGCAGGAATGAGTGTTAAAGTAGCCGTTAAAACAAAATAGTTATGGAAATGGTTTTGCAACAACAACCCACTTACGAAGTTGGCGCTAAAAAATGGTTAATTACCATTACCGTTATTACTTGTGCCATTATGGAGTTAATAGATACTTCTATTGTAAACGTGGCTACCAGGCAAATTGCAGGTAATTTAGGGGCAACCATTGAAGAAACAGCTTGGGTAATTACAGCTTACGCCATTTCAAATATTATTATTATTCCGCTTACGGGTTTTTTGAGTAACATATTTGGGCGTAAAGTTTATTTTACGGCCTCAGTTGTATTGTTTACTACAGCGTCTTTTTTATGTGGTTTTTCTGGTTCAATTTATACTTTAATTTTTTGGCGCTTTGTACAAGGTATTGGAGGTGGTGCTTTATTGGCCACGGCTCAAACCATTTTGGTAGAAACTTTTCCGCCAGAAGAAATAGACAAAGCTAACGGAATATTTGGAGCAGGAATAGTAATGGGACCCACCCTTGGGCCTGTTTTGGGGGGATATTTAACGGATAATTTTTCTTGGGGCTGGATATTTTATGTGAATGTACCAATTGGAATAATTGCCACTTTTCTCTCCTGGAAATATATAAAGGGTTTAAAAGGAGAGAAAACGGGAAAAATAGATTATCT
This sequence comes from Pedobacter psychrophilus, assembly GCF_001652725.1. GTDB lineage: Bacteria > Bacteroidota > Bacteroidia > Sphingobacteriales > Sphingobacteriaceae > Pseudopedobacter > Pseudopedobacter psychrophilus. The sequence continues at coordinate 109,868 of NZ_LWHJ01000030.1, forward strand.
GGGTGTTTTATTCTTAATTATGGGGATAGGTGGCTTACAAATGGTATTGGAGGAGGGTGAACGTAAAGATTGGTTTACTAATAATTTTATTCTTTATACAACCATTTTATCTGGCCTAGGTTTAATAGCTTTTGTGATTAGAGAGCTAAAAGCTAAAAACCCAGTAGTTGATTTAAGAATTTTAAAAAACAGAAATGTAATAGTAGGCTGTATGCTCAATTTGGCATTTGGTATCGCTATTTATTGCTCGGTATTTTTGTATCCTGTTTTTGTACAAAGCTTTTTAGGGTGGAATGCCACCAGAACGGGATTACTTATCTTACCTAGTTCTTTCCTTACGGGGATGTTGATGGGTTTAAATGCTACCCTAATTAAAAAAGGAGTTAATCCAAAGTTTTTAGTGCTTTTAGGGTTTTCTGCAGTGATATTGTATGAGGTTATTACTTATTTTTTAGCAACACCAGCTTCTGGAGAATTTGATTGGTTTTGGCCACAAATGATTAGAGGATTTGGCTTTGGGTTTATTTTTGTTCCCGTTGCTGGCTTAACATTATCAGGTTTAAAAGGTAGAGCTATTGGGCAAGCATCTGGTTTGTCTAATATGTTAAGGTTATTAGGTGGTGCAATTGGTATTGCAGTTGTAAATACTTTTGTAACTAGGCGTTTTGCTATTCATAGAAACGATTTAATTAGCAACGTAACACAATACAGCCCAGAAGCAAACGAACGTTTTTTTGGTTTAGTAAAAGGGTTTCAAGGCCAAGGAAAATCCTTAGGCGAAGCCCAAGAAATGGCAACCCGAGCCATAGAAGGGGCAGTTTCTTATCAATCTGCAGTGGTAAGTTATGCCGAAGGATTTTTATTAATAGCTATAGTTTGTGCCTGTATTTTACCCATCGTTTTTTTAGCCAGGTTTAAAAAAGGTGGTGCCGTAGATGTAAGCTCAGCACATTAAATTTGATTTTTTATGAGTGTAAAAATTAAAAAAGAGACATTAGATTTTTTGAGCGAACTAGCACAAAACAATAATAAACCCTGGTTTGAAGCCAATAGAAATCGCTGGGAACAAGCAAAAGAAAACCAAGCCCAATTTATGGATGCTCTACAAAACGAGCTAAAAAAATTGGATGATATTGTGATTAAAGAGCCTAAAAAATATGTAAGTAGAATTAACCGAGACATCAGGTTTTCTAAAGACAAAAGCCCGTACAAAAACAACATATCTTCTTTAATTGATAGGGATAGTGAGGATAAGAAATGTAAATTTTATATACATGTTTCGCCGGTAGAGACATTCATTATGAGTGGCTTGCACCAGCCCGAAACTGAGATTTTAAAAAATGTAAGGCAAGAAATAGATTATAATGGTTCGGATTTACATCAAATCATCAGCGATAAAACTTTCAAGGATTTTTTTGATCAAATTATAGGCGAATCCTTAATTCGACCGCCGAAGGGTTATGATGATAACCATCCTGATATTAAACTCATAAAGCTTAAACAATATTTAGTTAAAAGAACTTTTGATGAAAAAATAGTTCTTTCAGAAAACTTTGCTACAGAATTAGCCGATACCTTTAATGCAGCATTACCATTTCTTTGCTTTTTAGATCAAACGCTAGTTTAGTTTAAGATGTGAATTTAGAAAATAAATGATTAAAACAGAAAACTTTGAGAAAATTGAAGTAACGTCTTCATCTGAATTGAGAGAATGGTTATTAAAAAACCACTCGCAAAAGGAAAGTGTTTGGCTGGTTACTTTTAAAAAGGAAATTAAAGAAAAGTATGTTTCTGTTCAGGAAGTTTTAGACCAATTGTTATGTTTTGGATGGATTGATGGGATAAGACGAAAACTTGATGATGAAAGAACCATGCAGCTTATTGCGCCAAGAAAAGTAGAACATTGGGCACAAACCTATAAAGTAAGATTTGCTAAATTAGAAAAGGAAGGACTGGTTCATCAATCGGGTTTAAGCTCTGTAATTGCCTCTAAACAAAGTGGTTTATGGAATTTTATGGATGATGTAGACAATTTAATTATACCACCTGATTTGCATACTTCACTGATTGAAAATCCATCGGCCTTTAATTATTTTGAATCTCTCTCACCATCAAACAAAAGGTTTGTATTACGATATATAAAACTAGCTAAAACTAAAGAAACCCGTTCAAAAAGGATAGTACAAACAGTTACTCTATCGGCTCAAAATAAAAAGATTCCGGGGCTTTAAATTATTCTTCTTTATAAATTTTTAATTCCTAAAAGAGCATTTATAATCACTTAAACTTATTGTTTAAAAGCAAAACAAATAAATTAACTATTTTAAAAAAATCCGCATTGTTAATTAAGCAATGAGGATTTTTTATTTTATTTTTAATTAAATCTTACTCTACCGTTACAGATTTTGCCAAGTTTCTAGGCTGATCTACGTTAGAGCCTCTCAAAACTGCAATATGATAGGATAATAATTGTAAAGGAATAGTTGCAATTAAAGGTAAAAAGGCTTCGTCGGTATGAGGGATTTCAATGGAGTAATCTGCCATTTTAGTTACTTCGGTATCGCCTTCGGTAACTATGGCAATCACCACGCCTTTTCTAGCTTTAACTTCCTGAATATTAGAGATTACTTTTTCATAAGATGAATTTTTGGTTGCAATAACTATTACCGGCATCTCTTCATCAATTAAAGCAATTGGTCCGTGTTTCATTTCTGCGGCTGGGTAACCTTCTGCATGGATATAGGAAATTTCCTTTAATTTTAACGCACCTTCTAAAGCAACAGGGAATCCACTTCCTCTCCCTAAAAACAATGCGTTTCTAACGTCTTTAAATTTTTCTGCTATGCTTAAAATATATTGATCAGATTGTAATGCTTTTTCTACCAGTTTAGGTATTCTTTCTAATTCTGATAAAAGACCAATTAATTTACTTTTAGCTATAGTCCCTTTGGTTTCGGCCATATAAAAAGCCATAAGCGTTAAGGCGGTTACTTGTGCAGTAAAGGCCTTGGTAGATGCAACTCCAATTTCTGGGCCAGCATGGGTATAAATACCAGCATGAGATAATCTTGGAATTGATGCGCCAACTACATTGCAAATCCCAAAAATGGTTGCTCCCTTTTCTTTTGCCATTTCAATGGCTGCCATCGTATCGGCAGTTTCGCCAGATTGTGAAATCGCAATTACAATATCATTTTCGTTAATAATTGGGTTTCTGTATCTAAATTCTGAAGCGTATTCTACTTCTACAGGTATCCTAGCGTACTCCTCAATTAAGTATTCTCCAACCAATCCTGCATGCCATGAAGTTCCACATGCAACTATAATTATACGCTGAGCATTTTTAAACTTTTCGGTATATTCTTTAATCCCACCTAATTGTACTTTACCTTCTAAAGGATAAATTCTCCCTCTCATACAATCATATATTGATCTGGGTTGCTCGTAAATTTCTTTAAGCATAAAGTGTTCGTAACCACCTTTTTCCAGCATCTCTAACTTTATCTCTAACTCTTGTACATAAGGAGTTTTAATGGTGTTATCTATCGTTCTGATAACCAACTCATCTGTTTTTAGATAAGCAATTTCATTATCATCTAAATAAATAACATTATTTGTATATTCTACTATTGGTGTAGCATCCGAGGCAATAAAATATTCTTTTTTACCAACGCCAATTACTAAAGGACTTCCTTTTCTAGCAGCAATAAGCATCTCAGGATCCTTCTTGCTCATGATTACAATAGCGTAAGCACCTATTACCTCTTTTAATGCTTCTCTTACTGCTTGTTGTAAGTCTATGCCAGCTTTATTTTGAATATCTTCTATAAGATGAATCAATACTTCTGTATCTGTATCACTTTTAAAAACATGACCTCTAGAAATCATTTCCTCTTTTAAAGCCCCATAATTTTCAATAATACCATTATGGATGATCGCTAGATTTCCGCTTTCAGATTCATGTGGATGAGAGTTTCTATCTGTTGGCGCACCATGGGTTGCCCATCTTGTATGGCCCATCCCAATTACTCCAGATTTATCTTTTTCTTCTATAAAATTCTCAAGATCTTGTACTTTACCCGCCTTTTTGTAAATATTAAGGTGAGATTCTAAATCTAATAATGCAATACCAGCACTATCATACCCACGATATTCTAAACGCTGTAATCCTTTAATAATAATGGGATATGCATCCCTAAAACCGATGTAGCCAACAATTCCGCACATAAAAAAAACTATATTTTGTAGATAAGCGCTAATCTACAAAATATAGTTTCAATTAAAATATTAAGGAAATAATTTTACTTCTGCTCTGTATAATAAATCTTTAGTTTTACTTTATAATTAGTAGCTGCAGCACCTCCAGTGATGGTTCTTCCTAAGTTATTAAAAACATTTACAGTTTTAGAAACTTCAGAATTTGGAGAATTTGTAGCTATATAATCATTAGGAGTTACGAAAGTGCCATAATTTTTTACCCTTCCACTTACTAAATCCTGTACATAACCCGTCATGTTAATTTTATATTCTTTAGGTGTAGCATTGTAAAAACCACCTACAAAATTAGGTCCTAAATACCTGCGATCAAAAGAAGTTTCGTCAGCAATAAATGTTGGTCTTTCTGCAATATCATTTCTGTAAACTCTTAAGCGCTGAAGGGGTTTGTAAGGTGTTTCTGTTCCTGGAACCACCGTGAAAACCAATTCTGCCCGGTTAATTGTAATATTTTTGCCGAGATTTTTAATGGTATTAAGATAAGGGAAATCCACTTTTAATTGCGTACCGGATAAACCTTTAAGATATAATGTGGTGCTATTTTTAGCGGTACTTAGTAATTCAGTATTTACAACTGTGCCGGTTAAATCCCAAGATAATTCAGAAACTGCGTTTCCAATGTTTCCCTCAACATTTAGAGATGTGGTAACGGTATCTACTACAGTACCAGCCTGCGGTTTTTTATAAAATAAATCTAATCTAGCAGCTCCTGATGTAAAAGTATCAAAAGAAAAAACCCCTCCATTTTGTGTTGTAGAAGTTTTATTTAAAGAAACGTATAAGCCTTTAAAAATAGCATTGAAAACCTTACTATTCAATAAGCTTACTGAATCTAATTTTAAAATGTTATTAGTAATAAAAGTTGGATCTAATTTAATCCTTAATTGAGGAATTACTCTTTTAACAGTATCTTTTTTACCAACAACAATATCCTGTATGGTTAAACTATCTTTAAAATTTGCCCTAAAGTTTTTAGTGGCTAGTAAAGTGGATTTGGTTTTCCATTTTTTATTGTTGTAATAAGCTAAAGTTGGCTCGCCGTAAAGTGTTTCGTCGAGTTGTCTAACTTCTACTGTATAATTTGTGTTGATGCTATCGCCATAGAAGCCAACAAATGGTAGAACCAAAACAGCAGAATCTAAAACCGGTGTTTTACCAAAATTGAGTGCGGTACTTAATGATACAGCCAAAGCCATGTTTGAAGTAGTAATTCCAAAAACAGGGTCTTTAAAATAACCTAAAACACTTACTGCCGTCCCGTTAGCTACAACGGTATCTTGTTTAGCTAATTTGGTAATAACTGTAGATGTATCTACTAGTTTTGAATTGATATCTAAAGTTGGGTCAACATCTAATCCAATTGTTGATGCGTTTTTGCAACCTCCTAAAATAAAAAGACTTACTAACGTGGTTAATAAGCCTGATTTAATAAATTTCATATAATTCTAAATAGTTTTAAGCAACTGATATTAATACATCAGACGCAATTTCTTGGTAAAAATTGTAATAATTTTCCAAATCTAATGTAGAATCGTATTCTAAAACGGGTTTTTCTGATTTTTTAACATAGTTTAACACCTCTTCAGATATTGTGTCGTCAGCAATAACAACGGCATCTGAATAATCAATAGCACCAATATTAAGTGATGTATGCGTTCCGTCATTATAGCTTTCTAAATCTTTACTTTCCATACCTTTCATCAAGGCTTTTTTAGTAAAATCTGCGCCTAATGAATTATCAAAACTTTGGTTATATAAAGAATAAACAATTTTAGCTTCTTTAAAAGTTGGATCGTCTTTGTAGCTGGTTTTTAGGTAAGCAGGAATCAAAGAGCTCATCCATCCATGGCAATGTACCACATCAGGTGCCCAACCTAATTTCTTAACAGTTTCTAATGCACCTTTGCAAAAGAAAATTGCCCTCTCATCATTATCTGCATAAAACTTGCCTTTATTATCATTAAAGACATATTTTCTGTGAAAGTAATCTTCATTGTCTAAGAAGTAAACCTGCATTCTTGCTGCCGGAATAGAAGCCACCTTAATGATTAAAGGGTTATCCGTTTCATCAATAATAATGTTCATCCCAGAAAGTCTGATTACTTCATGTAATCTATTCCTTCTTTCATTAATGTTACCAAAACGAGGCATAAGAATTCTAATTTCGAATCCTTTTTCTTGCATTGCTTGTGGTAATGTTCTTGTGATTTTAGAAATTTTTGTCAGTTCAAGAAATGGTGACATTTCATGTGTGATAAACAAAAGCTTGGTTTTTCCCATCCTAATCTTTGTTAAGTTTTTGTTAAGAAGTATTTTATAGAGCGCAAATATACGGAATATATAGCAATTTTTCAATTAAGCAATTAAATGCTTTGTATATTTAGAACTAATTATACACTTTTGCCGATTAAAACCTTGCATTTTTGAAAATTTTTAGAACCCAAAAACAACTGACCGATTTTTTAGGGACTTTAAATAATTCTATTCTAAAAATTGGATTTGTACCAACAATGGGTGCATTGCATCAAGGACACCTATCTTTAATCGAACAATCAAAGGAAATTTGTGATTTAACAATTGCTAGTATTTTTGTTAATCCTACTCAGTTTAATAACCCAAACGATTTATTAAAATATCCTAAACCCATTGAACAAGATATAGCCATGCTTGAAAAAGCTGGTTGTGATGTGCTTTTTAATCCTGAAACAGATGAAGTCTATACAACTGAAGAGGAAATTTGGAATTATAATGTGGGCGAACTTAACGCTTTGTTAGAAGGGGAGTTTAGACCAGGGCATTATTTAGGCGTAACACAAATTGTTTACAAATTATTTAACTGGGTTAAGCCAAATGTGGCTTTTTTTGGGCAAAAGGATTATCAACAATATTTAGTCATTAAAAAAATGGTTAAAGATTTTAATTTAAATATAGATGTTATTTCATGTTCAATTATCCGTGAAAAAGATGGCTTAGCAATGAGCTCTAGAAATATACGGCTAAATGCCGATGAACGTACCAAAGCACTAATAATCAATAAATCTTTAAAATTTGTAAAAGAAAATTTTGATCAGTTTAAGCTATCGGAACTAAAAGAACTAGCGAAAAACTTTTATAATGGTATTTATGGCGTGAAATTAGAATATCTTAAAATTTGTAAACAAAATTCATTAAAAGAGATAACTGAAGAGAAAGATAAATCTAATGCCATTGCACTAATTGCTTGTTACGTGGGCGAAACAAGGCTAATAGATAATATGATGCTTTCCTAACAATACTTTTAAATACTATTTTTTAAATTTGCATCATGATTATTGAAGTTTTAAAATCAAAAATCCATAGGGTAAAGGTTACTCAGTCTGAGTTAAATTATGTAGGTAGTATTACTATTGATGAAGATTTAATCGATGCTGCAAACATGATTCCTAATGAAAAAGTGCAAGTTGTAAATAACAACAATGGCGCTAGGTTTGAAACTTACATTATAAAAGGAGAACGTGGCAGCGGAACAATTTGCCTAAATGGTTCATGCGCTAGACTAGCCCAAATTGGAGATATAGTAATTATTGTATCTTACGCCCACTTAGAATTAGAAGAAGCTAAAAAACATGAGCCTGTTTTGGTTTTCCCTGATGAAAATAACCGTTTGATAAAATAGAAATTGAAAATAAGCCCAATTGCATTTTTAAAATATACTTTATTTTTTTTGCTGGGCATAGCAATTACCTATTACCTTTTTAAAACTCAATACCATTCTAATTTTCCGGATGATTTAGCTAACGCTGATAAGACTTGGATTTTAATAACAGCTATAACTGTTATGATTCCACATTATTTGAGAGCATTACGCTGGAAATTGTTAATTCAACCTTTAAAGAAAAGTAAAACATCAACTTTAAATGTATTTAACGCTATCATGATTGGTTATTTTGCCAATTTAGCGTTGCCAAGAGCTGGTGAAATAATGAGATGTGCCTGGCTATCTAAGAAAGAAGATTTAAGCACTGTTTCTCTGATTGGAACAGTAATTACTGAGCGAATCATTGATTTATTTGCTTTAGGGATAATTGTGTTGATGGGATTAGGTTTGTATTTTGAGATTATTCTTCATTTTACACAAGGCATTGATTTTAAGACATTAATATTATCTAAAATATATTTATTTATAGGATTAATTTTGATTTTATTGATTGGAACTTATCTGATTTTTAAAATTTTTACTTCACAAAATAAACTCGCAATTAAAATAAAAGGTTTTATAAATCAACTAAAAGAGGGATTGTTGAGTTTAAAAAAAATGGAGCAACCATTTCTGTTTAGTTTTTATACAATCGCTATTTGGTTTTTTTATGTTTTTTCTACCTATTGTGGGTTTAAAATGCTACAGGAAACTTCACATCTAACTTTATCTAATGCTTTATTAACCATTATTGGAGGTAGTTTTGGAATGATAGCTCCAATCCAAGGAGGTATAGGTGCATTTCATTTTATGGTATCTCAATGTTTAATACTTCTAAATGTTAGTGCAGGACCTGCGTTAGTTTATGCAACTATTTTACATGCCATACAAACTTTATTAGTAATCATTTTTGGTATTTTAGCATTGATAATAGGAATAGTTTATCAACCTAAACATAAAGTAGATGTTACAAAATCTTGATATTATCCAAAACAAAATATACGGTTCTTTAAAAGATTTTGAAGGGCAATTGAAGGTTTGGAAAAACGAAAATCAAAAATTGGTTTTTACCAATGGATGTTTTGATATTATGCACTTAGGTCATATAGATTATCTTTCTAAAGCTGCAGATTTAGGATCAAAATTGATTATTGGTTTAAATTCTGACGCTTCTACAAAAAACCTAAAAGGTCCAACTAGACCAATTTGTGATGAAACATCCAGATCTAGTTTATTAGCTGCTTTATTTTTTGTAGATGCAGTTATTCTATTTGATGATGAAACTCCTATAAAATTGATCTCTAACATTTTACCAAATGTTTTAGTTAAAGGCGCAGATTACACAATTGACCAGATAGTTGGCGCAAAAGAAGTTTTAGCAAACGATGGCGATGTAAAAGCAATCTCATTTTTAGAAGGATATTCTACTTCTTCTATAGAAAAGCGAATAATAAAAGCACATCAATAGACCTTCAATTTGCTATGCTTGCATAATATTTATTATATTTGAAAACAGTGTTGGTTTAACTACAGAGGTCTCGGAGCTTTTCATAAAGAAAACAGAGAATTCTTTGATTGAGATGATTCTTAAATATTTAAGGTTTGCGTTAGGGATAGCAGTGAAAATCCTTTTTGTTTTTCACAAAAAGATTGTATCCGCCAGCTGGCGGACCGACCCTTCCGCTAGCTAGTGGATGGGAAACGCCCAAATAATAAATATTTAAATCAGAAAAAATTAAATCAATCCATATTACATCTACAATCAAATTTTAATCGAACAAAAACTATCATAATTTAAAACTATGGATTTCCAGTTTACAGAGGAGCATTTAATGATACAACAGGCAGCAAGGGATTTTGCACAAACAGAATTAAAACCTGGTGTAATAGAGCGAGATGAGCATCAAAAATTTCCGACAGAGCAGGTGAGAAAATTAGGCGAGCTGGGCTTTATGGGAATGATGGTAGACCCAAAATACAATGGTGCCGGGATGGATGTAATTTCTTACGTTTTGGTAATGGAAGAGCTTTCTAAAATTGATGCTTCTACATCTGTGGTGGTTTCTGTAAATAACTCTTTGGTGTGTTACGGTTTGGAAGCTTATGCAAATGAAGCACAAAAACAAAAGTATTTAAAGCCTTTGGCAACCGGAGAAAAAATTGGTGCCTTTTGTCTTTCTGAGCCTGAAGCGGGTTCTGACGCCACTTCGCAACACACAACTGCCGAAGATATGGGGGATTATTATTTACTAAACGGAACTAAAAATTGGATTACAAATGGAAGTACTGCCTCTATATATTTAGTAATTGCACAAACGCATCCAGAAAAAGGTAGTCATGGTATAAATGCTTTGATTGTAGAACGAGGAATGGAAGGTTTTGCAATTGGACCAAAAGAAAATAAATTAGGAATTAGAGGTTCTGATACGCACTCTTTGATGTTTACAGATGTTAAAGTGCCTAAAGAAAATAGAATTGGTGCAGATGGTTTTGGATTTTCTTTTGCGATGAAAACTTTGGAAGGTGGTAGAATTGGAATTGCTGCGCAAGCATTAGGAATTGCTTCAGGTGCTTTTGAATTAGCCAAACAATACGCAAAAGAGCGCAAGACTTTTGGAAAACCAATTTCAGAACATCAGGCTATTGCGTTTAAATTGGCAGATATGGCAACAGAAATTGAAGCCGCAAGATTACTGGTTTTGAAAGCCGCCTGGCTTAAAGACCAAGGTTTACCTTATGCACAAGCAAGTTCTATGGCTAAACTTTTTGCATCTGAAGTGGCTATGAAAACCACTGTAGAAGCTGTTCAAATTCATGGTGGATATGGTTTTGTAAAAGAATACCATGTGGAACGTTTAATGCGAGATGCTAAGATTACTCAAATTTATGAAGGAACATCTGAAATTCAGAAAGTTGTAATTTCTAGGGAGATTTTGAGGTAGTTAATTTAATTCGAAATAGCTATTTAACATGATGTAAATGGCTATTTTTTTCTTTAAGAATAAATTAAAATATTAATTGTTTTATATTAACGTTTTTAATTATCACTATTCATTTTCATCACATGAAATCTCCCATTAAGTATATCCTAATCTCTCTATTTACAATCATCATTATAAATTCTTGTGATAAACCATCAAATAAATTACAAGCTGGTATTTGGCGAGGAGCATTAATAACAGAATCTGGAGCTGAAATTCCTTTCAATTTTGATGTGGTGGATAGTGAAGGGAAATATTATATAGAGATTATTAACAGTTCTGAAAGGCTTAAAGTTGATGAGATTACCCATTTAGGAGATTCTATCCATATCAAATTACCTCTTTTTGATTCTGAAATTAACGGAACTTTGGTTGATGGAAAAATAGATGGCATTTGGACAAAACATTTAGCCAATAAAGATGCTCAAATGACTTTTTACGCTCAGGCTGGTTCTGCATGGAGAATTAAAGAAAAAGCGATGCAACCAACTGTTGATGTTTCTGGCAGATGGGAAACTACTTTTATTAGTGCAGATAAAACAGATACTACTCAAGCGGTTGGCGAGTTTGTTCAAAATCAATCAAAAGTTACAGGGACTTTTTTAACCACCACTGGCGATTATCGCTACTTAGAGGGAATGGTAGAAGATAATAAATTGGTGCTTTCTACATTTGATGGTTCTCATGCCTTTTTATTTACTTCTACAATAAATCCTGATAGCACCATGTCTGACGGAAAATTTTATTCTGGCTTTTCTTCTATTGATAATTTTACCGCAAAAAGAAATGAAAAAGCCATTTTACCCGATGCTTATGGATTTACTTTTTTAAAGGATACCACCAAACAAATTGCTTTTACTTTTCCCAATTTAGAAGGGAAAAAGATTTCTTTAAGTGATTCAAAATTTAAAAATAAGGTAGTTATTCTTCAATTATTAGGTTCTTGGTGTCCAAACTGTATGGATGAAAGTGCTTTTCTAACTAAATTTTACGATAAATATCATGACAAAGGAGTGGAGATAATTGGTTTGGCTTATGAGCGCACCAAAGATTTTGAAAAATCTAAAACTAACCTTGAAGGGTTGAAAAAGCGTTTTGATATTAAATATGATATTTTAGTTACAGGTTATACCAACGATAAAGGCGAGGCTGCTAAGAGCTTACCAATGTTAAATAAAATAGCTGCTTTTCCAACCATGATTGTGATCGATAAAAAAGGAAATGTTAGAAAAATACATACCGGCTTTAGTGGTCCAGGAACTGGGAATCATTATGTGGAATTTGTGAACGAGTTTGATAAATTGATTGATGACTTATTAGCGAAGTAATTTTTATGATGCGATTAAGCTTTGTATTGTTATTATTTATCCTTTTTGCTTGTCAAAATAAATCTGCAAATGTTTTAAAAGATGAAATAAATATAGCGGTAAGTAAAGATTCTTCGTCATTGATAATTTCTAATATTGATGATTATATTCTAAGAGATCTTTCTACCGATACTTTATCAAATTCTATGTGGGCCCAAACCATTGCTGTCTATTCTAAAACAGATGATGAAGATTTGCAAGATTTAGAGAAACCCATTATTGGTAAATATGCTATTGCAGATAAAAACATCGTGTTTACACCAAATCTTTCTTTTAAAAAAGGGAAATCTTATTTAGTGGAACTTTATTTGCAAAACCCCAGCGGAGACATTACCGAGAATTTAAAGAAAAACAGCTCTTTATTTAATCAGGATGCCATCCAAAAAACTATTCAATTTTAATCGATAAAAAAATTGGCTTTAACAGATCCCTTAGCAGAAAGGATGCGTCCCAAATCTTTGGCGCAATATACTGGTCAACAACATTTAGTTGGCGAGGGAGCTGTTTTGCGCAAGGCGATTGAAAACGGACACATTCCTTCCATGATCTTTTGGGGTCCGCCCGGAGTTGGAAAAACCACTTTAGCATTTATTATTTCTCAAAATTTAGACCGTCCGTTTTTTCCTTTAAGTGCGATAAATTCTGGCGTTAAAGATGTGCGAGAGATGATTGACAAAGCCGCTCAATATAAAAAGGGTGGCATTGTTCCTATTCTTTTTATTGATGAGATTCATCGTTTTTCAAAATCGCAACAAGATTCTTTGTTGGGAGCTGTGGAGCGTGGTTTAGTGGTATTAATTGGTGCTACAACAGAAAATCCATCTTTTGAAGTGATTTCGGCTTTGCTATCTCGATGCCAAGTTTATGTGCTTAAAAACCTGACGGAGGAAGAATTGATTTCACTTTTAAAAAACGCGATTTCTCACGATGAAATCCTTCAGAAAAAAGAAATCGAGTTAAAAGAAACGGAAGCGTTAATCAGGCTTTCTGGCGGCGATGGACGTAAGCTTTTAAATATTTTTGAGCTGTTGGTAAATGCTGCTAATAATAAAAAAGTAATCATCACTAATGATTTTGTATTGACGCATATTCAGCAGAATATGGCTTTATATGATAAAACTGGCGAGCAACATTATGATATCATTTCTGCATTTATAAAATCTATCCGCGGCAGCGACCCAAATGGAGCAGTTTATTGGTTAGCGAGAATGATTGAAGGCGGCGAAGACCCTAAATTTATTGCTAGAAGACTTTTGATTTTAGCGTCAGAAGATATTGGAAATGCAAACCCGAATGCGCTCTTATTGGCAAACAATTGCTTCCAAGCTGTAAATGTAATTGGTTGGCCTGAGTCGAGAATCATACTTTCACAAGCGGTAACTTATATGGCATCATCGGCTAAAAGCAATGCATCTTATGAAGCAATCGCAAAAGCACAATCTTTGGTTAAACAAACTGGAGACTTGCCGGTTCCTTTACATTTGAGAAACGCCCCAACAAAAATGATGAAAAACATGGATTATGGTAAAGATTATAAATACGCCCATGCTTTTAAAGACAATTTTATAGACCAAGAATTTTTGCCAGAACAACTAAGCGGTACCAAGCTTTACGACCCTCAGGATAATCCTGCAGAATCAAAAATCAGGGAGCATTTAAAAAAGTTGTGGGGTAAGTATGGGTATTGATTATAAAATATATTTATACATTGCATAACAAACATAAATAAAAATTTATGTATTAGTTTTTTCAGATTTGTGAAGTCAAAAACTTTAACAATTTGAAAATGAATACAAATTCTTCAATTGAAAATCCTCCACCTAACGGTTTCAAAGAAAAGCAAACATTATATAATCTAAATCAAGATTCAACCACAGTTTTAGCCACCACAATCAATATTTTTTTGTGGATACTTTTTCTAGGAAATGCGTTCTTTTTAGCCATCAACTTTTCAAATAACCTAGTTTGGAATGTTGAAGAAATCATTCGCATTAACGGTTTCACTTTATTAATTTGGTCAACCGTTACATTTTTTAGTGCCATTTTAAGCACTTACTGTAAATACTATCTTGCTGGTTTCAAATACCAAAAAAAATTCATCGGCTTAAGCCTAGGTTTCACTTTTTCGGTAATGCTTTTTATTGCCTCTAATCACATTGCATTGTTATTATTATCATGGTTTGCAATGGGTGTTTTTATGGCGGGTTTAATAGGTATTAATGCAGAATGGAAAGAAGCGCAAGAAGCCAGAAAATTTGCGCAAAAATATTTCTTTTTAGGAACTCTGTTTTTAAGTTCCGGAGTTTTATTGTTGGCAGAAAAAACCAACACTCACACTTTAGAAGGCATCATTAAAAACGTAAATAATCTTTCTCAAATCACAATTGTCATTGCAGCTTTGTTTATCATTACCGCAGCAATTATTCAATCGGCAATTTACCCTTTCCACAGGTGGTTGCTTTCAGCAATGACGGCTCCAACACCAGCATCAGCATTGATGCATGCGGGTTTTGTAAATGGAGCAGGCATTTTATTGGCGCTTTTTGCTCCACTAATATTTGCTTCAAACACTTTTATCTTATTATTAATCATCGGCGGATTAACCGCCATTATTGCCCAGTTTACCAAGCTTTTACAAACCAACGTTAAGCAAAAACTGGGATGCTCAACCATTGCACAAATGGGTTTTATGATTATGCAATGTGGTTTGGGTTTCTTTAATACAGCGGTAGTTCACCTTATTCTTCATGGCTTTTATAAAGCTTATTTGTTTCTTGCATCAGGGGAAAACATACAACAAACCAAACCAGAAAAACCCGAGAAAATTGTGATTAAACCATTGCAAGCTATTGTGGTTCTTTTCTTTGGAATAATTGGCGCTTATCTTTTTGCAACATTAACCGGCAAAGGATTAGGTGTAAATAGTGGAATATTTTTAACCTTGATTGTAGCTATCACAGTCGGACAAATTACTTACAACATCGTCAAACAAAAAAATCTCAGCATTTGGCAAAAAGCATATATCCCGCCAATATTATTTTTATTGGGCATAGGTATTTACGCTTTGATTTATAATGGAGTAACTCATTTAATGGCAACAATGTCAATGGTTGATGTGCCTTTACCACTTAACGCTATACAAATCATATTCGGGATTATATTTTTGATAGGTTTCTTTATCATGAAACTTGGCATATACCGCAACTTTTCATGGCTTTATGTAAAGCTATTGAATGATTCGCAACCTTATCATAAAACTTTATTAATGTTTAAAAGCAAATAAATATGAGCGAGCAAAACTTTATCAAACTTATTGAAAAAGCATCTAATGTAGTTGGGAAAACATTTCCTTTATATGCTTTTGTTACCTCTAATCCCTTATCTGGTTATGAACAAGAGACCTTTTTTAATGCTACAGAAAGTGCTCAGAAATATTTTTCAGGTTCTTTTTTCCCTACTGCGGAGGTTTATAAACAAGCTTGGGATGCAAATGAAATTGACGGAAAGGTTTTAAAGAATATGCTTTTTGCTGATGGATTTACGGAAAGCCCGGCTACTTACTTACAACAACTAGTAAATCAAAAAACTTCAGTAGAAGAAAACCCAAATCATCATTTAGATACCTTAATGGTAAAATGGCTGAGTTCTTTTTTAGACGAAGGAATAGCTGAATGGGAAATGCCTAACAGAGAAGATGGTTTTTATAATGCTTGGAGAAAATTAGCAAAATATGATGGAAAGCTAAACATAAAATCCAAAAAAGAAATACCCGAATCGGCAATAGAATCATTACAACAAGCCCTTAAAGATTACTCCGATGATGAACAGTTACAAATTTTAGAATATCATATCGCAGCTTTAGCTGGCTGGACAGGCTACATAAAATATAGAGCAGAGAACAATACAGATTGGCAACAAAAATATCCTATTTCTTTAGCAGATTATTTAGCGGTTAGACTTTGGGTTGCAATTAAAATAAATGCTGAAATAATTTCGCCAACTAAAGATAGAACTTTACAAAAAGAGAAAGCAAAACTGCAATATGTTTGGTTAAAAGCTTGGGAAAAAACCTTACAAAATAAATTGGTACAAAAACTAGAGAAAAAGCAAACAACCGTTGAGGATGTGATTAAAGCAGATGAAACACCAGATGCACAACTGGTTTTTTGTATTGATACCAGATCTGAATTAATCAGAAGGCATATTGAAGCACATGGGAATTATGAAACATTTGGCTTTGCTGGTTTTTTTGGAATAGCTACAGATTATAAGGATTTAAATACCGGAATTGTTAGAAAATCTTGCCCACCAATAGTTAGTTCTGCTTATACCATTTCTGAAAAGTATCAAGATGGAAAAGCTAAAGAAATGGCAAACTTTAAAAAAACCACTGAAGAATTAAAGTTTAAAAATTACTTTCTAAAGAGATTAAAAAACATGTTGCCATCTGCATTTGGTTATGTAGAAGGTTCGGGTTTAGTTTATGGAGCTTCTTTGGTTGCGAGGTCACTTTTCCCTGGAAAGCTTTATCAAATCGAACAAAAAAACTCCAATTCTCATGAAAATTTTTGCGATGCAACACTTGAACACTGTCATTCAACAGAAAATTCTTTGGCTAATATTCCTTTAACGGAAAAAGTTGCTATTGTTTACTCTGCTTTTGCGGTAATGGGATGGCAAAAATTTGCTCCATTAGTAGTTTTCGCAGGTCATGGCAGTCATTCAAAAAACAATCCATTTGGTTCTAGTTTAGATTGTGGCGCTTGCGCAGCCAGTCCAGGAAGAAACAATGCCAGAATGTTGACAGCTTTAGCAAATTTGCCAGAAATAAAAAAAGCTTTAGCATCGGACCATAATTTGTTAATTCCAGAAAACACCTTTTTTATTGGGGCAGAACATAACACCACGACAGAAAGTATTTTATTGTTTGATAGCAATGTACCGGCATCACACCAAGAACATTTAAAAGCTTTAAAAGAGAATTTATCAAAGATTCAATTAAGAGCCATAAAAGAAAGAAGAGGACTAATTGATAACGAAATAAATCACGTCCACAAAAAAGCAAATAATTGGGCAGAAACCAGACCAGAATGGGGACTAGCAAAAAACGCAGGATTTATAATTGGGCATAGATCCTTATCAAAAAATGTAAACTTAGAGAGCAGATGCTTTCTGCAATCTTATAATTGGAAAACTGACGACAACGGCTCATTATTAGAGGCCATAATGCAAGGACCTATGACGGTTACGCAATGGATAAACAATCATTATTATTTTTCGACAGTTGATAACGATAGGTTTGGTGGAGGATCAAAAATTACACACAATGTTACTGGAGGTTTTGGTGTATTACAAGGAAATGGAGGAGATTTAAAAATAGGCATTCCCTTACAATCTGTTAATGCGACAGACGATGAAATGTTTCATCAGCCTTTAAGGTTATCAGTGATTATTGAGGCGCCGCTTGAAAGAGTTACTGCAATTTTACATAGAAACCCAAATTTGAAAAGTTTAATAACTAACGAATGGATTTATTTAATGGTGATGGATCCGCTAAAAGATGCGATTCCAAAATTGTATGTTGATGCTGCACAAATTGAGTTTGCATAATAAGTAAGCTGATTAAAGATGAAAGTTTTGGACTAAATTGAAAGCTTTCTGCTTTTAGCTTTCTGCTAAAGTGAACTCAATATTTCTCGTACCAATCAAATTTACTGTGAACAATATTCTCTTTTTCATCTTTCAGATACTTTAGAAAATGTGTTGCCGCTGGCGAATGGTTTTTACCTTTTAACCAAATCAAACTCCAAGTAGAAGTAATAGGTAATCCTTTTACAGGGATAATTTGTAAATCTTTATTATTAAGCTCGTTTTTAATCCCAATTAATGGCATAATTGAATAACCCATGCCGGCAATTACAGCTTGTTTAACCGCTTCATTAGAGGTTAATTCCATCTTTTTAAGAATAGAGACATTGTTTTTATCCATAAAATCTTGCATGGTTTGCCTTGTTCCAGATCCTTTTTCCCTAAAAATTATGGGTAGGGTGTTTAGTAGGGTTTTATCATAAATAGGTTTATGATATTCATTTTTTAAGCCTCCAACCAAATAAAGCTTATTTTGTAAAAGATCTAATTTTTCAATATTTAAATTGGTAGGTAAAACAGAAACTAAGGCGAAATCTACTTCGTTATTCTCTAAACTTTTTAAAACTCCTTTTTTATTAGTGACGTCAATCTGTAATTCTAAACCTTCATGTTGGCCTACAAAATCGGTAATAAAGAAAGGCATTACATATTGCCCTGTAGAAACTACTGATACTTTAAGTTTACCCGTTAATTGCCCTTTAAAAGCTTGTGTTTTATAATTAATGGCATGTACCTGATTCAATATGTTTTCTGCAGCTTCTGCAAGCTCTTTCCCAAAATCGGTAATGTAAATTTTACGACCAACTACTTCTGTTAAAGGAATATCAAACTGTAATTGTAAGTTCCTTAATTGTATAGAAACTGCTGGCTGTGTCAAATATAATTCTTCTGCGGCCTTGGTAACACTTTGCGTTTGTGCAATCTTTAAGAAAATGTGTAGCTGATTGAGAGTATAATTCATAAATATATGTTATGCTTACCATTACAAACATAAATAAAAACTAATGATTTAGAAAGCGCATTTTTGATTTGTAAATTAGGTGATTACCTATACAGTTATGATAAAAAAATAATAAAACATGATAAAAAAATTTAAACTAATTGAAGGGATTTTTAGTGCTTCAGACGCTAAAGAAATTTTATTAAACCTTATTGAGGAAAAAATTAAATTTCACGAATTAAGAAGTTTTAGTGATGAGGTAAAACAGGGTAAGAAGAATGATGAGTCATTATTAAAAGTTGCCGAATTAAATGATACAAAGTCTAAAATTAAAGCGTTGCTAGAAAAGGTGGAGAATGGGAAAAATCTCAAAATCAATTCATTTATTGAAATTGAAAACTAAAATTCAAGTAAATTTTAAAGCTTACAAATCGGATTCTTCTTAGATAATTTTAAAATTAGAACTTTATCACTAATTAATCGATTAAGATTAGTTAATTAGTGGCATATTAGACTTTAAATGAGGAGAAAGACAAGCGTATTACCATATATAATTTTCATTATTTTTTTAGTAATCATTAATTGGTATGTTACAAATGGATTCCAAATATTATTTCCAAATTTCTTTTTTCAAGAAACTTTTACCTCCGTTAATTTAATAATAAGCTTTTCTTTAATCGCAGCAATATTTAGGCTACAAAGCCACGGAATGGATGGTTTTTTTAAACTTGCCACGCACTTTTTTGTTGTGATTTTTGTTGCGGAAATAGTTGCATCTTTAATACTATTGGTTGGAGATATTGTGATATTAGCATTGGCATTCTTTGGCAATCATGATCCAGAAACTTTTTTACCTCTTAGGATTAATACGTTTTCAATAATTGCTTTAATTGCTTTTATCATAGTTATTCTTGTATTTATTGATGGAATTGTAAGGGGTAAATATGCCTATCGGGTAATTAAAAAAACTTTATTTTTTGATGATTTGCCACCAGCTTTCGAAGGCTTTTCCATTACTCAAATTTCTGATGTTCATTCAGGAAGTTTCAATAATAATAAGGCAGTTCAAAAAGGAATTGATTTAATTAATGCTCAAAAATCTGATTTATTAGTTTTTACCGGAGATTTAGTTAATAATAAAGCAGAAGAAATTGTTCCTTGGATTCCGCTATTTCAACAAATTAAAGCCAGCTATGGTAAATTTTCTATCCTCGGCAATCATGATTATGGTGATTACATCAAATGGCCTAATGATTTAGAGAAAAGAAAAAACTTACAAAACTTAAAGGATTATCATCAACAAATTGGCTTTAAACTATTGTTAGATGAAAATGTAACTATAGAAAAAGGCGGACAAAAAATCGATTTATTAGGAGTAGAAAACTGGGGAATTGGCTTTGGAGAAAGAGGAGATTTGAATAAAGCCTTATCAGGCACAAACCAAAATGATTTTAAGATTTTGTTATCTCATGACCCATCGCATTTTGATGCTCAAGTAAAAACCCATGCTTCAAAAATTAATCTAACATTAAGTGGACATACTCATGGAATGCAATTTGGAATTGAGGCCTTCGGGATTAAATGGAGTCCGGTGAAATACCGTTACAAGCATTGGGCTGGTTTAAAAGAAGAGCTTGGAAGGTTTTTATACATTAATAGAGGTTTTGGCTTTTTAGGTTTTTCTGGTAGGATTGGTATTTGGCCAGAAATTACGGTAATTGAGTTGAGGACTTTTAACCACAAAGCTCAATAAGAAAAAAAAGTTGCCACTAATTCACTAATAAAACACTAATCTAAATTTGAAAATTAAATTTGTCTGAATCTTGATTTTCAGGATTTAAAGATTTTCAGGATCAAATATTTTAAACTTAGATTGGTGCAATAAAATCATTTTACTTCATAAAGATTAGTGAAAATTAGTGCAATTAGTGGCAAAAAAGTCTGAATCTTGATTTTCAGGATTAAAGGATTTAATGATCAAATATTTTAAACACAGATTAGTAAAAATTGGGGCTATTAGTGGCTAAAAAAACTAACCTCGTTTCTCCAATACAGCTAAAGCCAATCTAATTTTATGATAAGGAACAGACTCCTTTAAATGTTCAAATATTGGTTTCATTATTTTGGTTTCTTTCAATGTTAAAGTTGCTTCCTTCACCATACTAACTTCATCCTCATTCACATATTTAGCTAGACTTTCTATTTTTCCGCTTAAATATAATTGTGCTAAATGTGAATAAACAGTTGCTTCTGCTATATTTCTTGTGATGGCAATTTCAGAAATGCTGATGTTTTGCTGCAACATTTTCAAGGTATCTAAATATGTACTTCCTTTCGATTTTTTAATTTCAGAAGTAGAAGAAAAATCGTTGATAGCATTTAGAAATGCTTCTCCATATTTAAAAAGTTTATGCTCCCCAACTCCCGAAATAGTTAATAATTCTTCGGCGGTAGTTGGTTTTTGACGCACCATTTCGTCTAAAGTAGCATCAGAAAAAATCACATAAGCAGGTACGTTTTCTTTTTCGGCAAAAATGCGACGTACTTTTCTTAAAGTATTAAATAACTCTTCGTAGTCACTTACAATTTTTGGTTGTCTTGTTTTTACGGTTTTTTCTACTGCTTTAATCGAGTTTAAAACAGTAAGTTCAATTTTCTTTTTGCCAAATAAAATGTCATTTCCTGCAGGAGTAATTTTTAAGGCAAAATTTTCATCATAAGCCATTTCTAAAATTCCCAAATTAAGCATTTGCATAATGTAACGCTGCCAATCAAAAAGTGGGATTTCTGCACCAGCTCCGTGGGTTTTAATTTTATCGTAACCAGCAGCGATAATTTCTTGTCTTTTACTTCCTCTTAAAACATCAACCAACATGTTCAAGCCTTCTTTTTCTCCCATTCGCATTACTGCAGATAATGCTTTTTGTACCGTTACCGTCCCATCAAAATGCTGACGTGGATTTGCGCAAACATCACAATTACCACAGTTTTGATCAGGACTTTCAGAAAAATAATTCAGTAAGATCTTCCTTCTGCAACTATCGGCTTCTGCATAATTTTGCATCCGCTTTAGCTTTTCTAAATTTACTTCGGCCATTGCGCCTTCACCAGCAAATTTATTTAGCAGTTGCAAATCGGCATAGTTATAATAAAGAATGGTTTCAGAAGGCAAACCATCCCTTCCGGCCCGGCCGATTTCTTGATAATATCCTTCAATATTTTTTGGTAAATTATAATGAATTACCCACCTCACATTAGATTTATCAATTCCCATCCCAAAAGCAACAGTAGCACAAACCACCTGTAAATCGTCATTTATAAACCTTTCTTGTACAGAAGAACGAACGGCAGCATCCATACCAGCATGGTAAAACATGGCATTTATTCCTTGGTTTTGTAAAGCTTCATAAGCCTCTTCGCATTTTTTCCGGCTTAAGCAATAAATAATGCCGCTTTGGTTTTTTCTTTCCTGTATAAAATCAATAATCTCGTTTATTTTTTCTTTTGGCTTAACGCCGATTTTCACTTCTAAGCTTAAATTTTTCCGGTCGAAAGAAGTAATAAATATTTGAGGTTTTTTTAATTTGAGTTGCTTAATAATATCTCTTCGGGTCAATTTATCTGCAGTAGCAGTTAAGGCAATAAAAGGAATCGAAGGATAACGTTCCCTCAAAAAACCCATTTGTGTGTATTCTGGTCTAAAATCATGTCCCCAAGAAGAAACACAATGTGCCTCATCAATTGCAAAAAGACTTATTTTACAAGCTTTCGTAATGATTTCTGTATCAGAAAGTAATTTTTCTGGAGATATGTAAAGTAATTTTATCTCGCCATTATGGCAACCATTTAATATCGCTTGTTGCTCCTCAAAACTTTGCGAACTGTTGTAAAAGGCCGCAGAAATTCCATTGCTCCGCAAAGCATCCACCTGGTCTTTCATCAAAGAAATCAATGGTGAAACTACAATGGCAGTTCCTGGTAAAAGCAAAGCCGGAATTTGAAAACATAAAGATTTTCCTCCGCCTGTTGGCATCAACACCAAAGAATCGGCTCCTGATAATGTTTGCTCAATAATTTCTTCCTGTTGCGGACGAAAATTCTCGTAACCAAAGTATTTTTTTAGGAGTTGATTTGGAGAGAGCATATCTTAAAATCCTAAAGATTTTTTCTCCATATAAGATTGCAAAATGATGGTTGCGGCAACAGTATCTATCAAATATTTATCCTTATGCGCTGCTTTCTTCATCCCACTTTGTGCAATAGCCGCGGCAGCCAATTTAGTAGTATAACGTTCATCCATCATAGCAATGGGAATGCTAGGGAAATTTTTTTTTAGGATGGTTATAAATCCTTTTACATTTTGAGCAGTTTGTGAAGGACTGCCATCTGTTTGTTTAGGCTCGCCCACTACAAATAATTCTACCTGTTCGGTTAACAGATATTTTTTAACGTAATCAATAATATCTTTAGGATGTATGGTTTCTAAACCGGTGGCAAACATTTGCAAAGGATCTGTAACGGCAATTCCGGTTCTCTTATTTCCATAATCAAAGCACATTATCCGCGGCATTTTTTGTTAATTTATTTTAGTAAAAGAGGTTTGCAAATGTAAAAATTTTATCTGTTTAAGGCATAAAATCGGTAGTCCAAGCAAAAGCAAATTTTTTATATTCTTAATTTATGTTTAATATTATTTCGAATATTAAACAATAGTTTAATTTAGCTTCTTAGTTTAAATTACTACTTAAAAAACCTGTATGAATAAAATTTACGCTTTGTTAATTATTTTTTTAATTATCACTTTTTCTTGTCGAAAAGATAACTCTACATTTAAGAATGGATCAAGCGGTAACGCTTCAACTGGTTCTTGTTTAATCAGTGGAGGTACTGTTGACGGTGAAAATTTAGTGCTTAAGTATCAACTAGACTCTATTATTGCTGAGGCTACCTATTCTTTAAATAGTGATGATAATCAATATCTAATTCAGGAAACACCTAAAAAGTTCATTCACACAAATAAAACTAAAGAATTAAAAAATGCAGATTATAGAGTATATCTTAATTCTTTTGGAGCTGTAGAAAAAGAAGTCAAAATAACATTGAATGCCGATAATAAAACATTTACAGAATCAAGTTCGCAATCTAATATTTATACTTACAATTCTAAAAATCTGTTAGTTAAAATGATAGGCAAGTTAGATGATGACCCCTCTGTTTATGGTACATTCGATTTAACCTATGATGCTAAAAACAGAATTAGTGAGATTACTTTAAAAGATGACACTGGAGCAAAGTATTTTACCTATAACAATTTTAAGTTTTTAGACCAGCCTAAGAAAAACAACTTAGTAACTGTAGGATTAACAGACACTTTTGGAAATAATTTTATTCCTTCCCTTAGAAACGCTTATGTTACACATTACGAAACTACATTTGAAGGAATAAGTTTAGAGCCAGATACCTACGATTTTAAATACACTTTTGGGAACAGCAATATAAAAGTTGATGGTAAATACATTCTTTTTGGCTTTGCAATAGATTTTACTGTAAACTATAATTTGATCTGTAAATAATGGGAACTTCTAAAAAAATTAAGAAGTTATTAGTAATTATATTATTATTTATCTCTTATCAAGTTAACGCACAAATTTTTATTAACGGTAAAGGACCCAGAAATTCTTACGGAGCTGGAGGTAAAACAGCAATCAGTATTTCATACGGCAGCTTATTTTGGAACGACTCTCAACAAAAAGAAATCAATGGTTCAACTGCCGGTTTAGAAGATTTTAATGTTTTATCATTTTCTGGGTTTGACAAGTTCAACTATAATATCTCTTTAAGGATTGGTCTTGAAAAAGGATTGAGTGATAAAATTTCGATTAAAAGCTACTTAACCACAGGGAGGCTTTTCAATGGAGTTTTAATAAGACCAGACTTAGAGGTAACGGATAAATCAAGAATCATCCAACTTTCTACTTACGGAAATCTGATACTCTCTAAACCAGAAAAGAAATTCAAATTTCACTTTTTATTTGGCCCCGATTTTATGTACGTAAAAAGAGACGCACTTATTAAAGATTATATCACTGCAGAAAATTCTGTTTCTGATGATTATCAAATAGATGAAAATATTTTCGAGGTTGGTGTTTCAACTGGTTTGGGTTTAAGCTATGACATTTCTAACCATGTTGTTATTTTTTCTGATGGCTTAATGGGTATTTCTCTTCCAGGAGGAGGTCTTAAAATCAGTAATTCTGGTTTAGGTTTAAAATATATTTTTTAGTAAACCCTGTTTTCTTTTCAAATTAACATTTGAGTATTTTTCTGTTAAATTTGATTGGAAATGGAAATTACTCAAGAAATTAAAGATCGATTAGCGCTGCTTCAAGAAAAATACGCCGCAATGGGACAGGATATGGTTTCCTATTTAGACGGTTTGCTTTACGCCGATTATTTAACTTATTGGGATTATATTCATTTGGATATGTTGCTAAGCCTGCAAACGCCTAAAACTTCCTTCCCCGATGAGAAAATTTTTATTCTCTATCATCAAATTACCGAACTTTATTTTAAACTGGTTTTGCATGAGTGCGAGCAAATTACACAGCATGAAAATTTGGATGTCGCGTTTTTTGCCTCTCGCTTAAAGCGGATAAATAACTATTTTGAAACCTTAACCCAATCTTTTACCATCATGATTGATGGAATGGATAAAGAGCAATTTTTGAAATTCAGAATGTCTTTATTACCCGCAAGTGGTTTCCAAAGCGGGCAATATCGTATGATAGAAATTTACTCTTCAGATTTAATCAATTTAGTAGCGAAAGATAAAAGAGAGGAATTTAAATCAGCAAATATAGATCAACAATACGAACAAATTTATTGGAGGTATGGCGCTACCGAATTGGCATCGGGAAAACAAACCCTTACTTTAAAACAATTTCAATCTAAATATGATACCTCATTTTTAACTTTATTAAAAAAAGTCGAAAAAAATAACCTTTGGCAATCTTATTTAAAACTTAAAGCTAAAGAAGGGGTTTTAACTGAAGTTGAAAATTTGTTAAAGAGACTGGATGTTTTGGTAAATGTAAACTGGCCTTTGGCACATTACAAATCTGCGGTAAGGTATTTGAATAGAGAACCAGAAGAGATTAAAGCAACAGGAGGTACCAATTGGCAAAAGTATTTGCCTCCACGTTTCCAAAAAAGGATTTTTTATCCAGAACTTTTAAGT
The DNA here is from genome assembly GCF_001652725.1 of Pedobacter psychrophilus. Classification (GTDB taxonomy): domain Bacteria; phylum Bacteroidota; class Bacteroidia; order Sphingobacteriales; family Sphingobacteriaceae; genus Pseudopedobacter; species Pseudopedobacter psychrophilus. The sequence goes on from NZ_LWHJ01000030.1 coordinate 135,993, forward strand.
TTAGAAGAAACCGAAGAATGGGGCAAAGCTTGGGTTTATGAGGTGTTAGCATCCTTAAAATAAAAAGAAATATTTAAACAAATTTGTAAATTGCCAGACTATTAAAGAGGAATAATCATGATAGAAACATCAAATATAAAAGTAACCAAAGCGGCAACTTCTAAATTGCCCCAAATAGATTTTGACAATTTACCATTTGGAAAAACTTTTTCTGATCATATGCTTACGGCAGATTATGCAGATGGCGAATGGAAAAATTTTGAGATTTTGCCTTTCGGCGATATTGGTTTAAGTCCTGCTATTTCTGCTTTGCATTACGGTCAATCTTTTTTTGAAGGATTAAAAGCATATCGCCATGCAGATGGGCAAATTTCTGTTTTCAGACCAGATCAAAATGCTGCTCGTTTCAATAAATCGGCAGAGCGGATGTGTATGCCAACCTTACCAGAAGATTTATTTATTGAAGGTATTTTAGCTTTGGTAAATGTAGATAAGGATTGGGTGCCCAGTAAAGAAAATTATACACTTTACATCCGTCCGTTTATGTTTGCTACCGACCCATTTTTAGGAGTTGCACCTTCTACTACTTATAAATTTATGGTGTTATTAGGCCCAACTGGTCCATATTTTTCTAAAAATTTAAGGGTTAAAATAGAAACAGAATACACTAGGGCTGCAGAAGGTGGTTTTGGTTATGCCAAAGCTGCTGGTAATTACGGTGGATCTTTATTACCAGCAAAAAAAGCAGCTCAACAAGGTTTTGATCAATTGATTTGGACAGATGCTAAATCCCATGAATATATCGAAGAAATGGGAGCTGCCAATGCGATGTTTGTTATTGATGGGAAATTGGTTACTCCTTCTACCCGTGATACCATTTTAGATGGAATTACCAGAAAAAGCATTATTGAGTTGGCAAAAGGTTTTGGAATGGAAGTAGAAGAGCGTAGAATTTCCGTTAAGGAATTATTAGAAGCCATAGCTAATGGAACTTGTACCGATGCTTTTGGAGCGGGTACTGCCGCAACTATAGCACAAGTTGCAGAGATTGAGCATGAAGGAAAAACTTATACTTTACCAAATCCAGCAGAAAGTGTTTTTGCCAATAAAATGAGAAAGGCTTTAGATGATATTAAATTTGGTAGGGTAGAGGATGTAAAGGGTTGGAATTATATGGTTTAGATTTTAATTTTGAAAATATAAAATGGTTCGTGGAAACACGAACCATTTTTGTTTAAATCTATATGCATAGATTTTTCAATTTTCTTTACATGAGAAAAGCGATATGTAAAGATTTTTCAATTTTCTATACATATACTATTACAAAGCTGCCAATTAAGCTGCTTTACGTCCTAAAATCACAATCTCATTGACTACAATTTCTGTAATGTATCTTTTAACGCCATCTTTATCATCATAAGTACGGGTTACCAGTTTTCCTTCTATGGCAACTTCACTTCCTTTGTTTAAATACTGAGCTGCAAACGCTGCTTGATTGCCCCACATTACCAATTGGTGCCATTGGGTCTCCTCTACTTTTTCTCCTTTTTGATTTTTGTAAATATCATTGGTAGCCAAATTTACTTTAGCTACTTTTTTAGATTTAGAAAATTCTTTTACTTCAGGTGCTGCACCCAAGAAACCGATTAACCTTACACTGTTTTTTAAATTAGTCATTGTCTTAAAAATTAAATTGTATATACTTGTTAACGAACAGCTAACCACCATGGCTAACCGACAAAACAAAGGTGAGAATTGTGCAGAAACCTAGTCGGATGTTAATCATTTATATCCGTATATAAACGGATAATACGGGAATTGGGTTGGAGGATTAGATATATATTTAAGTTATGTACAATATTAGCCGACCACTTACGACATTGCTTTTCACTTCATTGATGTTGTTTATGCAAGCTTGTCTGACAATTCCAAAATATAAGAAATCTGCAATTAAGCCTATCAACGACAGTCGTTTATTAGAAGGAACATATTCAAACTTTAACAATAACGGAATAAATCACAGAACTGCTTTTCAATTAATCAATTGGAAAGCAAATAAAATTAATAATGCCGACACGACAAATTTTTCTACTTTTAATATTAGAATTTTAAATGACCGAACTTTATCTTTTAATTTTTCAAATTCATTAGGCCGAACTGAAACAAAGAAAGTTAAATTTAGAGTGCAGGACAACGGTTTTTTCATTCTTAGAAATCATAATTTCAGACTGATAGGTATTCCTTATATTTTAGGCTATTACGACATTAAAAAAATGGAAATTGGATTGACAGAAAAAAACGAATTAATTATTAATGGCGTAGAAAAAGGAGAAGGTGCTATTTTAATTGTGTTGGGGTCCGGTTATCCTAAAACTAATTTCTCTCTGACTTATGAAAAAAAATAATACTGTACATAACAGCAAATTTGTACAAAAATGGCTGACGGTGGTTCAACTCAGGTTTTTCGTTAATTATTTGGTTCAGTGCGGTGCGACAATGGTTCTGCAAGCAATGCCATTTCTGCACAAATTAGCAAACCGTTATACGCAATTTTTATGAAGAAGACATTAACAGGATATATTTTGACAGACGATTATGAGAGAAAATTATGGTCAGAATGTATATTTGTTTTTGACAGTTCAGCTTTACTCAATTTTTATGAGTACTCAAATGACGCCATAAAAGAAATTAACAAGACCATTTTTAAGCAGCTTAAAGGAAGGCTTTGGATAACCAAACAAACAGAATATGAATACTTGAAAAATCGCGAAACTGTATTAGTTAAGCCAGCTAAACTTTATGACGAGTTATTATCCGTTCATTTTGATTTGAAGTCGTTTCAAACTTTCAAAAATCAGTTTAATCAATTAAAAGAAAGGACTAAAAAGACTAATAAACATCCGCATATCAAACAGGCAATATTGAATGATTTTGAAACTAAGATTGCAACCTTCGAAAAGGAAATTTCAACTTTCAAAGAGGAACTAAATAAGGAAATAGAGAAAAAGAAGACGGAAATACATAAAATCAAAACAAAAGACACGATTTTAAATCTCTTTTCTAGGTCGTTTTTAGTTGGTGCTGAATATTCCTTCGAAAAAAAGATGGAGATTGTGACAGAAGGAGAACTGAGATATAGAAATTCAATTCCACCAGGGTACGAAGACCTTAAGGAGAAAATAGGACTTCAGATATATGGGGACTTAATAATTTGGAATCAGATTCTAGATTTAGCAAAAGAGAAGAAGAAACCAATAATATTAATAATTGACGACCTGAAAATTGATTGGTGCTATAAGAATCAACGAGACAAGAACATCATTGATTCTCCAAGGGAAGAGCTGATTATGGAAATGAAGGACAAGTGTGGTGTTGAGTTTTGGTCGTACAGTTCGAATCAATTCTTAGATAAGTCCAATGATTTACTAGGAACTGTAATCGCGGAAAGTGTTATTGAAGAAGTTAAAGAATCTAACCAGTATATGATGGCTTCACGTGTTGAACAAATTGTCTATCATTGGGCTCAACAATATTTTCAAGGTGAAGTATTATATTTACAAGGACCTGACTATGGAGTAGATTTTTTAATCAAGACTCCAGAAATGCATATCGGACTTGAGGTAAAATACTATCCAAAATTTCGAAAGCAGAGCGTACAGAATTTATTAGAACACTTAATTCCTCGTTTCCGTTCAAGAGGTGTTTTAGACATTTTTGAAAAAATAATAATTGTTATTGCCTGCGAAACAAAGGAACTTGCTGAAGAAATTAATCTCACACGAAGTCAAACACTTACAGAATCAAAAATTCAGATAGTCATTGGACATATTGACCACGGACTATTTGTGACTATATAAAACTGCGTATAACACGGGTTTTGCGTTAGTGGGCGGACAGTGAGAATAGAAACATTTGAGCAATTAATAAACTTTAGTGATGGCAGATAGTTTTCGGTTTCAAAAGCCCACCAACGCAAAGCCCGAAACCGTTATAAGGCATTTTAACTAGACCGAATGGAACCAAATATTGAACAATTAAGAAAGAACTACGAACGTTTCGACGATAGAAAATTAATTCGTATTGCAACAGAAGAAGCTACTTCTTTAAGACCCGAAGCACTTGAATTAGTAAAGGAAATTATTAAAGAAAGAAATCTTTCAGAAGACGTTTTGAAAGGTGTAGAAGTTCAATTTAAAGAAGTCGACGAAAAAACTTTATCTGAATATACCGAACTACTAAGAAAACTTCCTTGTCCTGTTTGCAAATCGAATTCTGAAAAGCTAAATGCGACTATGACTGGAAATGTTATGAGCTTTATAATTATGACGAACTATGAAAAAGATATTAAAATAGCTTGTCCGAAATGTCTCGACAAATTACATAATAGAGCAATGATAAAGACAGCTTTGCTAGGCTGGTGGGGAATTCCTTGGGGAATAATAAGAACTTCACAGGCTTTAATCTTGAACAGTAAAATGAAAACTAAAAATCATTCTTTTGAGCCGACCGAGATTTTAAGTGGTTTTGTATCACAAAGAATTGGAAGAATAGAAGCAAATAGAAACAACAAAGAGGAACTTGAATCTTTAATTGAACATATTCGTTAATAACAAAACGACCTATAACATCAAATTCGCAAAAAAATGGCTGATAGTAGTTCACGTTAATTCATCAGTTATTTACTTAATTTATTTAAAGCAGGATTCGAAAGCACTCAAAAACTCATATGGAAATCTAACTTACTAATAACAAATATTTTATAGATTATTTCTTAACATCGTTTTATAAATGCTAATTTTTTTAGTAAAATTGATCTTTGTTATTTATCTAAATAAAATATTATGAGTAGAATACCACTTCCAAAATTAGAAGATAATCCATTTGTTAACCGTAAGAAGGTAACTTTTAAATTAAATAATAAGATAATCGAAGGTTTTATAACTGCAGTTCCTTACGAGTTAGCAAAAGTTGAAGTTGGTTATTATATTGAATTAGATGAAATAAAACTTGTCATTTGTTCATCAATTGATGGTTGGGTACAACTGAATAGAAAGTCTGATTTGGTTGAGTCAATAGGTAATTATATTGAAAAATATTCAGAAGAGATTGAAACTGATGAAATGAATATAAAGCAACAACAAAGTCTAATAAATAAACAAAGGTCGGATGAATTGATTAAGCATTATGAGAAGGTTATTAAAAAAACCAAGATAGCTGATATTTCAATTTAAATAGGTTAATAGTTTGTGTTTATATATAAGTTAAATTATTTATTTTAGAAATAATAATTAACCCCCATAAGCCAACCAAAATAGGGATGTTTAAGAGGTTTTATAGCACTTATATATAAGTTACATGCCATTATTACTGACTAAACTTAAGACTGAATATTGAAACAAAGACACTTTTAAGAATATCTGTAAAATATAGCTTTTTACTCCTTTTAGTTTTAATAATAGAATGGACTTTAACTAGATATTCTTTATTTAAAATCCCAGAAACCATTCCATCGACACCTATAAAGCTCGAAGGTTTATTACTTATAATTGCATTTTTGACCTTTATAATACTAGCAGAAAAGAAATATTTAAAATTAAACCCACAAGTAAGCATTTTAAAATTGACTTGTTTAGGAACAATTATATGTTTTTATACTGAAGTCATTTTTCAAATTTTAAGACAACCTTTTGTTAACACTATTTCATTTACAGGACATTTGTATTATATTTCAATTGGTGCAATTGTAATAACAATTTTTATGGGAGCAATATCTTTTTTGGTAGCTTTTCAACTAAAAACAAAACGAACGGCACAACTATTATTTTTTATAATAGGGTTTTTAATTATTATTAATTTGACCAAACATTTTATTCCTAATGCATTCGGACCTTATTGAATTTAAAAACATAACGGCATCTAACAGCAAATTGCACAAAAATGGCTGACTGTGGTTTACGTTAATTCATCAGTTATTTACTCAATTTAGTGCGGTACGACATCGGTTCCGCAAGGAATGCCATTTCTGCACAAATTAGCAAAACGTTATAGGTAAACTTAACGAACGTAACTACTGAATCAATTAATGACAATGCGAGTAATATTATATAAAACTTTATTATGGATATTCATTCTTGCAATACCTATCTTATGCTTTGGAATTTTGAACACAATGGTAAGTTTGAAATATGAAACTGACTTTAAAAATAATTGCATTTCAAAAGTAACAGGCGTCGACCTATGTGAATCATTGACGAACATAAAAATATTATTATTTTTATGTGTCATCTTTATTATCTGTCTATTGACTTTTAAGAAGAAACTTATGAATTAACTATTGAAATAAATATCTGTGAATAAAAATTCTACCTATAACAGCAAATTTGCACAAAAATGGCTGATGGTGGTTTATGTTATTTCATCAGTTATTTAATTAATTTAATGCGGTGCGACAATGGTTCTGCAAGCAATGCCATTTCTGCAAAATTTTTCAAAACGTTAGCAGTAATTATAAACGACGACAATGCTAAAATCAATTCTATTAATAATTTCAATATCGACATTGTTTTTTCGGACAGTTGACTCTTGTAGAATAACGCCGAGCAATGTGAATAAAATACTTCAATATGGGATAGATAGGAAAGTATTTTCGACAAATTGTTTAAGTCATTCAGACACGTTGACATTTTCTATCTATAAAAATGAAAGCAATATTTTTGAAGGACAAATATTTAAACTTGAAAATGGGAAGGTTGCAATTTATAGACAGTATCAAATAACAAATTCTTCCTTGGTACTGAAAAATCCAATAAAAGGAAAGACAGGTTATAACTTGGATTTCTCATTTGAATGTAGTGGTGGCAAGACAATAGGAGCTATGAAAATTAGTTGTTTCGAAAACGACTTTAAAATTTCAGATATAAACTATTTAACAAGTATAGAATAAATAACTACTGATAAACAGCAAGTTTGTACAAAAATGGCTGAACTGCTTAAAATAACTTTCTACAAATTAATTAAGTTTATGCAAGCTGAGATTGGTACTGCTTTAATGCCATTTTTATACAAACTTGCAAAACGTTATAAATAATTCTGTAAGACGTGAATAAATTTCCGACAGGCATACAAATAGAGTTTTTTAAACTTCTCAATGATGAACTATCAATTGAGAATTTTGAGCACTGGGTATATGAAACTAAAGAACTTGAATTTTTTTTTGAGCAGGATGACTATTTAGACTTTATTTCTTTAGATTTTAAAGACCGACATATTATTCACGAAATGAAAAAAATCGTGGACAAATATTTGAACTATGGAGAATATGAAAAGAGGAAAATAAATAGAATTTTAGCTGACCTGATTTCTAAAAATGACGATTTTTCAAAATCACTAATAGCAGCATACGATATGTATTGTGACGGCTATGAGTTCTTAGACAATATTGGAATGGGCTATGGACTGACCTTTGCAAATGAGTTTTTTGAATTTAAAGACTGGATGAATTTACCAATAGACGAAAAGAGCAGGAGAGTTAATGCTATCTATAAAGGAATAAAAACAGAAGCAGAAAAAGTTCAAGACTGGTTCGACAGAAAAAAAATTATTTTGACTGGAGAGGTAGACGAAATTGGACATTATGGTTATATCGACAACAGAACAATTGAAGAGAAAAAGCCGACAGGTTATTCGGTAATAAACTTAGACGAAAAGAAAAGCATTACATATAACAGCACCTTGCCAAAAGCGGGGCAGACGTGGTTACAGAAACTTTTCGGTAATTAATAAACATTGGTGCAACTTGAAAGGTTAATGTTCCGAAAGCCCCGCCTTCGAGCTGCAAAACATTAAAAAAAATGCCTACCAGAGTAAAAATATGTTGTATCAGTTCTATAGAAGAAGCTAAAATCGCTATTAAATATGGTGCATCTGCTTTGGGTCTTGTTGCAAATATGCCAAGTGGCCCAGGCGTTATTTCTGACGAATTGATCTTAACAATTTCTAAAATTGTTCCGCCTTCCATCTCAACATTTATGCTTACCAGTAAAACGGATGCCGAACAAATCATCCAACATCATAAACGAACTTTAACAAATACCATTCAGATTGTAGACGAGCTCAAAACAGGAGATTATGAAACAATTAGAAAAGCATTACCAGCAATAAAAATTGTGCAGGTAATCCACGTTATAGACGACAGGACAATAGACGAAGCAGTAAAAATTTCAGAATTTGTAGACGCTTTATTGCTAGACAGTGGAAATCCAAATTTAAAGATTAAAGAACTTGGCGGAACAGGACGAGTTCACGACTGGACCATCAGCAAAAAAATAGTTGAACAAGCCAAAGTGCCAGTTTTTCTTGCAGGTGGATTAACAGTTGACAATGTAAGGCAAGCTATTGAAGAAGTGCAACCTTTTGGTCTCGATTTGTGCAGTGGAGTAAGAACAGAACAAAAGCTTGACCCTAAAAAACTTGAAAAGTTCTTTGAGAATGTTTGGAAATAATAGGACATACTACTGAATCTAAAAAAGAACCACTTAAAAAAGTATTTAAAAATCATAAAAATCACGAGGCTATTGTAATATATCGGCTCTTATTGTATCTAATATGCTGCGTTATCATTGTATGAAGATGAGAATACTAGTTGTAATGAGGTTTATTTTAATAGTCTTTACTCTTATAGCATTTCAAATCAAATTAAATGCTCAGTCATTTAATTTCAATCAAGGAGGTTTTACCAACACTGATTACTTTATTGAAATTCCTTATACAAGGGTAAAAGGGAAAATAATTATCGAAGTTAAAATGGGTGCCGAAGTGCGGAAATTTATCTTGGATACTGGCGCACCCACTGCAATTAGCATAAGTCTTTTAGAAAAATTAAAACTTGATATTTTATCAAGTCAAGATTTTACAGACATCAATGGGAGAAAGAGCGTTTTAGAAGTTGCAAATATTAAAGAACTTAAATTGGGTGAATCAGTAGTTGCAGATATACCGGCTGTGGTATTAGATGAAAATATACTTACAAAATGTTTTGATGTAGACGGTTTAATAGGCAGTAATCTGCTTCGTAATTCAATTGTTCAATTTGATTACAAAAATAAAGTTATTAGAATTTCGAACGATATAAATAAAATAAACATATCGAATGCAAAACCTTCTGATATATTAATTGATAAGCAAAGTTCTCCCATATTTAACATTCAACTTGGAGACAAAGCCAAAGAAATGCTGCTCTTTGATTCGGGTGCAGATGAGCTTTATTCTATGAGTAACAACAATTTAGAAAAATTAAAAAAGGCTAAAGCTTTCAGCGTTATTTCTGAAAGTTTGGGTTCAAATTCTTTTGGCATAAATGGTTTAGAACGAGAATCAAAAAATTATAGATTGTTAATTCCTGAATTTAACATCATGGGATTTACTTTAAAAAATATAGTGTCAGAAACAACTTCAGATGGTAATTCAAGAATTGGTGCTCGTTTACTTGAATATGGGATGCTAACTATAAATTATAAAAACAGCAAAAGTTATTTCGAGCCATTTTCGCAAATTGCTATCAACAAGGAAGAATATTGGGACTTAAGTCCAACTTTTATGAACGGAAAATTAGTAGTAGGTAGAATTTGGTCTCAAGAATTAAAGAAAATAGCTGTTGGTGATCAAATTCTTTTTATCAACGATAAAGATATGACAAGCTTTACTGAATGTGAATTTCTTTTTAGCTCGCCATTAGCGGATATTAAAAAAGCAACTTTAAAAGTTCAAGACGCTAAAGGAGAAATACAGACAATTGAAATTAAAAAAATATAAAGCATTTTAACATTTCTACAATTTTAAAACAAAATTTATGCAAGGTCAAAATTCAGGACTTTAGGTGTAAATGCAATTTTTTTAAAAATAAAAAATAGAAAAATTCAGGATAATTGTAATTGATATGAATAGCTTTTATAAACAATCAAAAATAAGACAATGGATTGAAGCCACTCTGCTGTTATTATTAGGTTTTTGGCCAGCCATGGTTATTATTGAAAAAGGATATTCTCACCCACTATTTTATTTACTACTATTAATATATGTTCCTGTAGCACAATTTGCTTTTACACCATTCTTTAAACTAACTGGTGTTTACAACTACTATTCTCCAATGTTATTAGGTTATATGGCAAACCACCTTCAAATAGACTTACATAGCGGAACTAGTTTTGACTATCTCTTTGTGATGCGAAAATATAAACCAGGCTTTGAGATCAGAAATAGGTTATTGATGTATTATCTGGAAGGATTAATTAATCTTATCCAACAAATTGAAAATAAAAATATACCCGAGGATGTTAAAATTGTAGGTACTTCTTATTTTTTTAAAGAAAAAACATTGACTAAAATGGGATTTGAGATTACGAAATCCTCATTATTTTATAGAATAAACTTACTTGTAAACTTCATAGACTTAATTTGGATGAATTCTGTTTCTCAAGGAAAGCTGTCAATTCCTGCAATATGGAATGCAAAAACCATAAGTATTACAGGAATAAAATTAATAGAAAACAAAAAAGAGGTTGAAGAATTTTATGAAATGTTAAAAACAAAAACCAGCTTAAACTAGCCATTAATCAAAAAGCTAGCTCTTATGTTGAAGATCGTTTTAAAAAATATAAAAAAAACGCCCCAGGAAATCCTGAGGCGTTTAATATTTAAATAAAGTTTAAAAAACTTACTCAATCACACTTACTTTAATCATATTCGTTTTCCCTTTTTTCTCGATAGGAATAGCCGCTGTATTGATTACTAAATCGCCAGATTCAATTATTTTTTCGGCTACTAGGATTTTATTTACTTCGCTGATGGTTCTATCGGTACTATCAAATTTATCATAAAAGAAACCTTTAACACCCCATAACAAACTTAATGTATTTAATAAATTGATATTAGAGGTAAAGATATAAGTACCCGCTTTTGGGCGGTGACTACAAATTTGGAAAGCAGTGTAGCCAGAAGAAGTCATAGAAACTATACCTGCAGCATTAGTTTTTTGTGCCAAGAAAACCGCAGAACTACATACCGCATCAGCCATATAAGTTGCAGAAGTTTCATCTAATTCTTTTTCTTTATAATATGGATAAGAAGTATCCTCTACATGTTTAACAATTTTACTCATCGTTTCAATAACGATTAATGGAAACTCGCCAACAGAAGTCTCTCCACTTAGCATCACTGCATCTGCACCATCTAAAACTGAGTTAGCAACATCATTAACTTCTGCCCTTGTTGGGCGAGGAGTAGTGATCATGCTTTCTAACATTTGAGTTGCCACAATAACAGGTTTAGAAGCGATATTACATTTTCTTGCAATCATTTTTTGTAAAACTGGCACTTCTTCTAAAGGCATTTCAACACCTAAATCCCCACGGGCAACCATCACACCATCAGTTACTTCAATAATTGCATCTATATTATCAATGGCTTCTGGTTTTTCAATTTTGGCTATCACCCTGGCAGTTCTTCCGCTACGGCTAATTATTCTTTTTAAATCGATAATATCTTCAGCCGTACGCACAAAAGAAAGCCCAATCCACTCTACATCATTTTGTAAAGCAAAATCTAAATTGCTTAAATCTTCTTCTGTTAAAGATGGGATAGAAACCTTAGTATTTGGTAAATTTACTCCTTTACGGCTAGTTAAAACACCGCCATGTACCACCTCACAAACTACAGTCTCTTTTCTATCTGTACTTACTACTTTTAACTGCAATTTTCCATCATCTAAAAGAATAATTTCTCCTGCTTTAACGTCTTGAGGGAAAGTATCATAAGTCATGTAAATTTGATGGTCATCGCCTATACATTCTTTAGTTGTAAAAGTAATTTGGTTTCCGTTTATTAAATTGATACCGCCATCTTTTACTAAACCAATCCTAATTTTAGGTCCTTGTAAATCGGCTAAAATACCAACATTTGTTTTATATTTTTGATTGATTTCTCTGATGATATCAATTACTTTTTGATGATCTTCTACTTTTCCGTGAGAAAAATTTAATCGGCAAACATCTACTCCGGCCTTAATCATTGATAATAAAACGTCTTTATTAGATGAGGCTGGGCCAAGAGTTGCCACTATCTTGGTCTTTTTTTGAATAATTTTCATATATTTTTTAATATGGTTTTGGTCTATTTTTGAAGAATAATCTATTACTAACTTTCAAAAATAGTGTATTTTTAACACTAACTCAAATCTGATTTAAAATATCAGGTTTTCTTTCGATTTTAACTTGGCTGGATTAATATCCACAACGGCCTGTATTTCGTCTATCAGCTTTAACTGAGCAAGAAATAAATCCAAGTCTTCTTCATCAATATATTGTTTAATCAAGATAAAATAATCTGTTTCTTTCATTTCTGGAATTAAATAACCTTCCGTTCCTTTATTAGCGATAAGGTAAAACTCGCATCCAAAATCTGCTGTACAGTATAAATATTTTGAAAAATACTTTACAGGGAGGTTTTTAAATGCTAATGTTAAATCTTCATCTTTTCTAAAATCAGTTTCGGTATGTTTATTGATTACAAAACATAGCCTGTAATCTCTTAATTGAGAGGTTATGGCCAATAAATTAAAATTGAAGTCAAGTTCTAGCTTTAAAAATTTTTTAATCAAGATAATAAAGTTTAATTTCGGTGCTTGAAACCGATTTATAACATTTGTTAAACGCTGTAAAATTAGAGCAAAAACAAAAAGGTTTGATATTTAATAGAATTTATTTTTCTTTGCACAGAATTTTTAACCCTTAATTATAAGTATTATGTCTGATATCGCTTCTAGAGTAAAAGCAATTATCGTTGAAAAACTAGGTGTAGACGAAGGAGAAGTAACTCCTGAGGCTTCTTTCACTAACGATTTAGGTGCTGACTCGTTAGACACCGTTGAATTGATCATGGAATTTGAAAAAGAATTTAACGTGGCTATCCCAGATGATCAAGCTGAAACCATCAGTACTGTTGGTCAAGCTATCTCTTATTTGGAAAAAAACGTAAAGTAGTTATTGCTTAATTGAATAAATGGAGCTTAAAAGAGTTGTAGTTACAGGATTAGGGGCGCTTACTCCCATAGGAAAAACTGTTCCAGAATTTTGGGACGGTTTGATTAATGGAGTAAGCGGTGCTGCTCCCATTACACGTTTTGATACAGAAAAATTCAAGACAAAGTTTGCTTGCGAAGTAAAAGACTTTGTTGCTGAAGATTATCTGGATAAAAAAGAAGCTCGAAAATTAGACCCATTTGTTCAATATGCTTTGGTTGCTACCGAAGAAGCAGTAAAAGACGCTGGTTTAGACTTCACAAAATTAAACACTAATCGAATTGGTGTGATTTGGGGAGCCGGAATTGGCGGACTTAAAACATTTTTGGATGAGATTACCAATTTTGCCAAAGGCGATGGAACGCCAAGGTTAAATCCTTTTTTTATCCCAAAAATGATTATTGACATTGCTCCGGGACATATTTCTATGAAATATGGTTTACGTGGACCAAACTTCTCTTGCGTTTCTGCTTGTGCTTCTTCTACAAATGCTTTAATTGATGCTTTTACCTACATAAGAATGGGCAGGGCAGATATGTTTATTTCTGGCGGATCTGAAGCCATATTAAACGAAGCAGGAATTGGTGGTTTTAATGCGATGCATGCACTTTCTACCAGAAATGATGATCCAAAAACAGCTTCTCGTCCGTTTGATAAAGACCGTGATGGTTTTGTTGCCGGTGAAGGTGCAGGAACAATTATTTTAGAAGAGTTAGAACATGCAAAAGCTCGTGGTGCAAAAATCTATGCAGAAATTGTTGGTGGCGGCATGAGTGCCGATGCTAATCATATTACTGCCCCACATCCGGAAGGATTAGGTGCTAAATTAGTGATGCAATCTGCTTTGGATGATGCCGAAATGACCACATCAGATATTGATTATATTAATGTACATGGTACTTCTACGCCTTTGGGTGATATTAGCGAAACCATGGCTATTGGGGCTTTATTTGGCGAAGATGCTTACAAGCTAAATATTAGTTCTACTAAATCTATGACTGGGCATTTGCTTGGTGCAGCGGGTGCAATAGAATCTATCGCTTGTATCTTAGCAATTAAAAATGGAATTGTTCCTCCAACAATTAACCATTTTACAGATGATCCTTCATTTGATGCTAAATTAAATTTCACATTTAACAAGGCTCAAAAAAGGGATATTAATGCCGCATTATCAAATACTTTTGGTTTTGGTGGACATAATGCTTCTGTAATTTTTAAAAAATACAAAGAGTAATTTTACAAAATCTCTAAACAATCAACTCGTTTATCTTTAACGAATAAATTTTAATGCCCCTATCTAGGATATATAAACTCCATATTTCTCCAGACCGTAAATACGTAAAGGTTTTAAAAAATTTATTGGGTTTTGTGCCAGGTAATTTATCGCTTTATAAAATGGCGTTTAGGCATAAATCAATTGCATTGGTTCTAAAAAACGGGTCTAAAAATAATAATGAAAGGTTAGAATTTTTAGGTGATGCCGTTTTAGGATCTGTAGTTGCAGAAGTGCTTTTTAAACTTTACCCTTATAAAGACGAAGGTTTTTTAACAGAGATGCGCTCTAAAATTGTGAGGCGAGCAAACCTAAATCAGTTGGGTAGAAAGTTAGGTTTTGATGAATTGATAGAATTTGATAAAAAAGCTATCAACATCAGTGCAAAACACAGTTCGCTTTTAGGCGATGCATTTGAATCTTTAGTAGGAGCCGTTTATTTAGATAAGGGCTATGATTTTACTAAGGATTTCATCACTCAAAGAATTATAAAACCGCATATTGACATCCATCAGCTAGAGCTTACTGAAACTAATTTTAAAAGTAAATTGATAGAATGGTGCCAAAGGCATTCTAAAGATATTTCTTTTGAACCAATTGAAAATATAGAGGGCGATAATGATAAACTATTTAGCGTTCAGGTTTTAATTGATGGGGAAGCTATGGCAAGTGGAATAGATTACAACAAAAAGAACGCAGAGAAGATTGCCGCCGAAAAAACCTGTGAAATGGTAGGGATTTAATTATTCCTTTTCTTAAAATTCCCTTCTTAAATTTTTATATTGCTATAACTAAAATTAATTTGATTGGTTTAGGGTTATATGATTGAGCTAAAAAACATCAGTAAAACTTTCGGAGAAACACAAGCCGTCAAAAATATCAGCTTTAGCGTAAAAAAAGGAGAAACTTTAGTTTTGCTAGGGACAAGCGGATGTGGTAAAACTACAACGCTAAAAATGATAAATAGGTTGATAGAACCAGAAAATGGTGAAATTTTTATCAACGGTGAAAATATTAAAACCATCCAAGAAGAAAAACTGAGATTGGGAATAGGTTATGTGTTACAAAACCACGGATTGTTTCCTCATTTTACAATTGCGCAAAATATTGCTATTGTCCCTAAACTTTTAAAATGGGATAATGATAAAATCAACAAAAGAACCAACGAACTTTTAGAAAAACTTCATTTACCGCTTCAGATAAAAGAAAAATATCCAAACCAATTAAGTGGCGGGCAGCAACAAAGAGTTGGTTTAGCGAGGGCTTTAATGGCAAATCCGCCTATATTATTGATGGACGAACCATTAGGTGCTTTGGATCCGATTACCAGAAACCAAATAAGACAAGAGTTTTTAACTTTAGATGAATTGCTAAACAAAACAATTGTGATGGTCACCCATGATGTTGAAGAAGCTTTTGAACTTGGAGATCGGATTTGTTTAATGAACGAGGGTGAAATTTTACAAATGGGCTATCCTAACGAACTTTTAACAAGGCCAAAAAATCAATTGGTCTCTAATTTTTTAGAAGGACATAAACTAAAGCTATCCTTAAAAACCGTTTCATTAATTTCTTTATGGGATTTTTTCCCAAACCATAAAAGTGAAAATTTAGAAAGTTTAAATGCAGAATCATTTACCGTGTGGAGCGCATTAGATATTTTACAAGATAAAAAGACCATTCATCTTAATTTTAAGGGAGAACAAAAAAATCTTGATGCTATTGGATTGGTATCTGCTTTAGAAAAATACAAACAGAATGGAACAGAATAGTTTTTTTCAATTTGTTGCTCACGAATCTGATAAGTTAGTGAACCAAACTTTGGTTCATATCGGGCTTACTTTTATTTCTTTGTTGATTGCTATCAGTATTGCTTTGCCATTAGGTATTTTAATCAGCAGAAAAGCGAAACTGGCATCTCCAGTTCTGGGTTTTGCAGGTGTTTTACAAACAATTCCTAGCATCGCTTTATTAGGCGTAATGATTCCCATTTTAGGCATCGGCGTAAAGCCAGCAATTGTTGCCTTATTTTTATATGCGTTATTGCCAATTATCAGAAACACTTATACCGGAATTAAAAATATTGAGCCACAAGTTTTAGAAGCTGCTAAAGCGATGGGAATGAGCAAAGCGCAAATTTTAAAACAAGTAGAATTGCCTTTAGCTTTTCCAGTAATTATGGCTGGTATTAGAACCGCAACTGTAATAAATGTAGGAGTGGCTACGCTGGCAGCTTACATTGCTGCAGGTGGTTTGGGCGAGTTTATTTTTGGTGGTATTGCTTTAAACAATAGCAACATGATTTTAGCTGGTGCTATTCCTGCGGCATTATTGGCTATAACTTTCGATTACTTACTATCTAAAGTACAGCATATCAGTTTTAAAAATATAAAAACATACTTAGTTCTCCTTCCATTTCTTTTGATATTATGCTCGTCATTTTACTTTTTGCCTTTGGCTTTTAATGGTAAAATGCTGGCCGGATTTACACCAGAATTTATGGGTAGGCAAGATGGTGATTTAGGATTAAGGGAAATTTATGGATTAAAAATAAGGACGGTTGTAATTAGTGATGCAGTAATGTATCGGGCTGCTTTTGATAAAAAACTGGATGTAATTAGCGGTTATAGTACTGATGGAAGACTACAAGCTTTTAATTTGGCTACACTAAATGATGATAAAAATATCTTCCCGCCTTATTTTGCAGCACCCATTATCAACCAAGAAGTTTTAGAGAGGCATCCTGAATTAGAAGAAATTTTGAATTTACTTTCAGGAAAAATCGACGATAAAACCATGACTAATCTGAATTATAAAATTGATTATTTGCATCAATTACCAGAACAAGTGGCAAAAGATTTTTTAATATCGAAGAACTTATATAAAACCCCAAAAAATGGAAAAGGTGCAACCATTAAAATTGGATCTAAGATTTTTGGTGAGCAGTATATTTTGGCGCAAATGTATAAAATGTTGATAGAGGGAAATTCTGATTTACAAGTAGAAACAAAGACAGGTTTAGGCGGAACAAAAATTTGTTTTGATGCACTAACCAATCAACAAATAGATTTTTATCCAGAATATACCGGAACTGGTTTATTGGTTATTCTCCCTCAAAAACCAAAGCTTTTTGCTGTTATGATGGGTGATAAAGAAAAAGTTTATGATTACGTTCAACAAGAATTTAATAAGAACTACCGTATTAAATGGCTAAAACCAATTGGCTTTAATAATACTTATGCTTTAATGATGAGGGAAAAGCAGGCTGCCGAATTGAGAATTAAAAGTATTAGTGATTTGAAAAGAGTTTTGGAAAGGGAATAAATTGTTTGAATCTTAATTTTTAGAATTATCAAGCGTACTTAACAAGTGCAGAATATTAAAGTTTTATCTAATGTAGATTAGTGAAAATTCGTGATATTGGTGGCAAGAAGCTACTCTTCAATTGCGTTTCCTTTAAAATTGAAAACACCAGAGCCTTGTCTAATCTCGTAATAGCTAAAATCTTCATTAGCCCAAAAACCTGGTCCGTTAATAATTTTTTGAGTAGGCAAACCTTTGTTTAAGGTAATAGTGACGGGTAAATTAGAATAAAATTTTTTTGTGTTTTCATCCCAAATTAACTCTTCCGATTCAAAGGTGCTGCCTTCTGCATTGATTACGACTACATTATTTTTTAGTTGAACAACTTTTTCGTTTTCTCGCTGTATGGCATAATTAGAAGTAACCTTGGTGGTTTGTTTTAAGTTTTTATCAAATAATAAAACCTCAATACCTTTAGGCATTTCAAAATAAGGAGCGGCTGTTTTATAGTGATAAAGGATTGGAGTATTTAGTTTTGCTTTAACGTATGCAGAATCGCTGTAAATAATCTGAGCCCCTTTGGTTATCTCGACTTCGCCTTTTCTTTTTGATTCTATCTCTTTTACCTTACTTAAATCGTTTTCGCATGATGTAAAAGTCATCAGCGTAAGCAAAATAAGAAAAATATTAATTAGAGATTTCATGCTAAAATTAATCGTACTTATATTTTTGGAACCATTTATCATTGATGGTAAAGCCAAGTGTGAAGTTGTAAAAATTCTCTTTAACTAAATTATTATCCAACGTTCCTCTTTTACCAATTTCAGTAGTAAAATTGACTTTATAAAATGCTGTTCTGTTAGAAACCAATGGAAAACCTAAACCAAAATTAACTGATTTAACATCTATATCGGTATTATTAGTACGCACATAGGTTTTATCGTAATTAATTCCTAAACGATAATCCATCAATTTTAAATAATTAGTTACAGCATTAATATTTGGGGTAATTTGACCCCCAACAGAAACTCCATAGGTATTGTTTAATCCTTGATTTATGCCATTATTAGTAAATTGTGACCATTTTGCAGTTCTAAAATCGGCACCAATTAGCCATTTATTTAACCTTTCTATACTAAAACCAAAATTATGGTTTGCTGGTAGATTTAGTTTGCCACTTACCTCGTTTCTAAAAGAGATACTATCCGTTCTCGTTTCAGAATCGCCGTCTAAAATATACCTGCTAGTAAGTTGTGTAAGTTTGGTATTAAGATTAGTTTTTACGCCACCGGTGTATCCTAATGTTAATTTGGTATTTTTATTTATTAAAGCAATATATTGAGCTCCAAAATCAAAATTTAAACCGCCAACAGCATTGTCCTCTTCTGTTTTAGAGTTTAAAAATCCAATATATTCTGTGTATTCTGCTGCTCTAGTTTGTTTTAAATTACCAAAAATATAGCTCATATTAACTCCCAAGCTTAAATGCTTACCAAGGCCAAAACCATAACCCAAATAAGCTTTTGTTAAGCCACCTTCACCTTTATAAATCTGGTTAACATTAAAAGTATCTACCGTTGTTTTATTTATAAATTCATAACCTAAATTACTGTATGGTAAAATTCCAAAGCTTAAAGCTGAAGCCTTAGTAACTGGAACTGCAAAAGTAAAATGGTTTAAAGAGGCGTTGAAATTTTGCTCGGTTGAGCTTCCTTTATTTAAATTTTGAAGATTTACAGTTGCACCTACATCAAATACAGTTAATCTTATTTTAGAATATGATGCCGGATTAGAAATATTTAAATTTTGATAACCCCCATAGCTACTTATTCCATAAGCTAAGTTTCCCATCGCCCTGTTTTGTGGTAAATAGCTGCCTTTTAAGTTTCCTACACCAAATTTTGAATAAGGAGAATTGATAGTAGATTGAGCCATTACGCAACTTGTTATCGCTACAAAAAATGATAGTGCAAGTATATTTTTTTTATTTATGATCATGCTGATATTTAACAACCGTATTTAAACCTTTTAAAACCAAAAGTGGTTCGTATGAAATTAAGTGCGCAAAGATGCTGTTTTTAAATCTGGTATCAAAAAACGCTGCATCCCCACCGCATAGTATAATTTTTAAACTCGGATTTATTTCTAAATAATTTTTGATAAATCCTTCTACCTCATATATTACCCCATTAATTACGCCTGATAGCATAGAGGTGATACTATCATTACCAAAATTTTCGGCAAAAGAAGAATCTAAATCTACTAATGGCAACTTTGCCGTAAACTGGTTCATTGCCTTAAATCTCATCGAAATACCGGGAGAAATACTGCCTCCGTAATAATTAGCATTTTCATCAATTTGATCATATGTAATACAAGTACCAGCGTCAATTACCAATACATTGTTGTTTGGGAAAATATGCTTTGCGCCAATAACCGCAGCTAATCTATCTAAACCTAAACTTTGAGGGCTTTTATATTTATTATGGATTGGTATTTTTGTATCGCTATTAAATTTTATATAATTAAACTTCTCTGCAATTTGTCTTTCATCAATATCAACATCTTTTTTAACTGATGAAATAATGATACTTTCTATAAAATGAGAAGTTGTTAAGGTTTTTATATTTTGCTGTAAGGATAAGTATGATACTTCTTGAAACAATATTTCATCTTTATCAAAAACCGCTATTTTATTAGCGCTATTACCAACATCAATTACCAAATTGGCCATTTATGCGTTAACCATTTCTAATATAGATTCAAATAGAACCAACCCGTCCTGATTTCCTAAAAGCGAATCTGCTGCTCTTTCTGGGTGTGGCATCATACCAAAAACATTTCTATTTGCATTGCAAATACCGGCAATATTTTCTAAAGAACCATTTGGGTTTGCCTCTGTTGTAATATTTCCATTTTCATCACAATATCTAAACAACACTTGATCTTGGTCATTTAGTTTTTTCATTTCATCAGCATGTGCATAAAAATTTCCCTCACCGTGTGCCAAAGGAATTTTTAAAGCCTTATCTAAATCAATTTTAGATGTTATTAAACTTTTATTTGTTTGTGCTTTTATATGAACATTTTTACAGATAAATTTTCTACTGGCGTTGTGTAATAATGCTCCTGGCAATAAACCCGCTTCAGTTAAAATTTGAAATCCGTTACAGACACCCATTACGTACCCGCCTTTATTTGCAAAAGAGATTACCTCTTGCATAATTGGAGAAAAGCGGGCAATTGCCCCAGAACGTAAATAATCTCCAAAAGAAAAACCTCCTGGTAAGGCTACAAAATCTACCCCTTGTAAATCGTGGTCTTTATGCCAAAGCGGAACAACCTCTTGACCTAATATTTTATCGAAAACGTAAATAAGGTCTTGATCGCAATTAGAACCTGGAAAAACAACTACTCCAACTTTCATTTTTTAATAATTTTCTATTTATGAGGTGCTGAATAACAATACGTACAAAACTATCAAAATTTAATAGTTAAACGGGTGCTTATCTGTTAAAAAAAGTTAAACAAACTGGAAGTAAACTATAAAAATCATCATCATAAAAAATAATGTTTCGTATATCCATTTCTTTTTGGCATTCATGAAATAATAAGAAAGTACTACTGCTACTGGGGCTACACTCAATAAAAAGTGGTTTATCCTAAAATCTGCTTTTAAATAGAAAGACAGAATGGAGACTATAAAAATTAAGGTTAATAGCTGTATGGATTTCCTGACTAAAACAAAGCTTTTGAAAAAGTTTACTCTTAAAGCAATTAATCCCAATATAAAGCAGATGCTTAATGGCAAGAGCACAATATAGTCAAACAGGTTAATTTTAATGTAGAAAGGGATTTTGGTAGAAAGTGGCTTCCAAATCTCGTAGAAGCTTAATAATTTATCATTCCAATAATAATAAACGCCTAAGAAAAACATGATGGTTATGTAACCGGTAATTACACTTACCCACTCTCGCCAGTTAAATGGCTTAAACAAAATTAATGCAATCCATAACACCAATAGAAAAAGAACAAAAGGGAAATAAATTATCGTACCAATGGCTACAACTAAACCTAAATCAAACATTGCGGATATAGAATCTACAGATTTATGCTCTCTTAAAACCTTATTTAAGATAAATAAAATTAGAAAATTGACTATTAATGGCGGTGATAGAATTAGAAAGGGGGCAAAAACGCTAGAACAAACTACAAAAAGTAAAGCTGGCAAAAATGAAGCTTTCCCAAGTATGTTATAATCATTCATTATCTTATTAAAGATTAATGCCTGGGAAAAAACTATAAATGCAGCACAAATAATGTTTAATAAAGGAGATAATAACCTGTCGAAATCTAAATTGATTAAAATCCTTGAGAAAAATAAATTCACTCCAGAATTTACAACATCAGGCAAATTCCATAATATCCCAAGTCTTAAAACTATAATTAAGACAAAAAGGATAAATATGTTGAAGAAATTTAAATTTTTAAATTGCTGAATCATGCCTATGTTTTGCAGACCAACAATGATAACGATAATCTGGTAAAATTGGGCTAGGCATTTTTAATACCTGCAAATTTTTGAATGAGCGTATCAACAATCCACGCAGTTTGATCGGGGAATTCAATCTCTACTTTTTGCTCTGTATCTATCCAATTTTTTAAAACCTTAGAAAAGTTTTTATCTATTTTTTTAATGACTTTAACTCCTAATAAGCGAGCAGCTTCTGCATTACATTCTTGCTCAAACTGATTTTTCATAGGGATCATTAAAACTTTTTTACCTAAAAATAAAGCTTCTGATGGGCCTTCAAAACCGCCACCCGTTAAAAGCCCTTCGCAGTTTTCTAAGCTTTTGTTAAAGGATTGATTATCTATCGGCTTAACCAAAACATTTGCAAATTGATAATGTGTTTTTTGATGTTTACTAAATACTTCCCATTGCACATTTGGTAAAGCGTGTAAATGTTGTAATAACAATTTATCATCTACTGCAGGTAAATAAACTGTGTAATAACCATTTTTTGTTGGGTTTAAAACCCTTATTTCACTTCTAATTACTGGTGTGTAAATAAAATCGTCGTATGCTTTAAAATGAAAACCAATATGATGTGAAGTAGGAGCGTAGTATTTTAAAATAAGCTCGGCGTATTTTTCTTTTTTTAATGGTCTAGGAGATTTTGGCGAAAGAAAAGATGCTTGATGACTTAAAGAAACACTATTAATCTTTTTTAAACGGCAAGCCCAGGCAGTTATAGGTTCAAAATCATTGATTATCAAATCATAATCTTTGAAAGGGATAGAGTGCATATCCTTCCAAAGCTGTCTCAAATTCATGGCTTTAAAAGTTTTCCAATAATCAATACCACCTTTTTTGCCAAAGATGTAACTGAAACCATGAAAGCGATATTTTAAAGGTTGTGATAAAGAAACATCGGACTGAGAGCCACTTACCAGTAAATCTAATTCGCCATATTTTTGCAATAAAGGCACTATTTCCCTTGCTCTACTAATGTGTCCGTTGCCTGTGCCTTGTATGGCGAAAAGTATTTTCATTAGTTATTAAGCCACTTCTTGTTTAAATTTCTCAAAAAGCTCTTTAACGTTTAGCATATTATTTAAATCTTCTTTTTCCTCTAAAGAATCTTCTTCAGAATCTATCAAACTTGTATCATGCTTATAAATGCTCCAAACTTGATTGTTATATTCTAGGGCTGTTAAACTTTCTACCCAATCTCCAGAATTTAAATAAGTAACGCTACCTTTTTCTGTAATGATCTCTCTAATTTCTGGTTGATGAATGTGCCCACAAATTACAAAACTATATTGTTTTTCGATGGCTAATTCTGCTGCTGTTTGCTCAAATTCATTTATAAATTTTACAGCTTCTTTTACACTGGCTTTAATTTTTTGGGAGAATGAATATTTCTTTTTACCCATTTTTAATAATATCCAATTGGTAAAACTATTAATATGTATTAAAGTATCATAACCGATAGCACCTAGTTTTGCTAACCATTTAGAGTGTTGCATAGTCACATCAAAAACATCACCATGAAAAACCCAGGCTTTTTTACCATCAACATCTAAAACTAATTTGTTTAAAAGTTGAAAGCCCCCCATTTTAAAATCAGCAAATTTCCTTAACATTTCATCATGATTACCTGTAAGGTAATATACTGGAACACCATCAGTAACAAATTTTAATATTTTGCGGATAACTTTTGTATGCTCTTCTGGAAAATAAGATTTACTGAATTGCCAAATATCTATAATATCGCCGTTAAGGATCAGCATTTTTGGCTTGATGCTTTTAAGGTATTTTAAAAGTTCTTTAGCATGGCAACCATAAGTACCCAAATGCACATCAGATATTATCGCAATATCAATTTCTCTTTTAATCATTTTCAGAAATTTTAGGGAGTAGAGGTTTTGCAACCGATAAACTTAGCGGCTGGAGGATGGTTTTTTGATGAGTTTTTTTAATCCTCTTCTTCTTCAATTCTTAAATCGAAAGGACTGAAATAAAAGGCAATTATAGCTAAAACTGCTATTACTATAATTCCACAATAAAATGTTTCCATCATTATTTAATAATTTAACAAAGATGTAATTATCAAATAAACAGAATGTTAAGAAAGTGTTATCGTTAAGTTTTTGCAAAAAAAATGGGTCAACATTTTGTGCCGACCCATTTGATGTTATTTTATTAAAATAAATTATTTAGCTGGTCTTTTAAAAGCATAAGCTAACCTTACGGCAACCATTCCATTGCTTCCTGGGCTATAATCAAAGCCTTCATATCTTAAAGCAATATCCCATTTGTTATTTGCATAACCTAAACTAGGAGCATAGATAAAAGGATTTCCACCATTTTTTACAGTAGAAAAACCTACACCAACTTCTGGTTGGAAATAATAAGTATCGCCAAAAAAGAATTTAGCACCTGCCTTTAATGGAATTAATCCATCTCCAAAATTTGTACCTCCACCAATTGGCGCATAATAACCAGTTGTTAATGTTAATGATGTTCTTTGGCTTAAATCATGTTGTAAGCGTAAATCTGGTGCTAAAATAATATCTGCACCTCCAGATTTTGTTGGAACTCCTATACCTAAAGCAACACCAAGTCTTGTGGCATGTCCATCTTCACTAGATTGTGCAAAAGCACCTGCAAATGTTATTAGGGTTAAAGCAGCTGCTGCTATCATCCCTTTAAAAGTAGTTTTTTTCATTTTTGTAATTTTAAAGGACTTAAACAAGTGTTGTGCCAATTAAATTTGTTTCATAAAAACTTTGGCTTTTATTTTTGACAGTGGATTAATTTTTGCTTTAAATTTGGAAACTTAACGCATTAGATATGTTTGATAAATTATTTGAAGCCCAGCAAAAAGCTGAGGATGTAAAAAGGAGATTAGAAACTATTAGTTTAACCTCTGAAGTGGAAAATGGAGCAATTAAAGTAACTGCAACTGCATCTAAAAAAATTACTGCTATAGAAATTGATGATAATTTTATCAATGAAAATGGAAAAGAAGCTTTAGAAGAAGTTTTGGTAATTGCTATTAACAAAGTTTTGGAGCAAGCAGAAAATGTATCTCAATCTGAAATGGCTGCCGTTACCCAACAAATGATGGGTGGTTTAGGCGGAATGTTTGGACAATAATTCTTAAATAATGCAAAAAATCGGCTTTAAGCCGATTTTAAATTCTTTTTTTTGGATTATAAGCTTAAGGGTAAATAGAAACCAAAAGTGATGTTTCTACCTTGGTTATAAATCCCAAAGTTTGGGTCTGCTTCGTCCAATCTACCTGGTTTAAATCGGCTTAAATGGTCGTAATATTTTTTATCTAACAAATTATTTCCTGAAATATTAAATCTTATAATTTGTTTTCCAAGATTAAAGGATGCTCCAATGCCCGCTCTTAATAATGAATATCCACTGGTAATAGTTTCAAAGTTATCAACCCTGTTTTGAGCAAAATAATTATCTAATCCTAGTGAAAAATAACTGCTTTTTAAACCTTTAATTTTAGGTTCTATTCTAATCTCATTACGTAAACTAGCTGCTGGTATAAAAGGTAAAGGTTTATTTAATGCCAGATTTTCTGCATGTACGTAACTAAAAGTATTCTCGAAATGAAAAAAACTTGTTGGGTGAAAAATTAAGCTTACATCAGTACCATATAAGTCTGCATTATCTTGTTTATATCTAAATAGCGGTAAAGTTTCTATTTGTCCTTGTTCGTCTTCAACATCAATTGTTTCCTTATTATTTTGGGCTAAATAAATATAATTTGTCATGTAGTTATTATACACACTCAAATTAACATCAAAATATTCTGTAGCATAACCAAAAGTGGCATCAGCTTGATAGCTTCTTTCTGCTTTTAAGTCATTTGTGCCAACTTCATATCTAAATGTACCTTCATGTACACCATTAGAGCCTTGTTCTGCTGGGTTTGGAGCCCTAAAGCCACTACTTAAATTGGCTTTAAAATTAAATCTTTCATTAAATTGATGCGTGTAACCAGCTGCTCCACTTAAATTAGAATAGTTGGTTTTAAAAGCCATAAACTTTGACGCTCCATTTAAAAATAAATCTTTTCCTTGATTATTTCTATAATCAAGACGTAGCCCAGCATTAAAGCTAGAATTTTCCCAATCTTTTTTAACGTAGTAAAAAGCACCAATGCCAAAATAATTATAATCAGGAACTAAAAATTCTTGAGCTTTATTCTGGCTATGTGCATAATCTGTACTTAAACCAAAAACAGATTGCCAGCCATTTTTTTGTTCTATATAATATTTGGCGTCTAAAGTATAGGTGCTCAAATCAAAAAACAGAGAAGGAACAGCGCTCTCAAGTTCTTTCCTCACGTTGTTTTGAAAACCTAAATCCAATTTTAAATTTCCTTTATCAAACAGAAAATTACTGTTAGAAGCTATTTTGAAATGAGAAATATCCTGATTAGGAAATTGCAAGGTTCTGCTTTTGTCTTGTGCATCTGTAATAACATCACCGTTATCATCTACAAATTTTCCATTTCCATCTAAAACAGGGTCATAAAAACCTATTTTATTGTTAAAATAAGATACATTAACATGGCTATAACCCCAAGCCTTATTTAGGCCAAACATCGCTCCATAAGAGTTTTCTATAAAACCAGAATTTGGATAATAATAATCTGGCGTTTTAAAAGAAAAGGCATTTTTATAAGTGCCTCTTGCTCGCCAAACAAAGCCATCAGAATTTCCGGTTAACATTGCAGAGTTGGCTGATAAGCCACCATTAGTAGAATAATTACTCAATACTTCTCCTTTTAAAGTTCCTTCAGGTACAGTTAATGGTTCTAAAATATTAATTACTCCACCCAAAGCGTCGGCACCATAAAGTAAACTTGCAGCACCACGTAAAACTTCTATTCGGTCTGCGCTATACTGGTCAATTTCAATTCCGTGTTCATCGCCCCATTGTTGTCCTTGCTGTTTTATGCCATTATTTATAGTTACAATTCTGTTAAAAGAAAGTCCCCGGATAACAGGTTTTGAAATAGCCTGTCCAGTAGTAATTTGATTTACTCCCGCAACTTTTGAAACGGCATCAATCAAATTGCTAGAAGCTCTATCTAACATTTCATCCTTAGATAAAACACCAACAGAAGTGCTGTTTTTTTTATTATCCGCACCTGTAACTGTACCTGTAACAACTACTTCGTTAG
The DNA here is from genome assembly GCF_001652725.1 of Pedobacter psychrophilus. GTDB lineage: Bacteria > Bacteroidota > Bacteroidia > Sphingobacteriales > Sphingobacteriaceae > Pseudopedobacter > Pseudopedobacter psychrophilus. Next base: position 163,364 of record NZ_LWHJ01000030.1, read on the forward strand.
CTTCAATTAAACTAGGTTGAAGCTCAAAAATGATATTTTTTGTTATGGCAAAATCAATAGTTTGGTTTTGATATTTGTAACCGAGATAAGAAATTTGAACTAAAAATTTTCCCTTATCGGGGATGCGATTAAAGCTGAATTTTCCATTGATATCTGCCACAGCACTAATTTTTAAATCTTGGATAGTTATTGTAGCTCCAGGTAAAGGTTCTTTTGTTTTTGCGTCAATTACTTTACCTGTAAAAATAATATCTGCTGCATGTGCGTTTGAAAAACCAATAAATAGGCCTATCAAAACATATAAAATACGTTTCATCTTAATTTTTTTTTGATATGAAAGATTGCAGGATTAACCGCTTAATTAATAAATAAAGAATTTTAAATTAAGCAATTACAGGAGGGGCTTTATTTTTTGTAAGATGAAAAAACTGAAAATAATTATCAGCTTTAAAAACGAAAGTTAAAACAGTAAATTTTTGATGTAATGTTATAGGAGTATTTTTTTGAGGTAATTCTCCTAAAAAAACCGCATCTGAAGTAGTGCAACAAGGTTTAGTGTGATTTTTTAAATGTTTATTACAACTACTACCGCAATTATCTGTAGGTATAAAATAATGGTTGTGAAAAATATTATGCAAAGGTACTGCTGCGCTCATTAATGAAAACATCAGCGCAAGCGATAGTAAACTGTTCGTTATCTTTTTTCTCAGCATTTATTGTACAAAGTTATAAAACTGTAGCTACTAAAAAGTAACATTTTCATTTCTAAATCATAACCATTAGCATAAATATTAATGCTTGATTATAATAAAGCAATATATTTGTCCAACATGAAACCAGCAGAGGTAAATCAAAAATTTTCAATATTACAACATAAATTAGCCACCCAATTTGATAATGAAAAACCTGATATTAAGGTAATTCTTTTTTTAATTGGCGTACAAGAATTGGGGCAAGGACCAAAAAAATTCAGCAAAAGACAAAAAGAAGAATTAATGCATATTGCAAATTGCAGGCTTTTTTCTGAATTAGGTTTTTATGAATTAGAAGGCACCGACCAAGATGGATGGCCACATTGGAAAATATTAAAACCAATCCCAGCTTATAATATTTTAGAACAAGAAATGTTAATGAAAACCCTAATTGTTAATTATTTTGAAGATGTTTATTCATAAAAAATTTTATATGAAAAAATTATTACTACCCATTTTTTGTTTATTCTTTTTCAGTTCTTTTGCTGCAAAACCAAAAAATACTTATATAAAAATCACCACTAATTATGGCGAAGTTTATCTAAAACTGTATAACGAAACACCAAAACATCGTGATAATTTTATAAAAATTATTAAAGACGGAACTTTAAACCAAACTCTTTTTCATAGAGTAATTCAAGAGTTTATGATTCAAGGAGGCGATCCAACTTCTAAAACCGCAAAACCTGGTCAGCAATTAGGCGATGGCGATTTAGGTTATACTATTCCCGCAGAATTTAATCCTAATTTATTCCATAAAAAAGGAGCTTTAGCTGCAGCAAGAGACAATAATCCTGAAAAAGCATCAAGCGCTTCGCAGTTTTATATAGTTCAAGGCAAAGTTTTTACAGAGGAAGAATTGGACGCAGTTGAAAAAAACAGAATGGCTGGCAGAAAAATCCCAAAAGAGCAAAGAGAAGTTTATAAAACCATTGGTGGCACCCCTCATTTAGATCAAAATTACACCGTTTTTGGAGAAGTTGTAAAAGGATTAATCATGGTTGATAACATTTGCACCGTAAAAGTTGATGGAAACAATAGGCCTTTAACCGATATCAAAATGACAGTTAGTTTAGTAGAGAAAAAAGAATTGAGAGAATTGTTGAAGGAGATAAAAAATTAATATGTGGGCGTTCGGGCGGGCTTTACACTGTAGTTTTTTGTAAAAACAAAAAAGCTGCCATTTCAATCCCTAACGCAAAGCCTAACCACCTTGCAAACCAACCACCTAAAAACCTAACAAAATGAAAATTATATCATACAATGTAAATGGAATAAGGGCTGCAATAAATAAAGAGTTTTTTGCCTGGTTACAAGCTACAGATGCTGATGTGGTTTGTTTACAAGAGATAAAAGCAACTCCAGATCAAATTGTAGATATTATTATTTTAGAACAGCTTGGGTATAAACATTATTGGTTTCCTGCCGAAAAAAAAGGATATAGCGGTACAGCAATCTTTTCTAAAATAGAACCAAATCATGTAGAATATGGTTGTGGCATAGAAGATTATGATAGAGAAGGAAGAATAATTAGAGCAGATTTTGAGGAATGCTCTGTCATCAGCGCTTACTTTCCATCTGGTAGCAGCGGAGATATACGTCAGGTTTTTAAATACAAATTTTTAGATGAAATAGCCGATTACATCAGTCGTTTAAAAGTAGATTTCCCAAAACTGGTTATTTCTGGCGATTATAACATTTGCCATAAAGCGATAGATATTCACAATCCAAAATCAAACGCTAATTCATCGGGGTTTTTGCCAGAAGAAAGGGCTTGGATGGATAGTTTCGTCCACCTAGGTTTCATAGATACTTTTCGTCATTTTAATCCAGACCCACACAATTATACTTGGTGGAGTTATAGGGCAGGAGCAAGGAATAAAAATTTAGGTTGGCGAATTGATTATCATATGGTCACTCTAGAATTAGAAAAAAACTTAAAAAGAGCAGCCATTTTACCAGAAGCAAAACATTCTGATCATTGCCCAATTTTATTAGAGCTTAGTTTTTATTAGAAATGCCAAAAATCTTCAAAAGCAGAAAAGACCAATTGTTTATTTGGATAATAATTATTGTTGTTTCGATGATGCTAACATTATCCATTTCAGATATAATTTTAAGTGGATTAAAATTAGAATCATTTGTTTTAATTTCGATAAACTTGGGGGTTTCCATTCTTTTATTTTGGATATTTTTTGGAACTAGCTATGAACTAGATAAAAAGGAATTGAAATATTTTTGCGGGCCATTTAAGGGCAAAATTTTAATTGCAGATATTAAAGAAATCACAAAAAACACCACCAAATGGGTTGGATATAAACCTGCAACCGCAAGAAAAGGAATAATTATAAAGTACAAAAAGTATGATGATATTTACATCAGTCCAGATAGTAATGTTGCTTTTATTAAAGAAATTTTGAAAATTAAAGCAAACATCAAAATTTCCTGATTTAAGTCCATCAAAATTTAGTTTTGCTTTGACAATCCATATTTGCTTTTCACCAAACAATATTGCATTTTTGCACTGCTTATAGAGAAAGACGGAGGGATTAGACCCAACGAAGTCTTAGCAACCTGTGCAAACAAGGTGCTACATTCTATCCGCAGCTGGCGGAAAAGATAAGTGGAAGTCTAACACACCTGCCCGACTTTTCAAAATAAGCCAAATAAGTATTGAGATTTTAGTATTGAGTATTGCGATATTTCGCATAGTCTCATTACGCAATTCTCACTACTCAATATTGTAAGTATGGATATCAGAAAAGAACTAGAAAAAAGAATACTCATTATCGATGGAGCAATGGGCACCATGATTCAGCAATATAAATTGACTGAGGAGGATTTTCGTGGAGAAAGATTTAAAAACCATCCATCAGATGTAAAGGGAAATAACGATTTATTAAACCTTACCCGTCCAGATGTTATAAAAGCTGTTCACGCTAAATATTTAGATGCTGGAGCAGATATTATTGAGACCAATACTTTTAGCACACAACGTATTTCCATGGCCGATTATGGCATGGAAGATTTATCTTACGAACTCAGTTTTGAGGGCGCTAGAATTGCTAAAGAAGTTGCAACCGAATACACTCAAAAAAATCCAGAAAAACCACGTTTTGTGGCTGGAGCAGTTGGTCCAACCAACCGTACTTTATCTATGTCGCCAGACGTTAATGACCCAGGTTTTAGAGCAATTTCTTTTGAAGAATTAGAAGAAGCCTACTATGAACAAGTTAGGGGTTTAGTAGATGGTGGCGCCGATTTGTTATTGGTAGAAACCATCTTTGATACGCTAAATGCCAAAGCAGCAATTTTTGCTATAAAAAAATATGAACAAGAACTAAACGAGAAGCTAACTAATAATCAAGAACTTCCACAAAATTTATCAAATTCAGTTTATCCAAAAGGACAGGCATTCTTCTCCCTTGGAGAAGGACCGAGGATGAGGCTAAAGCTCGATATCATGATTTCTGGTACCATAACAGATGCTTCCGGAAGAACATTATCCGGACAAACCGTAGAAGCATTTTTAAATTCTATGCGTCACGGCGATTTACTTTCTATTGGTTTAAACTGTGCTTTGGGAGCAAAAGATATGCGTCCACATATTGAAGAGCTTTCAGAAAAGGCAGATATGTTTGTAACTGCTTATCCAAATGCAGGTTTGCCAAACGAGTTTGGCGAATACGATGAAACCGCATCAGAAACGGCAAATTTTGTTGATGATTTTATGGCCTCGGGTTTTGTAAATGTGATTGGTGGTTGTTGTGGGACCACGCCAGATCACATTAGGGCAATGGCCGAAAAAGCTAAGAAATATCCACCAAGAAAAATCCCACAAAGAGAACCTTTTATGAGACTTTCTGGTTTAGAAGCGGTAACTATAACGCCTGAAACCATGTTTGTAAACGTTGGTGAACGTACAAATGTAACAGGTTCTCCAAAATTTTCTAAACTCATCCTTTCCGGTGATTTTGACACCGCACTTTCTATTGCCCGTCAGCAAGTAGAAGGTGGTGCGCAAGTCATTGATGTGAATATGGATGAGGGGATGTTAGATTCTGAAGCAGCAATGACCAAGTTTTTAAACCTCATTGCATCAGAACCTGATATTTCTAAACTACCTATTATGGTAGATTCTTCTAAATGGAGTGTAATTGAAGCAGGTCTAAAATGTTTGCAGGGAAAAGGAATCGTTAATTCAATATCATTAAAAGAAGGCGAAGAAAAATTTAAAGAATACGCTCATAAAATTAAACAATACGGTGCAGCCACAGTCGTAATGGCTTTTGACGAACAAGGACAAGCCGATAATTTAGAACGTAGAAAAGAAATTTGCAAACGTTCTTATGATATTTTGGTGAACGAAGTTAATTTCCCTCCACAAGATATCATCTTCGACCCTAATATTTTAACCGTTGCAACGGGATTAGAAGAGCACAACAATTACGCTGTCGATTTTATCGATGCTACCAGATGGATAAAAGAAAACCTTCCTCATGCTAAAGTTAGTGGCGGGGTTTCAAATATTTCTTTTTCTTTTAGAGGAAATAATACCGTTCGGGAAGCGATGCACTCCGCATTTTTATACCACGCGGTAAAAGCGGGTTTAGATATGGGAATTGTGAATGCCGGAATGTTAGAAGTTTATGAGGAAATCCCTAAAGAGCTTTTACAAAAAGTTGAAGATGTATTATTAAACCGTCGTCCGGATGCAACTGAGATTTTAGTAGATTATGCCGAAACAGTAAGCACAAAAGGGAAAGTTATCGTTAAAAGTGAGGAATGGCGTAATGGAACTGTTCAGGAACGTTTATCTCATTCATTAATTAAAGGAATTATTGATTACCTAGATGTTGATGTAGAAGAAGCTCGTTTACAATATGCTTTACCTATTGAAGTAATCGAAGGACCTTTAATGGATGGAATGAACATTGTTGGAGATTTATTTGGCGAAGGAAAAATGTTTTTGCCTCAGGTGGTAAAATCGGCAAGGGTAATGAAAAAAGCCGTTGCTATATTAATGCCTTATATAGAAGCTGGGAAAGTTAAAGGCACCAGTAGTAGTGCGGGTAAAATACTGATGGCAACCGTTAAAGGCGATGTTCATGATATTGGGAAAAATATTGTTGGTGTTGTTTTAGCCTGTAATAACTTTGAGGTGGTAGATTTAGGCGTGATGGTTCCTGCTGCTCGAATTATTGAAGAAGCAAAAAAACATCAGGTTGATATTATTGGTTTAAGCGGATTGATAACTCCTTCATTGGATGAAATGGTTCATTTTGCCAAAGAAATGGAGCGTGAAGGTTTTGATATTCCTTTGCTGATTGGTGGTGCAACAACTTCAAGAATTCATACCGCAGTAAAAGTTGATCCACATTACAAAGGTGCGGTTATCCATGTTTTAGATGCTTCTAGAAGTGTAGGCGTTTGTAGCAATCTACTCGCTAAAGAAACAAAACAGAACTACATCAAAACCTTAAAAGAGGATTATAACACTACCAGAGATAATTACAATAATAAGAAAGTTGTTAAAACTTTTAAGAGTATTAATGATGCCCGTAAAAATCAATATCAAATCAGTTTAAATGGTTCAATACCTAAAGCTCCAAAATTTACTGGGACAAAGGTGATTGATAATTATCCTTTAGAAGAATTAGTGCCGTATATAGATTGGACTCCTTTTTTTCATACATGGGAGTTAAGAGGCTCGTACCCAAAAATATTTGATGATAAATTTGTGGGTATTGAAGCAAAAAAATTATATGATGATGCCAAAGTTTTGTTAAAGCGCATTGTTGATGAAAAGCTATTTACAGCAAAAGCAGTATTTGGTTTTTGGCCAGCAAACTCTGTTGGAGATGATATAATTTTAGAAGTTGAAAGTGAAAAGTTGAAAGTTGAAAGCCAACAGGCCGAACTAACTAACCAACTAAAACCTAACCAACAAATCTCGATTCACACCCTTCGCCAACAGGCAGAAAAAGCTCAAGGCGAACCTTATTACGCTTTATCAGATTTTATCGCACCTAAAGAGACTGGGATACAGGATTATTTTGGAGGCTTTGCGGTAACAACTGGCCACGGCTGTGATGAACTAGCAGCTGAATTTGAAAGAGATCATGATGATTATAATAGCATCATGGCCAAGGCTTTGGCAGATAGATTGGCAGAGGCTTTCGCCGAGAAATTACATGAAATGGTGCGTAAAGATTATTGGGGTTATGCAGAAGATGAAATTTTGGACAACGAATCCTTAATAAAGGAAAAATATCAAGGCATTCGTCCTGCACCAGGCTATCCTGCTTGCCCAGATCATACAGAAAAAGGAACACTTTGGGAATTGTTAGATGCAGAAAATAAAATAGGATTAAAAATTACAGAAAGCTTTGCGATGTATCCAACTGCTGCGGTCAGTGGATTTTATTTTGCGCATCCAGAAGCCAGATATTTCGGTTTAGGAAAGATAAATAAAGACCAGGTAGAAGATTACGCAATAAGAAAAGGAATGGATTTGGAGACCGCAGAAAGGTGGTTGAGTCCGAATTTGGGATATTAAACCCCCAACCCCCTAAAGGGGAATAAACACATATAACAAAATTTAACATTTACATAAAATAATTTCCCTTTAGGGGTTAGGGGTATGAAAATTACAGACCACATAAAAAACGCAAAAGGCAAAACACTTTTCTCTTTTGAACTTTTACCACCAATCAAGGGGCAAAGTATCCAATGGATTTATGATGCGATAGACCCTTTAATGGAATTTAAACCTCCTTTTATAGATGTTACTTCTTTAAGAGAAGATTATATCTACAAAGAGAAAGAAAGTGGACTTTTAGAAAAAGTATCGTACAGAAAACGTCCTGGAACTATTGCAATTTGCGCTGCAATCATCAATAAATATGGTGTCGATGCTGTGCCACATTTAATTTGTGGTGGTTTTACCAAAGAAGAAACAGAAAATGCGTTAATAGATTTACAGTTTTTAGGTATCGATAACGTTCTTGCTCTTAGAGGAGATGCTCGTAAAGCAGATTCATCTTTTGTGCCAACCAAAGGCGGACATTGTTATGCCACTGATTTGATAAAGCATATCAAAGACCATAATTCTGGAAAATTTTTGCATGAAGATGTTGTTTCAGACTATAATAGTGATTTTTGCATTGGCGTTGCCGGTTATCCAGAGAAACATTTTGAAGCTCCAAACCTTAAAGCCGATTTCAAATTTTTGAAACAAAAGGTAGATGCCGGGGCAGAATTCATTGTTACTCAAATGTTTTTTGATAACCAAAAGTATTTCGATTTTGTAAAGAAATGTCGTGAAAATGATATTAATGTACCTATAATTCCAGGCTTAAAGCCGATAAGTGCATTAGGGCAATTAGTGGCTTTACCTAAGATTTTTCATATAGATTTACCCGAAGAACTTAGCGAAGCGGTACAAGAATGTACTAATGTAAAAGATGTTAAAAAGGTAGGAACCGAATTTATGATTCAACAATGTAAGGAGTTAATGGATTTTGGAGTGCCAGTATTGCATTTTTATACCATGGGTAAACCAGAACAGACTTATAATATAGCTAAAGCGATTTTTTAAATTTCAGAGCACACTATGGACTTTGTATTCTCAGAACTAACTATGATTTTATTATTCACCGTAATACCATTAGCGGTTTTAGTAATTGTTATAGTTTACATTAGAAACTGGATGGTGAAACAAACCAAGTTAAAAGAAGAGCAAAATAGATTGCTGAATAAAATCGCTGACAAATTAAAATAAGGATTATTATAACATAAAAACTATGTCAATCATTTCATTTATCAACATTAGTTTTCCAGAGTTAATAATGCTCTCTATAACCATTTCTATTTTTATAATTATTGTAATTTATTTTGTCTTTAAAAAAACAAAAAAATTAAAAACAAAATAACGGTTTGTTTCAGAAAATAGCTAGCTCTTTTCCGTAGTTTTTGCCTCACAAACCACAAATAATTTTTATAGTGTTTAGTTAAAGTAACTAGTAGATTCAACAATTTAAGGATTTAATTTGCCTGTTCTAAATTTTTAAACGATTGGTAAATCAGAACAGACTTACAATACTGATAAAGCGATTTTTTAGATGATAATTGTTTAATTTCATTATTAAAATCATTAATCCAAAAAATGAATTTTGTATTTTAAGAAAATTATATAAATTGTAAAAAGATTACACAGAGTTTTAAAATAATAGTCAATAAATAATCATTAACATGGGTTTAGGTGCACCAGAAATAATTTTAATCTTAATTGGATTTGTATTTCCTCTAATAGTCATTTTATTTGTGGTTCGCTATTTCAGAAAGAGCCAGAGATTAAAGCAAGAACAAGTTGAGTTGTTAAGAAAGATAGCCAATAATCGAAATTCTTAGCAAAGAATTTTGAAGACAACATTTATTTAAAAATACATCCATACCTACAAGCCTACTGATAAACATTAAAACCTATGGAAGTACATCAACACTCTCATCAACCGCATGGAAAAAAAACGTGGAGAAATTATTTTTGGGAATTTCTAATGCTTTTTTTAGCTGTTTTTTGTGGATTTTTAGCCGAGTACCAATTAGAGCACACAATTGAGCATGATAGAGAGCAACAATATATATCATCAATGATTGCTGATATGAGAGAAGATTCTGCAAAAATTAATTCTAGTATAGATTTATGTGAAAAACAGATTGCTGGTTTTGATAATCTTTTAGAGAACATTTACAACAGACCTTATACTGATAGCAGTTTGAAAGTGATGTACATCACTCAATTAAAATATACTCATAATAGATATTCTGTATTTTTTACTAAAAGAACTATTAAGCAGTTAGAAAATTCTGGTGCATTAAGGTTAATTAGGAATAAATCCGTTTCTGATAGTATAACTTTTTATAATGAAGAATGCGTTATGGCTGAAACTCAAGCAGACTATTTTGAAAAAGTTAGAATGAATAAAGTTTATGACTATTCTTTAAAACTGTTTGATAATCAATACGTTTTAGATTATAAAGGTCAAGTGTTAAAGACTTTATTTGATAATGGTTCAAAAATTACACTTTTAGATGATGATCCAAGACTCATAAAAGAATATGCAAATGCAATTACCTACGCAAGGGGTTCACTTAAGACTTATATTTTTATCCTAAAAGCTATAAAAGCAAAAATACCTACAAAGCTGAGTTTTTTAGAGGATAATAACCATTAGCTTTATAAAAAAATATAAAATTAAAAATTAAACCAACATCACATTCTGTAAAGCACTTTCTTCAAACAAAGTTTTTAATGAAGGAGTAAATAAAGACTGGTGCAAAGCATCTGCATGTCTGAGGTGATGCATATCTGAACCTATAAAATCAATCATCATATTATCTACCAATTCTTCAGCAATTTTTTGAGTTTGCTTACCATAATAACCAGATAATGAAATCGTATTTAATTGAAAATAGCAGCCGTATTCTTTAATTTTATAATAATTTTCTATCGAACCTAAATAAAGATAACGCTCTGGATGTGCCAATATCGGCTTTAAGCCTTTATCAGTTAATTTTTGGATAATGTCTTTAATATTGTTTGGATAGTTGATGTATGAAAGCTCGAAAAGGATATAATCTTTACCCATAGTCATCAGATTTCCTTTATTGATTTTAGTTTCAAAGGTTTCATCTAAATAATACTCGGCTGCAGCTTCAATTGGCATATAAATGTTTTGCTTTACTAACTCTTCTCGCAATTCATCTAATGCTTTATTGATGGTGTCCGGCGTATTACGATAATAATCAGCCATAATATGAGGCGTGGCAATCAGCTTTTTAAAACCAAGTTCTTGGAATCGCTTTACCATCATGATGGACTCCTTGACAGTTGGAGCGCCATCATCAATGCCGGGAAGAATATGCGAGTGCATATCAATCCCAATATCGCTGAAATTAAATTCTGGTGTGTTTTTCTTTGGTTTAAAAAGACCGAACATTTATCTGTTTTGGTATTGCTCCTCGTAATAATGTTGATAATTACCAGAAGTAACGTTATTTAGCCAGGTTTCGTTTGCTAAATACCAATCGACTGTTTTTTCTAAACCTTCTTCAAATTGTAAACTTGGTTCCCATCCCAATTCGTTTTTCAGTTTTTTAGCGTCGATTGCATAACGTAAATCGTGGCCAGCTCTATCGGTAACGTAGGTAATTAGTTTTTCTGATGTTCCTTCTTCACGATTTAATTTTTTATCCATCACTTTACACAATGTTCTGATTAAATCGATATTAGTCCATTCGTTATGTCCTCCAATATTATATGTTTCTCCAGATTTTGCTTTATGGAAAATCACATCAATTGCCCTTGCATGATCTTCTACCCAAAGCCAATCTCTAATATTTTCTCCTTTTCCGTAAATAGGTATGGCTTTATTTTGTTTGATATTATGGATAGAAAGGGGAATTAATTTCTCTGGAAAGTGAAAAGAACCATAATTGTTTGAACAGTTAGAAATCACACAATCCATTCCGTAAGTATCATAATACGCCCTTACAAAATGATCAGAGCTTGCTTTTGATGCAGAATATGGAGAATGTGGATCGTAAGAAGTTTCTTCGGTAAACATTTCTGTTCCTTCCCCTAAAGTTCCGTAAACTTCATCTGTAGAAACATGATAAAAACGTTTTTTATCATAGTCACCTTTCCATGATGTTTTTGCAGCGTTCAACAGATTGCAAGTTCCCACCACGTTAGTCATTACAAATTCTATTGGATTAGAAATTGAACGATCTACGTGAGATTCGGCAGCTAAATGTATAACCGCATCAAAATTTTCTTTATCAAATAAATTTTGGATAAAAGCAGCATCAACAATATCGCCCTTTACAAATTTGTAGTTTGCAGATTTCTCTACATCCAATAAATTCTCCAAATTTCCCGCATAGGTCAGTTTATCCAAGTTTACGATTTCATAATTTGGATAGGTGTTCACAAAACGCCTTACAACGTGTGAACCAATAAATCCGGCTCCGCCGGTGATGAGTATTTTCATTTGATAAGATTTGAGTATTGAGAATTGAGTATTGAGTTAGCTAACCAGATTATAAAGTCGCATATCTCAATACTCATATCTCAAATCTATTTTAAAAAGGATTCTTAGCTATATATTTTTCCCATTCCCATGCAGATTTCATCATATCATCTACATTTAATTCTGTTTTCCAGCCTAAAGCTTCTGATGATTTAGTGACATCTCCATAAACTTTTTCAATATCGCCAACTCTGCGTGGACCAATTTTGTATTTTAGTTTTTCGCCTGTCGATTTTTCAAAAGCATTGATAATTTCTAGAACTGTGGTTCCTTTTCCAGTTCCGATATTGAAAACCTCATAATTATCTTCAGACTTCCCTGCTTCCATACGTTTGATAGCTGCAACGTGTGCTTTAGCTAAATCAACAACATGAATGTAATCTCTTACACAACTCCCGTCAGCAGTATCATAATCATCACCAAAAACAGTAATTTGTTCTCTTTTTCCGATGGCTGTTTGGGTAACAAAAGGAATTAAATTTTGTGGAACACCAATTGGTAATTCACCAATTAAAGCTGTTGCATGTGCTCCAACCGGATTGAAATATCTTAGCGCAACAATGTTATAGTTTTTATTTACAGATGCAGTTTCTGCTAAAATTTCCTCAGCAATTTGTTTTGTATTCCCGTAAGGAGATTCTGCTTTTTTAACTGGTGCAGCTTCTGTTACTGGCAAAACATCGGGCTGACCGTAAACAGTACAACTTGATGAGAAAACAAAGTTTATAGGTGTATCTTTATATTGAGAAAGCAGGTTAATTAAAGAAAAAAAGTTGTTTCTGTAGTATTCTAAAGGTTTTTGAACCGATTCTCCAACAGCTTTAAAAGCCGCAAAATGGATAATTCCTTTGATATCTGAATTTGATTTGATGAAAGCCGTAACTTTAGCTTCGTCACATAAATCAAACTGATGAAATTCTGGCTTGTAACCGATTATTTTTTCTATTTGATCTAATATTTTGATTGATGAATTAGATAAATCATCAACAATTACTGGAGTATAACCTGCATTATAAAGTTCTACAACGGTATGCGAACCTATAAATCCTGTTCCTCCTGTTACTAAAATCTTTGTTCCCATTATTTATTATAATTCGTAAAGTCTTTGTGATCGATTTTATCCAATTGCTCTTGAGTTAGGGTCTTAAAATATTCGTAAGTGATTTTTAAACCTTCTGCCCTGTTCACTTTTGGTTCCCAGTTTAATAACGCTCTTGCCTTAGTAATATCTGGCTGACGTTGTCTTGGGTCATCTTGAGGAAGTGGTTTATAAATTACTTTTTGGTTTGTTCCAGTCAATTTAATAATCTCTTCTGCAAACTGACCAATGGTAATTTCATCTGGGTTTCCTATGTTAACTGGTTGCGCATAATCAGACATTAACAACCTGTAAATTCCTTCTACCAAATCATCAACATAACAGAAAGAACGGGTTTGTGTTCCATCTCCAAAAACCGTTAAATCTTCTCCACGTAGAGCCTGACCTACAAATGCCGGTAAAACACGTCCATCATTTAATCGCATTCTTGGCCCGTAAGTATTAAAAATTCTTACAATTCTGGTTTCAACACCATGAAAAGTATGATAAGCCATTGTGATAGCTTCTTGGAAACGTTTCGCTTCATCATACACACCACGAGGGCCAACAGGGTTTACATTTCCCCAATATTCTTCTGGTTGAGGATTTACAGCTGGATCTCCATAAACTTCTGAAGTAGAAGCAATGATCAATCTCGCATTTTTAACTCGGGCTAAACCCAAAAGATTATGAATTCCCAAAGAACCAACTTTTAAAGTCTGGATCGGAATTTTTAAATAATCTATAGGACTTGCAGGTGAAGCAAAGTGTAAGATATAATCCAATTCTCCAGCTACATGTACAAATTTTGAAACATCATGATGATGAAATTCAAAATCTTCTAGCGGAAAAAGATGTTCGATATTGGCTAAATCGCCAGTAATCAAATTATCCATCGCAATTACATAATAGCCCTCTTTTATAAACCTATCGCACAAATGCGAACCTAAAAAACCTGCCGCACCAGTAATTAAAACTCTTTTTTTAACGCTCATTTTTATGTTTTTATGCTTCTTAATTTACTGTTGCCCTGCCAATACTATTATAATAATATCCTAAATCAATCATTTTATGAAGATCGTAAAGGTTTCTTCCATCAAAAATTACTTTTGAAGCCATTTTTTCTTCCATTTGCTTAAAATCCGGATTTCTAAATGCTTGCCATTCTGTTGCGATAATTAAAGCATCGGCACCTTCTAAAGCTTCATAAGCATTATCGGCGAAGGCCAAAATATCACCTTTCATTTTTCTTACATTTTCCATTCCCTCTGGATCGTAAGCAACAATCTCAGCCCCTGCTTTCGTCAATTCGTCAATTATGTACAAAGCTGGTGCTTCTCGGATATCGTCGGTTTCTGGCTTAAATGCCAAACCCCAAAGTGCAAATTTCTTTCCCTTAACATCGTTGTTGTAATATTTCATCATCTTCTCAACGATCTTTAGTTTTTGGCTCTGATTTACTTCCATTACCGCATCCAAGATCTTGAAATCATAATCATATTCTTTTGATGATAAAGCCAAAGCTTGAACATCTTTTGGGAAGCAACTACCACCATAACCAATGCCTGGAAATAAGAATCGCTTTCCAATTCTATCATCGGCACCAACGCCTCTTCGCACCATATCAACATCAGCACCTACCAATTCGCAAAGGTTGGCAACCTCGTTCATGAAAGTGATTTTTGTTGCCAAAAATGAATTAGCAGCATATTTTGTTAATTCAGAAGAACGTTCGTCCATAAAAATAACTGGATTTCCAGAACGAACATACGGAGCGTAAAGTTCTTCCATCAATTTTTTAGCCCTATCACTTCTTGTTCCTACCACCACTCTATCTGGCTTCATAAAATCATCAACTGCAACACCTTCTCTTAAAAACTCAGGGTTAGAAACCACATCAACTTCTACCAAAGTATTTTCTTCAAAAGCGGCTCTAACTTTATCTGCAGTACCAACCGGAACTGTGGATTTGGTAACGATAACTTTATAATCTGTAATCAGATTTGCAATATCTTTTGCAGCGCCCAAAACATAGCTCAAGTCCGCTTTTCCGTCTCCCCCCGGAGGAGTTGGCAATGCTAAAAATATGATGACAGCATCTTTTATGGCTTCAGCTAAATCTGTTGTGAACTTGATACGACCTTGTTCTATATTTCTATGGAAAAGAATATCAAGGCCTGGTTCGTAGATGGGAAGCTCCCCATTCTTCATCTTATTTACTTTTTCCTCAACTATATCTACACAGGTTACATTGTTTCCGGTTTCAGCTAAACAAGTTCCGGTCACTAAACCAACATATCCTGTCCCGATTACTGCTATATTCATATTTTTATTGCTGTATTTTCTTAAATTTCTTTAAACTTGACGAAGTTAATAATTCGAGAGATAAATGCCTATATTTTATAACATTGGGATTAAGTTTTATTATTTTTTAGTATGGATAGTTTCTTTTTTTAATAGAAAAGCAAAACTTTGGATTGATGGGAGAATGAATTGGCGTTCAAAATTTAACCCTAATCATTTGCATAAAAACATTTGGTTTCACTTTGCTTCTTTAGGAGAATTTGAACAGGGAAAGCCACTTTTACAAGCGGTTAGAAAAAGATTTCCTGATAAAAAAATTGTAATTACCTTTTTCTCTCCTTCCGGATATGAGGTTAGAAAAAACTCTCTTTTGGGAGATTATATCCTTTATCTTCCTTTAGATACTGCAAAAAATGCTCAAGATTTTCTAAATATTTTTAAGCCTGAAATTGCGGTTTTTAACAAGTACGAGTTCTGGAATTATTTTTTTAAGGAGTTAAAAAAACAGCAAATCCCACTATATATTACTTCTGCAATCTTTAGGAAAGAGCAATTGTTTTTTAAGCCTTACGGCGATTTTTATCGCTCTATCTTAAAATGTGTCACCCATTTTTTTGTTCAAAATCAAACCTCAGCAGATTTATTAAATGGAATTGGTTTAAATAATTTTACCATTAGTGGTGATACCCGTTTTGATAGCGTAGCAGATTTGGCTCAAACTAGAAAGGATTTCCCCATAATCGAAAACTTTAAAGACAATCAAAAAATTTTTATCGGTGGAAGCACATGGCTTGAGGATGAAAAACTAATTGCCCAATACATTTTATCACCACCAAAAGGTTGGAAATTTATTATAGCTCCACATGAAATATCAGAAACAAACATCAAAAGTTTACAGCATCTTTTAAATAATGAAGTAATTCGATATTCTGAAATTAACGAGGCATCATCCATAAAAGATGCTAAATTTTTAATAATTGATAATATCGGGATGCTTTCTTCTTTATATGCTTATGCAGATGTTGCATATATTGGTGGAGGTTTTGGAGCAGGAATTCATAATACTTTAGAGGCAGCTGCTTATGGATTACCAGTGATTTTTGGGCCTAGATATCGAAAATTTAAAGAGGCAATTGATTTGGTTTCTTTAAAAGGAGGATTTACAATTAGCAATCAAGAAGAGTTAAATGAGGTTTTAAATAAATTAATTTCTAATGAAGACTTTAGAAAACAATCTGGAGAAATCGCAAAGATTTATGTGGATCAAAATATTGGAGCTACTCAGATGATTATGGATGAAGTTTTTGGGAAATTGTCTGGATCTTGATTAACAGGATTTTAGGATTATCTTGATTCCTATTTTAAGAAGAAAAAATTCAAATAGCAAACAATCCTTTTTATCCTTTAATCAAGAAAATCAAGATTCCGACAAAGAGATTAGCGATTATTAGTGGCAAAACTTTACTGCTTTTTCACATACTTCAACACCAATAAATTTTGAGCATTATGACCCAAACCACTAATATTATTTTGAAAAAGATTGACCGATTGATCGTAAAATAAAACCACAACTGGTGCTTCATCCATCACCAATTGATCCATTTTTTGATACAGTTTAAAACGGTCTTTATCATTCTTTATATAATTAAGTTCCTCATACATTCTATCAAATCGTGGATTGTTAAAGCTGGTATAATTGGGGCCAATTGGAACATAATTTTTAGAATAAAACATAGAAAGATAGATCTCCCCATCCGCATAATCGGCAATCCAACTTCCTCTAAAAAAATTGGTTTCTCTTTTGGCAATTGTTTCCCGTAAAGAAGCGCTTTGGTTTACTTCAATTTTAGAACTTATACCTACATTATTAAGCTCACCCTGTATAAATTCAATTAAATCTTTATATGTTGTGGTAGTGCTTAAAGTCAATTCCTTCATTCCAATCCCATTCGGGAATCCTGCTTCTTTTAATAATTGCCTCGCTTTTTCAGGATTATAATCATAACCTTTTACAGCTTTTGCATCAAAACCAGGCATTCCTGCAGGGATAAATCCAGCCGTTCCTGGAATTCCTATACTATTTCTTAAATATTTAACTAAGCGTTCTTTATTGATAGCATAATTAATAGCCTGGCGTACTTTTTTATATTTAGTTGGGGAGTTTTTTACGATAGCTAAACTGCTATCCACTAACATTCCCAAATATTCTGTATTCAAATAAGGACCTTTAACCAATTGAAATTTGCCTTTATACCGCGAAGTCATATTACCACTTTTGGTTAAAATATCATCGCGATAGCTGCCATCAATGCTATTAAAATAATCTAAATCCTTTTTCAAGAATTCCATAAAGGCAGTTTGTTTATCAGGGATGAAAGTGGCTTTTACAGCATCTAAATATGGTAATCTAATTCCCTTGCTGTCTTTTTCAAAATAATTCTCATATTTTAACAACACTAAAACTTCGCTTTCTTTCCAATATTTAAATTTAAATGGACCAGTACCAATTGGATGCGTCCTAAATTCTTTGCCATATTTATCGGCAACCTCATGTGGTACAACCGAACAATATTGTGCAGATAACATCGATAAAAAAGGAGGGAAAGGTTTATTTAATTTGATGATAAAAGTTGAATCGTTTGAGGCAATAAAATCATCTTTTCCATTCACTTTGTCATTAAAAATCCAAGCTCCTGAAGAGGTCATTTTAGGGTCAATTATTCTTGAAAAAGAATATTTGAAATCTGAAGCAACTGCCTTTCTTCCTTTACCGTTTTTAAAAATATCATCATCATGAAAGAAAACATCATCTCTTAAATGAAATGTGTAAGTTTTACCATCCTCAGATATTTCCCAACTTTTTGCAACACTGGGTTTAATATTTAAGCTATCATCAATTTGTACCAAACTGCTAAAAATTTGGTTACACATCCATAAAACGTTTTGGTTACGGGCAAAGCTGGATCTAATGATGTTAATCCTTGGTCCAAATTGATATTGAAAACCGTTTTATTACTTTTTTTTTCATCGGATTTACATCCAAATAAAAAGAATAAACTCATTACAAAAAGCAGATAGAGATAAATGGGTTTTAAACGCTTCACAAAAATCAAATATTTATATTTGGCAAAATACCCAAAAATGCAAAACAAAAGAATCATTTCCTTATTACCTGCTGCTACTGAAATTATTTGCGCATTAGGTTTACAAGAAAATTTAGTCGGTAGGTCGCATGAATGTGATTATCCAAAAGAAATACAAAACCTCTCAATTTGTTCTGATGCTAAATTTATTTCGGGAAATGATAGTGCAAAAATAGATGCTCAGGTAAAAGTAATATTGACGGATGCACTGTCGATTTATAAAATCGACAAAGAGTTAATCACTTCATTAAAACCAGATTTTATCATCACCCAAAACCAATGCGAAGTCTGTGCAGTTTCAGAAAAAGATGTAGAATTTGCATTAAGTGATTTAGTAAATTCCGATGTTAAATTAATCTCACTTCAGCCAAATACGCTTGATGACATTTTAAGGGAAATAAAAGAAGTTGCTATTCAATTAGATGTGGAAGAAAAAGGAAACGAGTTAGTTGAAGAGTTAGAGGAGAGAATTGATATCGTAAAACATAAATTAAAATTTTTTCCTGATCAGCCAAAAGTGGCAATAATAGAATGGCTTTCGCCGATTATGGTTGCTGGCAATTGGATTCCAGAATTGGTAGAAATTGCTGGTGGGAAATCCATATTAGCAGAAAATGGAAAACACTCGCCATTTGTAGAATGGCAACAAATTTATGATGAAAACCCAACTATAATAATTGTCGCACCTTGCGGATTTACCATTAACAGAACTTTACAAGAGATAGATTTATTATTAAACCAACCAGGCTGGAGAGATTTAGATGCTGTAAAAAATAATCGAGTTTACATTGCCGATGGTAATGCCTATTTTAACAGAAGCGGACCACGAATTATAGATACTATTGAAATGTTGGCCGAAATGATTACGCCAAAATATTTTGCTTTTGGTTATGAAGGCGAAGGATGGATAAAGTTTGAAAGTTAATCTCATATTTGATTCACCATCAAATTTGTATCTCAAAATAATTTTACTACATTTGCATTGATTCGAAAGAGGGGGCACATTGTCCCCTCTTTCTATTTAACAAAAAATCAAATTTAAATGAGTGTCGAGAAAAGAATAAGGGAATTAATAGCCGAAAAACTGGCCGATCGTCCTGATCTTTTTGTGGTAGAAATTAAGATAGTCAACAATAAAAATGTAACTATTTTATTAGATGGAGATAATGGTGTAGGCATTCATGATTGTGCTTTGGTGAGTCGTCATGTAGGTTTTCATTTAGAAGAAGAGAACTTAATTGATAATGCATACACCTTAGAAGTGGGTTCGCCAGGTTTGGATACCCCGCTAACTTTAGATAGGCAGTTTCAAAAAAATATAGGCAGACTTTTAGAAATTAAACTGAAAGAAGGAAAACAAACTGAAGGGAAATTGCTTGCCGCAGATGAAAATAGCCTCACCATTATGGAGGTGGTAAAAGAAAAAGGCAAAAAAAGTAAAGAAGCAGAAAAAAATATTAATAAAGATGAGATTACCGAAGTAAAAGTTGGGGTCTCTTTTAAATAACAAGAAGATTTATAATAGCAATGATAGCAAATGGAAAGCATTAATTTAATCGATTCGTTTCAAGAGTTTAAGGACTTCAAGAATATTGACAGACCAACGGTAATAAGTGTTTTGGAAGAAGTTTTCCGAAGTATGTTACGAAAGCGTTTTGGTACTGATGAGAATTGCGATGTAATTGTAAATCCAGATAATGGAGATTTAGAGATTTGGAGAACAAGAACTGTAATGGAAGATGGTTTTTCTGAAGATGATGATTTGGAAATTGAATTGGCAGAAGTACAAAAAATTGATGCTGATTTAGAAGTTGGTGATGATTTCATTGAACAGATTACTTTAGAAAGTTTTGGTAGAAGAGCAATTTTAGCTGCCCGCCAAACCTTGGTTTCTAAAATCTTAGAATTAGAGAAAGACGAAATCTTCAAAAACTATAAAGATAGAGTTGGAGAAATTGTATCCGGAGAGGTTTATCAAGTTTGGAAAAAAGAAACTTTGGTAATTGACGACGAAGGAAACGAATTAATCCTACCTAAAACAGAACAAATACCTGCAGATTATTTCAAAAAAGGAGATACGGTTAGAGCAGTTGTTGATAAGGTAGAAATGCTGAACAGCAACCCGAAAATCATTATTTCCAGAACTGCACCAGCATTTTTACAACGTTTGTTTGAATTAGAAGTTCCAGAGATTTTTGATGGATTAATTACCATTAAGAAAATTGTTAGAGAGCCAGGAGAAAGAGCAAAAGTTGCGGTAGAATCTTATGATGATAGGATTGACCCTGTTGGAGCTTGTGTGGGAATGAAAGGTTCAAGAATACATGGTATTGTAAGAGAATTAAGAAATGAAAATATTGATGTGATCAACTTCACAAATAATATCTCATTATATATCCAAAGAGCACTTTCACCAGCAAAAATCACTTCTATTAAATTAGATGATGAAACCATGAGAGCTGCCGTTTATTTAAAACCAGACCAGGTTTCTTTAGCCATTGGTAGAGGTGGACATAACATAAAATTGGCTGGAAAATTGACCGGATACGAAATTGACGTTTATCGTGAATCATCAGAAGAAGAAGAGGATGTAGATTTAGAAGAATTCTCTGATGAAATTGATGGATGGATCATTGATGAATTTAAGAAAATAGGTTTAGATACTGCAAAAAGTGTGATAGCTTTATCTGCTGCTGATTTGGTAAAACGTACAGATTTAGAAGTAGAGACTATTGAAGAAGTGCTTGGAATTTTACGTTCTGAGTTTGAATAGCTTTTTGTTTTGTAGTAATAAACGTACTTTTGTGTAATAATAGCTTAGAAAGAAAAGATTAAATGTCAGAAGACAAAAATTTAGGAATATTAAAAGTTGCAAAAGAACTGAACATTGGTTTAGGTACCATCGCTGAGTTTTTAAATGGCCAAGGCTTTAAAGTAGAAGCAAGGCCAAATACTAAGCTATCTGGCGATATGTACAATGCTCTTTTGAAAGAATACCAGGGAGATAAAATCCTCAGGGAAGAAGCAAAAAGCATTGTTATAGGAAAAATACGTCGTGATGATGTTAGCAATGCTGTAGAAACACCAACCTCACCTCCTAAAAGAGAAGAGGAAGCTGAAGAAATTTTAATAAAAAATACGGGCTACACTCCGCCTGTATTACCTGAGGTTAAAAAAGAAGAACCAAAACAAGAAATTGTAAAGGAAGATACTTCATCAAACCCGGGAGTTAAAATAGTAGGTAAAATTGATTTAGATAGCCTAAATTCTAAAACACGTCCTGATAAAAAATCTTTTAAAGAACAAGCTCAAGAACCTAAAGCAGCGGTAAAACCAGAAGTTAAGGAAGAACCGAAACAAGAGGTAGTTGAAGAAAAACCGGTTGTAGAAGAAAAGCCTAAACAGGAAGAAACTATAAAAGCAGAAACTCCAAAGGTAGAAGAAACTCCAAAAACGGAAGCTCCAAAACCAGAAAAAGAGGTTGTTGTAGAAAGTAAAAAAGAAGAAGCAGCCCCAATAAAAGAACAAAAAACAGAGGAAGTAAAACCTGCTGTAGAAAATAATATAGCTCCTCCTGCTGCTGCAGAGGAAGAAGATGAAGTAATAAGAGCAAAAGCGAAGCAATTAACAGGTCCAAAAGTTATTGGCCGAATAGAACTTCCGGTTGATAGAAAAAAAGACCAGCCAGTTGCTTCTTCATCTAACCCAAATACAGCAGATAACAAACGAAAAAGAAAACGCAAACCTACACCAGGTGGTGGCGCACCAGGAGCCGGCGGCGGCAATCGTCCACAAGGACAAGGACAAGGTCAAACCGGAACTCCAGCTCAAAGTGGCGGAGGTTATCAAGGAAATAGACCAAATACTGGAGGTGGCGCAGGTCAAGGGCAGAGTAACAGACCTGTAGTTCCGGGAGCAAGACCTCCACATAGAAGAGGACAACCAGTTCCACCAAAAGCAGAACCAACTGAAAAAGAAATACAAGACCAAATTAAAGCAACGCTTGCTAGATTAAGTGGTGCTGGTAAATCTGGTAAATTTGCACAACGTTCTAAATTACGTCGTCAAAAACGTGATGATGTTGCCGCTACAGCTGAGGAAAGATTAGCTGCAGAGGAAATGGATTCTAAAGTATTGAAGACAACAGAGTTTGTTACTGCAAACGAGTTGGCTACAATGATGGATGTAACTGTTACTGAAATTATCGCAACCTGTATGAGTTTAGGTTTATTCGTATCCATTAATCAAAGACTGGATGCAGAAACTTTAACTATCGTTGCAGATGAATTTGGTTACGAAATACAATTTGTTGGTGCAGAAGAAGAAGAAATAAATCTTGAAGAAGCAGATGCAGAAGGTTCATTAATATCAAGATCTCCAATTGTTACCGTAATGGGTCACGTAGATCATGGTAAAACATCTTTACTTGATTTTATCCGTAAAGCAAACGTAATTTCTGGAGAAGCCGGAGGTATTACACAGCATATTGGTGCTTACGAAGTAAAAGTTGATGAAGATAAAAGCATCACTTTCTTAGATACACCGGGTCACGAAGCCTTTACGGCGATGAGAGCCCGTGGTGCTAAAGTAACCGACGTTGCAATTATCGTAATTGCTGCGGATGATACCGTGATGCCACAAACTACAGAAGCAATTAACCACGCATTGGCCGCTAATTTGCCAATGGTTTTTGCCTTCAACAAAATGGATAAGCCAGGAGCAAATCCTGATAAGATACGTGAGCAATTATCTGCAATGAATATTCTGGTAGAAGAGTGGGGTGGTAAATACCAAACCCAGGAAATCTCTGCCAAATCTGGGATGAACATTGATAAATTGTTAGAAAAAGTATCCTTAGAAGCAGAATTATTAGAATTAAAAGCAAATCCAAATAAAAGAGCAGTAGGTACTGTAATTGAGGCTCAATTAGATAAAGGAAGAGGCTATGTGGCTACCGTATTGGTAGAAGCAGGTACTTTAAGAATTGGTGATCCTATTCTTGCAGGTTCATATAGTGGTAGGGTAAAAGCACTTTACAATGAAAGAGGAGCAAGGGTAGACGAAGTTGGTCCATCACAACCAGTACAAGTTTTAGGTTTTGCCGGAGCGCCACAAGCGGGTGATCGTTTTAACGGAGTAGAAAGCGAACCAGAAGCAAGGGATATTGCAAACAAACGTTTACAGTTACAACGCGAACAAGGTTTACGTACTCAAAAACACATCACACTTGATGAAATTGGTCGTCGTCTAGCGATTGGTAACTTTAAAGAATTGAACATCATTATTAAAGGTGATGTGGATGGTTCTGTAGAAGCATTATCAGATTCATTACAAAAACTATCTACTGAGCAAATTCAGGTTAAGATTGTTCATAAAGCGGTTGGTCCGATCTCAGAATCTGATGTTTTATTAGCAACAGCTTCTGATGCAATTATTATTGGTTTCCAGGTGAGACCAAGTGCAGGAGCAAGGAAATTAGCAGAACAAGAAGAAATTGATGTAAGGTTATATTCTATCATTTACAAAGCTATCGATGAGATTAAAGCAGCGATGGAAGGTATGTTGGCTCCAGAATTTGAAGAGAAAATTGTTGCTAACGTTGAGATTAGAGAGACCTTCAAAATTACTAAAGTGGGTACCATTGCAGGTTGTATGGTGTTAGACGGAACCATTCATAGAAACAGTAAAATCAGGATTATCCGTGAGGGAGTTGTGGTTTATACTGGAGAGCTGGAATCTTTAAAACGTTTCAAAGACGATGTGAAAGAAGTGGCGAGAGGTTATGAATGTGGTTTAAACATCAAAGGTTATAATGATATCCAGGTAAATGATATTGTTGAAGCTTACGAACAAGTAGAGATAAAAAGGAAGTTGTAAATTTTTTTTAAAAATAAGTGAAGCCGTTCAATTTTAAATTGAGCGGCTTTTTTTGTTTGAGAAGTTTTTTGTAATTTATTATTATATTCAAAGATTAAAAATATCGAGAATTTTTTAAACTAACAATTAAAAATCATTTCTTATTACTATGAGATTAAGTAGCGTTGAAATAAATAATTTTAAAAGTATTAGAGAAATTATAATTCCTTTCGACGCTTATGGTCAAGGAATCAATAGGAGTAACACAAATTTTTTGGTAGGTCTAAATGAAAGCGGGAAAAGCGCTATTATTCATGCTATAAGTTTAATTGATAGCGGATTAGAAGATTTAGATTATGATGTTTATTGTTCGCTTGAAGCACAAGATGAAGATGAATATATAGACATCTACGGACATTTTAAACTAGATGAACAACAATCATGGAAAAAATTAATTACAAAAAAATTTAGTCTAGATACTGATACTTGGGAAAAAATTGAAATTATAAGTTTTACGAAAAATGTCTATAAGAATAAAGATAGAGGTTATCAATTTAGTTACTCAATCAAAATCAATGCTCAAGAATTGTCTTTATATAATTATGTAATAACAAAGAGTAACCCTGCAACAGCGGATGGAACAACTAAAGTCACTGAAACAATTGGAGTACTAAGTAAGGTGAATGATATTAAAGAAATTATTACTAGAGATAACGCTTCAAGTTTTTTAAAGACAAATCAAAGATTATTATTACCATCAGAATTGGAGTCATGGATATTATTACAAGTGAAAGAAAATTTTATAAGCCAGCTTCCGAAAATTCAAAGTTGGAAAGCTAGTTCTGATTTTCTTATAAATGAACAGATTAATTTAAGTGAGTTTAAAGAAAATCCTTCAATATCGATTCCGCTTAAAAATATTTTTAACGTTTTTGGAAAAAAAACTGATTCTGATATAAAAGCAACTATAGAAAATGCTTTAAAAAATCAAGCTCGTAGAGATGAATTAGAAGAACGATTATCTGATTCAACAACAAAATTTATTAATAAAATTTGGAAAGAACATAAAATAAAAATTAGGATATCAATAAATTCAGAAACTTGCCAAGTTTTAGTAGAAGATAAAGACAAAAAATTTAACTACTACAACATGACCCAGCGTAGTGATGGCTTTAAGCAATTCATATCACTTATTCTTTCAATATCTGCTCAGAACGATTCAAATAATTTGCAAAATACTATCCTTTTAATAGATGAACCTGAAATACACTTACATCCTAGTGGAATAAAATACATGAGAGATGAAATTTTAAAAATCGGCAAAAATAACACAGTTTTAGTATCTACACACAGTCAATTTATGATTGATACTCTATCGCCTGAAAGAAATTTTATTGTAACGAAAAACAAATCTAATACAGAAATTAATCAAGTGAGTAAAACAGCTAATATCATCGATGATAACGTTTTAACTGCAGCTTTTGGTTTAAATATTTTTAAAGAATTGATTCCTAATAACATAATTGTGGTTGAAGGAGGAGATGATAAGACTATAATCTCACATGCGTTTCATCAATTGTATACCGGATTTTTTTTCGCAATCAAAAGTGCAGGAGGGGCAAGTAAGATGCCTGGATTTGCTAGACTTCTCCAAAATGAAAATATTTCTTCATTTTTTATTTTTGATGCGGATAAAGAAGGAAGAGATAATAAAGGCAATATTTTAGATTCACAAAAGGACTTTTATAGTTCAAAAAATGTATTCACTTTAAAAGACATCCTTAATTCTTTACCGAATGATTCTACTATTGAAGATTTATATCCATCTCAGTTTGTAAAAAGTTATTTTGAAGCTGAAATGAATCAAACTTTCATTATTGATGAAAATAATGCTGTCATTATACAATTGAAGCAGCAATGTGAAGCGTTAAAAAACAAGCAAAAGTTAGAATCTTTTAAAATAAAATTATCTAATAAGTTTTGTGAAGATTTTAACTCATCTAAGTCTATTCAAAAGTTAGAGCGTCTTAATAATTTAATGAAGTCTTTAAAAAATAAAATTGAGGAATATAAAATTTTATAAAAACGTATTGCCATTTCTCTACAATTTAGCAAACCGTTGATTATTAAATCAAAAAAATCCAAAACCAACAAAAAACCACATAAATTTGAAGCAAATGAAAAGAGCCATATTGATAACCTTAACACTAGCAACCACTTTTTTTCTTGGTTTCGCTTTCAAATCAATTACAACAACTAAAAACAGCAATAAAATGAAAAAAGTAACAGGAATTGGGGGCGTTTTTTTTAAATGCAAAGACCCAAAAAAAATGACTGAATGGTATCATAAACATCTTGGTTTAGAAACTAATCCTTACGGTGCAACTTTTGAATGGTATGAGGGCGCTGACAGCACAAAAAAAGCCCAAACACAATGGACACCATTTGCTGAAGACACAAAATATTTTGAGCCATCCACTAAAGATTTTATGATAAACTATCGGGTTGAAAACCTGGAAGAACTTGTTAAAGAATTACAAAAAGAGGGTGTAACAATTGTCGATAAAATGGAAACTTACGACTATGGTAAATTTATTCATATTTTAGATGAAGAAGGAAATAAGGTTCAATTGTGGGAAGCAATCGACTAGAAATTAACAGATTGAAATAGTTGTTTAGTTGACTAAAAGAAATCAATAGCGATGATGCAAAATAACAACCTTGATTATATTAATTATCGAATAGCCATTCCCGAAGAATATAAAAAAGTATTTACCCACTTTTATTTTGCAAAAAACACCAGCAGTGAAATCATCACTAAAAAGTTGATTCCATCTTATCAAACTATTTTAATCTTCAGCTTTGGAGAAAATCCATATTTTCAATCGAAACAAAACCCGTATTTAGAAGTAAATAAATACTTAATGTTGGGTCCAATAAAGCATATCATTGAATATTCTTTGCCGCCCAATGCAGAGATGCTATTGGTAAATTTTAAGGATGATGCCTTTTTTCGTTTCTTCGGAAATGCTACCATTGCAGAGCAAGTTCCCATGGTGCCTGATGAATTATTAAAGGAAGATTCCTTTATGATTTTATGGAATGAGCTGAATAAAATCAATGATATACAAGAAAGGGTAAATCAGATTTTAAAGTTTAGTACACCTTATTTCGAAAACCAAAGTAAAATTGCCGAGCAAATCGTAAATTTTAGCAATCAAGCCTTAAATCCTATAAAATCTATTGCCAGTCAAAATAATCAAACCGAACGTAATACACAGCTAAACCATCAAAAGCATTTTGGTTATTCTGCTAAAGAATATAATCGTTACCTCAGGTTTATAAAAGCAATAGCGCTCATAGATAACGTTGCTTATACAAATGCTAAAATAGATTGGTTTGTAATTATTGCCGAATGCGGATATTACGACCAAAGCCAACTCATCAATGATTTTAAACACTTTATAGATCTTAGCCCAACTAAATACCATAAGTTTCAACAAGATATTTGCAATCCTAAATCCTGATTTCGTTTTCTTACAATTTCAGTTCACATTGGTACCATACCTTTGAATCATCAATCAATCTTAATTATTTAACAATTAAAATATAGAATCATGAAACAAACAATTTTAGGTGCAGGTGGAGCAATTGGTGTTGAACTTGCAAAAGCATTAGCTGAATATACAACAGACATTAAATTGGTGAGTAGAAATCCCAAAAAGGTAAATGAAACAGATACTTTATTTCCTGCCGACCTTACCAAAAAAGAGGAAGTGTTTGAAGCCGTAAAGGGTTCCGCTATCACTTATGTAGCCATAGGATTTCCTTACAAAACAAGTACATGGAAAGAACAATGGACACCATTTATTCAAAACGTAGTGGATGCCTGTCTAAAATATAATTCTAAGTTGGTTTTTTTCGACAATGTTTATGCAATTGGTGGTAACAACGTAAATCATATTACAGAAAGCTCTCCAATTAGTCCAACAAGTAAAAAAGGTAAAATTAGGGCTGCGGTAGACCAGATTATTTTGGAAAATATGGAGAAAAATAATTTGCAGGCAATTATTGCCAGGTCACCAGATTTTTTTGGAGGTACTGCCACACAATCAAGTATGATTATGAACCTTGCTTATGACAATCTTGTAAAAGACAAAAAAGCACAATGGTTTTGTAATGCTAAATTATGTCACAGTATGGGTTATGTTCCTGATCTTGCAAAAGGAACAGCAATGCTAGGAAATAAAGCAGATGCCTACAATCAAATCTGGAATTTACCAACAGACCCACAGCGAATAACAGGTGAAGAATGGATTAACCTTTTTGTAAAAGAATTAGGTAAAGAAAATAAATTTACGGTATTGCCTAATTGGTTAGTAAAAGGAATTGGAATGTTTGTTCCTATCATGAAAGAATTGGCGGAGATGAATTATCAATATGATAGAGATTATTTCTTTGATAGTGCTAAGTTTAACAAATACTTCAATTACACTCCCACAACTCATGCTGTTGCCGTAAAACAAGCTGTTAAACAAATAAATGATCATCAGGATAAAACAACCATTAGCTAGCAATAGAGTCAAAAAATTGCGGGAGTTCTGAAAGTATAACCGCAAATTTTTAAACTTTCTTAAACATTATTAATAAATGAATAAAAAACAAAAAAATACAATCCCATCATCTCCAATTCAAAAACAAGAAAATACTACAGGATTGCCGGATCAATTAAAAGAAGGAGTCGAAAATCTTTCTGGTTATTCTTTGGATGATGTAAAAGTGCATTATAATGCTAATCAACCAGCTCAATTGCAGGCTTATGTGTATGCCCAAGGAAGTGATATCAATTTGGAGGCTAACCAGGAAAAACATTTACCTCATGAAGCGTGGCATGTTGTTCAGCAAAAGCAGGGAAGGGTAAAATCTACAATGCAAATGAGAGGAGAATTAATTGTAAATGATGATGAAGGTTTAGAAAAAGAAGCGGATGTAATGGGAAATAAGGCATTAAGATTTCGGCAAAAAGGAAGAAATATTTAATCAGAAATATTTAAAAATAGCTTTTGAAATAAGGTCAAATGATCATTCTTTTTAAACTACTTTAAAGCCGAAATATCCAAAAATCAATTCCATCAGATTTAATTCTATCTTTGCGCCCTTTCATTGGTATATTCCAAAATAATTATTTCTATGATATTGAATGTCAAAGCTTCCAAAAGAGCATAAATTTATTGATTTTTCAGATTACGGTAGGCCCATTGCAAGGCTAATTGCCAACTCCCTAAAGAACACAAATTTTACTGCCATCCATGTTACCATCGGTTTTATTATATCGGGTTTAATTGCCATATTTTGTATCATTACCGGTTATTATTGGTTAGCTGCATTCTTTCTAATCTTTAAATCTATTTTAGATGCTGCAGATGGCGAATTGGCTCGTTTAAAACAAAAACCTTCATATACCGGTCGTTACCTAGATTCTGTTGCCGATATTATTTTAAATGCGATGTTCTTTATTTCCATTTGGTTTATCAGTAACAATACCATTTGGATATGCCTATTGGCATTTTTAGGATTGCAATTACAAGGCACACTTTACAATTATTATTATGTTATTCTAAGAAATAAAGTGGACGGCGACACCACAAGTAGGGTTTTTGAATATAATACTCCAATTGCTTTAAAGGGCGAAGCACAAAAGCATGTAAATGTTCTTTTTGGATTGTATAAATTACTTTATGGCGCTTTTGATAAAACCATTTATACTTTAGATAGCAATGCAGATTTAGGTAAGATATTACCCAATTGGTTAATGACAGGTATTTCTACTTTTGGTTTAGGTTTCCAATTATTGATTATCGCATTGATGCTTGTGCTGGGTTTAAAAGCATTTATTTTACCTTTCTTTTTAACTTACACCTTAATGGTTTTTGTTTTTATTGGGATAAGAAAGCTTTTTTATTAGCGTTTATCGGCAAATCAAATATTAACAATAAATATTTACTGATCTTCCTCTTTCTTAGGATTAATGATAGGAGATTTCATGGTTTTGGTTCTCTCTTCCGTATCATCTTGTTTAGCAGATTCGTCTCTTTTTCTTCCAAACGTTTTGCTGATAAACTCTTTAAAAGTATCGTACTCTTGCACATAAACTAAACCTGTTCCTGCTATATTAATATCGCCGTTAAGGTTAAAAAAATCTCTATTAGATGGACGTTGGAAAACTTTAGCTACAAAACTTCCATCTTTTCTAATATCATAGGTTGCCTGGGCATCTATGGTTACATCTTTTAAGGAAGTGCTAAAAAGATTATTATTAAAATAGCTGTCGTCAGTTGTATTGCTGATGAAACTTCCAGAAAACTTTACCCTATTATTAAATATGCTGTATCCAAAACCCAGTTCACTTAAAGAGCGAAGGTTAAAATCTAGATTTTTTAGCCCTAAAGACTGAGAAACAATACTGTTTAACTTGCTAAGACCTAGCTCTAAACCAGAACCAATTAATGTTTGATTATCAATACCGATACCTGCGCTAGAATTACCATTAAAACTATTACGCACTACTAAATTTATTACTTGTTGGGCTTCATTGTCTTTATCATCTAAATATCCCTGTAACTCAGTTTTATAGCCAGAGTTGTTAGGGAATTCTAAACCAAAAGTAATGGTAGGGTTTAAGAGCGAACCTTTCAAGATCATTTCTGCCTCTGCTAAAACCCTTGTATTTCTACTTTCATCAGGTAATGTTCTTCCTGCTGCAGCGTAAAGTGGAGCAATTGCAGCCCTGGTAGAGTAGACAGCATTTAAATTAATTTCCGCATCAGAAGGATTGCCTGTCCATCTTATCGTTCCTCCTTTACTAATGTCAAAGGTTTTATTGATGATATTATTTGCGGTAAAATCAAACTGACCCTGGTTAATGATGTAATCGCCCTTCATCTCAAAATCGCCAAGACTGGTAATTTTTAAATTTAATTGCGCATTACCAACTCCAGAAAGATTT
Organism: Pedobacter psychrophilus; assembly: GCF_001652725.1. Classification (GTDB taxonomy): domain Bacteria; phylum Bacteroidota; class Bacteroidia; order Sphingobacteriales; family Sphingobacteriaceae; genus Pseudopedobacter; species Pseudopedobacter psychrophilus. Next base: position 194,596 of record NZ_LWHJ01000030.1, read on the forward strand.
CCAACTTCTGTTAAAATATTTGCTTTAGACCCTTCATCAACGGTTAAATCAAACTCCATGGTTAAGCCTTTAAAATAGTTCTCTTGAACTTTATTGTTAAGTGAAGAATCTTTAGCTACGTAAATCACAAAATCATTAGAGCTAACTGTAGATGCACCATTTAATGGGATTGTAAACTCTGTTCCTTCTTCAGTTTTGGCTTTGATATTAATCCTCATGGCATCAGTAGGGCCCATAAAACTAAATTTACCAGTACCATAAGCTATACCGTAATAAATAGGATTTTCTTTAGCCGAAGTATTAAGCGCCATAAAATTATTAGCTTCTATGTCAATACGGATATCCGGATTACTAGGATTTGTCATATCAACTGTGCCATTTGCAGTCGCTTTATTTCCTCTAATATCTACCAAATCAAGGTTTTCAACTTTAATGATGCTATTATCTACAGTAACTTTATCATTAATGGTATAAGCGGTGTTTAAATAATTTACGGTTAAACCGGAGTTGATAAGGGTTAAACTTCCATTAATTTGAGGATTACTAAATTTGCCCGTAACCTTTAAATCTGAAGAAACCTGACCTTTTAATCGAGACACCAAATTTTTTACGAAAGGCTCTACTATAACTAATTCGGTTTTGTCTAAAATTAAATCGAGGTTTAAATTATTTGTTTCACTTTTAATATCAACATCTCCTTTAATATCCATGGTTTTACTAGCATCTTTAAATATGGTAGCGTCAACATCAATTTTATTGTTTTTGTTATCGTAAACAGTAGCTAATTTTAAATCTCCAATAGCCGTATTGTTATATTTTAAAGAATCTACAGTAATATCAGATTTAATATTTGGAGTGCCTAAAATAGCAGATAGATGCGCATCGCCATTCATAATCCCACTTAAATTAACACCAAACCCTTTTGTTAGCTGACTTAAAGAAGCCATTTTTAAATCTTTGATAACTACTTCCAGGTCATCATCTGGGTTTTTAGAAATTGCCCCGTTAACAGCAAGTAATTGTTTATCGCTGCTGAGTTCAAAATTGTCAATGATAGTCCTGTTGTCCTCAAATTTTATCCTCACTTTATCCTGTATTTTCCAAACCTGATTATCGATAATTACATCAGAAGGGAGCAAACTTAATTTAGCCAAAGTGTCTGTTCCAAACTCTACCAATCCGTATAAATCGAGTTGGTTAACCGCATCTTTATCAGCTAATTTTAAGTTGAAACTTAAACTGTCGTCTCTTAAAGTATTTTGGATAATTACGTTTTGCACATATATGCCACCTTTAGAAACCTCAATTTTATCCATAGAAATAATGGCTTCTAAAGATTTGCTATTGGTGTTTTGATCTAAGATGATGTTATTAAAGGTAGTGCCATTATAAGTTAACGTTTTTATAAAACCGTTTAAGCTAACAGAATCTTTGGCAGAATTAAAACGGCCATTAAAAGCACCTCTTTCGGGGATTTTTAACTCAGGAATAAATAAGCTAGAGATATAATCAAAGTTTTTCAAATCAACCTTAAACTCAAAATTCTGATTATTTGCGGCTACAATTTTTCCTCGGTAAGAAGGGATATATTTTTTTAGGATTTTTTTAAACGATGATGGTAAAGTGCTTAAATCATACTCGCCTTTTATACTTGCATCACCAACATCAGAAGTTAAGGCCAAAACCCTGTCTGTTCCAATTCCTTTTGCCATTAAATAAACAGAATCTATCACAACAGATTTTTCTGTATTGGTAAACCTAATATCATTTATAGTAAAATCACCTTGAATATTTTCCAGGCTATTTCCACTAAAATCTGTGTTTATTTTTGCCTCTACCTGTATGGTATCTTTGGTGAAGTTTAGGATATGGAGATTTGCTTTTTGGATATCAGCCTTAAAATTAAACTCTGGTAATTTGGGGTTTAAATTTGCTTTTCCGTCAAAATTAAGTTTAATGTTTTTATCATTAACAGATAGTTTCCCATTAAAAACTTGGTTGTTAATATCACCATCAATTTTAATAGTATGGTATCTATAATTATTATAGTCAAAATAGGTAACATCAGCTTTAAGCTTTTCATAAAGATTGTCCACATTAAAGCCTCTGCCATTTACGTTTGCAACAAACGATGTTCTGTTTATGCTGGGCACATCAATTAAATCTCCAAGGTTAAAATCTATAGCCTGTACCTTTCCTGTGTAAGAGGGTATATTTCGGTTATTGATTTTCATGTTAACATCAGATTTTACCCTGCCTAATTTGGTTTTAAAATCGCCATAGGCTACAAAATCATTTACAAAACCAGTAAAGGAACCCACAAAATTGATGTTACCAAACTTTTTAATTACAGTTGGAACTTGGGTAGATTTTTTGCCTGTTGCTTTTTCAATAATATAATCGATATCTGCTTTATTGGTATAAACCTGCTTAAAATCTAAATCTAAAAAAGTGTTTTTTATATCAGGCAAACCCTTAGCCTGAAAATTTCCTTTTACATAAGAAGTCTTACCTAATTTAATAATTAAATCTTTAGCTCTTAAATCATTTACTTTTCCTTTTATATTTCCGGTAACATCTAAAACCAGTTTAGAATTAGAAAGTTGAGGAACAAAAAAAGCAATATCTTTAGCGTAAATTTTAGAATTTTTAAAATGCCCTTCTAAAGTTACTTTATTTTCTACATCGTCAAAATCAGCGAAATCCTTAAATTTCATACTGAAATAGTTGGTTAGCAAAGTATTAGGAGTCTTTAAATACAGGTTTTCGAGCACTATTTTGTTAGAATCAATAGTGGCGGAAGCAGTTAAATCGTTTAAAATAAAACCACTTTTTTCTTTAAATTTTAAGTGATTAATTTGCGCCTTTAAGATGTAATTTTTGGTATCTAAATTATTAATTGCTGTACTTAAGCCTTTTATATAAACATCATCATAATTTATAGAGCCATTATATAGGGTGTCTGGTGTTCTATAATTTTTATATTTAAAATCAAGATTGTTGATTTTAATATTATTAATTAAAATATCGAAAGGTTTTTTAGCAGTTGTATCTACATTCCCGGTATTAAAATAATTAATGATAAATGAAAGATTGGTGGTGCTGTCTTTATAGGCTTTAAGATAAAATTTGCTGTTATCTAAATTGATTTGATCTAAAGTAATTTTCCTTTCAGAAAAAGGAGAAAAATAAGAAATATCAATATTTAATTTTCCAGCACTTAAAAGAGTGTCCTTATCTAAATCCTGAATATAAACGCCTTCTAAAATTACAGAACTAAAAGGTTTAAGGTAAAGTTTATCAATATCTACCGTAGTTTTCCATTCGTTAGATAAATATTTTGTTGCTTTTTTTGCTGCCCAAGTTTGTACGCTTTCAAATTGAAAGGAAAAGATAATCCCAGCTATCAGTAAAATGAAAGCTAGCAATACATAAAGCATTATTTTGAATACTTTTTTAATAGTTTTGTGTTTTAAAAAATAATAAACTCATACTTGTGTCAATTGTTCTCGGAATAGAATCATCTTGTGATGAAACCTCAGCATCTATCTGCATAGACGGAAAAATAGTCTCAAATATTATTGCCAACCAAACAATTCACGAACAATATGGAGGAGTTGTCCCAGAATTAGCTTCCAGGGTTCATCAACAAAACATTGTACCGGCCGTTCACGAAGCAATTCTAGCTGCGAAAATAAACAAAAAACACATAGATGCAGTAGCTTTTACACGTGGCCCAGGATTATTAGGATCGTTGTTAGTTGGCACTTGCTTTTCTAAAGCATTTGCATTAGCAAATAGCATTCCTTTAATTGAAGTAAATCATATGCAGGCGCATATATTAGCCCATTTTATAGATGAGCCTAAACCAAAATTTCCTTTTTTATGCCTAACCGTTTCAGGAGGTCATACACAAATTGTTTTGGTAAAAGATTATTTTGATATGGAAATTGTTGGCGAAACATTAGACGATGCCGCTGGCGAAGCTTTTGATAAAACAGCAAAGATTTTGAATTTACCATATCCTGGTGGCCCTTTAATTGATAAATATGCAAAGTTGGGAGATCCAAATAGATTCAAATTCCCTGAACCTAAAATTGAAGGTTTAAACTTTAGTTTTAGTGGTTTAAAAACTGCAATTCTTTATTTTGTGAGAGATCATGTAAAAGAAAATCCAAACTTTTTACAAGAGAATTTAAATGATGTTTGCGCATCCGTTCAAAGTAGAATTGTTTCTATTTTATTAAATAAATTTAAGAGAGCAGCAGAGCAATATCAAATAAAGGATTTAGCAATTGCTGGCGGAGTTTCAGCAAATTCTGGTTTAAGGGAAGGATTAACAAATTTAGGAAAACAATTAAATTGCAATGTTTTTATCCGCAATTTCAATATTGTACGGATAATGCCGCGATGATTGCCATTGCGGGCTATTATAAATTTTTAGCGAAGGATTTTGTAGGGCAGGATGTTGCTCCATTGGCGAGGATGCCTTTTTAGTTTAACCACTCCGTCATGTCGACGATAGGAGACATATCACGAATAGGTTTTCAGTTAGAATGGCAACCTTGCTAATGAGATGTCTCGATGCCTTGACATGACGGACGGAAATTGAATTTAATTTAACATGAAATATCTTATCGTAGGATTAGGGAATATAGGTCAGGAATATGCGGATAATCGCCATAATATTGGTTTTATGGTTTTAGACCAATTGGCTAAAGAGGCAGGTGCAACTTTTAGCACCATGAAATTGGCGGCTTACACAGAAATTAACTATAAAGGAAGAACGTTATGCCTGATAAAGCCAACAACTTATATGAATTTAAGTGGAAAAGCAGTAAGGCATTGGATGCAGGAATTGAAAATCCCTATAGAAAATGTGTTGATTATTGTGGATGATTTAGCCATTCCTTTTGGAAAGATAAAATTGAAACCAAAAGGAAGCCCGGCAGGTCATAACGGTTTAAAAAGTATCGAGGGCATTTTGGGTTCTAATGAATATCCCAGGATAAAATTTGGCATCAGCGATAATTATCCTAAAGGCCGACAAGTAGATTATGTTTTAAGTGGTTTTGATAAAGATGAAATACTTGCTTTGCCTGCTTTGATTGATAAATCTATCAATATGATAAAATCGTTTTGTACTATAGGAACGGAGTTGACGATGACTAATTTTAATTAATAATTTTGTCTGAATCCCGATTTGCAGGATTAAAGATAAGGAGGATACTTTTAAACTTAATATTATACGAGATGCAGAAATCCTATTAATCCTAAAATCGAGAAAATCAAGATTCTGACAATTAGAACTATAGGAATCTTAAATAAAGAAAATCAAGATTCTGACGATAAAAAATTTAACAAATCAATAATGAAAACAAAAATTTACGGTATTCCTAATTGTGGTTCGGTAAAAAAAGCCCGTACTTTTTTTGAAGATAATCATATCGATTATGATTTTCACGATTATAAGAAACTCGGCGTAAGCCAAGAAAGTTTAGAAAAATGGTGCAATGAATTTGGATGGGAAAACGTTTTAAATAGAAAAGGATTAACATGGCGAGGACTTGATGAAACCGTTAAAATTGAAATAAAAGATGCGATTTCTGCCATAAAATTAATGAAAGATAATACTAGTGCCATCAAAAGACCCGTTTTAGAAAGCGATAAAGGCAACTCAGTTGGGTTTGATGAAAAGCAATATGAAAAACTTTATCTTTAATAGGATTGTATAATTAGCGTTAAAAAATGTTAAGCGTTTGTTATTTAAAAGATAATAACAGACTTTTGTAAAGATGAAAAACCTCATTATCATTTTGTTAAGTTTATTACCATTTATGTTAAAAGCACAAATGAGAATAGAAGGTACGGCCTATGATGCCGATAGCCGTAACAAACTGAAATTGGTTTTTGTGAACAATCTTACACAAAGAGAAGTTGACCACACCGGGCAAAAAGGAGATTTTGTTTTAAAGGCAGATTTGGGCGATTTAATTGTTTTTTCTTGCCCAGGCTACCAAAACGATACTTTGGTTTTAGAAAATATGAGACCAAAATTAGTTTTAATGAGACCAAGTTTAATTGTTTTGGATGAAGTAATTGTGAGCGCAAAAAGTAGAGTACCAGAAAATGTACGTTCAGCTTATTCATCTGCATATTCATTAGCAAATACTACAGTTTTAACCCAGGATGGTAAATTAAGCTTAGGAAATGCTTTTGGTAAACAATCTCAACAGAAAAGAGCATTCCAAAAATTTATGGATAAAGAGTTAAATGAGAAAACTATAGATCAAAAATTTAACCCTGACCTGGTAAGCGACCTAACAAAAATAAAAGGACAATTGCTGGAAGATTTTATGTCTTATTATCGCCCAACTTACTCACAAGTGGCAGATATGAGTGAGGTAGAATTAAGAACCTATATTGTAAAATCTTATAATGAATACATAAGGCTGCCGGCCGAGAATAGGATTTATCCAAATCTTCCTAGAACCACTTTTAGTGGTAGTTTTTAATTGCGTAACATTTCTATCATAATAAACCTTAATCATATCGATTATTTATATTGCTTTTTTATTCAAATCCATTCCATGTTAAAATTAAGATTAATAGGTGCTTTTAGCATCGCAATTTGTTTTTTGGGCTTTCAATCAATAGCACAAACACAAACGCCAGCAGCTTCAACAAATAATTATGATTATTTAGAGGCTTTCAAACCATTCTTTTATTCAGAAAACGGGAATACTTACCGTTCTGCAGGCGGACAACCAGGTCACCAATATTGGCAAAACAGACCTGACTATCAGTTAACAGCGTCTTTAGATAATGATGCAAATAAGATTACAGGTTCAGAAATTTTGACTTACACTAATAACAGTCCTGATGATTTAGGTTTTATCTGGATGAATATAGATCAGAATTTATTTAAGCAATCTTCTCGAGGAACAGCCATAGTTCCACCCACAGGAAGCCGTAATGGTAGCCGTGGTCAAGTTTTTGAAGGCGGTCATCAATTAGGTTTAGTGCGTTTGATGAGTTTAAACGGCAAAAACCAAGAAGTTGATTTAAAATATATGTTTGAGGATACACGTCTTCAAATCTTTTTGCCAGAAAATCTAAAAGCAAACGGCGGAGTTTTAAAACTAAAAATTAATTTTTCATACATCTCTCCAGAGTATGGATCTGACAGAATGGGTGTTTTAGAAACCAAAAACGGAAAAATATTTACTCAAGCCCAATGGTATCCACGTATGTGCGTTTATGACGATGTAACTGGATGGAATACAATTCCATATACTGGTCCAAGTGAGTTTTATTTAGATTATGGCGATTTTGATATCAAGATTACTGCACCGGCTAATCATATTGTAGTTTGCTCTGGTGAATTGCAAAACGCAAAAGAAGTTTATACAGCAGAACAAGTAAAAAGGTGGGATGCATCAGCAAAAAGTGATGCAACCGTAATGATTCGTAGCGCTAACGAAGTTACTGATAAAGCTTCTCGCCCTTCGGATAAAAATGAACTGACTTGGCATTTTAAGTTGCAAAATGCTAGAGATGTTGCATGGGCTTCGTCTCCAGCGTTTATTATTGATGCTGCCAAAATGAACTTACCAAGCGGTAAAAAATCATTGGCTATTTCTGCATACCCTGTAGAAAGTGCCGGAATTGATGCATGGAGCAGATCAACTGAATATGTTAAGAAATCCATCGAATCTAACTCTAATAAATGGTATGAATATACTTATGGTGCAGCTACAAATGTTGCCGGTAATGAAGGTGGTATGGAATATCCAGGAATTGTTTTTTGTGGATGGAAATCTAAAAAAGCAAGCCTTTGGGGAGTAACAGATCATGAGTTTGGACACAACTGGTTCCCAATGATCGTTGGCTCTAATGAGCGTTTGTATGCATGGATGGACGAAGGATTCAATACTTTTATTAATACCTTAACCACTAAAAGTTTCAATAGCGGAGAGTACGCTCCAAAAGCAGCTGTAGATATGCACAAAACAGCTACTTATTTAATGAACCCTATGTTTGAACCTATTATGGTAAGCCCAGATAATATGAAAGAATCTCATATTGGCGTACTCTGTTATTTTAAACCAGGAACAGGTTTAACAATATTAAGAGAACAAATTTTAGGTCCAGAGCGTTTTGATAGGGCTTTTAAAACTTACATTGACAGATGGGCATTTAAACACCCAACTCCAAATGATTTTTTTAGAACGATTGAAAACGTAGCAGGTGAAAATTTAAATTGGTTTTGGAGAGGCTGGTTCGCTAACAACTGGAAAGCAGATATTTCTGTAAATGATGTAAAATACATTAAGGATGATGCTAAGAATGGAGTCTTTATTACAATTGGCTGTAATGAAAAAATGCCATTGCCTATAAGCTTAGAAATTAAATTGGCAAGCGGTAAAACAGAAATGATCAAATTGCCAGTAGAAATTTGGGAACGTAACAAAACTTGGACTTTCCAATATCCATCAACAGAAAAAATTGCTTCTGTTACTTTTGATCCTGAACACGCATTGCCAGATACAAATTCTGCAAATGATGTTTGGACAAGCAACTAAATAATATTTCTATAAAGTTTTGAAAAGGCAAACTATTTTAGTTTGCCTTTTTTGTTTAATATACTTTTTGAAATAAATTTATTTGGGCGTTTCCCATCCGCTAGCTAGCGGATGGGTCGGGCTATCCATTACAATCTTTTTGCGAAAAACAAAAAGGATTTTCACTACTATCCCTAACGCAAAAAGACTTATTTGAATTCATCTAAAAATCTATTAAAAAAATCATTAATAGAATTTTTCTATATTTATCATCATGACAATAGTTCAATTAGAATATGCAGTTGCGGTTGATACTTATCGGAGTTTTGTATTAGCTGCAGAAAAATGTTTTGTTACCCAGCCTACATTGAGTATGCAAATCCAAAAATTAGAAGAACAATTAGAAGTTAAACTTTTTGATCGCTCAAGACAGCCTGTAATCCCTACCGAAATTGGAATTGAAGTGATAGAACAAGCAAGAATTCTTTTGCAAGAAAGTTATAAAATAAAAGAAATTATTGAAGAGAGAAAGGGCGAATTAGCAGGCGAATTGAAAATTGGTGTAATTCCTACAATCGCTCCCTATCTCTTACCTCAAGTTATAGGTGGCTTTATGGAAAAATATCCAAAAGTGAAATTGACTATATCAGAGCTCACCACAGAAACAATTATCCAACAATTAAAAGTAAATCTTTTGGATTGTGGTATTTTGGCAACTCCACTACATGAAAACGGTTTAACAGAACGCCCTGTATTTTATGAAAACTTTGTAAGCTATTTGTCTAAACACAGTCCAATTTTTAAGAAAAAAGCCATTACCACAAATGATTTAGATGTAGATAATCTTTGGCTTTTAAATGAAGGACATTGCATGCGTAATCAGGTTTTAAATATTTGCAAGCATAAAAATTCTAACGGTGCAAAATTAGAGTACAACACAGGAAGTATAGAGACATTAATTAAAATGGTTGATTTGAACGACGGCATTACCATTTTACCTGAACTTTCCCTTCAAGATTTTTCTGTAAAGCAGTTGGATAAAGTCCGTTATTTTAAGAGCCCTGAACCTAGCAGAGAAGTAAGTATCGTTACCAATAATAACTTCATTAAAAAAAGGGTTATTGATGCTTTAGAAGAAGAAATTTTGAATTCTATCCCAAAAAGGATGAAAACAAAAAAGAAGAAAGAGATTATAGAGATTTGATGAAATGTTTTAGAGTGTGTTTTGTGAATTTTTAGACGGAGAATAATATCGCCCCTCTGAGGCTTTTTAAATATTGAGGTTTAGTTTACCATAATTTCGCCCCACTGGGGCTAAAAATTCTTAATTTATTGAATTTTATAAATACAAAGTCCCAGAGAGACGACATTATGGTAGAAAAAATTGAATTTTTTTTTAGAATGCCGTAGGTATGACATTATTTAACACGATTAATAAATAGTTATATTCAATAATCACTTTCCATTTTACCAATCATTTTTGCAACACGTTCTTCTACAGTTTCGGTACTTAATTTTTCCCTGCTCAACCTATCTACCATTACGGGGAAAGCAAAAGGAGAAGGTCCATTTGTGTTTTTAATGATATGCTTTTGCGATTGAATCCTTTGTAAAGCCTCACGCATCCTAAATTCTTCTAATTGAAAAGCCAAAGCTTCATTATAGGCTTGTCTTACCAATAAATTATCATTTTCATACTCGTTAAATACGTCAAATAATAAAGAAGAATTAGATTGTAAATGCTTGTTAGACATATTTTTACCAGGAAAACCAGTGAAAATTAATCCTGCAATGTGTGCAATATCTCTAAATTTTCTTCTCGCCATTTCATTGGCATTTAAACTATGCTGAATGTCGTCTAGTAGGTTTTTATCGCTAAATAAACCATTTAAAATGGACTGTTCTAAAGGCATTGCTTCATCTGTAAGCAGCTCAAAACCATAATCGTTCATGGCAATAGAAAAAGAAGCACTTTTCAATTTAGTCATCCGGTAGGCAAAGAGAGAAGCTAAACCTTCATGCACCAACCTGCCTTCAAAAGGATAGAAAAAATAATGAAAACCACTTCTGCTTTCAACAATCTCTATTAAAAATTCGTCTTTAAAGGGTAAGTGAGATTGTGCAATTTGTCTATCAAATAATGGGCGTAAAGCTTTTACTTCTTCATCTTCTTCTACTCCTAAGGCTACTTCATCTAATTTTTGCCTAAAAACGGCAGAAAGTTGCGAGGATAATGGCATTCTGCTTCCTGCCCAACTCGCAATCAAACCTTTGTTTTTCTTACTGACTTTTACATAAGCAGTCATATCTTTAAATCGGATAAATTCTAAACTTCTACCGGCAAACCAAAAGGTATCACCTGTTTTTAATTTAGAAATAAATCCTTCTTCAACAGAACCTAAACTTCCGCCAGATTGAAATTTAACCCTCACATTTACATCGCCAGTAATGGTTCCCATGCTTAAGCGATGTCTCATGGCAACTCTTTTATCGTTCACTTTAAAAACTCCTTCTTCTATTTCTACTTTTAAAAATTCATCATAAGCACTTAAAGATTTCCCTCCACGGGTGATGAATTGTAAAATATCATGGAACTCATTTCGGGTTAAATCGGCGTAAGCAAAAGTATTGATGATTTGTTGATAGGTTTCTTCCGCTTTAAAACCATCTGAAACAGCAAGTGTAACCAAATACTGTATCAGTACATCATAAGCTAATAAAACAGGATCTCGGCTTTCAAATATTTCATGTTCAATTCCGTATTTTAAAGCAGCACCTTCCAGTAGTTCTAAAGAATGTGTAGGGACAAAATAAGCTTTAGAAATAGCTCCAGGATGATGCCCGCTTCTGCCAGCCCTTTGCATAAAACGGGCAACGCCTTTCGGGCTGCCAATTTGTATCACGGTATCAACAGGTCGAAAATCTACACCTAAATCTAAACTAGAAGTACAAACAACCAATTTTAAAATTGCTGCATGAAGCGCCTCCTCTACCCAAGCTCTTAATTCATTATCTAAAGAACCGTGATGCATGGCCATGACCCCAGCATATTCTGGATAGTTATCTAAAATAGCATGATACCAAATTTCAGATTGTGCCCTTGTATTGGTAAAAATTAATGTGGTCTTACTGTTAGCCACAATCTCCATTACTTCAGGCAAAAGTTTAAGACCAATGTGCCCGCTCCAGCTATATTTTTCTACGTTTTCTGGTATGATAGATTTGATTTCTAGCTTTTTTGCGATGTTTGCCCGTACCATTTTTTTTCTATCCAAAGAAAAATTTGGACCTAATAGCACATCACCCGCTTCTTCTAAATTACCAATAGTTGCACTGATACCCCAGATTTTTAAGTTTAAAGCAGAAGACTGAAGGCTGAGAGTTTGTTTTTCGCTTTTTTCTTTTTGCTTTAAGCTTTTTAACCTTGATAAGCCTAACTCTACCTGAACGCCCCTTTTTGTGCCTAACAATTCATGCCATTCATCAATCACTACTGCCCGTAAATTTTTGAATGTTTTAGGATACTCCTTTTGAGCTAACATTAAATGTAAACTTTCTGGTGTTGTCAGTAAAACTTCTGGTGGTTTTCTTTTTATGGCTTGTTTATCCGCAGAAGAAGTATCACCAGTTCTTGTTCCAATTTTCCATGGGATACCTAAATCATCAACCACAGACTGCATGGCTTTTTGAATATCATTGGTTAATGCTCTTAATGGCGTAATCCATAAAAGCATTAACCCACTATTTAATTTTTGCTGATAAGTTTCAGGATTTTCATTGATATATTCTATAATAAAAGGCAAAAACATAGCAAAGGTTTTTCCGCTGCCAGTTGGGGCGTTAAGCAATCCCGAAAAACCTTTCAAATAGCTATCCATCATCTCTTTTTGAAATGGAAATTGCTCCCATTTTTTTAAAAGATACCATTCTTGGATGAGCCGCTCTCCTTTAGAAATTGCCATGAATTAAAAATACTATTTAAGCTAATTTGTTTGCAAAGGGAAAGCCAAAGTTTTGAAAAAGGATTTTTTGTAAAGTGATAGCTGCGTTAACGATAGAAACGGCATCCTTTTTTTGCACTAGCCGGTAAGCAAGTAGCAAAAAAGATATAGTGGTCCGCCAGCTGGCGGATAAACGCCCTTAATAAATTAATACGCTTGCACTAAAACTTCAGTAGGTATTTGTAATTGATCATGCAACTTTCTAATCATATTTAAAGAAAGCTTTCTTTTTTTATTTAAAATTTCACTAACCCTACTTTTTAGCCCAATAACTTTCACTAAATCGTTTGGAGTATAGCCCATTTGTTCCATTCTAAATTTTAAGGCTTCAATTGGGTCTGGCAAATCTATTGGGAAATTCACATCCTCATAATTTTCAATTAAGATGCTTAAAATCTCCAACTCATCACCTTCGGGAGTATTTAAATCTGCATCAAATATGATTTCTAACCTTTCTAAAGCAGCTTTATAATCGGATTCTGATTTTATGGGTTTAATGGTCATAATTTTTAAATTTTATTAGCGTCAACTTTATCATATTCAGCATGTGTCCCTACAAATCGAATCCAAATCATAGCATACTTATAGCTTACTTTCACTATGATTCTATATTTATTTCCCTTTATGTTAAACACTACACGATTATCTTGTAAAATGCTAGCATTAGGATAAACTATTTTAATATCAATTGGAGACTTAAATAGACTGTCGCTGATTTCTTTATACCAAGATTTTAATTGCTGCTCGCTATCAGAATGTCTTTCCCAAAATTCTCGTAAAATGCCCTTAGAAATTATCCTCATTTTAATACTGGACAAATATAATAAAAAAGTTCCCGTAACGGGAATTGCGTTTCTGATTTCTATTCTTCTAACAACCTACTATCAATTTCCTTAGTAGCTTTCGCACCTAATTTCTTTAAATTCTCTACACGGTTAATCAAATTTCCATTGCCCAAAGTGAGTTTGCCCATCGCTTCGCCATAAACTTTTTGAGATTTATCTAAATGATCACCAACTTTTTGTAAATCAGTTACAAAGCCAACAAATTTATCATAAAGCTGACCTGCTTTGGTAGCAATATCTATGGCGTTTTTGGTTTGCTGTTCTTGTTTCCAGATGGAAGCAACGGTTTTTAAAGTTGCTAAAAGGGTAGAAGGTGTTACAATAACCACTTTTTTATTCCAGGCAAAATCAAACAAATCCTGATCATATTGTACCGCAATGGCAAAAGAAGATTCTATTGGGATAAATAAAAGCACAAATTCTGGTGAATTTATTTGATATAAATCCTGATAGTTTTTAATGCTTAAACCCATAATATGAGATTTAATAGAAGCAATATGCTGCTTGGTAAATGTTAATCTGTCTTCCTCATTTTCTGCAGAAACCAACTTTTCATAAGCAATCAGTGATACTTTAGAATCTATAACGATATGTTTTTGCTCGGGTAAAAAAACCACCATATCTGGCAATAATCTATTCCCATCGGCAGCTACATAATTGCTTTGCTTGGTATAATTCACGCCTTCTAACAAGCCAGAACCTTCCATTAGTTTATCCAAAACCATTTCGCCCCAGTTCCCCTGTTTTTTATTGTCACCTTTTAAGGCTCTTGTTAAATTATGCGCTTCGTCGCTAATTTGTTTGTTCAGTTCCATTAGTTTGGATAGTTCACCTTTTAAAATGTTCCGCTCATCAGATTCTGATTTGTAAACTTTCTCAACCTTATCTTCAAAAGCTTTAATGTTTTCTTTCAATGGATTTAGTAAAATATCGAGGTTGGTTCGGTTGGTTTCTGTAAACTCTGCAGTTTTTTGTTTAAGGATTTGAGCGGCAATCAGTTCAAAATCTTTGGAGAATTTTACCTGTGTTTCGGTAATAAACTTTTCTTGTTGATGCAAACGTTGCTGTTCAGCTTTGCAAGCTTCTTCAATTTTTGAAACTTGTTGTTTTTCTTGGGTGAGCTGGGAAATTAGTTCATTTTTCTCTTCTTCTAAACGATAAATCCTATGTAAAAAGCGATTTTCATTTTCCTGTTTCTCTTCTTTTGCGCTTAAAACCTTTTGCTCTTCTACAGCTAATTCTGTTTTGAGTTGGTTATATTCCTCAATAGCAATTCCTCCTATAATTTTTGGTTTTTTTACAAATAAAATTATTGCAATAACTAAAATAATGACAGCTATAATGATTGGGAGAAATTCCATTGATGTTTGGTTTAAAATCAAAAATAGGAAAATTGAGGTAAGTAATTTTGATGATTTTTGTCTGAATCACGATTTTTAGGATTCAAAGATTAACAGGATGATTTGCTTACTGAAGAATTGATAAGATAAATCAAGAGTTCAATTTTCAATTAATAATCCACCAATAATCATCCAATAAATCCTAAAATCCCTTTTATCAAGATTCAGACAATTAAGAAGCGTGAAAACATTTATAAAAAAAGCCGCTTTTCAGCAGCTTTTTTGTGGTCCCGACGAGAATCGAACTCATATCTAAAGTTTAGGAAACTTCTATTCTATCCGTTGAACTACGGGACCATTATTTTGGCAAAGATTTCAAAAATTCTTTGCCAATTCCACTTTTATAATATATTTCTTTTTATCTGGCTGCTTGTCTGCCAACTATAGATTCATTATAAATTAATTTCCAGGGTCTATATCCTTTAGTGGATTTCGTTTTACCTGAATTGTGTTCTTTTAATCTTTTATCTAAGTTGGAACTAAAACCAACATAAATTCTATTATCTTTCTCACTAATCAGGGCATAAACATAATAAACTTCTTCCACATTTAAAGTTTAGGAAACTTCCCTGCCTGCCGGTAGGCAAGGTATTCTATCCGTTGAACTACGGGACCAATCTATTTGCGATTAGAGAATTTTAGATTTACGATTAATACACAAATCTAAAATAGTAAATCATTATTCTAAAATCATCTAACCACACTCCCAACTCCAAATTCTTCTTTTGGAGCGACAAAAGTAAGTTTTCCATCCGAATTTTCGGCCATTAAAACCATTCCTTGTGAAATTATACCTTTAATTTCTCTTGGCGCAAGGTTTATCAAAATACTTACCTGCTGTCCAACAATCTTTTCGGGGTCAAAAAACTCTGCGATTCCTGAAACAACCGTTCTTTGGTCTAAGCCGGTATCAATCGTTAATTTCAATAGTTTTTTTGTTTTCGCAACCTTTTCTGCAGTTAAGATTTTTCCTGTTCTAATATCCAAGGCAGAAAAATCATCAAAGCTAATATCTGCTTTTGCAGGGGTTACTTCAGATTTAATTGCAGCTAAAGCTTCCGTTTTTTTATCTTCCAACTTTTTAATTTGTGCTTCCACAACTTCATCTTCTATTTTTTCAAATAATAAGGTCGCAGGGTTTAATTGATGTCCGTCTTTAAAAATAATTTCCTCATCATAACTCAAAACATCCCTCTCTATATTTAACATCCCAAAAAGCTTTTTGGAAGAATAAGGTAAAAAAGCTTGAGACAAAGTTGCTAAATGGGCAATGATGTGCAAACAGTTTTGCAAAACTTCTCTGGCTTCTTCAGGACTTTCCTTAAAAGTTTTCCAAGGCTCATTTTCTGTTAAATACCTGTTTCCTAAACGGGCAATATCCATCACGCTAGCAATAGCGTTTCTAAATTTAAAATCACCTAAATAAATATCAACATCATCATAAGCTTTCCCAATTTCATCAAATAAAGATTGGTTTTTTATTTTTTCTCCACCTAAAACTTTCCCTTCAAAGTATTTGTGCATCAAAATCATTACCCTATTCACAAAATTCCCTAAAATGGCCACCAACTCATTATTCACCCTCGCTTGGTAATCTTTCCAGGTAAACTCGCTATCACTGGTTTCGGGCATAATAGAAGTTAAAACATAACGCAATTCGTCTTGCTTGTTAGGAAATTCTTCTAAATATTCATGCAACCAAACGGCGTGATTTCTTGAGGTAGAAAGTTTATCGCCTTCTAAATTCAAAAACTCATTTGCAGGTACTTGGGTTGGCAAAATATAATCGCCGTGGGCATGTAAAATAGAAGGAAAAGTAATACAATGAAAAACAATATTATCCTTACCTATAAAATGTATCAGACAAGAATTATCGGCTTCATTTGGTTGTTCTTTCCAATATAATTGCCAGTCTTTATTATGATCAATTGCCCATTGTTTGGTAGCAGAAATATAGCCGATTGGTGCATCCATCCACACATAAAGCTTCTTACCTTCCGCTTCTTGCAAAGGCACATCAATTCCCCAATCTAAATCACGCGTCATGGATCGAGGCTGTAAACCTTGCTTTAACCAGGAACTACATTGGCCATAAACATTTGTTTTCCAAATATCTTTTTTGCCTTCTAACAGCCATTTTTCTAGCCAAGGCTGATATTTATCCAATGGCAAATACCAATGTTTGGTAGGTTTTAAAATTGGAGCGTTTCCGCTTAAAGTAGATCGTGGATTGATTAAATCTGTCGGACTAAGCGAAGTGCCACATTTTTCGCATTGATCGCCGTAAGCGTTATCATTACCGCAATTAGGACAAGTCCCAATGATGTATCTATCCGCTAAAAACTGTTGATATTCCTCATCAAAATATTGATCAGAAAATTTTTCTATAAATTCTCCTTTTTCATAAAGATTCAAGAAAAATTCTTGCGAAAGATCATGATGAATGGCAGAAGAAGTACGGTGATAAATATCAAAAGCAATCCCAAAATCCTCAAAACTTTGTTTTATTTGATGATGGTATTGATCAATAATTGCTTGAGGAGTAGTGCCTTCCTTCTTCGCTTTTATAGTAATTGCCGCTCCATGTTCGTCAGAACCACAAACGTAAACCACATCTTTTTTTTGTAAGCGCAAATGCCTCACAAAAATATCCGCAGGCAAATAAGCACCAGCCAAATGCCCAATATGTAAAGGTCCGTTTGCGTAAGGCAAAGCAGAAGTAATGGTATATCTCTTAAAATCTTTTTGAGTCAAAACAGAAATTGTGTTTGTTTTATTAATTTGCAAAGATAATTGATATTGATTAAATAAAATTATTAAAGAAAAAGATAAATAATTTGTGCGTTTTAACACGCTATCCGCTCATACTACACAGGCATTAGCCACAAGCCGGTATCCGCTGCTATCGTTAACGCCTTATAAAATCTTATAAAAAATTAAATCATGATACAACCTCCACAATTAAAAAAAGGAGATAAAATTGCCATTACTTGCCCTGCTAAAAGTTTAAAAGCACCTATGACAGATGCTATAAAATTGCTAGAATCTTGGGGATTAGAAGTGGTTTTGGGGGAGAGTGTAAATTCAGTTTTTCATCAATTTGCGGGTAAAGATGAATTACGGGCTGCCGATATGCAAAAATTCATAGATGATGAAAGCATAAAAGCAATTATTGCTGCCCGAGGTGGTTACGGTTGCATCCGGATTGTTGATGAGATTGATTGGAAACCTTTATTGGTAAACCCAAAATGGATTATTGGCTTTAGTGACATTACCGTTTTTCATTTACAATTGCAAAGTTTGGGTTTACAGAGTTTACACGCACAAATGCCGGTTAATATCAGCGAAAGCAGCAAAGAAGGATTAGAAAGCTTAAGAAAGGTATTGTTTGGCGAGAATTTAGAATATGAGATTGAAGCTAATGATAGAAATAAAATCGGCGAAAGCCAAGCAGAATTAATTGGTGGAAATTTAAGTTTGTTAGTGGCTTGTCTAAATTCGAAAAGTGATATTTCTTACGATGGAAAAATTCTTTTTGTAGAGGAAGTTGGCGAATATGAATATGCTATTGATAGGATGATGCGAACTTTAGATAGAGCTGGAAAACTGAAAAATTTGGCTGGTTTAATTGTCGGTGGTTTCACCGACATTAAAATAAATGATATTCCTTTTGGTTTTTCTGCTTATGAAATTATTGAAGAAATAGTTTCTAAATATCATTATCCGGTTTGTTATCATTTCCCAGCCGGGCATTTACCCGACAACAGAGCCTTAATTTTTGGAGAAAAAGTTAGATTAATAGTTAGCAAAGAAAGTGTTCAAATAAATTTTAAATAATGGCATATTTTTCAAAAGCATACAATTATAAAGATTTAGGACTGTTAATAGGTCGAATTGGTTTGGGAGGCATGATGATTTTTCATGGGTTACCAAAATTAATGGGCGGACCAGAAAAATGGGAAGCTTTAGGAGGTTCAATGCAAAGTTTGGGAATTACGTTTTTGCCTACCTTTTGGGGATTTATGGCTGGCTTTGCCGAGGGTATTGGTGGATTATTAATTGTTTTAGGTTTACTTTTTAGACCTGCAGCCATATTAATCATCTTGACCTTAATTGTTGCAGCTGCTAGTCATTTTGCAGGTGGCGATGGTTGGAAAGGCGCAGCCCATGCAATAGAAACAGGTTTAGCTTTTTTTGTTTTATTTTTTGTGGGTCCTGGGAAATATAGCGTAGATAAAAGATGAATTGATGTGTATTAAAATCTCACTTATAAATTAATTCATGTTATTACTTAATTACTTGCGCTAACGATTGGAACGGCGTCCTTTTTTGCTTTTCTGCAAAAAAGATAAAGTGGTCCGCCAGCTGGCGGATAAAACGCCCATATCGTTTTTATTACCAAAATATAATCGAAATCTCTTTAATACTATCTAAAAAGATAGAATCTAATACAGTACTCACTAATAATAATTAGCAAAACAAAAGATCCATTATTTTAAATTAAAACCTCGGTAATAAAACAGATGTGCTACTTTTGGGGCATGAATATTTTAATCCTTGGTTCTGGTGGCAGAGAAAGTGCATTCGCTTGGAAAATCTCCCAAAGCAATTTATGTAGCAACTTATTTATCGCTCCAGGCAATGCTGGTACTGGTGCTTACGGAAAAAACATTGCGCTAAAAACTACTGATTTTGAAGGAATAAAAGATTTTGTTTTAAAAAATAAAGTCGATTTAGTTTTAGTTGGACCAGAGGAGCCTCTCGTAAAAGGCATCCATGATTTCTTTTTAGCAGATGAAGATTTAAAAAACATTGCAGTTATAGGACCTAAAAAAGATGGGGCACAATTAGAAGGAAGCAAAGATTTTTCTAAAATCTTTATGGAGAAATATAATATTCCAACTGCACATTCTCACACTTTTACCATTGAAACTTTAAGAGAAGGGTTAAATTATCTTAAACATCATCATATGCCAGTGGTTTTAAAAGCTGATGGTTTGGCAGCCGGTAAAGGAGTTTTGATTTGTACCAATTTACAGGAAGCGCAACATGAACTTACTTTGATGTTGGCAGAAGCAAAATTTGGGGCCGCAAGTGAAAAAGTGGTAATTGAAGAATTTTTGACAGGGATTGAGCTTTCTGTTTTTGTAGTTACTGATGGTGAAGATTATGTTATTTTACCTTCTGCAAAAGATTATAAAAGAATTGGTGAAGCCGATACTGGTTTAAATACAGGAGGAATGGGTTCTGTTTCTCCGGTTCCATTTGCTGATGCTTCTTTTATAAAAAAGGTGGAAGAAACAATTGTAATCCCAACTATTAATGGGTTAAAATCAGAGAACATTAATTATAAAGGTTTTATTTTTATCGGTTTGATGAATGATAATGGCGAACCAAAGGTGATAGAATACAATTGTCGCATGGGCGATCCGGAAACAGAAAGTGTTTTGCCAAGGATTGAAAGTGATTTTGTAGAACTTTTAAAGGCTGTAGCAGATGTTAAGATAAAAGATTATCAATTGAAGATTTCTTATAAAACTGCCGCAAGTGTGATGTTGGTTTCGGCTGGTTACCCGGGAGAATATATAAAAGGAAAAACAATTACGGGCTTAGAGAATATTAGGGAGAGTATTGTTTTTCATGCAGGTACAGATATGGATAATGGATTGGTTAAAACCGATGGTGGCAGGGTATTAGCAGTTACAACTTTGCAGGACAATCTTTTTGAGGCATTACAACAGGCTACTGCCGATGCTGGAAGGGTTTATTATGATGGCGCAACTTTTAGAAAAGATATTGGTTTTGATTTATTGTAGATTTTTGAGTAAAAAATCCCTCATACATAGAGAATCAAATATTTAGAAATAAACTTTTATCTTTATTTTTACGTATTAAGTTTAAAATTGAATAATGAATATAGCGGGGAGATACATTTTAGGATTATTAGCAACTTTAATGGTGCTATCATCTTGTCGTAATAATTACGAATGGATTAACATCAATCCAGAAAAAATTCAAAAAGCTAGAAAATACGTACCACAAAGTGAGAAGGTAAATCAGGTTGATATCACTATCGATTTAAAGGAAAAAGATAAAACCGTTTATTATAGCGAGCCAACAGGTTTTTTTGCTGATCAAGAAAAATCATCCTTAGCGAACAGCCCGACTGCTGAAAAAAAAAAAACAAAGTCTACATTAAAAAAAAGAAGCTTTTTAGCATCTAGTAATTCGGTTGTATCAACCTCAAATAAAATAGAAAAAAAACAATCAAATAAACCTTTGATTGTGTCTAAATCTGCTACTGCAACAAAACTGAATGGGGCTTTAAAATTACCTTCAAAACCTTTATCAAAATCTAAAGAAGCCTTAAAATCCGTTAACGGCAATTTAAAACCTATTAGCAAAACAGCTTCTGAAATACGCTCATTGGCATTTAATGATATAAAATCTAAAAATCCTGAAATAGAATCTAAATCAAATCAAAATATAAAAAGAGGTCAAAGTTTATTGTGGGTAGGTTTAGTTTTAGGGATAGCAGGTTTGGCATTAGGCTTCATTTTCGGAAGGTCAGCTTTTATCATTTCAATAGTAGGAGTAGTTTTCGCTGCTATTGGATTTTTTATTCAGCGCTAATATTACTTTCTGATAGACTTAAAATAAAAAACGCCCTTAACATTTAGTTAAAAGCGTTTTATAAAAACTATACTTATAGTTAAACAGCTTCAGGCTTCTTGTCTTTATAATAACCTTTTTCAAGCTTTTCCCTTACTTCACTAAATGCATTGAGTGTTCTTTCTACATCTTCTAGTGTGTGCATTGCAGTTGGGATTAACCTTAACATGATTAACCCTTTTGGGATAACTGGGTAAATTACTATAGAACAGAAAATACCAAAATTTTCTCTTAAATCCATTGTTATTGCTGTGGCCTCACTCAATTCTCCTTTAAAAAAGACTGGTGTAACTACAGAATTGGTATTGCCAATATTAAAACCTTTTTCTTTTAAACCGCTTTGTAAGGCTGTTGCAACTTCCCAAAGTTTTGCTTTAAGCTCTGGTTTAGTTTGTAAAAGTTCTAAACGCTTTTTTAATCCTATAACCATCGGCATCGGTAAAGATTTCGCAAAAGTCTGCGAACGCATATTATACCTTAAATAGTTGGTAATCTCTTCTGTTGATGCGATGAAAGCGCCAATACCAGCCATAGATTTTGCAAAAGTACCAAAGTAAACATCTACTCCTGCTAAACAATCTTGTTCTTCATGCGTACCTGCTCCTGTTTTACCCATGGTGCCAAAACCATGTGCATCATCAATTAACAAGCGAAATTTAAAATCTTTTTTAAAATCAATAATCTCTTTTAGTTTACCTTGAGCACCAGACATTCCGAAAACACCTTCAGTAATTACTAAAATTCCGCCGCCAGATAGTTCAGTTAATTTAGTAGCCCGTTCTAATTGCTTTTTAAGGCTATCCATATCGTTATGAAGATAAACAAAGCGTTTACCCATATGCAGACGTACACCATCAATAATACAAGCGTGAGATTCTGCATCATAAACAATAACATCATTTCTATCAACTAAAGCATCAATGGCAGATAAAATTCCCTGATACCCATAGTTTAAAAGAAAAGCATCTTCAAAACCTGTAAATTCTGCCAATGATTTTTCTAAGGCTTCATGGTGATTAGAATTTCCCGACATCATCCTAGCGCCCATAGGATACGCCATTCCGTAATCTCTAGCTGCTTGCGCATCCGTCTCTCTTACTTCGGGATGGTTTGCCAAACCTAAGTAATTATTTAGACTCCAAACTAAATGTTCTTTGCCCCTAAAAGTCATGTGAGGTGCAATTTCTCCTTCCAATTTAGGAAAAGAAAAATATCCATGAGACCATTTTTGGTGCTGACCTAGAGGGCCCATGTTTTTCGCTATCTTCTCAAAAATATCCAAAATATTATTTTTTTATGTGTGTGAATCTTAATAGAAACGCTGCAAATTTACAGTTTTACAAATGATTATCAAAAATCTTGCTAGTGTTAATAGGGTTAATTTTAGTGATCTTTATCAGTTTCTGGTTAGCTCGCCTCTAATTGAAGTGCCTAATCTCCTTAACAATCTTTCCTTTGGGTAATTTCTTCCTAATAAATACATCAGTTTGGTTACCGCAGCTTCAAAGGTCATGTCATAACCATTGATAACGCCCATTTTTTTAAGCTCACTACTTGTGGCATATCTGCCCATTTCTACAGATCCAACTTTACATTGGGAAATGTCTAAGATTATTTTCCCGTTTTGGATGGCTTTTTTGAGTTTATCTAAAAACCATTTTGCAGTAGTTGTATTTCCCGTACCAAAGCTTTCCATAATAATCGCTTCGGCATCAGAGTCTAAAACAGCATCAACAATTTGCGGACTGATACCCGGATATAGTTTTAAAACGCCAATGTTATTACTCACATTAGTGTGAACTTTAAAAATTGATTTTTCTAATTTTCCGATAACAGCATCATTATATTTGATATGAACCCCTGCTTCTACTAAAACCGGATAGTTTGGAGATCTGAAAGCTTCAAATTTTGCGGAATTATATTTAAAAGTTCGGTTTGCCCTAAAAAGTTTATTCTCAAAATATATACAAACTTCTGGCACTCTTGCCTTGCCATCTTCCAATTTAGCCGAAGCTATCTCTAATGCGGTAATAAAATTTTCTTTCGCATCTGTACGTACCTCAGAAATGGGCAATTGCGAACCTGTAAAAATTACTGGTTTTGCCAAACCTTCTAGCATAAAGCTTAAAGCAGAAGCCGTAAAGGCCATTGTATCCGAACCATGAAGGATCAAAAAACCATCATGATCTTCATAATTATCAGATATTAATTTTGCCAAAAACGCCCATATCTCGGGCGTCATGTCTGATGAATCAATAATTGGATTGAAAGAATGAACCGTTAATTCATAATTCATACGCCTTAATTCTGGCACATTTTCTATAATCTGCTCAAATGTAAACGGCACTAATGCATGAGTTTCTGGATTTGTGATCATGCCTATTGTACCACCGGTATAAATCACAAATATTTTTGTCATACTGATTAAGATTAATGATTAGTACAAATAAACAATTTTAAAATCTAAACCCCGAAAATTTTGAATGAATTAGCTGTAGTAATTTCAGCAACTTCCTCTAAAGAAATATTTTTTATATCAGCAATTTTTTGTGCTATATATATTAAATAAGAACTTTCATTAGGTTTACCTCTGTAAGGTGTGGGTGCTAAATAAGGTGCATCCGTCTCTAAAACTATATGTTTTAAATCTATTTCTTCTACCACCTTATCTAATCCAGCTTTTTTATAGGTTACTACTCCACCTATTCCTAAATTAAAACCTAAATTAATTGCTGTGTTTGCCTGGTTTAAATCACCAGTAAAACAATGAAATATCCCTCTTAATTTATCATCTTTTTGAAAGTTTAAAATCTCAAATACTTCATCAAATGCTTCTCTGCAATGTATTACAATTGGTAAATCTAAATTCTTAGCCCAGTTTATTTGCGTAATAAATGCTTGTTGCTGCTGTTTTAAAAATGTTTTATCCCAATATAAATCAATACCAATCTCGCCTATGGCATAAATTTTACTTTTTTCTATATGTTGATTTATTATAGATAACTCTTCCTCAAAATTTTCTGAGACATCGCATGGGTGCAAACCCAGCATAGGAAAACAATTTTTAGGATAAGCATTTGCCAAATCCATAACCAACGATATCGATTGGCTGCTTACATTTGGTAGAAATAACCGTGTAATCTTATTGCTAAGACACCTTTCCATTTGCTCAGCCCTTTCTTTTTCGTCAGTTATATAATATAAATGTGTGTGAGTATCAGTAAGTATCATGATGCAAATTTAAAATTATAGCCCTATTAGTAGTGTTGAAATTGGTTTTACAATTTTAAACAATTGCTCATATATTTCGCTATATAGGAAACAGGCTAAATAAAAAACCCCTTCTTTTTGGGAAGGGGTTCAAATATCATTATAAATAGTATTAATTAGCTGGCGCAGGCATTACTGGGGCAGTAACAGCATTTGGATTATGGAAAACATTTACCAATTCTAATTCGAAAATTAAAGGAGTAAAGGGACCTATTAAACCACCTGGCATTCCTTGCTCACCATAAGCCATATTAGAAGGAATTAAAACCGTTGCTTTTCCTCCTTTTTTCATTTGTAAAACACCTTGCTCAAATCCTGGGATAATACCACCTCTACCTAATACTACACTTAATGGAGCATAAGGAGCCCTTTGTGGGTTATACATATTATTTTTCTTAGCAACATCTTCTAAACTGGTGTCAAAAACTTTACCCGATAATATTTTACCAGTGTAATTAACCAAAACGCTATCTCCTGTTACTGGTTGCTCGCCTTTACCTTCAATTGTATTTACTATTTGTACTCCAGAAGGTAACTTTGCAGTTTTCAATTTATTATCATCAATATATTTTTGCAGTTTCACAACTTCACCTTTTTTAGCTTTTTCTCCTTCAGCTTTAAAATAGGTCTCAACCTTGGTTTGAAAGGCTTGCATATTAGCAGTATCTTTATGTATAACCTCCTCAACCTTAACAGTATAAATTAAGTATTTACCTTTTATGCCTGCTGGTCTTGGTTGTCCTTTTGCTTCTGCAGAATCTAAATTGATTTTAATTGTTGCACTATCTCCTTTAGTTAACATTTTAAGTGCATAAAAAATATCGCCATCATAAACTGGTTTTGGGAAATAAGCTTCAGAAGGGCGTCCCATTTCATAAGAATTGAAAAGAGAAGAATCTCCCTCAGTTTTAGCAACAATATTTAAACTTATAAAATCGCCTTCTTTAATTGAATCGCTTTTAACATCATTATGGATGCTATACTCTAAACCGGCTGGCCCTTTTTTTAAACCACCATTACATGCAGCAAAGCCTAAAGCTGCTACGGTTAATATTAATAATCCTTTTTTCATTCTTTTATATTGTGTTTTTTAATTGCATTCAATAATCCCCAAAGGGATTTTTTCATTTCTAAATTATCATTGCAAAAGTAACTCTTTATATTCTGGTAAAATAGATTTGAATTTTTGTACCACCTTATCAAAATTTTCACTTGATTGTCCACCAGCAGCATTTCTATGCCCACCGCCTTCAAAATACTTTTTACATATTTCATTTGCAGGGAAAGTACCAACAGATCTTAAAGAAAGTTTAACCCTATCGCTACGCTCAACTATGAAAGCAGCTAATTTAATGCCGTTTATAGATAGCGCATAATTCACAACACCTTCAGTTTCTCCAGTTTGTATATCAAACTTTTTAATATCTGCCTTGCTTACGCTGATAATAGCAGTATTATATTCCCTTAAAACCTCTAGTTTATTACTTAAGCAATAACCTAAAAACTTTAATCTTCCTTCAGTAGCATTATCATAAACTTGTTGATGTATTTTCCAATTTTCTGCACCTGCATCTATTAAACCTGCAACTATACGATGCAAATCTGAAGTTACATTAGGAAAGCGGAACGATCCAGAATCTGTCATGATACCAGTATACAAACAAGTAGCTACGTCTTTATTTATTAATTCGCCATCGTTTAAATAATTAACGATAAAATCATAAATCAACTGAGCAGTAGCACAAGCATTAATGTTCCAGTGTCTAAAATCATCAAAGCCTTCTGGTTCTAGATGATGATCTATCATTATTTTTAATGCCGAAGATTTTTTAACTTCTTCTCCTAATTCGTTTATTCTGGACAGGGCATTAAAATCTAAGCAAAAAATGAGCTCGGCTTCTGCCACTAACTTTTTACTTTCCTCTACTTTATCAGTAAAAATTATAACTTCTGGATTGTTAGGTAGCCATTGCAAAAAATAAGGATAATCGGTTGGAGTAATTACTTTTACATAATGTCCTTTTTGTATTAGATAATTAAATAAGCCTAAAGATGAGCCCATTGCATCGCCATCTGGCTTATGATGCGTGGTAATAACAATCTTACATGGCTGTGCTAATTTTTGTTTTAGCGTATCTAAATCAATCATCAAATTTTATGAAAGGGCGAAGTTAAACAATCTATCTGAAATTAAATGCAATACTTTTTGTTACGATTTTAAAAGCCTACTTTTGCAGCAATTTTTAAAAAACATAGAGATGGCAAATAACAGAACTTTTACGATGATTAAACCAGATGCTGTAGCAAACGGGCACATCGGAGCAATTTTAAACGATATAACAGCAGGCGGTTTTAAAATAGTGGCAATGAAATACTTAAAATTAACTCCAGAAAAGGCAGGCGAATTTTATGCAGTACATAAAGAACGTGGTTTTTACGGAGAGTTGGTTAGTTTCATGTCATCAGGACCAATTGTAGCTGCTATTTTAGAGAAGGATAATGCTGTAGAGGATTTCAGAAAATTAATTGGAGCTACTAATCCTGCAGATGCAGCAGAAGGAACCATCCGTCAGAAATATGCTAAATCAATTGATGCTAATGCAGTCCATGGATCAGATTCTGATGAAAATGCCGAAATAGAAGGAAATTTCTATTTTACAGATGCAGAGAAATTTTAATTTTCAAATCTACAAATAACATGTAGCTTCGGTTTTTAAGCCGGAGCTTTTTTGTTTACCTTAGAAATAAAAATCAATGAAAATCATTTCTAAACCATATATCATATTTTTCTTTGTGGTGCTTTTTATATCCCCAATTATAGGGATGGGATTAATGAAAGAGGAATTCACAGCTACTTTTGCAGCTAGAGCTTTGTTTACTGCAACATTGGCCACAGTTTTATTCTTTATGTTTAGCAGAAGGATGAATACAAAAAAGTAGTTATAGGAAAATAATTTCTTTTACCACTTCTGCTCCAGCCTTTTCGTTAAGATTACCAATAATTTGTTGCCGCATTATAGTAAGTTCGTTTTTTACAACCGAAGATTCTATCCTAACAAATAATTTTTTATCCCTAATAAATATTTCTTTTGTACGGTTTGCAACTGCCTTACCAACAACTTCTTCCCAAGATTTTACTGCAAATGTTTCATCAAACTTACCTTTTAAGTGGTAAACTTTTAGCATTTGTTGCATGGCCTCTTTCAAAGTTTTGTCGTTAGTTCTGCTCATGTTTTATAATGCCTTTGTTTATATGGTATAAATTTAGGCTAACGCCGATGTTCACAAAAATACGCTTAATTCTTTCGGCATTTGTATCAGTGATAAACAATTGGCCGAAATCATCATGAGAAACCATCTCCATTAATTTAGTGATGCGTAAATCATCAAGCTTATCAAAAATATCATCTAACAAAAGCATCGGCTTAAAGCCAACCTTTTGATAAATAAATGAATATTTAGCCAATTTAAGTGCTATTAAAAATGATTTTTGTTGCCCTTGAGAACCAAATTTTTTTAGTGGCATCCCTTCATGAACTTGAAAAATTAACTCATCACGATGAATTCCTTGAGATGTTCTTTGTAATACCCTGTCTTTTTCCAGATTTTTTTTGAGGATACTTTTAAGATCATCATCAAATAATGGCGACTGGTAAATAAGCTCAACAACTTCGGCTTCGCCAGATAAATATTGATAATGCTGATTAAAAACAGGAGTAAAGATTTCCATAAAGGATTTACGTTGCTCAAAAATCTTAGTACCTGATATAATTAATTGATCATCAAATATCTCTAATAAAGTTGGGTCGTAACGGCCGCTATCTGCAATTTGTTTTAAAAGTGCGTTGCGATTTAATAATGTTTTATTGTAAAAAATCAGATCATCTAAATATTGATGATTAGTTAAAGATATTACGGTATCGATAAATTTGCGCCTTTCTTCACTTCCTTCCAATATCAAACTGATATCGTTTGGAGAAATCATGACTAAAGGAAAAAGTCCAATATGTTCTGATAACCGATTGTATTCTTTTTTATTCTTTTTAAATTGTTTTTTATGATTTTTCTTAACGCCGCAAGCAATTAATTCTTCCTTATTGTTTTTTTCAAAAACTCCCTGCAACATAAACAAATCTCTGTCTTGTTTAATTTGTTGACTATCTATGGGGTTAAAATAACTTTTACACATAGATAGATAATGCACTGCATCTAAAAGATTGGTTTTTCCAGCTCCATTATTACCTGTAAAAGCATTAGCACCATCAATAAAACTTAGCTCTGCTTCATCGTAATTTTTAAAATTTACTAAAGAAAGTTTTTTGATATACATGCAGCTAAATTATAAAAATAGGAAGTCTTAACCTTAAAAATATAAAAAAGATGTCTTTTTGAAGTTGATAAACACTAATTAATACGTTTTAAACTACCTTTAAAAGCGGTTATTCTACTATATTACAATAATTTATATAAATGGGTTGTTGTTTTTGCTGAAAACACTATTTTTGCAATCTTTAATAGAACCCTAAAATGTCAAAAACAGAAATCGAACAACCGTTACAACTTTCAAACTCAATGAGTAGAACTAGCTTTTTTATTCAGGAGAATAGAAAAAGTCTTTTGGTTATTGGCGGAACAGTGATTGGATTAATATTATTATTTTTTGCTTATCAAACATTTTATTTAGCACCAAGGGAAACCGAAGCTATAAACCAAATGTTTAAGGCACAACAATATTGGGAGCAAAAAGATTGGGATAAAGCCATAAAAGGCGATGGAAATTTCCCTGGTTTTGAAAAAATCATATCAGAATATGATAATACAAAATCTGCTAATCTTGCCTATTACTATTTAGGTATTGCCTATTTAAATAAAGGCGAATACCAAAAAGCGGCAGAAAACTTAACAAATTATAGTGGTTCTGACCCTATCTTAGCTCCTGAAGCTTTAGGCGCTGCTGGTGATGCTTATGTAGAATTAAAAAATTATGATGACGCTATAACTTTCTATAAAAAAGCTGCATCTAAAGGAGATAATCTATTTGCCGCTCCAATCTATCTTAAAAAATTAGGTTTGGTTTATGAAGAACAAAAAGACTTTAAATCTGCAGTAGATACATATACAAAAATTAAAAACGATTATCCGGAAAGCTCAACAGCAACTAATATTGATATGTATATTGCAAGGGCAGAAGGTAAATTATAATAATGTTTAAATGAATGATCTTAAAGGTTAGCTTAAAAAGGCTAGCCTTTTTTATTTTTGAGCTATGGCATCACACCTAAAAAATTTATCAGATTTTTCTCATACTACTGTTCCATCCGGGAAAAATTATCGTTTTGGTATTGTTGTAGCATCATGGAATGCAGAAGTAACAGGTGCATTATATAAAGGTGCTTACGAATCTTTATTAAAATATAACGTAGCTGAAAGAGATATTATATCTATAGAAGTTGCTGGAAGTTTTGAATTAATAGCAGCTGCAGATCAGCTGCTTGATAATAGAGATTTAGATGCTGTTATCTGTTTAGGTTGTGTAATACAAGGAGAAACAAGACATTTTGATTTTATTTGTAATGCAGTTGCAAACGGTTTAGCAAATGTAGGCCTAAAGCATACAAAACCCGTGATATTTGGTGTGTTAACTACTGATAATCAACAGCAAGCAATGGATAGGGCTGGTGGTAAACATGGAAATAAAGGAACGGAAGCAGGTATCACAGCCATTAAAATGGCAGCTCTAAAATTAGAGTTTAAATAATTTAACAGCTATATTAAAATTCTTTATCTTTATAAGATATTGTAAATGAAACTTTAACGTTACATTAGCGTATTAACTCTAGCACATATAAAACTTAATGCCAACAAAATGAAAAAAGTAGTTTACATTGTACTCGCCTTAATGATAACAGGAGCTGTTTTGCAGTCATGTTCATCCAAACTTTGCCCAGCTTACAATTCATACCCAGAAGCTAGAGGAAGAAGATAAAACAATTTATTGTCTTTGCTGTTTTAATAAAAACAAATTTTTATGAGAAAAACAACGTTACTATTTGCATTTTTCTTTGCAATAGTATTTTCGTTAAGTGCGCAAAACCTCCCCAATAAAGATGTAGTGTTAGAAAAGGTATGGAAGGCTGTTGGAGGTAAATCTGCTTTTGAAAAAAGCAGGTATCTAGAATTTACATTTGCTCCAATTAGGCAAGGTAATCAATCAGCTGGCCGTCATCACATTTGGGATAGATATACTGGAGATTACCGTTTTGAATCTACTGCAGATAATGGAACAAAAACTGTAGTTCTTTTTAACGTAAACAATAAAAAGGGAAAAGCTTATGAAAATGGGAATTTACTTCCCGATAGCACTTCAAATAAAATAATAAACAGGGCTTATGCCGCTTACATTAATGACAGTTATTGGTTAATGTCGCCATTAAAACTGCAAGACGAAGGCGTAAATACTCAATTAGAAGATAACCAAGAAATTAACAACCAAACTTGTAATGTCATTCATTTAAACTTTGATAAAGTTGGTTTAACACCAGGCGATCAGTATTGGATGTACGTTAATGAGAAAACCGGTGAAATTATTCAGTGGAAATTTCTTTTACAAAACCAAAAAAACTCCTCTATATTTGAGTGGGAACCTTATCAGGATTTGGGCAATGGCTTAAAACTTTCCGTAAAAAAAACAAATAAAGAAAGTAGTACATCTATTTACTTTCCTGTTGCTAAAGTATTGCAAAAGGTAGATAATAACATATTTACAAAACCATGAGTTGGATTAAATTAGAGGATAATAAACAGTTGCAAGAAATAAAATCGAACAGTGGATATAGCGTGATATTTAAACACAGCACTCGTTGTTCCATTAGCATGATGGCAAAAAAAAGAGTAGATATGGATTTGGATGATTTACCTGAAACCGTAAAGCCTTATTTTTTGGATTTAATCAGCCATCGTGATATATCAAAAGAAATAGCTGACTTGTTTCAAGTTCATCATGAGTCGCCGCAACTACTTTTAATTAAAGACGGCGAATGTATATTGGATCAATCTCATGGAAATATATCAATTGACGAAACTCTAGAATTTATTAAATAATAACTCCAGAATTTCAATTTAAAACCTATACTTAACTAATCTCGTTATTATTTTCAAATAATAAACCTACCTATTTAAAGCATTTGCATGTATATTATCCTATTTTTTATTGCCCATTGGTTTCTTTCTTTATTTGTACAAACTTTCTTTTTACATCGTTATGCATCGCATAAAATGTTTAATTTAAATCCATTTTGGTATAGATTCTTTTACATTCTTACCTATGTTGGGCAAGGTGCATCTTATTTAAAACCAAAGGCTTATGCCATTATGCACCGTATGCACCATGCTTTTTCTGATACGGAAAAAGATCCTCACTCACCTCATTTTTTTGAGGATGTTTTTCAGATGATGTGGAATACCAGGGGCCAGTACCAAATTTTCGAGAAAGACTTAGAACAGCCAGAACCACAATTTAGAGGAGAGTATCCAGAATGGAAGTTTATAGATAATATAGGCACTTCTACTTATTCTAGAATTGGTTTTGCAATTTTATATGTGGTTTTTTATGCTTTTTTTGCGACACAATGGTGGATGTGGTTATTGCTTCCTTTTCATTTTGCGATGGGGCCTTTACATGGAGCTGTTGTAAACTGGTGTGGCCATAAGTACGGTTATTCAAATTTCGATAATCAAGATAAATCAAAAAACACAACTCCATTTGATTTTTTGATGTTGGGAGAATTGTTTCAAAACAATCATCACAAATTCCCAAATAGCCCAAATTTTGGCAAAAAATGGTTCGAAATTGATCCTGTTTATCCTATCATGAAAGTGATGCATTGGTGTAGGATAATTAGGTTTAGAAAAGTTTAATCTGGGCGCTTTACAGGCTTTTCTCTATATCTTTTTTATCCCAGATTCACTGGGCCATTTCAAATAAAAAAGGATGCCGTTCCAATCCTTAGCGCAAAAAAAAAATTACTATGAAAATGATGACCAATTTGGTTTCTAGTTCAAAAACATTGATAAGATAAAATTATCAAATTGTTATTAATTCATTTTAATATTGTAATTGATAAAAAATTTATGCTCTTTTGCTTTACAATACAGGTCTAAAGCCCTGATAGTTAAATAAAATGACACAAACTCATCTACATACTGCCAAATGCCCTGTTTCCCAAAAGGAAATTGCATTTACTATGTTTATTTGTTTACCTGCTTCTAGTGCAATCTCATTACGACGAAGACCGCAATATATTCCCAGATTTTAAGCCAAACTGCGAATATTAAATTTCCTTAAACCATTAAATAAGTGGTTACCAATCAATTTTTTATTTTAAAAATGTGGATGTCATTTCCACTCAAAATAAATGCACATTAACGATTTTAATATTATAGTTGCAGGTTCGCAACATATCGGTTTTGCCGAAACCATTTGCGAAGAAATGGCAAATTCTGCAAAAGCTCGTGGTACTGGTATTGCCAAACGCTCGCCAGAATATATTTCTAACAAAATGTTAGAAGGGAAAGCTGTAATCGCAATTCATAGAGATGGTACTTGGGCAGGATTTTGTTATATCGAAACCTGGAGCCATGGCGATTTTGTTGCAAATTCAGGTTTAATAGTAAATCCAATTTATAGAAAAGCGGGTTTAGCAAAGGCTATAAAAACTAAAGTATTTGCGCTTTCCCGTCAGAAATATCCAAAGTCTAAAATCTTTGGTTTAACAACTGGTTTGGCAGTAATGAAGATCAACTCTGATTTAGGTTATGAACCAGTAACTTATTCTGAGTTGACTCAAGATGAAAACTTTTGGCAAGGCTGCAAAAGCTGTGTGAATTATGATATTTTGATGAGTAAAGGTCGACAAAATTGTATGTGTACTGCTATGCTTTATGATCCAGAAGAAAAGAAATCTTTAGAGGAAGAAAGATTAAAAAATATCACACATAAAGCCTCTTTATTAGAGCGAATAGAACAGAAATTAAAAAGCTTCACCAAAATTGTTGCTATAAGTTTAACAAGTTAATTAGTATTAAGTCTCAATACGCTGTACTCAAATCTCGATACTCAAAAAAATGAAAAAGAAAGTTGTTTTAGCATTTAGTGGAGGTTTAGATACCTCATTTTGTTGCATATACTTAACTAAAGATTTGGATTTAGAAGTCCATTCTGTAATTGTAAATACAGGTGGTTTTTCTAAAGAAGAGTTAAAGCAGATTGAAGAAAAGGCATATAGTTTAGGAGTGACTTCTCATCATGCTGTAGATGCAGTAAAAGGCTATTATGATTCTTGCCTTAAATATTTGGTTTTTGGCAATGTCTTAAAAAATAATACTTATCCACTTTCCGTCAGTGCTGAACGCGTTACCCAAGCGACTGCAATCGCCAATTATGCTAAGGAAATAGATGCAGATTTTGTTGCTCACGGTAGCACCGGAGCAGGAAACGACCAAGTTCGTTTTGATATGATTTTTAATATCCTGATTCCTAAAGTAGGAATTATTACACCTATAAGGGATTTAAAATTAAGCAGAGAAGCAGAGATTGAATATTTGCACAAACATGGTATAGAAATAAATGCAGAAAAAGCTAAATATTCTATTAATAAAGGCATTTGGGGAACATCTGTTGGTGGTAAGGAGACCTTATCTTCTAAAGGAATGTTACCCGAAGAAGCTTGGCCAACACAAATGACCAAATCAGAACCTGAAAATTTAGAACTTGAATTTATAAAGGGAGAATTGGTTGGGGTGAATGCAAAAAAATTCAATCATCCATCAGAAGCAATTCAGGCTTTACAAGAAATTGCTGCTCCTTTTGGAGTTGGGAGAGATATTCACGTTGGCGATACAATTATTGGAATTAAAGGTAGAGTAGGATTTGAAGCAGCAGCACCGATGGTAATTATTAAAGCACATCATGCTTTAGAAAAACATACGCTTACCAAATGGCAGTTGAGTTGGAAAGACCAATTATCTATGTTCTACGGAAACTGGATGCATGAAGGTCAGTTTCACGACCCAATTATGAGAGACATTGAAGCTTTTTTACAAAACACTCAAAAAACGGTAAATGGAAAAGTGTTTGTTCAATTGTTACCTTATCGTTTTTTAATTATCGGAATAGAATCTGAAAACGATTTGATGAGCAGCAAATTTGGTAGCTATGGAGAAATGAACGAAGGTTATACCGGTGATGATGTTAAAGGTTTTTCTAAAATTTTTGGCAATCAGGTAAGTATTTGGCATAAAGTGAATGAAGGGATAAATGATGATTAAGGTTGGAATTATAGGCGGTGCTGGTTATACAGGTGGCGAGTTATTAAGGATATTAATTAATCATCCAAACGTAGAAATTGCTTTTACACATAGTAACAGTAATGCCGGAAATTTAATTTCTGATGTTCATACGGATTTATTAGGCGATACCGATTTAAAATTCACCAATCAACTTTCGCAAGAAATTGATGTGCTTTTTCTTTGCGTTGGTCATGGCGATGCTAGAAAGTTTTTAGAAGCCAATCCAATTAGTGCTAATATCAAAATCATTGACCTTTCTCAGGATTTCCGTTTGAAAGCAAAAAGCTTAAAGCCAAAAGCAGAAAGCCAAATTGACAAGCAGCCTTCTGCCTTAAGCCTTAATCCTTCGGCCTTTATTTACGGTTTGCCCGAACTTAATAAAGAGGCTATAAAAAATGCTCATAATATTGCAAATCCAGGTTGTTTTGCGACTTGCTTGCAATTGGGTTTATTGCCTTTGGCAAAAGCAGGTTTATTAAAATCAGAAGTACATATTTCTGCAACAACAGGTTCTACCGGTGCCGGTCAAAAACCCGGAGCAACATCGCATTTCAGTTGGAGAAACAATAACTTATCAGTTTATAAGGCTTTTGAACATCAGCATTTGAATGAAATCGGCGAAAGCCTTTTGCAGTTGCAAGCTAATTTTGATAAAGACATCAATTTCATTCCTTATCGTGGTGCTTTCCCCCGTGGAATCATGGCTTCAGCATATATAGAGTGTGATTTAAGCTTAGAAGAAGCAGAAAAAATCTATACAGATTTTTATACAGATGCTCCGTTTACTCATATCAGCAAAGCAAACATTGATTTAAAGCAAGTGGTAAACACCAATAAATGCTTAATTCATTTAGAGAAACACGGCAATAAGCTGATGATTATATCCATCATCGATAATTTATTAAAAGGCGCATCAGGGCAAGCTGTTCAAAATATGAATTTGATGTTTGGATTAGAAGAGACGGCGGGTTTGAGGTTGAAAGCGATTGGGTTTTAGGTTGTAAGTAATAAGTTTTAGGTTATGCAAAATTATAAAGATTTAAGAGTTTGGAGTAAATCACATGAACTAACACTTAAAATTTATAAGGTAACAAAAGACTTTCCAAAAGATGAACTTTATTCTTTAACAAATCAAATCAGAAGGGCTTCATCATCTATTCCAGCAAATATAGCCGAAGGTTGTGGTAAAAACACAT
The DNA here is from genome assembly GCF_001652725.1 of Pedobacter psychrophilus. GTDB lineage: Bacteria > Bacteroidota > Bacteroidia > Sphingobacteriales > Sphingobacteriaceae > Pseudopedobacter > Pseudopedobacter psychrophilus. The sequence continues at coordinate 230,891 of NZ_LWHJ01000030.1, forward strand.
CTAATGATTTTGCCAAATATTTAAACATATCATTAGGCTCAGCAAATGAAACTGAATACTTTATTCTACTTTCAAAAGATTTAGGTTATTTATCAATCGAGGATTATGAAATTTCAAATAAACTTGTGAACGAGGTTAAGGCGATGTTAATTCTATTAATTCAAAAAGTTAGGACAAGTCAAACTTAAAACTTACTACCTAAAACTTACAACTCAAAAAAACATGAAGTTATTCGACGTATATCCAATCAACAATATCAACATCGTAAAAGGCAAAGGTAGCTTGGTCTGGGATGATAAAGGGCAGGAATATCTGGATTTATACGGCGGTCATGCTGTAATTTCAATCGGTCACACGCATCCACATTATGTAAAGCGATTAGAAGATCAATTGCATAAAATTGGTTTTTATTCCAATTCAATTGAGATTCCTTTACAAACAGAACTAGCTGAAAAATTAGGAAAGGTTTCTGGAAAAGAAGATTATCAACTTTTCTTATGCAATTCAGGTGCTGAAGCAAATGAAAACGCTTTGAAATTGGCTTCTTTTGCAAATGGCAGAAAGAAAATAATCGCTTTTAGCAAGTCCTTTCATGGAAGAACTTCTCTGGCGGTTTCAGTGACTGACAATCCAAATATTGTTGCACCAGTCAATCAAAATTCTAATGTAATATTTCTTCCTTTTAATGATGTTAGCGCCTTAAAAAGTGTTTTTGAAGATGAAGGAGAAGAGATTTGTGCAGTAATTATTGAGGGTATCCAGGGGGTTGGAGGAATAAGAGTGGCAAGTGATGAGTTTTTGCAAGCCATCCGTTCCCTTTGTGATGATAATGGAGCTTATTTCATTGCAGATTCTATCCAGTGTGGTTACGGCAGAAGTGGAAAATTCTATTCACATGATTTTGCTGGTGTGAACGCTGATATTTATCCAATGGCAAAAGGTATTGGAAACGGGTTTCCTATGGGAGCAATCAGCATCAGCCCAAAGCTAAAACCTTGGCATGGTATGTTAGGAACCACTTTCGGCGGCAATCATTTAGCTTGCGCTGCAGGCTTAGCGGTTTTAGAAGTGATGGAAGAAGAAAATTTTATGGAGAATGCAGCTAAAGTGGGTGACTATCTGATTTCCGAATTGAAAAAATTTGATAAAGTGAGAGAAGTAAGAGGGAGAGGCTTAATGATAGGCATTGAACTGCCAGAAGAATTAAGCCACATAAAAAAGGATTTACTTTTTAAAGAACACATATTTACTGGCGAAGCTAAACCAAATGTCATTCGTTTATTGCCTGCTTTAAATTTATCTATGACGCATGCTGATAGGTTTTTAGAGAGTTTTGCTAAACTATTATAAAGGGCATTTAATTATATTTGTGTATGACAGTTAAATATTTAATCGACGAGAAAGGTAACAAAACTGCGGTTCAGTTGAGCTTAGAAGATTATAATGCGCTTTTAGAAAGCGCAAATATTTTACCGCAACACGTAATAGATGGGATTAAAAAAGGTCAAGAGGAAGGTAAATTAGGCTTAACTAAATCTACTGATGAAGTGATGAAGAAATACGAATCATGAAATTAGAAGTTCGGTGGACACCAAATGCAGAACAAACTTTTGATGTTATATATCAATTTGTTCTAGAACAATGGGGATTTGAAATTGCAGAGAACTTAAAGTTGAAAATCCTAAAAACACTAGACCAAATTTCAGAACAACCTTTTTTATTTCAGGAATCTTCTTTAAAGGATGTGAGAAAAGCTGTAATATCAAAATATACCTCGTTATTTTACGAAGTTTTAGAAAATCATATCCTTCTAGTTTTCTTTTGGGATAATAGACAACAACCTATCTTTTAAATCAATCATCATGAAACTTTTTTCCTCAGTCAACGATGTCTCTAATATTCATCAAATCGTTTCAGAAGCCATTTCACAAAAGCAAAATCCTTTTGCTGATGAGCAATTAGGCAAACATAAAACCTTAGGATTGATATTTTTAAATCCAAGTTTGCGTACCCGCTTAAGCACACAAAAAGCTGCTTTAAATTTAGGGATGCAGGTAATGGTGATGAATCTGGATAAAGAAGGCTGGGCATTAGAAACTCAGGATGGAGTGATCATGAACGGAACAACAGTAGAGCATATCAGAGAAGCTGCTGGTGTGATGGGTGAATATTGTGATGTGATTGGTTTTAGATCTTTTCCTGGCTTAGTAAACCGTGAAGAAGATTATTCAGAAGAGATTTTTAATAAGTTTGTGAAATTTTGTGGCGTTCCTGTACTTAGTTTAGAATCCGCAATCCGCCATCCTTTACAAAGTTTGGCAGATTTAGTTACGATTGAGGAGTTAAAGAAAACAGAGAAGCCTAAAGTGGTTTTAACTTGGGCGCCTCATGTAAAGCCTTTGCCTCAAGCAGTGGCAAATTCTTTTGCCGAGTGGATGAATAAAGCAGATTACGATTTCGTAATTACTCACCCAGAAGGTTATGATTTGGCTCCTGAATTTGTGGGTAATGCTTTTGTAACCAATAATCAGGATGAAGCTTTGGCCGGTGCCGATTTTGTTTATGTAAAAAATTGGTCGAGCTATAACGATTACGGTAAAATTTTAACTGATGGTGAAGGCTGGATGATGACAAATGAGAAGTTGAAATTGACGAATAATGCCGGGGTAATGCATTGCTTACCTGTAAGAAGAGGATTAGAATTGTCTCATGAAATTTTAGACGGACCAAATTCACTCGTTTTAAATCAGGCAAATAATAGAGTTTGGGCAGCACAAGCTGTTTTGAAAAGTATATTGGAGAGCCTCACCTAAATCCTCTCCAAAGGAGAGGACTTGCCTATATTGTAGGAATGTAAAATGTGATAATGAAAGATTTAAAATCTCAATTAAAAATAGCCACATCTAACTCCCTCTCCTTCGGAGAGGGCCGGGGTGAGGGCTTATACGTCATAAAAATTGGAGGAAATGTCATTGACGATTCCGAAAAACTACATCATTTTTTAAAGGCTTTCGCTGATTTAAAAGGAAATAAAATTTTGGTTCACGGCGGTGGAAAAATGGCTACGAAGTTAGCAGCAGAAATGCACATTGAAGCCAAAATGGTGGAGGGACGCAGAATTACGGATATTGAAACTTTAAGAATTGTAACCATGGTTTATGCGGGTTTAATCAGCAAAAACCTAATAGCTCAATTGCAAATGCATGGCTGTAATGCTTTAGGTTTAAGTGGTGCTGATGGCAATTTGATTAAAGCTACCAAACGCCCAATCCAAAAAATCAAATCTAAAACAGATGATACTTTCCTGGAGGTGGATTTTGGTTTTGTAGGTGATTTGGATGATAACTCAATAGAGATAAAAAACTTATCCAAGTTACTAGAGAGCGGTTTTATTCCTGTTTTTTCTGCCATTACGCATGATGGCAAAAGCCAGTTGTTAAATACTAATGCCGATACCATAGCCTCAGCTTTAGCAGTTTCAATGTCTAAAAATTATGAAACTTCATTGGTTTACTGTTTCGAGAAAAAAGGGGTTTTGGTAGATATAGATGATGAAAGTTCTGTGATTAGAGAAATTAATCCAATAAATTATAAAGATTTAAAAGCCAAAGGAATTGTTGCCGACGGAATGTTGCCTAAATTGCATAATGCATTTGAGGCTTTAAATAAAGGAGTAAAAGAAGTTTTTATTGGCAAAGCCGATGACTTGAATGAATTAGTAAGTAGGGGCTTTTTGGGTACTAAATTGACGAAATAGCAAGTTGCGTTAACGATGGCAGCGGATACCGTCCGCCAGCTGGCGGATTAAGGCTTGTGTAGTATGAGCGAACAGCGTGTTAAAACGCCCGAATAAAAATAATTTTACACCTCGGTCTGTGTCCTCACAGACCGAAAACTAAATGGATATAACATAGATGGTCAGTGAGGACAAAGACCATGGAATAAATTTTAAAAAGTTTGAAAGGCCTAATCACCTAACAAACCCACCACCTAACAAAAAAACAATGAAAAAAATAACCATCATAGGCAGCGGAAATATTGGTTTATCACTAGCAAAAGGTTTGGTAAAAAGCGGCTTATATCCTGCACAATCAATTACTCTAACCAGAAGATCATTAACTGGATTAGCTGAATATGCAACTCAAGGTTTTCAAATTTCAAGTGATAATGCGGTTGCTGTAAAAGATGCCGAAATTATAGTTCTTGCGGTTTTGCCTCAACAGGTAAACAAGGTTTTGGATGAAATTAAAGCTTCCATTAATCCGCAAGAACAACTGTTTACTTCGGTGGTTTCTGGGGTAACGTGTAAAAACATCAGAGAGAAATTGTTTGATGATTTACAAGTGGTTAGGGTAATGCCCAATACTTCCATTGCCATTCAGCAATCTATGACTTGTATTGCAACTGATAATGCGTCGGTAGAAAGCCTAAAAATAGTAAAGGATATTTTTGACACAGTTGGGATGACTATTCAAATTCAAGAAGATTTAATGACTTCGGCAACTGCTTTATGCGCTTGTGGAATTGCTTTCTTTTTACGCTCTATCAGGGCGGCTTCTCAAGGCGGTGTAGAAGTTGGTTTCCATGCGAAAGATGCTTTAATGATGGCTGCACAAACCGCTAAAGGTGCTGCAGATTTATTATTACAATTGGCTTCTCACCCAGAGCATGAGATTGACAAAGTGACCTCGCCAAAAGGCTGTACAATTGCTGGATTAAATGAAATGGAGCATAATGGTTTTAGTTCGGCAATGATTAAAGGGATTAAAACTTCGGCGAAAATTGCTGGAGAGTTATATACAAAAGAATAAAGATAAAAGAGCAAAGAAAAAGGAAAGATGATTGATAAAATTCTTTATGAAAACTCAGTTTCACTTTTAAAAAAGCTGATTTCTACTCCTTCTCTGAGTAAAGAAGAAGGTGGAACTTTTGCTATTCTTTCTGATTTCTTCACTAAAAACAGCGTCGCTTTTCACACCAAGGGTTTCAATATTTGGGCTTACAACAAACATTTTGATAAAAATAAAAAAACCATTTTATTAAACTCTCACCACGATACGGTGAAGCCCAATAAAAGCTATACCCGCGACCCTTTTTCTCCGGATGAAGTTGATGGAAAACTTTTTGGCTTGGGAAGTAATGATGCTGGTGGCTGTCTGGTTTCTTTAATAGCTACTTTTTTACATTTTTACAATCAAGAAAACCTAAAATATAACATCGCAATCGCTACTACTGCCGAGGAAGAAAATTCGGGTAAAGGCGGTTTAGAATCCATCATCCCAGAATTAGGAAAATTAGATTTTGCCATAATTGGCGAACCCACTTTAATGGATTTAGCAATTGCCGAAAAAGGTTTAATGGTATTAGATTGTCATGTAAAAGGAAAATCTGGTCATGCCGCTAGAAACGAAGGAGAAAATGCGATTTATAAAGCCTTAAAAGATATCGAGTGGTTCCAAAATTACCAGTTCACTAAAGTTTCAGATACTTTAGGACCCATAAAAATGACGGTAACTATCATCAATGCGGGCACTTTACACAATGTAGTTCCCGACAATTGCACTTTTACGGTAGATGTTCGGGTAACAGATGTTTACAGTAACGAAGACGTTTTAAAAATTATTCGTCAGTTTGTGAATTGCGAAGTAGTTCCACGTTCTGTCAGATTGAAACCTTCTTCCATTCCAAAAGAACATCCAATTGTACAAGCCGGAATTTCTTTAGGAAAAAACACTTATGGCTCCCCAACCACTTCTGATCAGTCTTTATTGGATATCCCTTCCCTGAAATGTGGTCCTGGCGATTCGGCAAGGTCTCATACCGCAGATGAGTTTATTTATTTAAAAGAAATAGAAGAAGGGATTGAGGGATATATAAAAATGCTGGAGAAAGTGATTAAATAAAATTTGGGCAATCCCCCAATAAAAATTGGGGTCGGGCTTTCTCTCCAATCTTTTTCTGATGAAAATTCAGAAAAAGGATTTCCGTACCAATCCCTATTGCAATACTTAAGGTCTCTTAAATATTTTTAGTCATATCGATTTTTATCATTTTTTTCGATAGGTTAATTTTTCATGTCGATTGAATTGACACATAAAATAATTTTTTCGCTTTCAAAAAGGAATAACTAATCTGTTATCTTTTTGACAATCAAATATTAAAATATCAGATTACTGAATTATCTTTGCGATTTAAAGTTTAAAATGAAAAAAATCATCCTAAATATAATTTTGGTTGCAAGTATTGCAATCTTGTTTTCCTCTTGTGGTAGCACCAAACAAGTAATGGCATTAAAACCTTTGCCAGATTATTCCTCTACAGAAGTGGTGTATGAAAAACAACTATCATTTATTAATATGCCGGTAGAGATAGCTGTTAAAGATTTACAAACACAAACCAATAAATACCTAAATGGGTTAATTTATGAGGATAATTCTTTAGATGGTGATAATTTGATGATGAAAGTCTATAAGCAATCCAACATTGCAATTGTAGAAAAGGACGGTAAAATCATCATGGATTTACCTTTAAAAGTAGCTGGAAAAGTTAAATACGGACTTCAATCTTTCGGGATAGATTTATCAGATACTAAAGATTTTAATTTGAACGGAACCGTTAGATTGAGCTCTGCAGTAGGATTAAAAGATTGGAAAATCATAACCAATACCACTATCCAAAACATTACTTGGAAAGAAGCACCCACAGTTAGTGTGGCAGGTAAAACAATTCCTATTACCTATTTAATAAATCCAGCAATATCAATATTTAAAGGAACGCTTTCTAAACTGGTTGATGATGCAATTGCACAATCTTTAGATATTAAACCTTATGTTTTAGATGCTTTGCAAAGCTTTAGTGAACCTAGTAAAGTGAATGAAGAATACAATACCTGGTTTACCATGCAGCCGGTAGAAGTTTATGCAGCAAAAGCTGTAGTTGCAAATCAAAAAATAACGGCAAATTTGGGTTTAAAGACTTATTTAGAAACTGCAATCGGGCGTAAACCATCAATAACTTTTGATAGAAATACCATTGTATTAAAAGCTGTTGACAAATTACCTGATGATTTCAAAGCAAATGTTGCCGCTTTTGCCCCATATAGTTATGCGTCTTCTGTAGTTTCTAAAAACTTTGCGGGTCAAAAGTTTGAATCTGGAAGCAGATCCGTAACCGTAAATAAAGTAGATTTATGGGGAAAGGATGGCAGAATGATTGTCGCATTAAATTTAAGCGGCTCGGTAAATGGAGATTTCTACCTCACAGGAATTCCGGCTTACAACGCTGAAACCAAAGAAATTTATTTAGATCAGGTAGATTTTGTATTAGACTCAAAAAACAAGCTGTTAAAAGTAGGAAATTGGTTAGCTCATGGACTAATCCTTAAAAAAATGAGCAACGCATGTCGTTTTTCAATAGCATCTCAATTAGCTGACGGAGAAAAAACGATGGCCAGTTATTTAAACAATTACCAACCTATAAAAGGGGTGAAAGTAAACGGCAGCTTAACTGGTATTACACCTAACAAAGTAATCTTAACACCAAATGCAATTGTGGCAATGGTAGTTGCAACAGGAAAAGTAGCGGTAAGTATTGATGGGTTGGAGTAAAAAAGAGGGATTGTTTATTAATCCCTCTTGTTTGTTAATATGACGAAAGAAAATTACTAACTCAATTCTCTTTCCCTAATCTTTACAGCGGGATTCCCTTGGTAAATGCTAAAAGCCTCCAAATCTTTAGTCGCAATAGATCCTACTGATAAAACCGAATGTGATTTTGCGATGATCCCAGGGCAAACAATGGCACTAGCGCCAATCCAAACGCCATCTTCTAAAATAATTGGTTTAGTAATTAAATTAAAATAAGGTGATTTGTAATTGTGGTTACCGGTCATCAAGGTTGCGTTTTGAGAAACACAGCAGTTTTTCCCAATAATAACAGCAGCTAAGTTTTCTATGTAACATTCCGCCAACCAGGAATGATCACCCAATTCTAGTTTCCACGGAAACTTAATGTGTACATAAGGTTTTACTCGTACATCCTTTCCTATTTTAGCTCCAAAAAGTTTTAGAAACCACACAAGTACTATAGAGAAAGGAACCAATCCCGAACGAAAAAACAAGCAACTTGTAAAATACCATAGCAATTGTTTCAACGTAGATGCCCCATGTTGGAAATCTTTTGTGTCGAATTTTTTTTGGAGTTGCACCGTGTTATTCATTTAATCTAATCCTAATATATTTATATCTAATCGGTTTTTAGCTTTAAGCCTTAAGCTTTGAACTTTCAGCCTTTCTTATCCACCAATACATCCCGATCAAAATTAATAGGTAACAAAAAGCATTAAAAATCAGATGATGATCAATACTTAATCTTTTAGCTAGGTGGGCATAATAAGAAACTACAAATAATCTTATCATATTCAAAAGGGAAAAGGCAACTGTTCCTATTATCAAAAATAGAATTCTGAGTTTTATCTTCTGATTCGGAACCGCTAAAGCCAAGGATATAATGATACTTATAATGCCATAGCCCAAGCAGCTATAAACTATTTTGATACCCCCATATCCAATTATGCGTATTGCTGTATCATTTGTAAGATAAGTTAATCCGAAAGTATCACAAATCAATCCTGCTCCCCCAATTAAAAAATGCCTATAAACTTTAATAAAATTGAGATGTTCATCTGCAAACGCCCAATAAATACCGCCTTTTGCACATAAGCCTATCCAGAATATGATGAAATAGCTAAAAATAAAGTAGCCTAAAACTAATATCAAAAAGAATTTAATCTGGATTTTATTGATTTTCATCCCTGGTCTTTCTTAATTCATAAATTTTAGCATCAATTAAAAATCGGAACCAAAAGCATTGTAAAAAATGAAATATCAATCCTCTTTTACCATCTAAAAATCCTAAACGTAAAAAATATCGAATAAAAAAATATACCGCTGGGCGTACAAATAATGGAAAGCGTTCATAAATATTTTTATAATACCTACGCTTGGCAATTGGATTGCCATCAATTAAGGAACCATTAATAGTTCCTTGGGTCTTATCTATTTTATTAAACTGCTGTAAAGCTTCTAAAGTCGACCATTTATCATGTCTTAAAGTAAATGTACTTAGCGATTCTGTAATTAAATCAATAATATCTCCTTTGAGTTTGATTACCTCTCCTTCCACTTTAAAATGCTGATCGTATAATTTATCTTCACAAGAACCTTTTCCTTTTCTAAAAATCACAGCATGATAAGTTGGATAATGTCCTCCGTATTTTATCCATTTGCCCATAAATAGTGTCTTTCTGCTAGAAAGCATACCATTTATAGAAGGTGGAATATCCTGCTGGAATTTTTGTTGAAGTTCAATAACAATTTCACGTGTTAAACGATGGTCGGCGTCCATGTTTAAAATCCACTGATTTCTTAAAGGTAGATTTTCAAAAGCCCAATTTCTTTGAGTACTATAATTTTCAAAAGGATGCTCTATAATATTAACCGAATAATTATTTGCTATTTCTATGGTTTTATCCGTAGATCCTGAATCAACAAGAAAAATTTCATCAAAATGATTGCTTAAACTCTCTAAACAAGATGTAATATTTCGCTCTTCATTAAAAGTCAAAATTATAACACTTATAGGGATTTTAAACATGTAACGAATTTACAATTTTAGATGGATTAAAAGAGTTAGGAATAATGTCATCCTAATCGTAATTGAAAAAAGTGCTGATGAAATTTTATATTTAACTTAGTTTAAGAACAGTATCGTACATATCAAGATATAGGTCTTTTAAGTTTTTTTCAGAAAAATCATTTCTAATTACTTGGTTTAATCTTTCTTGATTGAAGAAGTCGGTATTTTTAGCTTTATTAGCACTTATTATCATCTCCATAATGTTGCTTTCAGAACGCTCACAAACAAATCCTAAATTATTCTGACTCACATATTCGCTTAAACCAACATTTTTTGTAATCAAGACCGGTGTTCCTACAAAAAGACTTTCTATTACCACATTTGCAAAATTCTCATCATAAGACGGAAGGATTAAATAATCATGTTGCGCCATCAACTCAAACTTTTCATTTCCATAAACTGCACCTAAAAATGCTATTCTATCGTCAATCTTTAAGCCTTTTGCCTTAACTCTTAAACTTTCTGCATAAGAAAGTTCTCCATTTCCTACAATAGATAATTTCCATTCAAACTCAAGTTTTGCCAAAGCATCAAAAAGTATTTCTAAACCTTTTTTCTTTTCAATGCGAGAAAGAAAAATCAAGTGAAGAATCTGACTGTGATCTTCTTTAGAAAAGACATTTCTCCAGGGTAATTCCACAAAATTAGGAATGTTAAATATAGCTTTTGGGTTTAATAAAGATTGGTTATCAGCCACTTCTTTTTGACTGGTACAGTGAAAATAGGTTTTGTTTAAAAGAGAACTACCAATAAATTGATGGAAAAAAGCTTTAATTTTATTATTGTTATTTTGAAACGAGTAATTACTTAATGTCCCTCTGGGAGTGAAAATAACTTTGCTCCCTCTAAAAATAGCAATCAAGCAGGCCGGCATGGTTACTAAATTCCACCAGGCATGAATATGCACAATATCAAATTGCTTCACAGTTTTCCATAAATGCCATAAAAGGGCAGGGGAAAGATGACTATGATCTTTGGTAATACGTTTAAAATAATGTACTTCAACTCCTTCTATAAGTTTAACTTCTCCATTCTTATACGGAAGTTCTTCTTTACCGCTTGCTAAAGTGGTGTAAACGATAACTCCCCGCTCATTAGACTGAGCCGAGTCGAATCCCAACTTATCTGCAAACAGCGGACTCCCCACTTCTGGCTGATGTCCATTTTTCAAGCTATTAAAGCCTTTCACCTTCCGCTTTTTGCCTTCCGCCTTAAAAGTCTCTTCACACAACTTCGCTACAGACATTACCGGACCTCCATAAACGTAAGCTGGTTTGTAAGATGCCGTAATGTGGAGGATTTTCAAAGGAGGATTAATATGGGTATTTTGAAATTAGCTTTTAATTTTTTCAAAAACAAATGTTGTAGCCTTTTGATCTATAATATTCATTGAAAATTTATTTATAAATAGATTCTTTAATTCGTTAATTGTATAAGCTCGATTTTTAAAACTGGTTTCATGAAGTTCAATAATGATAGTTTTACAACCTAAGATAGCTTCTGAAGAGTCTTCAAATAACAACAATTCTATTTCAGCACCTTCAATATCACATACTAATGAATATTCAGTAAATAGATGTTTTTTTACAATATCTTTTAGGGTAATAGCCGAAACAAAGGTGTTGATATCGTCTGGATTTTTTGAACTAGATAAGGTAGATTCATTTACTGAAAAACCGATTTTATCATTTCCAGAATAATCCACTGCCGCAGATATGATTTCTAAATTGAACAGATTATTTTTTTTCTTTGTTTCTAAAAGATTGGCGTATAAATTCGGATTGGCTTCTACAGAGACAACTTTTGTATTTGTGCCTACCTTTTTACAAATTTGTGTGGTGGTAACGCCTAAGCTTGCACCAAATTCAATTGCTGGTACACTAGGCTGCAAATATTTTTTAATAAAGTAAATGTCTTCACGTTCATACAATCCCCAAAAAAGCAAGGATATCGGTTTAGATGCTAAGTTTCCAACTTTTATAAGACCTGCGGAAGTTTTAATAAAGCCATCTTTAATAAAATTTTTCACTATTAACCCCCCTATTCTATCTGAAGTTAAGAATATCCATAATTTAATTTTAAGGCTTTGTAACATGTTTTTTTATTTGAATCTTAAGGTATCCTGGCAATAGTTTTAATACCCTTTTAACTGTTGTAAATTTTAAATAATTTATAGTGCCAATTGCACTCATGTCATAATATTTTTTCCATAGGTTAAAATTATAATGAATTTTGTCCCCTAAAAAATCCCAAGGTTTTGGAGAACCTACAAAATGAAATATCTTATCATCATTTGGTAAAACTTGATAATAATTATCCCAACAAATAGAAGAATTTATTTGAGCACCTAAAGCGCAAAATTGATTTCCGAATGCTACATTTAGTACCGCCTGATCTGCTGAGATAAAAGAATTAGGATATTTTTTTATCGTTTCTAAACAAATACCTAAACCATCTTTTTCTCTCCATTTTTTTAGGTTCATACCCAATACTCCAGCATTAAAACATTTACCATTCATATCTAGACCTGCTTTCCTAAAAAGTTCCCTGTCTATAGCATATTCTCTAATATTACAGCCATCCGCAAAAAGTATATTATTATCGTTAATCTCTTTAAATATATTTATAACATCATACTGAATAATTAAATCAGTATCTAAGTATAATAGTTTATGAATATCAGGCAATAAATCGGCTAAATAAAGTCTCCCATAGGTAGTAGTATTACCTTTTAATGCATTAGCGCCCTTAATAAAAGTATTCGGTGCATCTCTAATTTCAAAGGTTTGATGATCCTTTTTAAATTTTCGAAAAGTCTCCCTAAGTTCTGTTTTGTTGTGTTCTTGGATTTTGTCGGCAAATAGAATAATGTTCAGTTTCTCTGGAATCTTATTATGTATTAATAATGAAGTTAATGTAGCATGGGTGCCTGGAAGTATATTACTATCAGAAAAGAGAGCGACTGTATTTGCCATTATGTGATTGATCTAAGGATTTCGTTCCACATAAAATGATAGTTCCACTTAGCAATAACATCATGATTTGTTTTATAAAGAAGATTTCGATCTATTTTTAAACCTTTCTCAATAAATTGTGCCAATTGATTACTATCACCAAATTGATAGGTAAACCCATTCTTGCCTTGTACCAATAAATCTTGGGCGGCACCTACTTTATCAGAACAGATTACTAAGCAATCTCCAGCAATAGCTTCTTGTACTGATACGCCCCAAGGCTCGTCTTTAGCAGCATGAATAAAAATAGTACTCAATCTATAAAATTCTGGTAAATGTTGATAAGGGATATATCCCGGAAAATATATCTTAAGATGTTGATGTTGATTTGCTACATTTTCTAACGCCTCTCTTTCCGCTCCATCCCCAATCAATACTAAACTTAAATCTCTTCTATCTAATTTTATAAAAGCATTTAATACATCCCAAGGGCTTTCTCTAGCCACAAATTTCGCTACAGATAAAATCACCGATTCTTTATTTAAGCTATATTTACTTTCAATGCACTGGTAATAATCAGATTTTGGTTTATTTGATAAATTAAAAAAGTCATTATCCACACAATAAGAGAATAAATTTATTTTTTTTTCGGGAATGCCCATGGCAGAACAGTAATTTTTAGTGACCTTGCCAGTAACCAAAAAATGATCAAATTTGTAATACTCTTTTTTTAAGATTAATTTTCTTAACCAAATTTTCCAGAAGGCTTGGTTAAACAATACGCTATCTAAACGTAGGGCAACTTTAACATCATTAGCTCTGCAAATATCCGCAAATTTGGCATATTGATTTTTATACCCATTAATGATAATCAAATTATATTTTTCTTCTTGAATAATCTTTTCAAAAATTGACAATCTATTTTCTAAAGGCAAAAATTGATGTGGATAGCCTTCAAACAAATTAAAACCCCATTTAACTTCTTGCTTTAATTCCGGATCAAAATGCTGGTTTTCTTGAGTTTTTAAATAAAAAATCTCAAAAGAATCTTCTTTGAAGTGATGAGCAACATATTGATAAAAAGGGACTTCAAACTGAGTAGGATGATTAACTACAAAACCAACTTTCATAAATTAATGTCCATTAAGATTTCATCAAAAGTAATTGCTATTCTTTTATCATAGTTTTCCCAAGTCATTTCGCTTGCTTGTTGTATTACGTTTTCTCTCAAAATATTCTTTTCTGCATAACTTAATCCTAAATAGTTTTCAATGGCATTTACTAGGGAAAGTGAATCTAAATTTTTCATTATATAACCATTCTTTCCATTTTTCAACATTTCTCCAGCTCCAACTTTAGGGGATAAAATATTTGGTATTCCCAGCATCATAGTCTCTGGCACAACCATTCCAAAAGAATCAAACCTACTTGGGAGAATGTGTAAGTTGATATTATTTTTTAAAAGGTATCCGCTTAAATCTTGTTGTGCCAAAGGGCCTGTTAAAATAATATTTGAATTATTAATATCGTTTTTATCACAAAAATCTTGAACCCAATTCTTATCTATTTTACCTATCAAGAATAATTTTTTTTTAGGAAAATCAATTTGCTGAAAAGCTGTTAAAAGAATGTCGATACCTTTTCTTTTTTCTGTATTGGCTAAGCAGCAAATATTTAATTCTTCTACTAAATCAATAACTTTAATTTCTTTTAATATTTTTTTATCGGCCGCAAGCCAAATTGGGAAATGTTTTTTTGCGGACGTTAATCCTTTATAGGTCTCAGCTGCGAACCTAGAGCAATTTGTGCCAAAATCTATATATTGTCTTTCCTTAGATTTTATTTTTATCCCAAAACTAGTTTCTTTAATCTCTCCTTTTAAAGCAGCTTCATGGCTAATGGAAGGAAAATCCATTACAACTGGAATATTCCATTTTTTAGCATAATAAGCAATAGGCCAACCTGCGGTTTCTGATAATACGAGAATACTATTTCTTCTTTTGAAATAAACCATAGGCAATAAAAACCAGCCAAATAAAACTTGCATTTTATACCTTGGGGTATTTCCTTTATCAATATTGAGTACTGATAATGTTTTTAAATAAACAGTTAAGAATAACTCAAAAATCAGAAAATTATGGATAGTTACTTTTTTATCCACTTCTTTAACCCTTTTTTTGAACACATCAAATTTAGATAAAAAACTATCATAAGATAAGGTAAACCATGTATAAAGGCTCACACTACTAATTAAGTTAATTTTAGCCAAGGCTGATGACATTCTATAAGTATATTGAATACCAGGATGGATAAGGATAATTTTAGGCTGAATCTTCTTCAATTTCTTTATTAGATAATTCTGGTAAATAAGCTTGATTGAGAAGGATTAGACCTAATGCTAAATAAATACTGGTATAAATATTAAAAACAATAGGCATTACTAATATGATAATAATAAATAGATAAATTTTAAATATTTTTGAGAATTCTAGTTTTGAGATAAAGTATCCTAATAATATCAACCTAAAAATAAATAATAAATACCCTCCTTCTAAGATTAATCTAAATTGTTCGCCCTCATAAGTAATGCCTTGTAAAAGGGGAGTTGTTCCAAATAGTGCATTTGCGCCTTGATAGGTAGAACCTAATCCTACTCCTGTAACTTTATATTCAAACTCCCTAAATAATACATCGTCAATATCTGCAAAAATTCTTTTTTGCCCTTCTTCTTGGCTTCCTGATGCTCTTAGTATAAAATTATCATAACTCTTACTAAACTTAGAAACTATATTTAAAGGATCGCCAGTTGCAAAATTAACAAACATGAAAATTATTGAAATGGATATAATATTAAATAATGTTTTGGTATTGGACAATATTTTTAACTCGAAAATGAAAAAGACTATGCTAGTCAGTATAACAAAGCCTACAGTTCCTCTAGACCCGCTGATTAACGCTCCATACACTACCAATGCAAGAAAGAGGTAGCTATACTGTTTAAATATATATTTTTTGATGAGATAAAAAGAAGCAAATAGGCCTATAAACTGAAATGCACTGTAACCAGCAATATAACTAAATGTTCCTGTAACTCTAATTGCATCACCCACTAATGCGGCGCTAGTTTCGATATCTTCGCTAACTGCGTAACGGTTTATAAAACTATCGGCCGAAGAAACCGATTGAATACTACCTAAAATTACTTCTATAATTATACATACTAAAATGAAGAAGCTAAAATATTTCGCATTAAAATTATTTTTGTTCTTAAGATAACTTAATAGTATGCTAAAAAAAATGAGGTGAATAAAGAATCCAAATATTGCATGATATATACTTTGATTTAGTGGGTTTAAACCAAAAATTAATAAAGAGATTAAATAAAATGTAAATAAGTTGTATTTCTCAACATCTCCTTCATCATCTTTGGATACTAAGATTAAATTCAATAATGGTAAAATCAATACAATTCCTAATAGGATGTTGCCTACAGCACCAGATGGAATTATCCATTTACGAATAGCACCTGAGAAAGTAACTAAGGCTAAAAGTATATACAAAGAATAATTGTAGGTATATTTCAAATTAATGACTGTAAAGTTTTTCGAAACTCATCTAATATTTGCGCCTGATTAAATTTTTTTAGGTGCTCTGTTTTTAACAAATTGAGTTTATGAAGAAATTTTTCATATTCTTGAATTACTTCTATTAAAGTAATTGTTAGGGAATTTTGATTCCCTGAAATAAATCCTTTTCCTATTAAACCAGCAGCTTCAACTAATCCTCCTCCGCGAGAATATACTGGAATACAAGAGCTAGCTATAGCTTCAAGGCAAACTATTCCGAATGGTTCTTCCCAAATAGATGGTATAGCCATAATTTGATTTAAATTGAGCTCATCATTTAATGATTTACCAGTTAATTTACCTTTAAAAGTCACTTGTTGATATAGATTATTTTCTGAGACCTTCTCTTTTAAAAAATCCAAATCCGGCCCTTCTCCAATTATATTTAATGTTAGATATTTTTCAGGGAATTGTTTACATATTTCTCCAAAAGAATTAATCAATAAATCGCAACCTTTATCACTAACTAGCCTGCCAAGAAACGCTATACTATATGGTACCCTTACACCCCATTTATTGAAAAAAACATTTTCATCGAATGCATTAAAAATTACTTTTCCAGATTTAGGGAGGGTACTATTTACAAAACTGGAGCAGGATATGTTAAAAGCAAATCTGCTAAGTTGCCTCTTTACCTGTTCTATAAAAGTGATTTTTTGATGATTGTAATAGGTCAAATGATGTAAAACTACCCATTTTTTTAAAGGCCAAAATAAGTATGGCCATATACCATTTAAACTAACATTATGATGAAAAAAAATATCACACCATAAATAGTTCTTAAATAAAACACTTTTTTTATTACTTCTAATAATGCTATAATTAACATCTAATTCTGGAATGTTATTTATCAATGGTGTAGTAGTAATTAATCTTATTTCTAGACCTAAATGAGCCAATCCCTTTGCCAGGTATGAGGCAACATTTTCTAGACCACCAGTTTTAGGATAAAAGGAAGGACAATAAAATAGGATTTTCATTTGAACTTTAAGTTTTTAATTGAAATGTTTAACCATTTCAATCAATTCTTTTCTACCTTTTAACTTCAATTTATAATATGGACGTATATCAGTATACAAAATTATCTTTAATTTAATTATTAATGTTTCTAATAAAAGCCTACTAAGAATTAAAGATTTGGTTATTATAGGAAACGGAATCAAATGAAATTTTTTTAATAATTGCCATCTACTTTTGTAAAATAGTAGAACTCTTTTACTGTCCTTTGGAATAGAATTTCCTCCAACATGATAAATTTCAATTTCTGGATGGTAAATTAATTTCCATTTTGATTCATATATTCTATAACATAAATCAATGTCTGCATCTAATACAGGGAAGTAATCATCAAAATAATTTAAATCTTTTAAGCAGTTTTTTCTAAAACTTACGGCACAAGAAAAAGGTATTATTTTTCTGTTTCTTCTACGGTCATACTTTTTTAGGAATTTATGAATCTGCTGACCAGCAATTAAGCCATAAGCTGATGGGAAATACATGAAATTGCCACTATCATCTCCTAAATCATTAATGGTTTTAAATCCTATGCAACCAATATTTAAATCTTCAAATTGTAAAATCAAGTCTTTAATAAACGGTTTAGTAGGATAAGCATCAGAATCTAATAAAACTAAGATATCACTAATTGCGTTTTTAAGGCCTATGTTTACAGTTTTGGTATAGTGTAGGTTTGTCTCATTTCTTATAATCTTAACCTTACTTGGAAAATGAATGTAATTTAATGTTGGTGAGCAATCGTCTACTACTATAATTTCTTCAATTAAATCATCATCATATTTTAAACAGGCAGTGATGTTTCTCTTTACTAAGTCCCAAGTATTATAATTAGGAATAATGATACTAACCTTCATTCAAAAACTATGTATTTTTTGCCAATGTAAGTTGAGATTTAAAAATGCGCCTCCACTTGCCCAATTTTCTAATTAGATCTAAATCATTTAATTTTTTTAAGCCAGTTGGTCCATAAACCAATTCTTGATGAATAATCTCAAAAGAATATTCAATCAATAAATTAGAAATGTTTTGAAAATTCCATGAGTAAAAATGTTTGTGGACATCCTGATGTTTTATTGTTTTATCTTGAATTTTATCTATTGGTAACACCAAACACAAAATACCGTCTTTCTTTAAATACTTTTTAAAATTTTCTAAAGCCGACGTTGGGTATAAATAATGTTCAAAAGAATGATTACATAAAATAATATCATAGTAATTCTCTGATATTTGTTCTTCGCCTTTAAATACCTTCCTTCCTTCTTTTATTAATTTTTCTTGACAATACGAAGAAATATCGAAACAATCTGCATTGATGCTTTTTGTAATGTGACCCAAACCGCATCCAAAATCAAGGATTTTTTTTTCTTTAAGATCAATTCCATTTACTAAAAAATAATTATACATGTAAAAAGAAGATAACTTTATTAGATATGAATCTTGATGGTTTTCACCTACATAAGTTTGATAGACACTCTTGAAATAATCTAAATCATAACTATTTTTTGTTTTAATCATTTATAATCTTCTTTTTATTGTTTTTATAATTTGATGTGCATGGATATTTAAGTTTCTATTTACATACCAATTGAAACTATTTATCGATAAATCTTTGCCGTTCACTTGTCTTGGTATAGTAGACATTGAAATTAAATTTTTGCCCAATATTAAATCATCAGTTGTATTGCTTGTATCATCAACAAAATTTAAAATAGCCAAACCATAAGCACAATAGGCAGCAAATATTCCCGATTTTCCTAGTAACTTATTAGGATAGTCTATAAATCCCCATTGGGATTGCGCTAATATTTGTGAAATATCAAAAAGACTGATTTTGCCACATTTTATAAGGGGAATGTTCAGAGAAGATTCATTGATATTGAGTTCGCCATCACCAATATCAAAAATTTTCAAGATATTATTTTGAATGATAAAATCATTTAAAAGAGGTATATTTTTATAAATGCTGTTACGCCTTCCCAAGGTACCAAAAACTACTGCATATGGCTTACGATCATCCCAGGAAATAAATTCTCCTAATTCAGGAATATTAGAGAAAATTCCAATATTTTTTGTTTTGACACCCCCGTCCTCTGTTTGTTGTTGTATTAAGTTTAAAACAACTTCATTGCTGCAAAATACATTATCAGATAATTGATAGATCTTTTTAAATAAAAACACCTGGGCTGGTTTTAACCAAAAAGAAGATTCCCTAAAATTGCCGCTAGCGTATATTTCATGAAAAAACGTGATAATAGCTATATTTTGTTTTTTTATGGATGCTAAACTTATCCATAACCAAAAAGGAACTCCTCTTTTTTGATAACCATAATTACTATAGTTCAAAAAAACTAGATTTATACTGTGCTCTTTTACTATTTGATTTAAATTGTTTTTCTTATTAACTTCAATATATTTTTTTACGGACACAGATTCTTTTTGACCTAAACCCGCATAAAAAATCTGAAAGTCAATTTCTTCAGCTAATTTACTGCCTAGTATTTCACTATAATCCCCCAAGCCGTTGGTTGCAGTAGGGAAAGCGGGCGAGATGATTAGAATGTTTTTCAAATTAAATTCTATCTCCAATTTTTCTAGCAGGTGTGCCGGCCCAAATCTCATAAGGCGGTACAGCCTTATTTACTAAAGAGGATGCGCCAACTATAGCCCCCTTTCCAATAGTAACTCCTTTTAAAACAATTACATTAGCCCCTAACCATACATCTTCTTCAATAATGATTTCTTTTTCTAAACCATGTTGTAACCTAATCAGATTTTCTCTTTTTGTGCCATGATCATGTCGATAAATTTACAGCCAGAACCAATCAAACAATTATCTCCAATCTCAATCAATTTTCTGATGTTAAATTCACAGCCGAAACCTATGAAAACATTATTTTTTAAAATGATAGTCAACCCTTCTGAGTAAGGACCATCGCATTTAAAATACAAATTACTTTCTAATACTACATTTTTTCCAATACTTACTTTATGCGGCCATGTGAAACTGGTGTTTAATGTATTAATTAAGGTTTGAGATTTTAAGCCTCTCATTTTTAAATACAAATACTTAAAAGTATTAGGCCTAATAAGCTTAAAGAGTATAATTCTGATAATTTTATTAAACATTTTTATCTCTGATAGATTTAAGCTTGATAAGTATGATAGTGGGAAGTAATCTACTGAAAATTCTATAAGTTAAAAGTTCATTAAAAGTATATTTAAAAGAAAATATGACCTTTAATACTTCTATCATATGCTTAAATTCTTTTCTTTCATAGCTTTCTAAGTGGTTTATATGCCTGTCTAAATGTTTTAAGTAATAAAGATCAATAATCTTTTTGTTGAAGTTGTTTTTATTAATAAAACTAAGCATGGCAACAGATGAGGTACTTAAACGAAAACTTTTATCTCTCTTTTTTCCTCTATTTGTAAATGAGAAATTATGACCATGATTTCGCCATACCGAAAGAGGTTGATCTATTAAATAGGATTTACCGTTTAAACAGGCAGCATAAATCAAATATTCGTCAATATACATATCAACATCTCCTATCATAAAAACAGATTTTAATTTATATGACCTGGCAGAAAAAGTAGAACCACCTCCAAATAATAGTTTAGTACTTAAAAATTCTTCTAATAGTTCATTGCCATTAACTATTTGATTAGAAATATTTGGTGGTATTAATTCTTTTTTTGTTATTAATCCATTTTCGATAGTTTCAGCTGCATGACCAACGTGGGTTAGCTCTGGATATTTGTCAAAAATAGTTACAATGGTTAAAATTTTTTCTGGGTAAAAAAAGTCATCAGCATCAAGATTAAAAATAATCTCACCCTTGCAGAGTGATATTCCTTTTTGGGTTGCATTTGCTTTTCCTTTATTTTGTTGGTAATGATAAGTCAGGTTTAAAGTACCCTTATAATTTTCAAATAATTTTGGGGTACTATCTGTTGAACCATCATCTATAATGATTACCTCTATTAATTCTTTTGGATAATTTTGATTTTCTATACTTTTTAAAGCTTCTAAAATGTATTGAGCATAATTATAAGTTGGTATAATGACGGATATTTTAGTGTTTTTCAAGACAGAAGGTTATAACTCTTTAATTAAACCAGAAAAGTACTTAGCCAGTTTTATACTAGGTTTTTCTAATGAAATATAGAAAATTATAGCAAATCCAAACGAGAATACTAACCCTAAAAATAATACTAATAAGCGTGAGGTACTAGCTGGTAAAACATGTACCATACTATTTATAACAACTTGATGTACTAAATATAAGCTGAAAGATATTTTACCAAGTTTTATTAATAACGGATGTTCAAAAATATCCTTACCTCTGTCACTTAGTGCTAATAAAATGGATGCAAGAGCACTTATTAAGTAAATATAATTATTTACCGGTCCTAGTTTTTCAAATAAAGTATTGGGTAAAAACCAAAGGCTAAATGTATAGGTATAGGTAACAATAGTAAAAAAAACCAAAAACGAATACCACATCGATGATAAATCATTTATTATTTTTAATAAACCGAATCGGTATTTGCATAAAATGGAACCCGCTATAAAAAACGAAAAGTAATATAAAACGCCTATTTCTGGTATATAAATATTTAAACCAATAAAAATTAAAAAATGGTAAAAAACTATAAAAATTGGAATTAGAAAAATACTTATAAGGAAATTAGTTTTTTTTAATAAAAAGATAAAAGCGGGTAAAATAAGGGATAGTTTCAATTCTATAGGCAAAGTCCACAAGGCAGGATTAATGTTGTTAAAATTAGCATTAAGCGTAATGGCTTTCAAAAACTCACTTATTTCAAAAGGATTTTTCCACATTATCTTTATCCATTCACTATAGTCATTAATCTTTATTGGATTATACAATAAATAGGCACTTAAATAAGATATAATGATAATTGCCAAACAAGGTAAATAAAGCCTTATCGTTCTTTTTATAAAAAATTTAGGATAATTAATGCGCTTATCTTGCTTATCATTTGAAAAATAAGGTAAGGCCAAAACAAATCCACTCAAGACGAAAAACAACATTACCGCCGGACTAGCTGCCCATATATAATTTAATGGAGAATTGATTAAGAAAAATTCTACCGAATGTGGTGTTGTATTTTGATGCGCTGCATAAACCCACCAACTAAGGCCAGGTATAGCAACTACGCAGTGGCACAACACAACCTGTAGAGAAGCAATACCTCTTAAAGAGTCTAAAGAATGATATCTTTTTTTTAGAGGATTAAGTTCTTGCATTTTTAATTAAGAAAAATTCGATAGAAATTCCTTCGCTCTCTCTTTAGTAGTGTTTTTTTCAATCCACTTATAGCTTTCTATCTGCAGCTTTTCATACTCATTGGTAGAAATTCTATTAACTCTATCTATCAACAGGTTAGGATTTGTATATGATATACAGTTTAAATCTGATGTTAAGCCCTTGGGCGCACAACTAATAGGTTTTAAATCTAAGTTCTTAAAACACAAAACACAACCGTTTGCTGCTAATTCATAGTGTCTTAAACAATCCCAACCGCCCCTTTTTGAAGTGATACCAAACTTAGATGCTGACAAATCTTGATAGTATAATGCTTCATCTGTAAAGATATAATCAGAAGATTTTTGAGGAAATAAAGCTAATATTTCCTTATCAACTATATGCGAATTAAATGTTTTATTCTTAGAAGTATTGTAATTGATTTTTTCGCTTGGTATGGAAAAAGAAATCTCGCGTAAATTTTTAACTAATTTATCTACTCTAAATCTATTGAATAGTTTTATTCCTTTAAATTTAAATAACAAATCAATACTTATTAGTTCTCTTTTAAAATAAAGACTTTCTTTAAAGCTTTCAAAAAAAATCAAAGGATTTATTCGGTAATTTCCGCTGATGTTTTCATATGGTATTAAATAAGGATGATCGCCACCGTCTAAGATAGCAACCTTCCTTTTATTCTTTATTTTTTTATAAATAGTGTGTTGCTTTACAATATCATTAAAGATAATAACGTCCGAGACTTCAATCAATTTCTCTAAAGAATTTTTTCTTTTTTTCTCTAAAAAATCATTATCAGTTAATAACCCGTATAGCGTAAATCCATTACCTCTTAATCTATGCTTTTCTTCTTCAAATGAGTCTATATAAAGTTGATCATATCTTGGGTAATCAATACAGTTATTACCTAATAATTCTCTCAAACCATGAAACAAACTTTCTGATAAATAATCATGCTTTTTATCATTTATAAAGAGAACTTTCATTAAAACATAAATTTTAGGCCTTTTGAATGCTTAAAAAAGCATGATCAGCAAATTCTTTTTCTGTTCCATTAGGATATGAAATTTTATATCCTTTTGAGTTTGCCCAATCTTCTATTTCATATTTATTGGTAATATATACAGCATCAATATCAGGGCTTGCATCTCTAAGTCCATCCAAACATTTAGGGCTTGTGTTTACAGGAAAACTGCCATATTTTTTACTTGCATTTTTTAGCGCTCTTGGTAATCTAAATCTACTATCATAAATACTAATTATAACATCAAGAAACTTGAATTTTAATAATTTTTCTTTAGCTGTTGGAATATCACTTAAACCTAAAAACTGTGATGCAAATCTACCGGAGGCAACAAAATCAGGAAAAATGAGTATTAAAAATCCACCGGGTTTAATAACTCTCATCATTTCTATTAATGCCCTTTCTGGATAACACAAATGCTCTAATACATAAAATGAAAAACAGACTTCTATTGAATTGTTATCAGCCGGTAGTTCATACACGTTACCAAATTTCCAGATAGTTTCTGGAAATGTTACTTTGTTATTTTTAACAACTTCTTCAGATACTTCTATGCCTACATAATCAAGATTATTTACTTTTTTCTTTAAAAATTGATAAATCCTACCACTACCACATCCAATTTCTAAAAAGGTGTTTAAATTTAAACTTACAACATAATCAATAAATGCAGTAGTTACATTTCCAGGTTTAGATACATCGTTATCAGTCAAATTTAACATCTGCTGATAAGATTCACGGCTTTCTGCTGAAGTGTAATAATTAGACATTTTTTTATCTAATGTATCAATCAATTTCTCATTAAATTTATCTGCACTAGATGCCCAATTAAATTTTCTTTTATTCATAAATTAAAAGCATTTTTTTAAATAAGTTTGATTAATAATTTAAAACTGAAAATATTAGATTCCATTTATCGTCTTAAGCCCTGTAAAATCGACTTAAAAAACCAATTATTTTAATTAAAACTAGCTTCCTTTTTATTTGGAAGTTATCATATAGTTTGATAGGATGAGCAGAATTTGACCAATAAAGTTTAGTAATAAATGAAGGCTTAATCCCTCTAAAAACCCACGACTTGATTAAACTATCTTTCCAAGGTTTCGGTTTTCCCAATGCATGAGGGATCACTAAAAATCCAGCATTAAAACCCATGGCTTCTTTACCCAAAAAACTAATAGGGCCATCGTAAACTTCTACAGTAGCATTTAAGGCGTCTTGATCTGTAGTGCCAAATGCATAAAAGTCACCATATTCTTTTTTATATAATTTATCTCGGTTTTTAAAAATTGAATTTGCCAAACTTCCAGTTTCCTTGGCCATATTCTCTTGAAGCACTTTCCAAATAATCAGGAAATCTATATTTATTTTCTGTACCCCAACAAATCCACCATTTACATAAATTGGGTTTTTATATTTCAATTGATGACCAAATTTGGCAAAATACTTTCTCCAGTACACTCTTCTTGGATGAAATTCATGTATGGGCGAATTAAAATCTTCACTTAACGCAACTCCCGCATTAACCCATTGCTCCATAAAATTCCAACTTATTTTTTGAAGAATGTCAGGATCGTAATAGAAAAGGCAATCCACATCTTTAGCGGGTCCATTTAACAAATCCAACATAAAATCGGGTTTATAATTTGTTAAATGATAGGTAGTTTGTAA
This sequence comes from Pedobacter psychrophilus, assembly GCF_001652725.1. Lineage (GTDB taxonomy): Bacteria > Bacteroidota > Bacteroidia > Sphingobacteriales > Sphingobacteriaceae > Pseudopedobacter > Pseudopedobacter psychrophilus. The sequence goes on from NZ_LWHJ01000030.1 coordinate 256,170, forward strand.
AGGGATAAAATGAAGATGAATATCTTCTGAAACTTTCAGGGATCTTACGCCTTCAAATCCTAAATCATCATTTAAATAACTACCATTTGCCCAAAAAGGTAAATCTCCCTTATAACCAGCATACACTTCACCTTTAAATCCTTTATCGCATAAAGAATTTGTAAGTGATCCAACACCAAAGTGATAGGTTTTTTCAAATAGGGTACAAATTGCTGATTTCAATTGATTTGAGTAATTTCTTTATAAAAGTCTAAATGTTGTTCACTTATTATACTCCAATCTAAATGGATTAAAGAAAAGTTGCGTATAGCCTCACTTAATTTTTGATTATAATCTTTATCATTTAAAAGCCTTAAAGAAAATGAAACTAGATCTTCTAAATTTTCATTTTTGAAAACCGGATAAACAGTTTCACCACCATAAGATCTTATCCCCCCAACATCATTGGTAACAATAGGTAAACCACAAGCTAATGCTTGTACTATTGCAGTATTAGCGCCACTATCCTTCATTGGCATCAAAAGTAAACAGCTGCTTTGATAATATTCTAAAAGGGCTTCATCTGTGAGGTTCTGATGAAAAAATACGTTCGTTAACTTCGTTAATTTATTAAGTGTGGGATGGTTTCGATAAATCTCTGGAATGATTAAATGAAATTCTAAATCTTTAATCTGCATGTTTATTAAAGTAAAAGCCTTTTCTAATAGGTCGAAATCTCTTAAATAATGACCTATACAAAGTATCTGATTTTTCTTTCGTTTTTCATAATCAGGGCGAAAGAAATCATTATTTACACCATGCCTTATAAATTTTAAATGAGCATTAGGCATGTAAGATTTAAATTTTTCTAACCCTTGCTCAAATAATAATATGCCATATTTTAAGCGATGTAATGAAATTAAATTTTCTATCTTCCAATATGCCAATGGGATATGAATAGTGCCTATCAAGTTTGAAGTAAATTTTTCTTTATCTAACAGGTTTAAATGATTTTCTATATAAAGAATATGTTTTATAGCAACATCAGATGAACTTAAAAATCTATATCCTGTAGCAATTCCAAATGTAGTCTGATTATAGTTTTTATTTTTTAACTGAATCATTTTTCCAATAATTCGTTTCAAAAAAGTATTCTCAGAGGCATTAAATAGGATTACATTTTCATTTTTAAATAAAGTGGTTAAGTACTCATAACCAGAATATTTACCAAACCAAGGAATTTTATTGTATAGAAAAGCTATTTTCAAATTCTAAATTTATCTGCTGATTTCTTAAAAGCTTCTAAATATTGGAATCCATTTTTTGCTGTGGGTTCTAGTACATTTCCCTCTGCCCATTCATTCCAAGACTTAATAAATAAAAAGCGGTTGTCTAAGGGTTTGTGAATAATCCTTGAAATAGTTTTATTAGTATGTTCTTCAAATAATTCTGGAGTTGAATTAGTTAAAACTAATCCTTTTGACCCACTTCTGGGCGTATTGTCCCAACCTGGTAATATCACAGGATATTCATTTAATTCCAATTGATGAGTATCATTATGATTCACAAATTTTTTGTAATCTACTAAGGTTGGCTTTCCATTAATACGTTGATAAATACTAGCAATATTAATTTTTGTCAATTTCAAAATTAGTCTTTCTACTAAACTTCTCTTAATTTTTGCTAAAACAGGGGTCGGGGAATTTGGAACTATTCCATCAAAGCCATAACTTTTAAAATCATTATTTTGGTCAATTGCAATGAAATGTATACCAGCTAATCCTTCTTTTACCGCCAATTGATTCCAATAAGAAGTAAACTCTTTTGTATCAGGTATTTTGTGAGGTCTATAAACTAAAAAAATTGGTTTTTCATTTAGTTTAATATATCGGGCATCTTTAAAGGCTGGCAGTATATTATAAAAATGTTTTCTATAATCTTCTAAGCCTGGGTACTCTTGTTTGGCAAGAACATTATCTTCCATTCCATGCCATATTCCTGTCCAACTTTCATTGGCCCATGCTAAACAAAATGGGAAATTTGGTTTTCGAGTATATAACATTTCATTTAAAGGTAATTCTAACAGCTTTTTACCGTTGCCAAACCAATAATGCCAATAACAAAAACCCTCAATACCATAAGATTTTGCCAAGTTTGCTTGTTCTATCCTGGTATTTTCTAAACGTAAATCGTAAAAACCCAATTCTCCTGGCAAATTTGGTTGTTCATGCCCTCTGTATAAAGGTTTTGCTTTGGTTACATTTGTCCATTCTGTAAATCCTTTTCCCCACCAAGCATCATTTTCTGGTATTGGGTGATATTGTGGTAAATAAAATGCGATTGCTCTAATTGGATTACGCGTACTATTGTTCATTGTCAATTATTTAAAAATCAAAGAGGACAATAACAATGTTTTTTGTCTCATTAAAATAGCTTTTATTTTTTTTAATGTCTCTAAAAGATGAAATATTGGGTATTTTTTCAAAATGTTTTTTTTGAAAATGTGTGTTTGAATATTTGAAGTTGGCTTTATATTTAGATGCCAATCACGATTAATACCAACTTGTTGATCGTCATGTATTCTGTATTTAATAAGATTTAAATCTAGATATCTAAGACCTCCGTTCAAAGTTGCATTTAAAGATATCCATGCATCATGCCAATATGCATTAGGTAATTCAAATGGGAAAATTACAGATATTAGATCTCTTTTAAAAGCTAACGTAGCACCAGTTGCATAATTTATATTATTTAGTAAATCATGAAATACGTTAAACTTACTTCTCCATCTTTTTTGTACGTCCAAATTGAAACCCCATTTTCCCCAAATATCTCCTTGTAATATTTCTCCTTTACCATCAATCAAAAAAGCGTTTGTAAATATAAGTTTGACTTTAGGATTACTAGAAAATTCACTTAAAATAATTTTAACCTTATTGGGTTGCCAAATGTCGTCTTGATCGCTTAAAAATATTGTCTCATTTTTTGTAAGCTTAATTGCTTGTTCAAAATTTTTAATAGCGCCTAATTTTTCTGGATTCTTAAAAACTGAAACGATTTCAGGATACTTTAAGAAATAATCATCTAAAATAGCTGAAGTGTTATCTGTAGAACAATCATCGCAAATAATTATTTCATCAGGTACTATTGTCTGATTCAAAATAGAATCTAATTGTTTAGTTATATATTTAGAACCATTATATGTACATAAAGCAACTGAAGTTTTGATTAAATTCATAGCTTAAACTAATTCTAAAAAAAAAATATAGTATTGTGAAATTCTACTATTATTTAATTTGAAATATTTAAATTATTTAGTTATTATATTAAGAAAATTTCTAGCTTGTTTGGCTAAGGTATAATTTGAAATTACTCGTTCATAAAGGTACTTTCCCATTTGAACTCTTTCAATGTTATCATTTGATAAACTTCTAATTCTACAGCAGAATTTAGTCACATCTAAATAAGGAATTTGAAATCTTTTATCAAAATTCACAATTTCTAAAGGTCCTCCAGAATTTTCAAAACACAAAATAGGTTTTTTTAGTAATCCTGCCTCTATTGTTACTAGTGAAAATGATTCTTCTCTGGAAAGAATCAATAGAATGTCAGCAATATTTATATAATCAATAGAATTAAATACGTTAAAAATAAATGAAACATTTTGAAGTAAATTTAGCTTTTCTAAATCAAAAATCATCTGCTTGTATGCAATAGCTTTTGAATCACCACCTAACCAAATAAAATGAATCTCTTGGTTTGTCTTAGATAATTGGTACACTATCTGAACAAAGATATCTGTTCCTTTATGCCAGGTCATATATCCACAACACATTATTATAAATTTATCCTTTGGAATATTATTGTTTTTTTTAATGAACTCCTTAGATAAAGCAACTTTCTCAACATCGTTTATACACCCATTCAGCATATGTATAGGTTTGTTCAATTGAAAATTCTTTGTTAGCATATTTTTAACAAAGTATGAAACAGCTATTAGTTCATCTGATTGTTCAAAGTTGTATTTTACTAATTTACTTTGATTGAACGATTTCAGAAACTTATATCCTTCGTGTACATAGGTTATTGTTTTACACTTAAAACAATTTTGCAATAACTTTAAATATTCGCCATTAACAGAGGTATTACTAATTATAAGGTTAACGCGATAATTATTTTTTAATTTACTAGCAAATTTATCTGCTAGTCTATCATAATCTGGAAGCAACTTTACCAATATTTTAGAAATCACACGGTTCAACACTCCAGTATTATGCTTATGAACAATATCATTCCATATATATACAGGTCCTATCATTTCAAATTCCTTATATAATGGTCCGTTACTTCCTAAAATCACAATAAATTGTAACTCTGTCTTACTTTTTAACCAATTTAAATACCGCAAAATCAATATTGGAGCACCAGTTCTGCTAGCATCTGGAGATACAACAGCAATAACGTCTTTCTTAATCTTAATCAAAATATTTTTTTAAAAATATGTTGAAATTAGATATATTATTAATTTTATTCAATTCCCAAAGTCCTAAGCTCTTATCCTTATAAATTCCATCATTTTCAGTACAATTCTCATTTATTAAGAATAAAGGTTCTGGAAAATTAAATGGTGCTTTTTGTAAATTTAATGGTCTCCATTCGCCATCAGTAATATCAATATTGTTTTTCCTGTTTGTAAAAGTTGTAGTCAATAAATATTTGATTCCTGCTTTTTTATAATTTTTAAGAACCTTTTTAATGTTTTTAAAACTTAAATGTACTAAACAGTCTCTTGTTAAAATTAAATCTGCTTTAGGTAATTTATTTAATGTTAGGTCTGATAAATGAAAAGATTTTACCTCATTAGCATAATTTTCAATATTTAAATCAATTATTTCTTGTACTATATCATGTCCTTCATATTTTATTAATATATTATCTAGTTCATCTCCTATAAGTTTCATCCAAAAAAAATCCCCACATGGTGCATCAATCATAAATCCAATCCCATATTTTTTTAGCAATAAAGGAATTTCTTTTCTAATAATTTCAGTTTGTATGAGATTAGAACCGCCACCAGAAATGGAATCTGAATCTCCCCAATGATTTTCATCTTTTATTTTAGTAAAAACGGTCTTTAATTTATCTGTCATTATTATTAATTAAAACTTGAACTGATCATTTATTTTCAATTTGGGATATCTTATCAATCCTATTTTAGAAAGTAAACGATGCACTTTTGATTTTTTAAAATCGTCGAAAAAAGATTTCAGCTGTTCTAGTTGCATGTAGTCATGTATTATATTTGGGAACTCTTCAACAAAGACTTTTACCTGTTCTTCCCTAATTAACGTCATATTCTCAAAATTTGAACTTATTCCGTCTAATTGATATTCTGACAATGTAATATCTATAAATTTATAGCTACAATTATTTTTGCAAATCATTAAAAGGAAGAATTTCCAATCTGAGGATATTTTTAAACTTTCATCATACATTCCATAAGTATCAAATAGTTGTTTTCTGATAAAAGTTGCAGGATGCGGAAGACTAAAATAAATAAAGTATTCAAAAGAAAGTTTCTTAGGATAACTTAAAACAGTTACAATTCCATCCTTATCAATACATGAAAGATTACCGTAAATAATATCAATAATTTTAAAATTGGGGTTTAAAAAAACAGAAGCAATGCTTTCGTTACTTGTAAAAATATCACCTGAATTTAAAAACAATAAATAATCTCCTGTAGATTTAGCAATACCTTTATTCATAGCTGCGTAAATCCCATTATCCTTTTCACTAATCCAATAATTTATCTTACTTTTATATTTATCAATAATCTCTGCACTACCATCTATACTCCCTCCGTCTATAATAATATATTCTATATTAATATAATCTTGGCAGGTGACACTTTTTATAGTTCTTTCTAAGCCAATTTTATTATTGTAATTAATAGTAATAATGGATATTTTCATTAAAAACTACATTTCTTTATATAATCTCATATTCTATCTTTGATTATCTGGCTTTGGATTAGTGAATGATAAATATTTAAATAACTATTAATCACTTTAAGGTTTCCAAAATTATTAAGCGCATAGTTGCGAATTTTTTTAGGATCAAAAGTCTCTTTAATCCTTAAAAACTTCGTTATAGCTTTAGCCAATGCGATAGAACTGATATCTTTGGCTAGTATTCCAGTTACACCTTCTAATATGTGTTCTTGGATTCCACCAACAGGTAAACCAATGATAGGAGTACCGCAACTGACCGATTCTAATACGACATTTGGTAAATTATCTTCTCTACTTGGTATAATGAATGCATCAGCAACCGAATAATATTCACTTAATAAATGGTTATCTGTAATAGTCCCTGTAAATCTTACCTTTAGATTAGAAATATCAAAAATTGACTCTTCACCAATAACAATAACCGTAATGTTATTTTCAATAACAGTTTTTAGAGCGTCTATTAAAAGATCAAACCCTTTCCTAAAAACACCGACTGACTGGCAAGCAAAGAGAAAAACCGTTTCTGTCTCAGGAATATTAAATTTATTCCTAACTAATTTTCTGCTTATTTTTTGAAAAACATGAAAATCAATAGTGTAAGGAATTGTAGCGACTTCTAGTCGATTCAATACTTTAGCGTTTTTTGCTGTCTTATACAACCATTTTGAAGGACAAACAATTTTAATAGTTGTATTACAAGATTTAATACTTTTTGCTTTAATTTTGTATGATAAAAGGTCTATTTTTCCAAAATTAAATCTATTTCTTTGCTCGTCTTGCTTATAATGAAAAATTCCTTGAAAAGGATTCATATCGTGAAAAGTCCACACAATAGGTTTTTTTACATTTTGAAAAAAACTTGGATAGTCTAACAACCCTGCTATCCAATGCAAATGAATGATGTCTGCAGATTTGACCAATAGGTTATTTAATACATCAAAATTGCTATAAGGTGTAGAACTATATTCACATTCAAGAAAACCTTGTGCATTATTATATTGTTTGAGAAAAATAGTTCTTTGATTAAAATATTCTAAAAAAATACGTTTGATTTTTTGAAATATTCTAGAAATCAAATTTCTCGCATATTGGTTTACAACCTCCTCTATTTTTGATACTTTTTTACCATTATTAATTTCATCGCAACAAAGGAAATTAGAATCTATTCCTTCAGCTAACATTGCTTCATGAATTCTAAATGCAGCAGTTCCAGCGCCCCCTTTTAATGAAGTGCAGATGTGAACAATTTTCAAATCTTCTCCTCCATCATTCTCTTATTCCATGATAATTCGACATAAATCCAAATACAAGTGTAAGGATTAATTTGGCTGGATTTGATAAAAGTGCTACTGCTCTAAAACAAGATGCTAATACAACACTTTTAACTAAAATCAAAGACTCTCTCATTTTTTTGAGGTAGATTATCTTCTGCATTGAATTTTATAGTAATTGAATATATTTCTTTAAGAATCTCCGTTACTTAATATTTATAACAATATTTTTAAAAGATTTAGTAATTATTATTAATTGAGTTTCATTGTAAAATTTCATTTTATAGCTTCTATAAATAAAGAGTCAGGTTTAAAAATGATATTATCCTTACTGTCTAATTGATATTTGTTCCAATTTGATATTTTGCTATCAAATGCTGTTTTAACTTCTATATTTTTGAATCCAATGTCTCTAAGTAATTTAGATAAAGAATATTTGTCATACATCCATTGATGAATTTCACCACCTAAGCGGAATTCCCCTAATTTTCTGAATGAATTATGTTTTTCAAAAAAATTAACTTCCTCCTTAAAAAGTATATTTTTTAATTTATATTTCAAAATATTCTTTATTTTTCTAAAATATTTTTTGTCACTCTTATTTAAAGTTAACGGCAGTATTTTTTTAGTTTTATCAAAATCATTGAGGTGTAATTTTCTTAAGTTTTTTGCTTCTTCACCAAGTCTTTCAAAAACGTAATTCTCATTTGGCAGCGTATCCTGATAAATGTAAGTTGCCATATCACCACCACTTTTGGTTCTTACTATTTGATCAAACAATTCTAGCATTATCCATTCGTAATTTAGTTGAGCCTGCAAATCACCTTCTATTGAAAGCTTTAAATTTTTAATATATTCTTTAACTATTCTCTCAAGATCTGGAACAGCTATTCTTATTACCCCTTTAAATTTAAGAACTCGATAACATTCCTTTAAAAATTCCTTTCCATCATTTTTGTTAAAATGTTCTAAAACATGAGAATGATACACTCCTTCGAAACTTTCATTTTTATAAGGAATTCCTTGTAATAAATTATGCGTTATTACATCAAGAGAATTACTCACAAAATCAACATTTGTCCAAGAATTATGATAACGTGAGCCGCAGCCAAGATTAAGAAGTTTCATTATTTATAAGCAAAAATATTTAACTGTAAATCCATCCCACTATGTTTTGTAATATTTATAAATGGATGCGGAGAAAATAATCCAATATGTTGTATTTGATATCTAAAACCTGCATTTTTTAATATATTTAATAATTTGTCCAAAGATTGATTTTGGTCGGTAAAAGAATGATACTCTACAAATAGATTTTTTACATTATGCAGCAAATCCTCACAATCTTGTAAAACGATTGTTTCTGCTCCTTCAATATCGATTTTAAGTAAATCTACCTTGCGCTGTAAATAGCCCCTTAAACTTGTAGTTTCTATTTCTACAAGTTTTTCATTTTCGTTTTCAATAGCAATTCTTCCACCATCTGCGCCTTCGGAATAAAATTTTAAAGTAGTTTCAGTATTCCAAAGCGCTTTTTTAATTAATGTTACATTACTCAAACTAAAAGTTTCCACATTAGTTTTTAATGCTTTAAAAACTTTATTGTCTGGTTCAAAGGCAACAATCTCAGCCTCTGTGTATAGCATTTTAAAGTAAATTACACTTAATCCAATATTTGCACCCGCATCAATAATGTAAGGATTAGAATTATCTGCTTTAAATTTGTAAATCTCTTTATTAAATAACTCATCTTGAATAAATAATAATGATGCACTGTCAATAAAAGAAATTGTCTTATGTAATAAATTACTTTCTCCAATAGTGTATCTAGGAATTAATTTTAATCTTTTAAGCTCCTCTTGATATTGAAAGGCTATATTATATTTAGGATATTTCTTTAAACGGTATTGATGTTTTAAACTTTTAGGTATAACTACTGATATATTATTTCTAATAAATTTTATGAGGCTTATTTTTTTTGTATTTCTTTCTTTGTATAAAGAATTATTAAACATCCTCATGCTTGCTCTTGCATTTTTGTTTTCTTCTAAAGGAATCTTCTTTACAGTTACAAATTTTGCTAATTTCCTCCAATTAAAATAATTGTTAGAAATACAGTTTTCTCCTAAACCATCATGTCCGATGTTTTGAACAAGAGAGGGATAAGGGTGTAGTGAAAAGCCTTTTTCTAAAAATAAACTCGCATACCAACGTACTGCCCAAGTCTTCATTGTGCCGTTTGCATTTGCTTCTAGATGACTGTAAAACCCATAAGTATCTTCCACATTAAATTTGTGAATAAGATTTTGTTTTTCTATTAACGATAATGTTTTAGAAGCATTATTATTAAAGTAGATCCAAGCCCTCTTCCATGTAGCCCAACCCCAACAAGAAGTTGTATTATAAAAAAAAGTTTCCGGTAATTTCTTTTTCACAGGAAACATGTATCCGGAAATATGCATAACCTTTTCTTCGTTCTCATACAAGTATAAAGCATCGTTCATATATTTTAGAAAACCTACCGAGGTGACTAAATCATCTTCTAGAACAATTATTTTACCGCATTTGTTAACAATTTCGGTAACGCCGTCAACAATATTGTCAGCAAGACCATAATTCTTTTCTCTTTCAATGATATGAACTTCTTTACACCATTTCTTTTTTCTAATAACAGCTCTTGTTTTTTCAATTAATGAAATTTGCGCCTCATCAGAATCTGTTTTCATTCCATCTGCATAGATATATAGCGTAGATTCATTTGCCAACTCATTAGCCATTAAAGCTTCTAAAGTTTGCTCTGTATGCCATGGACGATTGTATACAAATAGTATGATAGGAGCTAAAGTCTTTGATTTTATGAAAACCATCTCATATTAAGTCTAGATGCTTTATTTGAATGCTCGGTATAATAATCTGCCTTACTATTTAATGGCATTTCCCCCTTTTTAGTATAAAACATTTTTTTTATGGACATTTTTAAACTAATTGGCAGAGGTTCGAGGATATAATCTTTTTTATTTAATTCTTTATAAAGAGAAAGAAAATCTTGAACATCTAAAGCTAATCCTTTAAAGTGTTCAATGCCAGCTATGATAAGTTCATTTGCATGATTTTGTTTAAAAGCTTTGGACAGGCCTAATCTATTGCTTTGTGTATGAACATACCCCATTAATGCTCTTCCGTAGTAGAATTTAGATAGATTTCCGCTTCTTTGCTCTGGTTGTACCGTTACAGCTCCCCAAATTTTAGAAGTTTGGTAAACTGTATTTATTTTAACTGGAGTAATACATGCCATTCTTATCCAAAAATCGGTGTCCGCAACCATATCGACTGTCGAATCTAAATAGTTAATCTCTTTAGCCCGCAGAAGTGAAAAAAAGGTAGCTCCCTGACTGAAATGATCTCTTAAAGTATAAATATTTTCTAAGGGCACATATTTTTCAATTCTTTCTTGAGTAGCTAATAATTCTAAATCTTCGTTTACTACTAAAGATGCTCCAGCTATGATATTTAAGTCTTTATTATTATTATTATATATATTGTTAGCATCTTTAAAAACACAGTTTTGTGCAAAAAAATCATCAGAACTTTGTATTACTCCCAATGTACCGGATGCAATATTTAAAGCCTTGTTAACAGCATCCGCAAAACCTTTATCCTTTTCAGAACTAAAAATTATTCTATTATCTAAGGCTGCATATTTCTCACATATAAAAATAGTACTATCTGTTGAAGCGCCATCTTGGATAATTAATTCCCAATTATGATAATCTTGTTGGATTACGCTTTTTATACAATTTTCGATATAATCGCCTTGATTGTAAGAGGGAACTATTACCGTGATTTTAGTTTCTTCTTTCATTCTAGATTTCTTCTTTTAATTTTATTAGCTAAAGACATAGCAGCTTCAATTGCTTTATCCATATTATAATATTCCCATTCTGCAAACCGACCTAGTAAATAAATATGTTTAGTTTCTAAGATTTTTTTTATGCGATTCATCAAACTTTTTGTTTTATGATCTTGAATAACATAAGAATTTTGTTCATAATTCCACGATAATGGCTTTAAATTACCAGGTAAACTTATTAGTTCTTTAATCATTTCTTCATAAGATATTTTACCTGAAAATTCAACAACACAGGTTTTTCTAGATGATCCTCTATTATTACTATCACTGAAGTTTCCAGTATAAATAATTCTATGTGCTTTAGTGAATGGCTCTGGTATATATAACCATGAAATTTCTGTATTATCTGTTTCACAGAAAAGATTAGATGTACCATTTGATTTTAAAGCTTTTAGCTCTTCTAAATCTATACCTCCACTAATTAATAAATTGTCAATTTCTATTGGAAGGCGTCTTATGTCTCCAGTGTAAATTAGTTTGTCAAAAAAAAATTCCCCATTAATACATATTAAATTATCTTGAAACTCGATGTCTTCTATCTTAAAATTTTCAGTGATGTTTAAGCCTTGGGATAACCTATTTACAATGAATTGCGATCCCTCATTTTTTGGATAATAAAAGCTAGAATGTACCATTGTATCCTCCTCTTCCCTTAATATATTACTTTTAATGATTTCAGAAAAATTTGGCATAGGTAATTTGCCTTCAAGCCATTCCATGGAGACATCTTTCAAGTCAGTTTTCCATAATTTAGTATTATAGGGTTTAAAATAGATTTCAAAAAGCGTATTTCCAAAATTACCAATTAAAAAATCTTCAAAATTATTGTAGTCTTTTGGTGCGACAAGCTTGTTTTTTGATATTTCAATTTGCTCATCTATTATTTGGTTGATAAGCGTCTTGTCCAATGTGTAAACATAATTTTCAATAGGATAACCTATGATTTGCTTATTAAAAAATACTTTGGCATTTCTTTTGGCAGTGATAAATTCTTCATCCTTATCAAAAAAAGACCAAAACCAATTAAAAACCTTTTCATTTTTGGCATTAAAAACATGTCCTCCTACTTTATGAAACAAACAATCATTTACTCTTTCACATTTAATCAATCCACCTATTTTATTTTTAATTTCTAAAACGGAGACATTATTTTCCTCTGATAAAAAATGAGCTATGCTTAAACCTGATATTCCAGAACCTAATACGGCAATTTTCATTAGTATTTAAAATTTCAACCTATTATTTATCATCAAACTTTCAAGACCATTTAATTCACCCATAAAATTTTTTTGATAATTTAAATTAATGTTTGGATTAGCATTCATGATATATTTTTTGCCATAAAATAAATTTACATGATTGCTTTGTGTATCAAAAAGGTCTGAAAAATCTCTACCAGTTGCTTCACAAATTTTATCAATCATATTTTTGCAGTCTAAATTAGATTTATAATCTGCTACGTAAGGTCCTGAATGAAAAGAATTATTTACACCAATGCTATTTAAACTTATAGCTTTATATTGGAAAACATGGAATGAAATTAAATAAATTAATATTTGAGCACTTGCCCAACCAGATACGATAGTGTCATAAGGAAGCAAACGCTCTGCAGCATAATTACTAAAAAGAGTAAATTGAGCGTCAAACCATCCTAATGGCCTAAAAAACGATCCATTCCTCAAAAATGCTCTATCTAAAGACTGATTGATTAAATTATTAAGATTTCTAACACTTAGAATTTCAGGCTTGTTTTTTTTAATAATTGAATTTAGCTCATTAAAAAAAAAAGACGAATCACAATTCTTATAACAATTGATTGTCTCTTTGCCTATATATTTTTGATAAGCGAGATGTAAATAGGGGTATATAGCAAATTTAGCTTTAAAAAACTCTAAGTCATCATCAATAAATAAATAATAGTCATATTTTCCCTTTACTTCTTCCCAAAGCCTATTTCTTCCATCCGACCAAGTAGAGGAAGGTAAGAAATCAATAGCTTTTCTGTTCTTCTCTTTGAAAGTGACAAAAAATAGATCATAACCTTTAAAAAATGTTTTATAAAAATCAGAAAGATCTACCGCAGTTTGCGTTAATATACAAATTTTCATATTAGACAATTTGATATTCCCAATTAGATTTTGGCCTTGTGCCTAATTCGGGATTTTCACTGAGTTGTATTGAGTCTATTGTTGAGATAACCTCGAATTTAAGTGCTGTTGGTAAATAGTCATAAGATCCTTTAAAAGCCAAAGGCCTAATACCTATTGATAAGGTATATTGCCCAGGTGCAAGTGCAATTTGAGGTATATTTACAATTGCTGTTATATTTTTTCCTGCCTTTATGGAAGTTGGTTGAGTCAAATTTTCAACTGTAATGAGTCTTACTGCTGTCAGAGTGTTTATGCCTATTCCAATTACTATATTCTCAATATCAACTAAAGCTTCTATTGTAATCAGAATTTTTAAATCGTCAAGATTATTTATTGTTGTATTTAAAATTTCAGCCTTTCTGATTTTTCCTTTTTTATTATTAAGAATTTCTTCTTCTGTAAAGCTAGGAAGGGTGATTATGCTATCAAGTGATAATTCATTTTCTCCAAGATAAATTTCCGTTGCTTTGTTAATACTTCCAATAAATTTTTGAGTTCCATTTGCAAGTATAATTCCACTTTTGCACAGGTTTAATACTGAAGCCATGTTATGGCTCACAAATAAAACTGTCCTTCCCTCTCCCTTATTTACATCGCCCATTTTACCCAAACATTTCTTCTGAAATTCCGCATCACCTACAGCCAATACTTCATCAATAATTAAAATTTCAGATTCTAAATGAGCAGCCACAGCAAATGCTAAGCGCACATACATCCCGCTGCTGTAGCGTTTTACAGGAGTATCTATATATCGTTCTACGCCACTAAAATCTACTATTTCATCAAACTTTCGCTGTATTTCGTGTTTGCGCATCCCTAGTATGGCGCCATTTAAAAAAATATTTTCTCTTCCGCTTAGTTCAGGATGAAAGCCAGTACCTACTTCTAACAAACTGGCCACACGTCCTTTCACTTTTACGCTGCCGGTGGTAGGTCCTGTAACCCTACTTAATATTTTTAATAAAGTGCTTTTGCCCGCACCATTGCGTCCAATAATACCAACTGCATCTCCTTGTTCAATTTCAAAGTTAATGTCTTTTAAACTCCACACATATTCGCTTTCTCCTTTGGTGCTACGGTCGTTGGTGTCACCAATTTTTAAGTAAGGATTTTCTTTTCCACGTACACTATGCCACCAACGGTTAAGGTCATGAGATATAGAGCCTGTTCCTATTTCTCCTAATCGGTATTGTTTACTTAAATTCTCAACTTTTATAACACTACTCATATTAACACGAATGTTAAATTTAAGATAAAATTAACTTCTCCCCTAATGGGGAGATAAGAGAGGGGCTTTTCTACTTTAATAACTGATGCCATAGATTTGTGATGCTTGTTTAAACAATGATTGAACCTTCTCTCTATTGGAGAGATAAGATTAAGACTGATTTTCTACTTTAATTACACTAATCATCTAAAATAATCTCATTTGTTGTATTAAATCTTTATATACTTAATTTGTCTTGATTTTACAATGAATTATACTTATTCTTTCGTCTTTAAATTTATACCCATTCACTAATTCGAACTTCATTCATTCAAAATTCTCTTAAACTGTGTCCATAAATGTTTTCTCTACTCGGTTAAATATCACATAACCTAAACTCACTGAAACTAACATAAATACAACGCTATAAAAAAGGGAATAAGGTTCTACTAAACCTTTCCCAAAAATGCAGTATCTATAAGCTTCCACTAAAGAACTCAAAGGGTTTAAATCGATGATCCATTTATAACTTTTACCCTTTAAGTAAGAAAGTGGATAAATTACTGGAGTAGCGTACATTAATAATTGGATTGCGAAGCCAAGCAATACTGTAAAGTCTCTATATTTTGTAGTTAACGACGAAAATATAATCCCTAAACCTAAACTGATACCTGCAATTATTATAAGTATAGCAGGAAGGAATAATAAGTTGAGTGATATTTGAATTGGATAGCCATTAAAATGATAATATAGGAGTATGGCAATCAACAGAATAAATTGGATAGCAAATTTTACTAAATTAGACAAGATGATAGATATTGGAGTTACTATTCTTGGAAAATAAACTTTACCAAAAATACCAGCATTAGAAGTAAAAGTACTGGAAGTACCAGTAAAGCAAGACGCAAAATAACCCCAAATAGTTAAGCCAGACATATAAAACGCCGCAGGTGCAATGCCATCAGTCGGGATTTTAGCAATTTTACCGAAAACCAGCAGAAACATTATTGTTGTTAAAATAGGTTGTACCAAATGCCATAATGGACCTAAAATGGTTTGCTTAAATTGTGCTATAAAATCTCTTTTAACAAATAGCCACATCAAATCACGATAATGCCAAACCTCTTTAAATTGGAGATCAAACAATTTGTTCTTGGGCTTAATTTCTATATCCCATTCTTCTAATCCTTCAGCTGTGTTCATTTTAAAAATTTATTTTTTAATTTGATGATGTCTTTTATAGTTAAGCTATTGTCTATCTAATAAATTTATTATATTATTTTGATAAGCAATAAAGCTATAATTTTCTAGTGTAAATTCTTGAATTTGATTTGCATTATAGGAAAAATTGAACAACATAAATATGTGATTTGCAATTTCAGGGATGTTTCCGTAAGGGCAAATTAAGCCTGTTTTGTTTGGTATAACGGCTTGTTTGCTGCCGTCAGCATCTGATGCTAGAACGGGTGTGCCACATGCGCTTGCCTCTATAAAGGAGATTCCAAATCCCTCTCCCTTACTAGCATTACATAAACATTGGCCAATACGTAATGCGCTGTTAACTCTTCATTTGGGATATATCCCAGTAACTTTACCTGTTTGCTAAGTCCCAAATTGGTAATCAATTGATTGAGCCTTAAAAACTCAGCATCATCATATTTACCGCCGATTAAATAGATGATGTTAGGGTATTTAAGTTGTAATAAAGGTAGAGCCGCAATCACATCATCATAACCTTTATATTGTTCGGTAGTAGATAAACGGGCTAACGTAAAAAGTACTTTTGTTTCTTCATCTATAGCATACCTTTTTTTTAAAGTAGCACTAGGTGTAAAATCTTTTGGGATATCAAAATAGGGGTCTAAACAGTTAGGCCAAATTTCTATTTGATTGGAAGGTATATGATAGTTCTGGATCAACTTGCTTTTAGTAAACTGGCTAACTGCTAAAATAGAACTAGCTTTTTTTAAAACTTTGATTTGAAAGCTGCTCAATTGCTCCCAAACCTCAATACCATGTGCATGGATATAAACTTTTAGCTTAGGTTTTATTTTTTGTATTAAAAATAGGATAGGAGATAAATGAATATGGCTTACAATTACGATATCCGCTTTTAAAGCGTAGTAAATAACTTGTAAAGTGTAATTAATTTTATTGCTTTTAAAGCCTTTGAAATTGTTGCTGTTGATGTAAGATGTATTGGCTTGATCATCTAATAAAAAACAAGAGATAAGTTTGATGTTAAGCGATGAACTGATATTTTGGAGTGCTTTTAACCATGCTCTGTTTACTTTCTCAATCCCGCCTGTTTGAGAAAAACAGCATAAACCCAAAAAAACTACTTCAAGTGTTTTTGTTTGGTTAGCTATTGAAGGGGATGGGCTGCCAGTCAACATTTAATACTTAGCTTCAAAATTTGCTAAAACCATTAAACTCATTATTTTAGACCAATGCACTTTATTTTGTTCATAAGATTTAAACATATTCTGCATGGGTAAATTTTGACTAAAACTCTCTTTTAAAGACAAATATTTAGGGTGTGTTTTTAACCATTCTTGAAACGGAAAGGTAAATCCCATTTTTGGGCGATCCCAAATTTGAGTAGGCAGTAGGTTCTTAAAAGCATGAATCAATAAATGCTTTGCGGGCTTATGTTTTGAATAAAGCACCTGCTTTGGTAGCTGATTAACAATATTGATTAATTGCTGGTCTAGAAAAGGTACCCTAATTTCTAAACCATGCTGCATACTCATAAAATCTGCATCTTTTAACAGTTGGTTTTGCATAAAGTAATGTTGTTCATACCAGGAAGCTTTTACGCCATCATATTGATGAGGACTTACCTTTGCAGTTGGTACGGTTAAATCATTTAAAAACTGCTGCTGCTGATTGCCAGATATCTGAAATAATTTTTGGAGTTGTATCGGATTAAAAAAGCCCCTTAAAAATAAATATTCATAATTAGGGTTTTTTTGATTTTTCAAATAAGCAACCCTTTGCAACGCATCGTTACCTGAGATTTTAGCGTACGAACTTATTAATGGACCTAAACTCCTAAGCAATGGGACTTTATCAATTCTTTGGAAAGACGGATAACCACCAAATAATTCATCAGCACCTAAGCCAGATAATACAGCCTTTAAACCCGCTTCTTGAGCTGCTTTGGAAACAAACCAGGTATTTATCCCATCAGAGGTGGGTTGATCCATTGCATCAAGTATCTCTTCAAAATGGTTGTTAAAGTCTGTTTTTGTTATTTCTTGCGAAATGTGTTTACCCGGTAAGTTTTTACTGATGATATCTTGATATTTTTTTTCGGAATAGTTGATCTCTGGAAAATGTAGGGAAACGGTACAAAGCTTATCTTTTTGATACTTTGCTGCCTGCATAGCAATCAAAGAACTATCAATTCCGCCACTTAAAAAAACACCTAAAGGTACATCAGCAATTAACTGCTTTTCAATAGCATTATTTAAAGCGATATCAATTAATTCTTGTGCTTCAGGAATAGATATATCAAGCTTTGCTACTGCTAAAGCTGTAAAGTTTATAATTTCACAATGGTTTGCTTGATTTAATTTCAAGTAAGCATAACAACCTTTAGGAAGAGAAAACACATTTTTTAAAGTGGTGATGGGTTCTGGCAAATGTCCAAAAGTTAAAAAGGCTAAAGGCCAATCTAAATTTTTCTCTAACCCGATGGGTAAACAACTAAATGCTTTTACTTCTGATGCAAATGCTAAAATGTTTTCTTGATGAAAATAATATAAGGGTTTAATTCCTTGGCTGTCTCTAATCAAGAATAGTTCTTTTTGAACCTGATCATAAATGGCTAGGGCAAACATACCCTCTAATTTTAGAAAACTGCTAGTGCCCCACTCTTCAAAAGCATGTAATATAACTTCGGTGTCTGAATTTCCATTAAAGGTATGCCCACGTTTTTCTAAATCTTTTTTTAAGTCTTTAAAATTATAAATTTCGCCATTAAAAACAATCACATACCTATCCCGCAAAAACATTGGTTGATGGCCTAAAGGGGATGGGTCTAAAATAGAAAGTCTTTGATGACCTAAAGCCAAGTTAATGGTATCATCAATAAAATTTCCATGATCGTCTGGCCCACCATGTTTTTGTAATTCACACATTTGGCGCACCAATTGATTGAGCCTTTTAGGATTGTCATTTTTATTGAATAGGCCAGCTATTCTACACATAAAAAAGCACTTGGATTAATATTAAAATAATAAGGGTATGACATATTATTGCTTAAATGCCAATGAAAGCAATGAATTGAATAAAATATATTTTTGTATAATATGGTACTGTCATAGCTTCGCCGCCTCAGTCCCAGTTTTTAAAGGAAGAGCAAAACACACGACTGTAAAAATATTATAAATTTCTTAAGCGCAAGCCTCTTTTAGGTTAAAATTTAATTTAAATACTGAAAATCTTTATGGAAAATGGAAATTTTATCTCATACGGTGTAAGAACCACTTATGAGTCAAGTGTTTCATTTAATTTAAGGATAAGGAAATTAATTTTTACTATTAAATAAGCGAGAAGTGATATCAATTATATTACTTTTTGAGGACTTTTAAAACAAGCAGATTCTTAGCTACCGCTCTGAATGACGAGTAAAACTGAAAAGGAAAATGCAATCAATACACCACTTCAACATCAGCTGCTGAAATTCTAAGCAAGAGAGATTGACCAAGGGCATCTATACGCAATACCAATCTTTGTTGTTGTTGCCAAGAAACTAATTCTGCATCATAGCCTTTTAATTTTCCAGAAATGATTTTGACTTTTTGTCCTGCGGCTAAATCTTCAAATGTAAGTTCTGGTATTTGTTCTCCTGATAGGTAATTCTTTAAAATTTCAATTTGTTTGTCCGGAATAAATGCTGCTTTACCAGAAAAATGAATAAATCTTACTACACCATAGCTTTGGATTACTAAATCATATTCTTTGTGACTGATGTAAACAAAAAGATAAGATTTAAATAAAACTTCTTCTACCCATTTTCTTCTATCGCTCCATTGCTTTAATGTTTTGTATAAAGGGAGGTAGGTGTTAATGCCTTTTTTTTCAAGCAAATTATGCGTTTTCTTCTCAGCTCTTGGTAACGTATAGATAGGGTACCAACGATAGGTTTCATCTATTTTATTCATTATAATATTTTATCGCTAAAATAATTAATATTATAAAAAAACAATTCCACTAAAACTAAAGCAAATCATAATTGGCTTACCATCCTAAAATTCTTTTCCATAAAGGTTTAATATGATCATCAGTGTAATAACCATAACCCTTTCCGCTATTTTCAGAATAGTAATAACCGTAATAGTTATCAGAATATTTAGTGCTGTAATAATTAGAATGGAGCGAGACTTGTCTAAAATCATTTAATACTATAAAGACATTTTTAAGATGATATTCATTTGCTATTCTATTTGGGATACTTGCGGCCGAGTATTTAGACTTACCCGTTCTGATTACAAAAAGATTAATATCACACATTCTAATTAAAGGTAAAGCATCAGATACTAAACCAATGGGTGCAGTATCAAACAAAATAAAATCGTACCTAAGTTTTAACTCCTCTATTAATTCTTTCAATCTGTCAGAATACATTAGTTCTGCAGGGTTTGGCGGTACTATTCCAGCAACTATTAAATCTAAATTCTTTTGATTGGTAGGGTGAATGATATCATCCACTTCATGTTGATTTGCCAAATAGGTACTTAAGCCTTTTTTATCTTTAATATTGAAAGTACGGTGTACTTTTGAACGACGTAAATCTGCTGCTATAAAAATCACTTTTTTGTCAATTAAGGCTAATGAACTGGCCAAATTGATGGTCACAAAAGATTTTCCTTCTCCGGCAATTTCAGAACTTACACAAATAACCTTACTTTTTTCTTCGCTTGCTATGAAACTCAAATTAGTTCGTACAGACCGAACCGATTCTGCAAAAATAGATTTTGGTTTTGCAATAGCTAAAATTTCTTTATTGTCAGCATCCACTTTCTCAGGATAATGCCTAATCATTCCGATAATTGGAGTGTTGGTCAAACTCTCAATAGTTTCCTTGTCGTAAATGTATGGATTAAGAAGCCTTACTAAAAATATTAAACCAATGCCACTACCTAATCCAATAATCCATGCAAATTGCCAGATGGATTTTTCTATAGGCGCAATTGGATTTAAATTTGGCTTGGCTAAATCTACTATGCTAGCATCTGATAGAATGGACGCTTTAGAAATCTGGGCTTCTAATTTCTTTTCGGATAGATAACTAAAAATTTTCTCATTTATGCCATAATCTCGTTGTAAACCAAATAAGTCACGTTCTTGTTGTGGTAGATCTTTTAAATTAGCGTAAGATTTAGTCAGTTCTTTTTGATTGAATAGTTTTGTCTGTTCAATTCGATTAATGTTTGCTTGAATATTATCACCAGCAGCCTCTCTTAAAATTCGTAATTTAGCGTCTAATTCTTCTATTGGCTTAGCACCCTCTTTAAATGTATTTAAAAGGCTCGCTCTTTCTTGAATTAGGCTATTCCATTGGGAAATTAAACTCCCCAATAAAGGGTCAACACTGCCATCCAAATTAAAATTTAAACTGATGGTTTCTTTATTCTTTTGAAATTGCTTTAGCAACCGTTTGAGTATAAGCAATTGTAAATCAGAAGCTTCATTAAGACTTTCTAAACGAGTTACTTCATTTAGCACTGAACCCGCAGCAGAACTTAAATCTAAAAAATTATTAGCTTGTTTAAAGTCTTTTAATTTTTCACCAGAATTCTGTACTGCATTAGAAAGATTTCCTAATTGTAAATCTATAAATTCTATAATCTGTTTTGCAGACTGCGTTTTTTCATCAAGGCCTTGTTGTAAATAAACCTTCATGATGGCGTTTAGTGCATCAGCAGCAAAATATGGATTACCGTCTATTTTAGATACAGAAGCGATAGATGAAAATTTAGCCGCTTCATCAATATTAAGCCCCCCACCCATCCTGCCATAAAATTCGCTCTTATAATTAAATTTAAATAGGTAATTGGCTCCTTCTGTTAAATTTAATACTTTTTTAATATAAAAAGTAACACCAGGTATTTTGATAATATCGCCAAATTGATAATAATGAGTAGCTTCTTTCCCCTTATTATTATAACTTATTTTTAAACCATTAGATTCTGGGATTAAAGAGATATTTTGATTGTAAAATTGTAAGGTATCTTGTTTTAAGATTTGGATGATAAAAGGTTTCTGCGGATACAATTCTACTGTTCTTACTCTTCCCTCTAAGAAATAGCTTACACGCCAATCTATGTAATCAACAGAAGCAATTATTGTTTTACTACTCCTAAATGTCCAGCTTTCAGATAAAATTTTATTAGTATAATTCCTTGTTGTTGGGCTAAGAGTAACAGAATTACTTAAATTAGTTTGCTTTTCTTCAAATTTGAGATAGGCAGATGTACTGTACACTTTTGGGGTGTACCAAATATTAATATAAGCAATTAGTAAAGAAATGATAAGAGTTGCTGCTATCCAATACCATCTGCTTAAAACGATATTAATAAATTTACTGTAATCTATTTCCTGTTTATTTTTAGAGCTAATTTTTTCTGGCATATTAGTTTTTTAATCTGTCGATCAATAAATACGCACTAACCGCACTAATTCCGATCCCCAATATTGTACTACCAGAACTAATCCCATCTAAAAATTTATAGCTATTTTTAGTTTCTGCATAAATAATGTCGTTGTTATGAAGATATAGTTTATCATTACCTAAAGAATTAAGATCTTGAAGATTGACTAAAATTACCTCCGGGTTTTTTAAATTACCTCTAATAATTTTAATTTTCTTAAGATTCGCTCTCTTGCTCAAACCTCCAGCTTCAGCAATTATATCTGTTAAAAAAGTCTTATTTGGTTCTAATGGAATGTTGCCCACTCTGCCAAATTCTCCCATTAATGTTACCTTTAAATTAGTGATTGTTATTTTAATAATAGGTTCTTTTAAAAGATTTTTAGAATAGCTTTGATTCAAAAAATTTTCTGCTTCGGGCACTAACATTCCTCCTAATTTCATTCTATTAAGAAAAGGAAGTGTTACAGTACTATCATTTTCTACTAAATAATTAGTACTTATACTTGCCCCTGAAGAAGATGAATAGCCTAATACCTGAGTTTCATTTTGTAAGTTTCTAATACTTAATAAGTCTCCTGGTAGTATTTTTTGATCAAAAGATTGTTTGTTTTTAATATCTCCGGGCAGCAGAATACTAACAGATGAGTTTATTTTACCTTTTGACTTAACATAAAATAAAGTATTTGTTTTATTGTTGCAAGAGGTAAATAATATTATAGTTACTATGATTAAAAAAAAAATATTCGTTTTGTCCATTAATTTATTTTAGAAAAATCAATCATCCGTGAAACAAATATACAATCAATAATTACTAGATTATAAATAATGAAATTTTATTTAAAAATACCAGAAAACCAGTATCTATATAATAACGTTTTTTTTGTAAGTTTGTAAATATTTGATTATTATAATGATATGAAGTTAACAACTACCATTAAAATATCTTTTTTTATATTATTTAGCTTACTTTTAAATATCTGTTTAGCCTCTTCTCCATCAGATTATTTTAGAAGTAAACAAAATGGCAATTGGAGCGATATTTCCACTTGGGAAAGTTCTGTTAATAAAATAACATGGGTTAACGCTAATTTAACGCCAACATCATCTTCTATAGAAATTGAAATTCAATCTACACACACTATAAATGTATTAAGTAGTATCGCCGTTAATAAATTAATTATAAGTGCTAATGCTGAGTTAATATTAAATTCAGGTGTTAGTTTAAGCGTTAATAATGGTGTTGCTTTAAAAGATGTTCAAGTATTTGGAATATTAAATAATGCGGGTTCATTAAACTTAACTGGGCTTTTATATTTTGAAAATGGGGGTAGCTATGTTCACAACTATAAAACTACAATAGGCACAATTCCGACCGCTGTTTGGTTAGATGGCTCTAATTGTTTAATAAGTGGATACACTACAGCAACTTCAGGCACTTTATTAGGAGCAACCCAGAGTTTTTATAATTTTACATACAATTGCATAAATCAGTTAAATACTTTTTTATATCTTGGTTTTACTTCATCAACAATAGTAAGGAATAATTTTAATGTACTTTCAACTGGTAGTGGCAATTTTGTTCTTTTCCCTCCTATAAACGCTTCTGCTACAATTAAAAATTATACACAAACTGGTGGTGTTGTTAATTTAACTTCATCTAATAATGCTAGTTTTACAGCAAATTTACAAATAAGTGGTGATTTTAATATTTCCGGTGGTTTAGTTCGAAATATAGATCAAAGTAGAGGAAACATTATTTTTAACGGAACAAACAGTCAAATATTTAATAAAACCGGTGGATCAATTGGGGGTAGTTTGAATTTCGCAATTAATAGTTCTGCTATTGTCAACTTTGGGAATTCTATTTTATCAGGTAACATAGGTACGTTTGTTTTAAATAGCAATGCTACATTACTAACCGCAAATACTGCTGGTATTACTTCTTCAGGTGCAACCGGGTCAATTCAAAGTACAGGCATAAGATCATTTAGTTCAGCCGCTTCCTACGTTTATAATGGATCATCAACGCAAAACACAGGAACAGGCTTGCCTTCTACGGTAAAAAAATTAATCATTAATAATCTTTCAGGAGTTAATTTAAGAACAGGTTCAATAAATGTAACCGATTCGCTTAGAATTACAGGATCATTAAATTTAGGAACTAATGCGCTAACTTCAACTAATGGGGGTTTTGGATCAGGAACTTTATCTACCCAAAATACAGGGGCATCACCAATAGGAAACGGTAAAAATTGGTTATGTTCTGTAAATTATAATGCTGCTGGTGGTCAAATTATTTCTGATGGGAACTATTCAAATTTATTAGCATCCATTTCAGGGTCTAAAATAATGTCTAATCCAGTTACTGTTTCAGACAATTTGATCGTTACGGGCACTGCGGATATTACTTCAAATGGGAATTTAACCCTTTTAGCTACAGCCAGTAAAAATGCTAACGTTGCGGAATTAGTCGGTTCTGCAAATGTAATTGGTAATGTTAATGTTCAATCTTATTTATACGGAGAACCTAGCGGAGCTTTACGGGGTACAAAATCAATGTCCTCTCCAATAAATGATGCGGCGGTTGGTGGTGCAAAAACTTTTCAGCAATTAAAAAATTATGTCATTATCTCTGGGCCAGGTGGTACTGCAAATGGTTTTGATGCGGGTCCAGGTCCTGTGCCTACTTTCAATCCAGTAACGCTAAACTTTTATAACGAACCAGCTTCACCAACTGTAAGCGCTTTTACAGCGGTACCAACGCTTGCTACCAGCACTTCTCCAGGAACTGGTTTTCTTTTATTTTTTAGAGGAAATAGGTCTGGAATTTATGCCAATCCTGGCAAAATGTTAGCTCCATTTTCGCCTGCCGAAGATATGTTAGTTACCTACGCCGGACCAATTAATAAGGGAGATATAAATGTAAACATTGGATTTACCAATTATGGGGACGCTTATGATGGATTTTATTTAGCCGGAAATCCATATCCAGCTACCATAGATTGGGATGCAGTGAGAAGTGCCTCTAATAATTTAAATAGTTCTATTACTATAGTTACAGGCGGAAAGGCAAATGCTACTTATAATTCAATTGGTGGTATTTCTGCAAATGGGGGATCAAGATATATACAGCCTGGTCAAGGATTTTACATCCAGTCAAATAGCGGTGGAGGTACTTTAAGATTTAGGGAAAACCAAAAAAATATTGTGAATACTCCAGCTAGATTATTAAGTATACCTTCAGAACCTAACTTACAATTAACTACATTAAATAGCACAACATCTTTATCTAACAAATACAGTGCGCCTGCATCATCAGTTTTATCAACTGGAAAAAAGATCTTGCGTATGAAGCTTAAGCAGGATGATTTTGAGGAAGAAACAGTCGTATTATTTGATACTAGATTTATTTCATTGTCAGATGAAAACGATTCTAAGTATTTTCCAGGATTTGATGTAAGTTTAGCTACAATGTCTTCAGACAATAAGCCAATGGCTATTAATTTAATGCCTGATATTGATCAAGTTGAGGATTTAAGAGTCAGCGTCTCTGGTAAACAGTTTGGTAATATGTCATTATCGTTTTCTGAAGTTGGTTTTGGTGATTCAAAAGAATTATGGTTGCAAGACAATTATTTGAATACTTTAACGCCTATCATTCAAGGGTCTGTATATAACTTTAATACAATTAAGACCATTGCAACTAGCTTTGGTGATAAGAGGTTTAAACTTTTATTTCAACCACCCACCACTTTACCTATAAAGTTAGTTTCTTTTGATGCCAAAAAGAATAATAATGGGGTTGATTTACAATGGACAACCTCCGAAGAAAAAAATAATAAAGGTTTTGAAATAGAAAGAGCTGGAGATCAGAATCAGGATTTTATTAAAATCGGTTTTGTAAATGCTACAGTTGTTGCGCAAACGCTAAATAGTTATACCTTTAAAGATGCTTACCCATTGCAGGGAAATAATTATTACAGATTAAAACAATTGGATAACGACGGGAAGTTTGAATATTCTTTGATAAAGAATATTAAGTTTGATTTTAACAATCAACAAGATTTAATATCTGTTTATCCAAATCCTGCTACTAACTTTATAAAAGTTAATTATGGTACTAATCAAACAAAAGAACTAAAAATCAATATTGTTAATGTAAACGGGGCTATCATCACTAGTGAAAAATATAATGCAGGACAAGAATTAAAATTAAATGTTTCTAATTTACCTTACGGGATGTATTTGTTAGAAATAAGAGATGAAAAGAATATCTTGTTAGGCATGAATAAATTTATTAAAAAATAATGAAGGATTTTTTGAAGAACAGTAAAGGATTTATCAGAGTCTTTATGATAATGTCTTTTGTTTTTATATCGTCATCAAGTTTTGCATTTGATGATTGTAGCGATCCGCTAAATCCAAATCCGGATTTACCCGATTGTGATCCTGATATATACGTTCCTATCGACGATGGAGTTTACTTTATTTTGATTGCAGGAATTTTAATTGGATATCAAGTTCTTAAAAATAAAAAGCAACAAAATTTAAACTATTAGTCAACTATAGGATAATCATACTAAAACTATAGGATAACTATAAGATAGATTTGAAAAATCTTCCTTCTAATTTACTTTGGAATAAATATATTTAATTGTAAATTATATTCTCTTGTCTCCAGATGTTAATTTCTATCATAACAGCAACTTATAATTCAGAGAAATTCTTACAATCAGCAATTGATTCTTATAACAAACAAGATTATATCAATAAAGAATTAATAGTTGTTGATGGGAAAAGTAATGATGGGACACTAAAAATTATTCTCGATAACAAGTCTATAATTAATCAGCAGATATCAGAAAAAGATAAGGGCATTTACGATGCGCTAAATAAAGGAATCAACTTAGCCAAAGGTGGGGTTATTGGGATCCTTCATTCTGATGACTTCTTTGCAGATGAGTTTACTTTGTCTCAGGTTAACAATTTATTTGAAAATGACTCATCTATACAGGCTGTTTATGGCGATTTACAGTACGTGGATAGAGATTATCCAACTCAAATTATCAGAAATTGGATCTCAGGTTATTATAATAGGGATAATTTTAAATACGGATGGATGCCCCCACACCCCACATTATTTATCAAAAAATCCTGTTTTGTGAAGTATGGATCTTATGATTTAAATTATCACTCAGCCGCAGATTACGATTTAATCTTGAGGTTTTTATTTAAGCATCAGATTAAAACTGCTTATTTGCCAAAAGTATTTACCATAATGAGAGTAGGTGGTTTAAGTAACCACTCCTTTCAACATCGGCTTAAAGCCAATAAAGAAGACCGGATAGCTATGTATAAAAACGGGATAAAGTTCCCCTTGTTAATCTCAATCTTAAAGCCTTTAAGGAAATTAAGGCAGTATTGGAATAAAAATTCTTAATTTTAAACCGTGAATTTCGATCTGTCTTTCTTAAATATTGAGTGGTTATATTATTTGATAGTAATTGCCGTATCTGCCTTTGTATCCTTTATCGCAATTCCATCTATATTATTTGTAGCAAGAGAAAGGCATCTGTATGACGATTTGCAAAGTCATAGAAAAGAACATGACCATGGTATTCCTCGTTTAGGTGGAGTAGCTATATTTTGCAGTTTTACGATCGTTTCACTCTTATTTGCAAAATACGATTCAGTATTACCAACCAATATCTTACTAACCTCTTGTATTATTTTATTTGCCGTGGGTTTAAAGGATGATTTAGCTGGAGCAGGTCCAGGCACCAAATTTATGATGCAGTTTTTAGTAGGTATCATTTTGGTTGTACTTGGTGATGTACGCCTAACCGGATTATATGGTGTATTTAATGTACAAAGCATCCCTGACTATGTAAGTTTGCCTGTTTCTGTGATAATTATTATGTTTATTGTAAACGCATTTAATTTAATTGATGGGATAGATGGTTTGGCTGGTACAATTGGTTTAATTGTAAATTTAACTTTTGCATTGCTATTCATCCATATGAGGCAATGGAATTGGCGGCTTTGGCCTTCAGTATGGTAGGTGCTATTGTTGGTTTTCTATATTACAATTACTCCCCGGCAAAGATTTTTATGGGAGATACCGGAAGCTTATTAATAGGTTTGGTTTCGGTGGTTTTAGCCATAAAATTTATAGAATTAAACAAGTTTACAGAAGCTAATTATCTCCCTGCTTTCATTTCGGCTCCTGCGACAGCAGTCGCAATTATTATTATTCCTTTGTTTGATACTTTTAGGGTGTTTTTTTTAAGAGTAATAAAAAGACAATCACCCTTTACAGCAGATAGAAATCATATCCATCACCGCATTTTAAAGTTGGGTTTTACACATTTGCAGGCTACTTTTGCATTAGCATTAACTAATCTATTATTCATTTATATGGCACTCACCCTACGTTCTTGGGGTAATTTTGGATTGATATTTATATTCTTAGGGGTATGCATCCTTATCAATTGGGGCACTACTATTTTAATCCGTATCAAAGAAAGAAATGGATTTAAAATCAGTTATTTTGTGCGATAAAAAGATTAATTACCATTAGAACTCATAATGGTATGTCCCATTCTATCCCTTTTGGTTTTTAGATATAACTCATTATGTTGATTAGATTGAATTTCTATAGTGACGTTTTCTACAACCTCTAAACCGTAACCTATAAGTCCAGCTCTTTTAGTAGGATTGTTAGTCATTAAACGCATTTTAGAAACGCCTAAACTTCTTAATATTTGGGCGCCTACACCATAATCTCTTTCATCCATTTTAAAACCTAATGCAAGGTTGGCATCTACGGTATCCATACCGTTTTCTTGTAAATTATATGTTTTTAACTTATTTATTAAACCAATTCCTCTACCTTCTTGGTTCATATATAATACCATTCCTTTACCTTCCTTTTCTATCATTTCCATAGATTTATGAAGTTGTGGGCCACAATCACATCTGCATGAACCAAAAATATCTCCTGTAATGCAAGAACTATGTACTCTTACCAATATGGGTTCATCTTCTTCCCAACTTCCTTTAATTAATGCGATATGATTTTCTTGAGTATTAATTTGAGTAAAAGCAACCATTTCAAAATCGCCCCATTGGGTGGGTAATTTTACGGAAACCTCTTTTTTAATTAAGGATTCCTTTCTTAAACGGTAAGCAATTAAATCTTCAATAGAGATGATCTTCATATCTAGTTTTTCCGCCATTTTTAATAAATCAGGTAATCTGGCCATTTCGCCGTCCTCATTCATGATTTCACAGATAACACCAGCAGGTTCAAAACCAGCCATTACTGCTAAATCTATTGCCGCTTCTGTATGTCCTGATCTTCTTAAAACACCTCCATTCTTGGCTATTAAAGGAAAAATATGTCCGGGTCGACCTAAATCATCTGCCTTGATAGCAGGATCTATAAGTGAAAGTATGGTTCTGGAACGGTCTGAAGCAGAAATTCCAGTAGTACATCCATGTCCATTCAAATCTACTGAAACCGTGAAATTTGTTTCAAAAGTTGCAGTATTCTTTCCAACCATAAGGTCTAATTCCAATTCCCTGCAACGATCTAAGGTTAATGGCGCACATATTAGACCTTTGCCATGCGTAGCCATAAAATTAATCACTTCTGGAGTTGCATTTCTGGCGGCTGTTAAAAAATCACCTTCATTTTCACGGTCTTCATCATCAACAACAATGATCATCTCACCATTTTTTATAGCTTCAACCGCCTCTTCTATCGTATTTAACATCTTATTTTACCCTTTGTGTAATATCCCAATAACCAACTTTTACTCCCTTTTTATATTGGTAAAACCCAGCTAATAAAGAAAAGTTCATCATTAAAAAATAATGAGCAAATTTAATTATTTTATGAAGTGGTTTTATGGATTTGCTGAGCTGGTAAGTCAGCGGGGTGCAATAAAAGAAAACTTGTAAGATTAGGGTTACTTTGTAAAAAAAGGATTGATCTATTAAAAAAATATTGGAAATTAATAATAAAAATAAGAGTACGGGCGTAAACCATCTGATACCTTTATGAGACCAAAAGCAAAATCCAACGGGTTTAGCAATATTTGAAAATAGGTCTATGAAATAGCCTAAATTTTGAAAGTTACCTGTAGAGATTCTCTTTCTACGGTTCATCTCGGCCAATAAAGAACCATTTAATTCTTCAAAGCAAATGGATGTTTTATCTAATATGCAATTAAATTTTTTCTGTAAAACGGTAGCCGCAATAAAGAAATCATCAACTAAAAAGTTTTTAGGAATCGGGTTAAATAATTCTTTTCTGAAAGAGAAACAAGCTCCAAATGGAGCAATAGTACAACCCCAAATTAATCCTTCATTATATTTGGTCTCGTTTTCCCAAGTAACATATTTTTGCTCTTGATTGCTATGATTATTATTGATTTTAGGAGGGTTAATCACATAGCTTCCTACCAATCCAATGTTATCGAGTTGATAATTTTTAACATTATTTTTAATGGTATCATCATCAAAAATAATATTTGCATCAGTTAATATGATGATATCAAATTTAGCATGACTAATTAATTGATTTATCGCAAAAGATTTCCCCCTTCTTCGATTATTATGCAATAGACTAATAAAAGGAAATTCAACAGATAAATTATTGACAATTGAATCGGTTTCGTCATCAGAGCCATCAGAATAAACAATAATCTCAATTTTTGTTAAAGGATAGCTCCCATTACATATAGATTTTATTTTTTGCTCTATTAATAAAGCTTCATTATGTGCTGGAATAATAATGCTTACCCAAGGTTCAAACGTTGTTAGTTGATTTTTAGATTTTATATCCTTTGCTAACCATTTTAATAAAATTGGATATAATAAGTAGCTATAACAGATTAAAAAACCTGCCATCCAAAAAAAAGTCTCAACCATTCACAACCTTTTTCTTTCTGAAAATCTTCTTAAAAAGATTTTTATATAAATCAACATCAAACAAGGCAGAATCTATGGTAGCTTTATAAGTTAGAAATAAGCCTAGTGGCGTCAACACAATAATGGCTAACCACATTCCCAAAACTGGCGACATATTACCTTCTTTAACTGATTTTTCTCCAACGGTACTTATGATATGGTAAATTAAAAAGAAAACAACTGAAACTACAACAGGTAAACCTAAGCCACCTTTTCTGATAATAGCTCCCAATGGTGCGCCAATAAAAAACAACACTAAACAAGAAACAGCAAGCGTAAACTTTTTATTGTATTCTATCAGATACCTTCTAATTGTAGAAACAAAATCTTTAGATTGTTCTGTTGTAGTGTTTAAACTATTTTTAAGGGTACTAATATTCTCTTTTGCATTATTAATGACTAATCCCCTGGTAGTAGAATCAATTCCGGTAAAAATACCACCTTTATTAAAATCAAGGCTATCCATAACTTTACCTTTCCTATAATTTTGGGTCGCAAAATAAATCTTATAATAAGGATTTATAGTTTTAAAGACGGTCTTATTAATGCTATCATTAAGATGATTGACAGAATCTTTAGAAGCTACCAATTGCCTTAAATTTAACATCTGATAATTGTTTTTAAATAGGTTTTCGTCTTCTCTTTTAAATTGAAAACTAGATAGATCAAACTTTTGCTCTGTCTCTTTAAATCTTAAGCGAGTGAGTTCTTGCCTTGGATTGTAGCCGCTTTTACCCTGCTTTTCTTCATACCTTACACCATCCCGAAGTTTTAAAATTAAAAATCTACCATCTTCAGTTTTATAAATCTCTCCCTCTTTTGCCATTAATACATTGGTATTGCCAGATCCATTGCTTTGATCGTAAATAACAACATCTTTCCAAAGTTCACCATCATTTTCTTTTTTCTCTACCCTTATAGAATAACCTGGGATACTATTGTTAAAAATACCCTCTTCAATTAAAAATGAAGCTTTTTGTTCTCTTACATCATATAAAAGAGAACCCATTTTTAAATTGGCTACAGGAAGCATATAGTCCGAAAATAAGAAAGCACTAATTCCTAGTCCTGTGATTAAAATAAATAGGGGAATCATGGCCCTTTGGAGAGAAATACCTGCAGATTTAATGGCAACCAATTCATAGTTTTCACCTAAATTACCAAATGTCATGATGGAAGAAAGAAGAATAGATAAAGGAAGGGCCATGGCAACATTAGTGGCCGCAGCATACATCAACAGCTGTAAAATTACATACCATTCAAATCCTTTTCCTATTAAATCATCAATATATTTAAATAGAAAAAGCATCAAAAGCAAGAACATCACTACAAAAAAAGTGACAATAAAAGGTCTGATAAATGCTTTTAAAACTAAAAGATGTATTTTCTTCACGCTACAAAATTAGAAAATTTTATGCGCCAATTACGTTTAGTAGGCTTTCTATTTGAACGTTCCAAATCATTTGGCGGTCTTTCAAGTTTTCCGATAAAGCAAAATCTGTGATCACCAATGCAACATCATTAGTTAACTCATCTTTGACAATTTCCAATTCGAAATAAGTATATGGTTCATCATCAACCCAATGAAACTTAACCGCTTTATTTTCTTTAAAAGAAAGCATTTTGGCTTTTTGTTCTTCTCCGTCGTCCCATATGAAAGTGAAAATTTGGTCTTTCACTTTCACATCATCAGCAAACCATTCTGACAAACCATTAGGCTGACTGATATAATTATAAAGAATTTTAGATGATGATCTGATTTCGTATTCTAATGTAAATTTTACTTTTTCGCTCATTTCGTTTTTATAAGAACCGGTTGTAAAATAGGTAAAATAATTTTTTTTACATTCTTTTTCTTAAGGAATTTATTTAGCCTATATTTGCAGTCCTAAAAAAGACCACTTGGCGGGGTAGCTCAGATGGTTAGAGCGCAGGATTCATAACCGCCAGCTGGCGGACGGCAGATTAAAAACTGCTTTGAAAATATAAGATAACACCCTCGGCGGGTTAGCTGAGATGGTTATGCGCAGGATTCATATCCGCCAGTTGGCGGACGGCAGATTAAAAACTGCTTTAAAATATAAGATAACACCCTCGGCGGGGTAGCTCAGATGGTTAGAGCGCAGGATTCATAACCCTGAGGTCGGCAGTTCGATCCTGCTCCCCGCTACAAAGCCACCGGAAGGTGGCTTTTTGTTTTTCTAAAATGTTCAAAGTATATGCTCTTTATTCTGAGAAGTATAATAAAATCTATATTGGTTTTACATCAAATTTAGAACAGCGATTAACTTCACATAACGAACTTGCCACTAAAGGATATACTATAAAATATAGACCTTGGAAACTGATTCATCAGGAAGGATTTGAAACTAAGTCAGAGGCTATGCAAAGAGAGAAACAGCTGAAATCAGCAAAGGGAAGAGAATTTATTTGGGCGATGATCATTAATGGGTAGAGCGTAAGATTCATATCCGCAGCTGGCGAACGGCAGTTCTCCGCCAGCTGGCGGATGCTCCCCGCTACAAAAGCCACCTTCAGGTGGCTTTTTTGTTTATTTTACATATGTCTAAAGTATATGTTCTTTATTCCGAGAAGCATAAGAAGATATATATTGGCTTCACCTCGAATCTAGAACAGCGAATGATCTCACATAATGAGCTCGCTACAAAAGGTTACACCATAAAGTTCAGGCCTTGGAAACTCATTCACCAAGAAGAATTTTTAACTAGGGGAGAGGCAATGTTAAGGGAGAAACAGCTGAAATCGGCAAAGGGAAGAGAATTTATTTGGGAGATCATCAATAATGGTTAGAGCGTAGCATTCATATCCGCCAGTTGGCGGACGGCAGTTCGATCCTGCTCCCCGCTACTAAGCCACCGGAAGGTGGCTTTTTGCTTTTAAAGATTTTACCAACACAGCAGACCTAGCCCAGCTTCATTTTTCAAAAAAAACTATATTTGATTTTTAAGATCACAATGAAATTAGCTTAATTTACATGATCCTCCCAAAGCGTACTACCATTTATGATATTGCAAAGAAATTAAATTTGAATGCATCTTCAGTTTCTAGAGCTTTGGCAAATAATAGTAATGTAAGTGAAGCCACTCGAGACCTTATTTTAAAGACAGCAAAAGAATTAAATTATAAACCTAACCGAATAGCTTCAAACTTAAGAAAAGGGCAAAATCAAACTATTGGGATTGTTGTGCCACGCATAAATCAGAATTATTTTTCTAATGTAATTGCTGGTATAGAAGAAATAACTTATCAAAAAAGATATAACATAATTATATGTCAGTCTAACGAATCGTACCAAAAAGAAGTGGAATGTATCAATACACTTGTTAACCAACAGGTGAGTTGTATTGTAATTTCTACCAGTGCAGATTTTGCTAAAGATGACCATCTTCAAGCCGTATTAGATCAAGGAATTCATCTTGTACAATTTGATAGAGTTGCTCCAAACTTAGATACCCATAAAGTTTTGAATGACACTCAAGAAGCATCTATGGAAGCTGTTTCGCATCTAATCAATCAAGGATATCATCGCATTGCATTACTAGAAGGACCTCAAAATCTTAGTATTTTTAGAGAACGAAAAGCCGGATACTTAGAAGCTTTGAGAAAATATAATTTACCAATAAATGAAGATTTAATGATAGAAAATGCGTGGACTAAAGAACTTGGAGAAAAGGCTACAGAAATGCTTTTAGATTTGCCCAATCCTCCAGATGCCATATTTGCATCCACATCAGATTTTGCTGCACTTGGGGTATTAACGGTTGCACAAAAAAGAAATATAAAAGTGCCCCAGCAGCTAGGTATATGTGGTTATGCTAATGAGTCTTTCACTGAAATTACCAATCCACCATTGACCACAATAGACCAGTTTAGCAATAAAATGGGTAAGGCAATAGCAAATTTATATTTTGAGGAAATAAAGAACAAACAAATTAGTACATCACGTAAAATAGTTAATATTAAGCCAGAATTGATTATTAGAGCCTCTTCTCAAAAGAATAAGATTTAATTTTATTAGGGCGCTTTATCCGCCAACTGGCGGATTCCACTATATCTTTTTTTTGCTAAAAAGCACAAAAAAAAGGATGCCGCTCCAATCGTTAGCGCAAATACCGTTTAATTAAAACCTAAAATTTAGCACTTAAATAGTAATCCTATATCCAATTCACAAATTATTTTGCAATACAAAGATGATTTCCTATTTTTGCAATCCGATTTACATCAAGAATTTTATCAGTATAAATAAATTAAGAATACAAATTGGACCTGTGGCTCAACTGGATAGAGCACTTGACTACGGATCAGGAGGTTAGGGGTTCGAATCCCTTCAGGTTCACAATATTTAAGGTAAAGCCTTTTTGCCAACAAGCAAAAAGGCTTTTTAAATTTTAAACCATATACATGCTAAACATTGTACTATTTGGGCCTCCGGGCGCTGGTAAGGGCACACAATCTCAAAATTTAATCTCAAAATTTAATCTTATACATTTATCTACGGGAGATATTTTGAGAGGAGAAATCAGTAATAATACGCCATTAGGTTTAGAAGCAAAAAAATTAATGGACCAAGGTTTATTAGTGCCAGACGAGGTGGTTATTGGTATGATTTCTAATAAGTTAGATGCAAACCCAAATGCAAAAGGTTTTATTTTTGATGGTTTTCCTCGTACTGTTGCACAAGCAGAAGCATTAGATTCGCTTTTAATCACAAAGAATGATGGGATTTCTGGAATGATAGCTTTAGAGGTCAATGAAGAAGAATTAGAAAGAAGATTATTATCAAGAGGAAAAGAATCTGGTAGGCCAGATGATCAAAATCCAGAAATAATAAAGCAAAGGGTGCAAGAATATACCAATAAAACTGCGCCAGTAGCAAATTACTATAAAGATCAAAACAAATTTTATGCTGTAAGAGGAATAGGATCTGTAGAAGAAATTTTTGAAAGTATAGTTAAAGTTGCTAATCAGCTTTAATCTTATATTTTATTTAAGGATAGGATGTTTCATTTTTTGGCATCCTATTTTATTTTAAAAAATATCATAAATAATTATGTCTCAAGGAACCAATTTTGTTGATTATGTGAAGATTTCCTGCAAATCAGGAAAGGGCGGGCCGGGTTCTGCATACCTGCATCGAGATAAAAAAACCAGCATGGGTGGCCCAGCTGGTGGAGATGGCGCTAGAGGTGGACATGTAATTGTGCGTGGTAATGCCCAATTATGGACATTATTGCATCTAAAATTTAAAAAACATGTTTTTGCTGGAGATGGTGGTGCAGGTGGAGCTACCATGAAAAGTGGTAAAATGGGACGTGATGAGATTTTAGAAGTCCCCCTTGGTACAGTTGCTAAAGATTCTGAAACTGGAGAAATTTTGTTCGAGATAACCAAAGATGGTGAAGAGCAAATTATTATGGAAGGCGGAAAAGGAGGTTTAGGAAATTCTCATTTTAAATCTTCTACACACCAAACTCCACGTTATGCGCAACCTGGTTTACCTGGAGACGAAGCCTGGAAAATATTAGAATTAAAAGTTTTGGCGGATGTGGGTTTAGTAGGTTTTCCTAATGCCGGTAAATCTACCTTACTATCTGTTATTACGGCGGCAAAACCAGAAATTGGAGATTATCCTTTTACAACTATTGTCCCTAATTTAGGTATTGTTTCTTACCGTGGTCATCAATCATTTATAATGGCAGATATTCCTGGAATTATTGAAGGTGCATCTGAAGGTAAAGGATTAGGATTTAGGTTTTTAAGACATATTGAAAGAAACGCTGTTTTACTTTTTATGGTTCCTGCGGATACTTCACGAACTATTAAAGAGGAATATGAAATTCTATTATCAGAATTGACCGCTTACAATCCTGAGTTATTACAGAAGCCAAAAATAATTGCCATTACCAAAATGGATTTATTAGATGATGAGCTTCAGAAAGAAATGAAAAAGCAATTGCCCAAAAACATTCCTTCTATATTTATTTCATCTATTGCCAATAAAGGGTTAATGGATTTAAAGGATATGCTTTGGAAAGCGATTAATGATTAACGTTTTATTAGGATAACCTAGAAAACCACTAGTTTAATTAGATTTTAAAAGACTTACGAAGTTTTTAAAACTTCGTAAGTCTAACAAATACATGTGCTTACCTACACTTATTACCTTATTTTCCTTCTAAATATCCTTTATATTATCATCTGGGATACGATCAATTAATTTTACGTAAGGATCTATGCCGCCTTTTACTGGTTCTCCTTTTACAGTGATTGTAACGGTATGTTCACCCGGAGTAAATTTGTATTTTTTAAGATATAATGGATTGGTTATTTCTCGTCCGGTTTTATCTTTAGTATTCGCAGCAAAAACGCCTATGTCAATATAATCATTCATGGTTGGTTCGGCCTTTTCATTTCCTTTGCTATCGGCGTACATTTTACGTGTAGAAATTTTTAGAGTAACCTTGTTTTCTCCCTTAATTTTAGTTGGTTCTACTTTTATATCTATTACTTTATTCTCGTACAGTGTAATTTTTTTCCAGGTATCTACTAAGTAGTATTTTAAAGAATCTGGTACATGTTTATCAATGGTGTTGTATAAATCATGACTGGTAGCAAAAGGCGGGTCTTCCTTAAATGCCCATCGCTGATTAAACTCTTTTAAAGCAGTATTCAGTTTAGTTTCGCCTATTAAATCGCGAAGGCCGTATAATATTAATGCGCCTTTTTGATACCACTCATAAGGACGATTACAATCAATGAACAAATTTTCCTTTTTTGCTTCGTTAGCCCTGCCTTGTAAATATCCATCTAACTCTTGTTTTAAAAAGCGTTTCATGTTATCTCTTCCGTATTTTCTTTCGCATAAAATTAAAGCTGTATATTCTGCTAAAGATTCCGAAATTAAATTTGCTCCAAGAGTGCGACTAGGAACCACTTGATGCCCCCACCATTGGTGAGCCAATTCATGTGCAGTTACAAAATAGCCATAGTCAAAATCTGAGGGTTTAAAATCCGCAGTATAACCAAATGCTTCAGAATAAGAAATTGTATTTGGAAAAGATTGGGCAAATTGGCGGTATTTAGGAAATTCTAATAACCTCAATTGACTAAATTGGTAATTGCTATAAGATTTTGAGTAATAATCTAAACCATCTTTAAAAGCACTCATAAAACGATTTAAAATTTTATCATGTCCTTTATGGTAGTATAGTTCTAAATTTACGTTTTGGCCATTTGGTAATTTTTGATTACTTTTTAATTCTAAATATTCAGCAGAAACTACATCAAAAAATAAATCTACTTTTGGTGAATTTTGTAAATAGCGGCTATAAACTCTTCCATTTTTTTCCCAGCTATTAATCTTTTTACCCGGTGCTATAGCAGTTTGTCCTTTAATGGTGCTTACCGTAATATCCATAGAAACTAAATCTGCATCTTTGTTAAATAATAAATTACTTAGACCTTGTTTATCATTGTAAGGGGGTAATTGATCATCTTTTTTAGGTAAACCAAACTTTTTACGTTTTTCATCACTTTCAAGTTCTCCTTGTGAATCATACCCAAATGTTGGCAATCCACCAGAGAAAAAAGTTCCGTTTTTTAGAATATTTGTTCCTGATTGGTCGTTAGTAAACCCCGGATTTGTATTTACAGAATAAACTTCTAAAACTGCCGAATCCTTAGGCATTAAAGGTTTTGCTAAATGGTAAATTCTATAATTAATAGTGTCTTTTTTAGAACGGAATAGGTTAAATTTTCCTCTTTTAGAAATTAAAGGATAACTGATGTTTTTAATAGAAACACCATTATATTTTATGCTAAAAGAATCTAAAGAACTACCATTTAAATGAATATCTTTTATAGGTTGGGTGCTTTTATTTTCGATTTTAAGTTTAGCATTAGTATGTGTTGTTCGGGTATTAGGAAAAACATCAATAGTAACTTTTATAGATGTAACTTTTGGCTGGATAATGTTTTCGTATTTTTTTAGCTTCTTTTCATATTCTGCTTGGCGATACCTTCCCTCATCTACAGTTAAGTAATTGTTTAAAATACTCACATTATAATAGGTATAAATACCAGTTGCTATAAATCCTAAAAAAAACAAAGCCATGGCATAAGGCACAAAACCTTTAAACCTTTGTTTAGCCATTTGATATCTTTCCTTGCGGCCCGATAGAGCCCCACGATTAAAAAATAAGGCCGCTAAGGTGAGTAAAAATGAACCGAATAAAATCCAGTATAAATTGAACCAGAATATTCCCTTTATCGAACTATTTATACCATCCATATCAGACCATTGGTAGGCTGGGAAATAAGAATAGAAAAACAAATTGTAATTCATTTCACCAAAAGTACGGAGCATAAACATCGCTATCCAAATGAGCAAACCTACAGCATGGCCAGCAAATTTATTATTTACAAAAATGTGTACAGTAAAAGATAAAAACACAATTTGCATATATTGAGGAAAGCTAATGAGGTACAATTCTTTAAAATAAACAGGGAAATTAAAATCAAAATATCCTTTTATAACTTGTACTATAATTCCAATTATTAAAGGAAAAGTAGCTAATAACAATGCTAAGCCAGTTAAACCCAAAAGTTTTGACCCATATAAAACCCAATCTGGAGTAGGTAGCGCATCATTAATTAAACCAAAGCCACTTGCCTTTTCTCTATGAACAGATTCTCCAGTATAAAAAATAATGATGATGAAAATGAACAATACATAATCAAAGTTTTTGTATTGCATTAAGTTTACTGTAAGCGGTAATGAAGCCACGCTATAAGTAGTAATTCCTATCCAAAAATCAATGCCTAAAAATATAATAGCACCTAATAAAATAGCTTTAAAATAATTATCTCTGACAATGTTTAGGAACTCAATTTTAGATAGGTTGAGCATTATTTTCCTATAATAGCCAGCGGTGAAATTGATACTAACCACCGGCATTTTATTGCCGAAAAATTGTTTCTTAACTTCTGAAATATTAGTTTTTGATTTTGTTTTACTTCCAGAGAAAAAACGCTCTAAACTAAAACTGAAATAAGTAATTAATAGAATTAGTAATCCTAAACCACTCCATAACAACCTGTTTACTAAAAACAGGCCTTTAATTGGTACTAATAAAGTGTTCTTTTCTACCGGCGTATAAAAACGAGTTTCTAGATTAAAGGTGTTAACTGCGAAAGCATCAAGTACTTTTACAAGTTCTTTATTATCGATATCTCTTGTCAAAAAATTAGATAATAAATATGCAATAAACAGGAGGATACTTCCAGTATAAATCACTTTTACATTTTTGAAAAATGCTACTAATCCAAAGAATATAGATGATGCTAAAAAAAGGTTAGGTAATGTTAAAGTTAAATAGGGATAAATATAATTAGCAAGATGATTAGGCCCTATCCTTTCTGCAGGTACCCAGCCAAAAATTGGCCCAATTAAAGCGCCCAAATAAAAACCAATTGACAAAGACATCCCAATAATGGCTACAAAAATAAAAGATCCAAAATAGCGTCCCCAAAAATATCCTGCCTTAGAAATAGGGTAGGTTAAGTAATAATTTTTGGTATTATGTTCAATATCCCTATAGAGTGGAACGCCCATAATTGCCGAGCAAACCAACATCATTACCATACTAAAGAATACATTACCTTCGGCAATTACATAAGCAGAATTATGAAATACTTTTTCTGTTGCAGGTGTTGAGCCAGTTGCGGAAGATAAAAAGGCAATTAATAAAAAGACTAAAAAATAAATATAGGTCGCAGGTCTTTTGATCCTATATTTTAGTTCGAAAATGAATATTTGCCAAAACATAAAAATAGGTTTAAAGTGTAACTACGTCAGTTTTTTGAGAAATAGTATGGAAATATACATCCTCTAATATGGCAGGTGAGCTTATAAAGCCATTCCCAGGATCTGTATCGCTAACAATTCTTACATTTAAAGCTCCACTTTTTAATTGAGTTGATATTAGATTGTATTTTTCTTTATATAGTAATACCTCTTCTTTATCTATAGACTTATTGTAAACCTTACCGTCTACTAATCCAATTGCTTCGTCAGGATTGCCTTTATATAAAAGCTCTCCCAAACAAATAATTGCAAAGTCTGAACACAGTGTTCGCACATCTTCTACAATATGGGTAGAAAGAATGACAATGGTGTTTTCGCCAATTTGGCTTAGTAAATTATAGAATCTATTTCTTTCTGCTGGATCTAAACCTGCAGTTGGTTCATCAACAATTATCAATTTTGGGCTGCCAATTAGTGCTTGAGCGATGCCAAAACGTTGTTTCATCCCGCCAGAATAAGTGCCTAAATTTTTATGTTTATGGCTTTGAAGATTTACTTTTTCTAATAAATAAGCAATCACTTCTTTTCTTTCTTTAGGATTTGATATGCCTTTTAGCTGGGCAATATGATCCAACATCTGTTCGGCTTTTATTTTAGGATAAACGCCAAAATCTTGAGGGAGATAACCTAAATTGCGTCTAACATATTCTTTATCCTTTAACACATCTATATCATCTAACATTACAGATCCAGAATCGGCTTCTTGTAAAGTTGCTAATGTGCGCATTAGAGATGATTTTCCTGCTCCGTTTGGCCCTAATAAACCAAACATACCTTTGTTAATTTCTAAAGAAATATTTTGGAGAGCCTTTACCCCGTTGGGATAAGTTTTAGAAAGAGAGTTGATAGTCAGTTTCATAAAGAAAAAATTTTTTGAAAATATAGAAATAAAATTTCTTCAATTCAAAAAAAATTACAATAATTTTTTGTTTATCAGCTTGTTAGCTATAGAATTAGCTTAAGAAGAAGTTAAATATTGATAAATTAACTTTGCCGATTTTTCAGATGCGCCCGCTTCCCCCATTTTTTTCAATAAAATATTATAATTTTCTAGCATTTCATTTCGCTTAGGCTGAGTTAAAATATCATCTAATTCATTAGAAATCATGGTGAGGTTACAATCTTCTTGGATAAGTTCGGTTACGGTTTTTTTATCCATAATCAAATTCACCAAAGATATAAACCTAATTTTCACCAACATTCTGGCAATGCCGATTGAAATTTTGCTGCCTTTGTATAAAACTACTTGAGGGACTTTAAATAATGCAGTTTCTAAAGTTGCTGTTCCTGATGTGACCAAAGCTGCCTCGGCAATGTTCAATAAATCGTAGGTGGCGTTAAATACAATTGTAATTTCTAATCCATTTAAATATTGCTGATAAAAATCTTTATTGAATGATGGTGCCCCAGCAATTACAAATTGATAATTAGGAAACGAATTGATGACACCCAACATATCTGGTAAAATATAATTGAGCTCCTGCTTTCTGCTTCCTGGCAGTAAAGCGATAATTGGTTTTTCGTTAAGATTGTTTTCTATTCTAAAATTGAGGTTAGGCGTAAAAGCAGCTTTTGCATCTAAAAGAGGATTGCCTACATAATCTACTTCCATTCCCCATTTATGGTAAAAATCGACCTCAAAAGGTAGAATGCAGAACATTTTATCTACATCTCGTTTAATTTTTAAAACTCTTTTTTGGTTCCATGCCCAAACTTTTGGCGAGATATAATAGTAAACTTTGATGCCTTGTTCTTTGGCAAATTTGGCAATCTTTAAATTGAAACCAGGGAAATCTATCAACACTAAAACGTCAGGGCGATTTTGCAAAATATCTTCTTTACATTTTTTGATGTTTTTGAGAATGGTTGGCAAATTCATGGCGACTTCTAAAAAGCCCATAAAAGCCATATCAGAATAATGCTTTACCAATTTGCCACCTTGAGCTTGCATCAAATCTCCTCCGTAAAACCTAA
Organism: Pedobacter psychrophilus; assembly: GCF_001652725.1. Lineage (GTDB taxonomy): Bacteria > Bacteroidota > Bacteroidia > Sphingobacteriales > Sphingobacteriaceae > Pseudopedobacter > Pseudopedobacter psychrophilus. The sequence goes on from NZ_LWHJ01000030.1 coordinate 299,200, forward strand.
AATCGGCTTTTTCATCTACCTCTTTTAAAGTTTTTATAAGGTTGGAGCCATGTAAATCTCCAGATGCTTCGCCAGCGATAAGGTAGTATTTCATTATTGGGAGATGTGAGAATTGAAATATGAGAATTGAGAATCTAGATTGGAGAATCGAGATAAAAGAGTTAAGATGAAAGAACTTAATCTAATGTAGATGCTTTGATTATTGGGTGCGTTAACGATAGGAACGGCATCCTTTTTTTGCTCTATACATAACGCAGGTAGCAAAAAAAGATATAGTGGATAGCGTGTTAAAACGCCCAAATTCTTATACATTATATTCTTTATTAAAGTCATCTCAAAAATCACTCAACATTTACTACTTATTAAACTTATAATAAAAGAAGATAAATGCACACACAAAAGTTGCGGAAATGATGCCTTTTGCTGTTTGCTCCATATCTTTTTTATAGGCATATTTTAATAAAATCATATTGATTGCAACACAACCAATATATAATAAATCGTCTTTTTGGAAGATGATTAGGTTCTTTTTGATAATTTCTACAATAAAAAAAGCGACAGCAGGGAAAAACAACCCTGCTCCTAAACCTAGCCAAACACTATCTTTTTTAAATATTGAAATTCCACGCATTTAATGAAGAGATTGCGTGGTGTGCCGTCATATCAAATTGAACCGGAACCACAGATACATAATGATTATTTAATGCCCAAACGTCAGAATCTTCCCCTTTATCATTGTTTTGGAAAACTCCAGTTAACCAATAATAATTACGTTTATATGGGTCTTGACGTTCCTCAAAATCTTCGGCCCATTTCGCATTAGCTTGTCGGCAAATTTTGATGCCTTTTAATGGTTTATCATTTTTAGGAAAATTAACATTTAGCAAAACGCCTTGTTGCAATCCATTAGCTAAAACTTGAGTACAAATTTCTTTGATGTATTTTTTACAGCCTACAAAATCGGCTTCCCAAGTATAATCATCGTATGAAAATCCAACTGATGGAATACTTTCTATGGCACCTTCTACCGCTGCCGACATGGTTCCAGAATAGATAACATTAATGGAATTATTTAAACCATGATTAATTCCTGAAACGCATAAATCGGGCTTTTGACCCTTAAAAATTTTATTAACGGCTAGCTTTACACAATCAACAGGAGTGCCGCTGCATTTATACATTTCTACGCCTTCGTAAAGTTTAATTTTATCTAAACGCAATGGTTTGCCAATAGTTATTGCATGGCCCATACCACTTTGTGGACTATCTGGTGCAACAACGGTTACTTCGCCAAGCTCTTTTACAACTTCTATTAATGCTTTTATACCTGGTGCGGTTACGCCATCATCGTTTACAACCAGTATTCTATATTTTTTATCTGCCATTTTAGAATAATTTATCATATTTGAGTATGCCCATGAGAAACCCAATTACATCTACAAAGATAAAAAAGCTAAGGGTTAAATTTAGGCGCATTGCCGAAAAGCAAAAAAACAAACAAATCACCATTATTTTTCTAAGCATTTTGGTGGGTTTGATAGTTGGTTTAGCTGCTATAGCTATCAAGCAGATCACTTATGGCATTGAAAATTATGCTACCAAATTTTTTCCTGGTTTCTTATTGATTTTGACTCCATTAGTAGGTTTACTATTGGTAAACATCTTAAATATAAATGTTTTTAAGAAAGTAGCTGACTATAAAGGAATGCGTAATGTGATTGATTCGATAGAAAACCATCAATCTTTTATAAAGCTTAGGCTGATTTATACCAAGTTTATTACCGCTGGTATTACGATAGGTTTTGGAGGTAGCTCTGGAATGGAGTCGGCAATTATTACTTCTGGAGCTTCAATTGGCTCTAATATGGGTAAATCATTCGGTTTAAATTATCAATTAAGAACACTTTTAATAGGTTGCGGAACAGCTGGTGGAATATCAGCAATGTATAATGCACCAATTGGTGGATTTCTTTTCGCTTTGGAGGTTATTCTTCCAGAATTTACTCCTGCATTGTTAATTCCACTATTACTTTCTTCTGCAACCGGAAAGATTTTGTTTGAGCTAATAATGGGTGAAAACTTAAGGTTTGATGAACATATAGATAGTTTTTCTTACCACAGTTTGCCTTATGTGATATTGGTTGGTTTGGCTGGAGCCTTAACCGCCATGTACATGAAAAAAACTTATAGCTTATGTTTTAAGTACTTATCAAGGTTAAATAATCCTTATGTAATTGCCTTGGTTGGTGGTTCTGTCTTAGGGTTATTAATATATTTTTTTCCTGCTCTTTACGGTGAAGGTTATGTTTCTATTAATGATTTACTGCATAATAACGAAGCAGGCATATGGAAAAATTCTATTTTGGCAAATCCGGGTTTTCAGCCTTTTCATGGTACGTTTATTTTAATTGTACTTTTCTTTTTACGACCAGTAACTACAGGTTTAAGTTTAGGCTCTGGAGGAGAAGGCGGTTATTTTGCACCTAGTTTAGTGGCTGGAGGTTTAACAGGATACCTAGTTTTTAAACTGATATTTTCAATCTACGGAAGTAGGTTAGGATTAGAGCCAAATACATTGATATTTTTAGGGATGGCAGCAACTTTTGCCTGTGTAATGCGAGCACCCGTAACAGCCATATTTTTAATAGCCGATACCACTCAAAGTTATGGGTTGATAGTGCCTTTAATGATTACTACTACAATTGCTTACACTTTCAAAAATTATATTGATTCTTATAATCCTTTGCAAAAAGGTGATCATGGCACTTTACAAATGGAAAAATTTATCCTTAATCAAATAAATTTAAGGGATATTATTGAACCTATTTTTGGAAAAATAAAAGCAGACGATAAACTAAGAAAACTGATTGCTCATTTTTCTGGTCATGAAAATAGCGTTACGCCAGTTTATGACGATAAGGAAAAAGTGATAGGTATTATTGAACTTAAAAAAGTGAGGGCTTTGATGAAGAACTTCGAAAGTTATGATTCTGTAAATGCTTCGGAATTAATGGATACAAATTTTGATGTGATAAATTATACTTCACTAAGAAAAACTTTATTAGATAATCCTTCCATAATAAAGGAGCATCACATTTTGATAAGTAAAGAGGATATGATTATTGGACATGTTTCAAGTTATAAAATGCTGTCCATATATAATCAATATCTAAATAATCCTGATAGGTTGTTTGCGAAATAGAAATCCTTATAAAAAGAGAAAAGGAAACGATGGGCGTTTCCTTTTCTACTAAACCTAAACCTAAACGTATGAAATTTATCTTCTTTTGAGTGAAGATGTTTATTAGTATACAAAGTGGATGCCAAAAATTATTTCAGCTATTAAATTTTACTATAGTTCTCATAAATGCATTAAAAATACCTGAATGATGGTATTTGTATTTCGTATTAAATTTAGTTATTTAGTAAAATGCGCTTTTGTTTGTACGCTTTACTATTAGTTCCTTTTATTTGTAATGCACAATCTTCATCATTGCAATATGATATTTTCTTTAAAACCTCAAAAATAGGGGACATGCAAATCAATGCCTTTAAAGATGGGAATAAGTCTACTATAACTATGAAATCTTATGTAGAAGTAAGTTTTATTATTAGCCAAACCTTTAAAATTTTAGAAAAAGCTTTATTTGAAAACGATAAACTAATGTATTCTGAAGCCAGGCGTATAAAAAGTGGGACAATTACTCTTGATAATCAGACAAAAGCTATAGATAATTATTACCATTTGAAAAATAAGGAAGGCAGTAAAATTTTAAAAACAAATGCCATAAGCTATAATTTTTTAATGCTTTATCTAAAAGAACCAAAAAACATCACTTCAGTGTATTCTGATAATTTTCAAAAGTTTTTAAGCATTACAAAGCTTAAAGACCATCATTTTAAAGTGGTTCTTCCCAATAATGACTATAATGAATACTTTTATATTAATGGATTATGTAGTATGGTTAAAATACACACTGGTTTTTTTAATGTAGAAATGAGGCAACAAAATATCTTCATCAAAGACTAAATTCTATTTTAAAATTTTACGTATCGAAGTTACATTCTCAATTTATATATATTTGAGGACATGCTTTTACTTACTTTTTTAGTCGCTGTTGTCGTAAATTTTCTTGGTTATATTCCTTTAGGCAATATTAACCTAACTTCTATGCAGATTAGCATCAATAAGGGATTAAAACAGGCCATTGTATTTGCAACTTCATTCTCAATTGTAGAGGCTATTTTTACATTTATATTAATGCATTTTGCCGAATGGTTTGCTGGCAAAAAACAATTAATGGTATGGTTGGGATGGATTTTAATTGCTGTATTTATTACTATGGGTGTCATTAGTTTAATTCAAGCATATAAAAAACCTAAACCAAAAGAAGAATCAAGAAAAAGGGATAGCATTAGAACCGGAATAATTTTAGGGATTTTTAATCCGATGATTATTCCATTTTGGACAATCGGCGGTACTTTTTTGATTGCCAATAATTGGATAACCACTAGAGGATTAGGGTTAGAAATTTTTGCAATTGGTGCAGGTCTTGGCTCTTTTCTTTGTTTATATCTCTTCGCAAGGTTTGCGCAATACATTCAAAATAAGTTTTCTTTCAATCATAAAATTATAAACAAAAGTATTGCTACTGTTTTTTTTGGATTAGCGATATTTCAGATTTGCAGGGAATTGTTTTTTACGAGTTAGATTTAAAAGTAAATATTAATAATTCAAAATTGATTGATTAATATTTCATTACCATTAAGGCATTAAGAAAAGCTGTAATCATCTAAATGTACCTTAACTTCTTAATGTTAAATTTAAAAAATCTGCAAAAATCAGCGTAATCTGCGGGCTTAAATTTTTATCACTTAGGTAATTAATCTGGTAATAAAAATTCACTTTGAGTCTTCTTTTTTCAAAAACTCCAAGTTCCAAATTTTTTCAGCCTTTCGGCCGATGAGCCAAAACGAAAGGGCCAAAACGCTAAAGAACATCGCTTTATGCCAACTTTCCCAAAAATATTCGAAAAACCTACTATACAGATTGATGATTAGAAAAGTTGCTCCAAATTCCCTGGCCATTTCATCCTTAAATTTAAACCCTAAAAAGAAAGTTAAACCACAAATAAATAAAGATAATCCGGCCCAAAAGAACAAATTTAATTGACTCACACTATACCATTGATCTATCGAGGCATAATTTCCGAAAATTGAGAGTAACCACAAAGCCGAAAAAGTATAAACTAAACCTATAAAATAAGTGGATTGGAAAAGAAAATTCAATTTATTTATCCTTTTAAAAACAAAAGAACATGCGGTGAGTAGAAATCCAAAAACCACAAATCTTAAAGGATAATTCATCCCTAAAAAATAAAAATTACTTTTTCCTAAATAGCTAGTTTGCGTTCCAAACCAAGCTCCTAAAGAAAGTAATGCAAAAGCCCAAATCAGTTTAGATTTAAAATAATAACCCAAAAATCCATAAATGGGGACAGCCATTAAAAATATCAGCGCATAATTTTCAATATCTTTATTCACTGTTTTGCCAAAATAAGCTAAGCCATTAGCAATAAACATCACTCCACTAAATAATAAAGCCTCATTACTAAAAACCTGCTTAGATTTCGTTTTTCTTCTTTTATTACCGATAAATAAAAAATAAGCAGCTGCACCAAAAGACAATAAACTGATCACTATATTAGGAGTATAGTACAATTTTTCTAGAAGGAGCGTCATTTTTTTATCCAAAAGCAAAGAGCCTAATGCAAAAACACCGCAAGCCAAAGCCACATAAATAGAATATTGAGCTAGTTTTTGCCAATCAAAAGACTTTACTGAATAACTGTTTTTTAGCTCGGCGGCTTTATCAGCTGATATAAGTTGATCTTGTTGCCAAGTATCAATCATTTCATCTAAAAATTCAGCTTTTTCCTGGTTGATATTCATCAGAAGCAAATTAAATAAATTTTATGGATTTCAATTTTACTTAGTGTAAAGATGATGAATCATAAAAATATAATTCTTTCAATTTTGGTAAATTGCGCAAAAATAACTTTAATGAAGATAGGAATTAATGGTTTTGGCAGGATAGGAAGGACTTTGATGAGGGTTTTAATCCAAAGAAATTTGGATAATTATGAAGTTGTTGCCATTAACGATTTAACAGATACCGCAACGCTTGCCCATTTATTAAAATACGATTCTGTTCATGGAAATTTTAAAGGAAAGATTAGTTTTGATGAAAACCATCTAATTATAAATGGAAAAAAGATACAGGTTTCTGCAGAAAAAAATCCAATCGATATTCCTTGGAAAAACCTAAAAGTTGATCTAGTTATAGAAGCTACGGGTAAGTTTTTAACAACCCAACTTGCTCAAAAACATATAGAAGCAGGCGCTAAAAAAGTTTTGCTATCAGCTCCTTCTCCGGATAAAAATATACCAACAGTAGTTTTAGGAGTAAATGATCATATGATTGATTGGAATAGTCCAATTCTTTCAAATGCATCTTGTACCACAAATAACGTTGCTGCAATGGTCAAGATTTTGGATGAAAACTGGCAAATTAAAGAAGGTTATATTACCACAGTTCATTCCATGACGGGCGATCAAAATTTACATGATGCACCACATAGAGATTTGCGACGGGCTAGAGCTGCCTCGTCTTCAATAATCCCAACATCTACAGGAGCAGCGAAAGCTATTACCAGTATTTTTCCTCATTTAGAGGGTCATTTAGGCGGTGCCGGGATTCGTGTTCCGGTTTTAAATGGATCATTAACGGATTTTACCTGTGTTTTAAAAAAACAAACAACAGTTGGAGAGATAAATAATGCTTTTAAGGCTGCCGCCGAGGTAGAAATGAAAAATATTTTGGAATACACAGAAGACCCAATTGTTTCCGTTGATATTATTGACAATCCACATTCTTGCATTTTTGATGCACAATTGACTTCTATTGTTGGCGGATTAGTAAAAGTAGTTGGCTGGTATGATAACGAATTTGGTTATGCTAGCCGTTTAGCCGATTTAATAGAAAAATTAGCTATTGATTTTAACAAGCATGATTAAATTTATAACAACAGAGCAGGTTTTACCCTTGCGAAATGAAATTTTGCGAGAAGGAAAGTTAAAGTTAGAAGAATGTATTTTCTTAAATGATGATACTGAAAGTACTTTTCATTTAGGATATTTTGAAGGCGATGAATTGGTTTGCGTAGCCTCTTTTCATAGTCAACGATATGAAAAATTTGATGGTGAAGCTTTTCAATTGAGAGGAATGGCAACAGCATCAAAATATCAAGGAAAAGGAATTGGAAACAAGTTGGTCAATTTTGCAATAGTTTATTTACGAGGGCAAAAAATCAATTATTTATGGTGTAACGCAAGGGAAAAAGCCGTTAAATTTTACCAAAGTTTAGGTTTTGAGTTAGTGAGCGATTTTTTTGAAATCCCAGGAATTGGGAAACACAAAGTGATGTATTTGAAGATATTTTAATCTGCTAACTAGGCTTAAGATTTTTTAAAACTTCGTAAGTCTCAAATGATTATATTACAATATTATTCCACCACCATGGTTCGTGTCCTCACGAACCATCAAATTACTCATTACTCAGAATAATTTTGCCAATATGCTCACTACTTTCCATTAATTCTTGGGCTTTTCCAGCTTCTTTCAATGGAAAAACTTGATGAATAATTGGTTTAAATTTTCCTTGTTCTACTAAAGGCCAAACATGTTTTTCTACTTCCTTGGCTAAAGCAGATTTAAAATCAAGATCTCTGCTGCGTAAAGTGCTGCCGGTAATCATAATTCGTTTTTGCATCATTTTCATGATATTTAGTTCTTTAGGATTTCCTTTCATGGCATTAATGAAAACCATCCTTCCATCAGGATTTAAGATATTGATATTTTTTTCTACATAATCGCCACCAATCATGTCTAAAATCACATCAACACCTTCATTTTTCAAAATATCCTCAAAGTTTTCATCCTTATAATTGATACAAATATCTGCTCCTAAATTTTTACAGGCTTCACATTTTTCGTCTGATCCTGCGGTTGCAAAAACTTTTGCACCAAGTGCTTTAGCAATCTGAATCGCTGTAATACCAATTCCACTGCTGCCACCATGAACCAAAAAGTTTTCCCCCGATTTTAAAGCTCCTCTTTGAAAAATATTATTCCACACTGTAAAAACTGTTTCTGGTAAAGAAGCCGCTTCTACAAAGCTTAGGTTTTTGGGAATTGGTAAACAGCTGCCGGCATCAACGGTTACAAATTGGGCATAGCCACCACCGCTTAATAAAGCAACAACTTTATCTCCTTTTTTCCATCTTTTAACGTCTTCGCCACAAGCTTCAATAATTCCAGAAACCTCTAAACCTAGGATATCTTGCGGAGCATCTTTTGGTGCAGGATATTTCCCTTTACGTTGTGCTACATCGGAGCGGTTTAAACCAGCCGCTTTTATGCTGATTAAAACCTCATTTTTATTTGGAATAGGAGTTGGTTTTTCTTCGAAGTTTAAAACTTCTGACCCGCCGGGTTTGGTGATGATGATTGCTTTCATTATAGATATAGTTGTTTACAACGTAAATAAGCCGCAAAATGATGCCAACAGTTTCACAAAGGTTTTGAGTAAATCTTTTTATGCCTTTATAATTCAAATCTCAAAGACCCTTAGATTCAACTTCATTATCAATGCTTTATCCATATTACAAAATTATTTTAGTTAAATTTGATTAACCAAAAAGTTTATCATGAAAAAAAAGTTGCCTTTCATCAGTTGTATCTTGATTTTTTTATTAATTGGTTTAAATAAAAAATCAAATGCTCAGAATAATAACGAAACAAAAGACAGTACAGCTATACATTCCAGAATCAATTTATATAATGCTCTAAATAAAAAGAAATTAGTGATGCAGAAGCATGGTGATGGTTTTATAATAGATACATTAAAATCTAATTTCGATTTCAATAAAAATCACGACGTTTTCTCTGATTTTAGTAATAAAAATTTAAATCTTGATTTCAAAAATATAGATAGCAACAATTCTATAAGACCAATCATCTTATCAGAGAATTACAATAATCTAATTGATTGGAAAATGGTTCATATAGAGAAGCCATTAGAAATTTCTATGATGCCGGTTTATATTTACGAAAACTCTAAATTTTTTCAGCAAAAAAAATCTAATGATCTGAAATATCAACTTATTGTTGAAGATGTAAGATAAATGAATAGATAAAGGGCTTTACTCTAACATCAAATGTAAAGAAGTTTACAGTTGCGTTAGGGATAAAAACGGCATCCTTTTTTGCTATCGCCATAAAGCAAATGGCAAAAAAAGATATAGTGGATAGCCCGACCCCACTTTTTTTGGCGGGGAAACGCCCAAATCATATTACTTATAAGGGTAGTAAATAAAATTTGCGCCTTCTGGCACTATCGCAAATACGCACATAAAATCGTCGGCAGGTTTAAAGCTTTGGATAAACATTTCTCTTTTGCTGTGTTGGATGATACTTTTTTCTACAAACTCTTCAAGCGTAGAAGCTTGGATACTCCAATTAGTGCCTAGTTCTTTACTATCTAAAATCATTTCGCCCAAAGCCACTTCATGTTGATGGGCGACAAAAATTGGATAGGCAGAAAGTCCTTCTACCATAATGTCCACGGCAACTTCACGCAAAGTATCCTTATAAAATTCTAAGTCTTTTTTTAAACTAATTAGCGGACTTTCCTTTGGTGCTTCACCTTCGTTTTGTCCTAATAATTCTTCTGGATTCATTTCTTTATTTTTAAAAGTACCACGTTTTCAACGTGTTGCGTATGGGGAAACATATCGACAGGTTTTATGCGCACTAAATCATACTTTTCTTTTAAACGGATTAAATCACGGGCTTGGGTGGCGGCGTTGCAACTTACGTAAACAATTTTTTCTGCTTTTAACTCCATCAAACGCTCCACCACATCAGGGTGCATCCCAGCTCTTGGCGGATCTGTAATTACTACATCTGGTTTGCCATTTTGGTTGATGAAATCATTGTTTAAAATGTCTTTCATATCACCAGCGTAAAAAACTGTATTATCAATTCCGTTGATCTGCGAATTGATTTTTGCATCTTCAATAGCATCCGGAACATATTCCACACCGATAACTTTCCTGGCTTTTTTCGCTACAAAATTAGCGATAGTGCCTGTTCCGGTATATAAATCGTAAACTAATTCGTTACCTGTTAAATCGGCAAAATCACGAGTGATTTTATAGAGTTCGTAAGCTTGAAGCGAGTTGGTTTGGTAAAAAGATTTTGGCCCGATACGGAATTTTAAACCTTCCATTTCTTCGTAAATAAACTCGCGTCCGCTAAAAAGTAATACTTCCTGGTCAAAAAAAGTATCGTTCTTTTTTTGATTGATAATGTATAAAAGCGATGTGATTTGTGGGAATTGATTTTTTACAAACTCCATCATCAAATTTACCTGACCTTCTTCTGGATAAGCAAAAATCACGATAACCATCAATTCGCCGGTAGAAGAAGTACGAATTACCAAGTTTCTTAAAGCGCCTTCATGGGCTCTTAAATCGTAAAATGAAATATCCTTTTCTTTGGCAAAAGCCGAGATTTTATTTCTTAAATCGTTAGAAGGATCAGCCTGTAAATAGCAATGGTTAATCTCTAAAATTTTATCAAAACGGAGTGGTACATGAAAACCTAAAGCATTCATTTCTTTTTCGTCTGTTATCTCGCCGTCTAAATCAGTTAACCAGCGTTTGTTAGAAAAAGTATATTCAAGTTTATTTCGGTAATAACGATCTTGGGCAGAAGGTAAAATTTCTTCTGCATGAGAGGTTTCTAAACCTGCTAATCGCTGTAAAGCATCTAAAACTGATTTCTGTTTATATTTTAATTGCGTTGGATAATTCATGTGTTGCCATTTGCAACCACCACATACACCAAAATGCTCGCAAAAAGCATCAACTCTATCAGGAGAAGGCGTAATTAATTGAGCAATTTTGGCTTGTGCGAAACTCTTTTTCTTTTTATAAACTGCAGCGTCTACAACATCGCCGGGAATAGCTTTCTCTATAAATACTACCAAATCATCGGCTCTGGCCACACCTTTTCCTTCTTCTGCTATATCAAATACGCTTAATGCTGATAAAATTTTTTGCTCTCTCAAAACTGGATTTTTATTGAGCGGCAAATTTAGTAAAAAGGATTTAAGGTTTTAAGAGGAAGGTTTTGTAGAATTAGATTATTGGTGAAAGATTAATTAAGTTATTTGAAATTGAGCATATTTATCTACTCATCCTAATCTAAGAAAGTAATGTTAAATTTTATTGATGTTTTTTAAATGAAAAAACTGAATATAAATCCCCAAAATCCTTGTGGTTTTTCAAATAAATCAAATTGCTCATCAATCATTAAAGAGAAATCTTGTAGTTCTTTTCTCATGATATATATGTTTTTGATAAATTTAAGCATTTTTTATACCAAAAACCAAATTGGTATATTGAAGTTTATCGTAATATGACTTTTCGCTTTTAGCATTTCGCTTTAAGCCTTTATAAATTTCTTATTTTTGCAGCATGAGCGAGAAAACCATGTTTAAGCTACAATTGCCTACTGACCCTACCTGGGTTAAAAATGTAGTTGAAAGTAACATTGAAGAAATTTTGACAGATCATGCTTATTGTGAACAAAAAGCGGCTACAAATGCAATTACTTTAATCATTCAAAATCCTAATATTTCTGAGTTGGTGCAAGAAATGGCCGAACTTGCAAAAGAAGAGATGGATCACTTTAAACGAGTACATGATTTGATTTTAAAGCGAGGTTTTACTTTGGGTTTAGAGCGGAAGGATAATTATGTTAACGAGTTGATCAAGTTTTTAAAACGTGGTGGGGGAGAAGCAAAAAGAACGGAAAGTATGGTTGATCGTTTGCTGTTAGCAGCTATGATTGAAGCAAGAAGTTGTGAGCGTTTTAAAGTGCTTTCAGAATATGTAGAAGATCAGGAGCTTTCAGAATTTTATCATGAATTGATGATTTCTGAAGCCACACATTATACCATGTTTATTGGTTTGGCCCGTAAATACGGTGAGGGAATTGATGTTGAAAAACGTTGGCAAGAATGGTTGGATTATGAAGGCAAAGTGATTAAAAGTTATGGAAAGGCAGAAACCATCCATGGATAATTCTCCAAAAAAAGATCTTTCTAAGTATAAGAATAGTTTTTTCTTCTTTGATGCCGATGATGAAGATTTAATTGTGCCAATGCGCAATCCTAAATTTGGTTATACCTTAAACTTTGCCAAACCTTTAGCATATATATTTCTACTGATTGTATTACTAGTTTTAATTCTGATTACAAGATTGCTTGCATAAAATTTAAATTGTATAATAAAATTTATTAATGCAAATTTGGGTTGAAACCCAATGAAAATCAATTATACAGCAAACGCTAGAAAATACGCCTTTCAACATCCGCTAATTAGCGCAATACTAATTCAAACTACTTTTTGGATTATTGCTTTTTTGTTTCTGAGCCTCATTCTTCATTATGCGGCAAACGGGTTTGGAAAAATCTATCAGGTTGCTATTCCAAGCTCCATAAAACCAATTATTGTAATCTCGTTTGCAATGGGCTTGCTTTACGGAGCTTCATTAGGTTTTTTAGATTTCTTTTTTTACCGAAAATTGTTCAAGGGAAAATCTACAGGAGCATTAATTTTAGTAAAGAGCATTTTCTATTTTTTAGTAATGATAATGATGTTCTTTTTTGTTAAAGAAATAATATGGGAGCGTTTTTTATACCATTTATATTTTTTAAATACATCGTTTAATTTACCCGAAGAAGCTTGGGACGATTATTTTAAACTGACCATGATCTATGTGTTTTTTATGAGCATCATGATTAGTTTCTTAATACAGGTAAACACAAAATTTGGTCCTGGTGTTTTAATTCCGCTTTTAATGGGCAGATATGCCAATCCAAAAGAAGAAGAAAGGATTTTTATTTTTCTCGATTTAAAATCTTCCACAACACATGCAGAAAAACTGGGACACGTAAAATACAGCAAATTGATAAGGGATTGTTTCTTACACATCAACTATATTTCCGTTAAATACGGAGCAGAAATATATCAATATGTTGGCGATGAAGTAGTTTTGAGTTGGCCAACTAATCATTTAAAAAACCCTTTAATCACTATAGATTTCTATTTTGCCTGTTACAATTATTTTGTTGAAAAAAAGCCAAAATATTTAAAAAAACATGGCGTTTTGCCTCAATTTAAAGCGGGGATGCATATTGGTAAAGTTACCGCAGTAGAAGTTGGAGACGTAAAAAGAGAAATTGCTTTTCATGGAGATACACTAAATGTTACGGCTAGAATTCAAGCAAAATGTAATGAATTAGACGCCGATTTAATAATTTCTGAAGATTTAAAAAGTATTTTAGAAAACACTAAATCTTACGAGTTTATTTCTCAAGGATTAGTTCCTTTAAAAGGTAGAAAGCAGGAGGTTGGTATTTATAAAGTATTGCAAGAGACTTCATAAAAACCACTTCCTTAATTCAGAAAATCGTTATAAATGTTTATTGCTCTTCGTAATGATAAGTTAAACCCCCATCAATAAAATAAGTACTTCCTGTAATATAACTCGCATCATCACTTGCTAAAAACGCAACTAATCCAGCAACCTCATCAGAAGTACCCATTCTTTTCATTGGAATGTTTTCTAATAAACCCTTCATTTTTTCTTTATCAGCCATCATTTTTTGATTGATTGGCGTAGAAATAGCTCCGGGAGCAACATTATTAATTCTAATATTTAACGGAGCTAACTCTGTCGCTAAATTTCTCATTAGCATTTTCAAAGCACCTTTACTGGCACAATAGGCAGAAAAATGAGGGAAAATAATTTCTTCATGAACTGAGCTCATATTGATAATAATGCCTGGTTTATTTTCTTTTTGACAATATTTCACAAAAGTTTGAGTCCCGAAAAATACACCCTTTAAATTGGTATGCATCACTAAATCATAATCCTCTTCTGTAACATCCCAAAAATCTGCACTTCTTTCTACACCGGCATTATTTACCAAAATATCCAACCCTCCAAAAGCATCAATTGCTTGTTGTAAAATAGCCAAAGAATCCATTCCCTTGCTTAAATCGCCCTGCACAAATTTCACTTTATTACCGTAAGCCTCAATTTTTTTGATGAGTTGCTTCTCATCATCCTCAAAATGCCTCCCATTTAAAATGATATTTGCACCTTCTTTCGCAAAACGCTCTGCGCAAGCTTGTCCAATACCAGATGTGCTGCCAGTAATTAATATATTTTTATTCTTAAACCTTTCCATAGTTTTTTAATATTGGTTTAGCAATAACATTACCAAATGGAAATTAGCAAACGAATATTTATTTAAAAATGGGAATGTAATTTGGGCGTTCGAGCGGGCTTTACGTTCATACGACACAAGGCCTTATTCACAGACCGGTATCCTCTTCAATCCCTAACGCACCTATATTATGGGAAGTAAAAGAATTAAAATCTAAAATAGAAACTGTCAATTCTACGTTAATTATTAAAATTCTGCGAGAGACACTTAAATTCCTTTCAAAAAACCAATTAACTTTTCCATAGCCAAACCACGATGGCTAATCCTGTTCTTGTCTTCCAAACTCATTTCCGCAAAAGTGATATCATAACCATCAGGTTCAAAAATTGGATCGTAGCCAAAGCCATCATTGCCAGATGGAGTTTCTCTTATTTTTCCGTTGACAATTCCCTCAAATAAAATTTCTTTGTCATCAATTATTAAAGAAACCACCGTTCTAAATCTAGCTGCTCTATCAGTTATATCTCTCATTTTAAGCAAAACTAAATCCATGTTGTGTTTAAAATCTCTTGATCCAGAGTATCTTGCAGAAAAAACACCAGGTTCATTATTTAAAGCTTTTATTTCTAAACCAGTATCATCAGCAAAGCAATTTAAATTGTAATTTTTATTGATGTATTGACTTTTTATACTGGCGTTTTCTTGTAAGGTTAAACCAGTTTCTGCAATATCTTCATTGCAATTAATTTCAGCTAGACTTACTATTTTAAAAATATTTCCAACTTTGGCTTGGACTTCTTCTAATTTATGAGCATTGTTAGTGGCAAAAACCAATTTGTTTTCCATTCTTAAAATGTTTTTAATTCGTTCCAAAAGGTGGTTTTCTTTTTAACATCCTCATCTAATTTATATAAATCCCAAGTACCTAAAATAGCAATATCTTTAAACATAAATTTTTTATTGGGTACACTTCCATCAACCTTTAATATTTTCGGGTTTATCCCAAAAGTTATCAACTTGCTAAAACCAAAAAACGATTTCAAATCATTAAAATCTAAAGAAGGATATTTGGCTAGATTAATAATGGCAACATCGTTAATTTCTAATTTCTTAGCTCCTAAAATTTTTGTCAAAAAAGTTAAGTCCTTCTTATTTAAAAAATCAAAATTTGGTTCATTCACAATAATGAGAACGTATTTGTTATTGTCTCCAAGGTATTTATAATCTAGTTTTACTACTTCATCTTTTATTAACGTATTAGATAAAATAGGCGCTATAGTTTCTTCTGATTTGGGATTATATTTTTCAGATGGTTCTTTAACAACCAGTATTTCTTCTTTTAAATTTTCTATTAGCTGAGTTTCATTATCAGCATCATCAATAACTGTTAAACGATCATGATCTAATAAATAAACGTCTTCATTTATTAGTAAGCTTAGAGCAATCAAATTATTTGTTTGCAAATTATCCATATTACAAAGTTGTTTATTTTTTGTTAAAAAAAGTTAAAGCATTCATATTTACGCTAAAAAGGCTTTACTTTCGTTGGATTGATGATGCGCATAATTAGGATATCTATTGCCGTTTTTGTTTGCTCTTTCACGGTAATTTCTTGTAATTATTTTTCTAAGCCTCAGGATAAACCTATTGCTAAAGCATTTGATAATTATCTTTATTCAAAAGATTTAGATGGTGTAGTCCCTCAAAATACACATGGAAGTGATAGTGTTTCTATTGTTTGGGGGTTTATAGATCAATGGTTACATGAACAAGCCATCCAACATCAAGCAGAAGAAAATGTTAAGCCAAATGATAAAACTATCCAAGATCAATTAGACGTTTATAAAAGATCATTAATCAGATTTCAATATGAGCAAGAACTGATCAGACAAAAGTTAGATACAATAGTTAATGAAAAAGAAATCGCATCATTTTATGAAATTAATAAGGAAAACTTTCAGCTTAAAAAGCCAATTTTAAAAGTTTCTTACATTAAATTATCTCAAAAGGCCCCAAAAATTGCAATGGTTAAAAAGCTTTTTACATCTAAAGATTTAAGGGATTTTGACTTATTAGAAAAATATTGTTTTAAATATTCTACTAATTTTTCTTTGATGGATACCACCTGGCACTATACTGAGGAATTGGCTCAGATTTTACCTATATCTAAAATTGGAGAAAATAATTATGAAAATTTAAACCGTATTTTTGAGATTTCTGAGAATAATACATTATATCTCCTAATTTTGCGAGATTCAAAGTTTAAAGACAGTTTATCGCCTTTGGCTTTTGAAAAGCAAAACATTAAAAATTTAATCATTAATCAAAGAAAATTGACTTTGATTAATCAAATGGAAAAGAGCATTTTTAACGAAGCTCAAAAAAATAACGAATTAGAAATATATCATAAATGAAAAGAGTTTCGATTTTAATGTTGCTGTCCTTTTTTGGTTTGACGACTATTTATGCACAAGATAAAGTTGTGGAAAAAGTAGTGGCGGTTGTGGGAGATAATATCATTCTAAAGTCTGAAGTAGACCAGCAATATGCCCAATATCTACAACAAGGTAATAAGGAAGATGAGAATACAAAATGCTTGTTTTTGCAAAATATGCTGAGTCAAAAATTATTAACTCAGCAAGCGGTTTTAGATTCTATTACCGTTACGGAAGATGATATAGATAATGAAGTGAATAGAAGAATGAGGGTGATGGTATCCAGGGCTGGGGGACAAGAAAAGTTAGAGGAATTTTTAGGGAGATCTGTAATACAATATAAGGACGAAATAAGAGCAGATATTCAAGAAATACTGGTTGCACAAAAAATGCAAGCAAAAATTACCGAAAAAGTTGAAGTAACACCTTTAGAAGTTCAAAGATATTTTGATAAGTTCCCTAAAGATTCTTTACCACAATTTAATACTGAGGTAGAAGTAGGGGAGATTATTACCTATCCAGAATTAAATAAAAAAGAAAAGGAGTTTTATAAAGATAAAGCAGAGGCTTTAAGATTAAGGATTAAAGGAGGAGAAAGCTTTTCGACTTTAGCAAGATTATATTCTCAAGATCCCGGATCTGCAAAAGAAGGTGGAGATTTAGGTTTTTTTGATAGACAGACCATGGCTAAAGAATTTACTTCTTGGGCTTTTAAATTGAAACCTGGAGAAATATCTCCCGTTTTTGAAACTGAATTTGGTTTTCACTTTTTAGAAGTAACTGAAAGAAGGGGCGAACAAGTTAGGGCAAGGCATATTTTAATTATTCCGGAAAATACAACAGCCGCTTTAGATAGAATTAAAATAAAGATCGACTCAGTTTACGAAAAGGTTAAGGCTAGTAAAATGGATTTTTCTGCTGCAGCTTCTCTTTATTCTGATGATAAAGAAAGTAAATATAATGGAGGAATGATGCTGAATGGGCAAAA
This sequence comes from Pedobacter psychrophilus, assembly GCF_001652725.1. Classification (GTDB taxonomy): domain Bacteria; phylum Bacteroidota; class Bacteroidia; order Sphingobacteriales; family Sphingobacteriaceae; genus Pseudopedobacter; species Pseudopedobacter psychrophilus. The sequence continues at coordinate 316,989 of NZ_LWHJ01000030.1, forward strand.
CGTAAATTCCCGTACTACATTTATTCCTACTGATCAGTTAGATCCAAAAGTATTCTTAACTATTGATACCATGAAAGTTGGAGCATATTCAACTCCAGCTTTATTTACAGACGCAAGGGGAAAAACTGGGTACAGGTTTTTATATCTAAAATCTAAAATACCCCCACACACAGCAAATTTAGATCAGGATTTACCAAAAATTAAAGATGCAGCTTATGAGGATAAGATAAATGCAACTGTAAGCCAATGGTTTGATAAAAGAAGACAATCTACTTATGTAAAACTAGATAAAGAATATTATAGCTGCGAGATTTTGAAAGATTGGATTACCGAGCCAGATACCGCAAGCAAATAGAAATTTTATGGATTATAAATCTGAAGTAGAAGCCATTGATGCGTTAAGCGCCTCTTACCATACCATTAGAAAAGAAATTTCTAAAATAATTGTAGGGCAAGATGATGTTGTAAAATCTGTCTTAATTTCTATTTTCAGTAACGGGCATTGTCTTTTGGTTGGTGTGCCTGGTTTGGCTAAAACATTATTGGTACAAACTGTTGCCAATGTATTAGATCTTTCATTCAACCGAATTCAATTTACACCAGATTTAATGCCATCTGATATTATTGGTAGCGAAATATTAGGGGATGATAGAAATTTTAAATTTATTAAAGGTCCGGTTTTTTCAAACATCATTTTAGCGGATGAAATAAACCGGACGCCGCCTAAAACACAAGCAGCTTTATTGGAAGCAATGCAAGAGAAATGTGTTACTGCGGCTGGAGTTACACATGCTTTACCAAATCCTTTTTTTGTTTTAGCTACACAAAATCCTATAGAACAAGAAGGAACATATCCACTTCCAGAAGCTCAGTTAGATCGTTTCATGTTTAACGTGTTTTTAGATTATCCTTCTTTTGAAGAAGAGGTAAATATTGTAAAGAATACTACAGGAAATAAAGTAGCAGACTTAAAAAGGATTTTGACAGCTCAGCAAATTGCTTACTTTCAGCAATTGATAAGAAAAATGCCAGTAGCTGACCAAGTTTTAGAATATGCAGTTAAAATGGTGGCTAAAACAAGGCCAAATTCCCATTACTCTACAGAAGCGGTAAACAAATATTTATCATGGGGGGCAGGGCCAAGGGCTTCTCAATATTTGGTAATAGGTGCCAAATGCCATGCTGCAATAAGTGGAAAATATTCTCCAGATATTGAAGATGTACAGGCAGTTGCTAAACCAGTTTTAAGACATAGGATTGTTAGAAATTATAAGGCAGAAGCCGAAGGTATTAATACAGAAAAAATTATATCAGATTTATTCTGATACAATTTCTACATCTGCCATAAATTTTGTTTTTTCAGGATCTGCATACATTCCATAAGCATCAACTAAAACTCCTTTAGAACCATCTGCGCAATAAATTGCATACAAAATTGTGTTATCATCAGGATTACTCATTCCTTCAAAGCGATGCACTTCTACAATTTTTAACTCATTAGATGAGAATTCTTTATCATCACTATTGCTATAAATATTATTCTCTTTAAAATCAAATTCGTAAGTATAGCCACGTTTTTTCAAATCATTCATCGCTTCAGAAAGCGTATCGTAATTTCTGTCTTGAGGATTAAGTTTCATGATATGTTTTTTATTTAGGTATTAAAACAAATTTCGTACCTCAAATTTATTCCTCAAACACATACATATCTAAAATAATATTCCATTTACTTTCAATATCTTTTTGCCAAATGCGAATATAATTGTACTTATTAATGCCAATGCTAGCTTTTCCGTTTGTATAAGCCAAATCTCCACTAAACGCTCTATCTACAAAGTTAGGGAAACAAATAAGTGGCTTACCCATACCATAAATAAAATTTAAAACATTTGATTTTCCAGTTACGGGTATCTGACCTGGAAAATAAAGCCTAACGTTTGGTGAGTAAAAATCACTTAAGTTTTTATTTCCTGATTTATCCAAAGCTTTGCTTAATAATAAATCAGTACTAAAAACTATATCTTCCCTCATCTTAATCTTTTTTGGCCCAATAAGTTTTGAATATTTATAATCTGTTGGATCTAAGAACTGGGTTTTCGGATTTGATAAAGGCTTTTTATGTTCGATATCAGCATCCAATACGAGCTCCCACTTTTTTTGATTTTTTGATTTCCAAATTGATAAATAATGTCCGTAAGAAGGCTCTTCCTTATTTAATGTATATAAGCCTGATGTGAATCCAAGATCTCCATCTTTAGAAATCATAGCAAATTCTGGCTCCCATGATAAATTTTTTATCTCAGAAGGGTTATTATGATAGTATTCTTTAATGTTTATCGCATTTGGTCTAAAAACAACGCCTTTATCAGAAGTATACTTTAAAAAAGCCTTAGATAAACCTTCTTCAGAAAGAAATTCGTTTAAATTTTTTTCCGTTTTTATTAACGATGATACAGTGCCATCATTTTTTTGTGCTATTGAATTGCAATAAATAAATATAAAGAGTGTAGAGCAGAGTATTTTTTTCATTATTTTTACGTTACTCAAAATTAAAATAACTTATGAAAAAGTTTAGCATTACTTTGTTGTTTATTTCTTTTATAGCATTAAACCTCAAAGCTCAGTATGTAAAAGATATAAATGGTAAGCCGGTAATGTCTAAAGATTTTACAAATTTTACTGGTACTCCTTATTTGTATGATAATTGGACTAATGGATCTATAACTACAGAGGATGGAAAGATTTATACTAACCGAGCTTTAAAATATGATCTTTTTGAAGATGTTTTGTACTTTAAATCTGCTAAAGGTGAATCAATGACTTTTTTAGAATCATTAAGATCTTTTGAACTAGATAATTCTGAACTAGATAACAAAGAAGTATATAAGAACGGTTTTCCTCCAATAGATAATCTTACCACTTTAAGCTATTATAAATTAATTTATGATGGGACTATTGCTAGTTTATTAATGAAAAACAAAAAGTACATTTCAGAATCGAAGCCTTATAACTCTTCTACTACTGAGAAAAAATTTGTTGATATTATTACATATTATATTTTTAGAAATGGTAAAATGGAAAAGTTTAAACCCTCTAAAAAAGAGATTCTTACACTTTTCAGTGATAAAAGCGAACAAATAAACGAATTTATCAAATCTTCAAATATAGACTACAAAAATGATGAGGACCTAGCTAAAGTTTTTGATTTTTATTATACTTCAAAATAGAATTTAAAGCCATAAAGTTGATTTAATTTTATGGCTTTAAATAATTTGTAAATAGCTCTCTCTCTATCATTTTTGCTCCCAATGTTTCTAAATGGTCGGATTGTATTTGGCAATCAATTAACTTGATGTTTGCATTTTCGCAAAGCCCTATTAACGCAAGTTTAGAAGTGTTACTCTTTTTAGAAAACATAGATTCGCCACAAAAAACTTGATTAATTAAAACGCCATAAAGTCCGCCTATTAAATCTTTACCTTCCCAAACTTCAATAGAATGAGCAAAACCCAAATCATTTAATTTGATATAAGCTTGCTGCATTTCTTTCGTTATCCATGTTCCATCCTGATTTATTCTTTTAAAATCGGCGCAAGCCATAATAACTTCTTTAAAAGCTTTATTATGAGTAATATTAAACTTTTTAGCATTTATAAGCTGGCGCATACTTTTGCTAATTTTTATTTCTGATGGAAACAGCACAAAACGTTCTTTTGGGCTGTACCACAGAATAGGAGAATCTTCATTAAACCAAGGGAATATTCCATTTTGATAAGCTAAGATTAACCTTTCTGGACTAAGATCGCCATCAATGGCTAATAGACCATCCTCATCAGCTAAGTTAGGGTCTGGGAAAACAAGATCTTTGGTCAACCTAAAAATCATTATAAATTTTTAAAATTAAATTAAACCTTTAAGATTTGATGCCGTCTTAAAACTGTAAGCGATTACAAAAATAAATTGGTTTAATGGATTTTAGTTTTGGTTTAAAAAGGCTTCCTCATTTGGGAGTCTTTTTTATTTTAAAGCTTTTTTATAAGTTTCCAAACACCTTTCTCTTGCAAGTTTATGGTCTACAATAGGTTTAGGGTAACTAAATGGATCGGCATATTCTGGCACCCACTTTTTAATATATTTATAATCTTTATCAAACTTTTTAACTTGTTCGTAAGGATTGAAAATTCTAAAATAGGGAGCTGCATCAACTCCTGAGCCCGCGGCCCATTGCCAGCCACCAACATTGCTAGACAATTCATAATCTAATAATTTTCTAGCAAAATAACGCTCGCCCCAACGCCAATCAATTAATAAATGCTTTGTTAAAAAACTGGCAACAACCATTCTTATCCTGTTATGCATAAAACCAGATTCATTTAATTGCCTCATGCCAGCATCTACTATTGGATACCCAGTTTTTCCTTCACACCAAGCTTTAAATTCTTCCTCGTTATTTCTCCAATTAATTTGATCGTATTCTTTTCTGAAAGAAGCGGTTGCAGAATATGGAAAATGGAATAAGATAGAGAAATAGAAATCTCTCCAAATTAATTCACTTAACCAAACATCACTATTTTTTTCTTGTGCAACTTTAACTAAATCACGGATACTAACGGTTCCAAATCTTAAGTGAACACTTATCCTTGATGTTGCATCTTTTGCAGGAAAATCTCTATCAACACCATAATCATTTAATACATCCTTAAATTCTTGATCTGGAAAATGCTGATTGCTTTTTTCAAAACCCATTAATTCTAAACTTGGTATATCAAAAGGTTTTATATCAATAAAATTCTTAAAATATTTTTTTGTAGGATAGGGTTTAATATAAAAACTGCTAAGTTTAGCCAACCATTTTCTTTTGTATGGAGTAAAAACTACATAAGGATTGCCATCATCTTTTACAATTTCAGATTTTTCAAAAATGACTTGGTCTTTATAAGTGAAAAAATTAATGCCCTTTTTAGAAAAGTTAGCGCTTAAATTATTATCGCGTTCTACAGCATAAGGCTCATAATCATGATTGGTATATACAGCTTTAACATTATATTCAGACATTATGGTTGCCCAAACATGATCAGGTTTGCCGTATTTTATAAGTAGGGAAGAATTTAGTTTTTCAATTTGAGTTTTAAGTTTTTCAATTTCTTTATTGATAAAAGTAATGCGGGCATCATCTTTATCTTCTAACTTATCTAATATTTCTTTATCGAAAATAAAAATCGGTAATACTTTAAGACCACTTTTTAAAGCATGATATAAGCCAGCATTATCAGTTAAACGAAGGTCTCTTCTAAACCAAAAAATAGCAATCTCCTCTTTAAGCATAAATATCTTTTAATGCTGATTTTATTTCTGGAAACTTGAATCTAAAACCAGTTTCTTCAATTTTTTTTGTATCCATTTTAGTGCTTCCCAATACAACAGCGCTCATTTCTCCCAACGCTAATTTGAGTGCAAAAGCAGGTACATTAGGTAACCAAAGTGGTTTTTTTAATTGCTGAGCAATGCTTTTTGTTAATGATGCATTTGTTATTGGGTATGGAGAACTCATATTGTATGCTCCATTTAAATTTTCGTTTTCAATTCCTGACAAATACATTTCTGCAACATCATCTAAATGAATCCAGGAAATCCACTGATTACCATTTCCAAGTGAAGCACCAAAACCTAATTTTATTGGTGCAGCAATTTTTTCAAGTGCTCCACTATCTTTATCTAAAATAACTCCAGTTCTAAATTTCACAATACGTAAATCAGAGGTTTTTCCTTCATCAACTGCATTTTCCCATAAAATGCAGCAATTTCCTAGAAAATCATTTGAAGGTAAATCTGTTTCTGTCAATAAATCGTTTCCTCTATCACTATAATAACCTGCTGCTGAAGCTGAAATTATTTCTTTTACTTGATTTTTCTTATTCTTCATCAAGTCACAAATTAATTTGATACTTTCTGTTCGACTTTTAATTAATATTTCTTTTCTTTCTTTTGTCCACCTTTTATCGGCAATTCCTGCACCGGCTAAATGAACAATTGTATCTACCCCATCCAAACAATTTGAATCAATTTTTTTCTTTTGAAGGTCCCATTTATAGGTTTTAACTTTAGCATTAAATTTTTCCGAACGGCTAATATGAACAACCTCATGTCCTTTATTGATTAACAAATCTGTTAATGCTTGTCCAACAGTTCCACTTGCACCAGTTATTAAAACTTTCTTTTTCATTATTTAAATTTAACCGTATGAATAAATTTTAGTTTGGCAATTTTTTTATTTTTCTAAAATTATATTGGTAATAAAATCACATTTAGATAAATGAGCAATCTGATAGATGTGATAAAAATTTTAGTCAATTTCCAAGCCATTAGTATTTTGTATAAAATTTAAAATTTTGTTATTAACTTAAATGAAAATTACGAGCCATATAAGATTATTTATTTCTAATAAAACAATAATTTAAACCAATTATAACCAACTGATTATTAGGTATTTAATTTTAGTCAAATCTTTTGTTCCTGTAACTTTAATTGCTGTTCCGCGTAAAAATACACAACACTCTTTACACCTGTATGGTCTTATTATTTAATTAGGGATATTTATGAAATGTGTTTTCACATACATTTTCATTTTCTTAGGAATTTTAGCATGTAATGCACAGCAAAAGGCTATGTATACGCAATACATGTTTAATACCTTAGCTATAAATCCTGCTTACTCTTGCCTTGATGAATCTTTAACAATTACTGCATTAAGCAGGCATCAATGGGTGGGATTTAAAGGTGCGCCTAATACACAAACGATTTCTGTCCATACACCAATCGGCGAAAGCAACACTTTTATTGGAGCCATTTTAGTTAATGATCAGATTGGGGAAGTGATAAGAGAAACAGGAGGAGATTTAAGTGTTTCGCAAAGAGTACCCATTGGAATCGATTCTTATTTAGCAGTAGGAGTTAATGTTGGTTCTAGTAGTTTTGGGGCGCAATATTCTAGTAATTATAAATTTAGTCCAGCTTCATCCTCTGACCCGGTTTTTGAAGATCAAAATAGCATGAGGATTAATTTGGGTTTTGGAGCGATGCTTTTTTCTGATAAATATTATATTGGCATATCTTCGCCACATTTTTTTTATAAGGATATCACCTCATTAACTACGGCTGCGGCAAACACCGCTTACCGTCCGCATTATCTTTTGCAAGCTGGCTATCTTTTACAAATGAGCGAAGGGATTAAGTTTAAACCTAATTTTTTGGTTAAATATGTAAATGGATCGCCTATACAATTTGATTTGAATGCTAGTTTTTTACTGAACGAGAAATTTTGGCTTGGTGCTTCTTATCGTAGTTTAGATTCTTTTGATGCAGTTGCTTCTATGTTTATCACTCCAGATTTACAGCTTGGTTATTCTTACGATTTTACAAATACTGCCTTATCAAAAGTACAAAAAGGATCACATGAGATTTCTTTACAGTTTAGGTTGCCTGTAAGAGGAAGAGACCATACCGCATGTTATTTTTAGTTTATAAGATTTCACAGATTATGGAGATTCCACAGATTTGCATTATTGGCTACACAGATTTTTTTTGTGATTTATATGTTAAGACTATTATAGGTTTTGCATTAGGGATTGAAGCGGCATCCTTTTTTTTCTTTGCTTTTTAGCAAATTGAAAAAAAAGATATAGTGAAAAGCCCGACCCGCTCTTTTTTGCGGGGAATGCCCATATATTTTATTTCTTTTTACTGCTAGCTCCCTTATCAATTTTTGTAAAACGATAGCTTAAGGACACCAAGAAATTTCTTGTTTGTTGTACCGAATAGCTTTCTTGATAAAAGTTTGGACCTTCTGTAATGCTAGTAATATTTTTTTGAGTAAACGGATCTACTGCGGTTAGCCTTAAACCTATTTTATTTTTAAGAAGATTTTGTTTAAAGCCAAATTGAGTTTCTATTGATCCGTTAGAGGTGCCTTGAGCTGCTGTATTTCTAAAATAATTTAAATTAGCCTCGAATGCTGCTGATTTTTTTAGGGAAAAATTGATGCCGACATTAGATCTGATGCTATAACCATCTCTATTAAATCTTGTATTTAATGCGGAACTGTAGCCTATTTTACTGATAGAAAAACCAGCATTAAATGTTTGCTTTTTATTTGCGTTATAATTTCCAAACATATTAAAGGTTAATGCCGAACTATTTGCTAAATTTTGATAGGTAGTTATAGAAGTGGCGTCTGAGCTTACAGTCTTGATTCTCTCGATAATTTTATTTGATAATGAGTAACTAAACCTTGGGGAGATTGACCATTTATCGGTAAACATGCTTAAATTTAAGCTGTATTGATCAGTGAATGAAGGGATTAAGTTTGGATTTCCGTATTTTAAATTTTGGGGGTCAGAATTATCAATGATTGGGTTTAAAGCATTTTCACGTGGGCGAGCAACCCTTCTGCCATAACTAAGCCCTATGCTGTATTTACTTGCAAAAGAACGATTAATTGACGCACTTGGGAAAAGACTCAAATAGGGATCTATATTGAGATTTGATGCACTTTCTTGTTTAAAAGAGACTTGTGTTACTTCTGCCCTGTTCCCAAACCTAAAACTCCAACTTTTAACTTTAAAACGATAAGATAAATAAGTTGCATATATGTTTTGATTAAACTTAAACTTATTGGTTAATGAAGGATTAAAGATATAATCGTTTAAAGTATAATCGAATGTTGTTGCCGCCTGATTTTGGTCGGAAAAATTGAAAGACCCTTTTACGCCTACTTCTATTTTGCTATTTAAAAAATTAAAACCCTTGTCGTAATCTGCATTAATTTCAATATTGTCTCCAAAATCCTGGTTATCATTATTCTGTAAACTTGGGTTTGTAGTAGTCGGCGAGCCATCAGGATTTAATAAATAACGAGCATATTCTCTATTACTATTAGATGAATTTTTTTGATAGTTTAAACCAATTGAATATTGAGATTTATCTTTTTTTGAAAGCGAATAATCTATGTCTGCAACTAAATTTAGGTTATTGCCATCTGTAAAATTGTTTTGACGACGTAAGTTTTGACCTATCTGATTATCATTTAATAACAGGTTATTTGATAATGATAAATTATCTCCATTATTAAATCCTCCTCTTAAAGAAAACTTTAAATTTTGAGCCGAATCTATTTGATAGGAAGCGCCAAATCGAGAATCGAAACCATTAGATATTCTGTTACTATTATTATCCTGATTGTTGTAAGTAGTATCGGTAAAAATATTTGTCTTGTTTGAATTTCCATCACTAAATCTTACGCCATGATTAAAGCCTGCATTAGCAGAGAAAGAAAATTTTGGATTCTTTTTTGACAGAAATACACCTCCATTATAATTTCCCATTGTGCCGCCTCTAGAACTTAGGTTACCGGTTAAGCCCAATTTTTTCCCTTTCTTCATCACAATATTAATGATGCCATCGCCATCGGCATCAAATTTTGAAGAAGGATCTGTAATTACTTCTATACTTTCTAAAGCATCTGATGGTAAAATGCTTAATAAATCACCAATGCTGTTTGCGTTATAGTCTGAAGGCTTTCCATCGATAAATATTCTTGTGTTTCTTTTACCTGCAATGGTTGGCTTTCCATCTATATCTACCGTAACCAACGGAACATTTTTTAGAATATCAGTGGCAACGCTACCTTCAGAAAAAATGCTTTGGTCTACATTGTAAACAATCTTATCATCCTGCATTTCTATAATTGGCTTTTTATATTCTATCACCACCTCATTTAGCATTTTGCTATCTGTGTCTAATGCAACATCGCCTAAATTAATTGTATATCTTGTGTCTTCTAATAAAATTTTAGAGATGGTTTTAGTTTGGTAACCAACAAAAGAAAATTTGATAGTGTAAGTAGATAAACTTAAGTTTTTAATAGAAAAATTTCCATTTACATCCGTCTGAAACGGTTTTGCGGTTGTACTATCGGCACCGCCATAAAGAAAAATATTAACAAAAGGTATGGATTCTTTATTAGATAAATCAACAACTTTCCCGCTTAAACTTCCAGGATTAATTTGTGCAATAGTTGTTTTTACACTGCATATCAGTATTACAAAAACAACATGTTTTAGGTAGGTAATGGGTTTGATCAAAGCAAACAATATTAATAAAAAAGTCTTAAAGAATGCTTTAAGACTTAAAAAAACATAATAGGTTTAAAACCCCATATCATCTTCTGGTTGGGTAGTTTTTTTAGGTTGCTTTTTACTATCAAAATTGCTTTGCCCAAAACGGTAACTAAATGTTAAACTATATATTCTACCCTGTCTTCTTCTTTCCCAATCTTGTAAAAAAACACCATTATCAGTTGTAAAACCATATTTTCTACCATTAAGAATATCTCTTATGTTGGCAGAAATACTTGCTTTATTTTTTAAAACATCTAATTTTAAACCAGCATCTACACTTAATATTTCCTTAAATGTACCTTGTGCCAAAATACGTGGAGCAGTATAAAAAGCACTGACTTGCGTTGATAAAGTTTTAGAAAAATTATAATTGGTAGTTAAATTACCGTTATAACTAAAACCAGAATTATCATTAATACCTAAATTTGCTTGTCCTTTAAAATAAGTTTGGAAAAAATTCAAATTTCCGGTAACGTTTAATTTTTTAGAAATATCTGCCCTGCTTATCAACTCTAAACCAACAGATTGATTCTTAGATAGATTGTAATATCTTGAAATAGTTCCACCTAATTCGTCCGGATTATTGTCTCTTAAGCTTTGTACTACATCATTAACTTGTCTGTAATATAAAGAAGAAGTAAATGTAACAGCAGGCCAAAATTTAGCATAGCTAAACTCAAAAGAATGGATGTCTTCTGGTCTAAGATTTGGATTACCAATCCTGATATTATAACGGTCAGATCTGTCTGGGAAAGGATTAGTTTGATAGCCTCTTGGTCTGTTTACCCTTCTTGAATAACTTAATTGAAGTTGATTATCTCCTTTAAATTTTTGAGTTAAGAAAATACTTGGGTAAACTCGTAAATAATCTAATTTACTTGGAGTAATTAAAGATTGCCCATTGGCATCTAAGCCAGTTATTTTAGTGTTTAAATAGGCTTGTTCAGTACGTAACCCAAACTGAAAACCAAAGTTTTTAGTGAGCTGATTTTGATAATTCGCATAAACAGCATGTACTACATCATCTAATTCAAAAAGGTTGCTTTGCGTGTTATCCTTATTGTAATTATTGGTATTGGTAATTAAGGTATCAGAATATTGATTCTCATCATCATATCTTAAAGTGGTTCTATAACCAGCTTCTAATTTGCTTTCATTTTTTAACGGAAGCGTGTAATCTAATTGAAGATTATAACTATTTGTTCCATTGGTAACATCATTTCGTCTATTTGATGATATTCTATTTTGAGAGATAGCGCCATTGCTGCTAAAAAAGTCTTGCACAATTCTGGCATTTTCATCTTCACTGCTATTTCCGTAAGAAAAATTACCTGTAATTTCCTCTTTTGGTTTTTTAAATTTATGAGAGAAATCTAAGTTAAGGTCATAACCATTTTCTATTTGCTTTTCGGAATTTAATCCTGTACCATAATCCAATAAAGTATTATTGGCATTTAAAAACTGTTGGCTTAAATCATCTCGGTCTAAATCATTACCAAAAGAAAAATTACCTGATAATGCAACTGAGGTTTTTTCTGAAAAATATCGCTCTGCACCCACTTTAAAGGTGTTGTTTTGTCCGCTTCTGTTTGATAATTGACTAGCGTAAGAAAAAGGTGCAACATTAGTTTGTGGATTAAGAAATGTGGTATTCGTAATTCCAGAACCAGGCCTATCTCCAGTTCTATAGCTATAATTACCAGAAAGATTCCATTTTTGGTCTCTATAATTTAAGCTTCCATTTCCATTAAAATTATCAAACCTGCCTGCTGTGATTGCAATACTTCCATTTAAACCTATTTTTTGGTTTTTCTTTAAAACGATATTGATAATACCGGATTGTCCTTCTGCATCATATTTTGAGGATGGATTAGTAATTAATTCTACTCTTTCTATTGAACTAGCTGGTAAAGATTGCAGTATAGCAGTAATATTTCCACCTCCAAAAGTTGATGGCTTACCATCTATTAAAACCCTAACATTACTGGTTCCTCTTAAGCTAATATTACCATCTAAATCTACCTGTACAGAAGGTACAGTTGCTAACAAATCTGTTGCAGAACCACCTTGACTAACAATACTTTGATCGGTATTAAAAACTTTTCTATCTATACCAAGCTCAATAATATTCTTTTTACCAGTAACTACAACTTCATTTAACAGCGCACCTTCTCCCTTTTCTAATTTGAGGTTTCCAAGATTAAAACTTGTTGGTTCTTTGGTAATGACAATACTTTTCGAAAGAGGTGCATATCCCACAAAACTTATTTTTAAGATATAGCCACCTTCATCAACTTTAGTAAAAGCAAAATTCCCATTTAAATCTGTCTGTCCGCCTTTTACAGGTTTACTTTCTAAATCCAATAAACTAACAGTAGCAAAACCAATTGCCGATCCATTTTTACCATCAACAACTTTTCCTTTAACCGTAATTTCTTGGGCAAAGGAACTAATATAAAATAATGACAGTAAAAAGGTTAGTAAAATATTCTTCATGATTAATTTAATTCTTATAATTTGGTTTGTTAACCGCAAATTTGGTACGCTGTTTTATATATTACAGCATAGTAACCACTTTATTACAGATAAACATGAATTATGACTCTCAATTAATCCAAAAAGGATTTGATTATAAACACTATAGAGAATTTATTGACTCTCAACTTTTAGAACATAAAACAACCGGAAATGAGGTTACCACTGAGCTGATCAATTATACCCGATTAAACGTTCAGCGTATGAAAAGACTGGATAAAACAGCTCAAATCAATACTGAAATAGTTGAAAGATTAAATCAGATAAAGCAACATTATACTTTTTTAATCATTACCGAAGGTTGGTGTGGAGACGCTTCACAAACAACGCCCGTCATCAATAAAATAGCAGAATTATCTGATGGTAAAATTTCTGTTAGGTTTATTTTAAGAGACCAAAATTTAGAAATTATGGAGGGTCATCTTACTAATGGCAGCAGGTCAATCCCGATTGTGATAATTTTAAATCAGGAATTAAAAGAGGTTAATTCCTGGGGATCACGCCCAAAAGATTTAAAAGTTTTAGTTGCAGAATGGTTAAAAGATGTGCAGATGACTAAAGACGATAGAATAGAAAAAGTGCATGCCTGGTACGCGAAAGACAAAACACAATCCACACAAAAAGATTTTTTAGAGATTTTGAGTGGGTTGGAGTGATAAAATAACGGTTTAGGTATTGGCGTAGTGGCGGATTATTAGCAATAAAATTCAATCGAAGAACAAAACTTGAACTTTGCAAAAATGTTCAATCGAAGTACGT
>NZ_LWHJ01000031.1 GCF_001652725.1 Pedobacter psychrophilus
CGCATTTTCTATGGAGGCTTTTACATCCTATGGTGGTAGACGTACAAGGATAATGGGCGCTATGGGAGACATGGTTGGTGATATGACAGAATTGGTTGTAAATGATTTTAGAACCGGAAAAGAGATAAAGTTTTTACCGAAAGCAGAGGATGTTGAAGGATATAAAAACAGTGGTCATGGTGGTGGAGACTGGTTATTAACAAGAGATTTTGTACAAGCAGTTGCGCAACAAAAACCAGAGTTATTAACTTCTAATATTGATGAATCTATTGAAAGTCATGTTATGGGCTTTATGGCAGAAAAAAGTCGTTTAAACGGTAAACTAATGGATGTGAACTTATAATTAAATTCATTCAAAATTATTGGTTTTTTTTAATAAAACTCACAGTTAAAACTAGGGAACAAAAAGTATTTAAATATGGCTATTGAAGGATGAAACATTTGAAAAATTTAATTGTTGGATTTGCCGCTTCATGTATAAATAAATTAAATTTTACACGAATATTTACAAAACTCATTTTATCCAATAAAATGAAGAAGATAACGATATTACATAATTAATAACATCAATATGGATAGTTTAAAAGAATCTCAAAATGATATGAAAATGGGATACGGCTACGGATCAGTCGGGATTTTAATTTCTGGAATTTTCTGGATTTCCTCTAGCTTTGTCTTTAACCTTAAATCTCCTATATATGGTATTTGGACATTGATTATTGGAGGAGTGTTTATTTTTCCTTTATCAATGTTATTCGGGAAAATTTTAGGAATCAAAGGAAACCATAATAAGAAAAACCAACTTGGAAAATTGGCAATGGAAGGCACAATTTGGATGATTATTTGTATTCCTTTAGCTTACGGCTTATCGTTGACAAAAGTAGAATGGTTTTTTCAAGGAATGATGATTATTATTGGTGGAAGATATTTGACTTTCGCAACCATCTATGGAACAAAGCTCTATTGGATTTTGGGTGCAACTCTAATTTTAGCTTCATATATCCTTTTTACTTATAAGATAGACGGTTCTTATTCAGCATTTACTGGAGGTTTAATAGAAGTTTTATTTAGTATTATTCTATTTGTAATTTATAGAAATTCAATAAAAGAATCAGTTTAAAGTTAATTCAAATTCAGACTTTTAGTTATTTAAATTGTAACCATGAAGGCTTATCAAAACATATATTCTATATTTATCACACAACCACAACTCAACATGAAAAAATTAAAATACCTATTATTTTTAACCATAATAATTGCTTTAAGCGCCTGTAGTTCAGATTGTATTAAAGGATCTGGAACTTCTAAAACAGAAGATAGGAGTATTTCTGATTTTAACAAAATCGAATTTGGTGGGAGCATTAAACTTACTGTATATCAGGATGGAAATACATCAATGAATATTACCGCAGACGATAATATCTTAAAAGAAATAAAAACAAATGTGGATGGCGATGTGCTCAAAATAGAAATGAAAGGAAGTTATTGTGATTTGCAACCTATTGAAATTGTAGTTCATACCAAAAAATTAGAAGGAATTGATGCTTCTGGTTCAGCTGAAATTATATCTGCAACGGCCATTAACTCGGATAATTTTGATCTAGAATTGAGTGGAAACTCTAAAGTAAATTTAGATTTAGTGACTGGAAGGTTAAAAACTGAAACGTCTGGTTCTGCAGAGATTAATCTAAAAGGACAAGCGAGAGAGCACATTTTAGAGATGAGCGGCTCTACCCAATTATCTGCTTTTGACTTAATAGTTGGTGATTACAATATAGAATCTTCTGGCTCTTCTAATTGTAAAATAAATGTTTTAAATACTTTAAACGTTAAATCTTCTGGCGCAAGCGATATCCAATATAAAGGAAATCCAAAATCAGTAAATAATGATAAAAGCGGCAGTTCAGATTTGGTTCATATCAATTAAATAACTGATTAGGATTGTGATAATATTTTTATAAGATACCTTATTTATTATCTTTGAAAAATGAAACCGCTGATATCCCCATCTATTCTTTCTGCAAATTTCGCCAATCTTGAGGATGATATTTTAATGATCAATCAAAGTGAAGCGGATATGTTTCATGTTGATGTGATGGACGGTGTTTTTGTACCCAATATTTCTTTTGGTTTCCCGATAATAGCTGCCGTTAAGAATTTCGCTAAGAAGCCTTTAGATGTACATTTAATGATTACCCAACCAGAAAGATTTTTAAAGGAATTTAAAGATGTTGGTGCAAATTCAATAACTGTACATTACGAAGCTTGTCCGCATTTACATCGCACCATTCAGCAAATTAAAGAGTTGGGTTGCAAAGCAAGTGTTGCTGTAAATCCTCATACTCCAGTATTCTTACTTAAAGATATTCTACAAGATTTGGATATGGTTTTAATCATGTCGGTAAACCCAGGTTTTGGTGGACAAAAATTTATTGAACATACTTATACTAAAATTAGGGAACTAAAAAAAATGGCAGATGAAATTAATCCTTCTTTATGGATTGAGGTTGATGGCGGTGTAAGTACGCATAACTCGTTGGCTCTTTTAAAAGCTGGTGCTAATGTTTTAGTTGCAGGAAATGCAATCTTTAGTTCTTCGGATCCAAAGCATACTATCGCAGAGCTTAAGAACATTTCTCCAGATATACTTTCCGCCTAATTAGCAATTCTAAATGTTTAAAAAGCTCTTTTTTATTTTACTTCTCTTTCCTATTCTAAGTAATGCCCAAAATACACATTTGGTTAAAGGGATAATTACTAACGAGCAAAAAGAAGTTTTAGAAGGAGTAAGGATAAAAATTCAAGATAGTAAAACGTTTGCCATCAGTAAAGAAAACGGAGCTTATCAATTTAATTTAAAATCCGGAGAATATATTATAAGTTTCTCTTTATTAGGATATAAAACTGCCAATATACAAGTAAAGGTTAAAGATAGCGATGTGGATTTATCTATCGCTTTATTAAAAGATCTTCAAAGTTTAAAGCAAGTAGTTGTGCAAGATCAACAAAGTAGAAATACAGGGATGATTAGTGTTGATCCTAAGTTTGCTAATTCAAATCCTAATATTTCTCAAAGTTTTGAATCTATTTTAAAACAATTGCCTGGCGTTTCTACCAATAACGAATTGAGCTCTCAATATTCTGTAAGGGGCGGGAATTTTGATGAAAACCTAATTTATATCAATGATGTTGAAATTTACAAACCTTATTTAGTTAGAAACGGACAACAAGAGGGTTTAAGTTTGATAAACCCTGATTTGGTGGGTAATGTGAAATTTTCTGCTGGAGGTTTTACCCCAAAATATGGTGATAAGCTTTCCTCAGTTTTAGATGTGCAATATAAAAATCAAGATTCAGTAAAATATACCGTTGGTTTAGGTACTAATGGAGTTTCGGCAACAGGTTTTTTTAATTATAAGAAATTGTCGGGCGCAATTGGATTTAGAAATAAACAGAACAAGCTGATTTTAAATTCTCAACCTGTAGTTGGTGCTTATAATCCTCAATTTTATGATTTGCAAGGTTTGTTCAATTATCAATTTAGTAAAAACACAAGTCTAAATTTTCTAGCAATTTACAACAGCAGTAAATTTGGATTAATCCCTCAATCAAGGGAAACTTCTTTTGGAACTTTTAATCAACTTTTAAAGTTATCCATAGATTATGAAGGTCAGGAAAAAGACGAGTTTTCAAACCAAGTAGCCGCATTAACATTAAACAGTAGAATAGGGGAGAAAACAAATTTAAAATGGATTAACTCCATGTTTTTGATTACCGAAAAAGAGAATTTTGACATTTTAGGTTCTTATATTTTTAACGAGATTGAAAACGACTTTGGCAACAGCAATTTTGGACAAATTAAAGCAAACCGGGGAATTGGTGCTTATCAAAATTATGGAAGAAATGAACTAAGAGCTGATGTTTACGCAAGTGATCTAAAATTTAATTTCGATACAAAGAAAGGATTTTGGGAAACTGGAATTCGTTTACAGTACGATAAAATTGCTGATATTTTAAAAGAATTTGAATTGATTGATTCTGCTGGATATGCTATACCAAACCAATATCAAAATTTTACTTTATCAAGATCTGTTGATGCATCCAATAGTGTAAATACATTGAGATATAGCGCTTATGTACAAAATACTGGCGATATCAGTCCTAAAATTTCTTATACAGGCGGCGTAAGGTTTAATTACAACGATTATACTGCTGAATTTTTAGCGAGTCCAAGAATTGTCTTTTCTTATAAACCAAACGATCAAAAAGATATTATTTATCGCTTTGCGACAGGCTTATATGCACAACCGCCATTTTACAGGGAAATAAGAAATTTTGATGGGAATTTAAATGTAAATGCAAAATCTCAAAAGTCGTTACATTTTGTGCTTTCGTCTGATTATAATTTTAAAGGTTGGGGAACTGATTTAAGGTTTAGTGCCGAAGCTTATTTTAAAAACCTTTATAATTTAACGCCTTATGATATCGAAAACTTAAAAATTAGATATTATGCCAATCAAAATGCAAAAGGTTATGCTGGCGGTTTAGATTTTAGTTTGAGTGGCGAATTTGTTAAAGATTTAGAATCTTCATTTAGGATTTCGTTTATGAAAACTGCTGAAGACATTCAGGGCGATTCTTACATTCAAAAAAATGAGAATGGATCAACTCAAATTATTTATCCAGGTTATATTAAAAGGCCTACCGATCAAAGGGTCAATTTTTCCGCTTTTTTTCAAGATAAACTATTTAAAAGTCCAACTTATAAGGTCCACATGAATTTATTGTACGGTTCTAAGTTACCAACGGGTCCACCAGCTTCACCTAGATATGCCCAAACCTTTAAAATACCAGCTTATAAACGTTTTGATATTGGTTTTTCTAAAGATATTTTAGATCCTGAGAGTACTCATAAACCTAAACTTTTAAATAAATATTTTAAATCGATAATTATTTATGCGGAGATTTTTAATGCCCTAAATATCGATAATACGGTTTCTTATCTTTGGGTTACAGACGTAAACAACTTGCAATTTGCTATCCCTAATTATTTAACATCACGTCAATTGAATGTCCGTTTGATTACTAAATTTTAAAATAAATTAGTTATCCGCAATGTTTATCATAAATTTGAACATTATAAAATTGACAAGAAAATCATCAAAAACAAATTATAAATCAGGTTTTTGCATCGATAAAAAATAAAAACAACCCCAAACTAAATAAATATGAAACATAATTTTGGCGCAGGTCCATGTATCTTACCTCAAGAAGTATTTAAACAAGCATCTTATGGAGTTTTAGATTTTAACGATACAGGTTTGTCCATCTTGGAAATCTCTCACAGAGCTCCCGAATTTGTTGCAGTAATGGATGAAGCCATTGCTTTGGTTAAAGAATTATTGAACGTTCCTGCCGGATATTCAGTAATATTTTTACAAGGCGGCGCAAGTTTACAATTTGCTATGCTAGCTTATAATTTATTACCAGAAGGAAAAAAAGCGAGTTATATAAATACAGGCGTTTGGTCTACCAAAGCAATTGAAGAAGCCAGGTTATTTGGCGAGATAGATGTAATTGCATCTTCTAAGGATAAAAACTTTTCTTATATCCCTAAAGATTATACCGTTGCTGCCGATAGTACTTATTTACACTTCACATCAAACAATACTATTTTTGGTACAGAGTTCCATACATTTCCTGATGCAAAAAATCATTTAGTTTGCGATATGTCTTCTGATATTTTTAGTAAGGAAATAAATGTAGCAGATTTTGATTTGATTTACGCCGGAGCTCAAAAAAACATTGGTCCAGCTGGTGCAACATTAGTAATTGTTAAAGACGAGATTTTAGGAAAAACAGGAAGAGCAATTCCTTCAATGTTAGATTATCAGAAACAAATTTCTGCTGAATCTATGTACAATACACCTCCAGTATTTTCTGTTTATGTATCCATGTTAAATTTAAGATGGTTAAAAGCGAAAGGTGGCGTTGACGCAATTGAGAAAGAAAACATCGCGAAAGCAAAATCATTATATACAGAGATTGACAGAAACCCATTATTTAAAGGGACAACCGCAGTTGAGGATAGATCTATGATGAGTGTTTGTTTTGTAATGGAAAATCCAGAATTAGAAAAACCATTTTTAAAATATGCAGAAGAAAAAGGTTGTATCGGCATAAAAGGACATAGAAGCGTAGGGGGTTTTAGAGCCTCTTTATATAATGCTTTGCCAATTACAAGTGTTCACGTTTTGGTGGAAGCCATGCAAGAATTTCAAGAAAAAAACTAAATAACCAAACCAAATAAAAATAATGAGAATTTTAGCAAACGACGGAATAGACCCAATTGGAAAAAAACTTTTGGAGGAAGCCGGAATTGAAGTTGATACCAATCACATTCCACAAGATCAATTGGCTGCAAAGCTGAATGATTATGATGGGATTACCGTAAGAAGTGCCACTAAGGTTAGGAAAGATTTGATCGATGCTTGCCCTAATCTGAAAATTATTGGTAGAGGAGGAGTAGGGATGGATAATATTGATGTTGAATATGCGAAAAGTAAAGGTATTGCTGTAGAAAATACACCTGCATCATCTTCTCAGTCTGTTGCCGAATTGGTTTTTACACATTTGTTTAATGGGGTAAGGTTTGTTTATGATGCCAATAGAAAAATGCCTTCTTTAGGCGACACTCAATTTAATCAGTTAAAGAAAGAATATGCAAAAGGCATTGAGTTAAAAGGAAAGAAAATTGGCATTATAGGTTTCGGCCGAATTGGTAAAGAAACAGCGAAGCTAGCTTTAGGGCTTGGTATGGATGTTTTAACTTTTGATTTATATGATATTCCTGCTACTTTAAAACTAGAACTTTCTGGAGGTATCACAGTAGATGTTCCAATAACAAAAGTTAGTAAAGACGATTTATTAGCCCAATCAGACTTTATTAGCTTACATATTCCTTTTACCGAAAAACCAGTTTTAGGCAAAGAAGAATTTGAAAAAGTTAAACCAGGAGTAGGAATTGTAAATTGCTCTAGAGGTGGTACAATTGATGAGGATGCCTTAATAGAAGCTTTAAATAGCGGAAAGGTTGCATTTGCAGGATTGGATGTTTTTGATAACGAACCAACTCCAAGAAAAGACCTTTTAAATCATCCAAAAGTTTCTTTAACTCCACATATTGGTGCATCTACAAATGAAGCCCAGGAAAGAATAGGAGTTGAATTGGCTAATTTGATTATTGGAAATTTAAAGAATTAATTTCTAAATTTCAATAAAATGCCACAATAAGTTTCTTGCTTATTGTGGCATTTTGCTTTTAGTAGGTATTCGGCTTTCGATTTTTCTCTGTTTTCCGTCATTTCGACGATAGGAGAAATCTCACAAGAAAAGCCTCAAAATATATTTCAAAACTGTTATGAGATGTTTTACTTCTCCGCAGTATTTTCAATAAATAACGAATCATTTTCTGTTAAATATAAAAATTCTTGCAAAACGTGAAAATGAACTTACAACAAAACTCGCAATTGCGAGAAACGGCTGTTATGCGACGACTATTTGCTAACTTTTACTAAGCCAAGTTTTATATAACCTGTTTCCATATTCATTTCCAAAAATAAAATCCCCTCATTGTATGAGTATTTTAACTCATCTTTTTTTCCCTCATTGTCAATCATTACAATTTTTTTATTTGATTTGTCAACTTCAAAACTTCCAATGACGGTTTCGCCTATTGCTGGGAAATCATTAATAAATTTTCCATTACTCTCAAAAGTATATGTAACTGAAAAGATTATAATTTCGGACATTTGTTTGAAACTTTCGGCTTCGTCTTTTCTGGTGGGATTTTTATAAATTATAAAATCTTTGGTTTTATTGTAATATGCAATTTCATCTTCATATGAAAAAACTTTCCATTTTCCAATAAAATCTTGTGAATAACTTTTGAGACTCAGAAGTAATATTATAAGCAAAATTCCTTTCATAGTGCGGGTTTTAGCAGTTGCATTACTTATAAATTAAAGCTGTAATTTTTATTTACTAGGCACAAACTCACTCTTTAAATTAAAATCTTCCCTTTTAAAAGTTCCTGGAGTAGCGTGATCTCCCTCTTTAAAATTAAAATGTACAAACTTAACACCTGGAA
Organism: Pedobacter psychrophilus; assembly: GCF_001652725.1. Classification (GTDB taxonomy): domain Bacteria; phylum Bacteroidota; class Bacteroidia; order Sphingobacteriales; family Sphingobacteriaceae; genus Pseudopedobacter; species Pseudopedobacter psychrophilus. The sequence goes on from NZ_LWHJ01000031.1 coordinate 8,150, forward strand.
TTTCTGTGAAAGAATAAGTAGTTTCTGCCATAAATATTTCTGAACCCATATTTCCACTTTGCTGCGTTAAATAAGTTGCATCAGGGATATTTACGTAAACAGTATCATTACTTTGATTTTGAGATGCGATATGTATTTCAGGATATTTTCTATTGATAGCTTCAGCTACATTATTGATGTCTAGATCCTCACTTTTAACCATATCGCTTTTTTGCATACTTATTTTTTGAGAAGTAGAATCTAATTCTGCCGCCCATGGCACATCTGCAATTTGAGCTGGTTTTTCTTTTACAGAATAGTGCATTACATTGCTGCTATCGATTTCATTGTCAGTTTGTTTATTATCGCTGTTGCAAGCAGAAAACATTAACGCTAATAAAGTTATCGTTAGAAAATATTTGATGTTCTGTTTCATAATTATCTATAATTTAAAATATTATTTTTTTACGCCCGTCATGTCTACAAAGGAGACATCCCACTTGCAAAGTTGCCATTTCACAATTGATTACCTACACATGAAACCTCTCGTTCCTCGAGGTAACGGATGGAATAATTATGGTGTACTCATTGCCACTGGTAAAATTTTCCCATTAAAAAATCGATGACCATTTAAAGCAAAATCAGCTAAATATTTTCCCATTTCAAATGCTTGTACTGGAGATTGATAACCAGGAAAAGCTTTTTCTAACATTTCTGTTTGTGCAGAACCTAAAGCCAAGCAGTTTACACTTATTTTATCATCAACTAATTCTTGTGCTAAGCATTCGGTTAAATTATGAAGCGCCGCTTTACTTGCAGAATAAGCAGCAAGTCCAACAAATTTTGAACTTCCCTGAAAACCACCCATAGAACCTACATTTACAATGTGCGAGTTAACTTGAAGCTGTGGAATTAAAGCCTGTATCATCCTAAAATGACTTAGAAAATTGCTTTGAAACATATCAGCCATATCCAATTCTGTCAGTTCTTTAAACGGTTTATTTAAAAGTGTTCCTGCATTGTTAATCAATATGTTAAAAGTTCCAAATTGTTGTTTTACAAAAGCTTTTAGAATCTCTTCATCATCATTTAAAATATCAAAAACTACAGGGTAAAGCTTCGCATCGGGATTTAAACTTTTAACTATTTTATTTAAGTTTTGCAGCTTTTCTTTTGTGCGGGCAATGGCAATTACTTCATGACCTTTAACTGCCAAGTCTATAGCCGCTTCAAAACCTATTCCGCTGCTTGCGCCGGTAATTATAATTTTTTTAAATTCTATTATTTCATCTAAAGAAGTTGTCTGCATTTTATTCTTTTATGGTAAGTTGTATTACAGGATTATCAATCAATTTAATACCGTCTTCAATCAATTTTTTCAGCTCTTGATAGTTAGAGGCTTTCATTTCCAAATATATCTTAATGTCTTTTTGTAATGAAATATTTATTTGATGCTGATTTAAGATTTCTAACAATTCTATACAGCAAAGCCAATCTTCACGATGATTTTTTTTAAGTTCATTAAATATCCTTTCCACATTTTCAATACCGTTTTCAGTTAAACGTATTAATTTTGTTTCTTGATAAAGTTGCTGTAATTCTAGCTGTTTTTTAGAATAATCTACTTTTTTAGTTTGTGTTTTAGAAACATGTGCTATCTCTTCAAAAGCATCCTTATCTGCTGCACCACAAAAAACAGAGACTATTTTTTCTCCTACTGCCATATCATAAACTCCAAATTCTGGTTTAAAAAGAATTTGATTTTCTTTGGTAGTAACAGTACAATTATCGAAACTAATCAGTAATAATTTATCATTTTTAAAAAGAAGAGATTTCACTTTTCCACTAACGCTAATTCCACTTTCAAATTCGATATTAGTATCGTTTCCTTTCAGAATATTATATTTTTCTAAATCCTTTTCACCGAAATTCTCTAAACATTTGTCTTCATTTTTAAGCTTTCCAACAGGAGAGCTAAATCCATCTTTATGAAAATCTTTTCCATGATTTTGCAATTGTTTATTGTCATGGCTTAAAGCCGATGTTCCAGTAGTTTTAATAAAATGTAATTCATCATTTTTACTCATTCCAATATCAGTAAAAACACCACTTATTTGTAAACCAGAAGAATAAACGGCTGTACAGGTTTTTTTGCATTCAATTGCTTTTAACACACTTTCGGTACCGCCTTTTCTAAACGCCATCGTATCGGCGAAAGCCTCTAAAACATCTATTAAATTTTGAAAATTTGGAGTTACAAAAAGTTGAGGTTGTGTTTTAGTAATATCATAAGAATAATTTATCGTATCAAAATTATACCATAATTTTTTCACATCCTTTTGCATACAGCTAGCGCTTTCTCCAATAGATGAAAGTAAACCAGCACCATAAATTTTTGGGTCTTCTAAGGTTCCAATTAATCCATATTCTACCGTATACCAATGCAGCCGACTTAGTAATGCCATTTCAGATGGGTCGCCTAAATTCTCTTGACAAAAATTAACTTTCTGCTCTGCTTTTTTAATATCAGCAGGATGGGCGTTTATATCTTCTTTTAAAATGGAAAGTTTTCTTATTGCTTCATAAAGTTGGTAATCTTTTGAAGAAAACATCGCTTTGGCACCAATAGAGCCGAAATAACTTAAGTAATTGTTATAAGCTTCATCGGCTATAATAGGAGCGTGGCCAGCCGATTCATGGATTATATCTGGTGCTGGCGTATAAGCAATGTGATTAATTTGTCTGATATCGGCAGCAATAACTAAAACTTGATAAGCCTGAAATTCCATAAATGCAACAGGTGGAATAAAGCCATCAACTGTTACAGCTCCCCAACCAATTTTCCCTAAATTATCATTCATGGTTTGCAAATCGGGAATATTTTCAATGCTTAAACCTGCTCTTGCTAAACCCTTTATATAAGGATAATAGGCCACATTTTTTAAATAGCTATAATTTTGACGCATAACATATCGCCAAACAGCATGGTTTATGGAAGTGTAGTTCTCATAATTTTGATCTACAATATATTGCCTTAAATGATTGGGAAGTTTTTTTACTTTAGAATTATTGAAATCATCTATTGCTATCATACAGCTTTTTTCAAATTGGTCTTAACTACAAACTTAACAATTTACAAAATTATTTATTGTTTTTAGTGCCTAAGGTTTTTTGATATGCTTAATGTAGAGTGATTTAAAATTTATTATTTGTTTTCATTTGATTGATAGCATTATTATTTTAATTAATTATTAATAAATTTCAAACTAATTTCATTTAAACTTGTAACTTTCTTTGCTTGCAAATGTCTTATAATCAACTATGCTATTTCTAAAACTATTTAAAGAAAGTTTCATTTTCGCTTTTGATGCGTTAAGGCAAAATAGAACCCGTACATTTTTATCGTTGTTAGGTATCACTATCGGTATATTTACAATTATTACCGTTTTTGCTGCAGTTGATACTTTTAGGGGGAACCTACAAACCAGCGTTGATAAATTAGGAAGCAAAACAATTTATATACAAAAATGGCCATGGGGAGGATTTGGTGATTATCCCTGGTGGAAATATATGCAACGTCCAAATGCCAATCTTAGAGATTATGAAGCCTTAAAAGGTAGGATTACAACAGCAGAAGGAATTTGTTTTCAGGTTGGTTTATCAAACAGGACCTTGAAATATAAAAGTAATAGTATTGAAGGAGCAAGGGTTTCTGCTGTATCACATGATTATGATAAAACATGGAATTTTGATTTATCAGAAGGAAGATATTATACAGATAACGAATCTAATAGCGGAGCACCCGTTTGTATAATAGGTGCTGATATTGCTGAAGGACTTTTTCCAAACCAAACGGCTACAGGGAAAGATATAAAAGTATTGGGAAGAAAAGTTCAGGTAATTGGTGTTTTTGCAAGAGAAGGGGAAGATTTATTAGGAGTATCTTCTGACAATACATTGCTTTTGCCACTTAATTTTGCCAGAAATTTAGTGGATGTAGAAAGTGATAGATATGGTCCACAAATCACGGTTAGGGGTAAAGACCAATATTCTGTAGAAGATGTAGAAAGTGAATTAAGAGGTTTAATGCGATCTATTAGAAGTATTAGACCAGCTGACGATGATAATTTTGCATTAAATAAGACTACAATACTTTCCGGACAATTAGATCAATTATTTGGTATCGTTAATATTGCAGGTTGGATTATAGGAGGTTTTTCAATTTTAGTGGGTGGCTTCGGTATTGCAAACATCATGTTTGTATCTGTTAAAGAAAGAACAAACATTATAGGAATTCAAAAATCTTTAGGAGCTAAAAACTATTTTATATTGATGCAATTCCTTTTTGAAGCTATCGCTTTATGCTTGATAGGTGGCTTAATTGGTTTAGGTATAGTTTATTTAGCAACATTGGTTGCCACTTATGGTTTCGACGTTAAAATTGTATTAGATAGAGGAAACATCATTAGAGGAATAAGTATTTCAGTAATAATTGGTGTAATTTCTGGATTTTGGCCAGCATTTTCTGCGGCGAGATTAGATCCTGTTGAAGCGATTAGATCTAAATAATTACAACTGCTCAACTACTCTTTTGTAGATAAATTCTACAAGACGTTTGTTTATTTCTTGCTGATTAGAAAGATAAAAATCTAATTCGTTAGAAGTAAACAAACCTTTAATCATCCCAATTAAATCTTTCTTAAACGGTATATCTTTTTTTAAAGTTTGATAAAACAATTCTATTTTAATGGTTTCATCACGGTTTGAAAATCCCTTATATTTATTTTCTAAAAAATGGATTGAGGTTTGAACCAATACATCGTTTTGTAGTTTAAGTACTTGTCTTAAAACTTCTTGAAACTGTTCTAAAGGTTGTGGGATTTCTCCAAATGTAATTCCAGGTCTTAATTTTTGGATTTCTTGATCTCTATTTGTCATTGCAAAAAGAACGAATTCGATACCAGTTTGTTTTTAAGATTGAATTGCCAATTTATTCATCATGTTTCTAAACCTAAAATAAAGCAAAGTCGCTGATGCAGTTAACGCTATAGAAAGTGCTATCCAAATCCCTTGTGGACCCATTTTAAAACTGAAACCTAAAACATAACCTAAAGGCAAACCAATTACCCAATAAGCTATTAATGTAATAATTGTAGGGATTTTAACATCAGATAAACCTCTTAAAATTCCAGCTCCAATAACTTGTATTCCATCAGATAGTTGAAAAATGGCTGCCAAAATTAATAATTGAGAAGCGATAGCTATTACTTCTTCATTTTTAATGTAAAGCCAAGGCAATAAACGATTGCAAGTCAGAAATATAATGGCGGTTATTAGCATGTAACCAATAACCAAATGATAAGAGCTAATGGCAGAAAGTTTAAGCTCTTTAAAATCTTTTTTACCTAACGCATTTCCTGCTTTAATAGTTGCTGCAGCTGCAATACCACTTGCACCCATATATGTAAACGCTGCTAAATTGATTGCGATTTGATGTGCTGCAAGTTCTTTTGCGCCAATCCATCCCACCATAATCGCTGCTCCAGAAAAAGCACCAACCTCGAAAAAATATTGCATCGCAATGGGGAAACCCAATTTAGTAATGGCTTTGATTTTCGTCCAATCTGGAAGATGCACTTTAAAATCACTTAAATAATCAGAGAATAGTGAAGATTTAATTACATAAAACCACATGGCAATTGCCATAAAAATCCTTGAAATTAACGTACCAATCCCTGCTCCAAATAATCCATAAGCAGGAAATCCCCACCAACCATAAATTAGTATAAAATTAAATAGAATGTTTAAAGCATTACCACCGATAGAAATGTACATGGCTTGTTTGGTGTAACCTAAACCTTCTGCAAATTGCCTAAAAATTTGAAAAATCATTAAAGGAACAATAGAAGCTGCAATTACTAAAAGATAATCTTTTGCAGCAATCTCTACTTCTAAGGGTTGCGATAGTACATGTAAATATTGAGCAATTAAAGCCACTATTCCAAAAAGCGCTAAACCGCTTATTAAACTTATAATTACTCCTTGTTCTAGATAAAATCCACATATTTTTTTGTTTCCTTTACCGCTTTCTTGTGCAACTATTGGAGTAATTCCTTGAGAAATGCCAATTCCACTTACTAAAAATATACTTAAAATACTATTTCCTAAAGCACAGGCTGCCAATGGTATGGTTCCTAACTGACCAACCATCACAGTATCTCCAACGGCAGTTAACATGTGCCCTAATTGCGATATTACAACCGGATATGCTAGTATGAAATTACTCTTGTAAAAAGGTTTGTACTTATAGAAGGACTTGAACATTTCGTTTAAAATGAACGGCGAAATTAAGAAATTAAACGTTAAGCATGTATTTCTTAAATCAACAAATAAACTAATCTTAAAATCTGTGAAATCTCCTTAATCTGTGAAATCACGAAAACCTTGTTAAGCTGAAGTATAAAATTCTTCTTTCTCAGTAGTATGTACCCTAATCATGCCAGCCAACACTAATTTTACCAAAATTTTAGAAGCTCTTCTTTTCGATAAATTTAGCATATCACAATATTGCATTAAGGTAATTCTATCGTTTTTTTCTAAATATTCTAACAGTGCTTTTTCTTTAGACCCATATTCAATCAATACGCCAATGTCTTTATGTTCACGTTTTAAAACATCTAAAACAATTTTGCTTGCCAAAACACTTTTATCTTTTACCCTAATATAAGCCCACCATTTTTCATCTTCTCCTAATGCAAAATGAGGTTTTTGGTCGCTTTCTACAATATCAACAACCACAATAATTTTATCATCAATATAAATTTCTTCAAATGTAGGTTCTAATAAAGGTTTTGAAAAAAATGTCGCTGCCTTATCTATCATGTAACGTTCTTCGTCTTCAGATTTTACACCGCTGATTTTACCATCATCGGCAACGCCTATAAAGAGTTTACCACCTTTATTATTTGCAAACGAAACCATTGTTTTCGCTATTTTATGACAGGAAGTGATTGTTTTTTTAAAATCGAGATTAACACCTTCACCTTCTAAAATCATCATTTTAACCTGAGAAATCTTTAATTTATTCATAGCCTTATGTTTCCCAACTCCTATATTTCTCTAAAAATCTATCTGGTTTATTTAATGGCTCAAATCCAAATTTCTGATACAATTGATGTGCATCGGCGGTAGCTAAAAGAAACCTTCTAATTCCATCAAAATCTTTATAATTAATGATTGTTTGGAGTAACCATTTTGATAATCCTAATCCTCTGTATTCTTTATCTATAAAAACATCTGCTAAATAGGCAAATGTGCTTTTATCACTTATCACTCTTGCAAAACCTATTTGCTTTTCCTTAAAATAAACTCCAAAACAAATTGATTCATTGATTGATGTTTCAAAATTTTTTCTTGGTAGTCCTTTTGCCCAATAAGATTTTTGTGTTAAAAAATTATAGATATAATCTAAATTCAATAAGGATTTATCAGTATCAATTTTGTAGCCTTTTCTTAAATAAACAGCCTCGTTAATAATTGTTTTCATTTAATATGCTACTTTATTTTGTTCTCCTTGATACCGATTTCTAACGTAAACTTCATTACTTACCAAAGCGCAGAGTTCTCCTTTTTTATTAAATATTTCTATTGGGTAAGCCTTAATAAATTTCTCGCCAGCTTTTAAGGTCTTTAGAGCTTCTTCTATTTCATCGGGTTGAATGGATATTTTAAAATATAAATCTCCGTGTCCTGGTTTTAAGTATTGTATGGAAGCACTTTTTAGCCAAACCCTGGTTTTAAAACCATGTAACCTTAAAATTTGATCAAATAAAAGTGCATAAAATGGGTCAGAAGCACTAAATATGGTACCACCAAAAATCGATTTATTGTAATTAATATTCAACAGACTCTTATTGATCTTAACCTCAACGCTAGTAAAATCCTCAGCAAATTTTTTGACCCAAATCCTTTGAAAAAACAAAGGGGGATAAAATCTCATCATCCATTTTAATGTGTTTGCGCTAACTTTCATAGGGTGATAAATATCTTAAATATTTTGATAAACCATCATCAAATCTATTGGCTAAGTTTATTTTTGAATATATTGAATGTGTTTTATTACGTAAAATATATTTTTAAGACTAATTAATTTTAAATGAGTTGAAAAAACCGATATTAAAAGAATTATAATTTAACAATTTGATAATATTTTGTTTTGTTTAATTAATTGTAAGTAATTCGTTTATATTTGAAAATTGCAATAAAATATGCCTATAAATAAAAAAATTATCAATTAATGAAGCTTAATTTAAAAGAATTTGAACAATACGAAGCAGTTATTGGTTTAGAAGTTCATGTTCAATTATCTACAAATTCTAAAGCGTTTTGTTCTGATTCTGCAAGTTTTGGAAGCCAACCAAATCAAGATATAAGTACTGTTTCTTTGGGTTTGCCAGGGGCGTTACCTGTATGTAATGAAAAAATAATTGCTTTTGCAACAAAATTAGGACTGGCTATAAATTGTGAAATTAATCAATATAATTTTTTTGATAGAAAAAACTATTTCTACGCCGATTTACCTAAAGGTTATCAAATTACTCAAGATAACCGTCCTATTTGTGTTGGGGGCAAATTGAAGATAAGATTAGACAATGGAGTGGAAAAAGATATTATCCTTAACCGAATTCATATTGAAGAAGATGCGGGAAAAAGTAACCATGATTTAGATGCTGCTTATTCTTTCATAGATTTAAATAGGGCAGGAGTGCCTTTATTAGAGGTTGTAACTGAGCCAATGATTGCTTCTGGTGAAGAAGCCGCAGCTTATTTATCAGAATTGAGAAAATTAGTTCGCTATTTGGATATTTGTGATGGCAACATGGAAGAAGGAAGTATGCGTTGCGATGCAAACATTTCTATTCGATTAAAGGGCGATACAAAGTTGGGTAATCGTTGTGAGGTAAAAAATCTAAATTCGATAAAGAATGTTCAGAAGGCGATTGAACATGAAATAGACCGACAAATCAGGTTAGTAATTAAAGGAGAAACCATCTCACAAAATACCTTAAATTTCGATGCTGTAACTGGGAAAACATCTCCATTACGTTCTAAAGAAATGGCTAATGATTATCGTTATTTCCCTGAGCCAGATTTATTGCCCATTGTTATTTCTGATGAATTTTTAGAAAAAGTAAAAACAGAATTGCCCGCATTGCCTGAGGAATTATATCAAAAATTCGTTTCTGAAATGGGTCTATCAGCTTATGATGCTTTGGTTTTAACTGCTGAAAAAGAAACTGCCAATTATTTTATAGCGATTACAGAGTACACAAAAGCTTATAAAACCGCATCAAATTGGATAATGGGGCCAATCAAATCTTACCTGAATGAAAAGCAAATCAGTTTTACAGATTTTTTAGTTCCTTCAAAACAAATAGCCGAAATCATCAATTTACTAGCTGATAAAAGTATAAATCACCATCAGGCAAAAGATAAATTATTTAATAGCTTGATTGAAAATCCTTCATTAAAAGTTGCTGATTTGATGCAAAATTTAGGTTTAGGAGACCATCATCATCAAGACGAGCTTTCAGGATTTATCACAACGGCGTTAAATAAATATCCTGACAAGGTGAAAGAATACCATAATGGCAAAAAAGGAGTTCTTGGTTTGTTTATGGGCGAAGTAATGAAATTATCTCATGGCAAATGCGACCCGAAGAAAACAAATCAATTAATAATTCAAAAAATAGAAAGTTTAAAATGAGGAAGATTGTTTTATCGGTAATTTTTTTAGCAACAGTTTTATCTGCTTGTAATAATAAAAAGGAATTTACCATAAATGGCGAGGTTAAGAATGTTGGGGATGTAAAAAAAATATATCTTTTATTGGCTGATAGTTTGGGGCAAATGGTGCCAAAAGATTCTACTTTTTTTAATGAAAATCAGAAATTTACTCTAAAATCTATTAGCGAAGAGCCTGAATTTTTTCAGTTAATTATTGGCCAACGTTCTTATTTTGGAATAGCAAAAAATGGAGACGAAATTGAGTTTAAAGCAGATTTAACCAATCAGGCTAGCAATTATGAAATTAAAGGAACCGATGAAGCTGATAAATTAACTGAGTACAATAAAATAACAAACGATTACAGCATTAAGACTGGACATCTTGCTGAGGAATACAGTAAAAAAATCACTCAAGATCAGGATAAAAAAGATGAAATTATAGCAGAATTTAATGCTAAATCACAAGAATTAAATCAACCATTTTTGGCGCAATCCTATCAATTTATACAAGACAACAAAAGCGCATTAACCTCATTTTTTGCTGCAAATATAATGGCGGGAATGAATGCGCCAGAATATGAAAACAAATTGATTGAGTATAGTAAAGTAGCAAAAAAGGAATTTCCTAAAAATAAAGCAGTTAATGCTTTCTATAAACAAATGGAAGCGGCTAGTAGAGTTGCAATTGGTCAACAAGCACCAGAAATCACAGCTTTAACACCAGATGGTAAGTCTATAAGTCTATCTGGTTTTAAAGGAAAATATGTATTGGTAGATTTTTGGGCTTCGTGGTGTGCACCATGCAGACGTGAAAATCCAAATATTGTAAGAGAATATCAAAAGTTTAAGGATAAAAACTTTACCATTTTTGGATTTTCATTAGATACTGATCCAAAGGAATGGCAAAGAGCAATAAAAGATGATGGTTTAGTTTGGGATCAAGTATCTGAACTAAAACAGTGGGAAGCCGAAACTGCAAGATTATATAATATTGAGGCCATACCTTCTTCTTTTTTGATTGATCCTACTGGGAAAATTGTCGCAAAAAATTTAAAAGGAGAAGAGTTAAATACCTTTTTATCTAAGAATCTGTAAATCAGTCTAAAATACTTTATATTTAAGAAATTGTTAAGAATTTGTAAACCTTAACAATTTCTTAATGTTATATTAATCGTTTGATACTATCAATCGTATAATTTAGTACCAAAATAAATATATGAGCAGCAATAAGCCTAAGATTTTAATAGTTGATGATGAGCCAGATATTTTGGACTTAATTGAATATAATTTAAATAAAGAAGGATATCAGGTTTATACAGCAAGTAATGGAAGGGAAGCTGTAATAGAGGCTAAAAAAGTTATCCCAGATTTAATTATTCTGGATATCATGATGCCTAAAATGGATGGGATTGAAGCTTGTAGAGTGATGAGGGCAATGCCTGAATTTAAAAATACTTTCATGGTTTTTTTAACAGCAAGGAGCGAGGAATATTCTGAAATTGCTGGATTTAATGTGGGAGCTGATGATTATATCGCAAAACCTATCAAACCTAGAGCACTAATTAGTCGCATAAATGCTATTTTAAGAAGAAACGTACAAGCCGAAGAAGAGGTAGACAATAAGATAGAGATTGGAGATTTAGTAATCGATAGGGAATCTTTTCTGGTTTATCAAAATGGAAATAAAATCGTTTTAGCTAAAAAAGAATTTGAATTATTATTTCTGTTAGCTTCTAAACCCGGTAAAGTTTACACGAGAGAAGCCATATTAAGTAATATTTGGGAAGATTCTGTGGTGGTAACCAACCGAACCATTGATGTTCATATTAGAAAATTGAGAGAGAAATTAGGAGATACTTACGTAACCACAGTAAAAGGTGTAGGTTATAAATTTGATTCTTAATAACCACATTTTCTTATCAATAAAGAATTAGTAACCACTTAGTCAAGTGGTTATTTTTTTTGTTGAAATTTTAAAAATTTACTTTAGGGCTAATTGTCTGAATCTTGTCGATCAGGATTTAAGAATAAAAAGGATTGAAAAAATACTAAAGTTTTTCGCTGCTATTCTGTAGAAAACTCGGAGTTTTTGATATTTAAAAATTTATCCTCCTCAAGATAAAAATCCTATTTTTGCAAATTGAAAATATTTTGATTGTTATATGAGTATTGCGAAGACCTACAGCCCTAAAGATTTTGAAGATAAATGGTATCAGTTTTGGATGGAGAATGATTTTTTCAAATCTGTTCCAGATGAGCGTGAACCTTATACCATAGTTATCCCTCCACCAAACGTAACGGGGGTTTTGCATATGGGGCACATGTTAAACAATACCATTCAAGATGTTTTGGTGCGCAGGGCAAGAATGAAAGGCAAAAATGCTTGCTGGGTTCCGGGTACTGATCATGCTTCTATTGCCACTGAAGCTAAAGTGGTGGCGATGCTTAAAGAAAAAGGCATCGATAAAAAAGATATAACAAGGGAAGAATTTTTAGCCTACGCTTATGAATGGAAAAATAAATACGGTGGGATTATTCTTGATCAATTAAAGAAGTTAGGTGCCAGTTGCGATTGGGACAGAACTGCTTTTACTATGGATCCTGCCTTATCTGAAGCTGTAATAGATACTTTCATCCATTTACATGAAAAAGGATTGATTTATCGTGGTGTAAGAATGGTAAACTGGGATCCAAAAGGATTAACAGCCGTTTCTGACGAAGAAGTAATTAGAAAAGAGGTAAACCAGAAGTTGTATTATATAAAGTATCAGATTTCGGAGAAACAAGAATCAAGTAGCAAAAATCAAGACCAAAATAAAGGAGAATCTCAATATTCAATACTTAATACTCAATACTTAACTATAGCTACCACTCGTCCAGAAACCATCATGGCGGATGCTGCGATTTGCATTAATCCAAATGATGAAAGATATTTCCATTTGCATGGTAAAACTGTATTGGTTCCATTAATCAACAGGGAAATTCCAGTTATTTTAGATGAATATGTAACTATGGATTTTGGTACTGGTTGTTTAAAAGTAACTCCGGCTCATGATTTAAATGATTACGAACTTGGACAAAAACATCAATTACCAATTATCGATATTTTAAATGATAATGGAACTTTAAACGAAAAAGCACAAATTTTAATAGGAGAGGAGCGTTTTATTGCGAGAAAGAAAATCGCTAAAATGTTAGAGGAATCTGGAAACTTAGAAAAAGTAGAAGATTACAAATCTCAAATTGGTTTTTCTGAACGTACTGATGCTGCCATAGAACCAAAACTTTCTATGCAATGGTTTTGCAAAATGGATGAAATGGCAAAACCTGCCTTGGATTATGTTATTGAAGGCGAAGTAAAATTAATTCCTGATAAATTTATAAATACTTATCGCCATTGGATGGAAAACGTAAAGGATTGGTGCGTTTCTCGTCAGCTTTGGTGGGGGCAACAAATTCCCGCATGGTATGCTCCAAATGGTGAAGTAGTGGTTGCCAAAACTGCAGAGGATGCAATTTCCCAATTTAGCCTCAAAACTTTAACAAATAATTTAAAACCACCAGATTTAAAACAAGATGAAGATGTTTTAGACACTTGGTTTTCTTCATGGCTGTGGCCGATTTCTGTATTTGACCCTACTGTAATTGCCAATCCTAAAAGTGTAGGTAATGCAGATATTCAATACTATTATCCAACTAATGACTTGGTAACCGCTCCAGAAATTTTATTTTTTTGGGTAGCCAGGATGATCATGGCTGGACATGAATTTAGAGGCGAAGCACCTTTCAAAAACGTATATCTTACCGGAATTGTTAGGGATAAATTAGGTCGTAAAATGTCTAAATCTTTGGGTAATTCTCCAGATCCTTTAGAATTAATTGAAAAATACGGAGCAGATGGAGTGAGGGTTGGGATGTTATTGTGTTCGCCTGCCGGAAACGATATTATGTTTGATGAATCCTCATGCGAACAGGGAAGAAACTTTGCCAATAAAATCTGGAATGCTTTCCGTTTGGTAAAAGGATGGGAAATTGACGAAAGTTTAGCCAACGCAAACCAAACAACTATTACTTGGTTTGAATCTCGTTTTAACGAAGCATTAGAAGAAATTGAGCATAATTTCACTCAATATCGTCTATCAGAAGCTCTAATGGCTTCCTATAAATTAGTTTGGGACGACTTCTGCGCTTGGTATTTAGAAATGGTAAAACCAGCTTATCAACAACCAATTGATGCGGTAACTTACAAAGCAACTATCCAATTTTTTGAAAATATTTTGAAATTGTTGCATCCTTATATGCCTTTCTTAACTGAAGAATTATGGCATGATGAGATATTTGGGGCGAGAACAGAAAAAGATTGCTGTATCATCGCTCAAATGGAAAATTCTAAACCCACAAACACCAAATTATTAAATGAAATTGAAGCTATAAAACAAATCATTTCAGAAATAAGAAACATCAGAAACACCAAACAAATATCGCCAAAAGAAGCTTTAAACCTATCTATTAAAGCAAATTCTCAAATTGATTTTAAAGGTTATCAATCTATTATTATAAAATTAGCCAACATTGCAGAAATAAATTTTGTTAATGAAAAATTAAATGGTGCAGCTTCCTTTTTAATTAACAAGGATGAATTCTTTGTACCATTGATTGGTAATATTGATGTTGAAGCTGAAAGAGAAAGCATTCAAAAGGAAATTATATATTTAAATGGATTTCTAAAAGCCGTAGATGCGAAACTTTCTAATGAACGTTTTGTACAAAATGCAAAACCAGAAGTGGTTGCAAACGAACAAAATAAAAAGGCAGATGCAGAGATGAAAATAAAAATTCTTGAAGAAAGTCTGACTGCTTTGTTATAGTGTTTTAGCCAAAATATTCTTCAAGATCTAAACACAAAAGGATACTTTTTTATTAAAGTATCCTTTTTTTATGATTAAATAAACCAAATTGAAGCCTTAAAATAATAGAATGTAAATAATTTAAAATATTTATTGCACTACATTTAAGTCATAAACTATTTTAAAAGAGTGCATATTACTTTTGATTTGCAAAGGCAAAAATATCTTATAATTCAAAATACTTCTTAATAAAATACCCACTAAAACATGTTTCAGTTTACTAAATGACATTTATTTTTTTATGTTTTTTTCTATTCTTTTTAGCCTAAAAAATTTTGGTTTAATAATAGAATAGAGGTTTTAAGGCGATAGTATTTGAAATTTATTCTGTTTTATTTCTCTATTAAAGATAATTCAACATCCAAGCATCAATTTCTATCGTTTATAACCATGTTAAACAATTTTATTAAACAAAAAAATTAAATTCTTATGAAAATTTTTGAAAAAGATGATCAAGAGTTGTTATCGGAAGAGAAAGGTTTTTTCTCTAAAAAATTACAACGACGCAACTTCTTGCAGTATGCAGGAGCAAGCGCAGCAGGTATTGCTTTAGTAGCAGCAGGATGTAAAAAAGATGACGATTTTAGTAGAGGTTTAGATTTAGGTTCTGGAGATATCGGAATTTTAAATTATGCTTACGCTTTAGAACAATTAGAAGCAGCTTTTTACACTCAGGTTGCGTTAACTCCTTATACAGGAATTTCTTCTACAGAATCTGGATACTTAACTTCTATCAGAGACCATGAGGTTGCGCATAGAGAATTTTTTAAAGCAGCTTTAGGTAATAGTGCAATTCCAGGATTACAAGTAGATTTTTCTTCTATTAATTTTACGGATAGAACCAGTGTTTTAGGAGCTGCTAAAGCTTTTGAAGATTTAGGTGTTTCTGCTTATAACGGTGCTGGTTATTTAATTAAAAGTGCTGATTACTTGACATTGGCAGGTAAAATCGTTTCAGTTGAAGCTCGTCACGCTGCGTTGATTAGGGATTTGATCAGCAATGGAACTTTTGTAGGTTCTGACATTATTGATGCAAACGCTTTAGAAATCACTAGAACTCCTATTGAGGTTTTATCGATTGCAAAAAAATATGTTGTAACTGAAATTAACGCAAGTAATTTACCTTCTTAAATTAAACAAAATGGATTTTATAAAAATATTAAAGGACATTGAAACAATTGATCCTGAAATTACAGATAGATTAAACCCAAGAAGGGCAGCTATTAAAAACATTACTAGCTTCGGTTCTAAAGTTGCGCTTTCTTCTTTACCTTTTGCTTTAGGTACAATGTTTAAAAGAGCCTATGGACAAACTTCTAATACTGTTAATGATGTTTTAAACTTTGCATTAACACTAGAATACCTAGAAGCAGATTTTTACACAAAAGGAAATGCGAGTGTAGTTTACTCAACAGCTCCAGCTGCAGCGCAAGGTGCTTTAACTCAAATTGCAAAAGATGAAAATGCTCACGTTGCATTTTTAAAATCAGTTTTAGGTACTGCCGCAGTTGCAAAACCTACTTTTAATTTTACTAATTCTTTTCCAACAGTTTTTACTGATTATGCTACCTATTTAGCAGTAGCTCAAGGTTTAGAAGATACAGGTGTAAGAGCTTATAAAGGACAAGCGCCTGCTTTGTTAGGTAATAAAGTTGTTTTAACTGCAGCTTTAAGTATTCACTCTGTTGAAGCTCGTCATGCGTCTCACATCCGTCAGATGAGAAGAGCATTATCAACAAGTGGAGTTACAAACGTAATCACTCCATGGATTTCTTTAGGTGCAAACGGACAAGCTAATGATTCTGGTGTACCAGCATTAGATAAAACATTTGCAGGTGAGGATAATAAAACACAAGGTGGTGTTGACATTACAACATTAAATGGAGCGGTAGCGGGAACTAAAATTTCTGCAAAAGCTGCTGTTGAATGTTTCGATGAACCATTAACTATGGCTGCTGTATTAGATATCGCTAAGCAGTTTATCGTTTAATTAGAAATTTTTTAATTATCATTCAAAAAGCGGAATTATGTTCCGCTTTTTTTGTTTTAAAGGAGTATGATTTTAAATAAAATATATCTAAGCCACTATAATTCTTATTAAAACTAATTTCTTTTCCAACTTAAAACCCTAAATTTTAAATTATCATAAAATAATCCGACTATTAACATAGTTGATGGAAGTAGTAATAGATAAAAACTCATAAAAGGATAAAAAATTCCACCTAGCAAACCTCCTGTAAAGAAAAAGGTGATTATTCTTAGTCTAAGTTTAATAGTTGAAATCAATTTTTTTTGCTGATCTGCTTGTTTGTAAAAAAACAATTGAGATAGTTCAATGCCTAAATCAGTAAAAAGTCCTGTTAAATGTGTTGTTCTTACCACTGCATTTGAGATTCTTGTCACTAAAGAATTTTGTAAACCCATAGCAAAAAGTAAACTATAAGCAATTAGGTTTGCATGGTTTTTAATCAGGATATTCCCAGTTACCGCTATGGTTATTAAAATTACAGATTCGATGATTGTAGGGATGAAAAAAATAAATTTATCGTTTTTTATGGCGATAATTTCTACTAGTAAGCTCGAAAAAAAGGATCCTAAAAAAAAGAATAAGATAAAAAGAAAGAATATAAAGCTTTCGGTAAAATGGAATTTAAAAACCTCATCAATAAAAAACGCAAAATGACCAGTTACGTTAGTAGTAAGCCTTTTTACAGATAAAAATCCAACAACATTTACTACCCCCGCTACAAACGAAAGTAATGAAGCTATTTTTTTGTTATGGCTTAAGGTTCTTGACTTACCCTGATGTCTAAACATTATTCATTTTAATCCTAATTTAAAATGGTTCGAGACCTTATTTAAATCAAGATTAATGCTTAAGGTACATATTTTTAAATTAATTAATCTCGCTAATTTTTATGCATATTAGTTCTTGATCTTATAGTTTAGTGAACAGATTTTCTAAATAATTTAAATTCATGGCAAATCCTCTTTCAAAACCCAATTAAATCATTTTTTTCATACGTTCAAGAGATTCAATTTTAATCATAACATTCACTTACTAACTAAAAACCTGAGTTCCTTTGCCGGTTGTTATTAAGCTAAATAAACTTTTTTGGATGAGTTGTTCCCATCCCCAAGAGCAACCTCCGTAACACTCAAATTGTGGTACTAAACCTAAATGTGTAAACCTAACCTGGGTTTTATTATTGATTTCCTTTACCTCAAAAATTATTTTTGTGCCTGTCCATTCTGATGAGTTAGCAAAGTTCAAATTACTATCAGAAACTAACCAAACTACTTTTTTATCAGGAATTAATTCTATTATTTTTTGTTTAGAAAGATGAACTTCTTTCATTTGATATTCAAACTCATCATCAAGTTTCTGTGTTTCTCCCTTAATTTCTCCTTGCCACCACCCACGCACATTGTTTATGGCTTTAAAAGCTTCGGCTGGTGTTTGGTTAACAAAAAAAGTGCTCGTGAAATCAGTTGCTGATAATGCTTTCTCATCATCTGTTTGTGCTTGGTTATTAGCATTTGGTTGTCCTTTTCCTGTCGTGATCAAATTGTATAAACTTTCTCCGATGTAGGTATTCCAGGCATTTTCGCAAATATCGTAACATTCATATTCGGGGACTAAACCAATTTGAGTAAACTGCAAATATGTTTTATTGTCTTGCTCGGATATTTCAAAGACGAGATGATTACCTTTCCATTCTTCGTTGTTTTTGGTAAAACTAAAATAGTTGTCCAAAACTTCCCAAACCACTTTTTGATTAGGTACCATCTCAGTTATTTTCATGGTACAACGATGCACATCCTGATAATGATAGGTCCATTCGCCGTTTAATTTATCAGTTTCTCCTTCAATTTCTTCACTCCACCAACTTCGCACATTGTTAATGGCATTAAATACCTCACTCGCCGATTGATCAACTATAAATGATGTTGTATAATTTTCTGTTTTCATCTTAGATTATTTAAGTAAGACCATTTGCCCAATGTGGTATTGTAAATGAGAAGTTCTGGTGATGATGATATTTAATTTATTCCGGGAAGGGTCCTTAACAAAATCCTCATCAGAAACAGCGGTATGTTTTTCTAACCATTGTTCTGGCTTTAATCCTTCGAATTTTTGGTTTAATACGTTACACTGTTCACTCCAAAATGTTCTTAATTCTGATACAGATGGCATTGGTGTGTCTGGGTGATCAGGTAGTTTTAAAAAAGGTTCATATAAAGATGGATATTGTTTTTCACCCATATCAAGGAGTCTGATCATATCATCATGAACTGCAATTAAATGCCCTAATAAATAAATTCCCCTGTTTTTTGAAGGCGCAATTTCCCTCAATAAATCCTCATCTGATAGAATGCTGAGCAAATGATCACAACTTTTTAAGGATGCTATCCAACGGTCCTTCACCATTTTTACGATTAATTCTGTTTGTTCCATTTTTAGATTTTAATTTATAATGCTGTAAATCTATGGTCTAAATATGATTGTGAGGAGTTGTAAAATAGACATTCTAGTGGGTTGATTTAGACAATCGAAATCATTACTTTTGTCTATAAATCATGAAACATCTTACGATCTTAATACCTAATGGAGAAAATAACTTAAGTAGCATTACTGGTGCGTATGAAATATTTAGAAAGGCAAATGCTTATTGGGAAGCAAACTTTAAAAATGAATTATTTGCCATTCAACTTGCTGGTGTTTCAGAAAAAGTAGATTTTAACGGAGGCTTATTTTCGGTAAAGCCTCATTGCATTATATCAGACCTTAAAAAAACTGACTTAATTATTATCCCTTCGTTAAATCATAATTATGAATTAGCATTAGCTAAAAATGAGCTTTTAATTGAGTGGCTAGAAAAGCAATATAAAAACGGGGCGGAAATAGCAAGTATTTGTACAGGGGCATTTATGCTTGCGGCATCAGGATTGTTGGATGGAAAAAGTTGCTCTACACATTGGTCGGTAACCGAGAATTTTAGAATAAAGTTCCCTAAGGTTAATTTACAAGCTGATCAATTAATTACAGATGAAAAAGGAATTTATACAAATGGTGGGGCTTATTCATTTTTGAATTTAATGTTATACCTAATCGAAAAGTATTACGATAGAAAAACTGCAATTTATTGTTCAAAGGTGTTTCAGATAGAAATGGATAGGAATACGCAATCTGAGTTTGCTATTTTCACCGGGCAAAAAAAACATGACGATTTAATGGTGCAATCGGCACAAGCTTATATAGAAAATAATTTGGATGAGAAAATTGTCATAGAGAATTTATCAACTCTGTTAAACGTTGGACGAAGAAATTTTGACAGGAGGTTTATTAAAGCTACCGGAAATACACCCATAGAATATACACAAAGGGTTAAAGTAGAGGCGGCAAAAAAGTTGTTTGAAACAAACCGTAAAACTATTAACGAAGTAATGTACGATGTTGGCTACTCTGATGTAAAAGCTTTTCGTGAAGTTTTCAGGAAAATTACCGGAATGTCTCCGCTAGATTATAAAGGCAGATATTACAAGGATTCGGTTTTTTAATGAGCTTCATTTATCCACTGAACCGCCAATTTCTTATAGCTATTGTAATGGCTGTGAATATTGTTTCATTAGGTTATTCTATTGTTATGCTTCCTTTTTTTCCAATGTTTACATGTTTGTCAAAAGTAAAGTCAAAATGTTTTGCGTTACCTTTTTCGCCTTTTAATTTTTCTGTTAGTCGTCCGTATTCTTTTCCGTTTTCATCAAAGATTTTAATGGTAATTTCTTGATCAAAGTTGTCGTTGAAAATAAAGTATGCAGTTAAAATATTGTCAGTAGTTGAGTTTGAAGAATTAATTAAAACTTCGCCAAGTTCAAGTCCTTTCTCTTTTAATTGGTCAGAAATTTTTACGTCATTATCAAAAGTCTTTTTCACACCTTTGTAAATTCCTTCGCCAAATTCAGAGCCTGTTTTCCCAACAATTTCGCCTGTTTTGTTAACAGCTTTTTTTGTCTTGTCCTTAGCCCAATCGCAAGATGACAATGCTAGTGTCAAAACCGATAATGTCATTAATATTGATATTGCTTTTTTCATTTTTTTTTGTTTAGATTTTATTTGTTTTATAATTGTCGTCTATGTTTAGGTTTCAAGTTTTCTATTTGGGTGCGTCTCTTTACTTGCACCTAACGGTTTAAGGCTTGGCGATGGTGGGGCATTTGGAAAACGTCAGCCCAACCTTTGCACAAATGCCCAATAGTAGCACAAATGTTGAATTTACTACTGTCTGCCCCACTATTGCCAAACCGATGTTGTATGCAGTTTTAATAATACTCAATCCTTCTAAATTCAGTCCAATAATTTTGATTTGTAAACTGTAAACGGTATTTCCAATTTTCCCCGTCGTATAAATATTTATACTCTGTTTTTTGTATTGGCTTTCCCACATATTTGCTTATACTAACTATTTCATTTCCATATTCGTCAAATTCTTTTTCAAAATATACTTGATAGGAAGAGTCCTCTTTTGACAACAATTCAAAGTTTATTCTATGTTGTATTTCTTTGCCCCTTTTGTCAAGTCTTACAAAATGTCTTTCGGCTAAGATTCCTTCTTTATTTATTCTGTCTTCAACGTAGCTGTACTCGTCTTTCCATTCATATATTCTAGTTTCCTTTTTAGCGTCATCATTATATGACTCATATTCATCCTTTATTTTTTGTTTTTTACTATTATAATTAATTTTATTCCTTGCCCAAAAACCTGAACTGTCAAATGTTCCATAATAATGTAAAGACTCGACTAACAAATTATTTTCGTAAAGATATTTTGAAAGATAAGTTTTAGTAAGAGGTTTATTATAATAGTTTTTGAAAGTCAATAATTCTATAGGGTTTTTGTTATTGTCAAACTTTCTTTCTATTATATTATCTGGATTCATTTCTCTGTCAAACCCATTTTCTTTTATAATGTTTCCATTTGTGTCAAAATTTTCAACTTTATATAATCCTATTTTTATTTTAAAAATTTCGTCTGACTTATTTGGTTCTGATTTGCCGTCAACCCTGTAATATTCAATACTTTTTATTTTTCTTTCTTTCATTTTGTATGAGCAACTAATTGTCAAAATAATAATTGCGAAAAGATACCGATAATCAAATTTTATAATTCTCATATTTCATTTTAAGATTTTGAGGTTTCTGCAAATTGCATACAACTTACATATATATCCAATTCCCCCCTAACCATCATTCCCGTATTATCCGTTTATATACGGATATAAATGATTAACATCCGACTAGGTTTCTGCGTTATCCTCACCTTTGTTTTGTCGGTTAGCCATGGTGGTTAACTGTTCTTTAACAAGTATATACAATTTAATTTTTAAGATCATGACAAATTTAAGAAACAGTGTAAGATTAATCGGATTTTTAGGTTCGGCACCAGAAGTAAAGGAATTTTCTGCAACAAAGAAAATCGCCAAACTAAATTTAGCCACTAATGATTCGTACAAAAATGAAAAAGGAGAGAAGGTAGAAGAAACCCAATGGCATCAATTGGTAATGTGGGATAAGCAAGCAGATATTGCTATTAAATATCTACAAAAAGGCAGTGAAGTAGCCATAGAAGGAAAACTGGTAACCCGAACTTATAATGATAAAGAAGGGGTTAAACGTTACGTTACTGAAATTGTGGTTAATGATTTTGTTTTATTGGGTAAAAAACCAGCTTAAATCCTAAATCAGTTAACTGGCATTTTATTGCTAAATCAGTGAAATTTATCATTGGCACAGTTAGTGGATATACGTATTTATACCAATAATTTAAAAGATGGATAAGTTAAAAAAATTCGATTTAATGGAGAAAATAACCCGTGAGTTAGACGATTTAAAACATAGTCAAACAGCGGTTATTCAGAAAATAGGGAAAATAGAGGTTGATAATATGGAACTTAATAATGCAAAACTAGAAGACAAGCTTGGTATAATGCACCAAAATGCTGCTGATATTTTAGATTCTATTGCCGCTGTTTTAGAAAACTTTGAAGAAGTTAAAAACAAGTTTGAAGGTAAAAATAATATCGCTGGTTTAAGGGAACAAGAAATATTGGATGGCTTGAAATAGTCAAATCATCTTAAATAAAAACTCGATATAAATTTGATTTTATATCGAGTTTTTTTGTGGGTTTTATAAAAGAATTAATTCTTATTCAGTTTCTTTAAATCCTTTTTTCTTTGCCTTAAAGCTTTAGCAAATTCATCTGCTTTCTCATCCTTAATGGTCACAATGATAACTCCGTTTTTTCCATCATCACCATATTTTTTAGTCTGTTCTTCATTTTTTAAAATATTAATGCTTAAAATATCATTTGGATTGATGATGTTAAGAATCGCATTATTTGTAGAATCTTTAGAAAGAAATTCTTTCTTCCCATACTTTATAATAGTTAAAGGTGAGCCAATCATGTTTGCCCTTGATGGTACGCAAATACGTATATTAGAATTTTGAGAACTATCAGTTGCATTCCTTTTTTGCTGATGATGCGGTAAATCAGTTTTTAGAATATTATCAATCTCATTATATTTTTTGTTGATAATTACAGTATCCGTTGTAGAATTTCGCTGTGCAAAAACAGAAAAAGATGAAAGTATAATTGATAATATTAAAATTGTGTTTTTCATTCTATAAATTTAGAAAAATTAATCGAACGATTTTATTTTATCCTATCGGCTAATTCTTTAGAGAATTTTTCTGCTCCTAAATTGTTTAAATGAAATTCATCAGCAAAAAGCTGATAATGGTTGTTATAATTATCATCATGAGAATAATCTAAAAAAGTAACATTTGGATAATCTTTGGCTATTATTTCCAATAAAATCTTTTCCTTTGATTTAGGTTCTTTTAATATAGTTGGTGAGATAATGACGTATGTTTTGATTTTCAAATCTTTACATCGCTGTAAAAACTCACGATAATAAACCATTGCTTTTTCATCAATTTTGATGTTTTGTTTTGCCCTTTTCTCGTTATAAATTCTTTGTTGTTCTTTATATTCCTGAAACTGATTTTTAGGAATTGTTCTCACCAACGGAAAATATCCTCTATCATCCTCTGGTAATTTGTTGGAGAACAAATGATCATATGTAGAAATGAGTAGGGTAGAATTATATGGGTAGGTTTTGCTAATAAATTTTATGTTCTCAAAATCACTAATTTCTGAGGTGTATTTCTTTAAAAGTGGATGTTCGCCTACGTAAGGAAGCAGGCTAGCTAATTTTATATATTTTGATTCATTTGGTCCAAGTTCCCAAATGTTAACATCCAGAATGATAATCTTTGGGATTTTTCTTTGTAAAATTACTTCTTGTGCAGCACAATAGTAGGGTAAAAACTGTCCATCGCTGCCAGCATTATAAATTGATTTTTGAAGTTTGGTTGATAATATTTCTGAAGAGTAATGATGTAAAGCCCTGGAACTTCCAAAAACTAAAATATCTGGAGCTGCCTTGTCTAAAGTATAAGTAGTTTGTGCAAACTGCCCAATTTTTAAGCTGAAGTAAGATTTTTCTAAAGCAAATCCAATCAATCTATCGCATAAGAAAAGCAGCGCTATAAATATTGCTAGATTTCTTAAAAATATTTTCAGGCTTAATTTCTCCATCATTAAAACTGAAAGTAAATAAACTGTCCGCCATTAAAAACCCCGAAAATTAAAATGATAAATAGCAAACCAACTACAGATGCATACCTCACAATTGGGTATTTGTTGTCCATCATTTTAAATGATGGTTTAAACTCCATAAAGTATTCTATGGTAAAAAGTAAAATAATAGCAATAACACAATGCCCCATTTGGTTAACTCCGTTTCCTAAAAATGGCATTTGCCCAAATGTTTTAAGGTTGCTGATCAATTGAAAGGAATCTGAAAGTGTATTTGCTCTAAAGAAAATCCACGCAAAAGTGACGATTAAAAATACAAAAATCCCTTTAAAAAGATTGAAAGTCATTAAACCGAATCGTGGTAATTTATCCTCGAAAACATTTAAAGGTCGCTTTATAATTAAGCCAATAATTTGATAAAACCCATGCAAAGCACCCCAGATAATAAAGTTATAGCTTGCTCCATGCCATAAACCACTGATGATAAATACAATAAATAGATTTAAAAATCTTCTGGATATTTTAACACGATTTCCACCTAATGGAATGTACAAATAATCCCTAAACCAGGTAGAAAGTGAGATATGCCATCTTCCCCAAAATTCTGAGATAGATTTTGCAAAATAAGGGCGTTTAAAATTGGTCATTAAATCAAAACCCATGGTTCTGGCTGCGCCAATTGCAATATCAGAATAGCCAGAAAAATCGCAATAGATTTGTATGGCAAAAAATATAGAGCTTAAAACAACTGTGGAGCCATTGTGGAGTTCTGGATTTGGATAAACGGTATCAACATAAATAGAAAGTCGATCTGCAACTACCAGTTTTTTAAAAAATCCCCAGGCCATTTGCTTTAAACCTTCAGACATATTTGCATAAGAAAACTGATGTTTCATGTGCAATTGAGGCAAGATGTTTTGCGGTCTTTCAATTGGTCCGGCGACTAATTGAGGGTAAAACATCACATACAAACTGTAAATCCCAAAATGTTTTTCTGCTTTTTGGTTACCCCGATAAACCTCTATAGTATAACTCATTGCCTGGAAAGTGTGAAATGATAAACCAATGGGCAACAAGATATTTAAATAGGGGATATGGTTTTGTAAATTTACGCTGGTGGCTAAAAAAGAGATGTTATCGTTGATGAAATTATAATATTTGAATATCGCCAAAATGCCGATGTTGGCTATTAAACTACATATTAATAATAATTTACGCTTTTTACCGACAGATTTTTCGATGTAAATTCCTGCTAAATAATCTACAATAATGGTAAAACCGAGTATGAGGATATAAACTGGAACAAATGCCATATAGAAATAGCAACTTGCAGCCAGCAACAAAAACCATCGACTTTTAAATGGTAAAACGTAGTATAAAATGGTTACAATTACAAAAAAGAAAACAAAATCTAGCGAGTTGAACAGCATAAACTAAGCAAGCGTTTTATATAGTGCTAATGTTTTATCCATTGATTTTTGTAGTGGGAAATCCATTAATCTTATGTTTCCTTTATCGATTAATTGTTTCCTTAATTCGCTATCGCCGATTAGTTTTTCTATTTGAAAAATCAAATCTTCCAAATCAAAAGGACTAAAAAAGGCGGCAGCTTCATTTGCAATTTCTTCAAAGCAATCTGTTTTACTTAATAAAACAGGGCATTGGGCTTTAAAAGCTTCTAAAATAGGTAATCCAAAACCTTCATACAAAGATGGATAGATAAAAAGTAAAGCATTTTTGTAGAGATGGTTTAATTGCCCATCGCTAACATTAAAATGTCTTACCTTATCATTCAGCTTTAAGCGATTGATGATTTCTACATCTGCACCTTCTAAATTTCCTCCTCCAGATAAAACCAGTTGTATATCCGAGTTTTTCTTTGAGATTTCTGCGAAGGCATCTAATAACAAATAGAAATTTTTATAACCGCCTCTATCGCCAATAAAAAGTAAATAATTTTTTGGTAGGTTTTTTATTTCTTCAAAAAACAAAGGCGTTTCTAAATCAATTCCATGATAGATTACTTCTACTTTCTTTTCATCAACGGGCAAATAGGTCAGTAAATCTCTTTTTGTAGTTTCAGAAATGGCAATAATTTTATCGGCTCTATCGGCATTTATTCTTTTATAGCTTGTTAAAGGGTCTTTAACCCAAAAATACTGTGGCAAACGTTCATGCGTCATATCATGAATGGTGGTTACCATTGGTTTTTTGAGCTTATTAATGAAATACGGCTCGTAATAAGTGGGATGGAAAATATCGAAATTGTTTTGATTGAGCAGGTGTTTGCAATACAATTCGTTTAGTTTAAAGGTTCTAAAACCATATTCAGATTTTAGAAAAAAATCGGCTAGAGCAGTATTTAAAATTTGCTTTTCGTCTTTGATATAATAGTTTTTAGAATTTGCTACGCCTAATAGATATTCAAATTCTGGGTTTTGTTTTATGGCATTAATAATATTGGCAAAATAACGGCTTATGCCTCCAAATTTTTGGGTGGTAAATTTTTGATGGTCAAAAAAGATTTTTGGCATAATTAATCTTCCTTCTTTTCTAAATGTTTTTGCAAGATATTAGAAAATTCATCTAATCTTTTATCCCATGTATTATCCTTTGCAGCTTTTAACCTCAAATTTTGTTTTTCCTGGTTATCATTAAGCAAGGCATCATTTATCGCATTAGAAAATTCATCCGCAGTTTTGCAATAGGGAACTGTTCCATTTGTAAATTCATCAAGATCTATATTAAAATCTGTTGAGATTACGGGTTTTCCGCTTCCTAAATATTCAAAAAGCTTTAACGGAAATATATTATGGCTCACACTATCCTTTTTAAATGGAATAATGGCAACATCAAATCCTTTTAAAACAGATGGCATCAACTTGTAAGGTACCTGTTCAATCAAATAAAGATTCGGGGTTTCTTTTTTTATCTTCTTAAGATATTCTGCTTCAATTGGGCCAACAAAAACGAAGCTTTTATCGCTATTCAATTTCATTACCTTTTCTAACATTCGGTAATCAATACGCCTTTCAATATTTCCGAAATAACCAATTATTGGCTTTTTTATATCAAGAATATTTGGATGGATTTCTGTTGTTTCAGAGTTTGCTTTTTCGCTGTGTTCAAAATCTGCAGCGTTTGGCACAAAAAAAGTATAAGGATGTTGTTCTAATTTATTTTTATACAATTCTTTACTGGTGCAAATCACCAGATCAGCATTTTTTAAAATAATTTCTTCAGATAAATGCCCATGTTTTGCATCATAATCTTCTATAATTGGATCTACACAGTGATAAACGTTTAGCTTGGCATTTAACAATGTCCCAATATTTGGATAATGAATATTAAAAGAATTGATGAAGATGAAATCTTTAATCTTATATTTTTTCTTGATTTTTTCTATCCGCTTTACTATTAAACTTTCGTTATAACTCAAAAGCTTTCTATACAGAGAACCTTCTGGTATAAAGTTGATAGATAAAAGAACGGGAGTAATTAAAATATGAAGATTTGGAGTTTCAGTTGCTAATAAACCATCAGAAGAAGCGGTAAATAAATCTCTCTTTTTTTTAAATTCCGGAGAAGTTTTTAACCGATAATAATCTTTAATCGTTGCTGGGTATTCGATATAAAAAACAGTGTTATTTTTTGAGAGATATTTGGCTACTGTAAAACCTGTAGATTCTATTGGAGCATCATATTTTGCATTGCTTAAGATAAATACAAAAGTGTTTTCCAGCATCTAATTTTATTAATTATTAAAGATTAACGTTCCCAAAATAAACAATTAGAAATCAATAATAAAAACAATGTTTAAACCACCCTGTAATCTATTATTTTTTTCTTTTCTTCTTTCACGATAGTTGGTGAAGCTTCTTGTTTTCTATCATCAAATATTTTAGTTAAGGTGATGATTGCCAACACTAAATAAAAATAAATACTCAATGGATACTGAACTATGGATTCCTGAGGATAATTGGCCAGTGAAAAGGCGAAAACTATCAATATCATTGATAAACAAATTGCCTTTAATTCTGGATCTCTTATGGTGAAAAAGTTTTTAATCCCAACATAAAGACTAGTAAACATGATACTACATATCAATAATAAGCCAACCCATCCTAATTCCATTGCAACACGTACATAACCACTATCAGGGGGAAATTGCGCTAAAAAAGAATTTGGTGCAAATCGAGCTCCCCAAATACCAGAACCGCCTAAACCACCACCAAATGGATGAGTTTGTATAAAAGGCTGCACCTTTTTTTGATTTAATTTACGCACATTATAAGAAGCATCTTGATTTGGCCTAAAAGCAGTTTGAAAACGAGCTAGTGTTGAATTAGATGTTGGAGCGTTAATTAATATTAAAAAAACGATGGTTAAAGGAATGGTTGCCGTAATTAAATATCTGTTCAATTTTAAGACTACTAACATTAAAAATGCAGCTGGTACTAAAATATATGCCGATCTGGTACCAGAATAGGTCATCACGGTTAAAAAGAGAATAGCCATTGCACCCAAAGCTACTTTCCATTTAGTTTTAAAAGGTCCTGTTAATAATCCAATACATAATAACGCAGCCGCAGCCATATTGTAAGAAAATGCTACAGGATCAGAAAATATGGCGTTCTTTCTCCAACGTCCATCAATAAAGTTTAAGTTGATGTATAATTGATCATATTGATTCTTTTGCTCAAAAGCAAAAAATCCGAAATACTCCTGTTTAATAGCCCACAAAGCTGCAAATACGGATAACGACAGCCAAAAAATTAAAATGGTTCTCAAAAACTTCACATTATTAATGTAGTAGGTGAAGATGTAATAGGAAAGCATAACCAATGCAACACTTCTAATGGTGTAAAGCCATGCTAATTTTGATGCTGCTACAGGATTAAAAACTTGCAATAAATTATACCCAATCCAAATTATTAGAACATACGAAATAGGATTTTTAAATATCCAATAGTTACGATTGTATTTTTGCTTGATAAAAAACGCAAAGATTAAAACCACCAACATACCATCCATCAATGTTCCTAAAGGAAATGTTGTGGTAACTAATGTAATTAAAAAGATGATGAAATATGAACCAAACATTAAGGCTAGTACAGCAAATTTGGGCTCTTTAATTACTATATAAATAAATACGATAGCAAAAGAAAAAAGAAGGGGTAACAATCCATATTTAAAGCCATAATTTGTGAAAACAAAAGCACTAATTATTGATAGCAAAATCATGATGATCAATGCTATTGGCAATTTTGATTTATCGTAACTTTCTGATTGAATTTCTAAATTTTCCATTAAAAGAACACGATTTTAAAAGCGAAAAAATATACGAGAACAGCACAAATAATGATAGCTAACGTTCTTTTAAAACGAATTAAGTTAGCTTCATTTCTTTCTTTAACCGTACCTGTTGGATCTATTCTCATTTTAAATGTAATTAATCTATAATTTCTTGATGCTTAGTTGCTACCGATATTTTGTTTGCTGATCTTATTTTTGTCAACGACAAAACCTGGTAAAACATAAATTTTGGTATTCCTATTAAAGCATTATAAATTCTTTTATCAGCTTTACTTTTTGATAAAGCCAATAAAAAACTGGCTATAAAAAGCACAAATCCTAAAAGCCAAATCATATAATTTAATCCTAAAATTATATTGATAAACATTGCAAAAACAGATAGTAGCAAAAACACAAATAGGGGAGGTCTTATTAAAACAAAACCAAAAATAAATTGGTTTAGCGATGGTGTTGAAATTCCCCTGTTTATTAATCCAAATCCATAGCTAAAATATTTAAACCAGGTATTTATCCATCGTGATCTTTGTTTTACCAATTGATCTTTGTTGGATGTTTTTTGATCATAAACTATTGCTTTGGTATTAAATGCTATTCTAATATTTTGTTTTACCATCCAGTTTTGTAAAACTTTATCAAAACCTGCACCGCTTACTTTATTGTTTTTTAAAAAATCTTGATAAAGATTAGCCTTAAAAGCCATTCCTGATCCTGCTAATGTTGCTGATGAGCCACTTTTAAATAATAACTCTCCATCATAATAATGGTAGTAAATATCCCTGGCTGCATCTAAACAAGCATAAGTGGTGTCCAAATTTTTAGCTTCCCTTATTCCTTGTACTGCTTTAAAACCAGCTGCAAAAGTTTTATTTAACTCTTCGAGGTAATGTTTGTCAACTATATTATCACTATCAATTATCGTTATGATATCATGTTTGCGAATAAAATGTTGGGTTGCATATTCATGAGAGCCCGTATTGCTGGCAATAATTTGAACTGGTTTTAAAACCTTAATCCTTTCATCCTCAAAAATCAAAGACGTTATGTCACAATCATCCGCAATTAAATAAACAATAAAGTTTTGATTGCTTTGATTTAGAATGGAATCTACAACACTTTTAAGTTGAAAAGTTTGCTGGTAAGCAGTAATGATAACCGCAAAATCAAACTCTTTTTTTTCTTTATCAATATACAAAGAACGCTTTTGAAACTTACTAAAAACAAATAAAGCAATAGGGAAAAATAGGTGGAATCCGATAAGGATTTGTAAAACCAACCAACTGATCTCTATTGCTTCTTTTATCATTTATTCTATAAAGTTAGCATTAAAATTACTTTCATTCTTAATCTTAGTTTCTGCCGATACTTTATTAATTACCCATCCAATAAACTGTCCGTTTAATCCTTTAAGGTAATTGATATGTTGCTTTTTACCAGTTGTTAAACTTTGGTTTGCTTCAAAAACACCCATTACTTTATCAGAAATGGAGTTCCATTCTTTAGCTTTACTTAAAGTTTCTAAAGATGGAGTTTCAATTAATATCACATCAAACTCTGATCTTAACTGATCAAAACGTCTGTTTACAGTCTCTTCATCAGCAATCTCGAATAAAGATTTGTCCTCACCTTTATTTCCCATTACCATTATACCTGCACTAAATTCTGCAGAGCCCAAATTTCCTGTTTTAAGAAAGTCTTCAATAAAAAATTTAGAGTTAGAATTTTCTGTAATACTTGGATGATCAAAATTACCATCAATTAATAATACTTTTTTACTAATTACTACATAAGAATAAGCAATACAAGCCACTAAAAGAGTTTTACCTTCACTATTATTCATACTAGTGATGTTTAAAACCTGACCTTTGGTTTGAGCTGACATTGGCGTTAACTCTCTACTAATCTCATACCTTGCAGATCTCAATTGTTTTTTAAGCTCCTGCATTTCTGGGTTAGAATGTAAATTACTCCAAATTTCCTTAAGCGCTAAACTTGCAGAATTAACACGGTTAATTTTTCCTAATACTGGAATTTCTGTAACCTGTGCAAGTTCTCTTGGCGTACCAATCTTATTATCAAAATAGAAAATGATAAAGAAAACCAATAAACAAAATACAAAACTGATGATACCACTTAAGATAATTAAAAGCATCTTTTTAGAAGGAAGCTCTACACCAGGGTTGGCCACTTGAACCTGTCTTAACCTTGATGTTAAACTAGCATCTAAACTGGCATCATTATATTTGTCTAGAATATCTAAATATTCACTACTAGCAATATCAATTTTACGTTCTAAAGATTGAATTACAGCTTCATGAGGTACCAATTTATCAAATCGGTTATTCATATCTGCTAATTCACGCTTTAATAAATTTAAGCTGTATCTTGCGATATCATAATCTACCTGTAGTCCTAATTTTTTAACTATTAGATCTCTTTTTTGGTTTAATGGATTATCAATATACTTATCAGAAGCGGTAAGTATCTGTTTGTTCATTACATCCATTAAAGAATCTATAGATGATTTATAAGTTTCCTCAAACCCACTTTGAACATATTTTTCAGTAACAAGTGCAAGCTCTTTTTTAGTCTGAACCAAAGCCTGATTTATTTTGGTTAACGAAGCTTCAAAATATCTTCTTTGATTTGGATCAAAGTTTTTATCGATGTTTGATATGGTACCTTTTAAAGAAACAATATCTTTTTCAGCTTCTTGCTTACGTCTTTCATATTCTGCAGAAAGTTCATACATCTTCCTCGATTGTTCTTGCAAGTTGATGATCCTGTTCTTGATTTTGTATTCCTTTAAAGCTTGCACATTTTTATTAAGAGTGTCACTTTTAACTTTTGCTTTCTCTGATAAAAATCTAACCGCTTTATTTTGATTTTCCTTTAAAATAGAAGTGTAATAGATTACAAACTCAGTACATTCTTTATTAACTACAAATGCTGATAATTCTGGGCTTTCAGATGTATATCTTACCGAGATGAAATCACTAGTTTCTAATCTATCTGCAGTTAAATTATTTAAGATGCTTTCTGATGTATAATCCATAGATTCTAACATCTCATAAAGTTCTTTGTCCTCAGTGTCAAACCTGTTAATGGTTTCTCTGTTAGAAAATTTCCTTTTATAATTATTTAAAAGTTTTCTTCTTTCCACCTCAGATAAGTCTTTAATCTTACTGCTCCATTCTCTAAAAGGTTTTTCAGAAGTAAGATCATGAATCATTAATTGGTAAGAAACCATATTAACAATTTTCTGCAACTTCATAATCTCAATTAAGTTAGAGAATTCTCTGATTACACTACTTTCCTGCTTATCCGCAGTATTTGATAAAACCTGTGTTTCATCCACAATACCAGTTGCAATTTGCCCTTCTGCCACATATTGATCTTCCAGGTTTCTTACCAAGAAAAATGCAATAATAATGGTGATAATAGGCACTGAGACTATTACGAACCTGTATTTATAAAGTAGTTTATAAAATTTCTTTAATTCTTCCATTATTTTATGTCTTCTAATTTGGTTATGGTCAATTCTTCTATTGTTGCTTTTGCGGTAAGGTAAGTAGCCTCAGCTTCTAATTTTTGCTTGCTAATACTACTAAAGTTTACAAGAGCTTCGCTATAAACTCTAAATTCTACTTCGCCTCTTTGGTATCTAACTCTTAAATCGTTTAAAAGTCCTTCTGCATCCTGTACACTTTTAGAAAAAAGTTTTACAGTATTCAGTTGTTGTATATATGTATAATATCTTTTCTTAACCTCAACCTCTAATGTTTGTGCATATTGGCTTTCATTAGCTTCAGTTAATAACAAATTTTCTTTTGCAATTTTTATCTTGTTAGGTTTTTGCAAAATATCGGCTACGTTTATATTAACTCCAAATTGAAGTCCTGTAACAAATGGAGAATTGTTAGAATTAAATACAGTGTTGGGATTTGATAAATAGAAAGCATTTAAAGGGGAAAACCAATTCAACCTTTGTCCGTTAATGTTCAATTTATCAATGTCCTTTTGTATTTGATATTGTTTAACAGCAGGATAGTTTTCTCTTGCTGTTGCAAGCAATTTTTCTAGATACAAATAATTTACATCCTGAATCATACTTTGTTGAGCTTCTA
Organism: Pedobacter psychrophilus; assembly: GCF_001652725.1. Taxonomy (GTDB): domain Bacteria; phylum Bacteroidota; class Bacteroidia; order Sphingobacteriales; family Sphingobacteriaceae; genus Pseudopedobacter; species Pseudopedobacter psychrophilus. The sequence goes on from NZ_LWHJ01000031.1 coordinate 41,925, forward strand.
CTTTCTTAGTAAAAACAGATAAAGACACAATTAGCATTAAACAATAAATTCTTCTGAAAGAGCTATTCATAAAAAAAGTTTAAGTTCTTGTGATTTGAAGTAAAAATTCCTCAAATCTCCATGCTCTCTTTAGACAATATAATGCCAACTTCTAAACATTTTTATAAAACAAAGATGTTATGGGCGTACATACTAATGAAGCCTTATTTATTTAAAAATCAGCTTTTTTTAATTGGGGAATTTTAAAAAGAATCCCTAAAAAATCGGGGAATTTAATTCCTAGTTGTGGAAGTTTATTCTTGATTAATTATTATTGAGATATCATTAATTTTGTTTTGAATTTAAAAAATATTGCTCTCAATAACGTCTATGACTATTATAATATCATACGCTATTAAAACTATCTTAATGGATTGATATTTGGACATAGGACTTTGCAATTTAAAAATTGTACAAACTAAATAACGCTCAATATGAAAATTAAATCTTTACCAAGTCTGATTATGACTATGGTATTTGTGTTTATAAGTTTTTTAACTAAAGCACAATTACCATATTTTCAAAGTTTTAAGGAGACAACAGCAAGCAATATCCAATTTGGAGGTGCACCAACTGCTGTTTTAACTGCCGCATCTGGAATAGATGCTCCTGGAAATGGGTATTTAAGACTTACAAACGGTCTTGTGAATCAAAAGGGATATATATATGGAACCGATAACTTTACTACTAATCAAGGTTTAAGTATTTCTTTTGAATATTTCACCTATGGTGGTAGTGGTGCAGATGGAATTTGTTTTTTCCTGTTTGATGCTACAGCCAACCCCTTTAATATTGGTGGTTTCGGTGGTTCTTTAGGTTACGCACAATTTAATTTAACTAATCCAACTTCTCCTGGTGTTAGTAAAGGTTATATAGGCGTTGCTTTAGATGAATTTGGAAATTTTCCTAATCCAAGAGAAGGACGTCAAGGAGGTATAGTTGGTCCTGGTTTTTATGGTATTTCTTCAAAATCTGTCGTAATAAGAGGTAAAGGAGATGGGGCTGCTGAAGTGCCAAATAATTATAGATATCTAACTTCTGTAACTGCAAGTAGTAAAGGTGTAGATTTAGTTGATGATGGTGCAGCTACAATGCGTTCTCCAGATAGTACTCAATTAGGATATAGAAGAGCTTTTGTAGATTTAGAGCCTAACCCAAGTGGTGGATACAATGTTTCCGTAAGAATTAAAGTAGGTGGAACACCCACAAAAACAACCACAGTAATTGATAAGTATTATTATCCAGATTTAGCTCCAGCTTTAGTAAGATATGGTATTTCTTCTTCTACAGGAGATTTAACCAATTTTCATGAAATCAGAAATTTGAGGATTAATGTTTTTGAACCTCCTTTTACAAGCCCTACAGCTTTAGATGATATCATTACAGAATGTACTAGTAAAACGACCATCATAAATGTGGTAGCAAATGATGCTTCTACTAACGCTGGTGGTAGTATAGATTTAACATCTATTGATTTAGACCCTTCAATTGCGGGTGATCAAAAGAGTTTTCTAGTTGTTGGTAAAGGAACTTTTACTGCAAATACAAATGGAACTATAACTTTTACTCCTCTAAATAATACTGTTACAGGCCCTGTTAACGCGAGATATGCAATATCAGATAATTTTGGTTATAAATCGGCACCTGCAAATATTATCATAGCAGAACCCGTTACAATAATTCAGGCCAATGCTGGTCCAGATCAGTTAATTAATATTAGTACTGCAACGGGTACAGTAACAATTACTGGGAACGCACCTGCAAATTCTTCAGGTAGATGGGTTCAAACTTCGGGACCTGCAGGTACAATTATTAGCTCTCCAAATACACCATCAACTAATATCACTGGTATTAATGGAACTTATATTTTTACATATACTTTAACAGCACTAGGACAATGCCCTGTTACAGATGATGTGCAAATCATCATCAATGCAATACCAGTTGCGGTTAATGATGTTGCTACAGGAGTGGTTAATACTCCAATTCCAATTAATGTAATTAATAACGATACAGATAGAGATGGAAATGCAACAATTAATTTAACAACAGTTGTAATTAAAACTCAGCCAACCAATGGCACAGTTACAGTAAACCCAGTAACTGGCGTGGTTACTTACACTCCAAATCCAGGTTACTCGGGTCCGGATAGTTTTACCTATACTGTTAAGGATAATAGAGGTGCAGAGTCTAACCCTGCAACTGTAAATATTATTGTACCAACACCTCCAAAAATTGGTTTGGCTAAGTCATTAATTGATATAGTCGAACAACCAGATGGATCATTTAATGTTAAATTTCAATTCAACATTAAAAATTATAGTAATGTTGATTTAAAAGATCTTTCCTTGAAAGATGATTTAGCGGCATCATTTCCTGGCACTACAATCAGGGTAATAAGTTTAACATCAACGGGTGTTACAGCTTTAAGTACCAATCCTGCATTTAATGGCACATCACTAACTGAAATGTTGAATGCTAATAATCTACTACCTGGCAATGCAACAGCACAAATAGAATTAGTGGTTAACATTACCGTTTTAGGAAGTAATTTTAACTTTAATAATACAGCGATAACTGAAGGAACTTCTGTAACAGATGGAACAAAAACCTCCGATCAGTCTACGGATGGTGTTTCTCCAGACCCAACAACTCCAAATGATGTAACTCCAGCTGTACCAACACCAGTGATATTTATAGTGGATCGGATTTTTATTCCTGGTGGTTTTTCCCCTAATGGCGATGGTACCAATGATAATTTTGTAATACCTAACTCGGGTTTAACCCCTGTTGATTTTGAAGTTTATAACAGATGGGGAAATATTGTTTATAAATCTCCTAATTATTTAAATACTTGGAACGGAACCGCAAATAAAGGTTTATTGATTGGTCAGGATTTACCAGTTGGCACCTACTATTACATAGTAATCTACAACGGTAAAAAGTACAACGGATACCTAACTTTAAACAGATAATAGTCATGAAAAAAATAATATATACAAGCATTTCTTTTTTGATGCTGTTAGCTCTTACAAAAGAAACTAAGGCTCAACAAGATGCCATGTACACTCAGTATATGTTCAATACTTTGGCCATAAATCCAGCCTACGCTGGTAGCAGAAATGTAATTTCGGCAACGGCTTTGTACCGTAATCAATGGACAGGTTATGATGGTGCTCCAAAAACAAGTACATTTTCAATAGATGCCCCAATTAATGATAAAAGAATTGGTTTGGGACTGCAAATTTTTAATGATAGACTGGGTATTACAAACACAACTGGTTTTGTAGTATCATCTGCTTACAGGATTAGAATGGAAGTGGGAACTTTATCATTTGGAATACAAGGAAGTGGTAACCATAGAAGAGCAGATTATACACAAGTTAAATTAGATCAGTCTGGTACTTCTATAGATCCTGCATTCCAAGAATTTGTAAGTAGAACCAACTTTAATATTGGTACAGGAATTTATTATAATTCTGATAATTTTTATGTGGGCTTATCTGCTCCAGAATTATTACCTACAAAATTTGGTAGCCAGTCAAGTACCAATCTTTCTAAGCAAGAAATACACCTTTTTTTAACAGCAGGTTTTGTAGCTTCTTTATCTGATGATTTAAAATTGAAACCATCAGTTTTGGTAAAACAAGTTAAAGGTGCGCCAATTGAAGGAGATTTAAACGCGACTTTTTGGATTAAGGATGTTATAGGAATAGGAGGCTCGTACCGTACAAATGCAGATGTTTCTGGATTGTTAGAAATACAGGCTTCCCCACAAATAAGAATAGGATATTCTTATGATCACAGCATTACTAAATTACAGAGCTTTAATAGTGGTAGCCACGAGATTATGTTGCGCTACGAATTTGGTTTTGAGAAAGATAAATTTATTTCACCAAGATTTTTTTAATTCAGAAAAATGAAAAAATTATATATAAGATCAGGTTTTTTTATTCTGTTTCTTTTAGTTGGACAATTTGCGATGTCTCAGTCTAAAGAAGCAAAAATGGTGGCCGCAACTCATTCCTATAATAGTTTAAAATACAAACAAGCTATTATGGAACTTCTTCCAATTGTTTCTAAAGATAGTTCTAATACAAAAGCGGTAGAAATGCTTGCAAATAGTTATCGTTTAACTAAGCAATATCCAGAAGCACTAAAATGGTATGAAAACTTAAGTAGAAAAAGCAATTTAAAAGCCGAATGGGTTTTAAGATATGCCGAAGCTTTGGCTAATGACAAAGAATATGAAAAATCAGAACTCTGGTACAGAAAGTATCTGACCATGGTGCCAAGCGATAGGAGGGCTGCCTCTTTTTCTAAAGCAGATTTAAATGCTATGGGAAAAGAATCTAGTTGGACTGTTAATTATCTAAATTTTAACACTTCTGCATCAGAATATAGCCCAATGCTTTATAAAGATGGTTTGGTTTTTACAAGTAACAGGTATTACAGCAAACCAGTTAAATATGTGTTTGCATGGAACAATACTCCATTTTCTGATTTATATAACCTTAAAGATAGAAATAGCATACAAGAATCTGCTGTTAACTCTGGTGACAGTACAATTAACTCAAGCATGAAAAATGGTGCTTTTAATGATGATAACACTGCGCCAACATCAAATGATACAAAAATTATTGGGGTTTATGATAGAAACGTTTATACTTCTGTTACAGCTAATAATACAGGTGAAGAAATTCCGCCTTTAACGGATAGAATAAATACAAAATTTCATGAGGGTTCATCTGCAGTAGTGCCGGAAGGGATTATTTTTACTAGAAATAATTATTTTAAAGGAAGTAAAGGAACAAGTAAAGATGGTAAGGTTAAGTTAAAGATGTTCACTGCAAAAGGTGAAAATCTTTCTGAAATTGTTCCTTTTCCTTATAATAGTGATCAGTATTCTGTTGGACACCCAACTGTTACAAAAGATGGCAAATTACTGATTTTTGCGTCTGATATGCCTGGAGGTTCTGGTGGTATAGATTTATATTATTCTGTACGATTAGATGAAAAAGGACAATGGAGCCGCCCTGTTAATTTAGGAAGGAAGATAAATACAGAGGGGGATGAAGAATTTCCTTTTATTGATGATGAGAATGTGCTTTATTTCTCATCTAATGGTTTAGCTGGTTTAGGTGGATTGGATGTTTTCTCTGTAACATTAAAAGATTTACAACCAGTGGGATTACCGAAAAATTTAGGTGCTCCTTTTAATTCTTCTTATGATGATTTTGGAGTAGCAAAAACCGGTAAACTAACGGGTTATATGAGCTCTAACAGAGTGGGTGATGATAATATTTACTCATTTGTAAAAAAAGAATTTGGGATTATCTTAAAAGGTAGAGTAACAGATGCAACTACAGGATTACCTCTAAAATTAGCTACTGTAACTTTAAGAAATGGGGATAATGAAGAAACTTTGCCTTTAAATGAAAACGGCGAATTTGAAAAGCCACTTGCTAAAGATTTAGGTTACGAATTAAGAGGAGCGCTAAAAGACTTTTTGCCAGAAAGAAGATATGTTGGTACAGATGGCATTACAAAAGACACCATAATTTACGTTCCTTTAAAGCTAATTGGTGCTAATGATCCTCAAAAGGTAATTATTGATCATTGTGATTCTTTAAAGAAGGTTTTTGCTTTAGAAAACATCTATTATGATTTAGACAAATTTTACATCAGAGCAGATGCGGTTGATAACTTAAGTAAAGTAGTGAGCTTAATGACTAAATATCCGGATATTAAAATAGTAACAAGAAGTCATTGCGATAGCAGGGCGTCTGAAGAATACAATAGAATTTTATCATTTAATAGAGGAGAATCTGCTAAAGCATATTTGGTTAAAAAAGGGATATCTGCTGATAGAATTAGTGTAGAATACTATGGAAAAAGTAGGTTAGTTAATGGTTGTACCGATGGAGTTGATTGTTCTGAGTCACAACAACAAATGAATAGAAGAACTGAGTTTGAGGTAGTTTATAAAGGGATTAATTTAGCATTAATAGATTGTAAATAAACATTAGATTTAAATTTTAAACATTCTAAATAGCGTTCCAAATTAATGGAACGCTATTTTTTTGCTTTATAAAACCTATTTTTGAGCTTAATAAAAATAATATGTCTAAAACAAAACTTACTGTAAATAATAATGGATCGCTAAAAGTTGATGGTGATTTTGAAATAGTAGATAAAGACGGAAACGTTTATAACCTACAGGGCAGAGAAATAGTTTCCATCTGTAGATGTGGCTTATCTGCTAATAAACCTTTTTGTGATGGTTCTCACAAAGGTCATTTTGAACATGAAGCGGTTGCTTTTGCTTTGCCTCCTAAGAAGGTTTAATATTTAAAGCTTTTCGCTGATTTTATTTAAATCAGCGGAAAGCTTATTGATAGACATCAGCTGTTCTGTCAATTCTTCATCAGTCTTATTTTCTGATAAATGAATGTGCAATTTGTTTTTTGTAGTGCCACTCATTTTATCATCTACTTTTTCAATTGCTTCTTCTAAATAAAATCGAGTCTTTCTTATCAACTTTAATTGATCGTTATTTATTTTTGGCTCATTTTCTAAAAACATAGCAGATAAATTTGCCAAATAAGAAGAAAGAATATGATTCAAAACAACAAACTTGTGGATTTCGTTAACATGATTTTGCCTGCTTTTTGGCTCTTTAATCATTCTTTGAAAAGCCGCTGCTAAGTTTGCAGTATTTACATAAACATCTTTCCTTGCCAACTTATAATCAGTTTCTGTTGCAGGCATTAAAGATTGTCTTAAAATGATATGTTCAAAATAATTTAGGTTTGCTTTTAAGATTTTGCCTAAATAAGATTTAAACTGTAAAGATTCCCATCCCGGTAAAAAGAAATAGCTAAATACAATTGCTAATAAAGAACCTAGCAAAGTATCAATGATCCTTTCGCTTACTAAAACTGTGGTATTATTTGTAGCATTTATAAAACTGAATAATATCAGAATAAAAGGAGTCATTGCAATTACGCTCACAATATATTTTACCCTGATAAAACTATAGGTTATTAACATTGCTACTAATAAAATAACGAATTTTAAGGTTTGACTATCAACAAATGTTAAAATTATTGCCCCTAAAATTCCACCAATTATAGTTCCTATCACCCTTTCAAAATTTCTTTTTTTAGTGTTGCTAAAACCAGGTTTTAAGATTACCAGGATGGTTAAAATAATCCAATTACTATGATCCCCAAAGGCAAATAATTTACCGATGATAAATCCTAAAATACAAACTACCGCTAATCTTAGGGCAAATCTAAATGCAGAAGAATTAAGGTTTAAATTGTTTTTAAACAGCTTCCAATCAAAACTTTGATGGTTTACAAAGCGAGATAACTCATCCGGACTTGAGTTTGTTTTGAGCTCTTGAGTTTGTTTTCCAAAGTAATTTTGAATAGCTAATGTCCTGTTATAAATATTACGAAGATTGATTAATATCTTTTTAAGGATTAATACATTTTCCCCAGATTTTTCTAATAAATCAATCTTAGATTTTAAAATATCTAAATCATTAATGGTCATTTGCTTATTAATTGGTTTTTCCTGATAAATTAAACAAAAACCAACATAATTTACCTCAGTAGCAAGCTTAAGTATTAACTCATTAAAATGAATTAAAATATCCTTTTCTTCGTATTTTCTCCTAATCGTGTTATAATCATTATTTGTAGCCATGGTCTGCTCAAATAAATCTACCATATCAACAAAAATTTTCACCATCAACCTTCCTGCATTGGTAGAGTCGTTTAATAATTTACGAGTTTTAAAAAGTGCTTCCCTAACAACATCTAATTGATGGTTCACCTTAATCTGTTGATCAACTAAATCTTTAAAATTATCTTCTACTGAAATCTCTTCGGTATAAAACCTAGCCCTCATTTTTAGGTAATCTGCAATTGCACTAATGCACTCACCTAAAGTTTGTTGTGCATAACGATAAGGTCTGATCTGAGAAAAAGCATTGCTTAATAAAAAATACCAACCGCCTCCAAAAATGATGTAAAGGGAATGTTCAAATAGTTTTAAGGTTGTTTTATTGGGGTTTATATTTAAAACCATAACTAATAAAGCTGCAGTACCAACTGCCGCGGCTCTTTCTCCATAAACATTAAACATGGCGAAAATGAAACAGAAAGAAAATATTTCTATGGATAAAAGGTAAACATTGGTATTTATTAAAGCTGTAATGAAAGAGGTTAAAGAAATAAACAAAATGGTATATAGCATTCCATTTTTCCGGTGTATCCACGGTCCCGGACTATCTGCAATACTCACACATAAAGCGCCTAAAGAAATGGTAATCCCAATTTCTAATAAACCAATCTGAAAAAATATTAAAGAAGGTAATAAAACCCCAATAGTCACTTTTACGCCATCAGAGAAGTATTGTGTATAAAGGAAATCTTTAAAATCTTTAAATTGCTTTATCATTTTTATATACGCAAAAGTAAAGTTTAGAAATTTGTTTTCATTAAAACCTTACCTTTATAAATTAATTGTGGTTTAGTTATTTTTTTATTTGCGTTAACGATTGAAGCGGTATCCTTTTTTTTATTTTCAGAAAAAAAGATTTAGCGGAAAGCGTGTTATAACGCCCTAATTAATAATTGGTTTTTAATGATGATCATTCAAAATAGATGGAGATGATTATTATTATAAGCATCAAATTGAATATAAACCACTCTTTTTTATTAACATTAATAAATTAAAAAATTGAATACTTTCCAAGAACTAGGCGTTTCTGAGCAGTTTATACCCGCATTAACAGAAAACAATATCGTTACACCTACAGAAATACAAAAAAAAGCAATCCCATTTTTAATTAAAGAAGGAACAGATTTTATTGGTCAGGCGCAAACTGGGACAGGTAAAACTGCGTCTTACGGTTTGCCATTATTACACCGTGTTAATCCAGAGTTAAAGCAAATACAAGCCTTGGTTATTTGCCCCACCAGAGAATTGGCTCAACAGATTGCTAAACAACTATTTAAGTTTACTAAATATGCCGATTTTAAGATTTTTACCGAGGCAGTTTATGGTGGAGAAAGAATAGACATACAAATAGGAAGATTAAAGAGGCCTACTCATATCGTAGTTTCTACACCGGGCAGATTAATTGACCTTTTAGAGCGAAATATCATTAATCTTGAAAAAGTTGGTACAGTTGTTTTAGACGAAGCAGATGAGATGTTAAGTATGGGCTTTAAGCCTGATATTGACAAAATATTAGGTTACACCAATAAAAAGGCAAATACCTGGCTTTTTTCTGCAACAATTCCTGATAGTTTAAAAGAGATTATTGATGAATTTATGGCAGCTAATGCCTTTAGAATTGAGGTGGAGAAAAAGGATATTATCAATCAATCAATCACCCATCAATACTTAATCTCGGATATAAAAGATAAAGTAAACGTTTTAAGTCAGTTTTTAAAACTGAAAGAAAATGAAAGAGGAATTATCTTTTGCAGAACAAAAGCATCAGCTCAAACTTTAGAAAAACAGTTAATTGCAAAAAATATCTCAGCAAAAGCCATTCATGGTGATTTAGGGCAAAGGGACAGAGAAAAAGTGATGCGTTTATTTAAAAGTAACAGGCTGCAAATCTTAATTGCAACTGATATTTCTGCAAGAGGAATTGATGTGGATAGTTTATCTTATGTATTGCATTATCAATTACCAGATCAAATGGAGTATTATACCCATAGAAGCGGGAGAACCGCAAGGGCAGGCAAAAAAGGATATTCTATAGCTTTTGTTGCACCTTCAGAATTGAGTAAGATATCGGATTTAGAAAGAGAACTTCATGTTAATTTCGAAAAAATTGACGGTTTAAAAGGGTAGGGGCAAAAATCTTTTTTTTATTCTTTGCGTTAATAAAACGATGAGAAAAATCTTCATAAAATTCTTACCAAAACATATCAAAGATTATTACATAAATAATGTTGATGATAAAGGAATCAATTCAAAAATAAATTCGATTATTATTTTTGTAATACTGATGTTCTTGTTTTCAGTTGCATTCATTTTTTTAACCGATAAAATGAGTGACAATGAAATGGTAAGTATTGATGATTTTATTACCAATCATATCATATTTTATCGATCTGCTCATTTAAATATCATTATGAAATATATCACCTTTGTAGGTGATTTATTTGGATATCTTATACTCTGTATTATATTAGGATTATTCTTTTATTTCAAAAAAAACTGGAGGGTTTCTTTAGAAATTACTTTGGTTTTAGTTTTAGCATCAGGATTAAATGTGTTCTTAAAAAATGTGATTAGCAGGCCAAGACCACTTATTAATCGCATTGTATATGCTAATTTTTATAGTTTCCCTAGTGGCCATGCCATGAGTGCAATAGTATTTTATGGATTTATAAGTTACTTATGCTTAATCTTATTAAAGAAGCTATGGCAAAAAGTGATGATAGTATTATTTTGCGTGGTAATGATTTTTGCAATTGGAATTAGTAGAATTTATTTAGGTGTTCATTATCCATCAGACATATTAGCTGGCTATTTAGCAGGTACAGCTTGGTTAATGTTTTGTTTAGTAATTCTAAATGTCCTCACATTAAGAAAAACAAGGCTTAATAGTTACGAATAAAAGATATTGTTCTGTTATCTAGCTACTAATCATAAATATTAAATTGATATTTATTATATTTGTGAAAAATACTTTCAAATCAGATTTCTTTTAAGCGAAGCATAACGAATCTCGTTTTTCCAAACGCTATAATTAAAGTATCTTATCATAAAAGTTGTTAAATGCTTTAGTTTATATGAGCAATCTAAGGATGTTTTGACACCAGAAAGTATCATTGAATATAGGTATTAACAACAATTAAAAATAACGAATGGGCAGATCACAGGAAACCTTTAGTAAAAAGGAGAATGAAAAAAAACGATTGAAAAAAAGGCAGGAAAAGCAACAAAAAAAGGAAGAAAGAAAAGAAAATTCTTCTGATGGAAGTTTAGAGAATATGATGGCTTATGTAGATGAATATGGAAACATTACAGATACGCCACCAGATCCAACACGTAAGAAAAAAGAAATTGACGCTAGTTCTATAGAAATTGGAATTTCTAAACAAGAGGAAGAAGATTTAACAGTTGAGAAAAAAGGTAAAGTAGATTTCTTTAACGATGGTAAAGGTTTTGGTTTTATTAAGGAAAACGGAACTCAGGAAAAATACTTTGTCCATGTAAATGGTTTAGTTGATGAAATACGTGAAGGCGACAGCGTAACTTTTGAATTGGAAAAAGGTATGAAAGGCTTAAATGCAATTAAAGTTAAAAGAGTTAAATAGTTAATATATAACTGTTTAGACTACATTATATCATTTAAAATATCAAGCAAATTAGCTTGATATTTTTTATAATCAATTTGTCCTATAATCAATATTATGTTAAGTAGATATTTCTACTTCTCTGTTATTTTGATAATAGCTTAAGTCCTTTTACCAAATCAGATTTTTCGTTATTGATTCCCTCCCAAGGATTTTTACTATTCTTTATTAAATCTGGAACTGTTAAAATCGTAAAATCATTCATATCTAAATCTTCATTAACATCTTTCCAATCTAAAGGCATAGAAACGGTTGCTCCAGGTTTTGGTCTAACAGAATATGGCGCAGCTATAGTTTGACCTCTACGATTTTGTAAAAAATCAATATAAATTAATCCTTTTCTTTTTGAAGGACTTCTGTCGATACTTGTATTCTTTGGGCTTTGTTCATGAACTTTGTTGGCAATAAACTCCGCAAAGTTTTTGACAAAATCATAATCATATTTTTGAGCTATATAAACATAGATATGAATTCCTGAAGAACCAGATGTTTTCACAAAGCTTTTGATTTTAATTTCATCAAAAATGCTTTTTACTATTAGAGCAATTTCCACTACTTCACTAAATTTGTTCCCATCAGGATCTAAATCAATCACCATAAATTCTGGATTTTCTGGCTTTTTGAAGGTACTTAACCAAGGATTTATCTCTATGCATCCTAAATTAGCCATGTAAATAAGGGAAGCTTTATCATTGCATACCAGATAGTTAATCTCTTTATTATTACTATCAGAATGCATTTCTGCTGTTTTTGCCCATTTTGGTAAATTGTTTAAGGCAACATCTTTTTGAAAAAAGCTCGGCTTATCCATTCCATTTGGATGTCTATTTAAGCTTAGGGGTTTATCCTTTAAATAAGGCAACATTTCATCGCCTATCTCTTCATAATAATTAATTAAGTCTCCTTTAGTGTAACCTTCTTTTTTCCAAAAAACCTTATCCAAATTAGTAACCTTTACTTTTTTACCTTCTAGTTCAAGCTCCTTTTCATTTACTGACTCTTCTTCATTATCATCTTTCTCCATATCATCTAAATTTACTTCATCAGCATCTTTATCCTCTCTTAAACCTTTAAAAACCGGATGCCTTAAATGTCCGTCTTCTGTCCATTCCGTATAATTTACTTCACAAACTAATTCAGGCCTCACCCAAGTCACTGTTTTTTCCTGATTTACTTTTTCTGATAATGGTTTTTTAACTAAAATCCTTTGGTTTAAATCATCATAAAGCGATTTCAATGTATCGTCATTAAAGCCTGTACCACAATTGCCTATATATTTTAATTGACCTTTTTCATCTATCATTCCTAAAACCAAAGCTCCAAAATATTTTCTTGAACCAGTTGGTTTTGTATACCCGCAAATAATTGCTTCTTCACTATTAACAAATTTGAATTTTAACCAGGTATCGCTTCTTTTTCCAATATAATATTCGTCTTGTGCTTTTTTGCCTATAATGCCTTCCCATCCCTCCTTTTTTGCTTTGGTAAAAAGTTGTTTCCCCTCCCCTTCTATAAAATCCATTAAAATGATATGTTCAAACTTATATTGACTTATCAAGCTTTTTAATAATGCTTTACGCTTTAATAATGGTAATTCTGTAACATCATGATTATTAAGACTTAAAATATCAAAAACATAATATTTTAAGATTATATTTTTATCATCATTTTCATAATTTTGGAGCAATTGAAATTTCTGATTTCCGTCTTTATCCTCAGCTACTAATTCCCCATCTAAAACTGCATTTTCTTTTATCAATTTTAAATCAGATACAACTTGCTCATAATTAGAGGTATAGTCTTTTCCATTTCTTGTGATCAAATTGATGCTATCTCCAGTATTTGCTAAGATTCGATAACCATCTATTTTCCTTTCATAGATATAACTTTCATCGTCAAAAACCTGAGGAGCTAATTTTGCCAGCATTGGCTGATAATTAATTGATTGATGGTTTTCAACAACCGTAGGTTTAGATTTTTCCTCCTTTTTAGATTTAAAATCTTTTCCTTTTTTAATGATTTCTTTAGGAATAAGTTTTTCAATATCAAATTTATCGTTGACGGCATATTCGTCATTATGCTTTATCAGTAACCATGCGTTTTGTTCTGCACTTTTTATCTTAACTAATGCAAACTCTCCTTTTAAGATTCTACCTTTTAACTTAATCTTTAAACTTCCTGCTTTTAATTCTTTTAGCAATTCTTTTTCATCATCCTTTGTAGATTTGTTTAAGGACGTATAAGTTCCTTCATCAAACTGATGCACCGTTCCAGCTCCATAATTTCCTTTAGGGATTTCGCCTTCAAATGTTCTATAGGCATAAGGATGGTCTTCAACCATCATGGCAAGTCTTTTATCATTTGGATTTAGAGATGGACCTTTTGGAACGGCCCAACTTTTTAGTACTCCATCCATTTCTAACCTAAAGTCATAATGTAAATGAGAGGCATGATGTCTTTGTACTACAAAACGTAAACCTTTTTTAGATTTTTCTTTTACTGATTTTGGTTCTGATGTTTTTTCGAAATTTCTTTTTTTATCATAGGCAGATAAAGGCATAATTTAAGCTCCTTTCTTATTCAAACTTTCCATTAATTGCTCGTATAAATCATCACTTTTAGCTTTATTAGGTTTTAACTTTTTAATGGTTGGGCGTTTACCTTTGGCTTTAGCTTTAATAATTTTTAGCAACTCTGCTGTATAAGTGTCTTTATATTTACTAATATCGAAATCAGAAGTATATTGTTTAATCAGTGCTAAAGCAACATCTAACTCTTTTTTTGGAACAGTTAAATCATCAGGAGTATTAATTTCAGTAGTTTCTTTTATTTCTTGTGCAAATCGAATCCTGGAAATCACAATTACATCATCTTGGGGATGGATGATACATAGATTTTCTCTTTGTCGCAAAACAAATTGCCCAACACCAGCCATATTGGTTTTCTTTAAAGCCGTTAATAAAAGCTTATAAGCCTTTTGCCCCTGCTTACCCGCCTCCGCATAATAAGAGGTTTCAAACAACATTGGGTTTATTTCAGATGATTTTACAAAATTTTGGATATCAATTGTTTTAGTTTTCTCTGGACTCGCATCTTCAAAATCTCTTTCTTCTAAGATGACATAATCGTCTTTTAACTTATATCCTTTAACAATTTTTTCATAAGGAACTTCCTTTCTGGTTTTTTCGTTAATACGTTGATATTTAATATGTTCATGGTCTCTCCCATCTAACATATCTAAATCTAAACTGCTATGGTCTATAGCAGAATAAAGTTTTATTGGGATATTAACTAAGCCAAAGGCGATGGTTCCGTTCCAGATAGATCTCATTTGTAATTGATTTTAATAAATTGAAATCAATATTTATTCCAAAAAAAATAAGCTCCGAAGAGCTTAAGATATTCAATGTTATAAATTTGTATGAGGTAATTAAAAACCTGTAGGTTAATTCACTATTTGGGTTGCTTCACTAAACACTTCCTTTTCTAAACGATCAATCCAATCATTAAACAATTCAGTTTCAATTTTCACAGCATGATTAGCGTAAATCTCCCAGTTTGGCGAGAAAGTTTTAAGCTGATGTAGCATTTCTTCCAAATGACCTTCTTCTTCTAAGATGATCGATTTTACCATTACTTTGCTATTAGTTTCGGTTAAAATATCCTGATAAATGGGATATAATTCATCTGCTCTCACTTCAATGGCGTAAGTCACTAAAAGATAAGCAGCAAAACGAAGTTCTGGCCCGGTGATTTGAAGTTCTTTTTTTAAGTATTTACAAACCTGTACATCTAAATTATTTAGATAATATTTGCTGGCTCTTGGTGCTAATAAATATTGATTTTGATAATCAGAACAGTGATTTTCTGATATTTTAGAAATCTGTTTCTTTAAATAATAAGCATGACGATGTTCTTCGGCAGCATGTTTTAAAATAATAAGTGTTACCTTTTCTTTATCTTCTGATGCTGATATCTTTTTAGCACCAGCATTTTCCATAAAAGACAAAGTATTTAACCATTTAGAGTGCAATAAATCATCGCTAACTATTTGTGATAAAGTTTCTTTTAATTTCATCTTAAAATTTAATTAATGCTTCTCTTATTTGATTGTAAATGTAATCTAAATCATCGTTAGAAATACAATAAGGTGGCATAATGTATAAAATATTACCTAGAGGTCTCAATATAATTCCTTTGTCTAAAAAGAAATTATAAAGCGTATCTCTAATATTATTGAAATAAGAAGTGGCTTCAATATTCCATTCCATAGCTAAGATGGTTCCGCATTGGCGTACATTTTTAACCTTAGGATTAAGCTCAATTTCTTCTTTAAATTGATGATGCTTTTTTGAAATTCTTTTTAAACTTTCATGCGTTTCTGCCTGCATCAAAATATCAAAACTTGCGTTAGATGCAGCACAAGCAACTGGGTTAGCAGTAAAAGAATGTCCGTGGAATAAAGTTTTTAGTTTATCGTCTGATAAAAAAGCATCGTATATTTCTTGTGTACAAGAGGTTACACCTAAAGGCATTGTTCCACCTGTTAAACCTTTAGAAAAGCACATTAAATCGGCTTTTTGAGTTAAATGGTCTGATGCAAAAAGCTTTCCTGTACGTCCAAAACCAGTCATCACTTCATCTGCAATGGTTAAAACATTTTCTTTTTTACAATGCAAAATTAGTTCATCTAAATCTTCAGCTTCGTACATCAACATCCCTCCTGCTCCTTGTACTAAAGGCTCAAAGATAAAACATGCTAATTCAGATTTAAGATTTGAAATTTGGGATTTGAGAACTTCTAAATTGTTTTCATTTGGTAAATCTAAAAACTCAACATCAAATAATAAAGAGTCAAAAGCTGCAGTAAAGGCACTTCTAGCACTTACTGCCATTGCTCCAAAAGTATCGCCGTGGTAAGAATTTTTAAAAGCTAATATTTTTGTGCGATGTTGGTTTTGATTGCTCCAAAATTGCAAACACATTTTTATAGCTACTTCAACCGCTGTTGAACCGTTATCGGAATAAAATATTTTAGCCTGATTTTTTGGGATAATACTCAAAAGGTTTTCAGCCAATTTTACTGCTTGTGGATGAGTAAATCCTGCAAAAATAACATGTTCTAGAACTTGTAACTGTTCAAATACTTTTTCTGCAATATATGGATGACTATGTCCGTGAATATTAACCCACCAAGAAGAGACGGCGTCAATCAGTTTTTTTCCATCCTCTGTATAAAGGTAAACTCCTTCTCCTTTAACGATAGGAATTGGCTTAGCTGCCGTTTTCATTTGTGTGTATGGATGCCAAATAGCTTCCAAATCTCTGCTCACTAAATCGCTCATTTTCTTTTTAATTCTGTTTCAATAATTTAACAACTTTCTTATCAACAGGGAAAGTAACATTCTGTTTCTTTAAACTAACTAGAGGAACAAACCTAAAACATTGTTTGCTGACTTCAGATTGTCCATCAAAATCATACTCACACTTAGAAATTTTGAAGTTTATTTCTTCTAAAGGCTTAACCAAATAATAGATAGAAATTAGTTGCCCACCATTTCCAAATGCTGATTTTACAAAATAATCTGTAGTATAAAAATGTGATAAAACTTCAATTTTGAGATTACATTCTTCTATAAATTCTCTTTTTAAGCCATCAATCAAGCCTTCGCCATATTCTAAACCCCCGCCAGGAAATTTAATAAATCTTATCCCTCGCTCCTCTTCATCACTTAACAAAATTTCATTTTGTTCGTTAATCAGTAACCCATAAACTCTTATATTAAAATGTTTGTTTTCCATTTTACTCAAAATGTTTATTGTTTTTGGTTACATTTTCTAAAGTCCATTCGATTTCTTTACGCTTGGGTTCTTGTCTCACGGGGCAGTCTGGTTTATTACAATAATGGCAGCATTGAGGTATACACGGATCGGCATGGATAAAAAACTCAGTTTCTGAATTTACGTTTTCATTTATAATTCTATCTATCTCTGAAATTTCTTGATGTACTTTATTTAAATCATAATAACAAGGCAAGGTAACATGGCAATCGATATGTAATTGAGAACCATATCTTTGAGTACGTAAATTATGAATGTCAATCCAATCGTTTTTTCTATTAATGTTTAGATAAGAGATAATTTTTTGGATTATTTTCACATCAGATTCATCCATTAAGCCACCAATAGATTTTCTGGTTAAACGATAGCCATTGTAAATAATAAAAAAAGCGATTGCAATAGATAATGCGCTATCCAACCAGCCAATTTTAGTAAAATAAATTAAAACCAATCCTACAACTAAACCAAAACTGCTGAAAGCATCAGTTATTAAATGATGACCATCTGCCTGCAAAGTAATTGAATTTAATTTCTCGCTTTTTTTGACCATGTACCATCCATAAGCTCCATTAATAACTCCTGTAAATGCTATAAGATAAGAACCTTGCAAAATATCCTTAACAGCTTGAGGATAAAATAAATTATAACAGGATTTAAAAATAATGATAATACCTGCTAAGATGATCAAACTACCTTCAACAAAGGCAGAAAAGAACTCTATTTTACCATGACCATAAGGATGGTTTTGGTCTTTGGGTAGTGCTGCTAAATAAATACTATAAAAAGCGAAAGCGCTTGCAATTACATTCACTATACTCTCTGCTGCATCTGTTAAAATAGCATTGGATTGAGTTATGAAATAGGCGCCAAATTTTATCAACATCAATAATATGCTGATAATTAGCGAAGTAAGTATGATCTTGATTTTTGGTTGCAAAAGAGTTTATTTTTAACAAACTTATAGAAATTAATGCAATGGCTTAAGAAAATATAGATAAATAAAATCCAGGTTTTAGTTCTTATTTAACAGTTGGTATAAAATTTATAAGCAATAAGAAGAAAATTATAGGGTTTATAAGAGTTGATGTTCAAGAATAACCAACAAGTTTTTTTCAGGATTATTAAAGGCAAAATTATTATTGCTTTTACTTTGGCATTTCTATCGTTAGCAGCCGCATGGGGAGTTAGTAAATTCGTTTTTGAAAAAATGCTTAATAAGGTAGAACAAATTTCTTTACCTAACGATAAGCTAAGGATTGTAAATGATCTATTTAATAAAATATCTCGTTTAGACCAACAACAAAGGGAATTAGCCATTAATGATACCGGGAATTATAGAGATTTCTTTAAAACTACCAGAAAGTTAAAATCAGGCCTAGATACACTCGGAGCATTATACCAATTAGATTCCATACAATTAATCAGAATTAAATCAATAAAAAAATTATTATCAGAAAGAGACCAGCAGTTTTTAAAATACTTAAAGGTGAGGGAATCTTTAGTAAATACAAAATCCTTTTCTGATGAAGTAAATAAACTCAACAATTTGGTTAATACCAAAGCCTGGAAAGCGGATAGCACCATTTATACTACTGAAACTAAAACTTCTACCACCACTCTTTCTCCTAATGATAATAAAAAAGGGTTTTTAAATAGACTTTTCTCAAAAAAGAAAGATGAAGGCTTTAAAGTAGTTAGTGAAGAACTTAAAATTAAAAAAGATACTTTAAACACTTTTATAGAGGATAATATATTATCTGATATGGAAAGTTCACTCAAATCTATTGAGATTGGGCAGCGGGTAAAAAGTAAAAAATTTATACAACAAGAATCGTCTTTATCAGATGCAACCAATAAACTGACATCTAAAATGTTGATTATTTTAGAAGAGGTTAAAAATGAGGTTTTAGTTCAAATGAACTATAATGGTTTGGAAGCTAAAAAGGTTGTTAATGATGGCATTATACAAATTACAGCAATTTTAATAGCTTTTTTAATTATCACAATTCTACTATTATATTTCATTTTATCTGATATCACTAAGAGCAATAAATACAGAAAAGCCCTTGAGGTGGCGAAAGAAGAAGCGGAATATTATGGCAAGGAAAAGCAGAGATTTCTTGCTAACATGAGCCATGAAATAAGGACACCTTTGCAATCTATAATTGGTTATACTGAACAAATTGCTTTACAAAAAATTCCAAACAAAAATAATATCAATGCCATACAATCTTCCTCAAATCATTTATTACATATTGTTAATGAAATTTTAGATTATAGCAGAATTATTTCTGCTGAATTTAATATAAGAAATGAAGTTTTTAATATAGATGCCTATATCAAAGAAGTGATTGAAGTTCTAAAACCACTTGCGGAAAGTAAATCAATAATTATAAATTCTGAAATCAATTGTCCAGCTAATTATCAAGTTATTGGTGATGGTTTCAGATTAAAACAAATTCTATTTAATCTAATTGGAAACGCTATAAAATTCAGTGAGCATAGTAATATTGAATTATTAGTAAATTTTAAAGAAGATAAAAAAAATATTCATTTTAATTTTATTATAAAAGATTATGGTATAGGTATTTCAGAAGATAACCTAAATAAAATATTTAATGAATTTGAACAAATTGAAAATCATAATCAAACCAATTTAAATCATAATGGAACTGGTTTAGGATTATCCATTGTAAAAAAATTGGTAGAGATTCAAAATGGAAGGATTAATGTGAAAAGTAAAATAAATGAAGGCAGCACCTTTTATGTTTATCTTCAATATCAACAGACGTCACAACAAATTATAAATAAGAAAATTAATAATTCCCCAAATTTTAATAAAAAATTTACTGTTTGGATTGTTGATGATGATCAATTGATTCTAGATTTAATTGGACTGATTTTTACTGACCATAACCTCAATTATAAATGTTTTAATAGGCCAGAAGATATTCTAAATCAAGATATTGATGATGGTCTTAAATATATATTAATTGATATGCGTATGCCTAAGTATTCTGGAATAGAAATTTGTCAGATGCTTAAAAACAAGTTACCTCATCATATAAAATACTATGCTATTACCGCACAAGTTTTACCTAACGAACGTGATTCAATTTTAAATAGTGGTTTTGATGGAATTATAATGAAGCCATTTAAAAGTGCCGATTTATTACAGATTTTTCAAAATCATCAAGCTAAAGAAAATATCGAAATCAATTTAGATCAGCTTAAAAAAATGACTTTTGGTGATCAAAACCAATTAGAGAAAATATTGAAAAGCTTTATTTCTAATTGTAAAGAGGATATAACTCTATTAAAAAATGCTGTAATTAATTCTGATAAAGACGAGGTAAGATTAATTGTTCATCGTTTAGCCGGCCGTATCTCACAAATGGGAGCAAAAAAAGTTGCTGTAGAATTTAGAAAAATGGAGATAGAAATTGAGGGCTCAGATGGTATTTCAAAGCAAATTAAATCAAAAATCAATGAATTATTAACCCAATTAGAAACATTGATTACTGTTTTAGAAGCTAACAATTATTCAATACCGTAACGCTCCAACTTAGCATAAAGCGTCTTTCTATCAATATTTAACATTTTAGCAGTCTTTGATTTATTAAATTTAGTTTTGGATAAAGCCTCAATTATTAAATTTTTCTCATTTATTTCATTGTTTGCCTTTAAATCAGACCCGAAATTTTTAGCTGGTTCGTTTACGGCTAATATCATTTCTTCTGGCAATGCATCAATATTTGCAACCTCTCCTTCCGTTAATAAAACCATTCTTTTAATTACATTGTTTAGCTCACGTAAATTTCCGGGCCAGTCATAATTTAATAAAAGTTTCTTTGCGTATTTATCTACTTCTTTTACATTTCTATCCAATTCTTTATTGGCCAAATTAATAAAATGCTCGATAAATAATTTAAGGTCGTCGCCCCTATCTCGTAATGCTGGTAATTGTATTTTAAATTGATTTAAACGATGATATAAATCTTCTCTGAATTCTCCTTGTTTTATAATTTGAACTAAATCATCATTTGTGGCAGTGATAATTCTTACGTCAACGGCTATTTGTTTTGTACTTCCTATAGGCTGAACCACTCTTTCCTGTAAAGCCCTTAACAACTTAACCTGAACTTCATAACTTAAATTGCCAACCTCGTCTAAAAATAATGTTCCTCCATGTGCTGTCTCAAACTGACCTTTTTTATCATTCAAAGCTCCTGTAAAAGATCCTTTAACATGTCCAAAAAGTTCGCTAGCTGCTAAATCTTTAGATAATGCGCCACAATCAATAGAAATAAAAGGTTTTTCGCTCCTTTTGCTTTCGTTATGCAAAGTTCTTGCTACATATTCTTTTCCAGTTCCACTTTCTCCTTGTATTATTACAGACATATCTGTTGGTGCAACCAAAGAAATGTGTTGGTATAATTTATTTGCAACTATGCTATTTCCTTTGATGAAATCGCTTTCATTAATTTTATTGCCATCAATTTTACCTTCTTCTTTAGATAATGCTTTTTTTATAGTAAGAAGTAGCTCATCTGGATTTACTGGTTTAATAATATAATCAAAAGCTCCTAACTGAATAGATTTTACAGCGGTACGTACATCATTAAAACTTGTCATCATAATGATGGGAATTATTATACTTTGCTCCCTAACTGCTTTTAGAATCTCTAAGCCAGTACCATCTGGTAACCGATAATCCACTAAAATTAAATCAAACTTTTTTTCTGCTAGGATCTTCAAAGCAGGTTTTATTTTAGCACAAGAAATAACATCATGGTCATATCTTACCAAAAAACCTGTTAAAAGTTCTGAAAAAGAAATATCATCCTCAATAATTAAGGTTTTAATCATATTGTAAAAATAAAAAAAAGCCTCCAAATTTTGGAGGCTTTAATACATTATCAACGAATGTTTAAGGTTAACCAACGTTAAATGTCATAATTTATTCTGCAGGTGTTCCATCTGCATTGATTTTTACCGAACCTTTTTCTTCTTCTTTCTTAACATTTACTTGATAGTAGGATTTTCCACTTTCTTCTACAATTAAAAAAGCTTCTGTAGGTGTCCAAGCTTTATAAGCATCTGATGCTAGAGTAGCTTTTACTGGTTCTGGTAATTCTTCTAATTTTACAGGAGTAGTTTTTGTACTATCTATATTGGCTACAATTGTAGTTGATTGTTTTAAATTTCCTGCTTGTACTGTTGTTAATCCTGCAAACGCTAAAAATGCAGCTGATAAAATGAACTTTTTCATAATTGATTAAATTTATATTTTAATTATTTATGAAAACTAATGCTTCAACATTATGCCACGCCATACCAGACTAAATAATCAATTAATAATCAATTATTTATAATAATAGGTTTATTTGAGGTTTGTGGAATAAGTCTACAAGTTGATGATTAATTCATCCAAAGGATAAGAATATGAATTCTAAAAGTTTAAATCTTTTAGGTTTTAAGCTCTTTAATTTTCTAATGATTAATTTAACTATACAACAACCTCTACCTTAACTTGTGGTCTGCCATTTTTAAAAGCTTTTCTTGGCGTTAAACCTAAAAGCTCAAACATTAGCATATCGTCTTTAAATTCTGGGTTTGGTGTTGTCAATAG
The DNA here is from genome assembly GCF_001652725.1 of Pedobacter psychrophilus. Taxonomy (GTDB): domain Bacteria; phylum Bacteroidota; class Bacteroidia; order Sphingobacteriales; family Sphingobacteriaceae; genus Pseudopedobacter; species Pseudopedobacter psychrophilus. Next base: position 64,833 of record NZ_LWHJ01000031.1, read on the forward strand.
TTTGTCTCCGGCAAAAATAGAGTTAGCACCAGCCATAAAACAAAAAGCTTGCTCTAAAGTACTCATCTCATTTCTTCCCGCAGAAAGTCTAACAACAGTCTTTGGCATCACAATTCTAACAGTTGCAATCATCCTAACCATATCCCAAATGGCAACTCTAGGCTGTTCTGCTAAAGGTGTTCCTTTTACAGGAACCAAAGCATTTACCGGAACAGATTCTGGATGTTGAGGCATATTAGCTAAAACTCTGATCATGGCAACTCTATCATTTACAGTTTCGCCTAAACCAATAATGCCACCACTGCAAACAGTAAGCTTAGCTTTACGAACATTTTCTATCGTTTTTAAACGATCATCATAAGTACGGGTAGAAATAATACGTTTATAATCTTCTTCAGAGGTATCTAAATTATGATTATAGGCATATAAACCTGCATCGGCTAATCTTTGGGCTTGGTCTGCATTTAACATCCCTAACGTACAGCAAACTTCCATATCCATGCTGTTTACCGCTTTAACCATATCAATAACTTTATCAAAATCACGGTTATCACGTACTTCACGCCAGGCAGCTCCCATACATAACCGGGATGCCCCACCATCTTTTGCTTTTTGTGCTACTTCAATTACCTCTTCAACCTTCATCATTGCCTGTACTTCTAAATCCGTTTGGTAACGAGCCGCTTGAGGGCAATAAGCGCAATCTTCTGGACAACCACCTGTTTTTATTGAGATTAAAGAACTGATTTGAACTTCAGAATAATCTTCATTTTCACGATGTATTGATGCCGCTTGAAAAACTAAATCTAAAAAAGGTTGATTGTATATGTCTAAAATTTCTTCTTTTGTCCAGTTGTGTTTTGTTTGCATTTGTTTTGTATTAAAGTCAGAAGACCGTATTTGACTTAGTATTAAAATATTAATTAATTTTTTGGGCGTTTTTACACGCTTTACACTTTATCTTTTTTGCAGAAAGAGCAAAAAAAGATGTCGTTTCAATCGTTAACGCAATTGCTAAACAAAATTAAATGTTTTTATCAATTGAATTCTATTTTTTAATTTATAGCTAGTAATTACAATAATAATTTTGATGCTAAACCTAATAATAGCAAGAAACCAAAAACATCCGTAAAAGTGGTAATAATAATAGATGATGCAACAGCTGGATCTATCCCAACCCTTTTTAAAATCAATGGAATTCCTGCTCCTGTTATACCAGCGATTAATAAATTACCAGTCATCGCAATAAAAATTACTAAGCCCAATAGCAAATTATCGTCATAAAAATAAGCAAAAAGAAAAACAATTAACCCGTTAACAGCACCATTAATTAATCCAACAGTAAGCTCTTTCACTACAGTTTTATAAGCTTGATTATCCGTTAAATCACTCAATGTGATCCTACGTACAGTTACGGCCAAAGCCTGAGTTGCTGCATTACCTCCCATCCCTGCAATTATGGTCATATATCCAGCTAATACCACAATTTTTGTAACGGTTGGCTCAAAATACCTAATTACAGATGATGCTAAAAAAGCAGTTCCTAAATTTAATATTAACCAAGGTAACCTGGATTTCACAGCTTCAATCCAGTTTCCGCTCAATTCTTCATCTTCAGAAACACCAGAGAATTTTAAGATATCCTCGGTATTTTCTTCCTCCATTACATCAATAACATCATCAAATGTAACCCTACCCAATAGTTTCATATTAGAATCTACTACAGGGATACTGGTTAAGTTGTATTGAGAAATCAAATCAGCTACTTCCTCCTGATCTGTGCTGGCTTTAACAAAAACAAAATCTGACTTAACTATATCAGATACTTTTGCATTTGCTTTAGCTTTAATAATATCCTTAAGAGAAACTATTCCTTTTAAAATATCATCATGATCCACCACATAGATGGTATAAAATTCTTCTATTTCTTCACTCTGAAGAATAATTTGGTCAATTGCCTGTTTTTTAGACATATCAGCATCAACCTTAATTACTTCAGTATTCATTAATCCGCCGGCAGTATCCTCGGCGTAAGTCATTAAATTTCTTATATTAACTGCATCCTCTTTATCCAAATCTCCCAATATCTCATGCTGATCATCTTCATGCATTTGGGAAATAATATCCGTGGCATCATCATAATCCAGTTCCTCAACAATTTCTTGTCTTTTATCCGGTTCTAAATCAATTAAAAGTTCTTCGGGGTGAGCTTCATGACTCATCTCTGAAATAATTTCAGAGGCTAATTCTATAGGAAGGAGATTAATTATTTTCTTTTGAGATTCTAGAGGAATAGATTCAAATAAAATAGCTATTTCTGATGCATGATATTCAGTTAAAAGGCTTAATAATTCTTGATCATCTCCCTCTAAAGCCTGTTTAACTTTTAAAATATCTGTTTTATCAAGCTCAAAAGATTGCATTTTGCTAAAATAGGTTTATAGCATATAAAAACGCTAATTTTATAGGATATTTTTTTTTAAAAAATTTAATTAATAAACAAAAAAAAGTCCCAATCATTTTTTGATTGAGACTTTTTTTTTTAAACGCTAAAATTATTCTGCGCTTTCTGCTTCGTCAGCTTTTTTAGCTGCAGTTTTTTTAACTGGAGCTTTCTTTTCTTTTGGTTCTTTAACTTCAGCTTCCTTAGTTTCAGCCTCTGCTTTAGCTGGGGCTTTATCTGCTTTAACTTCTTCTTTTACAGATTCTACTTTTTTTGTAGTCGCCTTATCCTTTACTACTGCTACTGGAGCGATTGCTGAAAGTGGAATAGAAAAATCTACAGGAATAATAGAAACATAAGATTTGTTATCTGCTCTTTTTCTAAATGAAACTTTACCATCTACTAAAGCAAAAAGAGTATGATCTTTACCAATACCAACATTTTTTTCTGGATGATGTTTAGTACCTCGTTGACGTACAATGATGTTCCCTGCAATTGCAGCCTGACCACCATATATTTTGATACCTAAACGTTTGCTATGTGATTCTCTACCGTTGTTAGAGCTACCGGCTCCTTTTTTGTGTGCCATGTTTTATCTATTTAACCAAGTATAAACTTAGTACAGTTAATTAATGTTAATGATTAAATTGAAATGCTATCAATTTGAATTTTGGTAAAAGACTGACGGTGACCGTTTTTCTTTTTATAACCTTTTCTTCTTTTCTTGTGGAAAATAATTACTTTTTCTCCTTTTAAATGAGACAAGATTTTAGCTGAAACCGTAGCACCTTTAACAGCAGGAACTCCTACTGAAATTACACCTTCGTTTTCTACCAATAACACGTTGTCAAATTCAATACTAGCGCCTTCTTCTCCTTGTAACCTGTGTACAAAAAGATGCTGGTCTTTAGCAACCTTAAATTGCTGCCCTGCTATACTTACTATTGCGTACATTATTTAAAAAATTATTGTTTAAAAATTTGAGGTGCAAATATAGGTATTAATTCGAAAAAATCAAATCAGGGCGATTATTATTTTAATTGAGGAAATAGGTAACTTAATAATTAGGCCTTTTTAAAATTGTATCGTAAATAACTGCTTTCCTTAGATCAAAATCCATAAATTCTTCCTTAAAATTTGATGGAAATTCAAATTCATGATGATGTTGAAGATGGATAGCTCTATTTGTGGTCACCTCCACATTTGCTGTTTCTGGATTGTAATTATCTTTAACGGCCGCTTTATTATATTTATTTACATCTCTGGCAGCTTTGTTAATTTGATCACGTTCCGATTTTTGATCACTTAGATAACGGGTGATATCCGACTGATAATCTTTATTTTCTTTCCTAATTGAATCCTGATAATATTTAGGAATAGTCTTTATGTTATCTGCTGTGATATCTTTGGTTGGAACCACGTATTGAGGTTGTTCTGAGGTTCTCTTAGCTGCTTTTTCATGCTCTTTTTTAAAATTTAAATAAGCGTTATAAAGAAAATAGATGATCGGTAATAAAATAAATATAATTTTTTCCACTTTGCAATTTACAATTAATGATGAATTAATTCTGAACCTGTTGCATTTCAGATTTCTATTATTTAGTAATTCTTTAAATTAACTAGCATAATCTTAAGAAATCTATATATAAATAAACAAATATTTATATATTTGAGTAAAAATTAATCAATATTTTAACAATTAAAAGAATTTAACATGAAAAAATTTTTCAAAATCGGTTTTTTTGCATTAGCATTATCTTTATCAGTTGTTGCTTGTAACTCTAATAAAGCATCAGAAGAAGCAGACTCTACTTCTATGGATTCAACTATGATGGATTCTACAATGATGGATTCAACTATGATGGATTCTACAATGACAGATTCAACTATGATGGATTCAACTGCAAAAATGTAATCAACAAAATGAAAAAAAAATCCTGCTTTTAAATAAGCAGGATTTTTTTGGTTTATAGTCAAATTGCAATTAATGATCATCTATTACATCTAAAATATTTGAGTACGTATTAGCCCTAACAATTCCCCAATCTTCTTTCTTAAACCATTTAACTTCTGTTATTCCTTCTTCTAATTGCGGAACTAACTTTTGTTTTGATTTTGCTTCCATTGCATACCAATGAGAAACTTTTAAAACCGGCTTACCTTTAATTTCATAAACATGATAGGTTTTTAATAATTTAATCCCTAAGGATTTTATTTTTAAACCACATTCTTCTTCCACTTCTCTAACAGCTGCATCTTTTTTCTTTTCGTTAAGCTCTAATTTCCCTTTTGGTAAATCCCAACGCCCATTTCTTTTAATAAAAAGATATTTATCTTCATCACTATGTACCAATCCACCAGCCGCCTCTATAACTCTAATTTTAGTTTTTATAGTTTTAAAACAAATTTTAGCATCTTCACAAATAAGATAAAATTTAGCATTAGGATTATTACTTAAAGCTTTATAAAATGTTAAAAAATCAAAGTCTTGATCGTCAATAAGTTGATGATCTAAAGCGTCGTCAGGCTTAATAGAAGTTATAATTAAGCACTTTTGGTTGATATAAATGTTGTATTTTTGAGCCATGTACAATAATAGTGAGATTGAACAGAAAATTGCTGAATTTTTGTTGCAAATAAAAGCAATTAAATTACAACCTGCTAATCCTTTTACCTGGGCGTCTGGGTGGAAGTCGCCAATTTATTGCGATAACCGCATAACTCTTTCACATCCAACAATTAGAACATATATACGTCAAAAACTTTCAGAACTTATTCAAGAAGAATTTGGATCTGCAAGCGTAATTGCTGGTGTGGCAACAGCCGGTATTCCACAAGGTGCCTTGGTGGCACAAGAATTAGGTTTACCTTTTATATATGTGCGTTCTAAGGCAAAAGAACACGGCACACAAAGCTTAATTGAAGGAGAAATAAATCCTGGACAACGGGTAGTTGTTGTAGAAGATTTGATTTCTACTGGCAAAAGCAGCTTACAGGCTGTTAAGGCATTACGTGAAGCAGGATATGAAGTGGCTGGTTTGGTGGCTATTTTTTCTTATGGATTTGACGTAGCAACAGAAAATTTTGCTGAAGCTAAATGTAGATTTGCTACTCTTTCTAATTACTCTGCTTTAATAAATTACGCTGCTGAGCATAATTTTATTCAAACTTCTGATGTTGAATTGTTAAATGAATGGAGGAAAAATCCTAGCGAATGGGGAACTCAAATAGAACAAAATAATTAATAATGACAGTTTTTGAAAGTAAGATAACCTTAGATCAACCTATTGAAAAAGTATACGCATTTTTAAGCGATTTAAATAATCATGAGCAATTGATGCCGGAAAATATTTATAATTGGAGTAGTACTAAAGATGAAGCTAAATTTACGATTCAAAATATGGCTAAATTATCATTAAAAGTATCTGCTAGAACTCAAAATGAACAAATTATAATTTTACCTACTGAAGATGCTCCATTTGCAATTGAGATGAAATGGACAGTTTTACAAAGTGGTACAGAAACTTTGGCGACTCTTATCGTATCTGCAGAATTAAATATGATGATGAAAATGCTTGCTAGCAAACCTTTACAAAAATTAGTTGATCATCAGACTTCAGCTTTAGCAAAACCTTCATTTTAATGAATGGAAGATTAAAACTCTTCGCAATACTAGACTGCATCACCTTTTTAATTTTTCTATCTCCAAGGTTTAATTATATTTTAAGCACTTATGATTTCTCTTTTTCTATTGCTGATAAAGTATCCGCAATTTGGCAAATCTTAATTTTATTCTTCTTTTTATTTACTTCTTATTCACTTTGGTTTAAAGCCAAACTCGGACTGATTTGCTCTTTTATTCTTATTCCTTTCCGGGTTGTCTTCCTATATTTTAGTTTCGATTTTTTAAGTTATTTAGCTTATTATTTAGGATTTAAAGATTTTGTTTCCACGGCTATATTTCAACATTATTGGTTTTATATTCTACTTATTTTGGAAGGATTAAGATATTTAGATTCAGTTTATGCTTATTATAAACTTTCATTAAAAGAAGAATAATATTAAAATCAAATTTTGATATCCATTTTGAAATTGCAATATGCAGGTTTGCGTTAACGTTAGAAACGACATCCTTTTTTTACATTTGCCACAATGCAAATAGCAAAAAAAGATATAGTGTATAGCGTGTTAAAACGCCCAAATAATTTATATAACTAGTGTTTTAAAAATAAAAAAACCCGTTCTAATTAATAGAACGGGTTTTAATTATTAAGATTTAAAAACGATTACTTAGCTTCTTCGTCTTTTACTTCTTCAAAGTCTACATCTGTAACTTCGTCAGGATTACCAGCTTGTTGTTCACCAGCATCACCTTGAGGTGCGCCTTGTGCTCCGGCTCCATCTTGTCCACCTTTATACATATCTTCAGAAGCAGCAGCCCAAGCAGCATTTAATTTTTCTGAAGCTGCATCAATGTCAACAAAATTTCTAGCAGCATAAGCATCTTTCAAAGATTTTAAACCTTCTTCTATAGCTCCTTTTTTATCTGCAGGAATTTTATCTCCGTATTCTTTTATTTGCTTTTCAGTAGAGAAAATTAAAGCATCAGCAGCGTTTATTTTATCTGCTTCTTCTTTTGCAGTTTTATCAGATTCTGCATTAGCTTCTGCTTCTTCTTTCATCTTTTTGATATCCTCATCAGATAAACCAGATGAAGCTTCAATCCTGATTTTTTGCTCTTTTCCAGTTGCTTTATCCTTAGCACCAACATGTAAAATGCCGTTAGCATCAATATCAAAAGTAACTTCTACTTGTGGAACTCCCCTTGGTGCTGGTGGTATTCCGTCTAAGTGGAAACGACCAATTGTACGGTTATCTTTTGCCATTGGACGCTCACCTTGTAAGATGTGAATCTCGACAGAAGGTTGGCTATCTGATGCAGTAGAGAATGTTTCTGATTTTTTAGTTGGGATAGTTGTATTAGACTCGATTAATTTAGTCATTACACCGCCCATAGTTTCAATACCTAAAGAAAGTGGTGTTACATCTAATAATAATACGTCTTTTACTTCTCCTGTTAATACACCACCTTGGATAGCTGCACCAATTGCAACAACCTCATCAGGGTTAACACCTTTAGAAGGCGCTTTACCGAAGAATTTTTCTACCGCTTCTTGAATTGCAGGAATACGTGTAGAACCACCTACTAAAATGATCTCATCAATATCTGAAGTGCTCATTCCAGCATTTTTCAAAGCAGATTTACATGGATCAATAGTTCTTTTGATTAAGTCAGAAGCTAAAGATTCGAATTTTGCTTTTGATAAAGAACGTACCAAATGTTTTGGTCCGCTAGCATCTGCAGTAATGTATGGTAAGTTAATTTCTGTAGAAGTTGTACTAGAAAGCTCTATTTTAGCTTTTTCAGCAGCTTCTTTTAAACGTTGTAATGCCATTGGATCTTTAACTAAATCCATTCCGTTTTCGGTTTTGAATTCGTTAGCCAACCAATCAATAATTACCTGGTCAAAATCATCACCACCTAAATGGGTATCTCCATCCGTAGATTTTACTTCAAAAACGCCATCACCTAATTCAAGGATAGAAACATCATGAGTACCACCACCACAATCAAAAACTACAATCTTCATATCCTTATTGGTTTTATCTAAACCATAAGCAAGTGCAGCAGCAGTTGGCTCATTGATGATTCTTTCTACTTTTAAACCAGCAATTTCACCAGCTTCTTTAGTTGCTTGACGTTGTGCATCGTTAAAATAAGCAGGAACGGTAATTACTGCTCTTGTAACTTCTGTTCCTAAAAAATCCTCGGCAGTTTTCTTCATTTTTTGAAGAATCATTGCAGAAATTTCTTGTGGAGTATATTTACGGTCGTCAATTTCTACTCTTGGAGTATTATTATCGCCTTTAATAACTTTATAAGGTACACGGCTAATTTCGGTTGTAACCTCATTAAAGCTGTTACCCATAAAACGCTTGATTGAATAAATGGTCTTGGTAGGGTTAGTGATTGCCTGGCGTTTTGCAGGATCACCAACTTTACGCTCTCCACCTTCTACAAATGCAACAATAGATGGTGTAGTACGTTTACCTTCACTGTTTGCTATAACTACGGGTTCGTTACCCTCCATTACAGCAACACAAGAATTGGTAGTTCCTAAGTCGATTCCGATAATTTTTGACATGTTTATATAATTTTGTTGTTTACTATTATTCTATTTAAACTGTATTTAACAAGCAATGTGCCAATAGGAAAATGGCAGTTAAACCTATTTAGTTGACATAATAAATCACATAATTAGTCATAAATTGCAAAATTAATAATGACAGCTTGACAGACAATTTCTATATATTGGATAGTATTTATTTGTTATCTATTTAGGACAATTAGATAATGATTCGACCTTTAAAAATTTAGCAATGTAAAGTATTACCCAATACGAGAAATAATTCCCCGAAAATTCAATATATTCATTTCAAGAAATGTTATGTTTATTTATGTAAAGATTAAAACGAAATATTTCTTTAATAGTAAATTAAATTTCAATCTAATGTAAAATTTATTATAAGTAACTGATTATAAGTAATATATAAAATTTCATTATATTTAAAATAATTTTTAAGTGCTGAAGAATTTAATATTTAATAAAATAAGTATAGTTAAAGAATATAATTTATCATTAATACAAAAATAATTATCCATATAAAATTATTAGGCACTTTTTATGTCTACGTAATTAGAGTAAATTGATTAAACAATGGTAATAGAACATAAGAACGAAATTGCGAGGAAAAGGATTCTATTAGTAGATGATGAATTAGCGATTTTAAAATTATTGGAATTTATACTTAAAAAAGATTACGATTTAATTGTAAAGAACAATGGGTTTGATGCATTAACTTGGTTAGATAGCGGTAATATTCCGGATTTAATTATTTCTGATATGGAAATGCCTTATTTTGATGGTGCTGATTTTGTTAGATCTTTAAAAGTAAGTGGTTATTTTAGAGATATTCCTTTAATTGTATTATCTGGATCAGAATCTTTAGAAAATATTAAAACAAGAATCCCTTATCCTATCAATGCTTTAATGTCTAAACCATTTAATCCATCAATTTTAAAAGATAAAATAAAAATTATATTAAATTAGCGGATGCAATTTACAAATGTTAACGTAGAGAATAATCCTTCTTCTAGTTCTATCGTTAATATTCTCTATTTAACGAGGATTTAATTAAGGTTTTTGATCAGTCGGAATTTTTTTTAAAGAAAGCTGAAAGTATAACCGATCTTAAATATTATACTCATATCATATCTACTTCGGATGTTTTTTCTGTTATCATTATAGAAGTTGACAATTCGAAATTTCAAGAAGCACAAGATTTTATACTTTCCTTAAAAAACAATTTTTACACTAAAACTTTTACAACAATTTTTTTACTAACCGAGCCCAGTAAACTTTTTGTTAAAAAAGCAATGGAAATTGGGGTAAGTGATTGTTATCATGCGCCAATTCCATATAGTGATTTAAAAGAAAGGGTTAAATTCCTGAATTTCTATAAAGCTCTTAGATCTCAAGTTTCTCAATTATCGCAAGTTCCTCAGGTAGTTTACCGTATACCTGTCCTAAAAAGATTTTTAGATTTAGCTTTGGCTATGGTTACTATAATTGCGTTGATTCCATTATTTATAATTATTGCAATTTTAATAAAACTGGATTCAAAAGGACCTATTTTCTATAATAGTAAACGTGTAGGAACTGGTTATAAGATATTTGATTTTTATAAATTTAGAACCATGAGAATTGGTGCAGAAGCTGAAATGGCAGCTTTAGCAAATAAAAATCAATATGAAAATTCCTCATTTTTTAAATTTGAGAACGATCCTAGGATAACCAAATTGGGAAATTTCTTAAGAAATACAAGTATAGATGAGTTACCTCAACTTTGGAATGTAATAAAAGGAGACATGTCTTTAGTTGGGAATAGACCATTACCACTATATGAGGCTGAACAGTTAACCACAAATGAATGGTCTATGCGTTTTCTTGGGCCTGCAGGATTAACCGGATTGTGGCAAACAAGTAAACGTGGTAAAAAGAACATGTCTGAAAGAGAAAGAAAGCTATTAGATAATTACTATGCTAAAAATTATTCTATTTGGCTTGATTTAAAAATTATCCTAAAAACTATACCTGCCTTAATACAAAAAGAGAAGGTTTAATTTCGTTCTACATCTAATTTATAGTTTTAGCAATTTTAATGTATTTAAATTCTATCTGTCGATTGACATTAATAAATAGGTTTGTTGTTTGATATTAGGCTCAATCAATTCTAGAATCATAAAAAAAGGTCATCAATTATTAAACTGATGACCTCTTTTATATGAATAATATTAATATACTAATTCTTTATTAGTTTTTAATATCGTGAATTTAGATTTTGCCAATTCAAACCCTCCATAAAGAATAGCTCCAAATATTAAATTCCCTAATAAAAGGTTTCTCTCGAAAGGAATAGCTGCTATCAAAGACTGATAATAACCAGTAATATCTTTGTTATACATAGTTCCTGATAACCAAGGCTGTATATCGGTGATGATCCAATGCACAAATACACCAGCTATTGAGCCCAAAAATACGGTACCGACATTTACTTTTTTAATTAAGGAACCTATAAATACCATAATAGCAAAACTTAAGTATATCCATTGAAAACCTCCGTAAAATAAAGTCCAGTTACCTGTGTAAGCATGATTTATGAAAATATCGCTCACAAACAAAACTAATAAAGGCACTAAATAAGCTTTCCATCTTTCTTTAAAGTAAGTACCAGCAAATAGTGCAATTGCACCAACAGGTGTAAAGTTAAACCAGCTTATATTTCCATTTAATGGGATGAACCTAGTTGCTGTAACTAAAACAATAACGAAAAGCAGTACCCAATTTCTAATGTTAAAATTCTTTAATGACATATCTTTTTATTGAAACGTAAAAATAGCAAATCTTTTATGGTAATAAAACTTACTTATTTAGAAATATAACTTTACTTGGTAAAACACCAGTATTAACTTTATAAAGTAATTTACCAGATTTATCGAAACATAAAATTGCTCCTGTACCTGAATAGGATTGTGCATCGCAAACAAATAATTGCTGGTTTATTTTATCATAACTTAAACCATAACCAATTTTATAGGTAGTTCCATCCGTTATAAAATTGTCTTTTGTAACAGCATCTGTATTTAAATCATATTCTTTAACCCCTGCAGAAGTCAGAAAATAAGCTTTATCTTCAACAATGGTCATTCCGCTACCTGAAAATTCTTTAGTGGATTTTACCTCATCAGTTTTGCTATCAATAATAGTTAGGGATGGCATAATTTTATCATAATCGCCTGTAGATTTTACATATATTCTTCCATCAGCAGTTGCAGCTACGCCTCCAGGATTTATTACCACTGGAATTTTTTTAATTTCAGTTAATGTATTCAAATCTATAACAGAAACTGTTTTATCATAATTAGGATAGTCTAATCCACCAGAATTAGCAACATAAATTTTGTTGTTTGCAATGGCCATTTGTTCGGGGTTTCTCCCCACGGTAATAAATTTTTCAATAACTAAACTTGCAGTATCTATAACGGCAACAGTACCATCATAAGAAGAAACGAAAGCTTTATTTTTGTTAAATACGATATAACGTGGCTGTCTTCCTTTACCATTATTTTTAAAATCCAATTGCTTAATACTGAGTGCCGTTTTTGCATTGATTACTTCCACAGTGTTTGAAGCATTAACTACAATGTACATTTTGCTGCCATAAATTTGTGCATCGTTTCCTGTATCTCCAAGTCCTCTTTTATTTTTTTGAGCGAACAAGCTGCTTGTTAATGAGGCGTTTTCAAAATTATAATAATCTAAAGAGGCGTTATTAGAGTTAAAACCACCTTCATTTAAAATATAAAATCCCGATCTTATTTCTGGTAGTTCTGATATTGAGTCATCTTTAGAACAGCTAAAAATGATGGTTGCTATAAAAGCAAAAGCTAAAAGTTTAAAAATTGTATTATTTGTTTTCATGATTATATAATTGTTTTAATTGTTAAACGTAAGGATGTGCCAGGCATAGGAAAACTCCTGATAATGGAATAGTTCTGATTAAAAATATTATTTACTTCTGCCGAAAGGCTGATTGGTTTATTATAAATATTTGTTTGATAATTTGCAGATATATCACTTACAAAAAATCCCTTCACAAAGTAATTTGGCTTGTTTTCTCCTAAATAATACCTCCCAGAAGAAAAAATATTATTATAGAAAATGCCCCAACTTTTAGTTTGATAACCAGCATTAAATGCAATTGTATGATGTGGTGTATAAGGAATTTGATTGTTGTAAACTGCTGATGTAGGATCTGTTTTATCTAAAGCCGATTGATAGGTGTAATTGATATTGGCTTGTAATTCTGATTTTTTGTTGATTTCATAATTGAATTTACTGGTAAAATCTACCCCATAAACATTTACTTTACCGATGTTATACATTGTCCAGATAAATAAATCTTTATTTGGCAAAGCAATAATTTTATCATTTATCTGATTAAAATAAAAGTCGGAGCTAAAAGCAAACCAGTTGAATTTTGTATTTGTAAATTTACTGTAAATCAAACCTGTGCTATATTGTTTAGCCTTTTCTGGATTCAGTTTCCTGTTCCCAAAATTGGTATAGTATAAATCACTAAAAGTTGGGTATCTAAAAATATCTTTATAAAATCCTCTTAAAACTAAGTTTGATGATGCCTGATAAGACAATGAAATGGTTGGTGTGAAAATATTTCGTTCTGGTGAAGGTCTGCCGTTTTTTACTTTTTCTTTGATGTAAGTATTTAAAATGTTTCCTTCAAAAGTCCATTTATTCAGTTGATACTTCCCTCCTATTACTTGCAATAAACTAGTGCGTAATGGATAAGCATATTGGTAAAGGTTGGTGTAAAGTGTAGTGAAAAATAAATCTGCAGCATAATTAAAATTCAGGTTTTTAATTGGGCTAAACGTTGCTGCCACCGATTGATAATATTCTTTTAGGGTATATTGATTATCCAATTCTCCTTTTAAATTCAGATAATCCGGGTCGTTGTAGCGGGTATAATTACGACTGAATTTAGCGCTAGCCAATAAATCCCATTTTTCTCCTAGCTTTTGGGTAAATTTTGCTTGAGTATAAAAATCTTTATTCCATAAAGTTTGATTTCCTGTTGGGTTATAAAATATTACTGCATCAGGCAATCCTCTTTCAGAATCATAATAATTTGCTCTAACTTCTAGCAAAGCATTCTTTCCCAGTTTCCCTCTAACACCACCATCAAACAATAAAGTGTTAATTTTAGAATTTCTTCTTATAGATATAGTATCAGAACCATCCCCATCAACTTTAAATTTATATTCTCCAGTAGCTTTTTGCAAAGCTGAGCTAACATTAAATGTCCAATTATCATTAATTTTCTGGTCGTACCGTATAAAAGGATTTATCAAACCAAAAGAACCGCCTGTATATTTTAGAGATAATTTACTAGTTCTTCCAACATCAAAAGAAGGTGCTTTTGTTTTAATAACGATTAAACTAGCAGACGCAAAAGAACGGGCATTAGTCAATAGATCATCTGGTTGGGCTTGATAAAGTGAAATAGATTCAACGTTATCTAACATTAATTTGCCTAAATCTATTTGCCCAGATTGAGCATCACTTAAATTAATCCCATCAATTTGAACGCCGGTATGATTTGCTCCTAAACTTCTAACAGAAACTGTTTTTAAGCCTCCAATTCCACCGTAATCTTTGATTTTTACACCAGCAAAATTTCTTATCGCATCAGCAACATTATAAGAACTCGTTTTTAGGAATGATGTGGAATCAATGGTTTGAATAGCCCTTAAACTGGGTTTTTCTTTTTTGATTTTTAATTTAACTTCTTTTAATTTTTGTGTAGAATCTATTTGAGCATAGCCGATATTTCCGATTAAAATCAGAAAAAAAGTAAAGCCGAATAGATATATTTTAAAAAACATCAATCTAAATTAAGCTCACGGAAAAAAATGGAATGGAAATACCTTTATATAAAAGAGAAGTATCTACACTCATCAGCTTCAGTCCGCGAAAGCTATGAATCAAAAATGTTTTGGCAGGTATTCTGACTTACTCCCTATTTTTCTGCCTTCCCATTCGCAGGTTAGCGAACAGTGACTTTAAGAATGAAAAATAGTTATTAGAGCTTACAGCTGCGGGACAGTTTAGGATTTACACCTTATTCCCTTTTAATTTTCGCCAAGGCGAAAAACCATAACGCCGCAAAAGTAGAAATTAAGTTTGTATTTCAATTATTAATTGAAGATAATTTGTAACCTTTGTTACATGCAATTTCTAGTGCATTATAGCTTACATTTTATTTTTCCAGCATTAATTGCTATTGCCTTTTTTAAAAAAACCTGGCTAAAAGTCTACTTGTTTTTGCTTTCTACCATGTTGATTGATTTAGACCATCTTTTGGCAAATCCTATTTTTGATCCCCATAGATGCAGTATCGGTTTTCATCCGCTACACTCCTATTACGCCATTGCCTTTTATTTTGTACTCCTATTTTATCCTAAACAAACAGTCAAAATTATTGCTTTGGGTTTCGTACTTCATATATTAACCGATTTATTAGATTGCTTTCTCACTTTTTCTAAATGCCATGATTGTTTTGTGAATGCTAAAATTCATGATTTCTTTAGCTTTATGAATTTTTAATGATGAATAATGAATAATGCTGAAGAGAAACCTAAAAGAAAAATAATCCATATAGATATGGATGCTTTTTATGCATCAGTAGAGCAAAGAGATTTTCCGGAATTTAGAGGGAAACCTTTAGCAGTTGGAGGTTCGCCAGATGGAAGAGGCGTTGTAGCAACTGCAAGTTATGAAGCCAGAAAATTTGGGGTACGCTCTGCAATGTCGTCTAAAACTGCTTTACAATTATGTCCGCATTTATTATTTACCAAACCAAGATTTGAGGCCTACAAAGAAGTTTCACAAAAAATTAGAGAAATATTTAGTCGCTACACCGATTTAATTGAACCATTATCTTTAGATGAAGCATATTTAGACGTAAGCGAAGATAAAATGAACATTGGTTCGGCCATTGATATTGCAAAAGCGATTAAGGACGCGATCAAAAATGAATTAAACTTAACAGCATCTGCAGGAGTTTCTGTAAATAAGTTCGTTGCAAAAATAGCGTCAGATATCAATAAACCGGATGGTTTAACTTTTATTGGTCCCTCTAAAATCATTCCTTTTATGGAAGCATTACCTGTAGAAAAATTTTTTGGTGTAGGAAAAGTGACCGCCTTAAAAATGAAAAATTTAGGGCTTTTTTATGGCTCGGATTTAAAAAAACTATCAGAAAATGAGATGCAAAAGCATTTTGGAAAAACGGGAAAGTTTTTTTATCAAATTGTTAGAGGCTTTGATGATCGACCTGTAAATGCAAATAGAATTTCTAAATCTATAGGTGCAGAAGATACTTTTGAAAATGATATTGATGATATAGAAGTTTTAAAAAAGGAAATTGAAAAGTTATCAATAATTGTTTATAACAGATTAAACGTAAAAAATAAAGAAGGTAAAACGCTTACCCTAAAAGTAAAATTTAGTGATTTTAGTCAAATTACCAGAAGCTATACTTTTATAAATTACGTAACTGATCAAAAAGTTATTTTTGAAAACGCAGTAGAACTCCTAAATAAAATAGATTTGGAGAATAAAAAAATTAGATTGTTGGGCGTTACAATTTCCAATTTTTATAATGAAGAAAATGATATCATCACATTTAGACAATTAAATTTATTTGATGATTTTGAAGAAGCAGATTAGAATATTACCATAAAAATGAATAAAGAAGCCATTATAATTTTTCTAAAATATCCAGAATTAGGTCGTTCTAAAACTCGTTTAGCAGCAACAATTGGAAACGAGAATGCACTTAAAGTTTATAAAGAATTGTTAAATCATACAAATCTGATTACTAAAGATTTAAATTGTGATAAATTTTTATTTTATGACAAGATGTCATCCAATAAAGTGCCTTGGGGCGATGAGATTTACCATACCGCTTATCAAAAGGAAAGTGATTTAGGCGGAAGAATGGAAGATGCTTTTGAGCAATTATTTAATAAAGGTTATAAGAGGGTTTTAATTGTTGGTTCTGATTGTTATGAACTTGATCAAAATGTAATTGAGAATGCTTTTGAGAAGTTAAAAGATAAAAATGTAGTTATTGGACCTGCAAAAGATGGAGGTTATTACCTTTTAGGGCTTTCTGAAATGATAAAACCTATATTCAGTGATGTTGAGTGGAGTACCGAAAATGTATATTCTGATACTGTTAAAATATTAGAATCTCTAAATATTAATCATGATACAACAGCTACTTTATCAGATATCGATGTTTTTGAAGATTTACCTGAAGAATTAAAGTTATTAATTAGTTAATTGTTTATAACTATTTGATTTATAATATTAATTAACTTTTAAGAAATAGCAAATTTTGTTTTTTTTCAATACTCTTTAAAACTCTATTTTACAATCTTGATAAAAAATTCAGAGAATTAAATTAAAAAAAGATGGCTGTCAAAATAAATTTTAACAGCCATCTTTAACTTTAAATTTAATACTCAATTTATTAGAACTTCTATATTCAATTTTAATTAAGAGAGATTTTAAAAATACCAGTTTCAGTTGCAGCACTTCCTAAAATGTGTACATACATATTACCATTTTTATCGGCGTAAAAATAATTTTTACCATTAAGTCCCACAAAGTTGTAAAACTTAACATTGCTCGTTTCAAACAAACTCTCAATAATAAAAGAGCCCTTTTTATCAAAACTAGTTTGTGCATTATTTAATTGCCCAACTGTGTAAGTTGTTCTTTGTTGGACAGATAGTTTGTTATTATTATCTACAATAATTTCGCCAGCAACACCATATTTGATATTTCCTCCTATTGTTTGCGAAATCATTTTAAACCCTGTTGGTTCATCAAAATTTGTTTTAGAACCCAAACTTGTAGAATAATCATAATAGTATTTATTGCTGATACCCGTTAAAACAATTCGAGCGGTATTTTGATTAACTTTTATCAACTGAACAAATGTTTCTAACACCAGTGGCAAAGTATAAATTACCGTACGAACACTTAAATCTGCAGAGAACTTACATACTTCCCTAAAGCTTTGGTCAATAGCAATGATCTCTCCATTTCCCATTACCTGAAATGGAGCATTTTGACCAAACGAGCCAACAAGAGATACTCCGATATAGCGATTACCTAGAAGTTTAGCTGTTTTCGCGATAGGATCAATTATAAAAACATTACCGCCTGTAGGTGGTACTGCACCAACAAACTGTGCCATAACGTAAACCTTTCCATTGGCATCAACATCCATAGCAGATGGAAGTCCGTTAGGGATATTTAAATAAGCTGAGTTTTTGATTATTGTGGAAACAGCATTAGTTGATAAATCAATTTTCACAACTTGATCAACAGTACATGCATAAGCTATATTTCTTGATTCGTCTAAAGTCATACAAAGCACCCGCCCATCTCCTCCATCAGATTTAAGCAGATTTGTAATAGTAACAGAATTATTGATGATTGTAAATCCATTACTTGTTCCTCCACTTCCTGCTGATACAGAAAAGTTTGGGCCATTTACCGGAGATTTGGTTTTTCGAGCTACGCTTATTAAACCACTAGTTGCACCCGTAGGAATTTTAACTGAAAGTGTAGTAGCCGTCGCTGCTGTAATTTCAGCAGCAGTACCATTAAATTTTACTTCAAAATCACCTATAATAGTTCCAAAATGCTGACCAGTAATCACAATAGCATCGCCAACCTTACCGGAAGTGGCGCTTATTGAAGAAATGATAGGCTCATAATTGAAAATTACACTTGTGGCAATATTTGCACCTACTTTAACTTCAATATTACCATGACTTGCATCAGCAGGTGCAATTATCTTCAATTGGGTAGCAGTAGCAGCAGTTACGGTTGCGGCTTTGCCTCCTAACGTTACGATGTTTTCTGAAGCTTTAATACTGAAATTAGTTCCAGTAACTATTATTTCAGTACCAGATTTTCCATAGTCAGGACTAATTCCTGAGATAGAAACTGCCCCAGAAATAGGTGGAATTAAAGGGTCAGGAACTGGGTCATTGTTTTTTGAACAAGATATTAAAGAAAACATCATTGCAAAAATTAGAATTGAGTTTTTTAATATTTTCATAGCTATTTAATTTGTAATAAAGTTAGGATGTAGCCACATTAAATTAATCACTACAATTACTGATTTTGGTGTACGTATAACTAGGTATGCGATTTTGACTGTTTGTGCTCAAGATTAAATTTGGGAATCAACTTAAATCTTACACCTCATTGACTTCCTCATCTTCCCCATCCCAATATTAAAATTTACCTTTGCAACGTTTTAAATTTAGAAATGAGTAAACACGGAAGAATTTTAGTGGCGATGAGTGGTGGTGTAGATAGTTCTGTTGCTGCCGTAATGTTGCATGAGCAAGGTTATGAAGTAATTGGCTTGACAATGAAAACCTGGGATTACGCTTCTTCTGGCTCAAATTCTAAAGAAACAGGTTGTTGCAGTTTAGATTCTATAAATGACGCTCGCTCTTTAGCTGTTGGCTATGGAATGCCTCATTATATTCTTGATATCAGAGATGAATTTGGTGATTTTGTAATTGATAATTTTGTTGATGAGTACTTGGCTGGCAGAACGCCAAATCCTTGTGTATTATGCAATACACACATTAAATGGGAAGCTTTACTGAAACGAGCGGACAAATTGGATTGTGAATTTATTGCAACCGGGCATTATGCAAATATTCGTCAACAGGATAGCGGAAGATATGTGATTTCTAAAGGTAAGGATGAAAACAAAGATCAATCCTATGTGCTTTGGGGAGTTTCTCAACAAAATTTAGCGAGGACAAGATTCCCTTTAGGTTCTTTTTCTAAGCCAGAAATCAGGCAAATGGCTTTAGATATGGGTCAGCAAGAATTGGCTAATAAGAGTGAAAGTTATGAGATTTGTTTTGTGCCAGAAAACGATTATCGTTCATTTTTAAAACACCGAGTTCCTGATTTAGAAAATGATGTAAATGGTGGTGATTTCGTATTAACCGATGGAACAAGAGTGGGCAAACATAATGGTTATCCGTTTTATACTATTGGGCAACGCAAGGGTTTAGGAATTGCTTTCGGCCATCCAATGTTTGTTACCCAAATTTTACCGGATAGTAATACTGTTGTGTTGGGAACTCAGGATGAATTGCAAAAAACAGAAGCTTTAGTTAGAAATATCAATCTGATTAAGTATGAATCTATTATGGAGCCTTTAGAAGCTACTACAAAAATCAGATATAAAGATGCTGGTGCTATGAGTTTTATCCAACAAATTGGTGGTAATATGAAAGTGAATTTCCATCATGCCGTTTCTGGAATTGCTCCTGGACAATCTGCTGTTTTTTACGAAGGCAATGATTTATTAGGTGGTGGCTTTTTAGTTTAGTTTTTTTGCGTTAACGATTGAAGCGACATCCTTTTTGTTTTCACAAAAAGATACAGCGAAAAGCGTGTTAAAACGCCATAATAAAATTATTAAATCTAATTGATCATCATAATAGATTAATAAACAAAATTCTACGTTTTTATGCTAAATTAGTATTGATGAATAAAATCAACACCTTCGTTTTAATTTCTTTCTGTTTTTTAGCTATATCCTGCACCAAGGAATCTAACGCTCCTGCAAAAGATTTACAAAGTGATTTTTATCCACTAAAAATAAATTCTGTTTTAGTTTATGATGTAGATTCTACTGCTTACAGTAATTTCACCAATACCAGCACCAATTATAAATTTGAGATAAAAGATAGTATTACTAATACTTTTGATGATTTAGCAGGAGGTTTAAATTACCGAATAGAAAGATACAAGAGATTAAATGTAAATTCTCCATGGGTATTTCAACAAGTTTTTACCAGAAGTAAAACAGTAAGAAGTGGGGAAGAATTTATTAATAATCAAAGATTTATTAGAATTATTTTTCCTCCTTTAGCTGGAAGTTTTTGGAACGGAAATTCTAAAAATACAATTGGCGAGCAGGATTATTCTATAGAAAATGATATTGCTGCGTCAACAATAAATACACTCACCTTTGATTCTACAATTGTTGTAAAAGAAATTGACGAACAAAATTTGATTAGAGAAGATTTAGTATATGCCACTTACGCCAAAAAAGTAGGTTTGGTACAAAAAGAAGTTACTGCAGTGGATAAAAATATTTCATCAGGAAAAATCACTAATGGATTTAAATTTACTTTAAAAATCAAGTCAATTAAATAATTTAATTACTACTGTAAAATTTTAAGTATTTTATTATTTTTGTCTAAATCTACTTGAAATTATCTTGAATGAAAAAAGTAAATATCATTTACTTATTAATTTTGGTTGGTATATTATCTTCAACCGGATACTTGTACTTCACACTTTATACTTATAGCAATATATCTTCTAATTTAAAGACAAGTGAAGACAAATATGATTTTTTAGAAAGCTCTAATGCAATGATTTTGGATTTGCGTGAGGCAGAATCTTTTGAAAGAGGCTATTTAATAAGTAAGGATTCAAGTTATCTTAATCAATATAAAAAATCATTATATAAGTTAGAATCAGAAAAAGTCAGGTTTTTTACAATTTCTAAAAGCTACGGCTTAATTGAATCTAACGCCAAGGATATTGAGAAGCTTCGTTTACTCGTTGACAAAAAGATAGAGGAGATGAACAAAATCATAATTTTGAAAAACCAAGGTCTAAATGAAGAGGCAGTTCAGTTGGTTAAAGGAGATGTAGAGATGAAGATTATGGTAGAACTTGTTAATGTTTTTCAGAATTTATATACCGATCAAAAGTTTAAAGAAACTCAAACAAAAATTTCTATACTTAATAAAAGAAAAGACTTTAAATTTTCTATATGGAGCAATTCCATTTTTATAATTATTATTTTGCTCTTGGTTGGTTACTTTGTTAAAGCTTCTTCTTAAGAGTCAGTTATAATTGAATTTGGAAAAAATAAATCGGTAAAATTTACATAAAATAGTTCTTTAGAAGCCCTTGTTGTAGCGGTATAAAGCCATCTTAACAATTCTATATTGATCATATCTTCGGTTAAATAACCTTGATCTATAAATACCGCATCCCACTGTCCGCCTTGTGCTTTATGACAAGTAACCGCATAAGCAAACTTAATTTGTAAAGCATTAAAATAAGGATTCTTCTTTAACTCCTCCATTTTTGCTCTTTTTGTAGTCAAATGCTCATAATCTTTCATCATTTCCTCAAACAATATTTTTTGCCTTGCATAAGGTAAATTTGGTGTTTCAGCATAAAGCGTATCTAACATTACTTTGCAGGTTAAAGGCTCCTGATCAATATCAGCAAATAGAATTTGAACTTCGGCAAATCTGAAGCCATACATTTCTTGGATATTTTTAACCCGAGTGATTTTCCCAATATCACCATTGGCAATAAAACCGCCTTTCTCCTCTCCTAACCAAAAATAATTATTCTTCACCACCATCACCAAATCACCTCCGGTTATTTCATCCTCACGCCATAAAATTTGATTTCTAATGCTTTGGTTAAAGATATTTGCCCCTTTGTTAGATCGGCAAACAACCAAACTATTTTCCATTCCATATTTATCATAGGCGTAGTTTAGACCCTCCACAATTTTATCTCCCATCATCCGATAAACATCTTTAAATCCTTTAGTAACCAAAGTGGGGAAAATTTCCTCTTCTGTGCGGATAAGCTCTCTAATAGTAGTAGCATTATGCAAAATACCAGATTCTAGATCTTGTCTTACCACTTGGGTAAGTTCCACTTCAGAAACAACCAGTTGAAAATGATTTAGCTTTTCTTTTACCAAAGCAGGACTTTCTAAAGACCCAACTGGAGGAAGCTGGGCAGTATCTCCAATAAAAATTATCCGGTTATTATTCTGATTTTCATAAACATAAGAAATCACGTCCTCCAATAAACTACTTCCGCTATAATCCGTTTTCTCATCTGCAATCATAGAAGCTTCATCAATAATAAACAAGGTGTCTTTATGTAAATTAGCTGCCAAACTAAACTGCAGATCTGGTGAAACAGCTGATTTTTTTCTATAAATTTTACGATGAATTGTTGACGCTTCTTTATTTGAATAATTGCCCAAAACTTTAGCCGCCCTACCCGTTGGTGCCAATAAAACAGTCTTAAGATTATACCTTGGCAATAATTTAATAAGCGTACTAATGACTGTTGTTTTTCCCGTACCTGCATATCCTTTTAATACAAAAACACAATTATCCTGCTTTAAACGCATAAATTGGTCAAGTTTATCAAACAAATAAAGCTGTTGAGGATTAGGTAAATGCGGAAAAGACTTTGCTAAATCATGTGCGATGCTCATTATTTCAAATTTCGCTAAAAAAAAACAATTGATTATAAACTCATTTTAGATTAAAATATAAGCTAAAATTTTTGGGCGTTTTTACAGGCTTTCCGTTATATCTTTTTTGCAGATAAAGCAAAAAAGGATGTCACTTCAATCCTTAACGCAAACAATTAACAAAATAGGTGCTCAAACCTTTTTAAACAGCTTTAATTCTGACCTAGGTTTACAGATAAATTTTTACTTTTGTTTTGTATGAGCGATAAAATTATCCTTTCTGTAGATGGCTTTGAAAACTTAAATCTCAAAGATTTTGAATTGTATTTAGAAATTGGTCTTAATTCTTATAATTATGCCATCATAGACCCCTCAGATAAAGGTGTAAAATCTATCGCACACAAGCCAACAGTTATTTATAACGATTTAAACGACCTAGTTTTGCAAGGAAGTTTTGCTAAAACCAAAATTAGTTTACCTACACAAAAGTTTACGTTTATACCTTCAGAAATTTATCATCAAAAAGATCTAGAAAATTACAGTAAATATATCCAACCTTCTGATAATGATAAAGTTTTAACAAAATCTTTAGAAAAATCTGGAATTACAGCAATTTATGCATTGCCCGAATTGCAATTAGATAAATTAAGTACAATTTTCCCCAATGCAGAAATTTTCCCTCAATTTGTGCCTTTCTATAATGGGATTATTTATGCTTTTAGTCAAATTGGATTTTCTCAGTTATTTATTAATATTAAGCATGGTTTTGTAGAAATTATAATTTTAAAAGATCATCAATTTCAATTCTACAATGTGTTTGAGTATCAAAATGATGATGAACTTCTGTATTTTATTTTATTATCTGTTCAACAGAATAAAATTAAGCCAGCATCTGTTACTGTTAAGGTAAGTGGCGATATACAACAATTTGGAGATACCTTTAAAAAAATTGTGAAGCAATTTCCTCGTACAGAAGTTACTGATCAAGATAGTCTTCCATTGTTTTATAATGGATTAGGACATCCAGTAATGCCGCGTTTCTTTTCTTTATTAAGTTTGCATTTATGCGAATAATTGGCGGCAAGCTCAAAGGAATTAGGTTTAATCCTCCAAAAAATTTACCGGTAAGGCCAACAACAGATATGGCCAAAGAAGCCTTATTTAATATTTTACAGAATCAAATTGATATTGATTTTATAAAAGTGCTGGATTTATTTAGCGGCACTGGTAATATTAGTTTAGAATTTGCTTCACGTAATGCTATCTCAATTACCTCGGTTGACAAAAATTTTGGATGTTTTAATTATCTCAAAAAAATAGCCGAAGAACAAAAAATCGATAACCTTAATGCCATTAAAGCTGATGTTTTTAAATTCTTGAATGAAGAAACTGAAAAGTTTGATTTAATTTTTGCCGATCCACCTTATGATTTAAATCGAATTCCTGAAATTGCCACTATAGTTTTTGAAAAAGACTTACTAAACGAAAATGGTATTTTAATTATTGAGCATCAGAGTATGCAAGATTTATCAAACCATCCAAATTTTACAGATAAACGTGTTTACGGTTATTCTGCTTTTAGCTTTTTTAAATTAAAACCTTAATTTTAATCAAAATTTTTCTCATGAAAATTGCATTGTTCCCAGGCTCTTTTGATCCGATTACAAAAGCTCACGTTGATATATTAAAGCGTTCTTTATCATTATTTGATAAGATTTATGTAGGTATTGGAACCAATAGTACCAAACAATCTTTAATGACAATTGAGCAAAGATTAGAAATGATTACTGCAGTTTTTAAAGATGAACCTAAATTAGAAATGGTAGCTTATGAAGGTTTAACGGTAAATTTTTGTAAAGAAATTGGAGCCTCTCACATGATTAGGGGCATTAGAACCGTTTCAGATTTTGAATATGAAAAAGCAATCGCTCAAATGAATCACTCTCTAATTCCTGAAATTGAGTCTATATTTATCGTAAGCAAACCCGGCTATTCTTCCATCAGCTCTACCATTGTCAGGGATATTTTAAGATACGGTGGTGACGTTAGTCAATTTGTCCCTAGCGCTGTTTTGCCGTTTTTAAAATAGGAAAAAATCTATTTATTATTTATAGCTATATGGTATATAAAAGTTTACCCATTCGTTCTATATGCGATAGAAGATCAGGATTATCAATATTAGAGAAAATGCTAATGTCAAAGGTGTAAGGAAGATATAAATCGTCCAAAGCTAAATCTAAATTATATTTTGTATTTAAATCTAAATAATCGCCTATCAAAGTAATATCAATATCAGAATATGTTTTTGCACTTCCCTTTGCCCTTGAACCATACAGTAAAACTTGCTCAATTTTGGAAAAAGAAGTAAAAACCAACCTAATTTTGTTCAAATCTTCATTAGATAAGCCAATCTCTTCTGCCCTACAATAATTTTCCTTGATTACCATTTATTATATGTTCTATTTTATTCTCGAAATTTACGAATAGCGGATAATAAACCTTTATAACTATTTTAAAAATCTCATCGGCTGTTTCAGCATTATAAGTATGAGAAGTTTCGTTTCTGCTCAAAATCATGTTCATCCATTCTTGAGCATTGGTAATTAAATTAACCTGAGCTGCATATCTTGTGGCATCTTTACTTCCTCTAATTTCTGCATTGCCTTGATCTTCTGCAAAATCTTGCATTACCTTCCATGCTAACTCATGCGTAAACTCAAAACTTTGTATCAATCCTTGTTTTAAAATATCTGCGATGCTTTTGGTAACTTCTTCAAAAACTTCTTCGTCTTCAAAATCCAAATTTTCATAAGATGCTTTGATATACCCGATATTTTGAGAAAGTTGATTTAAAGCCTTTCGGTAATTGCTGAAACGCTGTTGCCATCTTATATCTTTTTTCATCTGTAATCTCTTTTTCAATGATTAAATATAGATATTTTTTAATTTTCAGTGGATTTACTTTCCAATGCAAAACTTAGAAAATATGTTCTCTAAAAGATCATCAGTAGTAACTGTACCTACAATTTCACCCAAATAATGTAAGGCTTGTTTGATATCTAAAGCTAAAAAATCGGAAGTTATAGGATTATCAATTCCATTTAAAACCCGATTTAAAGCTTCTTCTGTTTTTTGTAAAGCTTCTAAATGTCGGATATTACTCACAATAACCTCATCAGAATTTAGCAAATTAAGATTTACGGCATCTAATAAAGCATCTTCCAATAATTGAAGATTCACTTTTTCTTTAGCAGATATTTGTAAAATAGTGTGATTGGAATTATTTAATGGATGAATATCAACTTTATTAGCAATTACAATTAATGTGCTATTGTTTTGGTTAATAACCGTCTTTAAATCAGTTAGAATTTGATCTAATTCTTTTTCATTTGTTTCTTTAGCATCAAATAGATAAAACACTATTGCAGATGACTTTATCTTTTCAAAAGTGCGCTCTACTCCTTTTGCTTCTACTATGTCCTGTGTTTCTCTAATTCCAGCCGTATCAATAAACCTAAAGTTAATTCCTTTGATGTTTATTTCATCCTCAACTGTATCCCTAGTTGTTCCGGCAATTTCAGATACAATTGCTCTTTCCTCGTTTAACAAAGCATTTAACAAAGTAGATTTACCAACGTTAGGTTTGCCAGCAATTACAACTGGTACGCCATTCTTAATTACGTTTCCTAAATCAAAAGAGCTAATCAGATGTGAAATATTTTTATGAAGCAGTAGGATTAACCTTTTTAAATCATCACGATTAGCGAATTCAACATCTTCCTCACCAAAATCAAGTTCTAACTCTATCATACTCGCAAAATGAATTAGCTGCTCTCGTAATGCTTTTAATTCATTAGAAAAGCCTCCTCTCATTTGTTGCATAGCCAATTGATGAGATGCTTTAGAATTGGATGCAATTAAATCTGCAACTGCTTCTGCTTGAGACAAATCTAATCCCCCATTTAAAAAAGCTCTTAAAGTAAATTCTCCCGCTTTCGCTAATCTCGCCCCATTTTTAATTAATAGTTTTATAATCCTATCAATAATATATTTCGAGCCATGGCAACTAATCTCCACTACGTTTTCTTTAGTGTAAGATTTTGGTGCAACAAACAAGGAAATTAAAACCTCATCAATAATGTTTTCTCCATCCCTAATCGCCCCAAAATGTATGGTATGGCTATCCTGTTGTTCTAGATTTTTTCCTTTAAATACAGAATTAATTATCTTAATTGCGTCTGGACCAGATAAACGAATTACCCCGATTGCCCCAATTCCATTTGGTGTAGCCAGGGCTACTATTGTTTCTTCTTGATGTTGAATCATTGAATGCAAAGGTAAGAAATTGTTGATGGTTTGGGTTGCAGATTAAGATTTGCTGAAATCAATTGTCAAGACGAAAGTCTTTCTAATGCTACACACCTAATATTAGGAAATGTTGATTAAAAATATGAAATTTTAATTAATCAAAAATAAATAATTGACTAGATTTACTAAAAATATTAGCAATTATTTTTATTACTATTTCAGATATGACAGGCATACATGGAAACCCATTTATTAATTGGAAAAAACTAAAGGTTAAATATAAAAATACCGAATATGAATTTTTAGTAAAAGCTATAATTGTTGGAAATATGCCTGAAAACATAGCCTACGAATTAAAATATATTGATAAATCGTTCAAAATTGCTTTTAGCGATTCAAATTGGATTAGGCTTGATAAGTATGATGAGTTTGCTTCACATGTTGGGAAAATTATTAGTGAAAAAGTAATCTTGAATGAAAAAGCCATACAAATAGAAAATTATAAAGCTGAAAAAGAAGCATTAAGAAAGTTTAGAAGCGAGGGACAAAAATGGGGAAAACAGTTTAAAGGAAATAAAGAAGATGATCATTAAATAAATTAGAATTAATTAAAATTATCCTAAAATTTATCTGGTTTTTACCATATTTAGGAAATCTTAATTATTAAATGTCTTTATTTCAAAAATCTGTATTAAACAAATATTACAACGAACTTTCAATTTCTGAAATTCAAGATTCTTTTAAACGCTTCCAAAGCGTATTTAATAACCCAGCAAAGCAAGAAAACATTTTAAATGCAAAAGAAGAACAATATCAAGAAGGATTTTTAAGAGAACTATTTGTTAATATTTTAGGGTATAGACTTTATCCAGATGAAAATCATAACCTGATAACTGAACAAAAGAACGAGGGCAACAGCAAAAAAGCAGACGGAGCAATTTTAAACGGTTTAGTAGTTACCGCAGTAATAGAATTGAAATCTACCAAAACAATTGATTTGGCGAATATAGAAAGCCAGGCATTTGGATATAAAAACAATCAGCAAGAATGTAAATACGTAATTACTTCAAACTTTAAAAAGTTAAGATTCTACATTGATAACGCAGTTGAGTTTTTAGAGTTTGATTTATTCAATCTCGCTTTTGAGGATTTTAAATTAATGTGGGTTTGCTTAAGCGCAAATTATCTTTTAAAAAATATTCCTGCTCAAATAAAAGAAGCATCCAACCATCAGGAAGAAAAGATAACAAAGCAACTCTATTCAGATTATGCAAAGTTTAGGAATGAATTATTTAACGACATCTGCATTAAAAATACAGATCATGATAAATTATTCTTATTCAAGAAAACGCAGAAATTATTAGATCGGTTTTTGTTTTTATTCTTTGCTGAAGATAGAGGTTTAGTTGCTCCTAACTGGACAAGAAAGATTTTACAGGATTGGACAGATTTAAAAGATAGATATGATAATTATATCCCACTTTATACAAGATTTCGTAAAAACTTCGATTATTTAAATACTGGTTATCATGGCAAAGACGGTGAAATATTTGCTTATAATGGCGGTTTATTTGCACCTGATGAGGTTTTAGACAGTTTAATTATTGAAGATGATTTGCTTTACAAAGGTTCTTTAAAATTAAGCAATTATGATTTTGATAGTGAAGTTGATGTAAATATTTTAGGGCATATTTTTGAACATTCTTTAAATGAGATTGACGAAATACAAGCTAGTTTAGAAGAAGTTAAGGTTGAAAAAGTAACCAAAAGAAAGAAAGACGGCGTTTTTTATACTCCTAAATATATTACTAAATACATAGTAGAAAATACCATAGGCACATTATGTAAAGATGAAAAAGTAAAACTTCAACTCATTGAAGAGGATTTTGAATTTATAGATGCAAAGCAGGTAAAAAACTAACTGATAAAAGAAAAGAATTAAATCAAAAAATTGACGATTACAGAAATTGGCTTTTAGAATTAAAAATTGTAGACCCAGCTTGTGGCTCGGGTGCGTTTTTAAACCAAGCTTTAGACTTTTTGATTTTAGAACATTCAAAATTAGATGAATTAAGGGGTAGGCTTTTAGGTGGAAGTATTATTTTATCTGATGTTGAAACCAGCATTTTAGAAAATAACCTTTACGGAGTTGATATAAATGAAGAAGCTGTTGAAATAGCAAAACTTTCTTTGTGGTTGCGTACAGCCAGAAAAGGCCGTAAACTAAACTCTCTAAATAATAATTTAAAGTGCGGTAATTCTTTAATTGATGATATTAAAGTAGCAGGAGATAAAGCGTTTAATTGGGATTTAGAGTTTACAGCCGTTTTTGAAAAAGGCGGTTTTGACGTGGTTATTGGAAATCCGCCTTATGTAGTTTATATAAAGTCTATTGTAGGGGAGAATACTATTAATTATTTATCCGAAAGATATTCGTTTGCTGAGTACAATCCCAACACATATGCTTTATTTACTGAATTAGCAATTAGTAAAATTTTAAAATATAAAGGGCAATTAGGATTTATTATACCATCTTCTTGGCTTGATAATAAATATTTTTCAAGGATGAGAAACGGTGTTTATTCTCAATATGTTAGACAAATTATAAATTTAAAAAATTCGGCTTTTGATGAAATAGTTGAAACTTTAATTCTCATACTTGATAAGGAAAAAGAGAAAGAAAAAGTTGTTGTTATTCCACTGTTCAATTTAGGTAATATAGAGTCGCAAACTTTAGATATTTCTATTCTCAAAAAAGGAGTTAATCCTTTTATTAAGAAAAGCGATTCTATAACAGACAAATTAGATGCATGTTCAAAATTATCTGATAATGCAACAGTTTATAGAGGTTTAGAAACTAGAGATAATTCAAAGTGGATTTTTTCTGAAAAAATAAATGATTCTCATAAACCAATTTTATTAGGAAAAGATATAAATAGATATTCTACCTATTTCTCTGGAAGCTATGTGAATTTTGTTAAGAAAGAAATGAAAAGCAATGCGAATGAAGATTTTTTTAAAAGTCAAAAAATCTTGATGCGCAGAACTGGAAACAAAATTACAGCAGATATTGAATTGTTAGGGTATTTTGCGTTAAAAAACTGTTATTTAATTATTCCAAAACGTGGTTTTATTTATTCAATATTAGCTCAATTAAATTCAAAGCTTATAGGATATTATCATAAAATGCAATCTAGTGGAGAAAATAAGGCTTTTGCACAGTTCAAAGGAGAATATGTTTCCTCATTACCATGTTTATTAGAAAAAAAAGAAATAGAAAGTGAATTTGAAGAGAAAATAATTTTTCTAAAAGAATTGATGAAAAAAGAGAATGAAATTTTGAACTCCCTAAGTTCTATTATTTCACTTCGTTATAAAAATATTATTCAATCTTTAAAACTTTCAAAATGGAACGAATTAACAGCAAAAGAATTTTTTAATGAATTTGAAAAACAAAAAGTTAAACTTTCTTTAAATGAACAATCTGAATTGCTTCAATATTTTGAAGCACAAAAGATTAAAGCAATTGATATTAAATCTCAAATACATCAAACAGAAAATGAAATTGATACAATGGTTTATAAGCTTTATGAATTAACTGAAAAAGAAATTGAAATGGTTGAGGCTATTTAATTAAGAAATGGAAGGAGAATCAATCCCTTATATAGATAGTGTATTTATGAATATAGATAATCCATCGATACCCTATAACTGGAGGACAAGAAAACAACCAATTTATCGCTTATTAAATAAAAAACAATGGTTAGATAACTTCTTTGATAGTGGAGAATTAAATTTAAGTTGCTTCTCGAAATTCAGAAATTATCCAAATGAAATACAAGGAGATAGAGAAGAAGGAGACGCCTTGATTTGGTTTGAAGACAAAAAGGGCGATACTCATGCTATAAAATATGAAGCAGGGTTAAATAGTTACATTCTTTGTTGTTCATTAGAATTAAATGAAAGGATTATAAAAGATTTTAATGCAATTGGAGCAATTAAAATTAATAATCCAACTTTTTTTAGTCTTGAAGTAATGTCAAAAATTGAAAATTGTACTCAAGGAATTGAAGGTATTTGCAATTATGAAGACAGCAGAATTTTTCATAACAAGTCAGAAAAATTAAAAAGCCTACTAGATAATAAAGACTTCATTAATGACCCTTTATTCATTAACCAATTTTTAATTGAGACAGGGGAAAACGAGTTATTTCTGAAAAAGAATCTTTACGAATATCAAAAAGAATATAGAATGCTTTGGTTTACTACAAATAAAATTGAGGAATCAATTATTATAAAATGTCCAGATGCAATAAGATTCTGTGAAAGAATAAATTTTTAAAACTGACAGTAATATTGACAGTAAAAATTAAAAACCCTTGTAAATATCTGATTTACAAGGGTTTTTGTTTTAAATAGTGATCACATCAGGATTCGAACCTGAGACCTACTGCTTAGAAGGCAGTTGCTCTATCCAGCTGAGCTATGCGACCGTGTTGTGCACCCACCTGGGCTCGAACCAGGGACCAAAAGATTATGAGTCTTCTACTCTAACCAACTGAGCTATAGGTGCCGAAATCTATATCGATTTGCGGCTGCAATGATAGGGCTTTTTTTTAAAAATTACAAAATAAATTGCCTTAAAATGAGCCTGTAAAATATTATTACTTCTTAATTTTCACTTAGCTATAGCTAAGTGCTTCATAATCAAAAAATATCAGAAAACTTTTCTGGATTTGAACTTTGCATCATTCCATAAACTTTTTCGATTATATCATCTATACTTGGCTTACTAAAATAATCTCCATCAGATCCATAAGGTGGTCTATGCTCTGCAGCTGTTAAAGTTTGTGGCTTAACATCTAAAGAAAAATAACCGTTTTGACGCTCTAAAATATCCCTTAAAATAAATGCAGAGGCACCTCCAGGTACATCCTCATCAATAATTAATAACTTATTGGTTTTCTTTAAAGACTTAGCGCAGTTCATCTCATTATCAAATGGCATAAGCGTTTGTACATCGATCACTTCTGCATCAATACCATAATTCATCAGTTCTTCAGCGGCTTCACAAACTAACTTTAATGTAGAACCATAAGAAATCAATGTAATATCTTTTCCTTCTTTTAAAAACTCAACTTCTCCCAATGCTATACAAAACTCCCCGGGATTATCTGGCATCTTTTCTTTTAAACGATAACCATTTAAACATTCTATTACAAAAGCTGGCTCATCACCTTTTAGTAAAGTGTTGTACATACCAGCAGCCTGTGTCATATTTCTTGGCACACAAAGATGAATTCCTTTTAGAGCGTTTATTAACAATCCAATTGGAGAACCCGCATGCCAAATACCTTCTAAACGATGTCCACGGGTTCTTACAATCATTGGAGCAGCTTGCCCTGCTTTTGTACGATAACTTAAACTGGCCAAATCATCACTCAAAATATTTAGAGCAAATAACACATAATCTAAATATTGAATTTCGGCAATCGGTCTAAAACCACGCATTGCTAAACCAATTCCCTGTCCAATAATGGTCATTTCTCTAATACCGGTATCGGTTATTCGTAGTTCTCCATATTTTGCTTGTAAACCAGCAAATCCTTGATTTACATCACCAATACTTCCTAAATCCTCTCCAAATGCAATCAGTAAAGGGTTTTTCTCAAAATTAGCATCGAAACAAGCATTTAAAACCTCTCTGCCATCTACCATTTTAGAATCCTGATGATAATTAACAGGAATAGAATTTATCAAAATTGGAGATTTTGAACTCCCGGTAAATAACTTTGAATTAAAACGATTGCTATTTAATTTCTGCTGGCCTTTGTACCAATCAAGCAATTGCACTTTTTCATCAGATTGATTTATAGCACTTAGCCTTAAAGCCTTTCTAACAGATGATATGATCTCCTTTCTTAGTGGATCAATCTCTGATTTTAATATTACTGAAACATTTTTAACCTCTTCTACTTTATCGCTTAAAGCATCTAAAAGTGTTAAAGCTTCTTGCTTTTCAATTTTAATTTTGGCCATCATATCAGTCCAGGCTTCTTTTAATATTGCTTTAACTGAAATTTTAGCTTCGTTTTCTAATTCAGAGATTTGTGTCTCGGTAATAATAGCAGATGAAAGCATCCATTCTTTCATTTTTAAGAGACAATCATTTTCTTTTTCCCATTCTAATCTATCTTTAGATTTGTATCTTTCATGAGAACCGGATGTTGAATGGCCTAAAGGCTGGGTTATTTCTGTAACATGGATTAAAACAGGTACATGCTCATCTCTGCAAATTTTTATTGCCTTTTCATAAGTTTCGCATAGTGCCGGATAATCCCATCCCTTAACTTTAAAAATTTCGTAACCAGGTTTACCTTCTTCTCTTTGGAAACCTTTTAATATTTCTGAAATATCTTCTTTAGTAGTCTGGTATTTTGATGAGACAGAAATGCCATAATTATCATCCCAAACAGATATAGCCATAGGAACCTGCAAAACACCAGCAGCATTTATTGTTTCAAAAAACAAACCTTCTGAGGTAGAGGCATTCCCAATAGTACCAAAAGCAACTTCGTTTCCATTGATAGAAAAATTATCAAACTCTTTTAAATCGGTATTTTGACGATATAATTTTGAAGCGTAAGCCAAACCAAGCAATCTTCCCATTTGTCCTGAAGTTGGAGAAATATCAGAAGAGCTATTTTTCATCTTAACTTGGTTTTGCCAGGTTCCATCTTCATTTATAAAACGAGTTGCAAAATGTGCGTTCATTTGCCTTCCGGCAGATGCTGGTTCGTTTTCTAAATCTGAATTAGAATACAGTTGAGCAAACAATTCCTTTATTGTTGTCATGCCAGTGGCAAACATAAAAGTTTGATCACGATAATATCCTGATCTCCAATCGCCATTTTTAAAAACCTTAGCCATGGCTAATTGGGCAACTTCTTTACCGTCACCAAAAATCCCAAATTTGGCTTTTCCGGTTAATACTTCTCTCCTACCTAAAATACTAGCTTGGCGACTTTTGTAAGCAATCTCGTAATCATTAATTACAGTTTTCTTAAAATCCTCAAAGGTTAAATTTTGGGCTTGATTTAAATCGCTTGAAATATCTTTGGTCTCTATCATGTTAAATTGGTGCTCAAAATTCAAATTTAGTAAAATATAAGATAGCTTTAAAATAAGCGTTATTGTTTTCAAATTGTTTTGGAACAGTTGTTGAATTACCTATATTTGATAAATAAATTTTAATAATATGAAAAAGATTTTGTTAATATGTTCAGTAGTGATTGGTTTTATTGCCTTTTCTGCAATGAGCGATAATAAAGCTGAATTTAAATTTAATGAAGAAACTCATGATTTTGGTAATGTTCCTCAAGGAAAGCCAGTTTCATTTGTTTTTAAGTATACAAACGTTGGTGATGAACCATTAATTATAACTGCTGTAGAGTCTACTTGTGGTTGTACAGTTCCTAGTGTAGAGCCAAAACAGGGCACTCCAGTTCTTAAGGGAGCATCAGGTTCAATTACCTTAACTTACAATGCTGCAGTTGCGGCTCCTTTTAACAAATTTGTTAAAATTACTTCAAACTCTAAAACTCCTTTAAAAATGTTATACATTAAAGGTGAGGTTGTTGCAGCTGCGAACTAATTGTTAAAACTTTTTATAAAGCCATCTGATGAAGATGGCTTTTTTTATGTCTAAAATTTAATGGAGAAGATTGATAAAAACATTAAGAACATCATTTTTGATTATGGTAATGTAATTTTTACTATAGATTTTAAAAAAACAAAAAAA
This sequence comes from Pedobacter psychrophilus, assembly GCF_001652725.1. Taxonomy (GTDB): domain Bacteria; phylum Bacteroidota; class Bacteroidia; order Sphingobacteriales; family Sphingobacteriaceae; genus Pseudopedobacter; species Pseudopedobacter psychrophilus. The sequence continues at coordinate 99,959 of NZ_LWHJ01000031.1, forward strand.
GCATTTGAGGATTTAGGAATCAATAATGTAGAAACTTTCTTTTCACATAAAGGTCACAATTCTTTATTTGACGATTTTGAAACAGGATCTATAAGTTCAGAAGAATTTAGGGCTGGGATTAGAAAAATAAGCGGTAAAAATGAGCTTACGGATAAACAGATTGACGATACCTGGAACTCTCTCTTAATTGGAGTTCCTAAAGGAAATCACGAATTACTATTAAAGCTAAAAGATAAATACCGTATTTTTTTATTAAGCAACATCAATGAAATCCATTTAAAGTATATAAATAATTATCTTAAAACCGAGTTTGGATTAGATGGAAACGATGGTTTTTTTGAAAAGATTTATTACTCACATTTAGTGGGGAAACGCAAACCTAATAAAGAAATTTTTGAGCAGGTTTTACAGGAGAACAACTTAAAAAAAGAAGAAACTTTGTTTATAGATGATAGTCCGCAACATTTAAAGACGGCGACTGATATGGGCATTAATACTTATTTAATGACTTATCCAGATCATATTCAGAAATTGTTTAAAGATATTTAAATTCAATTTTGCTAAATTCTAAAAACTTATACACAGAAATTATTAAAGCCGAAGCTAAACGCTTGGGTTTTTCTTTTTGTGGTATCTCAAAAGCAGGATTTTTAGAAGAAGAAGCACCAAGATTAGAGAATTGGCTTAATAATAATTATAACGGCAAAATGGATTATATGAATAATCATTTTGATAAAAGATTAGATCCAAGATTATTAGTTGATGATGCCAAATCGGTTATTTTACTTTCATTAAATTACTATACAGAAGAAGGACAAACTGATGTAAATGCTCCAAAAATTTCTAAATATGCCTACGGGAAAGATTATCATTTTGTTATCAAAGACAAGCTAAAATCTCTAATGCATTTTATTGAGGAAAACATTGGTGAAGTTAAGGGAAGAGCATTTGTAGACTCCGCTCCTGTTATGGATAAAGCTTGGGCAAAGAAGGCAGGATTAGGTTGGATAGGGAAAAATACAAACCTGATTTCAAGAGATAATGGTTCTTTCTTTTTTATTGCCGAATTGATTACAGATTTAGATTTAAATTATGATAATCCATTTGAAGATGATTTTTGTGGAACTTGTACAAAATGTATAGATGCCTGCCCAACGGATGCAATTATTGATCCTTATGTAGTTGATGGAAGTAAATGTATTTCTTATTTAACTATCGAGTTGAAAGATCAAATTCCTGAAGAATTTAAGGGGAAGATGGATAACTGGGCTTTTGGTTGCGATATTTGCCAAGACGTTTGCCCTTGGAATAGATTTTCGGTTCCTCATCAACATGAAGAATTTAAACCACATCCTGATTTACTTAAATTAAATAAGAAAGATTGGGAAGAAATTACTTCTGATGTTTTCTCTGAGGTTTTCAGAAATTCAGCTGTAAAACGAACTAAACTTGAAGGTTTAAAAAGAAATATTTCATTTTTAAAAGAACGCTAACCTTACTTTTGCAAGATAGTGTCCCATTTAACTATATAAATGTTCCAATTAAATATTAGCGATATACGGCAAATGAATTGCATACCTCGTTAAAAAAATATCACATGACAGACGGAGCATTTTGCATTGAAGTAAATTTATTGAACGAGACTTCAGAAAAACAAGTCCTTGTAGAACCTATAATGGTTAATGAAATCTACAAGCTAACAATCCCAAAAATTGGAATCGTTATTTTAAAAAAGGAAAATAATCACAATTGGAAACAAATTGGTGGAACTGAACTTCATCTAAAATCATTAGAAAATATTCTAAAAAAACTTGAGTTTAGTAATTAATAATTTTAGAAAAGCCTGATAACTTATACTTAAAATAAAGTTGTCAGGCTTTTTTATGGTCTTACTCTTTTTTCAAACTCTAACTGAGTTGTTTAGGAACTGGTAAATATATCATCAGATTTAACCTAAAAAAGTTTACCTATTTAAAGTTGAAATTTTCGAATACATAAAACTGTAATTAAATTAACATCTAACTTCTATCGCATAAATTTTTCCTTAATTTAGCGCAAACAAAAAATTAAAAAGATGCAATACGATGTTATCGTGATAGGTTCTGGACCTGGTGGTTATGTGGCAGCAATTAGATGCGCACAATTAGGTTTAAAAACCGCAATGATTGAAAAATATTCTACGTTTGGTGGTACCTGTTTAAATGTGGGATGTATTCCTTCAAAAGCACTTTTAGACTCTTCTGAACATTATCATAATGCTACTCATACTTTTGCAGAGCATGGAATTGATGTAAAAGAGGTAAAAGTAAATTTGCCACAAATGATCAAAAGAAAGAATGAAGTAGTAGAACAAACTACTGGTGGAATTACTTTCTTAATGAAAAAAAACAAGGTGGATACTTTTGAGGGCTTAGGTTCTTTTAAAGATAAAAACACGATCAAAATAACTCTAACTAAAGGTGGTGAGCAAGAAATTACAGGTAAAAATATAATTATTGCAACTGGAAGTAAGCCAACAGAATTGCCTTTCTTAAAGCCTGATGGTAAAAGAATTATTACGTCAACCGAAGCTTTAAATTTAACTGAAGTACCAAAACATATGATTTTGATTGGTGGTGGTGTAATTGGTTTAGAGTTAGGTTCTGTTTATGCCCGTTTAGGTTCAGAAGTTACAGTTGTTGAATTTATGGATGCCATTATCCCAACAATAGATAAAACTTTAGGTAAGGAGCTACAAAAATCTTTGACCAAATTAGGTATGAAATTTTTGTTGAGCCATAAAGTGACTGGCGCAACTGTAAAAGGTAAAAAAGTTACTGTCACAGCCAATTCTCAAAAAGGGGAAAAAGTAGTTTTAGAAGGTGATTATTGCTTGGTTGCAGTAGGAAGAACTGCTTACAGTGAAGGTTTAGGTTTAGAAAACATTGGTATTACTGTTGAAGAACGAGGCAAAAAAATTCCAGTTAATGAACATCTAGAAACTTCTGTAAAAGGTATTTATGCCATAGGCGATGTGATTAAAGGTGCTATGTTAGCACATAAAGCAGAAGAAGAAGGAACCTTTGTTGCTGAAACGATTGCGGGTCAAAAACCGCACATTAATTATAACTTAATTCCTGGAGTTGTTTACACCTGGCCTGAGGTTGCGTCTGTTGGTTATACCGAAGAGCAGTTAAAAGAAAAAGGAACAAAATATAAAACGGGTACTTTCCCATTTAAAGCAAGTGGAAGAGCAAGAGCAAGTATGGATACGGATGGTTTGGTAAAGGTTTTAGCAGATTCTACTACAGACGAAATCTTAGGAGTACATATGATTGGTCCACGTACTGCCGATATGATAGCAGAGGCAGTTGTAGCTATGGAATTTAGAGCAAGTGCTGAGGATATTGGAAGAATTAGCCATGCTCACCCAACTTTTACTGAAGCTTTCAAAGAAGCTGCTTTAGCCGCAACAGATAATAGGGCAATACATATTTAAAATAATTATGAATATTTGAAGGAAAGAATGATTGAATATCTTTAAATAATAAGATTTATTCAATCATTCAAAATTCTATCATTCATAACTCTTTTATTAAAACTTCATTGATAATCTTAATCAACATAGCCATCATTTTAGCAACCATTATTGTGATGGAAACTTTGTCTTGGGCTATGCATAAATATTTATTTCATGGTCCTTTATGGTTCATACATAAAACACATCATCAACAAAGACATGGTTTTTTTGAATTAAATGATGTTTTTAGTTTTGGGTTTGGAATACTTGCTTTATGGTTAATTTGGATTGGACATGAAAATTTAAATTATAAATTTTGGATTGGTGCTGGCATTTCAATCTACGGTGTCATATATTTTATTTTTCATGATTGGTTTATCCATAATAGATTTAAGGCCTTTAAATCAGAAAATAAATATTTAAAAGGGATTAGAAGAGCTCATAAAATCCATCATAAATCAATTGAAAAAGAGGATTCTGAAGAGTTTGGCTTGCTTGTGGCTAGTAAGAAATATTTTAAGTAATTTTAAATATTTGATAAATTTATTACCATATTATTCTATCATTCAAACCCTCAATCATTCCATCATTATAAAACTCATGCTTCAAATCCATCAAAATATATCTTTAAAAAACTTTAACACTTTTGGGATTGATGCTTATGCAAAATACTTTGTAGAAATCAACCATAAAGAACAATTAGTTGAGCTATTTAAAGATCCAAAATGGCATGATGAAACTCAAAGATTAATTTTAGGTGGTGGTAGTAATATGCTATTCACCCAAAATTTTGATGGCTTGGTCATCAAAATGAATATAAGGGGAATTGAGCATCGAATAAATCATGAAGAAGTGATTGTAGAAAGTGGCGCAGGGGAAGGTTGGAATGATTTGGTAAATTATTGCGTGGATTGGGGTTTTGCCGGAATGGAAAATTTGAGTTTAATTCCAGGCTCTGTTGGTGCCTCTCCGGTTCAAAATATAGGTGCTTATGGTATAGAATTAAAGGACGTTTTTGAGAGCTGCGAAGCTTTCGAGATTTCAACTGGAAATTTCAAAAGTTTTAATAAAACTGATTGCCAATTTGCTTATCGCGAAAGCATATTTAAACAAAATTTAAAGGGTAAATATATTATCACATCAGTAAAATTTAAACTTTCTACCCAGCCAAACCTAAACGTTTCTTATGGCGCAATTGAAGAGGAACTCAAAAATAGAGAGATTATTCAACCCAATATAAAAGACATTTCTAAAGTAGTATCAGCTATAAGGGTTTCTAAACTCCCCGATCCTTCCACAATAGGTAATGCTGGTTCATTCTTTAAAAATCCTGTTCTAGAAAAAAATGAGTTCGATTTGCTTCATAAAAAATTCCCAGATATCCCTCATTATATAATTGATAATGGCATTAAGCTAGCTGCAGGTTGGTTAATTGAGCAATGCGGATGGAAAGGAAAGATTGTAGGAAACACAGGAACATGGAAAAACCAAGCTTTGGTTTTAGTAAATCATGGTTATGCTACAGGAGTTGAAATTTATAACTTATCCCAAGCTATCATCGACTCAGTCAAAACAAAATTTGATGTCTCTTTAGAAAGAGAAGTTAACATCATATAAATTAACATTTCTGTATTAAATTAGAGTCTCCATACTATAGAGCTCATTTCTTCTATAAAATTTATCATTATCTATTTTTATCATATCCTAACTTAATTGTTACAAACAAAAAATGACTGATTGTGGACCGTTTTTTGGGTAATAATTAGAAGTTTAAACATTTTGTTTAACTATACAACAAAAAAGGCTAAACAAAATTTGTAGAATCCATTCCTTATTCTTAGTTTTGTTTAAGTAATCAACCAAAAAAGTTAAACAAAATGACTAAAATAGAATTCAATACTTTAGTAATGCGCCAAGCTTCATCATTAAAGGTTTATGCACTTCATTTTACCCATGATTCTGATGATGCTAACGACTTAGTTCAAGACACTTTGCTAAAAGCAATCACCTATTATAATAAGTTTAAAGAGGGTACAAATTTAAAAGGATGGTTGTATACCATCATGAAAAACACCTTTATAAATAATTATAGACGATTTGTTAAAATCAGTTCTATGGTTACCAAAACTGACGAAATATCTTCATCTCAATTGTCATATAGCGCAATGAACAATGGTGGTGAACAAAAATTTATCATGGATGATATTAAAAAAGCTTTAAATTCTTTACAGAAAGAATATTATATACCATTCACAATGTATTTTGAAGGTTATAAATATCATGAAATTGCTGACCATTTAGAAATTCCTATAGGTACTGTAAAAACAAGAATTCACGTGGCAAGAAAATTATTAAAGAAAGATTTAAAAGCATACGATAATAAAGGATTTAATCCTCAAGCAGAAATAGCTGCTTAATAATCACGAACTAAATTTTTCTACGCTTTATCTCAGAAGAGATTAATTTTAATTCTCTTCCCATTTGTCCAGCTATAGCTGTATTTTCTTCTGCCCTTCTAAATAAATAAGGTAGTACCGCTTTTACTGGTCCATAAGGAACATATTTTGCTACATTATAATTTGCATTCGATAGATTAAAGCTCAAATTATCGCTCATTCCCAGTAGCTGTGAAAAATAAATATTTGAATGATTGTTTTCAATAGATTTAAATTCCATTTTCTCTATTAAAGTTTCACAGCTGTATTGATTGTGCGTACCCGCTACAAAGTTTACATCTTTCAAATTATCTAAACAGAATGAAGTGGCAAGATTATAATCTCTATCTGTACTAGCTTTATCTGCTTGTATTGGCGAATTATAATCCATTTCTAAAGCTCTTTTTCGCTCTTTTTCCATATATGCTCCTCTCACTAATTTTGCTCCTAAAATAAATCCTTCTGCTTGTCCTAAAGTTAAATCTGTAATTAAGGATGCTAATTTATCATGCCTATATAATTGGTAAGTATTAAAGATTATTGCTTTTTCTTTATTGTACTGGCGCATTAATCCTAATGCCAAATTATCAATGGCATCTTGTATCCAACTTTCTTCTGCATCAATCATTAAAGGTTTTTGTAACTCAAAAGCGGTTTTAGCGATGTTTTCCAGTCTTGATAATGCTTTTTGCCACTCAAAATTTTCTAACTTATTTAACTCCTCTTTATTATTTATTTTCCGAATTAATTCAAACCTGGCAATCCCAGTAACTTTAAAAACACAAAAAGGAATTGCTTGTGGCATTTCGACAGCTTTCTTTATGGTATCAATAATTTCCATTGCTGTGTGTTCAAAAACACTTTCTTCCTCTTCGCCTTCAATAGAATAATCCAAAATAGTTCCTACACCTTCTTTTGCTAGCTTATTGATAGTTGAGGTACAATCTGCTATAGTTTCGCCTCCACAAAATTGTTTAAAAATTGTTTTTTTGATAATTTTTGTAATTGGCAATTTAATAGCCATTGCAAATTTGGTCATAAACGGCCCAATATTTACCAGTACATTATTACTAATGGCTTTAAATAACCAAAAAGATTCTTTCAACTCTTTATTAGTTTGATGTTTAAAGGCAATAGCAGTATCATCAAATGATAAAGTCTTAGGTTCAATTGGATTTGTAATCATTATAAGAAGAATATAAAAAGCAAAATTATAAAATCATTGAATATTATCTTCATACAACAATGGCTATTTTTGTAAGTTTGCAGATATGTTAGAATTTACCTTAAAAGGAGAATTTATTCCACTTATTCAATTACTAAAGATTACAGATTTAGTAAGTTCAGGTGGTGAGGCTCAAATGGTTGTAACCGATGGATTAGTAAGTTATAATGGAGTAATAGATTATAGAAAACGCCTAAAAGTTAAAAAAGGTGATGTTATTGAATTTAACGGACAAACCATAAAAATTATATGAATCCCATAAAAAATGATAACTATCAAGTGTTTTTTGATGATAGTTTAAATATTTTAAATAATATACTGGCTCAAAAAAAATATTCCAAAATCTTTATTTTAGTTGATGAACAGACAAGTGAACATTGCTTACCTGTACTTCAGGAAAAGTTACCACAATTAACCGAATTTGACATTATTGAAGTGCCTAATGGCGAGGAAAATAAAACAATAGATTTTTGTATTGGCATTTGGCGAACACTGTTAGATTTTGAAGCGGATAGAAATGCATTGTTAATCAATTTAGGCGGAGGTGTGGTTACGGATATGGGAAGTTTTGCTGCAGCAACTTATAAACGTGGTATAGACTTTTTACAAATTCCTACAACCCTACTTTCACAAGTTGATGCTTCTGTGGGTGGTAAAACAGGAATTGATATGGATAATGTAAAAAATATCATTGGCACTTTTTCTCAACCACAAGCTGTTATCATTTGTACTGATTTTTTAAAGACCTTACCAGAAAGAGAATTAACCTCTGGTTTAGCGGAAGTATTAAAGCATGGGATTATTGCCGACGTTGATTTCTTTGATGAATTGACTTTATTAAATGATGCTAAAGAAATTACTGTAAAACATATTCATAAATCAGTAAGCATAAAAAACAAAGTTGTCTTAGCCGACCCTTTTGAAAAAAATATCCGTAAAACTTTAAATTACGGGCATACCATTGGTCATGCTATAGAATCCTGGTCTTTAGTTAATGAGAAAAATTCACTTTTACATGGTGAAGCTATTGCTATTGGAATGATCTGCGAGGCATATTTAGCTAAAGAAACAAACGAACTTTCTGAAGAAGAACTTGAGAAAATTACCAATACATTTATTAAATTTTTTGGTAGATATAAAATCAGACCAGGTATCGAAAATGCGCTACTAGATATAATGAAGCAAGACAAAAAGAATTCTAATGGTAAAATAAGTTTCTCTTTACCCACAAAAATAGGAAATTGTAGCATTGATTCATTTATTGAAGAAAGCCTTATTTTAGATAGTTTAAAGTATTATCAGTCTATCTAATTATCTCTTTTTTCTGATGTAAGATGAAAGTTTAAATTAAAAAATTGACCATATTAAATTCTGTGAAATTATTTTAAAAAAAATTTAATTCTTATTTTGTGATTTCAGATTATTGTGTAGATTTGACACATCAAATAAAAAAATGACAAAAATCGCTACATATTACTATGCTTACTTTTATTTTAGAGATAAAAGCCGGGCATAATATGTTATAAAATATAAAACATAAAACCCGGCCAAACAGCCGGGTTTTTTTTTAACCAAAAAATGAGCACAATAAAAAGAGTTGCAATTCAAGGAATCAAAGCTTCATTTCATGAAGAAGCTGCTTTCAAATTCTTTGGAGAAGATATTGAGACGATAGAATGTACTTCTTTTAAACAAACTTTTCAAAAATTGGCAAATGGAGAAGCTGATTGTGTAGTGATGGCTATTGAAAATAGCATAGCCGGAAGTTTATTGCCAAACTACTCATTATTAAGAGAATATAACTTTCCGGTAATTGGCGAAGTTTACTTACATATCCAACTGCATTTAATGGCTTTGCCAGGAGTAGTATTTGAAGATATTAAAACGGTAACCTCCCATCCTATCGCCATCCGTCAATGCGGAGATTTTTTGGATGATTTTCCTAATTTAAAAATAATTGAAAGTAGTGATACTGCGGCTTGTGCTAAAAAAATTAAAGAAGAACAATTAACTGATACAGTTGCAATTGCAAACACTCTTGCTGCTAAACTTTATGGATTAAATATTTTAGAACGTAGAATAGAATCTAACAAAAAAAATTATACTCGTTTCTTGATTTTGACTGATAAACAAAGTGAAATCAAAAATGCAAACAAAGCTTCCTTATGCTTTCAGGTAAGTAATGATGTAGGTTCTTTAGCAAATGTGTTAAACATATTAGCCGAAAACGATATCAATATGAGCAAAATACAATCTATGCCAGTTTTAGGAAAACGTAATGAGTATAATTTCTATGTAGATGTAGAATGGAATAATTCAGACAGTTATGATGATGCAATACGTAGAATTTTAAAACATACCGTAAACTTTAGCATTATGGGGGAATATGTAAAGAACGATTCGGTTTAATTAGAACAAAGATTAAAGAACAAAGATAATAGACAAAAATAAAGGTAGATCGGATTCAACCATTCAAAATTCTATCATTCAAAATTATTATAAAAAAAAGCATGAAACTTAACCTAAACATACAACCATTAAGCAGCTGGATGAACGTAACTCATCAGCCGTTGGTAATCTCTGGCCCATGCAGTGCCGAAACAGAAGAACAATTATTAGCAACCGCTCGTTTATTAAAAGCTACTGGAAAAGTTAGCGTTTTAAGAGCAGGTATTTGGAAACCAAGAACTCGTCCCGGAGAATTTGAAGGGATTGGAAGCATTGGTTTAGAATGGCTTAATAAAGCTAAAGCAGAGACTGGTTTACCAATTGCAGTAGAAGTTGCAAATGCAAAACATGTTAAAGAAGCTTTGGCTGCTGGTGTAGATATCCTTTGGATTGGTGCAAGATCAACTGTAAATCCTTTTACAGTACAAGAAATTGCAGATGCATTAGAAGGTCATGATGTACCAGTAATGGTTAAAAATCCAATAAATCCTGATCTTTCTTTATGGATTGGCGCTTTAGAGCGTATCAACCGAGCTGGAATCACAAAATTGGCGGCAATTCATAGAGGTTTTTCTTCATTCGAGAAAACTGCTTTTCGTAATCAACCCATGTGGGATTTGGCAATCAGTTTAAAAACATTGTTACCACAATTGCCAATTTTGAACGATCCTTCTCACATTTGCGGATCTAGAGAATTGATTCCTTTCATTGCACAAAAAGCTCTAGATTTAGATATGCAAGGTTTAATGATTGAAGCTCATATTGATCCTTCAGTTGCTTGGACAGATGCTGCTCAGCAAGTTACTCCAGCTGCATTAAGTGAAATGATTGATGGTTTTGTTTTAAGAAAAGCAGAATCTAAAAATCCTGATTTTGTAGATAAATTAGCTGTGATGAGAGAAAAAATTGACCAAATTGATGATCAAATTTTTCAAAAATTAGGAGAAAGAATGAAAATTGTAGAGCAAATAGGTGAATATAAAAGAGATAATGATGTGACCATTCTCCAGGTTTCTAGATGGGATGAAATCCTGCAAAAAAGAACAGCTTATGGTTCTGTTTTAAAACTTGAAAAAGATTTTACTGAGAAAGTTTTAGAATTGATACATAGCGAATCTATCCGTAAGCAAACGGCAATCATGAATGCAACAAAAGCCGAGCTAGGATAATGAATCCATCAGTTATTATAAAAAAGTCTCAAATTTCTGCTGAAGAAACCATTAATTTAACAGGCTCAAAAAGTGAAAGTAATAGAGCGCTTATCATATCGGCGTTAAGCAAAGGGAAAGTGATTATTAAAAACCTTTCTTCAGCAGCTGATACCGTTACCTTAAATGGGATTTTAAATCATGAAAATGAGCATCCAAAAGTTGTAAATGTTGGGCCAACTGGTACGGCAATGCGTTTTTTGACTGCTTATTTTTCTTTAAAAGGAGAAAAAATTGAAATTACAGGTTCAGATAGGATGAAACAACGTCCTATTGGAACTTTGGTTGATGCCTTGCGAACTTTGGGAGCGGATATTTCTTATCAAGAAGAAGATGGTTTCCCACCTGTTTTAATTAATGGTGCGTTTGATCAAAAAACAGCTCATATCTTAATTCGTGGTGACATTAGCTCTCAATTTTTGACTGCTTTATTGCTCGTAGCTAGTTCTTTACCTCAAGGTGTAGATTTGGAAATTATGGACGAATTAACCTCCAAGCCTTATGTGGAAATGACTTTATCAATGCTGAAACAATGCGGCATCAACCATACCTGGGAGAAAGATAATATCGCCATTTTACCTCAACAATTTCAACCGACAACCTTAACTATTGAGCCAGATTGGAGTGCTGCTTCTTACTGGTACAGCGTTGTTGCACTTTCAGAGAATGCGAAAGTTCATCTTCCAAATCTCAAAAAGAATAGTTTACAAGGCGATAGTGAAATTGCAGAAATCATGTCTTTATTTGGAGTTGAGACTATTTATCATGAAAATGGAGTTACTATTGAAAAAGTTGGAAATGAAATTAAGCCACAACTTTTAGATTTTAAAGAATGTCCTGATTTAGCACAAACAGTTATTGTTTGCTCTGCACTTTTATGTAAAGAATTTAGTTTTTCTGGCCTGGAAACTTTAAAGATTAAAGAAACCAATAGGATTTTTGCTTTACAAACGGAATTAGCCAAAATTGGAGCGAAACTGATAGAAACTCAAGCAGATGTTTATCAATTAGATTGTGAATTAGTAAACATTCCGTCACAAATAACTGTTGCCACATATGAAGATCACAGAATGGCAATGGCTTTTGCACCAATGGCAATGATGATTGATAAAGTAACTATTGAAGAAGCAAAAGTAGTAGAAAAATCATATCCTCATTTTTGGGAAGATTTTAAAAAGATAGGTTTTGATGTAAAGTAAAAAGTTTGAAGTAAAAAGTTTAATATATATATAATTTGGGCGTTCGGGCGGGCTTTACACTATATCTTTTTTTGCTAATTGCAAAATGGCTAGCGCAAAAAAAGGATGCCGTTTCATTCCCTAACGCAAAAAAACAATTAAAAATTTTTATGTATTTACTTAAAGACAACTAACAAACTAAATTAGTCATTTTTTAAGCCTACTAAACTAATTCCTAACCAACTAACAAAAAAATAAATGGCAGGTAATTCCTTCGGGCAAATATTTAAAATAACCACTTTTGGTGAATCTCATGGCGAAGCCATTGGAGTTATTATTGACGGCTGTCCTTCTAACATAGAAATTGATTTAGATTTTATCCAGAACGAATTGGATAAACGAAAACCTGGTCAATCTAAAATAACCACACAACGCAAAGAATCTGATACTTTCCAGATTTTGTCAGGTATTTTTGAAGGTAAAACTACAGGAACTCCAATTGCCATCATCATTCCAAACGAAGATCAAAAATCAAAAGATTATGATCATAACAAAGATACTTTTCGCCCCTCTCATGCCGATTATACCTATCAGGTAAAATATGGGATTAGAGACCATCGTGGTGGCGGACGATCATCTGCCAGAGAAACCGCAGCGAGAGTTGCCGCTGGTGCAATTGCTAAATTATTTTTAAAACAAAAAGGAATTGATGTTTTAGCACATGTGAGTAGTGTTGGAAATTTAGATTCACCAGAAATTGATTTTACTTCTGCGGAGGAATTTGTAACCCTAAGAGAAAATAATATTGTTAGATGTGCAGATGCAAAAACTGCGGAGCAAATGATTGAATTAATTGATGGTATTAGAAAAGAAGGCGATACCATTGGTGGTAAAATTACTTGTTACATTAAAAATTGCCCTGTTGGTTTAGGAGAACCCGTTTTTGATAAGCTTCATGCCGATTTAGGCAAAGCCATGTTAAGTATTAATGCGGTTCATGGTTTTGATTATGGATCTGGTTTTGATGGCTCCACGATGCGAGGATCACAACATAACGATGCTTTTCAATCAAGCGAAAGCGGAAAAATATCTACTAAAACCAATTTCTCTGGCGGTGTTCAAGGTGGGATTTCTAACGGAATGGATATTAATATGCGTATTGCTTTTAAACCAGTTGCCACTATCATGAGCAACCAGAATACTGTAAACAAATCTGGTGAAGCCGCAGAGATTAAAGGAAAAGGTCGTCATGATCCTTGTGTGGTTCCAAGAGCGGTAGCTATTGTTGAGGCAATGGCTGCTTTAGTTATAGTTGATCATTATTTAAGAAATCAGCTGTATAAATAATTTTTGATTAATTAAGTCGAGATAGACCATTCTTGAAACCAATAGACTTTTTTGAAAACATCAGAATCTTTGAATCCAAATTCATAAAAAATGGTCATGGGATCACATTACCTAATTTTGGTATATTTCTATCTCCTGAAACCTTTTCCCTCCAAAAAGATTTGTGGCTTGTAAAACATGAATTTGGACATATTTTACAATATCGAGAATTGGGGTTTATCAAGTTTTATTTAAAAATTGGAATTCCAAGCTTAATAAGTGCCATAAAACAGAATTTAAAAAAAGATTATTATCATCAAAAACATAATGTTGAAATTGATGCGAATAGAAGATCTTATTTATATTTTGATAAACCTAAAGATTGGCCTTTTAATAGATTTCCAATTAATTAAAAAATCCTATTTCAAATACTTTCCATACCAATCTAAATATCTTTTAAATCTATCAACCTGATAACTTAAAACCCCTATTCCATGAAATTGATTTGGGTAGATAACCAATTGCGTTGGGACATTTAAAGTTTTTAAAGCAGCATACATTTGTTCACTACCTTCAGATGGTACGTTAAAATCATTCTGACCTACCATAAATAGTGTTGGTGTTGTGATTTTATCTGCATGGGTAAATGGATAAGATATTTTTAGGTACTTTTCTAATCCTTTCTTCTCCCAAGGCAATCCAATTTCTTCATTCCATTGTAGTAAATATTGGTCAATACCATACATAGAAAGCTGCATTGCGCTTCCAGCTCCACTACAAGCTGCCTTAAATCGGTTAGTATTGGCAATAGTATAATCCGTTAAAATACCGCCATAACTCCATCCACCAATTCCCATTTTAGTTTCATCAACCCAACCTTTTTTTATAAGATAATCTGTCGCTCCTAATAAATCCATTACCTCTAAATTTCCCCAATCTCCATAAATTGATTTAGAGAATGCTCTCCCTCTCCCATTACTTCCTCTATAATTTACCGCTGCAACGCCAAAACCACCGGCTGCTAACATTTGTCTAGTAAAATCAAATGAAAACTCATCCTGAGAAACTGGACCTCCATGGATATAAAGTATAAACGGTAATTTTTCAACAGTGGCACCATAAGGCTTAAAATATAATCCTGAAATAGCTGTACCATCTTTACTTTTAGATTTAAAACCTGTAACTGTTGCCAAATCAATTTTACTTAACCAATCCTCATTAATTTTTGTGATTTGCTTCAAATTATTATTTGATAGCGTGTAAAAATTTGTGGGGTGATATGGGTCACTCATTGAAGTTAGCCAATCTCCGTTTACATTAGACTCTAAATCAGAAAAACTTCTATCGCCACCAATAACCTTATTAATGCTCCCGGAGTTTAAGTCAATTTTAGAAATATAGGATTGGCGATCATCATCCACTAAAAAATAAATTTCTTTATCATCTATCGACCATTTGTAATTGGAAACTGGTCTATCGAGACTTTTAGTTAAGATTTTTTGATCAGAGCCATCTGGTTTTATTATTGCCAATATAGATTGATCATAATTCAAATAGGTTTCATCACCTGTAGATTGTGAATATGCTATGTATTTACCATCATTACTCCATATGGGTCTGGTATCGCTACCTTTCCAGGTTGTTAATTGCTTTATATTTCCTGTACTTATCTCAACCACAAAAATATCGCTATTGCTATTCCTTTCTGGATCTGCTGTTCTATTACCAGAAAAGGCTATCTTCAATCCATCAGGAGACCAAGCTGGAGAATCCTCAGTAAAAACTCCTTTTGTAAGTTGATTAATTTTACCAGTCTTTATATCTAATATGTGAAAATGAGAGTTTAAACTATCTACATAACCTTCCACATCTTGTTTAAAATGATATTTATCAGCAACTATTGGGGCCTTTGTTTTAGGTTTCTTTTTTTCAGCTGGATCTTCATCCTTCATTACCAATAATATTTTACTAGCATCTGGAGACCATAAATAACTTTTTAAATTCTGCTTAACTTTTGTGATCTGATGAGCCTCTCCTCCTCTTCTATCCATTAACCATAGTTGAGAATTTTCTATGCTATCAACTTTTTTTGAAGAAATATAAGAGATGAATTTACCATCCGGACTAAATTTAGCATCGGATTCTCCCTCGTTAGAATATGTGAGCTGTAAAGTTTGTGTACCATCCCAGCTAACCATAAAAAGATCTGACTTTTTCTTGTTTTCTGCCGAGTCTGGAGAGGAAACTGAATATAAGACCCAATCACCTTTTGGAGAAACTTGCGGATTTGATATAGATTTATAATTATACACATCATTTGGCTTTAACATTCTTTTATTTTGAGAATTAGCGCAAAGAAATGAGGATATTAGAACGTAAAAAAGTAAAGTTTTTTTCATTTCACCGAGTTTAAAGGCATAATTTAACTTTTAATTGAATATTTATAAAATTATCATTGTAAAAGTTTAGTTATTATCCATTATGATTAAAATTGTAATGGTTTATTCCGTTTTTTTCACAATTCAAATATGAATTCACTTATGACAGCATTATTAAAATCATATTTTATTATTTTTAATTAAGCAAAATTTTCATGAAAGTCACAATAATTGGTAGTGGAGATGCTTTTGGAAGTGGTGGTAAATTTAACACATGTTTTCATCTAAAAACTGAAAAAATAAATTTGCTGATAGATTGCGGTGCAACTTCCTTAATAGGATTAAAAAAATTCAATTTTGAACCTGCAGATTTAGATTATATTCTAGTAAGTCATCTTCATGGCGATCATTTTGGAGGAATTCCATTTATCATTCTAGATTTTTTAAGGAAAGAAAGAACAAAAGTTTTAACGATTATTGGCCCTAAGGGGGTTGAAGGCAAAATTTTAGCTTTATTGGATTTATTATATCCAGATTTAATCCATCAAATAAATAGTGATTTAATCCAATTCATAGAATTTCAGACCGATAAAATAGAAGATTTTACAGATTTCAAATTAAAAACATTCGAAGTTTTACATTCTCCTTCATCGCTCCCGCATGGTTTAAAACTATTTATGGATGATAAAATCATCGCTTTTAGCGGAGATACAGAATGGTGCGAGAACTTGATCTCTTTAGCGGATGAGGCCGATTTATTTATTTGTGAATGTAATTGGTATAAAATTAATGGAAAGGGCCATTTGAATTATGAAACATTATTAAAGAATATAAGCAAACTAAATTCTAAACGTATTTTATTAAATCACTTAGGAGATGAGGCATTAGAAAATCAAGAATATTTTGAAATTCCAATAGCGGAAGATGGTTTAGAGATTCATCTTTAAACTATCCACAATTATCTATTTATCCACTTTAAACCTCCTATAAACTTAATTTATCGAAATTAGCTTTTTATGCTTGTTACGATAACCATCTTACGCTATCCTAAAAAATATATTCCATTTGCATTTTTGGCAATGGCAGTTCACCGTCTACCATTATTTTTCACCAATGGATGTAGCTTTTGGAAGCTATTGGGTTGCGGTAAAAATGGAACATTTGATATCAACCCGGATTACCAACAATGGGGATTAATGGCTGTTTGGGGTTCTGAAACTGAATTTCAGAAATTTAAAACCAAATCATTTATTGCAAAATGGTGGAATACCTTCTGTGAGGAAAAATATTCTATTTATTTAGAACCTACTGAATCTCATGGAAAGTGGAGTGGAAAAGAACCATTCGGAAATCCTAAAATAAAAGGTCAGGATGGAAGAGTTGGCATTTTAACCAGAGCTACTATACGGCCTATTAAATTGAAAAACTTTTGGAAAAATGTTCCAAAAGTTGCAGCAATTATGGGCAGTTCTAAAGGATTTATAACCTCTATTGGAATTGGCGAAGCTCCGTTTTTTATGCAGGCTACTTTTTCTGTTTGGGATAGTTTAGAGGATGTCAAAAAGTTCGCATATAAAGATCAAGAACATGCTGAAGTAATCAAGTTAACTCGACAAGAAAATTGGTATAGCGAGGAGCTTTTTGCTCGATTTAAAATCTTAAAAACTGAGGGAAAATTGAATGGAGTTGACCCAATTTTTATTAATGGTTGATGATTGATAATCATTAGTCAAATTTAAAAACCAACATCAATTTAACAATATTAAAATGAGAATAGTTGCAGAATTACCACACCCAGATTGTAAGATTACCATTTTTTCTATGAACAATAAATTCATCATAAAATTTGAACAAGGAAATTTAGAACAGACTTTTAAATTGGCAGAAATGGATATCTTAAATGGGGTAAATGGTGTGTTTGAAATATTAGATGAAGTATTTATTTCTTCGGTTATTGATAGATTTAAAGTAATGAGAACAGATTTTATCGAAACTTATAATCGCTATAATTAAAACTTTAATTACAATCATTAAAACACTATATTATAGGTAGTTGAATTTTATAAATAGCTAAATCAGAATTATATTTTACTATGATTATCTAAATTGAACTAATTATTATCTAAAAACTAAATAATCAATTTACATTATTTGTATAATCTATTGTATTACAATTAATTATAGATGTGTTAAAAATTTAATTTGGTGTATATAAAATGCCAAATAAATGCAAAGTCAAGTCCAATTAATTGCAATCCTCCAATTTTCTTAATTATTTTTTTGGGGCTTATTTACTTAATAAATTATGATAAAAAATGCATTAAAATAGTGATGTTAATTTGTCTAAAAGATATCTCCCCTATTTTAAATAGATTAGAGAAATTAATAAAAAAAAACAATTCAAAATAATAGCTTAATATGAATATTTATCTCATTAGACATACAAAAACTTATAATCCAAATGAGCTATGTTTTGGGCAATCTGAAATGCCGCTAGAGGAAAATTTTACAATTGATTTTGATTGGATAAAAGAACATTTGAATTTAGAAAATGCAACCTATTTTTCTAGTCCTTTAAGGAGATGCACTAAATTACTTTCCTATTTGAGTGATGAAAATTTCATCATTGATGAAAGGTTAAATGAAATAAATTTTGGTGATTGGGAAATGAAATCATGGCAAGAAATTAGCCCAAAGGATTTAGATAATTGGAAGGAGGATTTTGTGAATTACAGAATGAAAAATGGAGAAAATTTTAATGACGTTTTTGAACGCAGCATCCTCTTCTTTGATCATATTTTAAAAATGGAATTAGAAGATGTAGTAGTGGTTTGCCACTCAGGAATTATTAGATCAATTGTATCTTATATCCTAGACTTTCCTTTAGAAAAGGTTTTTAATCTAAATGTTGATTATTCTTCAATTTCTAAAATAGAATTTGACCCTATTTTTAATACAAGTAAATTGGCTTACCTAAACATTTCACCAAATAGCTATAGTTAAATTGAAATAAATTAAATTTAATTTGAGCTTGATCCTTTGTTAAATGCTTGCATTAACAATTGAAGTGGTATCCCCGCCAGTGATCGGGCAAGTTTTTTTTTTTTGCACTGGCATTTTTTCATATTGCAAAAAAAGATTTAACGGTCCACCAGCTGGTGGATAAAACGCCCAAAACAAATTTGTCGCTAAATAACCATCCAATTTCTATTCAGTAAACAGTCATTTAGTAATCAAATAGATAATTAAATCATTTTTAGGTTTCATTTATAGGATGGTATTTGTAATTTCACATCAAATTTTTAGAAGATGAACATTCACGAATATCAAGGTAAACAAATTCTTAAAAGTTTTGGGGTACGCATACAAGAAGGTATTGTGGCCGATACGCCAGAACAAGCTGTAGAAGCTGCAAAAAAATTGAAAGAAGATTACAATTCTGATTGGGTTGTAATTAAAGCGCAAATTCATGCTGGTGGGCGTGGAAAAGGTGGAGGTGTTAAACTGGCTAAAAATTTAGAAGAAGTTAAACAAAGGGCTACCGATATTATTGGGATGCAATTGATTACACCGCAAACTGGTCCACAAGGAAAATTAGTGAGTAAAGTTTTGGTTGCTCAAGATGTTTACTATCCTGGTGAATCTGAAACAAAAGAATTTTATGTTTCTGTATTATTAAACCGTTCTACCGGTAAAAATATCATTATGTACTCTACTGAAGGAGGAATGGATATTGAAGAAGTTGCAGAACATACACCTCATTTAATTTTTAAAGAAGAAATTGATCCTAAAGTAGGTTTACAGGCTTTTCAAACTCGTAAAATTGCTTTCAATCTAGGCTTATCCGGTGCTGCTTTTAAAGATATGACTAAGTTTATTGCTGCGCTTTATAAAGCTTACGATGCAACGGATTCTTCTATGTTTGAAATCAATCCGGTTTTAAAAACATCTGATGATAAAATTTTAGCTGTTGATGCAAAGGTAAACCTTGATGATAACGCTTTATTCCGTCATCCAGAATTTGCAGCAATGCGTGATACTTCAGAAGAAGATCCAACAGAAGTAGAAGCTTCTGCCAGTAACCTTAATTATGTTAAGCTTGATGGAAATGTAGGTTGTATGGTAAACGGAGCTGGTTTAGCAATGGCTACCATGGATATTATTAAAATTGCCGGTGGTGAACCAGCTAACTTTTTAGATGTTGGTGGAACCGCAAATGCTACAACCGTAAAAGCTGCTTTTCAAATCATTTTGAAAGACCCAAAAGTAGAAGCAATCTTAATCAATATTTTTGGTGGAATTGTACGTTGCGATAGAGTAGCACAAGGTGTTATTGATGCTTACACAGAAATGGGAAATATAAGTGTTCCAATTATTGTGCGTTTACAAGGAACAAATGCTGTTGAAGCTAAAAAATTAATTGACGAATCTGGCTTAAAAGTCTTTTCTGCTATTTTATTAAAAGAAGCTGCTGATTTAGTATCAGAGGTTTTAGCATAATTACATTTAAGTCTTATCAAATAATTTAAGACAAAAAAAATCCCGATTGAAAAATCGGGATTTTTTATACCTTTTTAAAACTATCCTTCTGTTTTAGCTGGTTTTTCACCACCTTTTCCTTTTCCACCTTTCCTATCTCCCATTCTTTCACCCATTTTACCTTTCATTTTTTCAAATTGCTCTTTTTGTTCTGGAGTTAAAGTAGATTTGAAAGACTCGCTATTCTTTTTTGCAGCTTCCATATTCGCTTTTCTCATGCTTTTTTGATCAGCAGTTAAAGTTGCATCTAGTTTTTGCATTTTTTCTTTTCCTTTAAGCGTTTCATCTTTCATTATCGCTTTTTGATCCGCACTTAAAGAAGCGTCAAATTTATCTCTATTTGCTTTTTCACTATCTCTGTTCGCTTTCATTTGTGCTTTTTGCGCATCCGTTAAATTTAACTGAGGCCTATCACCATGTTCTTTTTTAGCTTCTGCAGGTGTAGCCGTTTGTGCCACTGAAGTTAAAGCTAAACCTAATACTAATGCTGTTGATAATGTTAATCCTTTTACAAAATTTTTCATGTTCTTAATTTTAATTGTTTATAAATCGTTTGGTATTATGATGCAAAAGAGTAATGATGGTTTAATCTGGTAATATTAAAAACAGTTAGTTTAACATAAATTAACAAATATCATACATTTGCTACTTTAAAAGAATGAACCTCTATCCTGTCCCAAACACCCTTTAAAATGTAAATTTCATTTGATTTCCATTTATGAAATTCATCATCATCAGTAAATTGTAAAACCATAGTAGAGCCAATCATATCACCATTATCGTTTAACATTGCGCCACCTAAAATAAAATTTCCGGTTTCTTTGAGCTGCATGGCGCCAGCTAAATGTTCTTTTCTTACTTTAACTCTTCTTTCCGAGGCATCAGCATCATCTGCATCCCAAGCAATAATTAAGTATAGTTTCATATTATTAGGGCATTAAATTTGTAATAAACTTAAAAAAATAACCATGAAAAATAAATTATTTACGGGCTTTGTAGCTTTGTTATCTCTAGCTGCTTGTAACCAAAATCAAAAAAAAGATGCTCCTGCAGAATATCCAGTTAATGATCCACAATTAGGAAATGTTACTACAGATACGTCTGCTTTTAAATTAAGTAACGATGAGCAATGTTTTATGGCTCATTTAAAAAAGGATTCTGCATTTCTATCTTTAAGAGAAGAGAATGGTGAAATAAAAGGTAAGCTTTGGTATAAATTTGCTGAGAAAGATAATAGCAAAGGAGATTTAACAGGTAAATTAGATAAAGACACATTAAAACTCAATTATACTTTTGCATCTGAGGGAGTTAAAGGTAATGAGATGCCAATTAAATTATCCTACAAAAATGGCAATCTTTATGAAGTTTATGGAGATAAACCTGCTGAGGAAGGAAAAGGATTTATCTATGTGAAATCTGATTGCAGAAACTTTTAATATATTAATGGTAGATGTCCAAACATCTACCATTAAATTCATATTTCTCTTTTTTTAGTTTGATGGCCGCACAAAACAAATAATACAATCAAAATAAAGAATGCAATTAATGTTTTGATTAAAGTCTTCATATTTTGGTAGATTATTTATTGTCCTTTTAAATATGAATCCGTTTTAAGCCCTTCTTACCCTCCCTTTCTTAATTTTATATTTATAGTTTCTTAATTTTTAGAGATTAACGTAAAGGTTTGTATTTTTACGACTCGTAAAAGATAAAACGTTGTAATGATCATAAGAGAAAAGATTTCAAATATTTTAAAATCTACTGAATATAATAAAGAAGTAACCGTAATGGGTTGGGTTAAAACATTTAGGAATAACCAATTTATAGCCTTAAATGATGGTTCTTCTATGTCCAATTTGCAGGTGGTTGTCGATTTTGCTAATACTCCAGAAAACATATTAAAGAAAATAACTACCGGTGCTGCAATTAGTGCAACAGGAACAATGGTAGAGTCTTTAGGAAAAGGACAAACTGTTGAGGTAAAAGCTTCTAAAATTGAGATTTTAGGAGAAAGTGATGCCGAGAAATTTCCATTACAACCAAAAAAGCATAGTCTGGAATTTCTGAGGGAAATTGCCCATTTACGTTTTAGAACAAATACATTTAATGCGATTTTTAAGGTAAGAAATGCACTTTCTTTTGCAGTTCATCAATTTTTTAATGAACGTGGGTTTGTTTATCTACATACGCCAATTATTACAGCTTCAGATGCCGAAGGTGCGGGCGAAATGTTTAGAGTAACCACTTTACCTTTCGAAAATACACCAAGAACAGATGATGGAAATGTAGATTTTAAAGAAGATTTCTTTGGTCGTTCTGCAAATTTGACCGTTTCAGGGCAATTAGAAGGCGAATTAGGTGCAATGGCTTTGGGAGAAATTTATACTTTTGGACCAACTTTTAGAGCAGAAAATTCTAATACAACTCGTCATCTTGCAGAGTTTTGGATGATTGAACCAGAAGTGGCTTTCGCCGATTTGGAAGACAATATGAATTTGGCTGAAGATCTTTTAAAGTATACCATTAAATACGCAATAGAAAATTGTGCCGATGAATTAGATTTTCTAACAACTCGCCTGGTAGAAGAAGAAAAAAATAAGCCACAAGCTGAACGCAGTGATTTAACCTTAATGGAAAAACTGAATTTCTGTTTAGAAAACAGTTTCGAACGCTTAACCTATACTGAGGCAATAGAAATTTTAAAACGTTCTAAACCTAATCAAAAGAAACAATTTAAGTATTTGATTGATGAATGGGGAGCTGATTTACAATCTGAGCATGAGCGTTATTTAGTAGAAAAACACTTCAAAAAGCCCGTTATCTTAACTGATTACCCAGCAGATATCAAATCATTTTACATGAGGATGAACGAACCTGATGAGCAAGGCAGGAAAACAGTGAGGGCAATGGATATTCTTTTTCCAGGAATCGGTGAAATGGTTGGTGGCTCGCAAAGGGAAGAACGTTTAGATAAACTGCAAAGCCGTATGGATGAAATGCATATCCCGCAAGACGAGCTTTACTGGTATTTAGATACCCGTAAATTTGGAACTGCACCTCATGCTGGTTTTGGTTTAGGATTTGAAAGATTAGTTCTTTTTGTTACTGGAATGACCAACATTAGAGATGTTATTCCTTTCCCAAGATTCCCTAAAAACGCCGAATTTTAATTAAAATTCATCAGATTGGATAGCTTTTTAAAAGACAAACTAGCACATAGAATTCAGAATAATTCATTACGTGTATTAAAAAACCGTGGCCATTCATTAGTAGATTTTTCTTCAAATGATTATTTGGGTTTTGCTAGAAATGCTAATTTAAAAGCAAAAATTGATGAGGAGTTAAAAAAATTTCCTGATTATTTATTGGGTTCAACAGGTTCCAGGTTGCTTTCTGGTAATTTGGCTTATGCCGAGGTTTTAGAAACTGAAATAGCAAAAATCCATCATGCAGAAGCCGGATTAATCTTTAATTCTGGCTATGATGCAAATGTGGGTCTACTTTCCTCCATTGCAAAACGTGGTGATACCTTAATTTGTGACGAATTATTACACGCTTCATTAATTGATGGAGCAAGATTGAGCAATGCAAATCGTTACGTTTTTAAACATAACGATCTAAATTCTTTATCCGAAAAACTTAAAAATGCCAAAGGTAATATTTTCATTATTACAGAAAGTGTTTTTTCTATGGATGGTGATATTGCGCCATTGAAAGAAATATCGGCTTTAGCTAAGAAATTTAATGCAAATTTAATTGTTGATGAAGCACATGCTTTGGGCGTAATTGGTAACAACGGATTAGGACTGGTTCAACAATTAGGTTTAGAAAAGGAAGTTTTTGCCCGCATACATACATTCGGAAAAGCTTTGGGTTGTCATGGAGCAATTATTTTAGGGAGCGAAGTTCTGCGTTCTTACTTAATCAACTTTGCAAGGTCTTTCATTTACACTACCGCACTTCCTTTTCATAGTTTAGCAACCATAAAAATTGCTTATCAAAGTTTGAAGAACGGATTAAATATTAAAGAGAACCAATCTAATATCTCCTATTTTAATTCCATTAAAAGTAATTTCTCTGATAAATTTATAGAGAGCAAATCAGCAATTCAATCTTTAATAATTGCTGGAAATGATGAATGTAAAATCCTATCTATTAATTTATTATCAAATGGATTTGATGTTAAAGCAATACTCAGTCCCACTGTTGCGGAAGGCAAAGAACGATTAAGAATTTGCCTTCATGCTTTTAATACAAAAGATGAAATTGAGCAACTTTTAAGTACAATAAAAAAACTGAAATGAGTAAATCCTATTTTATAACAGGTATTGGAACAGAGATTGGAAAAACAATGGTTTCTGCTTTTTTGGTAGAAAAACTAAATGCTGATTATTGGAAACCTATTCAATCTGGAGATTTGGATAATTCTGATACCATGAAAGTTAAAAATCTCATAAGTAATATTCAAACTGTTTTTCATTCAGAAACTTATCGTTTAACACAACCTTTTTCCCCTCATCATAGTGCAAACTTAGATGGGGTAAAAATAGATTTAGATAATTTCATCATTCCTGAAACAGAAAATAATTTGATAATTGAAGGTGCGGGCGGTTTAATGGTACCTATAAATGAGGAAGAATTAATTATCGATTTAATAAAAAAACTAGATGTTGATGTCATCTTAGTTTCTAAAAACTATTTAGGCAGCATCAATCATACTTTATTATCGATTGAGGCATTACGAAACAGAAACATCAAAATTAAAGGAATTATTTTTAATGGAGATGAAAACCAATCCACGCAAAACATCATTGTTAAATTGACTGGCATTAAAGTAATTGCAAACATCCCACAGTTAGAAAAACTCGATAAAACAAGTTTAAAAGAATTGGTTGATGAGGTAAATTTGAATTTGTAGGCTGTTAATTTTTATAAATCAATTTCATAAAATTCATCACTTCTTCGTTGATGTCTTCCTTAAACAAAACTCTTAGGTGATGATTGTATTGATATTTATCTCCATGCACTTGAGCGATTTTTTGAAAGCATAAATTATCTTCATAAGCTGTTTCAAAAGGAAATACTACATGTAAAAAGTTTTTGCCCAAAGCAGTAATGTAAACCAAATTTTTGCCCTTTGCTCCTATTCCAATCATAGTTTTTGTAGGATAAATTTCTAATTCTCCAATCTCCTTAAATTTTATAATAAAGTAATTTAACAATTCTAAACTGTAATCAGATTTGTTATGAAGTAAGGGATGATTGAAATTTAATCGGTTTTCCATTAGTCTTTTGCAGGATTTTGTAAAAACATTTTGCTCAAAATATCATATAATTCTGGATGATTTTTTTCAAAAGTATCTGGCTTTTGGAAAAAATATTCAGAAACAACGGCTAAAAATTCTGCTTCATTAGTCAAAGCATAACTATCAATATCAGATTTTCCTTTTTCTATTTCTCTCATTTCCTGGTGCATCATCTTTAACCACGGAATACTATAATCATGCGTCATTAAAATTTCTGGGATGCCATCAGTAGAACCGTCGCTTTTATCTAATAAATGCACAAATTCATGAATTGCAGTATGATTTTTTCCTTTATTCTTGGAGAAACCTTGTATCAATGCAGTCCTTGAAAGCAACATTTGTCCATTCATATAACCCGTCCCAACCATTCCTAAGATCCGGCGTTCTTCTCCTTCGTATTGATATTGTCCGTTAAAAGTGTCGGGATATAAAATTACGCTGGTTAAATTTTTATATCTCCAATCAGGAAAACTAAAAATCGGGATAGCCGCACTAGAAGCTATTAAAACCCTGTCAAGTTGTGTAATTTCAATACCAACGCCTTCAATGGAAGTATTTTCTAGAAAATTCTTTACCGAATTTTTAAAGATTTTCTTGTTATCAATGGCCAAATTTTTATAAAATTCTACATGCTCATTAAGTAAAATATCAAAATCTATTTC
Organism: Pedobacter psychrophilus; assembly: GCF_001652725.1. GTDB lineage: Bacteria > Bacteroidota > Bacteroidia > Sphingobacteriales > Sphingobacteriaceae > Pseudopedobacter > Pseudopedobacter psychrophilus. The sequence continues at coordinate 126,163 of NZ_LWHJ01000031.1, forward strand.
TTTTGCATCTACAATTGTATTTTTAGGTTTGCTCTTTCTCCCAAAAAAGAAAAAGTAAATGATAAGCAAAACAAACAGAACTGATAGAATTAAGAACATAATTGGTAATTATAGAATTAAGATAGAAATAGAATTAAAAATTAATTGATTTTATTAAGTTTAATTTGCCTTTTAAATATAATTATAACAAATTTAACCCTTAATGCGTTTAAAAAATATGTTTAAAAAAATTTGGACTTTAATTCTTTTGCTCTCTCCCTTTGCGGCTTTCTCACAAATTAAAGACCCAGAATACAAGGAAATGTTGGATGATCTTTATGATCATAGCGTTCCACTTATTTCGGTAGATTCTATAAAAGAATTGAAAAATATTTATTTTTTAGATAGCAGAGAAAAAGACGAATTTGAGGTGAGCCATATTAAAAATGCCCGTAACGTAGGATATATTTGGTTTGATATGCGTAAAGTTTATGACATTCCTAAAGATGCAACAATTGTTGTTTACTGTTCTGTGGGTTATAGAAGTGAGAAAATTGGAGAAAAACTATTGAAAGACGGCTATAAAAATGTACATAATTTTTACGGTGGAATTTTTGAATGGGTGAATGAAGGAAATCCTGTTTATAAATCTAGTGGTGTACAAACCTCAGAAATTCATACTTATAATAAAAAATGGTCTAAATGGGTAACTAGAGGCACTAAAGTTTATTAGAAGATTTTTTCTATTTCCTATCGTATTGAGGTAACGAGACATGTCGTTAGCAAATTTGGAATTCCAACTAAATCCATTTGTGAGATGATTCTTATCGTTAACATGACGAAGTCTTAATTAACAAAATTACATTTGAAATAAAATTTTAAAATGCCCGAACCAATAAATTTATCAATTGTTACTACAGCAGATGGTTCAAAAACTATATATAGTCCGCTTGTAAAAGAAAATTACCATAGCAAACATGGCGCACTGCAAGAAAGTAACCATGTTTTTTTAAACTCTGGACTTCGTTATTACCTCGCTGATAAATCTATAAATGAAGTAGCTATTTTAGAAATTGGTTTTGGTACTGGCTTAAATTATTTATTAACTCATGATTTTTGTACCGGAAAAGAAATTAAACTAGATTATGTAGGTGTTGAGGCCTATCCAGTTTCTGCCGATTTAATTGAGCAAACGGATTATAAAACCATTGTTTCCACAAACACTTGGAACATTTTCAGCGAAAATTATATTAATGCACAAAATTCATCTATTCAATTAAATAATTTTTGTAAGTTGAAGATTGACGTTGAAGATGCTTTGATTTTTAATACCACACAAAAATTTGATGTCATTTATTTTGATGCATTTGCTTCTAATAACCAGCCAGAACTATGGACTAAGGAATTCATTACTAAAATAATTTCATTTCTAAAAGCCGGGGGAATATTTGTAACCTATGCCATCACTGGCGATTTAAAACGGATCATGAAAAGTTTAGGAATGAGGGTAGAAAAAGCACCTGGTGCGGCAGGAAAAAGAGAAATGTTGAGGGCTTTAAAAATTTAAATTCAGTTGAAATAATTAAAATATAAGTTTAAACTGTTTAAACCTATATTTTCTTCAAAACCTCATTTCTTGCAAATTTAGGCGGTTTTTCGTAAATTTGAGTCAAACTCAATTCTTATGTATCAACTTTTCGTATCTCCGCAAGATGTAAAAAAAACACTTTCTAAACATTTATTAACAGATGGATATGATCTTACTTTTGATTTAGAAAAAAGCCAGGGAGTTAGGATTTTCGATTCTAAATATAACCGTACACTTTTAGATTTTTTTACCTGTTTTGCTTCTGTTCCTTTGGGTTATAATCACCCCAAAATGATGGAAGATGAAGAATTTAAAAAGAATCTCTTCTTAGCTGCAATGGCTAATCCTTCTAATTCTGATATATATACTACACAATACGCTCAATTTGTTGCTACCTTTTCTAAAGTTGGTATTCCAGATTATTTGCCTCATGCTTTTTTTGTAGCTGGCGGTGGATTGGCAATAGAAAATGCGCTTAAGGCAGCAATGGATTGGAAAGTACAGAAAAACTTTGCTAAGGGATACAAAGAAGAAAAAGGACATAAAGTATTACATTTTGAACAAGCATTTCATGGCAGAACGGGTTATACCATGAGTTTAACTAACACCGTCCCAAATAAAACAAAATGGTTTGCCCAATTTAATTGGCCTAGGGTTTCTTTTCCAAAAATTCATTTCCCAATCACTAAAGAAAATCAGGAAGACCTTCTTAGAAGAGAAGCATTGTCAATTTCTCAAATTAAAATGGCTTTCGCCAATCATAAGGATGAGATATGCGCCATTATTTTAGAACCCATACAGTCTGAAGGCGGCGACAACCACGTTAGACAAGAGTTTTTAGAGCAATTGAGAATTATTTGTGATGAAAATGATGCATTGTTAATATATGATGAAGTGCAAACCGGAGTTGGTTTAAGCGGAAAGTTTTGGTGTCATCAAAATTTTGGAGAAAAAGCCCGACCAGATATTATTGCTTTTGGGAAAAAAATGCAAGTTTGCGGCATTTTAGCCGGACCTAAATTAGATGAGATTGAGGATAACGTATTCAAAGTGTCTTCCAGATTAAATTCTACATGGGGTGGTAATTTAGTAGATATGGTTCGTTGTTCTAAAATATTAGAAATAATAGAAGAAGATAATCTTTGCGAAAACGCAGCGGTTGTTGGTGATTATTTACAAAAGAAACTATTAGCAATTTCTCAAGTAGATGAACGGGTTAGTAATGTTAGAGGTCAAGGTTTAATAACTGCTTTTGATTTTCCATCCAAAGAAATGAGAGACGATTTTGTTGCTAAAGGAATAGAACATGGGGTAATGTTTTTAGGTTGCGGAAATCATACTATTCGTTTTAGACCCGCTTTAATTATGGAAAAACAACATATTGATGAAGGTTTGGATGTAATGGAGGAAGTTTTGAAGGGGATTTAATTGTAATATAAAATCGTCTGAATCTTGATTTACAGGATTAAAGGATTTGCTTGATTTTTTAAGAGTGGGAATTTGAATTTGAAAAAAATATTTATCTGTGTTTATCTTCTAAATAATCTGTTCTAACTTTTTTGTAATCATAATCAGAAGGAAGGTTAATTTTTGAAGATAACCTTTTTACAAAAGATGAAATTTCCAATTTATTAGTTTGGATAACTATATTTTCTGTTTTAGAAATTCCTTTATTTGATTTTGAAGTTAATTTGGTTTTCATATTTCATTTCAATTTAATTTCTACGTTTTGCAAATTTGCGCAGAAATGGCATTGCTTGCAGAACCATTGTCGAACTGAACCAATTTAAGTAAATAACTGATGAATTAACGTAAACCACCGTCAGCCATTTTTGATCAAATTTGCTGTTACCAGCTGGCAATTTATGTGTTTTGGTCAGCTTTTTTAATTTCCCACTTTTCATCTTTGTTTTTTCTGGTCGCTAAATAACCCAAAGGCAAGTCGGCTAATTCTAAAATTGAATTGTCTCGCTTTATTATTTCTTGAAGTCCGACAATTTTTGCAACATCTTCAAAATGTTCAAATTCGTCATCACTAAAAAATTGCCACGCTCCATCTTCAATTTCATGGGTAACATGAGTTATGTCCTTATTGTCGAATATAACAAACTTGGTAGTAAATACAGCTGTGTTTGGTGGGTCGGTAAAAGTTTTCGTGGTATTTTTACTTTTAAAAAAGTCGGTAATTTTCATTTATTCGTTTTGTCGAGTTTTGCTTGCTGGTAACTTGTTTATATGTAGTACTAAAAAATTCCACCAAATAAATCTCCCATACTCAAAACTTAAACCCTAACACAAACTCATGTGTTCCAGAATTAATATTTTTTAAGGGAGAAATGGTTTTATCAAAGGAATATCCAGCATCCATAGTTTTACTAATGGTAAAGCCAGCTAAAATGGCATAGGCATCTTTGGTCCGGTATGATCCTCCTAACCAAAAGTTATTTCTAAAAGCAGCTTTTAGATTAAAGTCGAAGGCTTTGGGTGCAGGGTTTACATATTTTAACATTACAGAAGGTGTTATGGCTATGTCCTCCCCTAACCAAACGGTGTATCCCGCTGTTAAAAAGAAATGTGGAATTTCAGAACCTTGTCCAAAATTATCTCCAAAAGTGAGTTTTTCTTTAACCACTTGCTGTATAGATCCACCAAAATAAAATTGATTGCCATAAAGGTAAAAACCTACGTTTACATCCGGCGACCAATTAATTTCTTGTCCCTGGGCTACTACCGGATCGTTTGGATCTTCAAAATTTAATACGCTTGTATTCAATCCAATCCTACTCACACCTCCTCCTGCTCCAATAGATAGATTTGCAATATCCCCTAACATAATATGATAGGCATAAGTTAAGTTCAGTGTAGTTCTATTAATTGGACCAGATTTATCATTAAGTGCGGTAAACCCAATTCCATGATGGCTTTCAGAAGATTCATAAGAATCTTTATCAGAACGGGTATATGGCTCTAAAACACCATAATTAGCAGAACCTGCCGTTAAAATACTTCCATCTAAATTTAATGGTGTATGTACCGTAAAGTAACTAGTTTTTGGTGCATCCGCTATCCCAACCCATTGGTTTCTAAATCCAGCTTTAACAGTTACAGCCTTGAACATTCCCGTAACTGCAGGATTGATGATGTCCATATTTTGCAAATATTGGCTGTAATGCGGCCTTTGTTGGGCAAAACATATACAGGTAATTGCTGATAATAAAATAGATATATAGAATTTAAGCTTCATTATTACCTTAATAAAGTGATGGATCCCGTATATCTGTCTCTTCCATTATTTGGCTCAATAATAAAATAATAAACCCCAACTGGCATATCTACATTATTAAATTTGCCGTCCCAAGGGGTATTGTATTGTTGGGCAGTAAAAACCTGTTGTCCAAATCTATTATAGATTTTGATAGATGCGTTTACAAAAGTTTCTAAGTATTTTATCACCCAGGTATCGTTAATCCCATCGCCATTAGGAGAAAAAACATTTGGAATAAAAGGATCAATATGAACAGTTACCAAAACTTCATCTGCAATTATGCAACCTTCTTTAGAGGTTATCATTAAAGTATATTTAGTAGTTTCTTTTGGTAACGCTATAGGATTTAGAATGCTATCATTACTTAAACCAATAGCAGGTATCCATTTATATTTCAAACCATTACCAGTTGCCTTAGCTTCTATCTTCTTCTCACCAGCTAATAAAATATCTAAATCTTTCCCTGCATCTACAGTTGGTAATTCGCTAACAATTATTGTTCTGGAAATTTGTTCCTGGCAACCTTTATTAGAAGTAAAAGTAAAAGTAACTACATGACTGCCAACACCCGCCACTGCAGGATCAAAATAATTACCTACCACTCCTTTACCCACTAATTTACTTGTACCTACAATGCCAGTAGTTTCCTTAGCTGCGGTTAATAAAAATTTAGGCACATTTAAACAAACGGGTGAGACATTATCAAACACCACAACTGGACTACCATGGACAGTAATGGTTATAGGTGCGCTTTCCTGAAAACACTGATTACCAGAATAAGCCCTAAAAACTACTTGATAATTTTTATCTACCGCGGCATTTGGATATTTAAAGGTGTAAATTTTGCCTGGTGTGGGATTATTATCCGTAAAAACAACTTGAGTTCCTGTCGTAGTATATTGATAGATAATTTCCAGTTTTACGATATTACCAAAAACTATAGAAGAATTATTTTTGAAATTAACCGCAGTATTACTACACAAGTTATCCTTATCTAAAACATCAAATAATACCTTAGGATTAGAACCGCTAATGGTAATGGTTTTTGTTAAAGTAGTGATACAACCTTCTAGTGAAACAGCTTGTAATTTAACATTATAGGTGCCTGTACTTAAATAACGATGTTTAGTATTTTGCTTAATTTTTTCTATGGGGTCATTTGTTCCATCACCATAATCCCAGAGCCATGATACTGCGTTTCCTGTTTTTACTAAACCATTAAATTGGACCAAATCATCAATACAAGAACCCGGATCTAAAAAGTCTATTTCTGCCAAATCATTTATTTTAATAGATTTAGTTATAAATGATGTACAACCAGTTACAGAGGTTAATGTAAGTTTCACATTGTAGTTTCCGCTTTTAGTAAATATATGATTTGGACTTTGTAAGGTACTTGTTCCCCCATCGCCAAAATCCCACAACCAACTACCAAATCCATCTGTACTAATGCTTTGATCGGCAAATCTTATACTGTTGTTTACACATAAGGGATTTTGGGTTTCATAAGCTGGTGTAAGAGGATCAATCACAGAAATGCTTTTTTCAAATACTAAGGATGCACATCCTATTTTACTTTCTAAACTCAGTTTAACTTTATAAATTCCTGTTTTAGTAAAAATATGGCTAGGATCTTTAACATTTGAAATTGTTCCATCACCAAAATCATAAGTCCATTTGGCAACAGTTTCACCAATATTTTTCTCTACATAAGTAAATTGTAAGGGTAAATTAATACAAACTTTATCCTTAGCGCTAAATTCGGCTACTGGCAAATCTGAAACTTCCAAGCTAAAATTTATAATCTCTTCATCTGTTGTAGAACAAACATTAGAATTTACAGGTAAAGTTGATGTGATTTTAATGAGCTTATTTCCACTAGTCGAAAAACTTTTTTGGGCTGGCAACTTAAATTCATACAGCGATTTATTATTTTGAACTACAATATTATAAGTAGGATTATTTTGTATAAAAGGAGCACTAACAGCATCCAGTTCCCAAACTAATTTAGAGGGTATATAAGGAAGTAAAAGCCTAAAATCGAAGGCATCATTTACACAGGCAATTTTAATAATTTGATTGGTATTGCTTTTTAAAGCATTTACAGTTGTGGTTGAGGCTAAACTTGTACCTGCAGAGTAAGCATAAGATTCTACTTGTCCAAAACCATAGGCTGTTGCATTAAAACCGGTATCGGCGGCCAAACTAAAATTAGAACCTCCTATTGCGGTTAAATTAATTTGAGCGTAAGAATATTCTGGCGAATTAGGTACAGGGTTAAAACTTGGGCTAAAATCTAAATTGTTAATCTTAAAACTACTAACTTTTAAACTCGGGATAATTACATTTAAATACTGTTCTGAAATGGCTAGTTTATTAGAAGAATATAAAGTTATTTTATCAATACTATACTCTAAAGGATTTAGGATTACCATATCCGGATCACCAACAACTGTATTACCGCTAGTAGAATTTCTGCTATCAGAACATTGTTGTGATATGGCAAACTGTGCAACCGAAATACGTTTATTAGATTTTATTAAAGAAACCGTATTTATAGCAGGCGAAGAATAAAAATTTCCTGCATTAAGATTCACAGTAGTGCCATTGATATTTACTATTGTATTGTCCTCTGCTGCTATAACTCTAAATAAACTACCTGTATTTCTATCAAAAAAAGGAATTATGGGATAAGTAAATCCCCAGCTATCAATAGGATACAGTTGTTGAAATAAGGGATCTAAGCTTATATTACCAACTAATGCATTACAACTAGTAGTACCAATTACTAAAGCAGAGCTTCCTGAAAAAGCAGCTATTCTTTTACAATTTGATAAAACTGAATCTACTTCAATTAAACTTCCGGTAATATCTTCCGCATTTTGATATTGGTAAACATCACCAATATTATTTAAGGTGACAGAAAATTTAGCTTGCTTAACTCCAGCTATTACCGGAGTAATGTTTAAGATGGTATTCGCATCTACAGCTACAACATTTAATTGGGAAAAAGTATTAGGTTGATTGGTAGGTGCTTTTTGATCATAGGATACTGCATAATGCTTTTTGCCTAAAGCCTGATAAGGTAAAACTAATGTAGCGGCAGATCTTGCTCCAGCAAAAACGTGGGCATACACAACAATATTTGGCTGCCCAGCATTCGTGACTATTTTAATTCCTTTATTTATAGAAATTCCTGTTCCGCTGCCTATAAACGAGTTTGAACGAGGAACTAAAACCTCCGTAACTTTATTAGCGATAACAGAAAAAGGTTGAATAGATGAACCACAACTTACAACTCCGCTAGAATTACTTTTGGAAGTAATAAAAACAGACATGGTAGCTAGAGAAGCACCAGCAGGAACATGATCAGGAAAACAAACCCAAAATTCATTACCCTCATTAGAGATGTTTTGAGCTTTTAATTTGTTATTTAGGAAGATGAAACCAACAGTAATTAAAATTACTTTAAAAAAAAGTTTCATTTAGAGAGATACGTTAAGTTCATTTTAGTTTAGAAATGCAAATTAAAACAAAAATGTACTTTACAGAAATTATTGAATCTTTATTTTAAACTTAAATTACGAAATCCTAAATAAATATCTTTTATACTAACTTAATTATCCTATGAAGCAAAACTTAACAAAGGTTGAGTAAACTTTATCCTCTTACTTATACCTTCATACTTTAATGCATTTGTTAAATCCATCCAATTTGTATTCACAGATTTGATGATTTTTTCTTTTTGGGTTCTTGTAAATCTATTGATCGTTTTAAACCTCATCTCCGCCATGTTCTCAGTATTTAACTCCTCAAAGTAAACCAAGTTGGTTAGTTGCTTTCCCGCATCAAAAAACAAATTTGGCATTGATCTGTAAAAATCCATTGTTTTAACAAGGTTGCTACTTAATCCAACATGTATGTTGTTTCTGTTTCTGTCAGTGATTATAAAAACGAATCTTTTGCTTTCTAATTTTTTCATGATTGTATTTCAATTAAATAGATTTATAAACTGTTTAAAAAATTGATTTTTATAATCAAATATTTTTTACTAATTTTATTGGCATAAAAATACTAATAATTTTAGTAAAAGCAAATTTATTTTTTTGAAATGGGAAAAATATCAGATAACATTAAATATTTAAGAAAGAAGAATGGTTTAACGCAACAACAATTTGCTGATGCCATGGAAATTAAAAGATCATTGGTGGGCGCTTATGAAGAAGAGCGAGCCGAGCCTAAATATGATCTCTTAAAGAAATTTGCCGTTTATTTTGAGTTAAGTATTGATGAATTGATTAATGAAGTGATCAATGATAAATGGCAACAAAAGCCATCTAACAATAATAATAATGTAAGGGTATTAAGTATTACTGTTGATAAAGATGACAATGAAAATATCGAATTGGTGCCTGTTAAAGCTAGCGCTGGATATTTAAATGGCTATGGCGACCCTGAATTTGTTGGAGCATTACCTAAGTTTTCTATCCCGATTTTTAAAAACGGCACTTTTAGGGCTTTTGAAATCAAAGGAGATTCTATGTTGCCGCTACCATCTGGTGCAATTATAATATCTGAATATGTAGAAAACTGGAACGATTTAAAAATTGGCGAAACAGCAGTTATAGTAAGTAAAAATGATGGAGTGGTTTATAAAAGAATGGGATCTAAACTTAAAGCAGATAAGGGAATTAAATTAGTTTCTGACAATACAATTTACGAACCCTATTTTGTTGCAGCAGATGATATTGTGGAAATTTGGAAAGCGAAAGCTTTTATTTCTACAGAATTACCCCAACCAACGCCAGAGCCAACCATGGAAAGTTTAACCACCATGATGGCCCAAATGCAGAAATCTATCAGTCAATTACAAAATGATAAAAATTAAATGAGTATCGTTAAACCTTTTATATTTTTATAACTCTCAACCATTATAAATTTTAGACTAAATGAAAAAACTAATTTTAAGTATCGCATTTTTTGTAGCTATTACCGGTGCTACATTTGCCCAAAAGAAAACTGCAGAAGAAAGAGCAACTAAAGCTACAGAGATGATGGAAAAAAATCTATCTCTAACTGCAGATCAAAAAACTGCAATGTATAATGCAAATTTAGAAAAGAACAAAGCAGTAGATGCTTTAAAAGAAGCTGCTGGAGAAGGAAACAAACCAGATGCTGATCAAATGAAAGCTATTAATGCTAAATACAGCAAGGTTTTGAAAGAAACTTTAACTGAAGATCAAAAAGCTAAAATGGCAGAAATGAAAGCTAATGCTGGCGCTAATGGCCCTAAAAAACCTAAAGAAGGCGACGGTAATTAATTGATTAACCTATTTTTTAAGCCTCGCAATTTATTGCGGGGCTTTTTTGTTTTATGATGATGGTAAGGAGAAATTTTACTAATTGTCAGGTCACTCCTATTTACTTTTGTTATATTGATAAATGAAATGCCTCATTTGTAGCTATCTCTTTTAGAATGTGATGTCTCGTTCCTCGACATGACGGATTTGAAATTCAGTTAAAAACTAATTTTATAATTCAAGTTGGCTTTTGTAATTTACCCTTTAACCTTTTTTCCATGTCGCAACATATTAAATTAGTAGAATGCCCAAGAGATGCCATGCAAGGCATTGCTAATTTTATCCCAACTCATTTAAAAGCACAATACATTAATCTGCTGTTAAAAGTAGGTTTTGATACCATCGATTTTGGAAGTTTTGTATCGGCGAAAGCCATACCCCAAATGAAAGACACCGCAGAATTGGTTAAAAAATTAGACTTAAGTGATACCCAAACTAAATTATTAGCCATTGTTGCCAATTATAAAGGAGCTGTCAATGCTTCTGAATTTGAAGAAATCAACTATTTAGGTTTTCCTTTTTCTGTTTCTGAGATTTTTCAACAGAGAAATACAAATTCTAGCAGAGCTGATGCTTTAAATACCTTAAATGAAATTCAAAATCTTTGTGTTAAACACGATAAAAAACTGGTTGTCTATCTTTCTATGGGATTTGGAAATCCTTATGAAGAACCTTACGATTTATCGATTTTATCAGAATGGACTGATAAATTGGTAGCATCAGGAGTTCAAATTTTGGCTTTATCAGATACCATTGGCGTTTCAAATCCTGAAAACATTAAAGAAATCTATCCTTTTTTAATAAAAAATTATCCCAAAATAGAATGGGGAATGCATTTACACAGCACTCCAGATAAAAGTTTAGAAAAAATTGAAGCGGCTTTTAAAAGTGGCTGCACCAGATTTGATGCCACTATAAAAGGCTATGGCGGTTGCCCAATGGCAAAAGATGAACTTACCGGAAATGTTGCTACAGAAAATGTTCTGGCTTATTTAGAAGAAAAGCAATATCAGACTCATATTAACAAAGAAGCATTTTTAAAAGCGCTTAATTTTTCTGAACAAATCTTTACTTCTTAGCCTATTTTATAATTATATTTCTCCCATCATAAAGCTTTTAACAAAATGGAAAATCTTGAATACTATATCAATAATTATAAAAACACAGAAGAACATAACGACCATATTTGGGAACTTTTTAGGGATAAAGTTAATGCGACTGAATTTCTAAAAAAGCATAGAGACTATGTAGAAGAAAAGCAAGCTGGCTTTGGCGACCGCTCTTTTCATTACATGTGGTATTTGATTTTGCAACAATTAAAAGAAAAAAACAGGAAAATAGATTGTTTAGAGATAGGCGTTTTTAAAGGTCAAACTATTTCTTTGTGGGCTTTGGTAGCTAAAAAGTTAGGTTTTGATATTGATATTACCGCAATTTCTCCGCTTGAAGGGAATTACCCAAATAACAGTTTATTTAGGAATTATTACATCCGTAAAACTTTATCTTATTTAGTTCCATCTATTAGAAGGGATTTTAAAGATGGAAATATCCATATCAATGAAGATTTTGTAACACATATTGATAAAATGTTTAAAAACTCGGGTTTAGATTTAAAGGAAGTCAACTTAATTAAAGGCTATTCTAATGATGATGAGGTTGTTGCGCAAGTAAAAGATAAAACCTTCGACCTTGTTTACATTGATGGCGACCATAGCTATAAAGTTTGTAAAGAGGATATGTACAATTTTATGCCGCTTATTAAACCCGGAGGTTTTTTAATTATGGATGATGCAGCAAACCTAATCCCTGGTTCTAAATTTTTTAAAGGAATTGAAGAAGTCTCAAGAGCAACTGAAGAAATTGACCCTAAAGTTTATAAGAATGTTTTGAATGTTGGGCATAATAGGGTTTTTCAGAAGGTTGGGTGATGGGAAAGTCCACATATATAAGTTAGCTGTAATACTACCTGAATGAACGATATAAATATTTCCAAACTAATTGACAGCAGAAAATGAACGCTTGTGGAATGAAATAACCTTGCGATGCAAAGTAAAACTTGAAGTTTCAAAAAATTCGGAATATTCATGTTTTTCAAAATCAGATAATGTAACTTTTTATATCCCAACTAACAACTATTGCAAAGGTTCCTTTACGCATGAACTTTTACATTCATATATTAGATTAAAAGACGTTTTTATAGGTTCAAATTTGATTTTGCGCATAAAAGACAGTAAAATTTTAAAGAGGATATTTAGTGATAAACTTCTAGAACACATAAATAATTGCTTAGACCATATTAAGATGTTTCCAATTTATATGGAAATGGGATTTGAAGAAGAGAAATTTCTACTTGATTTTTATGAAGATAAATGCACAAGCAAAGAGATTTCTAACCTAAAAAATTTATACAAAATTGGCAGACGTTTTAATTCACAGGCTGTCGACTTTTACATTGGAAAGTTTTTTGCTATCAAAGCTGACCCAAATAAAAATTTCAATTACGAAAATTGTTTGAAAACTCTAAACCAACTTGATTCTAAACTATTTTCAATACTGACAGATTTTGTATGTGAATGGCAAGAATTCAATATTGAACTTAAAGACCCAATGTGCAGTTATCGTGATATAGTGAACAAATTTTATGAAAATTTAAAAGCTTGGATGACTAAAAAAGAATTTACATAAAAAAGTACTACAGCTAACAGCAAATTTGTTCAAAAATGGCTGACGGTGGTTTACGTTAATTCGTCAGTTATTTAGTTAATTTAATACTGTACGAAAATGGTTCTGCAAGTAATGCCATTTCTGCACAAATTTTCAAACCGTTAGGCGATATTATATTACAGAACTCTACAAGTAATCAAAAACTAAATAATAAAATAAATGAAAGTGTTTTTAAGTTGGTCCGGAGACCTAAGTCATAAAGTAGCTTTAGAATTGAGAGAATGGATACCTTTCGTAATTCAATCAGTAGAACCATATGTATCATCAGAAGATATAGACAAAGGTTCTCGATGGAGTATTGATATTGCAAAAGAATTAGAAGATTCATCATTTGGAATTTTATGTGTTACACCTCAAAATATAGATGCACCTTGGCTGAACTTTGAAGCAGGAGCTCTTTCAAAAGCATTTACTACATCAAATGTTTCTCCCTTTTTATTTGGACTTAAGCCTTCTGATCTTAAGAAAAGTCCATTATTGCAATTCCAATCAACTTTATATGATAAAAAAGATTTACTGAAACTAGTTTTAAGCATTAATAATGCCCTCGTAAAAGAAAAATTAGATGAAAGTAAGTTGAAAACGACATTTGATGTTTGGTATGAGCAATTGAAAAGTAAACTTGATCCATTATTAAAAGATGCGGATAATAAGTCAGGACTAAAAGCAGAAGACAAAACCCAAAATAACTCTAGTGACGCAGTCGAAGAAATTCTTGAACTTACAAGGGAACAATTTAAAATTCTTAGGAATCCTGAAATGATACTTCCTCCTGATTATATTACACATCTCTTGAAAGAGATAAATCAAAACAATCCTGTAGATTTTAGGGTAGTTAGAGATTTGGAGATGGGCTTGAGAAAATTGAAAATAGTTATATCATCATTACCAGAAGAAATAACTTTTGAAAACAAAGAATTGGATATGGCTTTAAATAGGCTTGACAGAGCAATTATTTTTTTAATGGAAAATCATAGAAGAAATCGTAACAGAGGTCTATTCATTGAATAACATCTCCTAGCAGCAAATTTGCACAAAAATGGCTGACGGATGTTCATCTCAAGTTTTTCGTTATTAACTTTGGTCTGTGCGGTACGACATTGGTTCTACAAGTAATGCCATTACAACACAAATTTTCAAATCGTTAAATCTTTGCCGATAGATTTGATTAAAAAAATCATAATTCTAAAATCAAAACTTTAAAAATTATAGAAAAAAAATGAAAGTAACGCCTGAACATAATGAGCGAATGGCAAAAATGATTTTTGCTTCAGTTTATCCTCATTACGTAAAAAAAGTTGAGATTAAAGGCAGAACAAAAGCAGAATTGCATCAAGCTATAGAATGGTTAACAGGGTTTGACGAAAAGAAACTGAATGAAATCATAGAAGAAAAGGCAACATTTGAAACCTTTTTTAAGAAAGCAAATTTGAACCCAAATGCTAAACTAATAACAGGAGTAATTTGTGGCTATCGGATAGAAGAAATCGAAAATCATTTAACCAGGCAAGTAAGGTATTTAGACAAGTTGGTAGACGAATTAGCAAAAGGTAAAAAAATGGAAAAGATTTTGAGAACATCATAAATCCCAAAAAAAATTTGTGACTATTCAAAACTAAGGTTCACAACCAAACAACTAAAAACTAACTAACTAACTAACTAAAAACTAACAACCTAATCAATCAACCAACAAAACTTTCCAGGCTTCCTCTACCCTATTTTCATCTAATAACTCTGCAGCTTTTAAATGGATTTGTAGCAATCTTGTATTTGCATCGCCAATGGTACTATCTAAAATATCTTTGATTTCATGGTTTTGGAGGTATTTTTCTACTTCTTCATCAGATGGCAAATGTTCTACATTACCTAATTGCCCAAGATGATTACCGGTTAAAATTTTAGAATTTTTAACATCGTATGGCAAGGCATCAATACCAATTCCTAATTTTGATAAAGGTTTTGCAACTTCAAATAAACTTTCTTTAGTAATTCGGCTATACCAATTCCCTCCTAATCTGGCAACCTGGTCAATTTTAAAAACATCAATTTTTCCGTTCTCATCTAAAATAGTTTCGTGGATATGGATTGCCAAAACCTCCGCAATAATTAAATGTCCGGCGCCACCACCGTTTCCTAAAACTATAATGTCGTTTACTTTGCATTCTAATTGTACGGGTGCTTCTTTAACTCTTGGTGGTTTTATTTTTGTGGATGCAATTTCGGTAAAACCAGCTTTTGTAAACTCATTAACTCCTTTTGCATATTCTGTACTCGCCAAAGAAGTTTGTTGCACCATATTATAGTTTACGATATTAATTACCACTTCTGCAACTTCACGCACATTCTCTAAAGTGTTTTTTGCACTTCCGTCTCTTCCTCTATTTACGGGAGAAAAAACACAGATTGGAGGATTGCTACTCATCAAATTAAAAAAACTAAACGGACTCAAATTCACGTTTCCTGCTAAATCTACAGTCGATGCAAAGCAGATTGGTCTGGGCGCAATGGCAGTACTTAATAATTGATAAGCTTCCTGATTGGTTAAATCTGATATATTTAATGATAACATCTTATTTCTTTAACGCTAATATGGAGAATTCTGTTTTATCGGCAATCATCATGTTACTTAAAATGCCCAAACCTTGCACCCTAAGTTCAATTCTATCATTTGGTTGCAGCCATTGTTCTTTATAGTTTGAATCATTTAACTTTCCAGTTCCGTTTAATTCTAAAAAACAACCAGTTCCTACCGTTCCAGAACCAATTACGTCGCCAGGCAAAATATCACAACCATAAGAAACTCTTTCTATAATTTCTGCAAATGTCCAGTCCATAGTGGCAAAATCTCCTTTAGAAACCAATTGACTATTAACCCAACACTCCATATTTAATTGATAAGAATTACCAACATGATTTGTTTTTGTTTGTGTTTTATAGGGTTCTAATTCATCTTTGGTAACTAACCATGGTCCTACAGAAGTGGCAAAATCTTTTCCTTTGGCAGGGCCGAGGTTTAATTTCATTTCTTCCATTTGTAAAGTACGGGCGCTAAAATCATTCATTATCATGTAGCCAGCAATATAATCATCTGCATCCGCAGCTTTTATATTACGCCCTTTTTTATTGATCACTATGGCAACCTCCAATTCAAAATCTAATTTTTGAAAATGATCTGGCATACAAAATATTTCTCCTGGCCCATAAATAGCATGGTGATTACTAAAATAAAATGTAGGAAACTGATCAAATTCTGAAATCATCTCCACTCCTCTGTTTTTTCTGGCCGTTGCCACGTGTTGCCTAAAAGCATAAGCATCCCTCAAAGAAGTGGGATGGGGAACCGGAGCAATTACTTCGTAGAAAATCTCTTCTTTTATGTTTTCATGATCGGCTTTTAAATCTTCAAAAGCATGTTTCGCAGCTTCCATTAAAGCTTCACCCCCATTAAGAAAATCGGCCATATTATCCGGGATAACATGGTTTAATGAGTTTAGGTTGTAGATATGTCCATTAAAGAAAACTCCAAGGTGTTCTAAATCCTCGGTTTTATAAGATACTAATTTCATTTAAAATTATTAATAAGGTTTGCTTTATAATTAAGGTATTTTTTAAAATTAAGCTTTGCTGTTCAAAAAAAGAAAAAATTTGTAACTAATTATTTGACGCCGAGTATAAGGATGAAATTAACTTATAGTATCATGAAAATTAAAGTTTTACAATTTCTGCTTATTGGTTTGGTTATATTTATTTCTTCATGCGAAAAGGATGGAACTATCAATCCGGAAGTTCTTACTAATAATAAGGTGGAGTATAATGGAGAGAATCTTTCAATAAATGCAGCTGGCTTTGTAGATTATAATTTGAGATCATTTTATGGCAATGCTCCAACACATAAAAATGTAGATTTTTACACTATCGATGGTACTTTTATAACTAGCAAAACTGGATCCTTATTAGATATTAGCGGAAAATCTGTTGTTTTTGCAGAACTTAATTCTCCTAATCTTGATATGATAGAAACAGCCACTTATAATTATATTAATGATAGTAAGGATAGTGGTTTAACTGATACTGAATTAAGTGCAAAATATTCTGGAAAATACTTTTTCACTAACGCTTATGTAATATCGAGTTCTCAAAGTTCTTCTTTGTTAACATTTAGTCAAAATATTGATGTTGTATCTGGAACCGTGAAAATAAGTGGTTCTAAACCTAACTATTTAATTACCTATGATTTAGTTTTAGAAAATGGAAAAACATTAAAAGGAAATTACGCAGGAATTTTTCAAAGTTTATAAAATATTTTTTTTTGTTTAATTGGTTTATTAAATCCGCTTCATAATAAGAGCGGATTTTTTATTACGTTGGATTTTTTAATGCTTATCTGTAAATTCTATAATTCTATCATATAGATTATTCCAACCAAAAATCATTTGCGTAATCATCGCAATATGTTTTTTCCCTTCAATAACATCTAATGAAACCTCTTTATCATCTTCTTTCATCTTCTGTTCGAAAAGTGGCGTTTGTTGTTTAATAGCTGGAAAAGTATCACCTCCAACAAACATCATGTAAGGGTTTTTTATTTGATCTATCTTTAGCATAGGAGAAGCGTCTTTCCACGCTTTTTCATCTTTACTAAAAACCTGTAAAAATCCAGGAACATATTCATCATCAGTATTAATTTGTGCTTTTAAATATTGGTAGATATCCAAGCCGAATGGGTCATTTAAAATAACACCTTTAATTGGATTTTTAATCCCCGCTTTAGCGAAATACTTTGGATCTTGGTTTACTAAAGCTGCCAAATGCCCTCCAGCTGAGTGGCCCATTAAAAATATCCTATCAGGATTACCGCCATATTTACTAATACTATCTTTTACCCATTTTATGGCTTTAGCACAATCATAACCCATTTCCTGATATTGATAATCAGGTGCTAATGGATAATTGATAGCAACAAAAACTTTTCCTTTTCTTGCAAAATTTCTTCCCAAAAACCAATATGTATCTTTTTTGCTGCTTCTCCAGGAACCGCCATGAATAAATATGATTACGTCGTGAAGTTTATCCTTATTAGCTGGGCGGTAAATATCTAACAGATTTCGTTCTCCTTTATCGGCGTAAGCTAAATCTTTAATTTTTTTAGAACTGAAACAAGAAGAAAGCATGAATGGAAGGAGTAATAAAAGAAAGATTTTTTTCACGAACGTTAATTTTGAAGATTAATTTGAATTTTAATGAATGGATTAAAATTTTAATGTTGTAGTCAATTAACGTACCATCCAATTTTTTGGTTTTTGTGGATAACAATCTATCAAACCAAAATAAGCCCAACAACCTAACCAACTAAAACCTAACAACCCAACAAACTAAAACCTAACAACCCAAAAAACTAACTAATCAAAGGGTCTTTTTCTTTTTTGAAATGATTGTAGACCAGGATATCTAATAATTTTGGAAACAGTTTCTGCATCAAAACGGTCAATTTACCTTGGGCGGTCATAATCAAATCTCTTTTTCTATGCACTACGCCATTAACAATATTTTTAGCTACTTCTTCTGCCGACATCATTTTGTCTTCTTCCATAGAAGATTCTCCTTGTGGTTTTGCTTCACTATTTAAAGCTACATTTCTAATGTTAGAAGCTGTAAAACCCGGACAAGCCACCATAATATGAATATCGTTTTTTAGGTTTTCATTGCGTAGAGATTCTAAAAAACCATTCATGGCAAATTTAGAAGCAGAGTAACCGGTTCGACCAGGTAAACCTTTATAACCAGCGATTGAAGAAACACCCACAATAGAACCAGAATTATTTAAAATTTGGTTGAAAGCATATTTGGTACAATAAACTGTGCCCCAAAAGTTGATGTCCATTATTTTTTTAAGCACATCAATATCCAAATCCTTAAATAAAGCCCGCATAGAAATACCAGCATTATTTACCAGAATATCTATCTTACCCATTGTGCTAATGGTTTGATTAATTAAATCCTTACAATCTTGTTCGTTACTTACATCGGTTTGGATAGCTAAAGTCCGCACATTATATTTTTTATGGATGGCATCTGCAATTTCACAAAGCTTTACGTATTGCCTTGCAGCCAAAACTAAATTTGCCCCTCTTTTTGCAAACTCAAAAGCACATGCCTCTCCTATCCCACTAGATGCGCCCGTAATTATGACAACTTTATCTTTTAAATCCATTTTAAAATTTTAAAAAGTGCTTCTTCACAAAAATAAACATTGCACCATAAAAGCTAGAAATATATCTAAGGCTAAATTTACGAGTACTTTGACCTTTAAAGTGAATGATATAGGTCTCTGGAAAGTAATAATTCTTATATCCTGCTAATTTCAATCTGTAAGATAAATCAACATCTTCCCCATACATAAAAAACGATTCGTCAAAATAACCCGTTTTAGTTAAGGCTTGTTTTCTTAACAACATAAATGCACCCGCTAAAATATCTATTTCTGCGGTTTCATATTCGTTAATCCAGCCCATATAATATTTATCGAACATTTTAGATTTAGGAAATAAAAGGTGCAAGCCTGAGAATTTACATAACGAAACCCAAGGCGTAGGCAAACCTCTTTTAGATTCTGATAAATATTTTCCTTGTGCATTGATCATTCTTACACCTAAGCCGCCAGCATTTGGAGTTATATCCATAAACTCTAACGCTTTCTTTAAAGTATCGGCACTGGTAATCGTATCTGGATTAATCGCTAAAATATATTCTCCGCTAGATTGCGCTATCGCTTGATTATTAGCCACAGAAAAACCCACATTTTTTTGATTGATGATGAGTTTAACTTCTGGATATTTCTCTTTAACCATCTCTACTGTAGCATCTTTAGAGTTGTTATCAACCACAAATAGCTCATAATCAATATTTACAGCAGCATCAATTAAAGAATCTAAAGCTTGCTGCAAAAGATCCCTGACATTATAGCTAACGATAATGATGGATAGCTTCAAAATTATTTAGATAATGAATTTTCGTAAGGAACACGGGTGGTGATAGATCTTCCCAAAGTCAGTTCATCCGCATATTCTATTTCTCCGCCAAAAGCGATTCCCCTTGCTAAAGTACTTACCTTTAAATTCTCTTTATGTAATTTTTTGTTGAGGTAAAAAATCGTCGTATCGCCTTCCATAGTAGCACTTAAAGCAAAAATTATTTCAGAAATAGCTGGATTTTGAGTTCTGGAAACCAAATGTTCTATCGTTAAATCTCCAGGACCAACACCATCCATTGGTGAAATTAAACCATTTAAAACATGGTATAAACCGTTATACTGATTGGTATTTTCTATGGCCATTACATCACGGCTATCTTCTACCACGCAAATTAATTGATGGTCTCTCTTGGCTGAGGCGCAAATATCACAAATATCCAAATCGGAAATGTGATTACAATTTTTACAAAATTTGATGTTATTTTTAAGATGGATTAGTGTATTTCCAAAACGCTCAACAGAAGCATGATCTTGATTGAGTAGGTGCAAAACCAACCGTAAAGCTGTCTTTTGACCTATCCCAGGCAAACTCCCAAATTCATTAACGGCATTCTCTAAAAGTTTAGAGGAAAAATTCATTTTGCTAAATTAAAAATTTAATGCTAATTAGCGACTTGTTAAAAAACATAAACCACATTAAAAACCCATAAAAATGTCGCCAAATATTCTCCTAGCTTTTATCATTGGCTACTTTGTGGTTTTGATTTCTGTTTCTTTTTTTACGTCAAAAAAATCATTAGATAATTCTACCTTTTTTATAGCCAATAGAAATTCTAAATGGTATTTAGTGGCTTTTGGGATGATTGGAACTGCTTTAAGCGGAGTAACTTTTATTTCTGTTCCAGGGCAAGTTGGTTCTTTAGCAGGACATCAGTTCGAGTATTTTCAATTTGTTTTGGGTAATGCCTTGGGATTTATTGTGGTTGCTACGGTTTTGTTGCCACTTTATTATAGGCTGAATTTAACCTCTATTTATGGTTACATCGAAAAAAGATTGGGAACTGTGAGCTATAAAACAGCAGCAGGTATATTTTTATTGAGCAGAACTATTGGTTCGGCATTTAGGCTATATTTAGTTGTTATCGTTTTACAAAGATTCATTTTTGATAGCTATGGTATTCCATTTTTTGCAACCGTTTTAATATCGCTTTCGCTAATTTGGCTTTACACATTTAGAGGCGGCTTAAAAACAATAATCATTACAGATACTTTACAAACCGTTTTTTTGGTCTTATCCGTTCTATTAACCATTTATTTTATTTGCGATAGCCTAAATTTAGGAATTGTTGAAGCTTTTGAAACCGTAAAAAATAGCGGCTATTCTAAAATATTTTTTGTTGATGATTTTTTAAGCAATCGTTTTCACATTGGCAAGCAGTTGATAGGCGGAATGTTTGTAACCATTGCTATGATAGGTTTAGACCAGGATTTGATGCAAAAGAACCTGAGTTGCAAAAACATCGGCGAGGCACAAAAGAACATGTTCACTTTTACAGGGATATTCGTTATCATCAATCTATTTTTTCTAAGTGTTGGTGCTTTGCTTTATGTTTACGCCAGTAAAAACGGGATTGCCATACCAGTTGATGCTACAGGAACACCAAGAACAGATTTCCTTTTCCCAGAAATTGCATTGAACCATTTATCTGTTATCCCTGCAATTGTATTTATGTTGGGTTTAACAGCTGCTACATTTGCAACAACAGATTCTGCATTAACTGCTTTAACCACTTCATTTTGTGTAGACTTTTTAGGCTTCAACAAAAAAGAAGACATCAACTCTAAGAAAAGCATCAACCTAAGACATTTAGTACATGTTGCATTTTCGTTATTAATGTTTTTAACGGTTATTCTTTTTAATGAAGTAAATAACAAGGCAGTGGTTGGCGCCATATTTACGGTTGCATCCTATACTTATGGTCCATTATTAGGACTTTATACTTTTGGATTGTTATTAAAAAAACGAGGAGTACATGATAAGCTGGTTCCGTTTATTTGTATTTTATCGCCAGCTATCTGTTATTTTTTGAACCAAAATTCAGTTAAATTAATGGGTGGTTATGTTTTTGATAATGAATTGATTTTAATTAACGGATTGATAACATTTACAGGATTGTTAATAATATCAAACAAACAAGCTAAAATTGCGTATTAGAAATACATTTATAAAGATATGACAGGTGAAGAGAAAATAAGAAGTGCGTTTGAAAACAGAACGTGGCAAGAGATTAAAGTAACAGATTCATGGCAGATTTTTAAGATCATGGCAGAATTTGTTGATGGTTTTGAAAAATTGGCTAAGATTGGTCCTTGTGTTTCCATTTTTGGTTCTGCAAGAACAAAGCATGATAATAAGTATTATGAAATGGCCGTAGAAATTGGTCGTTTGCTAACCGAAAGAGGTTACGGAGTAATTACTGGCGGTGGACCCGGAATTATGGAAGCTGGTAACAAAGGAGCTTATGAAGCAGGTGGGAAATCTGTTGGTTTAAACATTGAATTACCATTTGAGCAATTCCACAATCGTTACATTGATAGAGATAAAGTTTTAGAATTTGATTATTTCTTTATCCGTAAGGTGATGTTTATGAAATATTCTCAAGGTTATATTGGTTTGCCTGGAGGTTTTGGCACCATGGATGAACTTTTTGAGGCTTTAACATTAATACAAACTGGCAAAATAGCTCGTTTTCCAATTGTTTTAGTTGGGATAAGCTATTGGAGCGGATTAATAGACTGGATTAAAAATAGCATGTTAGAGACAGAACATAACATTAATCCAGAAGATTTGAATTTGTTTAGGTTGGTGGATACTGCAGAAGAAGCCGCAGAACATATTTTTAGATTCTACGATAAATATGTGTTAAAACCTAATTTTTAGAGATTATAAAAGCCGGTGCCGGCTTTTTTGGTTTCTAATTATTATTTTATTTAGGCATTTTAATAGGCTTTACTATTTTTTAAAAAAAACAGAAACTTATTTTTTAATGCAAATCGGCTGACATTCAGCCCAATGTAATAGCTTCTATATTCACTACTTATTTTATAACATAGCTTTTCATTTTCTGAAACATTTATATCTTAAACATTCATTTTTAACTTTATCTAAATAGTAATTTTGACTCGATCTCTATGACTTTTGTTTTCTAAAGTAGTTTACCATCAATATCTTGGTTTCCATATTCAATCGCTATAAAACATTCCATTAAAATAAAAACACAAATCTACCTCAGTATCATTATCGTTAATCAAGAAAAATGAATAAAAAGAATTTCCTTACCATTTTCCATATTTTCAATTGCTTTATAATACTCGCACAAAGCAAGGATTCCATAAATCTGGAATTTATAGAACGCTACAAAGAAAACAGAGAATTATCATACACCTCACCTTTAAGCGAAATTGGCGCTCCTTCTAAATACATTTTATCCGGAAAATTAACCACCACTTACATGCTATTGGCATCAAAAAAATTGCCTGTTTCTTTTGCAGTAATTCCTGATTTTACGGTTAGGGTAAGAAATGAAAATTCGGCAGGGGTAAGAACACCGAGTTTTAGATTAGGTGGGGCATTTTATATCCGTTTAAACGAAAATCCAAATCACTATAAATATGCTGAATTAGGTTTTACTCATCATTCAAACGGACAAGATGCAGAAGCTACCAATACGGATGGAACTATAAATACCTATAACGGGAATTTTAGTACCAATTATTTAACCACATCATACCGATTCGGAAATTTCACTTCACATGTTGAAGGACAAAATTATGATTCTTATAACCACAGAGTTGGTTTAGAATGGCATAAATGGTTTGCCTACGAAAAAGCTTTAGCAAATAATTATGGTTTTACCAGATTGCTATATAATTTCTCACTAAGAAAATATGCATTTTACAATTCGAAAAACAGTAAATCTCAATTAGAAAAAGAATATTTAAGGCTAAATGCCGATTTATCTTATGCTGTAAATGCATTGAGTAACAGTCCGATAACGGGTGTAAAAAAGAGATTAAATGCGGAATTCACTGCTAATTACAGTTTGCCCTTTATGCAAAATGTTTTTTTAATGGCTACTGCTGGATATTATGGGGAGGATCCTTACAATATCTATTTTTCAGATCATTATGCTTTTTTACGTTTCGGAATTGCTACTGGGTTTATAAAGTATAAGGTAAAACCCTAATGAATCCCGCTTACTCCACCAGAAACTATAAATTTCATAGCTTGCGCTGATGATATTTTAAGCGGTGTAATTTTATCAGCTTTTACAATCATCACTTGCCCAGCAAAAGAATATGACCATGGAAAATAAACAGCAACATCGCCTGGTAAACCAAACGAAGTCATATCTTTTTGTGTCAAAAAACCAATCTTCTTAAAACCCTGATTGTCTTCTACCAAAACAGGCTCACTTAATTTCTTTTCATCACCTACAAAAGCTTCGGTTAAATCCTTTACAGAAGAATAGATGAATTTAAAAAGTGGTAATTTGTTTATCCATCTGCTAATCCAGTTATAAATTGGTTCGGTAATTAAATAGGTAACAACAATACCAGTTAATAAAATAATTAAAATAACCGATAAAATACCTAATCCAGGAATATACAATGGCAAACCAGTATAAGGATTAACAAAAAATTTATCGCTTAGATTTAGAGCTGCATCTAAAGAAGAAAATGCCCAAAATATTAGGAAGAAGGCAGCACCCAAAGGCAAAACTACCAGTAATCCTTTTACAAAATAATTTAACAGCGCACTAAAAAGCTTTCTCATTTTATTTATTTATTCGTAATAATAAATCCTCTTTACTCTTTGCGAAATATTAGTGATCACTTCATAAGGAATGGTTTCCATATTTTTAGCTAGATCATAAACTGACAAATCTTCACCAAAAACAATCACATCATCTCCAGTATTTACTTCTAAATCACTTACATCCAACATGGTCATATCCATACAGATATTTCCAATCGTTTTAACTTTTTGATTATTGATCAACATTTCGCCCTTGCCATTTCCTAAAATCCTAGGAAAGCCATCTGCATAACCAATTTTAACAGTGGCAATTTTACCATCTTTTAGCATTACTCCACTCCTACCGTATCCTACCGTATCTCCCTTTTTTAAATGCTTAATTTGAGAAATTGTAGTTTTTAGAGTTGCTACATTAGCCAAAAGATGCTGTTCTTCTATAACACCTTCAATTCCGTAAAGTCCAATTCCTAAACGCACCATATCAAATTGCGCTTTTGGCCATTTTGTAATTGCCGAAGTGTTAGAAATGTGCTTTAAAAAAATGTAACCTAACTCTCTTTCAAATTTGGAAGTAATTTTAGAAAATAAATCAATCTGTTGCTGTGTGTAATTATGATGTTTTTCACTTTCGCTACCCGCTAGGTGTGAGAACATACTTTTTACTTTAACATTATTATTTTGTTTTAAAAACGATAATAACTCATCAACCTCATCCTCCATAAAACCTAAGCGATGCATTCCTGTATCCAATTTAATATGAATTGCTTGTTTACTTAAGTTTTTTGAAGAAACTAAATCGGCGAAAGCCTTTAAAATTCTTAAACTATAAATTTCTGGCTCTAAGTTATAGTTAATTATCGCTTCAAAGCTTGAAACCTCCGGACCCAAAACCATAATTGGAATAGTAATTCCTGCTTCTCTTAACTCTATACCTTCATCAGCGTAAGCAACGGATAAATAATCTACGCCATTATGTTGTAATAGATTTGCAATTTCCTCGCTTCCACTTCCATAAGCAAAAGCCTTAACCATAGCCATTAATTTTACGCCTTTTTTTAATTTGCCTTTATAATGATTTAGGTTGCTAACAATCGCATTTAAATTAATTTCTAAAACAGTTTCATGAATTTTTAAGCTCAGTTTTTTGCTGATCCTTTCAAACTCAAAATGCCTTGCCCCTTTAATTAAAATGGTTTCGTTATAAATACTTTCCCAGTTAAATCGCTTTAGAAAATATTCAGTATCGCTAAAAAAAAGACTATCCTTTTTAAAAAATGACTGATGCTTTTTTAATTCTTTACCAATACCAATAAATTTATCGACTCCTTTATTTTTAATCAAATGAGCTACATTTTTGTAAAGCTCACTCTCCGCAATTCCGGATTGATAAATATCAGAAAGAATTAATGTTTTTGTTGGATGTTGGTTTTGCTGGTTTAAAAAATTAAGCGCAATATCTAAAGAAGAAAAATCCGAATTATAAGAATCGTCAATAACATCACTTTGGTTAATGCCTTTTTTTAGCTCTAAACGCATTTTTACTGGCAATAAATTCATCATCCTATTTTCGATGATGTTCTGCTGGTATCCTAAATATAATAAGGTAGCCCAGCAAATAATTGCATTTTCAATTGACGATTGACTTGTAAATGGAATGTTTATTTCAATTTCCTTTTCCTGACATGTGCCCTTAATTAAAGTTTGGTTTTCTTTTTTATTGATATCTAGAATCTGCAAATCAGCATTTTCAGTTAAACTCCAGGTAAAATTTTTTTTAAAATCTTGGCTTTCGCCGATATACTTTTTATTGATGATAACTATTTGAGAATTTTTAAAGAGTTTTAGTTTTTCATTGATTTTTTCCTCCCTACTATTAAAACCTTCGTCATGAGCGTCGCCAATATTAGTTAGAATTCCAATAGTTGGTTGGATAATTTCTTCTAGAACAGCCATTTCATTATTGGTAGAAATTCCAGCTTCAAAAATCCCCAAATTGTATTGATTGCTCATTTGCCAAACGGAAAGAGAAACTCCCATTTGTGAGTTATAGCTTTTTGGGCTACGGATAATTTCTTGATCATTTACCATTAATTGGTATAACCATTCTTTAACAATGGTTTTGCCATTGCTTCCTGTAATCCCGATAACTGGATAATCAAAATGTTTTCTATGAGCTTTTGCAAGTTTTTGCATCGCCTTTAAGGCATTACCAACCCATATAAAATTGGCATCCGGAAAATTTGAAGTGTTAAAATCTTTCTGTGTAATTACAAAAGATTTAACCCCTAATTTATAAAGGCTATCTATAAATTGATGTGCATCTCTTTTACCTTCTAACGTAAAAAATATAGAGCTAGAAGCGTCAGTTATTTTTCTGCTATCAGTTAGAAGGTTTTTTATATTTTGATGAGGATGACGGAGTAAATCTTGATCACCAATTATTTCAGAAATGTTTTGAATGCTGTAAGATAATTCCTTCATCTGCTGCAAAGTTGACGAATATTCGTGAATATCACTAATTTTATAGCCAATGCTGCAAAAAACAAATGTTCCTTTAGATTATAAATCTGCTTTACAAAAAGCAGAAGCTTTTTGCGCCTACCAAGAACGCAGTCAGTATGAAGTTAGAGGAAAGTTGATAAGCCTGGGAATTTATTATGAGGAATTAGAAAACATCATCCTAAATTTGATAGAAACTGGTTTTTTAAACGAAGAACGCTTTGCAAACACCTATGCAAGAGGTAAAATGAGAATAAAAAGTTGGGGCAAAAACAAAATAAAGCAAGGTTTAAAATTAAAACAAGTATCTCCACCATTAATTAAAAAAGCACTTCAAAATTTAGATGGTGATGAATATTTAGAAAAATTGGTTGGGCTTTTAGAAAAAAAAGCTCCTTTGATAAAGGAAAAAGTTCGTTTTAAACGCAATTATAAGCTTTGTCAATATGCAATGAGCAGAGGATTTGAACAAGATTTAATTTTTTATGTGTTGAATGATAGGGAATTATAGCAGTAGTTTAACTTTTTTTTAATTGAATATTGCATAGAATTATTTTCTGGCTATATTTGCAACCCGCAAGGGAAAGAAAGTTCTTTAAAATATGCGAAAGTAGCTCAGTTGGTAGAGCACAACCTTGCCAAGGTTGGGGTCGCGAGTTCGAATCTCGTCTTTCGCTCTCTTTGGATAATCTCTTTGTGAGTTATCTTTAGTAAGCTTCAATGCTTGCTCAGATGGTGGAACTGGTAGACACGCAGGACTTAAAATCCTGTTCCTGTTAAGGGAGTGCGGGTTCGATTCCCGCTCTGAGTACAAAACCTCTTTACAAGCCCGTAAAGAGGTTTTTGTTTTTTGAAGAAAATCCACATCTAGAATTGCGAGGCTGATAAAATGGCTTTTAAAAAGGTTTAAATCTGCTTTTCTTTCATTGATGTTTTAAATATAATATTTCAAATCCTATTTTACCGGCAACAAAAATCCAAAAGTACTTCCGGTTCCAATTTCACTTTTTACATAAATACTTCCTTGTTGCGCTTCTATAAATTCTTTAGAAATGGCTAAACCTAGTCCTGTACCTCCTTTTTCACTGGTATTAGAAGGCACTTGAAAATACTTTTCAAATAATCTCTTCTGGTATTTTTCCTCAATCCCTTTGCCAACATCGGTTACAGAAAATTCGATAGCATCATAACCTGGTTTTACACAAACATCAATAGTAGATTTTTCAGGACTGTAACGTACTGCATTAGAGAGAAAATTAGTTAGAACCCAAGCTGTTTTTTCTACATCTGCCTTTACTTTAGGTAAATTATTATTCAGCTGGACTTTAAAATCGATACCTTTTTGTTGAGCAGAAAATTTAACAGTGTTAATTGCATAATCTACAATATCTTGTGCATTAACTTCATGGATGTTCAACTGAATATTACCACTTTCTAGTTGCGTTAAATCCAACATCTCTGACGTAATTTTTAGCAACCTTTGAGTATCATCATCAATGTTTTTTAACAAATCGTTTTGCTCATGATTCATATCTCCTATCCTTTTATCTTTTAACAGTTTGATACTCATCCTAATTGCAGAAATAGGTGTTTTTAATTCGTGGGAGATGATTGACATGAAGTTAGTTTTTGCTGCATCCAACTCGTGGTATTTTGTGATATTTTTGAGCAGGATAACAGAACCGAAATGTCTTTCAGACATTTCATCATTTTTAGGATTAATTTCTGTTTTTAGCTCAAAAACTTCCTTTGAAAAAAAACTTTCTTTCTCATCGGCATAAATTCTTAATTCTTTTTGATTTTTCTCGGCTAAAATCTCTCGCATTAAATCATTTTTTAAGGCGATGTCCAAAGCGTAGCGTCCCTTTAAATCATCAGCTTTAGCATTTAATAAATTCAAAGCAACTGCATTAGCAAACAGGATATTTTTATTTTCATCCAAGCCAATAACTGCATCCTTCATGTTATTAATAATGGTCTCCAATCTTAGTTTCTCAAATATGATATTCGCTAAATTGCTGTTTTCAAAATCATTGAGTCTTTTAGCCATATGATTAAAAGCCTGGGCTAATTGTGCTAACTCGTCGTTTCCCTCTACAACAATACGCTTCTGATAATTTTTAAGGGTAATTTCTTCAATACCTTCCGTTATCACATTTAAGGGATTAGCAATGTATCCCGGAAAATTAAAAATGAAACTCAAAGCAATCATGATACAGACACTACCAAAAATGCCGACATATAAAGTTGCATTTTTAGAAGTTTGAAGGGCAATATTATTCTTTAAAACGATGGCTTTCATATTGATATCCATTATTAAATATAAATTAGCCCTAATGTTGTCTTTTAACTCTTCAATATTATTCGGATTTGATGAGATTTTAGAAAAGTCGACAAAAATGTTATTTGTAACTTTCTCTTCCCCTATTTCGGTTATATTATTTCTTTGTTTTTGGATGAGTTGATTAATTTTATTGATTTCTTCCGCATTTAACACCTTACCATTTCCACCCAATTCTTGCAGGATAGATTTAGAAATATCAATTGATAAATAATTGTCCTTTAATATCAATTGAGCGTCTTTAGATAACCTATTGATATACCAGGTAGATGCTACAACCAACCCGATGATGAGTACAAAAAGAAATCCTGTGCCTAACCTTAATTTTGTTTTAATATTCATTTTATCCCTATGAAATAATGATTAAGTCAATTTCTGTATCACCCATTTTTTTAAGCAATTTATCAAATAAAGAAGTTTTAAATATTAAATCTAATGGACTTATTTTTGGTTTACCAATGCAAATGGTAGTAATATCATATTTTAAAGCAGTATCAAAAATAATATCAGCTACATTATTGCCCTTTACTTTTATTACTTCTGCGCCCATTTCTGTTGCTAATTTAAAATGGTTTATTAAATGCCTTTGTAAATCTAATTTAACCCTATCAGGATTTTCATTTTCTCTTTGCACATAAAGCACCATCCATTTAGATTGATAATAGGACGCTAAGCGAGCCGTTTTTCTCAAAATCTGTTTGGTGCCTGTTGGATTGGTAGAAATACAGGCAAGAATCTTTTCTTTTCTTAGCTTGACATTGGCTGGTAAACTGTTGGAGATTTTCCTTTCAAGATGATGTGCAGTTTCTTTATTGGCCAACTCTCTTAATTGCAGTAATTGCTCAATCTTAAAGAAATTGTTGAGCGCAATCGGAATCTTATCCTCTTTGTATATTTTACCTTCCTTTAATCTTTGGATAAGCTCATCAGCCGTTAAATCTATTTGTATAATTTCATCAGCCATCAAAATGACCTTATCCGGAACAGTTTCTGAAACTTTAATACCGGTAATTTTTTCTACTTCTTGATTTAAACTTTCTATATGTTGGATATTTATTGCCGAAATCACATTTATGCCCGCATTTAAAATATCGATAACATCTTGCCACCTTTTTTCGTTTTTGCCACCTTCAATATTTGTATGCGCCAATTCATCAACAATAACCACCTCTGGCTTAACTTGTAGAATGGATTTTAAATCCATTTCTTCTAAAGATTTACCTTTATAAAAAATGGATTTTCTTGGGATAATGGGTAAATCTCCAACCAGTTCCTGAGTTTCTTTCCTTTGATGCGTTTCAATATAACCTATCTTAACATCTATGTCGTTTTTGATCAAAGCACTCGCTTCCTGCAACATCCGGTAAGATTTTCCAACACCCGCACTCATCCCCAGATAAATTTTGAATTTACCTTTTTGGTTTACTTTAATTAAATCTAAAAATTGATTTTTTTCGATCATTTATTTCAAGGCATCTAACCGAATGTTCAAATCTAATACATTAATAGTTGAAGGCCCAAACAATCCAAATAAAGGTTTATTTTCAATATCCATAACTAATTTCTTAATTTTTTCTTTACCGATATTTCTCGTACTTGCAATCCTATCTACTTGTACTAAAGCGGCTTCTAAAGAAATTTGTGGGTCTAAACCACTACCAGAAGCCGTTACCAATTCTGATGGTATTGCCGGTTTATTTACTGTTGGGTTTTCTTTTTGGAATGCAGCAATACGTTCTTCAACTTGTGCTAAATATTCTGGATTTGTTGGGCCTTTATTCGATCCTCCAGAACCGCCTCCGTTATAATCAACCGCAGAAGGGCGGCTTTGAAAATACCTGGCTTGGGTAAAAGATTGACCGATTAATTCAAAACCTACCACTTTCCCTTTAACGGATATTTTTGACCCTTCCCCTTTGTCTTTTTGCAATTGAGCAATTCCGTAAATAGCTGCAGGATAAACAAAAGCAATGATGATGATAAAAACCAGACTTAATCTTAACGCTGGTAAAATATGTGTTTTCATGATATTTAAAATAAAAGTGATACGCCTAAATCAATTAATTTAATTCCTATAAAAGGAACAATTACGCCTCCTAAACCATAAATTAACAGGTTTCTTCTTAACAAAGCACTTGCACCAATCGGTTTATATGCTACTCCCTTTAAAGCCAATGGAATCAACAGCGGAATGATGATGGCGTTAAAAATAACTGCGGATAAAATTGCTGTTTCTGGACTGTGTAAATCCATGATGTTTAAAAACTGTAAAGCTGGAATTGCTGTAATAAACAATGCTGGAACGATGGCGAAATATTTGGCCACATCATTTGCGATAGAAAATGTAGTTAACGTTCCCCTTGTCATTAATAATTGTTTACCAATTTCTACTATTTCTATCAGTTTGGTAGGGTCGTTATCTAAATCAACCATGTTACCCGCTTCTTTAGCAGCTTGTGTTCCGCTGTTCATGGCAACTCCAACATCGGCTTGAGCCAAAGCAGGCGCATCGTTAGTACCATCGCCCATCATGGCAACCAATTTACCCAATTTTTGCTCTGCCTTAATATAATTCATCTTATCCTCAGGCTTAGCCTCTGCAATAAAATCATCTACACCTGCCTTTTCGGCGATGAATTTTGCAGTTAAAGGGTTGTCTCCAGTTACCATAACTGTTTTAATTCCCATTTTTCTTAACCTTTCAAAACGTTCGCTAATGCCAGGTTTAATAATATCCTGTAACTCTATGACGCCCATAATCACAGAATTTTCGGTAACTACTAATGGCGTTCCACCGTTTGAGGCTATCTTATTTACCTCGATAGAGGTATCTTCTGGAAAAGAAAAATTAGCATTTTCAGTTATTTTCCTCATTGAATCAAAAGCACCTTTAAGAATTTGATTGCCATTCTTTAATTTCACGCCACTTGATCTGGTTTCAGCAGTAAATTTGATAAAATTCATTCCCTCTTTTTCAGACGAGTTAACCGCACCAATGGGCAATAATTCATTAGCTAATTCCACTATGGATTTCCCTTCAGGAGTTTCATCAGCAATAGAACTCAATAAACAAAGCTTTATAAAAGTTTCTTTTGGGATGCCATTTGCAGGGTAAAAGGCAGTTGCTTTTCTATTACCGATTGTGATAGTTCCTGTCTTATCTAATAAAAGTACATCAATATCTCCTGCAGTTTCAACTGCTTTCCCAGATTTGGTAATTACATTTGCTCTTAAGGCCCTATCCATTCCAGCAATCCCGATTGCTGAAAGCAAACCACCGATAGTTGTTGGGATCAAGCAAACGAATAAGGAAATAAAAGCCGCAATGGTAATGGGTGCATTCGCATAATCTGCGAATGGTTTCAATGTGATACAAACAATCACAAAAACTAAAGTGAAACCCGCTAATAATATAGTTAAAGCTATTTCATTTGGAGTTTTCTGACGAGATGCACCTTCTACTAAAGCAATCATTTTATCTAAAAAACTTTCGCCGAGGTCTGATGTAACTTTTACCTTGATTTGGTCTGATAATACCTTAGTCCCACCAGTAACCGAAGATTTATCGCCACCAGCCTCTCTAATTACAGGGGCAGATTCACCAGTAATTGCAGATTCATCAATAGTTGCAATTCCTTCAATAATTTCACCGTCAGAAGGGATAGTGTCGCCAGCTTCACAAATAAAAACATCGCCTTTGGCTAATTCTCCGGATGATATTTCTTTAATATCGCTAGCCGATAGGTATAATTTTGCAATGGTATCCTGTCTGGTTTTTCTTAAAGAGTTAGCTTGTGCTTTTCCTCTGGCTTCGGCAATAGCCTCTGCAAAATTGGCAAACAATAACGTTAAAAGAAGGATAAAAAATACGGTAATGTTATATCCAAAGAAACCTTGATCGGTATATTTTAAGGAATATAAACTAGTAAGTAACATAAACACGGTACCCACTTCTACCGTAAACATCACTGGGTTTTTTATTAAACTTACCGGACTAAGCTTTACAAAAGCCTCTTTGACAGCAGTTTTAACTAATGCGGGTTCAAATAATTTTGTATGAGTTTCCATAATTTTATAAAGAAAAATATTCTGCTAATGGGCCTAATGTTAATGCTGGGAAGAATGATAATGCTGCTATAATTAATATGACTGCCATTATCATGACACCAAAAGTTCCTGTATCTGTTTTTAATGTTCCAGCACTTTCTGGCACTTGTTTTTTTGCAGCTAACAAACCTGCAATGGCAACCGGCCCTATGATTGGCAGAAATCTAGCTAATACTAAAACTACTCCTGTACTGATGTTCCAAAATGGTGTATTATCTCCTAATCCTTCAAAGCCAGAACCATTATTGGCCGAAGCACTACTATATTCATACATCATTTCCGAAAAACCATGATAACCTGGATTATTTAACCATCCATATTGATGTAGAACAATTAAAAAAGAAGATAATGCTGTACCTCCCAATATCAATAATGGATGTAGAAGTGCAATGAGCATGGCAATTTTCATCTCTCGGGCTTCTATCTTTTTACCTAAAAATTCCGGTGTTCGACCCACCATCAATCCAGAGATAAAAACAGCCAATATCAAAAAGACGTAAAAGTTCAGAAATCCTACACCAACTCCTCCGTAAAAAGCATTGACCATCATTCCCATCAATTGCGATAAACCGCTCAAAGGCGTCATGCTATCATGCATTGCATTAACAGAACCGTTTGAAGTTACGGTTGTGGTAACTCCCCAAAATGCGGATGCTGCGGCGCCAAATCGGGTTTCCTTACCTTCCATACTTCCGTGAATTTGCGAAATTCCCATATCGGTAATTTTTTTGTTTCCCTGCATTTCTTGCATTACAGAAGGAATTAAGAGCATCAGAAAACCAATAGTCATCACCCCAAAAATCATGATGCTTAGCTTTTTATTTTTAAGATAATAACCTAAAGCAAAAATTAAAGCTATCGGTATTAGAATAATTAATAGGTTTTCTAATATATTGGTTAAGTAAGTAGGATTTTCTAATGGGTGAGCCGAATTAACGCCGAAAAAACCACCTCCATTTGTACCAGCTTGTTTAATAGCAATCATGGCTGCTGCGGGGCCACGAGATATTTGTTGGGCTACACCTTCAATTGTTTGAATATTAGCCTTTCCCAAAAAAGTCATGGGTACACCACTAAATACTAAAATAACGGAAGTGATAACGGAAATTGGTAAAAGAATCCTTAAAACGGTTTTAACAAAATAATCATAAAAGTTACCTAATAAATTGCCTTGCTTTTCTTTAAAAGCTTTAAATACCACAATGCAAGCAGCTATACCAGTTGCTGCAGTTACAAATTGTAAAAATGTAATACAGGCTAATTGAGAAAGGTAACTTAAGCCAGTTTCTCCGCTGTAATGCTGTAAATTTGCATTTACCAAAAAGCTAACGGCGGTGTTAAAAGCCAAATCTGGCGACATGGAAGGATTGTTATCTGGATTCCAAAAATGATAGCTTTGAGTCATTAAGAGTAACATTGCCCAAAAGAACCAAATGAGGTTGATGGTTAGCAATGCCTTCAAATGTTCCTTCCAGGTCATTTGTTTGTTAGGGTTAATCCCGCTTAAGCGGAAAATAAATTTTTCTATTGGAGCAAAGAATCCTTCTGCAAATGGTTTCCCTTCTCCAAAAATCTTTGCAATATATTTTCCGAGTGGAATAGCCAATGCCACCGCTAAAAGGAAAATAAGGACGATACCTAAAATTTCTGTATTCATTTTTTAAAAATTTTCTGGTTTTAACAATACGTAAATCATGTAAAAGAATATCGCTATGGCGATGATGAATAATGCGCTCATATCTTTTCGAAATAGTTAATGGATTTAAAGAAAATAAAGAAGCAAATAAGGCCTACTAATAATAAAATGATTGTGCTCATGGTAATTTGTTTTGGAAAGCTTAAGCCAAAGCAAATACCATAAAAAACCATATTTTCAAACATTTGAAAATCAGTAAATTATGAAATAGGAAATATTGAAGGATGGAAAAACCATTCCAAAACGGAAGGGTATATTTCCAAAATGGAAGGGTGAGAGATTTATTTTAAGCCGTATTCTTCCAGCTTACGATAGAGTGTGGTTAAACCGATATTGAGTATTCTGGCGGTTTCAGTTTTATTATTTTGAGTATGGTTTAAAACTTTAAGGATATGATGTTTCTCTACACTTTGCAAATCTTGAGTAGCATTTCCCAAATCTGTTTGGTTAAATTCCCAAGGGAGTAAATTTACTTCTAATTCATTTTTTGGAGCTAAAATAACTGCTCGTTCAATGATGTTCTTCAACTCCCGAACGTTTCCTTTCCATGTATGAGAATGAAGCTCTTTAAGAAAACCTGTTGAAACGCTGTTAACAGTTTTGTTCATTTTTAAAGAAAATTCCTTAAGATAATGATTGACTAAAGATTCAATATCTTCTTTTCTATCGTTTAATGAAGGCAATGGAATGGTGAAAACAGATAAGCGGTAAAATAAATCGAGCCTAAAGGTACCGGCTTCCGCTTCTTGCTTTAAATTTCGATTGGTGGCTGCAATAATCCTAACATCAACTTTTAAGGTTTCTGTAGCTCCGACCTTTATAAAAGTTCCGGTTTCTAAAACACGAAGAAGTTTTGACTGAAGCTCTATGCTGAGTTCGCCAATTTCATCCAAAAATAAAGTGCCCTTATGCGCTTCTTCAAAAAGACCTTTTTTATCTTTTAAAGCTCCTGTAAAAGCTCCTGATTTATGACCAAAAAGTTCACTTTCCATTAAATCTTTAGATAACGCACTGCAATTTATTGCGATAAATTTTTCTTGCTTTCTTTTACTTTCATAATGGATGGCATTGGCAAAAACTTCTTTTCCGCTACCAGTTTCGCCCAGCAATAATACAGTGGTATCTGTTTGAGTCACTTTCTGTGCTAAATCAACCGCCTGTTTTAAAGCAGATGAATTTCCGATGATGCTTTCAAAATTAAATTTAGAAGAGATCTTCTGCTCTAACTCTTGAACTCTTTTTTGCAATAATGCTTTTTCCATGGCTTTTGCAACCAAAGGAATAATCTTATCATTATCATCACCTTTGGTAATGTAATCAAAAGCACCCTTTTGTATCGCTTTTACACCATCTGCAATGGTGCCGTAAGCGGTAAGGTTAATTACTTCTATATGTGGATATAAAGCTTTTATTTGCTCTGTCAAAATAATACCGTTAATATCCGGCAATTTAACATCGCTTAAAACCAATTGTATTTCTTGATTTTTAAGGATTTCTAATCCAGACTTTCCATTAAATGCCTGAAAAATCTCATAGCCTTCTAATCCTAAAATTCTCCCTAAAAGTTGATTGAGTTTTTCTTCATCATCTATGATAAGAATTTTTCCAGATTTGGAATTAGTCATGATTATAACAAATCAAATAAATTGTTTACCCCTAAAATCTTCTTGCTTAAAAATCCTTCTGCATGATCTACTTGTATAGATCTACCGTATTCTCTTGTTCTGCCAATAATTAAATCCATAAAAGCTGGGTTAGAGATATAAGTTGGTGCATCATCAAGTTCAATTCCTTCTACATAAAACTGTGTTTTATAAGCCCTTATAGCAGCCAACTTCTGCTCCATAAACTCAGAAATATCAATTACCACATCAGGTTTTATATAAGTATCTTGAATTAGATGAAGTAATAATCTTGGACGATATGCCTTTTGAATAAGACCATCTTGTGAAGTTACAATCTTTGATAATCCAGATAAAAAATAAGAATCATTTACTAATTGGCAGGCTCTTGCATGGTCAGGGTGACGATCTTCATAAGCATTTGTAATGACAATCTCGGGCTGATATTTTCTAATAATAGAAATTACTTTTAGCTGATGCTCTTCATCATTTTTAAAAAAACCATCTCTAACAGATAAATTTTCTCTAACATCTAAACCTAGTAAATCAGCAGCTTCTTTTGCTTCTTGATTGCGGGTTTCTGCTGTTCCTCTTGTGCCTAGCTCACCACGGGTTAAATCTATGATTCCAACTTTTTTGCCCGCTTTTTTATGTTTTAGGATAGTTCCTGCAGCACCAAGTTCAACATCGTCTGGGTGGGCAACTATAAAAAGTAAATCTAACTTCATGGTTATTTTTTGATGCTTCCTAAAAGCTTTTGAATTTTCTTTTTAACCTTGGTGGAGTTTGGCTTTGTAAAAGAATAGAAGTAATCTACTACTTCGCCTTGTTGGTTCACAATGTATTTATGAAAATTCCATCTAGGACTAGAGTTGATGTTGCCGTTTAATTTCTTTTCGGCCAGAAATTTAAAAAGTGGAGATGCATATTCCCCTCTTACACGCATTTTTTTAAAGATTGGGAAATGAGTATGGTAGTTTATAGCACAAAACTTACCAATGGCTTCATCGTTTAAAGGTTCTTGTTGTCCAAAATCATTGCTTGGGAAAGCCAGGATCTCAAATTTTTCACCGTCAAAATCTTTTCTTAGTTCTTCTAAATCTTTTAATTGAGGAGTAAAACCGCATTCGGAAGCGGTATTAACTATTAATAAAACTTTTCCTTCGTATTGTTTTAAAATAATTTTTTCTCCTTTAGAATTTTCTACCTCAAAATTATAAATATTTTTTTCAGTCATTATATTATTGATAAGTGTAGTATCCGGCAGAATGGATAATACCTTCAATATCCATCTCTTGGTCTACATCGTACTTGTTTCTAAGATCATGCCCAAATATTTTCGCAACAGATTGTACAACAAAGGCAGAAACATTTCCTTTTAGATCTTTAACTAATTGATAACTACTATTTCCTGTTTCCCTATCTACTAATTTTATTAAAATTTCGCCTTGGGAAATTGTTAAGTTTTTAATCTTATCGTTAAATAAATCCTTAATCTCTTTATCACAACTTTTAATGAGTTGTT
Source organism: Pedobacter psychrophilus (assembly GCF_001652725.1). Classification (GTDB taxonomy): domain Bacteria; phylum Bacteroidota; class Bacteroidia; order Sphingobacteriales; family Sphingobacteriaceae; genus Pseudopedobacter; species Pseudopedobacter psychrophilus. Next base: position 164,658 of record NZ_LWHJ01000031.1, read on the forward strand.
TTTGTTTTCTTTTATCGTTAGTTAAGGCTAAATCTCTTTCTAATTGCCTGTATCTTTGCCCAGCAAACCTTGCATAAGGCAACACCTTTAAAACATTATACCTTAATCTCCTATATTTGTCATAATCTTCCTGAGATTTAAAAGTACGCCTATCTACAACGGTAACTTCCCCAATAACTACCCATGGAATAATTTCACCGTTATAATTTGTGGTTGCCACTTTAATGGTATCTTTAGCACCATAAGCTACTTGTGCCTGGCAATACCCAGCCAAAAAAAGAAAGACGCAAGAAAAAAACAAAGCTTTCGATTTCATAGTTTTAATATACAAATTTATACCTTATTAATTAATAAAATAGTAATAAGTAACCCTAATTTCGTTTATTTAATTTTTAAACGATTAGAAAGAGATAATATTGAATGAAAGATTATATAATTGATATAGAAGCTGAAAAATCAGAGATCCTAAAAAGATATCGCACTTTGTTAAGGGCTTGTAAATCAACGTTAAAAAAAGGTGATAAAAAAATGATACGCATGGCATTTGATATGGCGGTAGAGAGCCATAAAGATATGCGTAGAAAATCTGGCGAACCTTACATTTATCATCCTATTGCTGTTGCGCAAATTGCTGCAGAAGAAATTGGTTTAGGAACCACTTCTATCGTTTGCGCACTTTTACATGATGTAGTAGAAGATACTGACATTTCTTTAGAAGATATTGAACAAGAATTTGGTAAAAAAGTGGCCAAAATTATTGATGGCTTAACAAAAATTTCTGGTGTATTTGATGCCAATAGCTCTATCCAGGCAGAAAACTTTAGAAAAATGTTACTTACCCTTGCAGATGATGTGAGGGTGATTTTGATAAAACTAGCCGATCGTTTGCATAACATGAGAACCATGAATTTTATGCCTCGCGATAAGCAGCTTAAAATTTGTTCTGAAACGGTTTATTTATATGCACCTCTTGCCCATAGATTGGGTTTATACGCCATAAAATCTGAATTGGAAGACCTCTCCATGAAATATATGGAGCCTGAAACCTATAAATTTATCGCTACAAAATTAAACGAGAAAAAAGCAGAGCGTGAGCATTTTGTTAAAGAGTTTGTTGGCCCAATAAATAAAATTTTAGCCGAGTTAGATTTAAATGCCAGCGTGGTTGGTCGACCAAAATCTATACATTCCATTTGGAATAAGATGAAGAAAAAGGGAATTCCTTTTGAAGAGGTTTATGATCTTTTTGCAATCAGGATTATTTTAGACAGCCTACCAGAAAATGAAAAATCCGATTCCTGGAAAGCCTATTCTATAGTAACAGATCTTTATCGTCCAAATCCTGATAGATTAAGGGATTGGATTTCATCGCCAAAAGCAAATGGATATGAATCTTTGCATACGACGGTTATGGGGCCAAAAGGGCAATGGGTAGAAGTGCAGATACGCACCCAAAGAATGAACGAAATTGCCGAAAAAGGATTTGCAGCACATTGGAAATACAAGGAATCTTCATCTGATAGCGGTTTAGATCAATGGGTAAGTAAGGTAAGGGAAATGTTGAGTAACCCAGAAGCAAATGCATTAGACTTTCTGGATGATTTTAAGATGAACCTTTTCTCAGATGAGATTTTCATTTTTACGCCTAAGGGCGATTTAATACAACTTCCGGTTGAAGCTACAGCTTTAGATTTTGCTTTCGAAATCCATTCTGATGTGGGCGCAAAATGTATCGGTGCAAAAGTGAACCATAAATTAGTGCCTCTTTCTTATAAACTGCAAAATGGAGATCAGGTAGAGGTCATTACTTCTGGCAAACAAGCGCCAAAAGAGGATTGGCTAAACTTTGTGGTAACCGCAAAGGCCAAAGCGAAGATAAAATCTTCATTAAAAGAAGAGCGGAGAAAAATTGCAGAAGATGGTAAGGAGATTTTAGAACGTAAGTTAAAATCCTTAAAAATAACCTACAATACAGATAATATCTTAAAACTAAGCTACTATTTTAAACTTGGCTCTACCCAAGATGTCTTTTATAATGTTGCCAAAGGAATAATTGACCTTAAGGATTTAAAAGAATTTGCTGCATCAGAAAAAGTAGTTGAACAAAAGCCTGTTCAAGAAATAGAAACTGATCAAATCCAGAAATTAATTAAGCAGGTAAAAACAAAGGATAGTGACATTCTTTTAATTGGCGAAGACTTACAAAAGATAGATTATACGCTTTCAAATTGCTGCAACCCCATTCCTGGGGATGATGTTTTTGGTTTTGTAACCGTTTCTGATGGCATAAAAATCCACAGAACAAATTGCCCAAATGCAACAAAATTAATGAGCAGTTTTGGTTACCGGATTGTAAAAGCAAAATGGACAAGTCAGAAGCAAGTTGCCTTTTTAACTGGTTTACGTATTTTAGGTATAGATGAAGTTGGCTTAATAAATAACCTAACTCAAGTAATTTCTAACGATTTTAAGGTGAATATGCGTTCCATAACGGTAGATACCGACCAAGGGATTTTTGATGGAACCATTATGATTTATGTAAACGATACAACTCATCTCGATAATCTTATCAAAAAATTAAAAGAAGTTAAAGGAATTTCTGATGTAACTAGGTTTGATTCTGAAATTGAGACTTCTATGGTTAAGAAGTAATATAATCCTTAGTTCTCAAATTTTAAATGAATTACCAGATCTTGAAAATATATTGGTGACCAAATTTTAATGTCGGATTGGTTTTTTATAAATCTTTTGATATCATCTTTTACATATTTCATTTCAACATTGTTTATTCTTTCGGACAAAAGTTCCTGAAATTCCTGTTTGTTGATATTTTCCTTCTTCCAATCGCCACTATCAATTGCCCTCAAAAGGAAATGATTTAAATTAAGTTTTACTCCTTTTTTAATATACCATTCCATATCATACCAATCCCTACCTTTTACATTTTTTCCCCATTTACGGAAAATTAAAGCATGCATTTTGCCAGCAAATAAATTTGGTAGAGTAAGACATTTCACATAAAACGAAAATGGCTTTAATGATAATTTTTCTTCGGTTACAAAACCTAAAGGCGGCATTACATCAACTTCTAATTTGATTTTTATGTTTGCAACTTGGTCTAAACCACTTTGCGGAACAATACCTTCCAATGTTAGCTCTCGCCACATCGTTTCCGATTTTAAAAATGCAGAGTTGATATTTGTCTTAATCTTTTTTTCTTTCTCTTTAATCGTTACTTTCATCCCTAAAGCGGTAAATTCCAGTAAGATTGCTTCTTGATATTTATCCAAAGAAAAACCATCATCTGGTTTTAACAAGGAAAAATCTAAATCTTCCGAAAATCTATCTAAGCCATGGAAAATCCTTAAAGCTGTACCTCCATAAAAAGCAGCTTTCTCAAAAAATCCAGCTCTGTAAAGGGCAGCCAATACAATTTCTTGCATTATTTCTCTCAATGCGTCTTTTGCCTCTGCTTGATTTGAAGGCTGATAATTATTTAACCAATCTTTAATCATAGCGATTTAATAACCTTAACAACTTGAGAAATACTTTCTGCTTTTGGTGCATTATTTAACCAATTTTCAATTTCATCTGTATTTAAGTTTTTCAAAATAAATTCATCCATTCTTAAGTTCTTAATTAAAAATTCATACGCCTGTTTCTCACTCCTCAACACAATGCCTTTTGTTTTGATAATTTTATCGCATAATGCTTTTTCTTTTGATGCAATTAAAATCTGTTGGCTTTCGCCGATTAAAAGTGATTTAATTCCAAACGAATAATATGGTACAGGTAACTGGGAATATGAAAAAAAACCGATGGAAGTATCGAATTCTTTTGAAGACTTTATTGTAACTGAGGAAGTAGTATAAACTTTTTCTGGAATTAAACCATAATAGCTTAATGCAGAATCTAAACTGATGTAACTTGGTCCCAACAAATGGTTGGCTATCGTAAATTTTTCTGGAATGGCAGCAATAATAGCTGGACCCACTATATATAATCCTTTTTTAATTGACTGTAATTTATTCTGATGAATAAGTTCACTTATCTTATCATTTGGACGTTCATAATGCTTTAACCATGATATCAACAATTGATGTGTTAAGGGTTGACGAGAATGAGTTGAGATTTTATCTATCAAATTCATAAACAAATGTAGATAAATTAATAGATAATCGGATAATTTCCGATTATCTATTAATTATTTAACTATTTTATCTAGTAGAGAGGAATTAAACGTTAAATAAAACTAAAAAACTGCCCTAATGCAACCAAATTAATGTCGAGTTTTGGCTACCAGATTGTCAAAGCAGAATGTACATGTCAGAAGCAAGGCGCTTTTTTAACAGGTTTACATACTATTGTCATTGCTGATTTGGCTTAATAAATAACCTAACTCAGGTAATCTCAAACGACTTTAAAGTGTATATGCGCTCTATAACAGTTGATACTGACCAAGGAATTTTTTGATGGCACTATTATGATTTATGTTAACGATACCAATCATCTTGATAATTTGATTGAGAAGTTAAAAGAAGTAAAAGGAATTTCTGATGTAACTAGATTTGATTCTGAGATTGAAACTTTGGTGGTTAAGAAGTAAATAATCTATAAAGAATGATAAAACTTTTAAAGGTGTGATAAGTATTTAATGCCGAGTTAAGAAAATTATGAAGTTAGTAATATCAAAAATTATACTTACTCAATTACTTACATTGCCTTTTATAGTTAATTTATCATACTCATTTTTAGTGTTGGTGATAACTACTATATCTTTATTTATTAATCCATTATATCCTCTACTATCAAACTTAATAATTATAAAATCTGATTGAGAAGGTTTTATTATTTTAGGTGCCTTCGCAGTTGTACATCCACAGGTTGTACTTACTGAGTAAATTATTAAAGGAACTTTGTTTGATTTATTAGTTAGTTTAAAGGTAGCAGTAACAGTTGTGTTTGGTTTTATTTTTTTGAAATCATAAATCTTTTTATCAAATTCTAAGGTTGGGAACTGTTGACTCAGAATAGTAAAAAAAGTAATAATTAAAATAATATTTTTCATTTAATAATTATTTATAAGTATTGTTAAATTCAGCAAATTTTTTCTGCATATCAATTCCTTGTTTAGCTAAATCCTCTTTTACTTTTTTAATATCATAAAAAGGGGGGTATGGCAAATCTTTTGCCCAAAAGACAGGGTCATATTTGGCCTCTCCGGGAAATATGTTTTCAGCTTTATATCTCATTGCCCTAGATGGAAATTCATATAATATTCCTGTATTATATTTCTTTGCAAGATCTTCATTGGATTGATTTTTAAAATCAAAGCCTGAAAAATAAAATTCTAGCCTTTTTTCAATTTTTTTTGTAGGTTCATCTTTTAAGATGTAAGTAATATTACATCCCAAAAAGCTAGGAATTGTTTTAGAGTTTTCATCCTCTATGTAATTTATTTCTCCACTTAAGTTTAAAATTTTAAACCTCTCATCCATTTTATTGTAACCCCTTGCTGATTTATTAAAATCATGTGTATCAAAAATCACCCTTTTCAATTTACCATTGTCAGTATTTACATAATAAGTACCAGAAGAAGCTAGAACACCAGCAAAAAAATTAAACCTACGCCATTGCTTAGAAATTAAGTAATTTAATCTCTTGGGGTTTGGTTTGAAACTTATCTCAGCAATGTGTTCTTTACCATCAAAATAATTATTTGATAGTTTACGATCGCTCAAATCGCCACCAAAATACATTAGAAACTCTAAAATATACTTATTGAGATTATTCGGTGCTGCAAGCCAATTAATTTCATGTAAACCCATCTTTTTATCCATCATTATATTTAAAGATTTTATTTGATTGATTTTAGATATGAAACTTGAAGCACTAAGATTTCTTAGTGAATTTAAAGAAAAACCTTCGAAATGATATAAACCGAAACTTTCATTAAAGTCAATATAATCACCATCCAATTTTGTAAACTCTCGATAAAAGAAATTAGCATCATAAGGTTTTTGCACTAGGTTGTCGTAAAAGTTAGAGTTAAACTTGCTATTTATAGATTTGAACGTAAGCGGGTTAACTGAAACTTCATTTAAGATGTAAGATATTGGTATTAATTTTATTATTTGTTTAAGCTCATTACTTTGAAACTTTTTGGTTTCATAGCCAATGCAGCTAATTTGGATAAAGCTCAAATTTAATGGTAAAATAAAATGGCCTAATGAGTCAGAATTAACAATTACATCATTTGACTTAATTAATGCATAGGACACTCCTCTCCCTGTTTCCTTATCAACGATTTGATATTTACCGTCTTGACAAAATGCAATAGAGCATTTTAATATGAAAAATAAAAGCAGATAAATTGCTTTAAGAGTTTGTTTCATTTATATTTTATTTTAAAGATTTTGAGATTTGGTTCGCCCTCAATTATTTTGCTTGAAAAATATAGACAGCTATCTAATGCACCAATAATTTTTACTTCTCCTGCAAACTTAAATTCATCTGTTAGATTATGGTTTTTGTAAATTTGTAATCCTGTAATTTTTTTTTTCGAGCCTGACTCAATTAAAGTATATGTTCTACAGACAAAATCGTCAATTGTCAAAATATCATTAAAGTGATTAAATTCATTTTTAAATCTTTTTTCAGCGTTAGCATCAAAAGCCTCTGATAGTCTTTTGGTTACTCTATAATTAGTTTTATATCCTTTCGGACATATACCAAACTTCAAATGTGGCAGGAATTGTTTGTCTAAAGTATAAATCAAAGTATCCGCAGGGTAATTAATAACAATTCTATTTCTATTAATACTATAAGTCAAAGATGTTAAATAAGGATAATTTTTACCTTCTCCATATATAGAAGACCAGTTGTTAAATACTTTCTTGACCTTGTAGTTATCTAAGCTCAACATACCTAGATTATAAGCCTTTTTATAATATTCATTGTTATTAAATGCATTTAACTTTGGCAGTTCCATCTCTACTGGAATTATTAAAAAATCATTCAAACCATCATATTGTTGCATAGCCCCATAGTTCAATTGATAGAACATAACTTGATTGGGATTTGGGTTTTCAGAATCGAAACTTAATATATTAGGTTTAAATTTTATGTGAGAACTATCCAATAGTTGGAAATTGTTATCATACGTATAGATTAAACTATTGTCAACTATATAATAGTTGTTTTTAAAGTTTGTAAAAGAAAATATTTCTTTAATGTACGGAGCTTTTTTTTTCCCTAAGTAAGTGGCAATTACATTTCCATTCAAATCGAAGAACTTCACAGTTCCAAATATTTGGTCTATTACAGTTATTTTTTTATTTATAATTTTTGTGAAAGTTTTGAATGAGGTTATATTTAACTTTAAGTTAAAACTATCTATCTTTATTTGATTACCTAATAAATTCTCACTGTTTATGTATTTAAATTCATTATTATTAACGGAAGAATTACAACTTAAAAAAAGTAGTGAAATCAAAAGAGAAATCACTACATTTAATTTAACATTTTTCATTCTTGATTAGTCCCACCACAGTCTTCATTAGTTGAACAAGCTTTTCTAAATGAAATACAAGCCCCGTCTTGACAAGTATTACCAGCTTTGCATCTATTTTGGGGAGTATCAGGGCAAACTGCTCCGATGATAGCAGTTATTGCCTCGGCAATTGCTGTAGCTGGGTCTTGAACTGCTTCAGCTTTTTGAATCGAAAATGTAGATGTTAAAAGCACTATTCCTAAAAGTGCTACTAAAAATTTTTTGTTAAAATTTTTCATTAAAAATAAATTTAAGTTTTTTTTAAATCTCTTTCTATTGCCACCATGGCAGGGCAAAGTGTTTTCCCTCTTGTAACGCTACCTTACAAAGGTGAAAAATAAAAAACTTAGATTTTATGCTAATTAAGCATATAATATGCAAATTTAGAATATAAATGTTACAAAACTATTTCTTAAATTGCATTTCTAATTTACTGCGCTACAATGAAATACAACATCGGTTCTAAAATTAAAAATATCAGAATAAAGAAAAATCTACAACAAGGACAATTTGCTGCAATGTTAAATCTCTCTCAAAGTGCTTATTCTAAACTTGAGAACAATCACTCCTATTTTACTTTCGAGCAGATTATACATTTAGCATATATAACTGAAGCTGCATTATATGAGTTTTTTCCCGATGATTTAGCAGAATTGCAACAAATTAATTTTAGGATGCAGATGCAAGATTATTACAACGAAATCCAAAGCTTGAAAAAAGAAGTCTCTTATCAAAAAGATTTAAATGTAGAGCTTATGGAAAGGAATAAAACACTAGCAAAACTTTTAATTGAAAAGACAGTTTTTACCCCTCCCCCGCAAAGCTTGAGCCGTATTTAATAGTAGCATAAAACGGTTAGTTTTCAAATTCCCAAATATCATTTACCAAAATGATATTTTTTAATAACTTTGAACCTTAACAAAGCTATGGGAATGCAAGAAACCATTGATATGGTAAAAAAGATTTTCGAGAGCTATCTCGAAAATAAAAGTCTCCGGAAAACTCCTGAACGTTTCGCAATACTCGAAGAAATTTATTCACGCTCTGATCATTTTGATGTAGAATCTTTGTACATACAAATGAAAAATAAAAAATACAGGGTGAGTAGAGCTACCGTTTACAATACCTTAGAGCTTTTGCTTTCTTGCGATTTAGTGACCAAACATCAGTTTGGAAAAAATATGGCGCAGTTTGAGAAATCTTACGGTTTTAAACAGCATGATCATATCATTTGCATTGATTGCGGCAAAGTGGTAGAGTTTTGCGACCCTCGCGTTCAGCAGATACAATCTATGATGGGTGATTTATTAAAATTCGAGATTAAGCATCATTCACTGAACTTATATGGCAATTGTACCCAATTAAAAGCGGGTCATTGTGCATCCCAAGAAAATAAATTTATTTAAACATTTCATTTAAACTCAAATCCAATCCATAAAAAATGGCTGTTGATGTATTATTAGGCCTTCAATGGGGCGACGAAGGAAAAGGTAAAATTGTGGATGTGCTAGCCCCACAATATGATTTAATTGCTCGCTTTCAAGGTGGCCCTAATGCGGGGCATACTTTAGAATTTGATGGCAAAAAGTTTGTTTTAAATACCATTCCCTCAGGTATTTTCGAAAAGCATACCATGAATTTAATTGGTAATGGGGTAGTTATTGATCCTATTATCTTAAAAAAAGAGATTGACAAATTAAAAGATGCTGGTATAGATTTATTGGCTAAAAAGAATTTGATGATTGCCCGCAAAGCACATTTAATTTTACCAACTCACCAGCTTTTAGATGCTTCTTCTGAAAAGAAAATGGGAGACAGCAAAATTGGCTCTACCTTAAAAGGGATTGGTCCAACTTACATGGATAAAACCGGAAGAAATGGTTTACGTGTAGGCGATATTTATTTGCCAGATTTCAAAGATAAATACAATAAACTAGTAGAAAAACATTGTTCTATTCTAGCCAATTATGGCGAGATAGAAGATTTTAGTGAAAGAGAAAAAGCATTTTTTGAAGCCATAGAATTATTGAAGCAATTCCCTCACGTAGATAGCGAACATTTAGTTGCAAAATATTTAAAAGAAGGAAAAAAAGTGTTGGCAGAAGGCGCACAAGGAACCATGCTGGATATTGATTTTGGTTCTTATCCTTTTGTTACTTCTTCTAATACCACTACCGCAGGTGCATGTACCGGTTTAGGTATCGCTCCAAATAAAATAGGCGATGTTATCGGGATTTTTAAAGCTTATTGCACCCGTGTTGGTGGTGGCCCATTTCCTACCGAATTAGATAATGAAGTTGGCGAAGAATTAAGAAAAATTGGTCATGAGTTTGGTGCAACCACTGGTCGCCCAAGACGTTGCGGTTGGATAGATTTACCTGCACTTAAATATGCCATATTGCTAAATGGTGTTACCCAATTGGTAATGACAAAAGCTGATGTTTTAAGCGGTTTTGAAAAAATTTATGCCTGTACTCATTACAAATATAACGGAGAGACCATTGATTATATGCCTTACGATATTTCTAGCATTAAACCAGAACCACTTTGGGAAGAGATTGATGGTTGGAACGAGGATTTAACTGGAATAAGGGAGATTAATGAAATCCCTGAAAAACTTCAAGCCTACATAGATTATTTAGAAAAAGAATTAGAAGTACCTATCAAATACCTTTCTGTTGGCCCCGACAGGTTGCAGACGTTGGTTTTGAATTAAATTTTGTTTAGATGATTTTAAAAGCATTGGCCATTTGGTTGATGCTTTTTTAGTTTTAACCTAAACCATTTAATAAACCAAAAACCTAACTAACTAACTAACTAACTAACTAACTAACTAACTAACTAACTAACTAACTAACTAACTAACTAACTAAAAACTAACTACCAACCTACTTCGTCTTCCCACTCACAAATACATTTCCTTTTAAAAAAAATCGCCATGGAATAGAAAAATAAGGCTCGGGGCAGCCCAAACCAATCCTTGCTGTTTCAATAATATTTTCAGGTTCAACTTTAAAACCCTGATCTTCAATCCAAACTTTATCCTCTGTTAAAGAAATACCATCATGAATTCTTTTTAAACCTAAAGCCTTTGCTAATGAACCTGGTCCTTTTGTTAATCTTTTTAAAGGGACATCTCCCCTCCTTTCTTTCATAATTTCTATACCCGTTAAAGGTTCAATAGCTCTTATTAAAATTACTTGAGAATCTCCTTCACTGCCGGTTACAATGTTCAGCATATCATGAATTCCATAGCACACATACATATAAATAACGCCACCCTGGCAATACATGGTGGCGTTTCTATTTGTTTTACGATTATTAAAAGTGTGACAACTGCTATCCGTAACACCCATATAGGCTTCCGTTTCTACAATCATACCCCCTGTAATGTTTCCATCTAAATTGGTGTACAAAAAATGTCCAATTAAATCTTTAGCCATTTTTAGGGTATCGTCACTATCATAGAAAGATTGGATAAGCTTCATAAAATTTAATTAAAAGGTCTTTATAATATTGAACTTTAAATCCCGTCCATAATTAAAATAACTAATTTAAATATCCAAATCACCCTCAACACTATCATCCATAGTTTTTCCTGAAACTACTGATGCGGCCATTTTAATAAATGCAACCAATTCGCCGTGTTTGGTATCCCAATAATGTATATGTGTTGGCTCTACTTTTATTAAACTGATTTCCAAATCATCTTTACCACCCTGAAACCAGGTTTTTAAAAGTGGGTTCCATAATTCATCAATTTTTTCCTGGTCATAAACGATCTCACTAATACCGTAAACATTTAAGAAACCGGAGTTTTTATTTTCTTGAAAGAATAGATGGGTAAATGGATCAGATTTAATTTCATTATTTTTATGACTTTGCTTGTGGCTCATAAACCATAAATTCCCTTCATCATCAACTTGTAATACCGACATTGGCCTTACCGATAATGGCAATCCGGTTTTAATGCTGGTACAAAAAAAACAATTCTCTGCACTCGTGGCTAAATCTTTCAGCTTCTCTAATGCTTCTTTACCTTCTAATGTTTTGTGTGTGTCTTCTGTTTGACTGTTGTTAGAACTGTCCCTTTGATTGTTTTCCATAGTATGTTTTTCTTTAAATGTTTTTAAGCAAAAGCAAAGATGAGACCAATAAAATAGCTCAATAAGAAATAAATCTATCCCTATTTCAATAATTATAGAATCAAAGTAATGGTTGGGTTTTATTGGAACAAATATTGATTAATAGTTATAATAAAACCTCATCAAAATAATTATCTAAAATGAAGAATTCAAAACCAACAGAAAAGAATGATCAAAATCAAAAATTTGATGATCTATCTAAAAATACCGAAGATGGCAGCAACCAATTTATGACAACCAATCAAGGTGTTAAAATTAATGATGACAATAACTCGCTAAAATCTGGTGAAAGAGGTTCAACCCTATTGGAAGACTTTATCCTAAGAGAAAAGATCACCCATTTTGATCATGAGCGTATACCCGAAAGGATTGTTCATGCTCGTGGTGTTGGTGCTCATGGTGTTTTTAAGGTTTATGATGATAGCATGAAAGAATTTACAAAAGCTAAATTCTTAACTGATCCTTCTTTAGAAACTCCAATATTTGCCCGTTTTTCTACTGTAGCAGGTTCTAGAGGTTCTGCAGATTTAGCAAGAGATGTACGCGGTTTTGCAGTCAAATTTTATACAGAAGAAGGCAATTATGATTTTGTAGGAAATAATATGCCCGTGTTTTTTATTCAGGACGCCATTAAGTTTCCAGATTTGATACACGCAGTAAAACCAGAACCTCATAATGAAATTCCTCAAGCTGCATCAGCACATGATACTTTTTGGGATTTTATTTCTCTATCACCAGAGTCTATGCACATGATCATGTGGGCAATGTCTGATCGGGCAATTCCGAGAAGTTTAAGGATGATGGAAGGCTTTAATGTTCATACCTATAGATTCATAAATGAAGCAGGAAAATCTTGCTTTGTAAAAATGCACTGGAAACCTTTATTGGGAATGCACTCTGTAGTTTGGGACGAGGCTTTGAAAATTAACGGACAAGATCCTGATTTCCATAGAAGAGATTTACATGATGCCATTGAAAACGGTGATTTTGCTGAATGGGAATTTGGTGTCCAAATAATCCCAGAAGAAGATGAGCATAAATTTGATTTCGACCTTTTAGATCCAACTAAATTAGTTCCTGAAGAATTAGTTCCGGTAAAGAAAATTGGTAAAATGACTTTGAACCGTAATACAGATAATTATTTTGCAGAAACTGAACAAGTAGCATTTCATTTAGGACATGTAGTACCCGGAATAGATTTTACTAACGACCCTCTTTTACAGGGAAGATTATTTTCTTATACTGATACACAATTGAGTCGTTTAGGCGGACCAAACTTTCATGAGATTCCTATCAATAGGCCAATTGCGCCAATGCACAATAACCAAAGGGATGGCATCGCAAGAATGGAGATCAATAAAAGCAAAACAGCTTATTTCCCAAACTCCATTTCTGATGGTTCTCCAAAACAAGCTAAGGCTACAGAAGGCGGGTTTACCTCTTACCAGGAAAGAGTAGATTCTTATAAAATCAGGACAAGAAGTAAAAGCTTCTTAGACTTTTTTAGTCAGGCTACCTTATTCTATAATAGCCAATCAGAACCAGAACAAAGCCATATTCAAGATGCTTTGAAATTTGAGTTGGGTAAATTAGAAAGACCAGAAATTGCAGAAAGAGTGGTGGGTTTATTGACTCAAATTGACAAAAATTTAGCCGCTGTTGTTGCAAAAGGATTAGGAATAGAAGTTCCTGAGCCTAAAGAACCAATGAATCATCAATTTGGTGCAGATGAAAATCCTGATGATTTTCAGCCAATTGATGTGAATCCTGAATTTAAAAATTCACCAGCCTTAAGCATGGCAAATACGGTTAAAGACACCATTAAGACAAGACAAGTTGCTTTTTTAGCTGCTGACGGTGTAGATGCGGAATCCTTATCATCTATGAAAAAATCTTTACAAGATGAAGGAGCCGTGGTTAAAGTAATTGCACCTCATGGAGGATATATTAACGACAGCAATGGAAACAAAATTAAAGTAGATAAAAGCTTTTTAGCATTTGCTTCTGTATTGGTTGATGCCATTTACATCCCTTCGGGTGAGAAAAGCATACAAGCTTTAATGGGCGTTCCTGATGCTATTCATTTCATAAATGAAACTTTTACACATTGTAAAGCCTTGGCTTTTTGTGGAGATGCTAAAAAATTATTCGATAAAAGCTATGTAGCTCAAAAACTAACGGATAAAAAAGCAATTGATAAAGATGAAGCTTTGATCATGATGGATAATGTAACTAAAGAAGATACGCAAAAATTCATCACTGCCATTGCAAACCATCGTTTCTGGCCAAGAGAAAAAGGAGAGAAAGTTCCTTCATAATCTTTTTAAAAGGCAGCAGAAACAATCTGCTGCCTTTTTTTATAATTGGTGATATCTTTTTAAAAAAATCAAATCCATTAATTTAAAACAAAAACCATTACATGAATGAATTGATACAAGCTGCCAGAATTGGCGATCTTGAACAAATTAAACAATTATTAGCTACCGGTGCCAACATCAATTGTAAAGATGAAAAAGGATATACACCACTTACTATAGCCACCTATAACGGGCAATTAGCTGCGACAGAATTATTGATTGAGCAAGGTGCGGATCTTAATGCCCAGGATTTTGGAGGAAATACCGCTTTGATGGGTGTTGCCTTTAAAGGCTATTCAGAAATTGCAGAATTACTCATAAAAAGTGGAGCAGACCTTAACCAACAACATGGCAATGGTGGCACCGCCCTCATGTTTGCTACCATGTTCGGAAGAAATGATATGATAAAATTATTAATAGATCATGGTGCTGATAAAATGATTCAGGACAATAATGGTTTAATGGCTTTGGATCATGCTGGCATGCAAAATAACATGAGCGCTTTAGATTTATTAGCTTAAACCATTATTATTCAACTGCTTTGTAATATTTTTAAGATTGATTATTTTTTTTATCTTCATTTCTTATTTTGCAAAATGAGAAAACGCCTTAACATCATTCTTTTCAATTTATTTTTCATTTGCTTTAACATTAAAGCGCAAATTTCCCCACCAGCATTATCATCAATAAAAACCGCAGATTTAAACAGAGATATTTTTGATTTGGCTGGAGATGCTTTTCGAGGAAGACGAGCTGGAAGTTTAGACGAAATGAGAGCTGCTGTTTGGGTAGCCCAAAAAGCACAAGAAGCAGGGTTAAAACCTGCTGGAGATGATGGTACTTATTTTCAGTTTTTTAACATCAACAGAACTCGTATAGCTGGCAATAGTAGTTTTACATTAAATAATAAATCTTTAAATCTTTGGAAAGAAGTTTGGCCCACACAACCCACAAATTCTCAATTAGATGCTGATGTTAAATGGTTAAGCTCTATGGCAGATACTGTCCAGGACTTAAAAAATAAAATTGTTGCATTAAAAATAGAGGCACCAAAACCATTGCCAGCATCAGGTATGAGCTTGTGGGGATATCGCTACACAGCTTCGGCCATGCGCCAGCAAAGTCAAGTTTTACAACGCAAAGGTGTAAAAGCAATTATTTTTGTGGCTGATAAAACGGTCAGGAAGGCAATTGCCTTTGTAGGCCATAATTTTGAGGAAGGTTTGTACTTAATTGATGGCATGGACAAACCAAAAGTTAAAACACCCTCAATTTTGGTAAGTGATGAATTTGAAAGCCAATTGAGTAATGGCAATGCCCATATCAATTTGGATTTTAAGGAAGAAAATTTCGAATATCCTAGTGTTAACGTCATTGCAAAAGCTTTTGGAACAGACCCTCAGCTTAAGAATGAATTTGTGCTTTTTAGCGGTCACCATGATCATGATGGCGTTGGCCCTGCAATAAATGGAGATTCTATCTGGAATGGTGCAGATGATAATGCATCTGTAACTGTGGCGATGTTGGCTATTGGAAAGGGCATGGATTTCTAAACCTGGAAAACGTTCTGCATTATTTATATGGCATGGAGCCGAAGAAAGAGGATTATTGGGTTCAAGATGGTTTGTAAATCATCCAAATATTGATAAAAGCAAGATTGTTGCTGTTTTAAACGGAGATATGATTGGTAGAAACGATCCTGATTCCGCAGCTTTGCTAGGAAGTATTGCTCCCCATAAAAATTCATCAGATCTGGTTAACATGGCTTTAAAAACAAATGAAAAACTAACTCATTTTAAAGTTGATTTTTCATGGGATGAAGCCTCACATCCAGAATTTTGGTATTTCAGGAGTGATCATTTGCCTTATGCCCAAGCCGGTATTCCAGCTATTTTTTTTACTACTTTATTGCATCCAGATTACCATACCCCAAAAGATGAGTCGGCTGCAATAGATATTACCAAATTAAAAAAGATGACAGATTGGATGTACGGTACAGGATGGACAGTATCTGAGACTTTAAAAAAACCAGCTGTTGATGGTATAGTAAAACGTTGATAAACATTTATTTTTATTGATGAGAATGTGATTTATAAAATTATTTACGGTTTAGATTAGTGATTTATAAACATTTTTGAATGTTTAAACGTATAACCCAAACATATCAGTTCAATTAGAGATGGATAACAATATTTTAATTATAAATGAGGTAAAAAAGCTCTTAAAAGACTCTTACGCATGCCGTATTTATGATTTAAAACAAAGTATCAGATTATCCTCCAAAGCGTTAGCAATAAGCAAAATTTTAAACGATCAATTTTTAATAGGGAAAAGTTTAAACCAGCTTTCTTTATTTTATATGATTAGTGGTTCTTATAAGCAAGCCATGTCTATGGCTAAGAAATCTATTCTGGTTTTTAAATTATTAGAAGATGAAAATGGGCTTGCAGATGCTTCTTACAACATTGCGAGCATCCATTATAAAACTGATAATTACCATTTAGGTTTAATAAATTTAATGGATTGTTTAACCGTTTATCAAAAAAATAACGACTATTTTAATCAAGCCAGAGTACATAAATCTTTAGGAACTATTTATGAATATTTTGGGGATGAGGGCAATGCCATTTCTTCTTATAAAAAAGCCATTGTCGCCTCCAATAAAATTAACAATAAAAGCTTACTCTCAAATGTATATAACCCTTTATCAGGTATTTATCTAAAACAATCAAAAGTAGATAAAGCTTTTAAACTGATAGATAAATCTATTGAGTTAAAAAATCAAAATGGAGATATACGCGGTTTGGCATTTGCAATTTATGGCAGAGCTAAAATATACACTTTTACAGGTGATTATGAACTTGCAGAAAAAGATTTTAAAACATCTATTGAAATACACATCAAATCAGGTGAGAAACTTGGTTTGGGAATGGCCTACCAAAAATTAGGGTTACTTTACCTTAAATGGGGAAAACTTAAAGAGGCTAAGGAAACACTATTAGAGGCAATAAGAATTGGTGAAACGTATAATACGATGATCATCAAATTCAAAAGTAATTTTTTGTTGTATCAAATTGCAAAACAAGAAAACAAGCGTTTGGATGCGTTGTATTATTTAGAACTTTACTTATCCCAAAAAGAAAAAGTAATCAATACCCAAACCTTACAAATCATCAAAAGCTACGATTTAATTACCAAAATGAAATCGCTTGAAAAAGATGAACAACTGAGGAAAGAAAAGGCCGTAATTTTAGAGAAAAAAGATATAGCAGAACAGTCTGCCCGTATCAAACAAGATTTTCTTTCTACCATGAGTCATGAGATTCGTACGCCATTAAATGCCATAACCACCATCAGTACAATTTTAAGTGAAAAATACATTGGTGATGATAAAAATTTAATCGACTCGTTAAATGCAGCTTCAGTAAATCTATTACTGATCATAAATGACATCCTTGATTTCACTAAACTGGACCATGGAAAAGTGGTGATTGATTTACGCCCTAAAGATTTAAAAACCATCTTAAAACGAACGATTACCACCTATGAATTAGATGCAAAACAAAAAAACATTAAATTAAATTTAGAGGTAGATGATCAGATCAAAGGTTGGTATGAGTTAGATGAGACTAAATTATCTCAGGTTTTAAATAATCTGATTAGTAATGGAATTAAATTTACCGACAAAGGTTCAGTGACTTTAAAAGTGAGTAAGATTAAAGAACTTGGAGAGAAAGACAGTATAAGTTTTGAGGTTTCTGATACAGGTGCTGGCATTTCAGAAGATTTTTACGACAAGATATTTGAGACATTCTCTCAGCCAAAATCCATCACCACAAAAAAACATGTAGGTACAGGTTTAGGTCTTGCTATAGTAAAAAAGATCATTGCTATTTATGGCAGTAAAATCACTTTTAAAAGTAAAGTTGGCATTGGTACAAAATTTCAATTTACACTACAATTAAAAAGGGATGCCTTAGTACATGAATTGCCCGCTCAAGAGCAAGATCATTTAAAAGGAAAAAGGATTCTTCTTTCTGAGGATAATCAAATCAATGCCATGGTTGCTATGAAGGTATTATCAAATTGGGGTATCAATACAGACCATGCAATAAACGGAATAGAAGCCGTAGAAAAAGCAAAATTGGTTGCTTATGATTTTATACTAATGGATATCCATATGCCAGAACTAAACGGTTTTGACGCTACCAAACAGATCAGGGAAGATAAAAACATCAATCAATTTACACCTATTTTTGCGTTAACCGCAGATATCACTGCTGAAAGTCGTGAAGAGAATTCATCCCATTTTAATGGCTTCTTAAGCAAACCAATTGAAATTAAAAAGCTATATCAAACCTTAACAGATTTCAATTCAAAATTGGTAGTTTAATAATTCTATGGCTACTGTTAATTATCTTAAGTAGATAAAAAATGAATTTTATGATGTAGAACTATTTCTTTGATTTCTTTTTAAAATACCAATATCTGTTCTCTTCATTTCTGTAAAGCGTGGATTTTTTAAACAACGCTAATTGATCACTCTCTTCTACTTTTTTTAGAAAATCCCTTAAGGGTAAACCCTCTTTATAGTCTTTATTAAACACATTTTCTTTAACAAAAATCTCCATTAAATCTTTGCACTGTATCTCTTTCACTTTTGGATGGAGCTTAAAAAAATCAAATACTATTTGATCTATTTCATTAACTTTTTGAATTTGGTATGCTGATAACATGGATATTGATATGGATAATAAATTTGATGAGTTCAAATTTAATTTTTTAAAGGGTTGATAACAGAAAATAAAATTTAATAGTTAAAGATAATGACCAACCAATTTTAAATATCAGTTGCAATTGGTAAATAAACAAAAAATTGGGTGCCTGTTGCCTCATCACTTATAAAGTCTATCCTACCATTTTGAAGGTCTACATATTCTTTGCATAATGCTAATCCCAAACCTACTCCAACTTCTTTATTGGTACCATAAGCCGGCTTTGTTTGGATAGAAAAAATAGATCGCTGTTTTTCTTTTGGAATACCTACTCCGTTATCGGCAACCGTAATTTTGCATTCGTTTAATGAACGTTCGGCAATAATATCAACCTGCCCTCCTTTTGGGGTAAATTTAATCGCATTAACCAAGAGGTTCCTAATGACTAATTGAAGCATATCTACATCTGCAATCACATTCATTTCATCACATAATTTATGATTAAAAATAATTTCCTTTTTTACAGCAGCTATCTTTCCCATCTCTATGGTACTTAATAGAACTGTTTTCAGATTTACTGGTATTGGCTGTGCATTAGGGCCTTCCATTTGTGATTTTGACCAATGCAAAATATTAGAAAGCATATCTATAGCATTTTCAGTAGATTTAAGTAAGGTATTTTCTATTTGATTGCGCTCTTTGCTGTCCATTTCATACTCATTTAACAGTATTAAATAACTTTGGATATTCATCAAAGGAGAACGAAGATCATGAGATATAATGGACATTAATTTACTCTTATCGGCATTGCTTTTCTCCAATAACTCGTTCTGGATAAGTATCTGTTCATTACTTTTAGAAAGTAACAAAGTTTTTTCAAGCACTAGTTTTCTTTCTTTATCGTAGCTGCGTCTAATGAAGTTAAAGGAGATATAAATTACCAATATAGCGAGTGGTATTGCTGTAATTCTATCTGTAAAATGAGCGTTTTTAGTTATAAAAGGATTTTGTACTAAATTGGGATAGGTAAATTCTATCAGGTGTAAGATCAGGAAAAAGGCAATATAGATGATTAGCCAATTGATATGATGGCGATAATGCGAAACCGCAAAGAGCAATAGCAGATAGGTAGGCCAAATGATATCAGTTGATCCATTTATACCAGCATTAGAAAAATAATTGACACCAAAAATAAATAGCCCCGTTAAAGCAAATAACGTATCATTATGTGGTTTACCTAAATACCTGGAATTATAATATTGATAAAAGTAAATGAACCCTACAATTAAAGCTGATAAGGAAGAAATGTATAGCCCAGCATAAAAATTATAAGGGATGTATATAGCTGCTAAACAAATGATGCTAAGACTTATAGAATGGAATATCCTGTTTTCTAAATGAAATTCGCTTTGATTACCAATCAGTTTAATCCATAAAGAATTAATCTTTTCTATATAATGGTCAAAGAAATTGAATGTTGACATGTTAAATTAAAATACTAATTTAATTAATTAATTTTAAGCAGATAACAATGTCATAAAGACTAAAATAATCATTGATGAAGTTAACAAAATGATGATTAAAAAGTTTCAGATAATTTTACGATGATTGCTTATTTCTTTTAAAAAATCAACTATCTAAAATTACAACTAATTCCACTCCACAAAGCAGTAATTTTTGCATTTTCACCAGCTCCATCAAAAATTCCGAATAGATCATCAGATTTTGTAGAAAATTCATAACCTAATGATGTTTTTTCTACTTCAATCACGGTTGCACTTTCCATGTCTTTTCTGGTGCTGCCAATTCCAACGCCAGCCATGTTAGTTAATTTCATTTCTGGGTTTTTGGCTTTATTTGCCGCCCAACCCTCAAATAACCATTCTTTGTTTTTTTCTTTAAAAAGCAAGGTTAAGCCATTATCCCAAGTTGCCATCTTTAACGGACCAGCACCACATTCGCTATTGATCCCTACACTAGGTTTTAATTTTAAAACCTTTTCTAAAGTCTCTACCGCATCATCAAACTGCATCCCAAAACTCATTTCTGTAGTTGCACCAGTATTTTGATTTACCAATTGTAAAGCATTAGGGCTTAGCGCCAAAGCATAACTAACTTCACTAACTGGTGTAACTGCGACTGTATCTGTTTGCACCACCGCAATACTATCCTTTGATGCAGAATTGGTGCTTTCTGTTGGTTTATTATTCTGACAAGCACTAAGGCCAATAAACAGTAGAAAGTATAAATATATTTTTGTGTTTATAATAATTTTGAGGGGTTTCAACTTTTTAATGGATAGTATTTGAAGATGATTTTTCATTTTTATAGATTGTGATAAATGATAGGATTGGTTTTAAATGTACGAAAGAAAATGGACTCTTATTAAACTCAATTCAATTCTTGGATAAACTTAATTGTTTACGATTTAAGCCAGTGTCCCCATCTGTGGGGTTTTGGTAGATTAGCCTACTTTAAAATATCTCTATTTAATTATAAAACTAAAAATTTACCTCCCCATACCTCCATCCAGAGGGAATACCTTGCTATTGAAAACGATAAAATGCACTGCCATATCTTTCCCATCATATAAGTGTCCCCCGCTGGCGGGGGTTGGGGGTGGTTAACTAATCATATAAATTTGTCATTAAAATTTGATCAGGGCTAAAATAGCCTGTAATCCTTTTTCATCTGCTTCATCAAAATGGTTCAGTTGCTCACTATCAACATCTAAAACTCCAATCACCTCATCATCTTTAAAAATAGGCAACACCATTTCAGATCTGGAAAGACTGCTGCAAGCAATATGCCCTGGGAATGCATCAACATCTGCAACAATAAGTGTTTTCGCCGCTTGCCATGCCGTTCCGCAAACTCCTTTTCCTTTGGCAATCCTTGTACAGGCCACCGGACCTTGAAAAGCCGAGAGCACCAATTCATCTTCTTTGATCAAATAAAAACCTACCCAAAACCAACCGAATTGCTCTTTCAACGCCGAACAAACATTTCCCAAATTAGCCATTAAATCAGTTTCATAACTAATAAGCGCTGCTATTTGAGGGATTAAAGATTGATATTGAGCGATCTTGTCTCCGTTAACAATGGTTAAATCTTCTGCCATTTCACAAAATTAAAATAATCGCCCTATAAATATGAGCCTTTCTTTCTCTCCAGCAATTTTTTACAATTAATTAATAGCTTAAATATTTATCTTAGGAATCTAAATCATTAAAATGCGTAAAATTATCTATTTACTATTTATCGGTTTGTTTATCCAAACTGTTCCTATTCAGGCTCAAAACATCGAAAACAAAACCAAAGAATTTACAAAATATCCTGGTTATTTTAATTTTTATTGGGATGATAGCTCGGGTAAAATCTATTTAGAGATAGATAAATTTAATCAGGAATTTCTGTATGTGACCTCTTTACCTTTTGGTGTAGGTTCTAATGATTTAGGTTTAGACCGTGGCCAGATTGGCGGGAATAAGATTTTAAAGTTTGTGAAGATTGGTCCCAAAGTACTTTTACAACAACCCAATTATGATTACAGGGCCATTACCAATAATATCGACGAGAAAAACTCTGTTGAACAGGCTTTTGCAAGTTCTGTAATTTTTGGCTTTAAAGCCGAGGCTATGGATGGTGATAAAGTGTTGATAGATTTGACTCCTTTTTTAATGAGGGACGTCCACCAAATTGGAGATAAGCTGGCTGCCATGGGGCAAGGGAGTTATAAAACAGATGAATCTCGTTCTGCTATTTATTTAGAAAACACCAAAAATTTCCCTAAAAACACCGAGTTTGAATCTATCATTACCTTAACAGGAACTGCAAAAGGGAGGGAAATACGTTCGGTAACGCCAGACCCTGATAATGTAACCGTTCATACCCATCAATCTTTTATAGAATTACCAGATAGCAATTATCAGTTTAGAAAATTTGACCCAAGGGCTGGTTTTTATAACCTGGATTTTATGGATTATGCCACACCTATTGATCAAAATATCGTTAAAAAGCTGATGGTTCGTCACCGTTTACAGAAAAAAGACCCATCTGCAGCCGTTAGTGAAGCCGTAAATTCTATTGTTTATTATATTGATAGAGGTGCGCCAGAACCCATTCGCTCTGCTTTGATGGATGGCGCCAAATGGTGGAATCAGGCTTTTGAAGCTGCGGGTTACAAAGATGCTTTTCAGGTAAAATTACTTCCAGAAGGTGTCGACCCAATGGATATTCGTTATAATCTGGTGCAATGGGTACATCGTTCTACCCGTGGTTGGTCTTATGGCGAATCCATTACCGACCCTAGAACTGGAGAAATTATTAAAGGCCAGGTTTCTTTAGGTTCGCTTAGGGTGAGGCAGGATTATTTAATTGCAACTGGTTTATTATTGCCTTACGGCGATGAAAAGCAGCAAGAAGACCAAATGATGAAAATGTCTTTAGCAAGAATCAGGCAGTTAGCAGCTCATGAAATTGGACATACTTTAGGAATACAGCATAATTTTGCTGCCAGTACAAACAATCGGGCATCTGTAATGGATTACCCTTTTCCTCACATCAAAATGGATGCAAAAGGAAATATTGACTTATCTGACACTTATGCAGTTGGTATTGGGAGTTGGGATAAACGGGCAGTTCTTTATGGTTATCAGGATTTCCCAAAACAAACCAATGAAGAAGAAGCTTTAAATAACATCTTTAAAGAGACTTTAAAACAGGGTTTTAGCTTTATTTCTGATGCAGATTCCCGTCCAGAAAGTAGTGCTCATCCGGCAGCACATTTATGGGACGATGGAAAAGATCCAATAGCAACTTTAGATACTCTGATGAATATTAGAAAAACCATTTTAAACAAGTTTTCTGATAAAGCCATTAAAACAGGAATGCCAATGGCAACCATTGAAGAAGCTTTGGTTCCTATTTATTTGTTGCATCGTTACCAAATAGAAGCGGTATCTAAAATTGTGGGAGGCTTAAATTATACTTTTGCCCTAAAAGGTGATGGACAACTGGTGACTTCATTTGTTAATCCACAGGTTCAGCAGCAAGCATTTGATAAATTATTATCGGTTATTTCTCCGGATAATTTAATATTACCAGAAAGTTTGATTGCAAATATACCTCCCAGACCAATTGGATATCCAAGGAGCAGGGAAACTTTTAAAACAAATACAGGCTTAACATTTGATGCCTTATCTCCTGCAGAATCTTTAACGGGAACTACTTTAAACTTTTTATTAAACCCAGAAAGGTTAGAAAGAATTATTGAGCACCATGCCAGAGACAATAAACAACCTTCACTAGAAGGCATGTTAGGTCAGTTAATTAATCAGACTTTTAAATCTTCATATATTAGCCAGGATAATTTAAAAGGGGAAATAGCGAGGATGGTTCAAGTGCTTACCGTTAACCAAATCTTAAACACATTAGGCGCTAACAGAACATCTGAGAATGTAAAAGCCAGATTGTTATCTGCTATTAATGATATTAAAGGCATTTGTAATATAAGATTAACAGGTATAAACGCTGGAACATCTCAACTCATTTTAAATAGAATAAAAAGATTTGAAGAACATCCAGAAGATTTTAAATTACCAGAACCTATTGCAATGCCTGACGGTTCTCCTATAGGCGATGATGAATTTTGAGAGTGTATTATTTTGCATCGTTTTTTATGATTTAAAACTAGTTTAGCTTCAACGAATGAACCGTCAAAAGATGGTGTTAATTTATTGTTAACTAACTATGAAATATTTAATCGATGTATCAACCCATGATACTTCATCGTAATTGTCATTAAATTATAGGATACTATATATGAAAAAATCAATCTTTTTTATCATTGCCGTTTTATTTATATCGGCTTGTACCCCAATTGGTTCTAACACTCCCGTCTCTTACACAGATTATGTCCCAGTATTACTTTCAAGAAGTAGCCTTTCAACATCCGTAAGGTTAAAGCCAACAACAAATATCGGTGATGCAGCCAAAATCTATTATAAAGATAATTTTATTTTTATTAGTGAGCGTTTTAAAGGCGTACATATCATTGATAATAGTAATCCAAAATTACCTGTTAACAAAGGTTATATTGCTGTACCTGGTTGTGTGGATATGGCCATTAAAGAGAATATTTTATATGTTGATAATGCAATAGATTTAATAGCTATTAATTTATTGGAAGATGAAAAAGGAAATTTAGCAATAGTAAAGAGGATTGAAAATGTATTTCCTGAAGTTGCACCGCCTGATGGTGGCGTGATTCCATCTAAATTTAATTTAACAAACAGGCCACCAAATACTATTATCGTAAGCTGGACAAAAAAATAAATATGAAAACGAGAAATATACTTTACATCATCCTGATTTTTTTGATTGCTTCTTGTAGTAAAGACGCAGGCAGTTCAACTTCTTCTTCAGATGGATTTAGTACTGGAACAGCTGGTTCTTTAGCTAGGTTTGCAATTGTTGGCGATAATCTTTACACGGTAACAAAAACAGATGTAAAAATATTTGATATATCTGAAGCTAGTAATCCAATATATAAAGTAGACAAGCCTTTTGGCTTTGGTATTGAAACCATTTTTCCATTAGGAAACACTTTGTTTTTAGGTAGTGAAACCGGTATGTATATCTATGATATTAGCAATCCGCTCGCTCCAAAACAGTTGAGCCAATACAGACATATTTTAAGTTGTGATCCTGTAGTAGCAAACGAAAATTACGCATACATCACTTTAAGTTCTGGTGCTACAAGATGTTCTAGAGGGCTTACGCAATTAGAAGTGATTGATATTAAGGATAAGAAATTACCAAAAGTAGCTAAAATCTATCCTATGAATAATCCTAAAGGGTTAGCTTTAAACGGTAACGATTTATTTGTTTGTGATGATAATGTGAAATGGTTTGATGCTACAGATAACGTAAATCTTATACCAAAAGGGATTATTGATGTGAAAGCAAATGATGCCATTGCCATAGGTAAATTATTGATGCTGATTGGTGAAAATGGATTAACGCAATATGATTACAGTGGAAAAGAACCTGTTTTATTGAGTAGTATTAAAATTGGGTTTAAATAATAAGAATGAAAAAAATCATACTGCTAATTTTTTGCTTTCTAATCATTCAAGTTAAATTGTTTGCCCAATTAGGAAAGGTTAGTACAGATGCTGATGCAAAAAGTAAATTCCCATTAAGTATCAGTTTTCAGCCTATATTTTTGATGAATAACACCGTTAGATTTGATGCAGAGATTCAGCAAAAAGAAAAATCTTCGGCATTTGTTGTTGGCTTGGAAGTTATAAACGGAAAAACCGACCTTCTTTACAGAAACATAAATGACGATGAAGCCGAAAAAGATTATGTTTCTGGTGGCGGAATCAACTTGGCTTATAAATTAAAATTAAAGCCGACTGAAAAACTGACCAGCTTTTACTTCTCTCCAGGGATAACTTTAAGAACTTTAGAGTTTGCCGTAAAAGGCGATGCTTTTTATTCTTATATTGAAGATGGTATTGAGTATATCACTTTTGGAGAATCAGAAACTAAATACCCTATAAATTCGGGTTTTCTATTTGCTAATTTTGGCTATCATAAAGTATGGAACACCAATATTTTATTAGATACGTATTTTGGTTATGGTTATAAAATGAGTTCACGAAATGAATTGTTAGAGAGAAATAGAAATTATGAGCAGCCTATTTATGGCTTTAATTATAATGGTTTTGTTTTACAAGCAGGTATAAGGTTTGGCTTTCAAATAAAAAATTAAAAACTAATTAACTAATCCCTAATGAACTAATCACTAAGAACAATTCCCTAACCAACTAACAAACTAAACCTAACCACCTAACAAACTAACAAACCACCTAAACCCTATTCTTCTCCTCAATCCATTTAGAAAGGTATTTGGTACTCATTTGGGTATGGTGTTGCATCATGGCTCCATAGAAATTATACTTTCTGTGCTCCTGAATATTTTGGTTGAGCCTTTTTAAAGTAGATATAAATTTCGCATTCCAGTTCTTTTCGTCAAACAGCTGATTGATAATGGTTGTTCCATTAGCTTGAAACTTGTTCCACATATCCTCATTCTCATACAACTTTACGGCATCATCAGCAAAATCTTTCGGGGTATTAGCCACAAAACCGCTCCAGGTTAAACCCTCACGCATCCCTTCTACTGCAATTGGAGTACTCACATTTGGCGTTCCGTTTTGCATGGCATCCACCAATTTTCCCTTTAAACCAGCACCAAACACCAACGGACATAAACAAACCTTGGCTTTGCCCATCACCTCGTTCACATCCTTCGCCCGCCCCTTGATCAGGAAATCTTCTTTAACATTATTCAACTGGTTTACTTTATCGCTCGCATAAGCTCCGTAAACATGGACTTGGGCTGTTGGCATTTTTCTTCTAATGAGTGGCCAAATCTCGGTTTTAAGATACAAAACAGCTTGATAATTGGGTTCATGTAAAAAATTCCCGATGCTGATAAAATGTTCTCGCTCTTCAAAAGGCAACCATTCCGCTTTTATTGCTGGAGTAATGCCGGGCAACATAAATGGCAGATAAAGCAACAGGGCTTCGTCAATCACAAATATTTCCTTTAAAACCCTCATCTCATAAGTAGAGATAATTAAGGAAAGATCACAACGTAAAATACTGGCTATTTCCCGTTTAGCAACATCCTCTAAAAGCAGATCATCCAAATAAAATTCCTCATTCGCCTTATATGCCCTTTGCCTTCCTGCTCTTAAACAATGCAAATCTTCGGTATCTAAAACCTTAATGGCATCGGGACAATGTTCCGTAACCCGCCAGCCAAATTGTTCCTCCGTCATAAAGCGATCAAACAAAACCAAGTCTGGGTTTAGTGTTTTCACATACTCATCAAAACTCTCGTCGTTCAATTTAATACTCACTTTTTCTACGCCCAATGAGGCTAGATCTACCATAAACTCACTATCTGCAGCAGCACTGGCAAAAGTAATTTGATAGTTTTGGGCGCTAAAAGCTTTTATCAGCTGCACCATCCTACTCCCTGCGGCAGATGAAGCAGGTTCTGGGAAAACAGTCCCAATTATTAAAACTTTATGTATGGGATTGCTCATTGTATATCGCTAAAAACCAAATTGTCTTTTTCTAAAAAACTTAAATCTACTTTCTCTTTAAAAATGCCATAAACCGATGCTCCGCTCCCACTCATCATAGAAAATAATGCTCCAGCACTCAATAAATCTTGTTTTACTTTTTTTATTTGAGGGTGATTTAATAAGATGTGGTCTTCAAAATCGTTGGTAATTTTACTCTGCCATTCTTCAATGGGCATTTTAATCAACTCTTTTAAAGATCGTTTGGGTTGTTTTGGAGTTACTCCGCGATAAGCTTCTGCAGTAGAAACATGAACCGGTGGCATCACTAAAGCCAAATGATAATCCGAAAGATCTAAGGTTATGGGTTCAAATTCATCCCCTTTATTAAAAGCGTAAACAGGTTTATTTTGGATAAAAAAAGCACAATCGGCACCTAATTGTCTACAATAACTCTCCATCTTTTCATCAGAAAGTTGCATTTCAAATTTATCATTAATCAATTTGATAAAAAAGGCAGTATCGGCAGAACCACCTCCTAAACCTGCACCAATTGGTATGTTTTTATGGAGGTGTATTTTAATGTTGGGTAAATCATGGTCTTTTCTCATTAACTGATAAGCCTGCAAACACAGATTATCATTTGCAGGTCCAGGAATTTCAATCCCCGAAGTCTCGAAATCCATTTCAGCACTTTCAATAACCTCTAAAGCTTCTTTAATTTTAACAGGGTAAAAAATAGTCTCCAAATTATGATAACCGTCCGTTCTTTTATGGGTGATGTTTAAACCGATATTGATTTTGGCGTTTGGAAAAGTAATCATCAATATTAACAATTAAGAGGTTTTGCACATTAATAGGATGGCAAATATAGATTAATTTAATTTGTAGGAATATAAGCTTAGGTTGGAATTTAGAATGTATTTTTAAAAAATGATTTGGGCGTTTTAACACGCTATCCGTTATATCTTTTTTGCCATTTGCAGGGTGGCAATGAGCAAAAAAGGATGTCACTCCTATCGTTAACGCACTTATAGCATGTCACCCTGAGCGGAGTCTAAGGGTTTTTAATAAAACAAAATGAAACAATATTTAGATTTAATGCGCCATGTTTTAGATAATGGCACCCAAAAACACGATAGAACAGGAACAGGAACATTAAGTGTTTTTGGTTATCAAATGCGTTTCAACTTAGCCGAAGGTTTCCCGATGGTGACCACCAAAAAACTGCACCTTAAATCCATCATCCACGAGCTGATCTGGTTTTTAAGTGGCGATACCAACATCAAATATTTAAAGGAAAATGGTGTAAAGATTTGGGATGAATGGGCTGACGAAAACGGAAATTTAGGCCCGGTATATGGTTCTCAATGGCGTTCTTGGCCTACGCCAGATGGTAAGCATATTGATCAGATTACCAATATTATTAACCAAATTAAAAACAACCCCGATTCTAGAAGAATTATTGTATCTGCATGGAATGTGGCCGAAATAGAAAATATGGCTTTGCCTCCTTGCCATAGTTTTTTCCAGTTTTACGTTGCACCCCCAAATCCCGTAAAGGGAGAAAAAGTTGGTAAATTAAGCTGTCAGCTATACCAAAGAAGCGCAGATATTTTCTTGGGCGTTCCTTTCAACATTGCCTCTTATGCGCTATTAACCATGATGGTTGCCCAGGTTTGCAATTTACAGTCCGGAGATTTTGTGCATACTTTAGGCGATGCTCATTTATATAACAACCATTTAGAGCAAACCACCCTGCAATTGTCTCGCGAACCAAAAGCTTTACCTACCATGAAAATCAACCCTGAAGTAAAAGACATTTTCGGGTTTAAGTTTGAAGATTTTGAGTTGGTGGGCTATGAACCATATCCGCATATTAAGGGAACTGTGGCGGTTTAAAACCCCTTAACCCCTAAAGGGGATTATTATCCATTATTAAAATTTCATCATTAGAAATACTCTAAGAATATAATTGCAAATTATGAATATAATACCAAAAGCATTCATCTCATATTCTCATGACACACAGGAGCATAAAAAATGGGCTTTGCAATTAGCAACTAGGCTTCGCAATAACGGAATTGATGCAATATTAGATCAATTTGAATTACAACCGGGTGCAGATTTACCACACTTTATGGAAACTCATTTAGCCTCTGCTAATAAAATTTTAATGATTTGCACAGATAAATACGTCGCTAAAGCTAATAAAGGTCAAGGAGGAGTTGGTTATGAAAAAATGATTATTACTTCTAGTCTTATGAAAAATATTGATGCAAATAAAATTATTCCAATTATTAAACAAAGCGGAACTTTAGAAGTCCCTACATTTTTAAGAAGTAAGCTTTACATCAATTTTTCAAAAGAAGATGACTTCGAATTCAGTTATGATGAATTAGTTAGGTCTATTCACAATTCTCCATTATTTGAAAAACCTGCAATAGGTAATAATCCTTTCAAACCTATTGTTCAAGAAAAATTGGAAGATGACTCAAAACTCCTTGATTCTATACTTTCTGTAATAATAGAAAAACAAGGGATAGAATTATATGTTCTATCTAAATTTATAATTAATGAACTTAAAATATCTCCTATGCTTTTTAAAATATCGATTTTAAAACTAAATAAAATGGGATTTGTCAAGTGCTTTTTTACAAATGATTATAGTACAGTTGCGGTAACAGAAAAAGGGCTTATGTATGCCTTTGAAAATAAATTAGTTCAATAAAATAATAAAACAATATGACAACTATAAAAGAGCAAAATGAATTGAGAGATAAAATTATTAAAGGACTGGAGAAGTCTTACGTGAAAATGATTGAGTTTAAAAAGCAGAAGAATTCAGTTATTGTAGTGATGCGAGATGATAAAATAGTTAAACTAAAGCCCTAATTTTTTTTATAACTCTTAAGTCTAAAAACTCCATAAATTTCCGTCACATTTTAAGTCAATTCGATTTAAAATCTAAAAAAACAATGAATATCAAAGAGGAAAAAGAAGTCTCCCTTGGGGGATTTATGGGTTTATCCCTAATAGTTGCCACAGATTCAGAAAACGGAATCGGTAAAAACAACCAATTACTCTGGCATTTGCCAAACGATTTAAAGTTTTTTAAAAAAACCACCTCAGGCCATACCGTAATAATGGGTCGTAAAACTTATGATTCTATTGGGAAACCTTTGCCAAACCGCAGAAATATCATCATCACCAGAAAAAAAGATTTAAAGATTGAAGGAGTAGAAGTTTTTAATAGTTTAGAAAAGGCTTTAAATGCTTGCGCCAATGAAGAACAGGCTTTCGTAATTGGAGGCGGTGAGATTTACAGAGAAGCTTTGCCTTTAATTCATCAAATTTATCTAACAAAGGTTCATCATCAGTTTAACGCAGATACCTTTTTCCCTTCCATAGATGCTTTAGATTGGGAGGTTATTTTTAAAGAAGACCATCAAAAAGACGAGAAACACGCTTTTGATTATTCTTTTCTAATCTTAAAGCGCCATTAATCAAATGCTAATAATTTAATTTTTAAGAATTTTATAAATTAAAAATTTAATTAGCTTTGCCCTCTTGAATTTTTAAATCAGAATTACACAAATCAATTAAACTAAAAATGCAAAACAAAGGAATTATCAAGTTTGCAGCAATTGTATTAACACTTCTATGTTTATATGCGCTTTCTTTTACTTTCGTTACCAACAAGGTCGAAAATGATGCCAAAGAATTCGCTAAAGGTGATCCAATTAAAGAGAAAAGATACTTAGATTCTATCTCTAACCAACCGGTTTATCCATTGTTTAACCATACTTTTCAGTATTGTAAACAAAAAGAAATTCCTTTAGGACTAGATTTAAAAGGCGGTATGAACGTAACCATGGAGATTGAATTATCTCAATTGGTAAGAAGTTTGGCCAACAATCCTTCTGATGCTACTTTTAATCAAGCATTGCGTAATGCAGAAGCTAGATTAGCAACAAGCCAAGAAGGTTTAATCTCTCTTTTTGTTTCAGAATATGAAAAATTAAGTCCAAGTGGCAAACTTTCTATCTTCTTTGCAACTAAAGAAAACGCTACAGATCTTAAATTGAATGCTTCTAATAATGAAGTTAAGTCATTTTTAGATAAACAAGCAACTTCAGCAGTAGAAAGATCTTATAACATTTTAAGAACTCGTATAGATAAGTTTGGGGTTACACAACCAAATATCCAATTACAAGATGGTTCTAACCGTATTTTAGTAGAACTTCCTGGTGTTACAGAAAAAGAACGTGTTCGTAAATTACTTTCTGGATCTGCTAAATTGGAGTTTTACGAAACTTTTGATAACCAGGAGATCTTCCCAATATTGCAAAATATCAATAATATATTAGCAGCAAAATTACCTAAAACAGCTACTAAGCCAACACTTAGCGCTACTGATTCAACTGCAAAAGCAGCTAATGACAAACCTGCTTTATTAAATGCTAAAAGAGATACAACTGGTAAAGATTCTTTAAAAAGCGATGCATTGGCAAAAACCAATCCTTTATTCGCTGTTTTATCTCCAGCTACTTTTCAAGGTCAAGACGGACAACAAAGTTTACGCCCTGGTCCAACAGTAGGTTATGCTCAAGAATTAGATACTGCCAAAATCAACTCTATTTTTAACGAAGAAGATGTTAAGACACTTTTGCCTTCAAATTTAAAATTACTTTGGAGCGTAAAATCTATGTCTGCAGATTCTAAAGTATTTGAACTTTTCGGAATTAAAGCAACGGGTGCAAACGGAGAACCAGCATTAGCAGGTGATGTAATTTCTAATGCTCGTGAAGATTTTGACCAACGTGGTAATCCAGAAGTGGTTATGGTAATGAAATCTGATGGTGCAAGAGAATGGAAAAGAATAACATTAGCAGCAGCAGGTAATCAGCAAAGTGAAGATGATAACAAATCAATCGCAATTGTTTTAGATAATTCTGTTTACACAGCTCCGAGAGTTTCAGGAGAGATTCCGAATGGTATATCTTCTATATCAGGTAACTTTACTGTAGATGAAACAAAAGATTTAGCCAATATATTAAAAGCAGGTAAACTTCCAGCTCCAGCTAAAATTGTACAGGAAGCAATAGTAGGCCCATCATTAGGCGCTGCGGCAATCAGTTCTGGATTAACATCTGCCGTGGTAGGTTTAATTGTAGTTTTGGTTTTCATGATGTTCTATTACAATAGAGCAGGTACGGTAGCTAATATTGCAGTATTTACCAACGTGTTTTTCTTAATGGGTGTATTGGCATCATTAGGTGCGGTTTTAACGCTTCCAGGTATCGCAGGTATCGTGTTAACATTAGGTATGGCTGTTGATGCTAACGTATTAATTTACGAACGTGTGCGAGAAGAATTAAATTTAGGTAAATCTTTAAGATTAGCTATTTCTGATGGTTACAAACATGCAATGCCATCCATTTTAGATAGTCAGGTAACTACATTAATTACTGGTATTATCCTTTACGTATTTGGTTCTGGCCCGATACAAGGTTTTGCCACTACTTTAATTATAGGTATTGTTACTTCATTGTTCTCAGCCATCTTAATTTCAAGATTGATCTTTGAATGGATGTTGAAAAAGGAAATGCCGATTAAATTTGGTAATCCTTGGAGCAATCATACTTTCAAAAATGCTAATTACAATTTTGTAGGAAAACGTAAAATTTTCTATGCCATTTCAGGCTTATTTATAACGTTAGGTATCATTTCAATCATCGTTAGAGGATTTAGTTTAGGGGTTGATTTTAAAGGTGGTAGAACTTATGTAGTTAAATTTGAAAAATCAGTAAATACGGAAGAAGTTAGGGATGCACTTAATACTGCATTTGGTGTAGCAACTGAAGTTAAAACTTTTGGAAGCGATGATCAAATAAGATTAACTACCCCTTACATGATTGATAACCAAGCAGATAATGCTGATCAATTGGTAGAAACTAAATTAAAAGAAGGCTTAGCTAAAATATCATCTAATAAATCAAATATTGAAAGCTCGCAAAAAGTTGGACCTACCATTGCAAATGATATTAAAATATCGGCAATTTATGCAGTTGGTCTTTCTATATTGGCAATTGCTTTATACATCTTCGTAAGATTTAGAAAATGGTCTTACAGTGCAGGTGCTCTAGTAGCCTTGGTACATGATGTTTTATTGGTACTTTCTTTCTTCTCATTATTTAACGGAATATTACCATTTTCTTTAGATATAGATCAAGCATTTATAGCAGCAATATTAACGGTAATTGGTTATTCTATTAACGATACTGTAGTTGTTTTTGATAGGATTAGAGAATTCTTAGGACAACATCATGCTAAAACAGATAAAATGTCGGTTGTGATTAATGATGCGATCAATAGTACTTTAAGTCGTACTGTAATTACTGCCTTAACGGTAATATTTGTATTGGCTGTCTTATTCTTATTTGGTGGTGAGGTAATTAGAGGTTTCTCTTTCGCATTATTAATTGGAGTAATATTTGGTACTTACTCTTCTATCTGCGTGGCCTCGCCTGTAGTTGTTGATTTTATTAAAGATGATAAAGAAGGTAAAAACTAATAATTAACATAAAATTTAAAAGACCGTCTCGAACTAAAAGCGAGACGGTCTTTTTTTTAGCTTTCATTTTAATTTGACTTAATTTTTTAATTTTAGGATATGGAGAATAAATTTAATATAAAAGAGATCTTATCTGTAACCATGATCTTGTTTGCTATTATCGATATTTTGGGTTCCATCCCTATTATTATCGGTTTACGACAAAAAGCTGGTGGTCACATTCAATCTGAAAAAGCAACATTGGTTTCATTAGCACTAATGATCATATTTCTTTTTTTGGGAGAAGGTTTGTTGGCTATCATTGGTTTAGATATTTCATCATTTGCAATTGCAGGTTCAATAGTAATTTTTATCATTGCCATGGAAATGGTTTTAGGTATCAATTTTTTTAAAGAAGAAATCCCCGCGGCTGTCTCTATTGTACCTTTGGCTTTCCCTTTAATTGCTGGTGCAGGCACAATGACAACCTTATTATCCTTAAAGGCTGAATATAACACAGTGAATATTTTATGTGGTATAATTATTAATTTATTGTTCGTTTATTTGGTATTAAAAAATTCATTAAGGATAGAAAAACTGTTTGGGCCGACAGGTCTACACATATTAAGAAAGGCATTTGGAATTATTCTTTTAGCTATTGCGATAAAAATGTTTAGAAACAATACCGGACTTTAATATAAAATCTATACTTTAGTCTCAATAAACCTTATCATTTGTTTATAAGCATGTTTTTGTGGATATTTTTTTTCTTAAATACCTAAAAATCGTTTGTTTATAAAAAAAAGTTAAATATCTTCGTTTTGAATATTAACAAAAATTAAATCTTATAACATGGACAAATTTAAAGAATTAAAGGAATTGATCTCTTCAGCTGAAGCAGATGCAACAGCGTTTTTTGACAAAGGAAATAAAGCAGCTGGAACTAGATTGCGTAATGCTATGCAACAATCTAAAGTTTTAGCTCAAGATATTCGTAATGAGGTAACTGCTAAGAAAAACGGTTAATCATTTTTATCAAATTATGAAAGCCTAAATGGAAACCCCATTTAGGCTTTTTGCATTAAAAGAAATTTCTCTAAAACAACTCAAGATTATTGGTTATTTATTCTTCCATATTATTAAGAATAATCTCTAATACAATTATCAAATTAAATAGAAAGAGTGGATTTGATAATAGTAAGTCCAAATTTTGATCAACCATATTAATAATTACATCCCTCCTATTAGTTATATCGTTAGCTAAAATCAATTTTACATTTGTGTTATAAAAATTAATCCTGTAGTTAAATTATGGTATGATTTTTCCTGTAAATAAACTGTGCTAATAAATTATTAATAGCAAGCATAAATTTTAAGATAATGAAAAAAGCAAACATTGGTATTACCGATAAAAACAGGGAGCACATTGCCGAACAATTAAATAAAATTTTAGCAGATGAGTTTATCCTTTATTCAAAAACATTAAATGCTCATTGGAATATAACGGGACCTGATTTTCATACCGTTCATGTTTATTTAGAAGAGTTATATAATGATCAACAAATTATTGTAGATAACGTTGCAGAAAAAATACGTTCTGTAGGTCATTATGCCATAGGCGATTTAAGTCAATTTATTAAGTTCAGCCATCTATCAGAAAAGTTAAATGGAAAGTTTGATAGCCAAAATCTTTTTAAAGAACTTTTAGAAGATCATGAAAGCATCATCATCTTTTTAAGAGAAAACATTAAACCGATTGCAGAAAAGTTTGGAGCAGAAGGTATCAGCGATTATTTAACAGGCTTAATGGAGCAACATGAGAAAACTGCCTGGATGCTCAGGTCTCATTTAGGTTAAAAAAACATATAGCTATGAAGAGCAAATTGAAAACATCAATTTGCTCTTCTCATTTAATAATACTTATGATAAACTATGTAATTTTTATCATACATATTTTTAGAAACCCATTCAATTTATAACTTAGATTAAAATAATAACTATGTCTAAATCATTGTATCTAATCATACTTCCATTCATATTTGGATTAAGTGTTAATGCACAAACATTAACCAAGCCTTCTAACATTCAAAATGCATTCTCAAAACAAACTAGAAGTGAAAATGGTAAACCCGGTAAAAATTATTGGCAAAACCGTGGGCGATATGATATTTCCATCAATGTTAATCCTCCAAATAAAACCGTTGCAGGTAAAGAAGAAATAACCTATTTTAATAATAGTCCAGATAAATTGGATAGCTTAAACATGAAGCTAATTGTTAATGTTCACCGTAGAGGAAGAAATGGAGTGGAAAATCCAGATTTGGGAATTACTGTAGATCAAATAAAAGTAAATGGTAAAATAGCATCATGGAATAATGAAATGGCAACTACAACTAATTATATGTTTCCGTTAGCTAAAACCTTAATGCCCCATGATTCTGTAAAACTTTCCATTGATTGGCATTATCAACTTTCTTCTGGCAGAGGAAGAGATGGCGCTATAGATTCTACTACATTTTTCTTAGCCTATTTTTACCCTCGTGTCTCTGTTTACGATGATTATAAAGGTTGGGACAAACAACCTCATTTGGGTTCATTAGAGTTTTATAATGATTTCAATGATTACTCTTTAAATGTGACTGTACCAAAAAACTTTATAGTTTGGGCGACTGGAGATTTAAAAAATCCAACAGATGTGCTTGAGCAAGAGTTTGCAAATAAATTAGAAACATCTTTAAGCAGTGATTCAGTTATAAATATAGTTACCCAAAAAGATTTAGATACAAAAACAATTACAAATCAAAATAATACCAATACCTGGGTTTTCAAGGCAAATAATATCAGCGATGTTACTACGGCAATTAGCAATCATTATGTATGGGATGCAAGTAGCGTAATTGTTGATGAAGCAAAAAAACGTAGGGCAAGTGTACAAGCAGCATTCCCAGATAGTTCTGCCGACTTTCATTTATCAGTAAGAAACAGCCGATACGCTTTGGGATGGTATTCTAAAAACTGGCCAGGAGTAGCGTATCCTTTTTCTAAGAGCACTGCCGTACAAGGATTTGCAGATATGGAATATCCAATGATGGTTAATGATAGCCATGAAACAGATTTAACTTTGCTCAATTGGTTCAAGATCATGAACAAGCACATACCTATTTTCCTTTTTATATGGGCATTAATGAAAGTTATTATGCATTTATGGATGAAGGCTGGGCTACAACTTTAGAATATTTAATCGGCATTTCTGAAAATGGTAAAA
Source organism: Pedobacter psychrophilus (assembly GCF_001652725.1). Lineage (GTDB taxonomy): Bacteria > Bacteroidota > Bacteroidia > Sphingobacteriales > Sphingobacteriaceae > Pseudopedobacter > Pseudopedobacter psychrophilus. The sequence goes on from NZ_LWHJ01000031.1 coordinate 202,352, forward strand.
AAGCTGCCGACGAATTTTACAAAAATTTTAGGGTGAAGCGATGGATCAATGGACCTCACACCAATGAAAACCCAATTATAACTCCATCTCCAGACGTGAAATTTGGTGCTGGAAATAACTCTTATGGTAAACCTTCCTTAAGCTATTTAGCTTTAAAAGACATGTTAGGCGATGATTTGTTTAAAAAAGCATTACACACTTACATGAATAATTGGAACGGAAAACATCCAATTCCTTGGGATTATTTTAATTCGATGAAAAGCGGTTCTGGTAAAAACCTTGATTGGTTTTTTTACAACTGGTTTTACACCCCTAACTATATCGATTTAGATTTAAACAAAGTGGTTCAAAAAACAAAAGATACCCAAGAGCTATATATCAATAATATTGGTGGTTTTGCAGTTCCTTTTGATGTATTAGTTACTCATATTGATGGAAGTGTAAACACCTACCATCAAACTCCTGCTATCTGGGAGAAAAACCAGAAGCAAATTGTTTTAACCATAAGAACTGGAACTGAAATTATGAGCATTGCAATTGATGGTGGTATTTTTATGGATGCAGATTTGAAGAACAATAACTGGATTGCTAATTAGAATTAAATCATTTTAAACCATAATTATTTTTATCCAGTTTCGCTATTTAAACTGGTTGAATAAAATAAGACAATGAAGAAAATTCTAATCATCATACTGCTTTTAGGTTTTACGTATAATGCCTTTTCTCAAAAGAGCGAGGATAATATTAAAGTCACTAAAATAGCAGAAAGCACTCAAAGTTGGAATGGAGATACGCTTCCCGCTTATCCAAATGGTCAACCAAAAATTACCATTTTAAAAATTGTGATACCGCCACATCAAAAACTAGATTTGCATAAACATTTAGTGATTAATGCTGGCGTTTTAATCACGGGAGTTCTTACTGTAATTGATGATAAAAATAATGTGTTGGAATTGAAAGCTGGCGATAGCATTATAGAATTGGTAAACAAGTATCATTATGGAGAAAACAAAGGAGATATACCCGCCGAGATAATGGTGTTTTATGCTGGTGTTGTAGGAACTGAAATCACTGTAAAAAAATAGCCATCAGTTTTTAATTTGATGGCTAAAATTATAATCGTAATGGGTATTAGCTTTTTGCTGATACCCATTTTTTTGCTTCCTCTATTTCCGACAATTTAAAACCCTTACTTTCACCCGGGCTCAAAACTGAAAACATATCGCTAAATTTTTCTACCATTTTTTCATCAGTGGCAACTGCAATCTTATTCCATTTTGTTAAGTTTTGCACTCCAGCCTTTAAATCTTGTAGCCAAGCTCCACCACTCCAGTTTTTAACATCAGTTTTTAAAACCAGCAGATAGTTGATTTCATCGTAATTTTCTACTTGCAATTTTAAGGCAGGAATAATCACATCTGCAACTTGGTCTGCGTCAACTTCACCAGAAGCTTCAATACCAACAACATGAGCTGGTAAATTTTCTATAATCGTTAACATATCCTAATTTTTTTTGTATTTAATTGATTGATAAAAGCATCAAGATTGTTTTATCAAATTTCATACCTTTGCGCCCAAATGATTTCAATAAACGACTTAACTTTTTTAATAGGCTCTAGGGCTTTATATGATGAGGCCAATTGGCACATTAAACCAGGAGAAAAAATAGGATTAATCGGTGCAAATGGTACTGGTAAATCTACACTCCTAAAAATCATCGTTGGCGAATACCAACCTTCTATGGGTACGGTTTCTATGGCTAAAGATTTAAAAATTGGCTATTTAAATCAGGATTTACTTTCTTACGATTCTCATCATAGTATTCTTCACGTTGCCATGGAGGCTTTTGAACGTCAAAATCAGTTACATGATGAAATTGAGGTTTTACTAAAAAAAATTGAGACCGATTATTCTGAAGAAGTTTTAAATAAACTAAGTGATAAACAATTAGAGTTTGAAGCTTTAGATGGTTATAGCATAGAATATAGGGCAAATGAGATTTTAGCTGGTTTAGGATTTTCATCTGAAGACCAACATCGCCCCTTAAATACCTTTTCTGGAGGTTGGCGTATGCGAGTAATGTTGGCGAAAATCTTGTTACAAACTCCTGATATCTTATTGTTGGATGAGCCAACCAACCACATGGATTTACCGTCCATTAAATGGTTAGAAACCTATTTAAATGGTTTTGATGGTGCCATTGTTATCGTTTCTCACGATAGGTATTTTTTGGATAGGATTGTAAATAGGATTGTAGAATCACGTAAAGGAAATCTGACTATTTATTCTGGCAATTACACTTTCTATTTAGAAGAAAAAGCTTTAAGAGGAGAGATTCAAAAAGGAGAATTTAAAAATCAACAAGCTAAAATTAAGCAGGAAGAGCGTTTGATTGAACGTTTTAGGGCAAAAGCATCTAAAGCAAAAATGGCGCAATCCAGGATGAAAGCCTTGGATAAAATGGAACGTGTGGAGGATGTTGATGATGAAAACCCAACGGTTAATTTTAGATTTAAATTTTCTAAACCTTCTGGTCGACATGTAATCAGGATTGAGAACGCATATAAAAGTTATCCAAACATCGATATTTTAAATAATGCTGATGGTGTTATTGAAAAAGGAGATAAAATTGCATTGATTGGGGCAAATGGCAAAGGTAAATCTACCTTATTAAGGATGATTGCCAATACCGAAACCTATAAAGGAACTTGTGAAACTGGTCATAATGTGACTACCACCTTTTTTGCCCAGCATCAATTAGAAAGTTTGCATCTAGATAATTCGATTTTAGAAGAACTACAAGCTTTTGCACCAAAGCATAGTGATACAGAAATCCGTTCTATTTTAGGATGTTTTTTATTTACTGGTGATGATGTTTTTAAGAAAATAAGGGTGCTTTCTGGTGGGGAAAAATCAAGGGTTGCCTTGGCAAAATCATTAACAACAGATTCTAATTTCTTGATTTTAGATGAGCCAACCAATCACTTGGATATTCAATCTGTAAATATCTTAATTCAGGCTTTACAACAATATGAAGGTACATTAATTGCCGTTTCTCACGATAGATATTTCTTGGATAATGTGGCCAATAAAATATGGTTTATAGAAGGTCAAGACATTCAAGAATATCCTGGTACTTATCAGGAATATGAAGAATGGCAATCAAAAAGAGAAAAAACTGGCGACCAAGGTGGGATAAAACCTGCAAAAGCTGAAAAACCTAAAAAAGTTGAACTTAAGCCTTCCGATTTAGAAGAAAAGAAAAAACAACTGAAAAAATTGAATCAATCTTTGCAAACTTTAGAGGATGAGATTGCCGAAAAGGAAAAAACGGTAAAAGATTTAGAAACTGAAATCGCCAAAGAAGAAGTTTACAGTAATCCCAAAAAACTTGCAGAAACCAACGAGCAATATGCTAAAGCAAAAGAAAGCTTAGGAGCTGCTCAATTACATTGGGAACAATTAGCTGATGAGATAATGGTGCTTGAAAATTAGTTCATTTGTCATTGGTTGAATTAGTTGATTAGGACTTTTAGGATTAATTTTTATCTTGATACTAGTTACTCGTTACTAAAGGCTCAATACTCATTACTCAAATCTCAATACCAATAAGAAACAAAATCATCAGCTTGACGTTAATTTTCTTTAACTAAAATTTAAGCATCTTGGTAAAAAATAAAAAGTGGTTCACTCAAAAAATATTGGGATTATCTATTGATTTTAAACTTAGTTTATTCTCGATCGCTCTATTATTTATTTCAACTTCCTGTTTAGCTCAAAAAAAAACTAAAAAAGAACGGATTCAAAGAATACAAGTGGCATCGGTACAAGCCATTTTTGATGATATAAATTATATTTCTGAAATTAAAAGTGTTCAGTTTTATAACGATAGAAAAGATCAATCTTTCCCGATTTTAAATTTAGGTACACCAGAAAGATTAAGGTTTAAGTTTGACGATTTACGTGGCGGAAGCAGAAATTTATACTATAGCGTAACACATTGCGACGCCAATTGGAAACCTTCTGCTATTTCTAGTTTAGATTATGTAGAAAGCTTTAGCGAAGATAGAGTAAATGATTATCGCTTTTCTTTTAACACTTTCCAAAAATATACCCATTACGAAATTACGCTTCCCAATCTAAATGTTATCCCAAAATTATCTGGCAATTACCTTTTAAAGGTTTATGAAGATGGAGATCAAACTAGACTTTTAATTACCAGGCGTTTTTATATTTTGGCTCAAAAAGTTTCTTTACAAGCGGAAATTGCTCCTTCTAGTCAGGTTTCTTTAAGGGACAAAAATCAAAAAATCAATTTTAGTATTTTTCATCCAGGGTTAAATATCCAAAATCCCTATCAAGAAATTACGGCCGTAGTAATGCAAAACGGACGCTCAAATGTTGCTCAAAGTACCCAAAGACCTTTATTTATCAGAAACAATCAATTAGTTTTTACTGATAACAGTACATTTGATTTTGCGGGTGGTAATGAGTTTAGAAGATTTGACACCCGTAGTTTCAGGTTCAAATCTGAAGGCGTTTATGAAAATATTAAAGATTCGATTTATACTGTAAATCTATTTGCAGATGTAAGCAAGAATATTCCAAATTATTCTTTTCAGTATGATGAAAATGGTAATTTCTTCATTTTAAATCAAGATGGAAATACCCCAGATTATGATGCTGATTATGGAAATATTAATTTTGCCTTAAAGGCACAAGCACCAGATGATAAAGGTTTTGCTTATGTGGTAGGGAAGTTTAATGCTTATCAAAAAAATTCTCTAAACCAAATGGTTTATGACCCAATTCAGAAAACCTTTAATCTAAGTATACCTCTAAAGCAAGGAGTAGTAGATTACCATTATATTTGGGCAGATGAAAATGGAAAAACTATTGATGAAAACGCATTTGATGGAACTTTTTATCAGACAGAAAACGATTATCAAATTTTAATTTATTACCGCCCACCGGGTGGTAGGTTTGACGAACTAATTGCTTTTACAGAATTAAATACAGTAAAATACCCAAGAAACTTTTAACAGTTAATTTAGGATTGAATTTTGAATACTTGAATGAAATAAAATAAATATGAGAGAGAAACATCCACAGGGATCATATATTACCATGAATGAATTGGTTTTGCCCAATGACACCAATACTTTACATAATTTAATGGGCGGTAGATTATTGCATTGGATGGATATTGCAGCAGCAATTTCTGCACAAAAACATTGTAATAACATTGTGGTAACTGCTTCTGTTGATAACGTTTCTTTTTCTCATCCTATAAAATTAGGAGATGTGGTAACCATTCATGCTAAAGTTTCAAGGGCTTTTAATACATCTGTTGAGGTTCGCCTTGATGTTTGGGCAGAGAATATTCCATCAGGACATAAAGTAAAATCCAATGAGGCTTACTACACTTTTGTTGCTGTTGATGATGATTCTAAAACCGTTCCTGTACCTGCAATCATTCCTCAAACAGAAGAAGAAAAAGAATTATTTAATGGTGCTTTACGTCGCAGGCAATTAAGATTAATTTTAGGAGGAAAAATGAAGCCTGACGATGCTACAGAATTGAAGGCTTTATTTACGGCAGTAAAACAGTAAAATTTATTTTAATGGATTACGCACAAACGCTTTCCTATCTATATGCAAAACTACCAATGTTTACAAGAGTGGGTGCTGCAGCATTAAAAAACGATTTAAGTAATACCATTAAATTTTGTGAACATTTAGATCATCCTGAAAAAAAGTTCAAATCTGTACATATTGCAGGCACCAACGGAAAAGGTTCTACATCGCATATTTTAGCGGCAATTCTGCAAGAAGCTGGTTACAAAACTGGTTTATACACCTCTCCTCATTTAAAAGATTTTAGAGAAAGAATTAAAATAAATGGTGAAATGATTTCTGAACCGGAAGTCGTTGATTTTGTAGAAGCAAACAAAACTTTTATCGAAGAGGTTTCACCTTCTTTTTTTGAGGCTACTGTTGGTCTCGCATTTCAACATTTTGCTAAACATAAAGTTGATATTGCCATTATTGAGGTGGGTTTAGGGGGTCGATTAGATTCTACAAATGTGATCAGTCCAGAAGTTTCTGTCATCACAAATATCAGTATGGACCATATGGATATTTTAGGCGATACTTTACAAAAAATCGCATCCGAAAAAGCAGGAATCATTAAAATCAATACCCCAGTTATTATCGGTGAATATCAAGAAGAAATTAAACAGATTTTTATCGATAAAGCAAAAGAACAAAACGCAGAACTCACTTTTGCAGCTAACGAATGGTGTTTTAACGATAGCAAAATTGTAAACGGTAAAAGAGAAATTGAAATCCATGGTAAAGAAAAAAGCTATCAAATTGCTTTAGACCTTACCGGAACCTATCAAATCAAAAACATTAAAACGGTTTTAAGTACAATAAATCAGCTTAAGCAGAAAGGTTTTGAAATAGATGACGACGTTTTAATATCGGCTTTAAGCGAAGTGAAAAAACTGACAGGCTTAATGGGTCGTTGGCAAACATTATCAGAAAATCCCCTGGTAATTTGCGATACCGGACACAATGAAGATGGTATTAAAGAGGTTCTTAACAACATTAACCAAACCAAATTTGACCATTTACATTTTGTAATTGGAATGGTGAAGGATAAGGATATTTCTAAAATATTGAGTTTTTTACCTACCGATGCCACCTATTATTTTTGTGCGCCAAAATTAGAAAGGGCAAAACCTGCAGATCAATTAAAAGAAGAAGCTTCAGAATTTAATTTAAATGGTTTGGCTTACGCCGATGTTAATACCGCAATAAAAGCCGCAAAAATTAATGCAAAACCTGATGATTTAATATTCATCGGCGGAAGCACTTTTGTGGTAGCTGAGGCTTTATAATTTCAATTATTATGAAATCTGAAAAAGAAAAAATGTTGGCTGGCGAACTTTATTCGGCCATGGACCCTGAATTAGTTAAAGAAAGAAGAAATGCGAAACGTTTACTTCGACAATTGAATATTACCGAATATTTGGTAACCAAACCTGCAAAAGATATTATCAAAGAGTTGATTCCTAATACTGGTAAAAACTTTTATATAGAACCTCCTTTTCATTGCGATTACGGCTATAATATCCACTGTGGCGATAATGTATATTTCAATGTGAACTGTGTGGTTTTAGATACCATGAAAATTAATATTGGTTCTAACGTATTTTTTGCTCCAGGCGTTCAAATTTATGCAGCTTCTCATCCAGAAGATAAAGAAACAAGAAAAACATTGGAGTTTTCAAAACCAGTTTCTATTGGTGATGATTGTTGGATTGGAGGAAATGCCATTATTTTACCCGGAGTAAGCATTGGAAAAAATTGCATTATTGGTGCCGGAAGTGTGGTAACAAAAGATATTTCTGATAACAGTATGGCTGTTGGAAACCCTGCGAAAGTGATTAAGAATTTGCTGTAGGTGTTTAGTGGGTAAATTGTTAGTTGTTAGGTTGTAAGTTGCTATTTTGGTTTTTGGTTTGGGAAAGTTAACTAATTCCTAACAAACTAAATCCTAGCCCACAAACAAACTAATATTAAATAAATTTGTAGTTTTATTCGATGAGAATTATTTTATACTTCTTCTTAATTATTGGTGCTTTAAATTTAAAGGCTCAAAATAAAATAGTCGTTCCAGATTCTTTAGATAGGGATAGCATCAGTTATGCGGGTTTTCCTGTTACAGTTTATAACAAAAACCTATTTTATATAAAAAACAGCCTTGGTCCTTTAACTGCGCAAGAAAGAGCAAGGCTTGCTACAGAAAAAATAGAAGAATTAGAAAAAGACTTAGCAACAAAAACCGATTCAATCTTACTTGACACTACCGGTGGAAATGCTAATATTATTTATAACAATATCATATTGGTTTCTATCACAGAAGCTGATGCAAAGGCTAATCAGTCCACTGTAAATCAATTAGCTAATAATTATCAAAAAGCCATTGTTAACATCATTAGTAAATATAGAAATGAAAATAATATAGTTGAAATTGCTAAACGTGTTGGTTTTGGATTGTTGATTATTCTTTTACTGGTCCTCATCATATTTTACTTAAATAGATATATCAATAGGTTTAAGGAATGGTTGAGCAATAATTTAACCAATAAAATAGACGGAATTAAAATCAGGAATTACGAACTGTTATCTCAAGAAAGTCAGTTGATTTTTTTAAGAAGAACTGTTAACGTGGTTAAATATTTTGTCATTATCATCATAATTTATTTAACACTTCCCATAATTTTTCGTCTTTTTCCATGGACAAAAGCCTGGAGTGATGCGCTTATCAATTTTATACTAGACCCGCTAAAAAGTATACTTTCATCCATAATTAATTTCATACCCAACCTAATAAGTATCATCGTAATTGTGATGTTTTTTAGATATATAATCAAAGGTTTGGGTTATTTAGCAGGCGAAATTGCTATAGGAAAATTAAAACTAAATGGTTTTTATCCAGATTGGGCATCACCTACTTTTAAAATAGTAAAATTTGTACTCTATGCCTTTATGGTGGTAGTTATTTGGCCTAAAATACCAGGATCAGATTCTGATGTTTTCAAAGGAGTATCCGTTTTTTTAGGTTTATTAGTTTCTTTTGGTTCTTCATCTGCAATTGGTAATATGGTTGCAGGCTTAGTAATTACCTATATGCGTCCGTTTATATTACAAGACAGAGTTAAGATTGGTGATGTAACTGGCGATGTGGTAGAAAAATCTTTATTAGTAACTCGTTTAAGAACGATTAAAAATGAAATTGTTACCATTCCAAATTCGGCTATATTAAGCGGAAACACCATCAATTACACCGTTATGGCTAAAAAAGAAGGCTGTATTTTACATACTACAGTAACCATTGGATATGATGAGCCTTGGCGTAAAATTCATGATTTATTGATTAATGCTGCATTAGCATGCGAAGGAATAGATATAAAAAGAAAGCCTTTTGTTTTACAAACGAGTTTAGAAGATTGGTATGTTGCCTATCAGATAAATGCGTATACCAAACGACCAGAAAAATCTGCTGTAATCTACTCTAATCTTCACGCCAATATCCAAGATAAATTTAATGAGGCTGGTGTAGAAATTATGAGTTCTCATTATCAAACACTTAGAGATGGAAATAAAACTACCATTCCTGCTGATTATCTTGCTGATGATTATGAAACCCCAGGCTTTGTTGTAGAAAAAGATAAGAAGGAAAATAAGAAATAGGTTTTAAATATTACGGTTTGTTCAAAAAATATATTGATGGTTATTTTTTTTAATGGTTAATGATAAACCAAAGTGATTTTAAATCAATTTATGATGAATACAATAAATTGGTTTTTAACCTCGCCCTCTCCTATTGCCAAAATAAAGACGACGCTCAAGATATTACCCAGGAAGTATTTGTAAAAATTTATCAAAAACATCGTCAATTCAATCCCGAATTATCTTCTCTTAAAACCTGGATTTACAGGTTAACTATCAACCAAAGCTTAGATTTCCTTAAATCAAAAAAAACAGCTAAAAGATTCGGTTTTATTATCAGCATTTTTAAAGACGAATCAGAAGATCAAGAAATTCAAGTCACAGACTTTAATCACCCTGGAATTTTATTAGAACATAAGGAAGAGTTACAAATTCTATTTTCTAATATTAATCGTTTACCTCCAAATCAAAAAACTGCCCTCATTTTAAACAAGATAGAAAGTCGCTCACAAAAAGAAGTTGCCGAAATTATGCAACTATCAGTTAAGGCTGTAGAATCATTAATTACAAGAGCGAAAATAAATCTTCAAAAAAAAATTAATTAGCGAAGGATTTAAAAATTAACATCGTATAAACTATCATGAACATAGAAGAGAAATTAAATTTGTTGAGCAAAATAGAACAAGTAGATGCTCCTCCTTTCATGTTTACCAGAATTCAACAGAAAATTAATGAAGCTAAAACACAAGAAATTCCTGCTTATTTTAAATGGAGTTTTGGATTTGTAGCGATTATGATTATAACTTTAAATATTACAGCAATAAAAGTTCAAAAAACGGATAGTAAATCAGGTTTAGATAAAGTGGCAACAGAAATGCAATTGAAAAACAATAATAATTTTTATAATGAGTAAGTTAAAATTATTGACAATAGCCGTTATTGGACTTTTAATCCTTAATTTTTCTGTTTTGGGATTCTTATTTCTTCATCAACCACCACACCCAGAAAGAAGAGATGATGTTGGAAATGGTCCTAAAAATATCATCATCCAAAAATTAAACTTTGATGAAAAGCAAATAGCAGATTACCAAATATTAATTGATGAGCACCAAACTAAATTGAAAAGTTTGAGAGATCAGGTTAGAGATACAAAACAATTGCTTTACAAACAGCTCAACACCAATAACATAACATATAGCAATGAGCTAGAAAATAAACTTGGTATTTTACAAACGGAAATAGAGCAAACTCATTATCAACATTTTTTGCAGATTAAAAAACTTTGTAAACCAAATCAATTAAAAAATTATCAAGAATTAACCCAAGAACTATCACAACTTTTTAATCAAAACCAACCACCTAAATAAATTATGATGCGCAAATTATTCATTATTCCGATTTCACTTATAGCTATATTCTTGATAGGATTTAGCTGTAAAAAAGAAGCTTCAGCAAGCTCAACCAATACAGCTACAGTGCCTTCCATTTATAGTAAGATTTATGGAGCAAGCAGCATAACATCTGATGGCACTTATGTTTATATCAAAACAAGCGGTTTGCCAGATCATAAGTCTCCTTATTATGCCACTTCAAATAGTTTGTATGAAAATTTTACCGGAACAACTTTCGGTGGAAATACTTTCAAAAAAAACCCAAATAGTATTTCTTCACAAAATTACACTTTCAAAATTCCAATAAATCCGCAAGTATCGAGTAATCATGCAGCTACTCCATTAGGTGCAATTGGTGTTTCTTTAAATGGTGTGCCATTTTTTAACCAATATGCAGGTCCAAATCAGCCCTTAACTAATGAAATAGTAAGTTTTGATCAATATTACGGACACCCACAAATGTCTGGTCAATACCATTACCACGTTGAGCCAATTTATTTAACAACAATTAAAGCCACAAAATCTGCTTTATTAGGCTTTTTATTAGATGGTTTTCCAGTTTATGGACCAGAAGAAAATGGGGCAAAAGTTTCAAATTCATCTTTAGATGCCTATCATGGGCATACTACTGTAACAGCTGATTATCCAAACGGAATATACCATTATCACATTACAGATGCAGATCCTTACATAAATGGAAGCGGTTTTTATGGTACGGCAGGTACAGTTTCTAATTAATTTTATTCCTCTCTTTCTGATTTTGGGTTGTGAAAGCCAGAATCAGAAGATAGTATTAAACGAGATAAAAAACAGCAGTGAAGCTGGTTTCCATAGCGTAAATGGTTTGATGTTTAAAAATAATCAACCTTACACAGGATATATTTTTTCCTTCTATGCTCAAACTAATGATACTCTAGAAGTTACAGGTTATTATTTAGGCAAAGAACATGGAAACTGGAGAAAATATAGTGTGAATGGAACTAAAACAGAAAGTCGTTTTTTTGTAAACGGATTCAAAGAAGGTGAACTAAAAGCTTGGTGGCCAGATGGAAGAAAAAAACTGCACTATCATTTCCAAAATAATGAGTATGAAGGGAATTATAAAGAATGGAACTACCAGGGTCAGCTTACGTTGAATCTTAATTACCATAAAGGTTATGAAGAAGGTGTTGAACAAATGTTTTATGATGATGGTAAGGTAAGGGCAAATTACATCATCAAAAACGGAAGAAGATTTGGTTTATTAGGGACAAAAAATTGCACCAATGTATCGGACAGTATTTTTAAAAATTAGCTTCATTTGTTTTCTTTTTTCTTTTTTGGCTTGTGCCGATATTGATAAAACGGAAAAGCTGCCTTACTATAACAAACCTGATTTTACGCCTCTATTTTTAAAAACCACTGAAGAAGTAAATCTAAAAGTAACACATCAAATTGCCGATTTTTCTTGTGTTGATCAGTATGGAAAAACCATTACCCAACAAGACATCAATGGAAAAATACATATAGCCAGCTTCATTTTTACAAGTTGTGGTAGCATTTGCCCAACCATTACTAAAAACATGAAATTACTGCAAAACGAGTTTAAGAATGATCATAATTTAGTGATGTTATCTTACAGCGTAACACCTTGGATTGATGATGTAGAAAGATTAAAAATTTATGCCCAAGTCAATAAAATTGATGCTCCTAATTGGCATTTACTCACAGGTAAAAAAGCTGAAATTTATAAATTAGCCCGTCAATCTTATTTTGCAGAAGAAGATTTAGGTTTCACCAAAGACAGTACTCAATTTCTGCATACTGAGCATATTTTATTGGTTGATAAAAATAAAAGAATTCGAGGTATTTATAACGGAACTTTAGAATTAGAAGCTCAGCAGTTAGTTAAAGACATTAAAGCTTTAGAAAAAGAATAATAAAAGCTCAGAATTTAAAAAATTCTGAGCTTTAAATCTTTAATTATATTATTCTTTATCCAAAAATGGATAACGATAATCAATTGGAGGATTAAAAGTTTCTTTGATTGTATGTGGAGAAACCCAACGTAAAAGATTGATCATTGCTCCAGCTTTATCATTAGTTCCGGAACCTCTAGCGCCTCTAGCTGTTCGACATGTTCCGCAGGGCATGTCGAACTTTAAATAAAAAGGATTTGTAATCCTCAATTCCCACTTGTAATTCAATTTAAAAAAGCCAATATTTATCCATGGCTTTCGCTTACAGAATATACGACCAGAAAGGAGTTTATTTCATCAACTGTACTGTAAACCAGTGGTTTATGTGTTTACAAGGAAGGATTTATGCTGTTCGACATGTTCCGAAAGGCATGTCGAACTTTAAATAAAAAGGATTTGCAATCCTCAATTCCCATTTGTAATTCAACTTAAAAAAGCCAATATTTATCCATGGCTTTCGCTTACAGAATATACGACCAGAAAGGAATTTATTTCATCACCTGTACTGTAAACCAGTGGGTTGATGTGTTTACACGAAAAGATTATATAGATATTTTATTAGAAAGTTTGATTTACTGCCAAAAACACAAAGGGTTAAAAATATTCTCATGGGTGGTAATGACTAATCATATCCATCTGATCATAGGCACTAATAAAGATAATCTCAGTGACATCATTAGAGACTTTAAAAAATATACATCTACTAAAATCACTTTAGCCATTACAAATAATCAAAAGGAAAGTAGAAAAAATTGGATGCTATGGCTCTTAAAAAAAGAAGATTATATTTTATTTTGGCAAGAAGGATATCATGGAGAAGAAATCACCAGTCTGGATTTTTTCAATACAAAGCAAGATTATATTCATCTCAACCCTGTTAGAGCAGGTTTGGTTGAGAAAGAGGAAGAATATTTATATAGTAGTTGTGGTCAGCTATATGGAATAAGAAATAGTATGCTGGAACTTACCAGTTTTGTTTAGCGGATTGCAAATCCACATTATTCAAAGTTCGACATGCCCTGCGGAACATGTCGAACAGCTTTTGGAAATAAAAGGATTCGAGGTATATACAACGGAACTTTAGAATTAGAAGCTCAGCAATTAGTTAAAGACATTAAAACTTTAGAAAAAGAATAATAAAAGCTCAGAATTTTAAAAAATTCTGAGCTTTAAATCTTTAATTATATTACTCTTTATCCAAAAATGGATAACGATAATCAATCGGAGGATTAAAAGTTTCTTTGATTGTACGTGGAGAAACCCAACGTAAAAGATTGATCATTGCTCCTGCTTTATCATTAGTTCCAGAACCTCTAGCGCCACCAAATGGTTGCTGACCAACAACTGCTCCTGTACATTTATCGTTGATATAAAAATTACCCGCACAGTTTTTTAGTTTATCTGAAGCTAATTCTATCGCATAGCGATCCTGAGAAAAAATTGCTCCAGTTAAAGCATAAGGCGAAGTTTCGTCAATCAGTGTTAAAGTTTTCTCAAAATCTTTATCCTCATAAACATAAATGGTTAAAACTGGTCCAAATAATTCTTCGCACATGGTGGTATATTTTGGATCATTGGCTACAATAATGGTTGGCTCTATAAAATAACCTACCGATTTATCATAATTACCACCGCAAATGATTTCTACATTTTTATCAGCTTTAGCTTGATCAATATATTTAGCTAGTTTATCAAATGATTTCTCATCGATAACGGCATTGATAAAATTCCCAAAATCTTCAGTTGGTCCCATTTTAAAAGAAGCAATATCTTTCAACATCATTTCTTTCATTTGTGGCCAAAGAGATTTAGCAATGTAGCTACGAGATGCAGCAGAGCATTTTTGTCCTTGATATTCAAAAGCACCTCTCACAATTCCGGTTGATGCGGCTTTCCAATCTGCAGATGGATGAACAAGGATAAAATCTTTACCACCAGTTTCACCAACTATTCTTGGGTAGCTTTTATATTTATGGATGTTGGTTCCAATTGTTTTCCAAATGTGCTGAAAAACAGCTGTAGAACCCGTAAAATGTATTCCCGCAAAATCAGGATGGTTAAAAATAACTTCCCCAACTTCTGGCCCATCGGCATAAATCAAGTTGATAACGCCATCAGGAACACCAGCTTCCTTAAAAATTTTCATGATTACATTAGCAGCATAAACTTGCGTATCGGCGGGTTTCCAAACCACCACATTGCCCATTAAGGCACAAGAAGCAGGTAAATTTCCAGCTATAGCTGTGAAATTAAAAGGAGTTAAAGCAAATATAAATCCTTCTAAAGGGCGTTGTTCTAATCTATTCCAAACTCCGCTTGGTGAAACTGGCGGTTGTTGCGCATAAATATCTGCTAAATAGCTCACGTTAAACCGCAAGAAATCTATAAACTCGCAAGCTGCATCAATCTCTGCTTGAAAAGCATTTTTTGACTGACCTAACATGGTTGCTGCATTTAATTCGTACCTATATTTTGTGGCAACTAAATCCGCAGCTTTTAAAAATATGGCTGCTCTGTGCTCCCATCCCAAATTTTCCCAATTTGCTTTTGCCGCTAAAGCAGCATCAATAGCTTGTTTAACATGACTTTTATCACCATAATTAAAACATCCTAAAACATGTTTATGATCATGTGGAGGACGCAATGCGACTTTATTTTTTGTAGTAATTTCCTCACTACCAATATACATTGGGATATCAATCTCTTTATTTCTTGCTTCCACTAAAGCGTCTTTTAATAAAGCTCTTTCTTTGGTATTAGGGGCATAACTATAAATTGGTTCGTTGGTTGGTGTTGGAACCTTAAAAAATCCTTTAAGCATAATCTTGAATTTTGGTAAAAGTTAAAGATAAGAATTTTGGTTTTAAACCTCCATTACCTTTCCTATTTTGACAAACATTAAATCATTGTAAATAGAATGTTATATAAGTGATTAACCCAAAATTTATAAACTCCTTGTTTTATATTTACACATAAAATTTATAATATGAAATTGAAATATATTTTTCCTGTTGCTACTATTATATTCGCTTTTACTTTGATTTCTTGGGGAGTTGTTGCTCATAGAAGCATTGGCAAAATTGCTGAAAACCATCTATCTATAAAAGCCAAGGCAACCGTTAAATTTTTGTTAGGAACAGAAGAAATGCCTTTAACAAGTACTTTTGCAGATGAAATTAGAAGTGATAACGCTTTTAGATATACTGCCCCATGGCATTACATTAATCTCCCTCAAGGATTAAACTATAAAGAATTTGTTTTAGCATTAAAAGCAGACACTTCAGAAAATGTATATAGTGCCTTATTAAAAATGCAAAAGGAAGTTAAAAATCCTAACAATACTAAAGACAAAAGAACATTTGCATTAAAAATGATAATCCATTTAGTTGGAGATTTACACCAACCAATGCATGTGAGCAGAGAAGAAGACCAAGGTGGAAATAAAATAAAAGTTAAATTTCAGGGTAAAGAATCTAATTTACATTCTCTTTGGGACAGTGGTATTATAGATTACAACGGAAAAACTTATACCGAAATGGCGACCGCTTTAGATAACGTAAATGAAACAAAAATTAAGGAATGGCAGAACGATGATGTTTCAAAATGGTTATTTGAATCTTACCAAATTTCTTCTCAACTTTATAAAGAAGTAGAAGAAAACTCAAATTTAAACTATACCTATTATCCAAAACATTCTGAAATCTATAAAGAAAGAATTCAAAAAGCAGGGATTAGACTTGCAGGATTATTAAATACTTTGTTTAAATAAAAATATTTAAGCGATTGAATAATTGCTAGTTACCTAATCTTTTCATAAACTAAAAAGTGTTGTATTGGTAAAAATTCTTCTCTTTTATAAAGCTTAAATCCATTGGCTTCCATTTCCTTATTAACTTGTTTCACACTCATTTTGTGCAACGGTTTGATGGCAATTTCTGGATCTTCTTCCCTATATTCTAACAATAAAATTTTTCCATTGGCTTTTAAAGCTTTGGCTAATGCCGATAACATTTCTTGTGGGTAAGCTAATTCATGATAAACATCAACCATTATAGCTAAATCAATTGAATTTGCCGGAAGATTAGGATTTTGTTCTGTTCCTTTTATCACCTCCACATTTTTAAAGACTTTTTCTTGTTGATTCTTTTTTAATAGCGTGATAAAATCATCCTGAATTTCAACGGCATAAACCTTCCCTTCCTTTACTTTTTGTGCAATTTTAAAACTATAATATCCACTGCCTGCACCAATATCTGCAACTACACTTTTATTATTTATGGGTAATTTATCCATAGCAAGAGTTGTATTTTCTTCCTCGTTTCTATTATTGCGTTCCAACCAACTTGCTCCAGAAGCATCCATGACATAAGAAATCTCTCTTCCCTGGTAAATTTTACCTGTGCCATCTCTACTTGGAGTTCTATATTTGTAAATAGTATCAGTTTGATTTTTAGTTTTTTGTTTGTTGGTTTGCGTACAACCAATTTGGCTTATTAATAAGCTTAGAGCCAATAGTGTGTAATTTTTCATGGTTTTAGAATTCTTCTGTTAAATTAATACTAAAAAAAGGAAAATGTTTTATTAGGCTTGTAGATAGTTATTGTAATACCTTTTATTTCTTAATTTTACCTGATAACCGTAGCTAGTGAAAATTTTTAGATTACTACTTTTTCCTTTTTCTCTCCTTTACGGAATCATTATTTTTTTTAGGAATAAACTTTACGATTGGAATATTTTTAAAAGTACCTCTTTTGATATTCCTATAATTTCTGTCGGTAATTTAGAAGTTGGCGGTTCTGGGAAAACACCAATGGTAGAATATCTGATTTTACTTTTAAAAAACGATTTCAACTTATCTACTTTAAGTAGAGGTTACGGACGTAAAACAAAAGGTTTTAGATGGGTTAAACCTGATGATGATGCACTAGAAACTGGCGACGAACCTTTGCAAATAGCTAAAAAGTATAAAGATATCAATGTTGCCGTTTGCGAGGATAGGGTTTTTGGAATAAATAAAATCAAACAGACAAACGATTTGATTTTGATGGATGACGCATTTCAACATAGAGCAGTTAAACCCGGTTTAAGTATTCTTCTGTTCGATTATCATCAAATTCAAAAACCTAAATTGCTATTACCAGCAGGTGATTATCGCGAAGATTTTTGTGAAAGAAAAAGAGCCAATATTATTGTCGTAACAAAGTGTCCACCAAACTTATCATCGGCCAAAAGGCAAAAAATTAAAGCGCATATTAAGCCTTTTGAACATCAAGAATTGTTTTTTTCTTTTATCAAATATGATGAACAATTACAAAAAATATCATCTTTTGATAAATTAAATATTGCCCAAATAACAGCCGAAACCACTGTTATATTATTGACAGGAATTGCCAAAACAGAACCCTTAATTACTGAAATAAAAAAATATACCCCTAAAATAATTCATCATGCTTATGCAGATCATCATGTTTTTACACAAAAAAATATGCTTAAACTTGCAACAGATTTTAATGAGTTAAAATCTGTTAAAAAAATAATCATCACAACAGAAAAAGATGCGGTACGTTTAAACACCACACAGTTTGATAACATATTAAAAGATTTACCTATTTACAAATTGCCAATAACAGTTGGTTTTATAAATAACCAACAAGAAGAATTTAACAAATCGATAAAAAATTATGCTAAGCAATATATCTGAAACCATCTCTTACATTAAACAAAAGGTTGGTGATTTTAATCCAGAAGTAGGAATTATTTTAGGAACAGGACTTGGTGGCTTGGTTTCAGAAATTGAAGTACAATACCAATTAATGTATTCCAATATCCCAAATTTCCCTATGTCAACCTTAGAATTTCATTCTGGTAAACTAATTTTTGGGACAATATCTGGTAAAAAAGTTATTGCTATGCAAGGCAGGTTACACTATTATGAAGGCTATAATATGAAGCAGATTACTTTCCCGGTAAGGGTGATGAAGATGCTGGGTATCCAAAAGCTTTTTGTTTCTAATGCTAGTGGTTCTTTAAATCCTGATTTTAAAAAAGGAGATTTAATGGTGATTGAAGATCATATTAACTTACAACCTGATAATCCATTAATTGGTAGAAATTTTGAAGAATTAGGACCTCGTTTTCCTGATATGAGCCAACCTTATCATAAGGGTATGATGGAAAAAGCTTTAAAAATTGCTCAAGAAAAAAATATTAATTGCCATAAAGGAGTTTACGTATCTGTAACCGGTCCTAATTTAGAAACCAAAGCTGAGTATAAATATTTAAGAATTATTGGCGGTGATGCTGTTGGTATGAGTACTGTTCCAGAAGTTATTGTGGCTAACCACATGGGTATACCTGTTTGTGCCATTTCTGTTTTAACGGATGAAGGTTTTTCTGAAGATTTACAACCAGTTTCTGTTGAGGAAATCATTAAAATTGCCAGCGAAGCAGAACCTCAACTTACATCTATTATTAAAGAATTGATTTTACAGCTATAATCTTGAAGAAGCTTTTTTTACTTTTCTTTTTATTGATTTCTGCATCTTTTTGTTTTGCGCAGTTTATCCCTCAAAGGGGTAGGCCTTTACCTGTGCCAGGTAGCCCGCAAAATGAACCAACAGATCCAAGAAATCAGGTTCCTCCTCAAAATGAAGAAAATACAGAAGAAAATATAGATTCTCTAAGAGAAAAACTAGATAAAAAAAAGGATTCAATCATCTACAATTCTACTTATATCAGATACACAAAAGAAGAATATCTAAAAGACAGTACCAGATTATTTCCTATTGATACCACTGTTAAAAATTTCCATAGGTACAGAATATTAGACGACCCAGAACATCCTACTATGAATTTGGGATTGTTGGGTTTATCTTACAGAGATATGCTTTTTGAGCCAGCAAAAACAATTGGCTTTGATGTTGGCTATCATTATTATGATAGATATTTATTGAAGCCAGAAGATATTATCTATTATAAAGCCAGAAGTCCATATACAGATTTATATTATGTAACGCCTGCATTTGGTAGACTTTCTGAACAAATGTTTGCTGTAACCCATTCTCAAAATATTAAACCAAATTGGAATATTGGGGCAAGTTTTGCAAAAAAAGGATCTCGCTCCTATTATGGCGCACCAGCCCGGCAGGCTGATAGAGTAGTGGTTAACCATTTAAATGCTGCTTTATGGACATGGTATGAATCGCCAAACAAAAGATACACATTACTAGCCAATGCTATTTTTAATAACCTTAAAGGATATGAAAACGGTTCTATCTTAAACGATTCTATTTTTACAGAACCAACTAATGTTGCTCCAGAATTTGAAGAATCAAGATTAAGTACTGCAAAACATAACTGGCATAATAACTCTATCTATTTAAAGCAGTTTTATAATATTGGTAAACAAAAAACAATTGATAGCAACAGTAACGTATTACCCACCCAAAGAGTGAGTTATAACTTACAATATCAAACTCAAAAATTTTATTTTACAAATGATGGTTTTGACGATACCGGCTTATTAAAAAATTATTTCATTTATCAAGATTCTTCTAAAACTGGCGACAGTACTAAATTAAATCACTTAAAAAATGAATTTAATTATAGCTTTTATTTAAGGGGAAAAAGTGTGTCCTTTTTAAGGAATGAGTTAAAAGTAGAAGTTGGCATTCAACATGATTTTTATAGTTATGAGCAGTTTACATTTAAAACCAATTTCCAGGATATTACTTTAAAAGGTAACGCAAATTATGGCTTTAATGATAAAGCAAATTTAAATGTTAAACTTTCTCAAATCATCCAAGGTCGTAATTTTGGAGATTTTCTTTATGAAGCCCAATCTGAAATTAAATTAGGTAATAAAATAGGAAGTGTAATTTTTGAAGGCTATTCCCAAAATCAAAGTCCAGCTTTAATCTATGAAAGGCAAGTCACTAATCATTATCAATGGAATTTAAGTTTTAAAAAAATCACTACTCAACATTTAGGCTTTTCTTATGTAATTCCTAAATATTTTTTAAAGGCTAAGGCCGAGTATTATTTAGTGAATAATCATTTATATTTTGAGCAGGGAACAGATAGCGATGCCTCACCAACTCAATATGGAAGTGCAATTAATTTATTAAAGCTAAGCTTAAGAAAAGATTTCAAATTTGGCAAATTCACTTTTGAGAATTATTTAGTTTATCAAAAAACAGATAATGAGAATATCTTAAGAACACCAGAAATCTACACTTTTCACAGCTTATATTTTTCTCAAAATTTCTTTAAAGTTTTAAAAACCGATATTGGGATAGATGTTAAATATTTTAGTAAATATACATCACCTAAATATGCCCCTGCAATCGGTGTTTTTTATAATGGCGGGAATGTTCAGTTTGACACCTACCCTATCGCAGATGTTTGGATAAGAACCAATTGGAAAAGAGCAAATTTGTTTTTGCGTTATGATTATTTAAATCAAGGCTTATTTAGTAAAGGATATTACACTGTTAATCGTTATCCAATGCCATATTCTTTGGCAAAATTTGGAGTAAGCTGGAAGTTTTACGATTAAATTATCTGAATGTTGACTATTATGATTTTTATTGTCTAACTATAGATTATCAGTATTTTAAGATTATCAGGATTTCCCTATTAACTGAATAAAAGTTTTGATTCCTACACTTAGATATTAGAGTTATTATTAAAGCTGATTAGCGAAATATTCTCTTTTAGAATTGGTGACAATTAGTGCTATTCGTGGCAAAAATTTTTTCCACCTTTTTAATCCGTGTTTCTCTAAATTTATTTACTAAACTTAGATTATTAAAGTTCTTGTTAAATCTAATTAGCGAAATATTCTCTTTTTAGAATTAGTGAACATTAGTGCAATTCGTGGCAAAAATTTTTTCCTCCCTTTACTTCGTGTTTCTCTAAGTAAACCAAGTGTTTAAAATTTGGTAAGGTAATTGTAAAGTGTTGGCAGTCAAACAAATTTAAAAAATAATGAAAAATTTAAAAAAAACAATCAATGTTGCTTTATTAATCACTCCAATTGTAGTTTTAGCTGCTTGTAATAACAACAAAGCTAAATATGAAGATTTAGCAACCGGAGAAAAAGTGTATATCATTAAAGACGCAGAAACAGGAATGGCCATAGATAGTGTGAGCCAAAAACCAGTGATGTTTTACGTGGATTTAGACACAAAAGATACTATAAATGGCACTACAGGTGCTGTTGTTAACAATCAGATTGTTAAAGATGCCGAAGGAAAATACGAAATGGCAAAAAGCGATTTGGAACAACAAATTGATGAAATGAAATCTGAAGATGGTGTGAAAATTAAAGTTGAAAAAGATGGAGACTATAAAATAAAAACAGATGACAAAAAGATAAAAATTGAAGACGGAGAAGCTAAAATTAAAACTGATAATTAGTCTATCATGAAAAAGATATTTTTAAGTATGATTGCTGCGGTTATTATTTTAACGGCTTGCAACAATGATTCAAAGGACGATTCAACAAGCAACGATAGCACTTCTGTTTCAATGGATGAAGATAATGCCATGACTGATATGGATAAGCCTGTTGTAAAACCTGGTAAATATAAAAACCTTTCTACTGGGGAAGATATAGAGATTACAAGAGACGAAACGACTGGAATTGCTGTTGATAGTAAAACACAACTTCCAGTTGAATTTTATTACGACCCAATTACCATGGATACTTTATATCAAAATGGTATGAAGGTAAATAATATGTTAGTTAGCTTGGGTGATGGAAAATATAAATTAGATGATATGAAAATCAAAATTGATGGCGATGAAATCAAAATCAAAACTGATACATCTAAAATCAAAATAGATAATGACACCTATAAATCTAAAAGCGGTGATGAAAAAACAAAAGTGACCGATGATAAGATGAAGATAAAAGACGAGACAGGAAAAGTTAAAATCACCGAGGATGGTACTAAAATAAAGCCCAAAAGCTAATAAATTTAAAAAAATGAGAACTCTTAGTAATAAGGGTTCTTTTTTTGCTTATAAATTTTTACAAACTTTAAATATTTAAGAATGACAGTGATTGGTGAACTGATTAAAAAAGCAATAAGCGTATCAGGATTTATTACAGGCGACCCCAACCCTAACACAGCTCAAAAAGAAGTGTTAATAAATCTTTTAGAAAAGGCAAAACATACTGCATTTGGTAAAAAATATCTTTTTACAGAAATTTTAAAATCAGAAAATCCCATTCAAAAGTTTCAAGAGATTGTTCCCATCCATGATTATGATAAAATGAATGATGATTGGTGGCATTATCTTTTAGAAGGACATCAAAATGTAACTTGGCCTGGCGGGCAAAATTATTTTGCACTTAGTAGCGGTACTACAAGCAACAGCAAACATATACCTGTTACGGATGATATGCTGGACTCTATTAGAAAATCTGGTATCCAACAAATTATGAGTTTAAAAAACTTTGATTTACCAGGAGATTTTTTTGAGAAGCAAATTTTGATGTTGGGAAGTAGTACCGATTTAATCAATAAAGAAGATCATTTAGAGGGCGAAATTTCTGGTATATCGGCCAGTAATATTCCTGCCTGGTTTAAAGGATTTTACAAACCCGGCGAAGAAATAGCAGCCATAAAAAATTGGGATGAGAAAGTTAAGCGTATTGCAGAGGAAGCTCCAAACTGGGATATTGGTAGTCTTTCTGGAATTCCAAGTTGGGTTCAATTAATGTTGGAAGCAGTAATCAAATATCATAAATTAGAAAACATTCATGAAATATGGCCTAATTTACAGGTTTATACTTCTGGAGGAGTTGCATTTGAACCTTATCGTAAAAGTTTTGAAAAGCTATTAGATCATCCCATTATTTATATTGATACTTATTTGGCATCAGAAGGATTTTTGGCTATGCAACGCCGTCCTGATGTTTCCTCTATGGCATTAAGCATTAATAATGGAGTATTTTTTGAATTTGTACCTTTTGAAGATAAAAACATTGATGATAAAGGTGCAGTAAAACAAAATTCAGAGGTTTTGGCTTTCGCCGATACTGTAGAAAATGTAGAATATGTATTATTAATATCAACTGTTGCTGGTGCCTGGCGTTATATGATTGGTGATACAGTAACAATCACAAACAAAGAATTAGCAGAAATTAAAATTACTGGTCGTACTAAACATTATTTAAACGTTGTGGGTTCGCAATTATCTGTTCACCAAATGAATAGCGCTTTAGAACATCTAAGCAAGAACCATACTGATTTATGTACTAAAGAATTTGTAGTTTCTGCAATTCATAATGAAAATGAAGAGTACATACATAAATGGTTATTAGGTGTAGAGGGCGATTTCAACCAAATAGATAGAGAAAATTTAGCTTCTGAATTAGACGGCTTCTTAAACATCAACAATAAAAATTATGCTGTTGCCCGCACAAAAGCGCTAAAAGGTGTAGAAGTTGAATTATTTGAAGTGGAAAAATTTTATAATTGGAGCCATGAAAAAAAGAATCTTGGAGGACAAGCTAAAATACCGAGGGTATTAAAAGAAGAGGAGTTTTTAGAATTTCAAGATTTTTTAAAGAATAATATAGTTAAGTAAGTATTAATGGAGCTATTTAATGGCTCCTTTAATCTTTGCTTCTTCTAATTTTTTTATCTGCTCAACAATATCATCAGGAGAAAGATATAATCTTGCAATTCGTTTCTTATAAACTTCTGGTAAATCAGAATTATCTAAAATAAACCTTTTTGTGTCTAAAATGTAAGCGCCTAAGCCATGGTTTACAGCATAAGTATCCGCGGCAACCTCTGCTTTTTTTAAACTTTTTTCATAAAAAAAGTATCCTAAACCAAAAGCAATCATTCCAAAAGTACTTTTATGTTCATAATCCATTATATGCCCTAACTCGTGACCAATCCAACCAATCATAATACTATCCGGTAGTTGGTGAATTGGTGTTACAGAATGAGTAAGTTTAAACATGGATGAAATATTTATCCGGTAAGCTCTGCTATCTTTTCCTCCCAATAAACTACCAATTATAGGTTGAGCTTGCATTACGGACTTTTTAATATCCTTTTTAAATACAAATGAAATAGGCGTATTTTTTAGTTCAGGATAATGAGATAAAGCTATTAAAACATTATGTTCAATTATTTTAGGTATTTTTTTGTTGTACCTAAATTCATCTAAGTTTTGATTGGATGGATTTTTAGAAAGATTTGATTGTGATAAAATCATTAAACTTATAAGAGATGAAACAAATATTGAAGCCATAATTTATATGCTGATATCATACAATCATGATTCATGCCATTAAAAATATCATTAATGGAAAAATAAATAATTTCAAATTTAAAGCTGGCAATAAAATTGTATTATGGACATTATGGAAGAGCAAAATAAAGATTACATAGAAAAAAAATCTCCTGAAGGTGTAGAAGATGATTATAATCATAACAAAGAGAATAATCCTGCACCTGCCGAAGAAGCAGTTACAGAAAAAAATGATAAACCTGCAGGTTTAAGTATTACCTGGATTCTAGTGATATGCGTGGTTTTACTTTTTATAGTATATTTCTTTGTGAGAAATTATTAATTATTTAATTATTATTTCTCTGGGAAAAACTTTCCAGTTTGGTCCAATAATATCCTTTAACCAAAAAGGAACTCTTTCTTTTCCTTTAATTTGGAAGATACCAGATGATTTTACTAAATCGGGTTTTAAAATTTCAAATCCATTTTGTAATTGAGCACCTTTAACTTTATTATTTTTTATTTCTCCATCTAACAATTCCTCATTAAAGACAATTAGTTTTTTGGAATCGATGATTATATTATCTTCTAAAATTAATCCTGTAGGCGGCATAATTCTTAAATTACTTTTTCCAGACCCTATAACAACTGCCTCTTTACAATCTATAATTAAGTTATTACTGATATTTGGATTTTTTACTTGCCAATAACCATTTAACGGTGATTTATCCAAAGCATTCATAATAGAAATCGCTGCTCTTAAATCTGTTCCTGTTAAACCTTGTAAATAATTATTATGCACATTTTGGTTTTCACCAATTATTCTGATACCGCCTGTATTTTTTACATGGTTTCCAATAAAATAATTATTAGAAACCTCAGAATTATTACCATGTCTAAAAGTTACTGTACCAACACACTCGTAGAATAGATTGTTAGAAATTAGATTATGACCAGATTTAATGGATATGATTTCGGTTTCTCCGTTACAATTATCAAAAATATTATTTTCTACTTTTGCAAAAGAGTCATACATAGACCATTCACTAGTTCCAATCCTGATTATTTCTCCACCATTTACGCCTAAGTCTGGCCTTGGTCCAAAATAATTATGATCAATTTCTGAATAATTTGGTTTATCAGAAAGCCAAACTACTAATAAAGTACCTTGATGTTTTTTTCCAGAAAAAGCGCAATGGTCAACTCTGTTATGCTCACCAAAAACAGATACCCATTTATAATCAAAAGTTTTATCGGGATGATTATAATTAATGATGCTGGTATTTGTAACTCTACAATTATTTGAGTTTTTGCTAAAAGTAATCACTGCTTCTTTCTCAGAATAACCATCGGCGAAAGCCAAACCATCTATTATCAAATAACTTCCTTCTATTTTAAGCGTAGAATTACCAGATAATAAAACTTCTCCAGATTTTTCGGCAATTAAAACAATCGGCAGTTTTTCTGTTCCATTCCCTTTAAATAAAATATTCTGGTTTTTCCAATCACCACTTTTCATGATCACCTTATCGCCTGCAGCCAATTGTAACGCTGTAATTTCTTGCGCATTTTTAACAGTGTAATCTTTGGCTTCAGCCTGATTTAAAATCGCTAAAAAACAAAAAGTTAATAGGAACTTAACAGTTATTTTAGTCATCTTAATTAAATAAAGATTTGTTATTTTTTAATTTATTTGCCCGTATTAACGACTCTAAATAATAATAATCTGCATAACTTAATGGTACGTTTACTTCAGAATTAGAAGGTTTAGAACCTGTACTATAGTTTAAGATAAAACCTTTGCCCTCACCATTTTTAAAATTATAATTAGTAGAAAGATTCTTAAGAATTTTGGAAGCTTTAGGAAGATAATCATTTGTTTTGGTGTAAGTGCTTAATTCAAATAAAGCGGAAGCAATAACTGCAGCTGCTGAGGCATCTCGAGGCTCGTTTTGAATATTCGGTACATCAAAATCCCAGTAAGGAATCAAATCTGCGGGCATGTTTTTATTATTGAAGATAAAACTTGCTACATTTTTTGCCTGAGCCAAATATTTTGGGTCTTTTGTTTCACGATAACACATGGTATAACCATAAAGTGCCCAAGCTTGTCCCCTCGCCCAAGCAGAAGCATCACTATATCCCTGATGGGTTTGTTTATGTTCTACTAATCCAGTTTCTGGATTGTAATCAATTACATGATAAGTACTATAATCAGATCGAAAATGATTTTTCATCGTAGTATTAGCATGAGATACTGCAATTTTATAAAAACTTGAATCACCTGTTAGTTTTGTAGCCTCAAAAAGAAGTTCGAGGTTAAGCATATTATCAATAATAACAGGATAATCCCATTTATCATCATTATGATCCCAACTGCGGATTGCTCCAACTTTAGGACTAAAACGGGTAGATAGTGTTTTTGCCGCTAGGATAATTACATTTTTATCATTTTCATTTTTTGTAAGACGATAAGCGTTTCCAAAACTGCAATATACTTTAAAGCCCATATCGTGGGTCTTATCATTAAATTTTTCTTGCTCAATAAATGCACTATATTTAATTGCTTCTTGCTTCCATTTGTCGTTTTTGGTGAGTTCGTACAAATACCAAAGTTCCCCAGGAAAGAAACCACTTGTCCAATCTTTTGAAGCTACCAGTTTTAAATTCCCGCCTTCTAAAGTCCTTGGAGTAACCAATGTGCCGTTTTTGTTATCAGCCTTTGGAATTTCTTGAATCATTAAGTCTGTTTGCGCTTCAGCATGGCTTACTTCTTTTTTAAAATAAAGTTTTTGTGCGCAACTGCTGAGCGTTGTTATAGTAATGGCGATTGTTAATATTTGTTTAATATTCATAGTGCTTTATAATTTACCACAAATGGAACAGAGTTTTTCACAGAGTTCACTAAGTAGGATTTATTTTTAACCACCGAGGGCGCAGTGATCACAGAGATAGATTGAACTTTTTACTTTTTACTTTTTACTTTTTACTTTTTACTTTTTACTTTTTACTTTTTACTTTTTACTTTTTACTTTTTAATTTTTAATTTTTAATTTTTAATTTTTAATTTTTAATTTTTTACATAAACAACAATGGATACTTAATCGGTAAATTTCTAATCACTTCGTTTACTTTTGGCTGATGTTCTAAACCTTTCCAAGTATTAAACCATTTTTGGTTTTGATATGCGTTTGATCCAAAAATTAAAAATGGTTGAGCAACTGGCCAATCATTCCAAAACATCACATCTGGCGTTAATGTCCATGAACTTTTATTGTCAATAAAAGGATACATAAATTCAACTCCTCTTTTAATCGATTTTCCATCTGGAGTTTCAAAGCCAAACAAATTATCACCAGAAGTAGATAGAATCTGGCAAAGTATTGTCATTGCATCTAAATTAAAAATAGAATAACCATAAGGTTTTGTTCGAGCCATTTCTAAAGGAAAACTACCATCTGCTACCATTTGGCTAGGTAATAAAAGGGCTTTATATCTGTTGATACATAAATCTAACAATTCCTGATTGCCTGTTAATTTAGCAAAACCTGCAATTTGTAAAGTAAAACAAGTGCCATGGTTATTTTTAGCATTCATTTCATCGTTGCCGTTTTTGCTGGTCATTAACCATTTTAAATAATCGTCAAACCAATTTTTTATGGTTATTAAATCTGCTGGATTAATTTGAGAACTCATTATTAAAGTCCCTTGAGCAACATCTAATAAATGAATGGTATCTATAATTCCAATTCCACGCCCTTTAAATAATCCTTTAATGGCTTGTGCATATTCCAGATTGGGGTTCATTAAGCTTTCAGGATTAACAAACCAAGCTTTTAAATGTAAAACTGCCTGTTTTACATATTTTTCATCAGCAGTAATTTTATATGCTGATGCTAAAGCACCAATAATTTTACTGAAACGAATCATCGCAGAACGGTGCGCTGTAAAATTATCAGGATTAGTTAAACCGTCTTTTTGAATATATGGTCCGTTTGGGTCTTTTGGATTTGGCCACCAATAATCTCCTTCCGAGTAAAAATCATGAATACCTCCATCACTTCGGGGCGATAGTGTATTAGTTAACGTTTCTGGTTTTTGCAACATTGCCCAATCGGCTTCGGCTAAGGTTTGCTTTTTTAAAACGTCTTCTGCTTGTTTTGCAATCGAAGATTTCTCAGTTTTGATTCTAGGAGAACAGCTCTGAAAAACTAAAAAGATGAAGATTATACCAAACGTCCTGAACATATTTATAGACTTAAAAATGCCGTAGCTATTCCATCCGTTTTAACAGAAGTAATACTTTTTCCTCCATTGGTATATAAACTGATCACTGCTCTTCCATTATACAACTCCACTCTTCTTGATCCAACAGAAGTTCCCTGATTATCAATTAATTTCCCATCTCCGGTTAAACCGAACTCAATTACGTTCTTTGCATTAAGACATAATATGTTATTGGCATCTAATAACTTAGCCTGAATGGTGATTTTTCCGTTATCATCAGCTATTTTTTCCAAAATCAGTTTTGTTGGTTTACCCCATTTAGCGGTCTGATAATCTTGGATAATTTCATCAATTACTGATTCTTTTCCTTTTCTAGCCACAACTTTTAAAGTATTGTGTCCTTCTTTATAATTCACCATCCAACGTAAACCAGCAGCAGGGAAATCCTGACTGTTACGCTTTTTAATTCCTTGGCTTATTCCGTTTACAAATAGTTCTGCTTCATCTGCATTAGCATAAACTTTCACCATTCTATCTTCATCCTTATCTCCCCAACGTACTGGCCAACTGTGTCCGTATATGTGCGCCATTAGTTTATTTGTCCAATAAGATTGAAAAACATAATAAGACTCTTTTTTAGTGAAGTCTCGTTCTATAAC
This sequence comes from Pedobacter psychrophilus, assembly GCF_001652725.1. Taxonomy (GTDB): domain Bacteria; phylum Bacteroidota; class Bacteroidia; order Sphingobacteriales; family Sphingobacteriaceae; genus Pseudopedobacter; species Pseudopedobacter psychrophilus. Next base: position 232,088 of record NZ_LWHJ01000031.1, read on the forward strand.
CCCTTTTTGATTTACATAAGGGACAGGATTATCTGGCCTAACAGGAGTCGAAAAATCTTTAAATGGCCAATAGGCACTTCCGCTTAACCATGGCATTGTTTCCTGTTCTTTTAAATGCCAGTCAATTAAACTACAAACGTAAGATTCACTCCAGTCGCCATCTTTAGAAACCCTTGCGCTTCCACCAAAAAGCGAGGCATCTCCATCTCTTTCATCTCCCTTGTTTGATCTGTTTACTTTACTTACTGCATCATCAGGATTTTCTGAATGTCTGCCAGCGTGGCTATCACCACCCCATTCTACGTGTAAAAACTTATCAACGCTATCAAATTCTTTTTCCGTAATTTCTTTGTAATCAGTATATATTCCACGATACCAACCCGCCCAAATAGATGGAGAATAAACATCTACAATATCCTTACAAAAATCGCAGCGGCGAATAGCGGTCATCCTTGTATTATCTATTTTATGACTCAAATCATTAAGTTCGCTCATGAAAGCTCTAATTTTGCTTTCATCAAAAGTGGTAAAATCGTTAGGCCAATCGTTCTCGTTACCTAAACCCCAAATAATTATTGCGGGATGATTGTAGTGCTGTTCTATCATATTGGTGAGCATTCTTTTGGCTTGCGCCTGATATACTTGTCCACCTAAACCACCACGGCACCAGGGAATTTCTTCCCATACCATTATACCCAAACTATCGCAAAGGTTCAAAACGATACGCGATTGTTGATAATGACCCAATCGGATAAAGTTTACGCCCATATTCTTCATCATTTGTATTTCAGTACGGATCATACCCTCTGTCATTGCTGCTGCAACGTCAGCATGATCTTCGTGACGATGTGTTCCTCTTAATAATAAACGTTTCCCGTTTAACATAAAAGGACCCTTTTTTATGAATTCAAAATTTCGGAAACCTACTTTTTCTGTATGAGAAGCTTCTTCTCCGTGTTGCTCAACTGTAATCTCTACTTTATATAAATTTGGAGCATCTGGAGACCATAACATTGGTTTCTTAACTTGGATTTGAGCTAGTTCTTCTGTTAATTTTAAAGCTGTAAACTGTTTTTCGCTTTCGCTGATAATTTTATTGTTAGGATCGGTTATTTTGATTTTTAGACTAGCATTTTGAATATTTTTAGGATTATAAAATCGAGAAGAAATTTTTAAAGTCCCTAATTTACCAGCCGCATCAACTTCGGCTAAAGCGAAAATTTTATCAAAACTTAATTGGGGCGTATATACTAAATTAAGATAACGATATATGCCACCATAAATATTAAAATCAGAAAGATCTGAAGGAATCATTTCCAAATCTCTCGAATTATCACAACGGATTGAAATCGGAATTTTTCCTTTAAATCGACCATTAAAAACAGTATCTTTTTTAAAGGCCTCTACTGCATCAGTAATATCAACTGTCCATTCATCATAACCGCCAACGTGTTCTCCTACTTTGGTATTGTAAACGTAAACTTGTGTTTTTTGTCCGGCTCCTTCAAAATTTAAAATTGTTCTGCCATTTTGATAAGGATTTTCAATTCTTAGGTTGGAGCGATACCATCCAGGACCTTGATAATAATTCACATCTGGGTCAACTGCATCTAGCGCATTGAAACAATGTGGAAGTGTAACTTTTGTCCAAAGAGGAACACTTTCAGAACTGCCTACTTTAGCTGGACGATTTGCTTCCCAAATACCCCCCAAATCACTTTTTAAATATTCCCAATCGTTGTTTAGTCTTTGAGCTTGTTGACTATAAAGATTGTTACAGACAATAAAAATAATAGTTATAAAAAGTAATAAAATTCGCTTCATTATGAAATGATATTAAATAATTGGTAAAGCTAATGTAGAAGTCTAACAACTTAATTAAGGGGATATTATTAAAGAATAAAGGGGATTATCTTAAAAGAAATAGTATTTACAATTAATTGGATGTTGTTATAGAATTTGAAGACACTTTATTATTTGTTGTTAAAATATCAATTTTAAAGTTTGTAGATTAACAAAATTTGAGTGTTATTTTAAATGTTATAAAAAACATTTTAAGATAAAAACCTCTAGAAAATAATTCTAGAGGTCTTTATTATTTATTTATTCCCATCCTGGATTTTGTTTACCCGCCATTGCCGGATTAAGAGACATCTCTTGGATAGGAATTGGAAACGCAACATCTCTTGCGGAAACATTGGTATAGGCAGCTAGTACAGTACTGAAATTAGTAGTTATAATAGGTATCATTGCTTGCATAGTTGTCAAAAATGTTCCCCATCTATATAAATCTAATTTATGATGCCCCTCTCCTGTCAACTCTCTGCTACGTTCTTTCACAATAAATGTATTGAAAACGGGTAAAGAAGAATAATCTGCAGGAAGTAGTTCAGGATCAGAAATATTACTAATTGTTGGTGTAATTACAGCACCAGTGCCACCAGTTATAGTAATAGTAGGGTTGGTAGTGTAATTTGCACCTCCATCTACTATGGTGATGGCTGTAATTCTTCCGCTACTAACTGCTGATATCACAGCTTTTGCATCTTTAGTAGCCCCTCCTCCAGAAAATGTTACGATAGAATTTAATGTATAACCTGTACCAGCAGTTGTAACTCTCAAAGTTTTGATATTTCTACCCACTAAAGTTACCCCATAAGCTCTTCTTCTAACTTGGTTTACGTATTCTATGTTTTCTGCAGTTGGCCCATTTATTAAATTATCAGCTTCGGCTAAGGTTAATAAAACATCAGAATATCTTAGCAAAGGAAAATTTGTTGGTCCAAAGTTTTTAATTGCGGCAGCTGCGGGACTTTGGTATTCTCTCCGCCATTTAGCTAAAGGGCGTCTCCAAGCAGTTGCGGGGTTGGTATAAACTTTGCCTTGTGCTGCATCTGTATTAACATATAAATAATTAGAAATAGTCCAATCTCTACGTAAATCTCCATCAGCATAAGAGCTATATAATGTGCCTGTTGCATAATAAACACCCTGCATAAAACCACCTACTTTTTCATTATTATTTTGAGGGCCATAAGTAGATCCAAATCTTTCATACTCAGAATAAATACCTGTTGCATCTCTTAAAAATTCTACTTCCCACAAACACTCTTTATTATCATTAACATCTTGACTTTGATTAATAAAGATCTGTTTATAATCTGGATTTAAACGATGCTCATTACTAGCTATTACTTTTTTACCCCAAGATACCGCTGCAGGTAAATAACTATTATCTTTTAATCTACCAGCAGCATGCAAATTAACTCTAGATAAAATTCCTTCTACAGCTGTCTTAGAAACTCTACCTGTTATAGTTACCCCCCATGCAGTAGCTGTTTTTACTAAAGCTTCTGCCTCTGTCATGTCTTTAATAATTTGATCATAAACTTCTTTTGCCGGAGTCCTAGGTCTGTTTACATCAGAAGCTTGTTTGGTAGTGGTTAACCTAAGCGGAACATCTCCCCAATAACTCACTAATAGAAAATGATAATATCCTCTTAAGAATAAAGCCTCTCCTTTAACTTGGTTTTTATCAGCTAAAGGTGCGGTAGATGTTTCTAACTTTTCTAATAAAAAGTTAGCTCTTTCTATGCCTAAATAAAGGTTATTCCAGCATCGAGTAAAGTTAATATAAGACGCACTTGCGTTGTAGGTATTTGCAGCTATACCGCCAGCACTTCTTAAACTAAATTCGTCAGTGGCAGCATCTGCTTCTAAAGACAGAAATCTAGAATAAGTTGATTCATCTGTACTTCCCAATGGGGAGTAAACAGACATTAATGCTGATGTTAATTGATCTCCTGTTTGAAAAAATGTTTCTGGAGATGCAGTATCTTGAGGTAATTCTGTTAAAAATTTCTCGCAACCGCTTAGGCTAATACTTAATAATATCGATAATGTTATAACTTGTTTTTTCATCTCTATATTTTTTATTAAAACTCCACTTCTTTTTATAGAAGGTTAATTGTTTAAATAGCTTTTATTTATAATGTGATATCAAATCCAAAAGTGATAGTTCGGGCTCTAGGATATGCGGAAAAATCTAAACCTGGCGTAAGTGCGGATGCAAAAGTATTAACCTCTGGATCTAAACCTTGATAACCCGTAATAGTTAGTAAGTTTTGTGCAGATGCATAAAATCTTAATCCATTCAATTTTATTTTTTTGGTGATTGTCGAATTAAAATTGTAACCAAAATTTACAGTTTTAAGTCTTAAAAAAGATCCATCTTCTACAATTCTAGATGGATAAAAAGAAGGAGCTCTTCCACCCGCTCCTGCAGCAGCGTATTCATTATTTTGATTTGTAGGAGTCCATCGGTCTGAATATGATGCAAACTGATTAGCAGCCTTTGTAGAAGCTACCCCACCTCCACCTTCCATCAAAATGCGATTAACATTCATAATCTCATTACCATAGCTGAACTGTAAGAAAACATTTAAATCAAAACCTTTATATCTAAAATTATTAGATAAACCGCCAATAAAATCAGGATTTGGGTTTCCGATAATCGTTAAATCATTTACATTAATAAACTTATCGTTATTTATATCTCTAAACTTCCAAAAGCCTGGTTGTATTAATGCCCTGTTAGGATTAGCAGAAGCAACATCAGGTTTTAATAGATAGGTGGTAACCCTGGTTGTAGTGTTTACAGTAGCATCAAAATCACTGTATTGATAAACACCATCAGATAATAAACCATAAAACATACCAATTGGACGACCTATTTCAGCAAGATATCCTGGACTTAATCCAATGGTATTACTTGATGACCATCTTGCGATTGTTTCTAATTTTTGTTGACCTGAAGTAAGAGCTAAAATTTTATTTCTATTGAATGAAATGTTGAAGTTAGAACTCCAGTTAAACTTTTTATTAGCAACGTTAACAGTTGTTAATGAAAATTCAAATCCTCGATTTTGTACTGATCCTATATTTTGAAAGGCAGTTGTATAACCACTACTCCCTGGCAAATCAGAACTCAACAATAAGTCAGAGGTATTTTTATTGTAATAGTCTGCCACTAATATAATGCGTTGATTAAAAAATCCTAAATCAACACCTAAATCTACTTCTTTTGTAGTTTCCCATTTTAATAAAGGATTTGCTAAGGTTAATGGATAAGAACCTGTAGAAAAGCTATTATTATTTGAATAAGAATTAGAACCACCCGTACCTAAGACTGCGTATGATGCGTAATCAGAAACACGATTATTTCCAATTACACCATAACTTGTTCTTAATTTAGCATCGGTAATAATCTTATTATTTTTTAAAAATTTCTCCTCGCTTAAGCGCCAAGCAGCAGAAGCCGATGGAAAGTAACCCCAAATATTATCGCCTACAAATTTGGATGAACCATCGGCTCTAAAACTTGCAGTAATTAAATATTTAGATTGGTAACCATAATTTACTCTACCTAAAAAAGATGCTAAAGTATTTTGTCTGCTTTGGGTCGCTACAGATTGTGGAATTCCTTGTCCTAATCCGTTAATACCTAAATTTTCATTAGGCACTAGTGTTGCACCAAAACCAGAAAGATTAACTTTATTGAGTGAGGTTGAAGTACCCACCAATAAATTTAATAGGTGTTTTTGTTTAAAAATCTTATTGAAAGTTAAAGCATTTTCATTTATAAAATTATCAGTGCCAGTAATAGCAATTGAACCGTTTGGTCCACCATTACCTAAAGTGCTTAGTGTGCTCCCTAATCTTGATTGAGAGGTATTAAAAGATTCGTTTTTAAATGATTTAGAATTTATACCGCCAGTTACCTTTAATTTTAAATTCTTATTGAACGCATAATCTAAATTAGCGTTTGCTGTAATTAAAGCTGTTTTGCGATTTCTAATCTCATTATTTCTGGTCAAAATAGGATTCCATTGATAATTTGTAGCTGTAAAATCTGCTAATGATGGATCCTGAGCATCGTCTAATAAATCGTCTAAATCATCTAATTTAGTGGTAATTGGTCGGTACCTCCAAGCACTAATTAAAAAAGCATCAGACGTAGTAGACTGTCCACTTATTTGCCCTCCTGTAGCAACAATATTGCTATAATTCACATTTATACCAAGTTTTAATTTTTTATTTAGTGCTTGATCTAATGTTAATCTAGATTGAAATCGTTTAAAGTCAGATGCTATTAATGTACCATCTTGATTAAAATAAGAAGTAGTTATACCATACTTTGTATCTTTATTACCGCCTCTAATAGCAACTTCATGGTTTTGCATTGGTGCCGTTCTAAAAATTTGATCCTGCCAATCAATTCCATCTACTCTATAATCATTTAAAGATTTTGTACCCGTTGGATTAATAACAGGATTAAAAATATCATAAATTATATAGCTACTACTCCCTACTGCAGGAATAGAATCAACATCAATTTGGTATCTCACAAATTCATATGGATCCATTAAATTTATTTTATTGGTATTGGTTTGAAGACCAAAGTAATTTTTATAAGTTACTTTAGGCACACCAATATTGCCCCTTTTTGTAGTTATAATAATGACGCCATTTGCTCCCCTAGAACCATATATAGCTGCCGAAGAAGCATCCTTTAATACATCAATCGATTCTATATCTGATGGGTTTAAAGAACTATTATCAAAATTTTCAATCGGAAAACCATCTATCACATACAGTGGGGAATTATCTTGTGTTACAGAATTACCTCCTCTAATTATAATACTTGGTGCGGCACCTGGTTGGCCATCTGGAGAAGTTACTTGAACACCCGCAATCCTACCCGCCAAGGCATCATCAAAGGAAGCTACAGGCGCTTTAGTTAAATCAGCAATATTAACAGATGAAACAGAACCAGTTAAATCTTTTCTGTTAACCTCACCATAACCTATCACAACAATTTCACTCAACAATTTAGAATCATCTTCTAAAGTAACATTGATAATTTTTTTAGCTCCTACAATTTCTTCTTTAGTTGAGAAGCCAACGCTTGAAAAAATTAATGTAGATTTTACATTTGGCACTGTAATACTGTAATTTCCGTTAGCATCTGCTGTAGCAGCAGTAGTTGTTGAGCCTTTTAATTTAATGCTGGCACCAATAATACCTTCTCCCTGAGGATCGATAATTTTACCAGTAATTTTAATCTTAGTGTTTTGAGCGTAAGTTAAGTTACCTAAGTTTAAAATTAGAGCGATTAAAAGTAAAGTTTGACAAATTTTGTTTTTACTCTTTACTGTTTTTTTAGTAAATAATTTTAGCATAATAGTTGGTTATAATTTGGTTTTTTAAAGGCTCAAAAAAAATCAACAAATAATTACAAATAGCAATTATTAAAACTGCATAGTTATTGACTTTAAGACCTTATAATTGGTACAACTAAACTAATATTAAATAAATTTATTGATGGATAAAATCTTAAACTAAAAGTGTTTTTTCTTAAGTTTTTGATTTACATGTATTTAACCTTATTTAGCATTAAAATGACTTACTAAAAAAGTTATTAAGAAGATTTGATTAGACTTTAGTATCTATCAATAAACAAGTGATTATATTTATTTACGAGAGATTAATACTTATTAGGAATATTAATTATAAGAGGAAGGTAATTTGCCATATTGTTTTTTAAATTCTTTACTAAAATACTTTGCATCATTAAAACCTACCATATAAGCAATTTCGGATATGTTACCAGCTTTTTGCTGTAGCAATTGTAAAGCCCTTTTTAATCTGATTGACTTTATAAAATTGTTTACAGTTAATCCCGTCAAGGCAAAAATCTTTTTGTAGAAAACTGGGGTACTCATCCCTATTTCCGAAGCAAATAGATTTACATTAAAATCAATATTGTCAATGTTTGCTTCTAAAAGTTTTAATACCTTATTTAAAAATTCACCATCAGATGAAACTATTTGAAAATCTGTAGGTTGTAATGTAAACTGTTGAGAAAACTTTTCTCTCATGTTTTGATGTAGAGAAATTAAATTTTCTACTATCAGTTTTAATTTGGTAGTACTAAACGGTTTTGTTAAATAAACATCTGCCCCAGTTTTTAAGCCTTCCAATTCGTTCAATTCGCTAGATTTAGCTGTTAGTAGTACAATAGGAATATGCCTTGTTCTGATATCTTGTTTTAGTTCTGTACAAAGTTCAAATCCGTCCATTTCTGGCATCATTACATCGCTAATTATTACATCTGGTATTTTTTCGAATGCCAATTCTAATGCTTCCTTACCATTGGACGCAGCCACAATCTGATAAAAAGGGATTAATGTACTTATAATGAATTCTTTAATTTCTAAATTATCATCAACCACAAGAATTAAAGGTAAAATACTTCTTCCTGCATTTTTGATTTTGAGCTCATCAAGAAAAAAATCATTATCAATTGTATCTAATTGAAAATCATAATCATTGTTTTCAATTATATTAATTTCATGAGGTTTATATTGTGAATTACCAATCATTAACGATAAGCAAAAAGTAGTGTTAACATCGCTTTGCTCTAAAACTAAATTACCATGATGAAGTTTTGCTATATTTTTTGATAATGCCAACCCAATTCCAGTACCTACATTACGTTGTTGATGATTTGGTACCTGATAAAAATTAGTGAACAAATTTTTCTTATTTTCTTCCGGGATTCCCATCCCATTATCAGTGATTCTAAGATAAACATATTGGTCTGTCTGTTTTAAATCTAAATGTACTCTTGAATTTATTTTAGCAGTAAACTTAAATGCATTTGATAATAAGTTGAAAATCACTTTTTCTAACTGCTCTTTATCATAATACACCTTAATGATATCTTGATGAGCCTTAAATGTGTAATCTATATTTTTCTGTTTAGCTAATTCTTCAAATGATAAGAATATTTCATTAACAAAACTTACGATATTATTTTCAGATAGATTTAGTTTCATATTACCACTTTCTATCTTTCTAAAATCCATCAGTTCATTAACTAACTTCATCAGTCTTTTTGCATTTTTATTGATAATGAGAAGCTGTTCGTTAAATATCAAATTATCTTCTGTATCATGTAACATTTTTTCTAAAGGACCTAATATCAAGGTAAGAGGTGTACGTATTTCATGAGATACATTGGTGAAAAAATCTAGTTTCATTTGGTTAACATCATGTTCCCTTTTTAATAATGCTCTGATAAATATAAATCTTAAAACAAAATATAAACCACCTGCTAGTATTGCAAAATAAATCAAATAAGCCCACCATGTTCTCCAAAAAGGTGGTCTTATTACAATTTTTAGAGAGGCATCATTTTCACTCCAAACCCCATCATTATTAGAAGCTTTCACTAATAAATTATAGCTCCCACTTGGTACATTGTTAAAAACTGCGGTTGGGTTATCTACATAATTCCATTCCTCTTCATATCCTTTTAATTTATAAGCATATTTATTCTTTTTTGATTTTACAAAATTTAAAGCCGAGAAACTTATACTAAACAAATCTTGTTGATAAGAAAAAATAAGTTCATCCGATTCATCAATTGACTTTTTTAAAATTTTCGAATCATCATTGATGTTAACCTCTTTATTAAAAACTCGCAGATGTGTAAACACAATTTGAGGAGCAATTTTATTTTCTATAATATCTTCGGGATGAAAACTAACTAAACCATTATAACCTCCAAAAAACAACTCTCCTTTACTATCTAATAAAAAAGAATGATAGTTGAAAATATTTCCTGGCAAACCATCATTAATGTTATAAACATTAAACTTATCATCATTCATGCGGGCTAGTCCTTTGTCAGTACTGATCCATAAGTTCTGATTATTATCTTCTACTATTGATGCAATATTATCGGAAGGCAACCCATTATTAACAGTATAAAATTTAAGAGCATTATTTTTAAAAGTAAAACTTGCAATACCTTCATCATAACTTCCAATCCATACTTTACCATCTTCTGTTTGATTGATACAATTGATGTGTTTCAGAAATGATGTGTTTGAGGATACTAAACTTTTAAAACTTACCGAGCCATCTTTTAAATAGTAAAGCCCATTATCAGTAGCTACCCACAAGGTTTTAGATTTATCTTGAAACAGGTAGGAAATATTGCCCTCACTAAATTTAAATTGAGATTTACTATTCTGTAATGCTATAAATCGATTAGATGCAGAAGAATAAAGAAATAAACCGTTGCCTCTTGTGCCCACCCAAACTCTATTTTTATCATCTATAGTGAGATAAATAATTCTATTGGCTTCTTGATACGAATCCTTATTTAAAATATAGTTTTTAAAAACTTTGGTTTTTAAATCATAAAAATCAATCCCGCCGTTATAGGTTGCAATCCAAAGATTTTGATTTTGATCAATTGCCATTGACTTTATCAAATTAGAACTGATAGAATTTTTACTGCTTTTGATATTTGTAAACTGACCTGTTTGCCTGTTATAAAAATTTAGCCCTTCGGCTTCAGTACCTATCCATAAATTATGGTTTTTATCCTCAACAATAGCGCTAATAATGTTACTACTTAAAGAGTTTTTATAAGAGTTATGTTTATAGGTTGTAAATGGAATTGCATTTGGATGGTAAACATTTATTCCGCCAAAATAAGTACCTACCCAAATAGAACCTGCTTTATCTTGATATAAATTATAAATTGAGTTTTGATTTAAACTACCTGGATTTTCTGGATCATGAATATTATTATCAAATCTATTTTTAACAGGATCATATATTCTTATTCCATTTAAGGTAGCAATCCATAAAAGTCCATCTTTGGCTACCAATATTTTTCTTATATTATTACTTCCAAATTTGTTATCTAACTCATTACCATTAATGTGCTTAAAATTATTATTTACTCTATCAAAAAAATCTAAACCACTAAAATGATGACCTAACCAAATGTTATGGTTAAAATCTTCTACAATTGAAGTAATATCATTTGAAATTGGTGTTTGAGAATTATTAGGGTCATGAAAGTATGTCGAGAATTTAGCACCTTGTTTTTTAAAATTAATATTAACTAAACCATTTTTTGTACCTACCCATAATGTATACTTACTATCCTGATAAATTGAGTTAATAGCTGCATTTACTACACCCGCTCCCAGAGAATTGTTACAAAAGTATCTTTCAAAACTTCCGTCATTATTTAACTTGTTAAGTCCATCTTCTGTTCCTATCCAAATATTACCTTGTCTATCTTCATAAATAGATCTGATGGTATTATTACTTAAACTTTTTTTATTTTTTGGGTTATTTATATATCGAACAAATGATTTAGTTTCTGGTTGATATTTATTTAATCCATCTTGTGTGCCTACCCATAGATTACCTTTTCTATCTGTTAAAAGTGCACCAATACTCTGACTGCTACTTAATGAGTTAGGATCATTTTCATGATGTCTGAAAACTTCGAATTGCTGAGAATCATAACGGTTTAAACCGTCTTTAGTCCCAAACCACATAAAACCCTTTTTATCTTGAGTGATTGATAATACACTACTTTGAGATAAACCGGCTTCTACAGTTAATTTATCAAAAGCTATTTTAATTTCTTGAGCCTTTAAACAAGATAAAAAGCATATAAGTATGGCGCTAACACACACAATCTTAATGAGGTATCTAATTATCCTGAAGGTCAATTTATTTAAGAATTTATAATTGGTAAGCAAAATTAAGAAAAACTTAATCCACCGTTGATATCAATGTTTGCTCCCGTAATAAAGGAAGCTTCATCTGAACATAAATATACTACTAATTGCGCAACTTCATTTGCTTCACCTTCTCTTTTTAAAGCAGTGCTATTGGCAACGTTTATTCTTACTTCTGGTTTTGTAAATGTATCATGGAAAGCAGTAGCTATCATACCTGGAGCAACTGCGTTTACTCTAATACCTTTAACACCAAATTCTTTAGCTAAAGCCCTTGTATAAGTCATCACTGCACCTTTTGAAGTAGCATAAGCACTGGCTCCGGGACCGCCACCATCTCTACCAGCTAATGATGAAAAATTTATAATGGCAGAACCTGAAGGCATAAATGGGCTTACAGCTTTAACAGCAAAAAAAACAGATTTTAGATTAATACCCATTACTAAATCCCAAAATTCTTCATCCATTTCAGATGTTGGTTTTCTAGCTATCAATCCTCCTGCAACATTAGCCAATATGTGAATGTCATCACCAAAAGCGGTTCTGGCTTCCTTAACTAAATTCTCAACTTCAACATAATTTGTCATGTCAGCTTTAACTGTGATTGCATTTCCTCCAAAATCTTTAATTAAAGCAAGCGTATCATCAGCATTTTGCTTATTGCCAAAATAATTGATTACTACATTTGCACCTTCCTTTGCAAGTTGAATTGAAATTGCCCTTCCTATATCTCTTGATCCACCTGTAACTATCGCTACCTTATTTTTTAAACGCATATTATATTTTATTAGATATTACTTTTTTTGTAGTGATGTATTTGATACTTATCCAAGTTAAAGGAACTAATACGGCTGCTAGTACAAAGAAGGACACGTAACTTGTTTTAGTAATAATGGGTACTGCCCATGTTGTTAATAAAGTGCCGAGTACAGCTGCGGTGCCGGCCATACCAGCAACAGTTCCAACATTTTTTCCGTTAAAATAATCAGAGGGTAATGTTTGAAGATTACCTATTAAAAATTGAAATCCAAAAAGTGTAGTTCCTATTAGTAACATGGCAAAAATTGGTGTTTCTTTTAAGTTTGATAAATAATATAGAATAGCCAATAAAGAAATTATCATAATTGTACAACCTATTGCTATTGCATTTTTCCTAGCCTTTTCCGCGTCAATACCATTTTTCACCAGCCTTGAAGAAAAATATCCTCCCGCTAAACTGCCTATTGCAGCAAATAAATAAGGTACCCAAGTAAATGATCCAATTTGTTTAATATCAAATGCAAAAGATTCTTTTAAAAATGTGGGTAACCACGTTACAAATAACCACCAAACTGGGTCAATAAAAAATCTACCCATAATTATACCCCAGGTGTTTCTAAATTTTAATAGCTCTTTCCATGTTAAAATTGGTGCTTCTGCTATTGTTAAATGGGTACTTTCTTTTGGTTTATCTAGAATAAAATTTCTTTCTTTATCTGTTAACCAAGGGTGTTTATCTGGTGTAGCCTTATTAATTACTAACCAAGGAATAATCCAAACTAAACCTAAACCAGCTATTAAGACAAAAGTAATTTTCCAACCAAATGCAACATAAAGTAAAACTATAATTGGTGCTGAAATTACAGACCCAAGAGAAGCGCCTGCACCAAAAATACCTTGTGCTAATGCTCTTTCTTTAGGTGGAAACCATTCTGCATTGCTTTTAGTTGCTCCTGGCCAATTTCCTGCTTCGCTAAAGCCTAGCATAAATCTAAAAATGCTAAACGAAAATAAAGATCTGGCAAATGCATGTAAAGAAATTGAAATACTCCACCCTATAATTGATAAAGTCATTCCAATTCTCGTACCTACACTATCCATCAATTTACCGGTAAAAGTTTGCCCCAATGCATAAGCAATCATAAAAAAAGTGGTTATAACCGCCAAGGCACTTTTATTGTCAGCATCTGCAATGCCAAATTCAGTATAAATGTATGGCCATAAAATATTGATAGCACTTCTATCCACATAATTAATAATGGTAGCTAAACCAATTAAAGATATAATCCACCATCTTAAGCCTTTTATTTTCATAAATCTATTTGCTTATTGTTGGAATGTTTGCTAAGCCACTCATTGCATTTTTTACCGTATTGCTGTTATAAATTAAGTTACCAGTAGCTTCTCCTTTACTACTTTTTAACCTTACATTAAAGCCAAAACCTGCCGCTGAAACATCACTTATATTACTCTTAAAAATATTACCACAACCCCATCCTGCTACCGCACAATTAATTTGGTAACCATCTAATAAAACAGAAGGCTGCACATTATAACCTATATTGTTTTCTATTAAATAAGCGTTTCCTTTTACATCAATCCAACTATCAGCACTATTTGCACCAGTTATTCCTTGGCTGTTAAATGTATTTCCACTAATTAAACCTCCGGTGGTACCTTCTTTAATATCAATACACTCTGCCGCTATATAAGGTCCAATTTTATTTTTTATCACTTTGTTAGAATCGCACCTGTCTGGTAGGCCATTAGATATTTTTGCCCAATTACTAACCGCAGTACCGATATAAATACCCTCTCCATAGTCGGGAGTTTTTAAACCGGTATAGGTTATTTCTGAATTTTGAATAATATTGTGTTTGCTAAAATTTCTAAAATGCACTGCCTCTTCCCCTATTTGAGTAACAAAAATCCCATCTATTAAATTATAATTAGCCCCATCGGTTATTAAACCTTTTAAACCATTTTTTAAAGTAATTCCTTTAATTTGCCAATAGTTTGCTTTTAGAGATAGAACGTAACCAGTTTCAATAGTACCAGCATCTAAAACAGCATTTTTAGACCCGATTAACACAATGGGCTTATTTTTATTTCCACTATTAGTAGCTTCGATCACAAATTTTCCTTCATAAATTCCGTCTTTTAAAAATATAGAATCACCAGCTTTTGCATATTTTAAAGCCATTTTTAATTGATTAGAATCAGAAACTATTATTTTATTCTTCTTATTTTGGATAAAACCAAAAAATAGCGAGCAAATTAAAACTAGAATGCTAAAAATAGTTAAGTTGTTAATTTTGGATATTGAAAATTTAATCATAATTAAATGGCTTGTAACTGTTACTACCTTTTTTGCTACTAATAAATAAGTGATTTAGTCAATAGCATTTTTAGTTTTTAATCTTTCCTATAACTGTTCTTTAAATAAACTAGGAATATTTTTGATCCTATTATTGTAAGATTATTGAAATCCGTAAGGTTCAGTTGTCAACCCAATTTTTCTGTTATTATTCATCCAATATTAGGAATAGAATTCATAATCAATAGACAACCTAAAAGTGATTTTTGAAATATCTACGAGTCTCAAAAGATTTTAAAAAGTTTAACTTTTTAAAAAATCTTCTCTATGAGGAGTAAAAGCATCTATTAAAACACCCGGTTCTTTACATACGCAACCATGTATAGAATGTGGCGGCACATAATAACCATCTCCTTTTTTTATAATTCTTACTTCTGCACCAATGGTCATTTCAAAAACCCCACTCTCTACATAAGTTACCTGCGAATGATGGTGTTGATGTAAAACACCAACCGCTAACTCTTCAAATTTCGCCTTAACTAACATAATTTTATCATCATACCCATAAATCTGTCTTTTAATGCCATTTCCTAAATCTTCCCAAGGGGTTTCTTCTTCTATTTGAAATAAATTGCTTTGCATAGTGTTTTATCTAATATTTATATAATTATTTTTATTTTGATAATTGATTTGATAAATGTAAAGTTTATCCTTTGCTTTAAAGCTGATAGTTGTTTGGGTGATACTATCCTCAACTAGTTTTAAGTCAGTAATGATACTTGATGCATCAGTTACTGTTTCTTTAACTGGATTTGTATTGCCATGCGTATCAGTAACGCTAATAAAGGTTTGATTTTTGAAGTCTGATTGAGATAAAATAAAAGCCTTACCTTCTGCTAAATTTAAATCAGGATCATTAGCTCCAATGGAAACTAACTTTATTTTTAAAGGCTGATTAGAAGTAAAATGAGTAGTATAGAATCTGTTTTTGTTTAAAACACTTATAAATCCACTTGCTGATGATAATTTTTTATCTGCATTTAGCCATAAATGTTGATATCCAAAATCCGTTCCTAAAGCGGTTAAGTTGTTTCTTTGAGCAATGATTTTCTCAGACGTGTTTACAATTTTACCTTGGTACCAAAAAGGTAAATCATATTGATGTGGCTTATCTGCAATAACTTTAAAAACGTCAATCAATAAAGGTTTTTCTGTTTCATCAATTTTAAGCAAAGCCGATGTTCTAATTAATGATATATTTTCATAAGCATGATCCTCTTTTGCACTAACTACTTTTAATTTTGGGGTATTATTAAAGTAAAGTAATGTTGGGTGGTTACTTTCTGCTAAGGATAATTGCGCTTGATATTGTGAGGTTTGATCTACAACTAAGGTATTATGAGCAACAGTTTGCTTAGCCCATGTCTGGTTTTCTGGCAGATAATTACCACCACCTTTGGTATCAATATTTAAAAATCTAGCTGAGCCATAATCATAAAAATGCTCAGTTCCGTTATCATAAAAAAGCAAATTCAACCTATCAAAATGACCATGACCCATACCTTGAGAGCTTGCTTTTAAAACTAAACATTGTTGATCTATATTTTGTCCGAAGCGTAAAACGCCTATTCCTCCTTCATCTCCTTTAGCACCATCCTTAATCCATAATGTTTGATAATTAAATGGTACAGCTTTGTTTTGAGCTATTGCTAAGGCAACTTTTAAACCAGCATCAGAAATGATAACCTTATTTTGTTGCTGTACAATATCTAACAAATCTGCATCGGGTTTTATATCTGCGTAAGCCAAATTACTACCGTAAACCAACTCTATTGATTCAAATGTTTTATCCCTTATAGCATCATTAATAGGAAAAAACACTTTATTGGTATAAGTGGTTTGTAAAGAAGTATGTATGGCCTTTGCCAATAATTCATCTCGGTACTTAAATATAT
This sequence comes from Pedobacter psychrophilus, assembly GCF_001652725.1. Classification (GTDB taxonomy): domain Bacteria; phylum Bacteroidota; class Bacteroidia; order Sphingobacteriales; family Sphingobacteriaceae; genus Pseudopedobacter; species Pseudopedobacter psychrophilus. The sequence goes on from NZ_LWHJ01000031.1 coordinate 248,737, forward strand.
TTAGCTCGGGCTGATAGTTTTGTATCGCTTTGGCGAAAAGGATAAAAGGCAGCAGTGCATATCTTTGATAATATGGACCTTCCATATAATATCCATCAGGAGAGAATAACTTATTAATTTGAGCTAGATAACCCGTTTTACCGTCTAAATTAGACCCGTAAATTGCTTTTTTAACATATACAGGTTTGTTTAATACATAACCAGTAATACCAACTGCGGCTAAATTCCATGTACCATGGTTGTGAATTTTATCAAAAACAACTTTTCTATCCTCTGTAAAAAATTTTAAAATAGGAATAAACAATTCATTTTCGATTTTATCTCTCTCTGTCTTATTTAATGTATCATAGACTAAATCATAAGCTTGTATTGCATAAATTTGCCATACATAATCATTTAAACTTTGCCAAAATATTTTGCCAGCATCATCCAATGATTTTGACTTAGGGTGGTTTGGCCAATTTTGGTATTTACCAGCATAATCCAAAAGCATTGTTTTAACATAATCTGCATACTTTTTTTCGCTTGTAATTTGATAAACTGTGGCGCAATTTAAAAGTGAGGTATAGTTTCTTTTATGTTGCTCATGAGTATATCCTCCGCCTCCATCTACTGGTTTTGGAACATTTATAGTAGTTGATAATGCTTCATCAGCATCAGCTTTTAAAGCTAAATAAGAAGTTTTTAAAATAGGCAAACTGTCACAACCTTTTCTAATTGCTACAATATTTACTTTAGTTAACATTAAACTTGGGTGTTGTTGCGCAACCACATTGGCACCAAAAAATAGAAAGAAAATTATAAAATTAATTTTAATGATGTTTTGCATCCTAATAAAAATCAGCGTAAAATCATTTCTTAAAAGCATCCAAACTGTAAATAAATTCCAAAATAGCTTCATTTACTTCTGCATTTTGCTCACTTGTGAATTTGCCATGCAAACCACCTGGAATAATCATCATCTCGTTCTTAACACTAACCTCATCTAATCTTTTTTTCAAATCATACGATTGTTGAATGGGTACTGTTGGATCGGCATCGCCATGCACTATAAATATAGGCGGACTATCCTTTTTAACTATATAAATTGGAGAAACAGATTCTATGAAAGATTGATCAGCTACTTTATTTCCAAGCCATTTTTTCTCAGACCCTGATCTAAAGCTTCCATATCTTTTATCGCCTACATCAACAATTCCGTATTTATCTATTATGGCTGCTACTTTTACACTTTTTTCACCTGCACAATTGGTATCAAACCTATTATCGTTAGCCAATAAACCGCCCATCAATGCTAAATGACCACCAGCCGAACCACCCATAATTACAATTTTATTAACATCGATATTTAAAGTTTTGGCATTTTTTATCAAATAAATTAAAGCGCATCTAGTATCTTCAATTGCTGCAGGAGCCGCAGCTTGCCCACTTAATCGGTAAGCAATATTTGCCACCAAAAATCCTTTATTAAAATAACTGTTAAAACCTCCTTGAGTATCTTTTGTCCCCGAACTCCAGCCACCTCCATGTATATTAATAATGGCAGGTGATAGCCCTTTACTTTTAGGAGGAAGATATAAATCCATTTTACCTTCCCAATTTGGCGCAGTTGTATAAACCAAATTTAACTGACTTGAATATCCGACAGGAAAGGTTACTTTTTTAATTTGTTCAGGTGCATCCTGGGCCCAAATACTTGTATTAATTGTTATCAATAAACAAATTGTGATTAAATTTTTCATTTTCTACTGCTTTATATGTTTGACTAAAAAAATTATCTAATAAACTTCTTTTTTAATAATTGCAAATCGTCGCTATACGTTGCAATAAGAACACCTTTATCTGCATTTAACATACTAATTACAAAGTCATTATTTCCCTTATTTAAAGTTACCGCTTGCTGAAAAACCTTTCTTCCGTTTAGGTCATAAATAGCCAATTGCCCTGATGAAGCTTGCTCTAAAGAAATATTAATATTTAAATTAGTTGAGTGTGGTATAGAAAAAACATGAATAGTGCTATTAATGAAACCTGTATTTACCGAAACTGGATTGGATAACGAAGTTTTACCATCAAAATCAACCTGACTTAATTGATAATAATTTATGCCAGATGCTGGGCTTTTATCAATAAAATAATAAGCTAATGATGCACTGCTATTACCTGATCCATTCACTTTACCAATATTTAAAAACTGAACACCATCTGTTGATCTTTGTATATCAAAATGAGAATTATTTTTTTCTGATAAGGTATTCCATTTCAACTGAACACCTGAAGCTTGTTTTTGAGCTGTAAATGACGTTAACGAAACGGGTAAAGTTGTTAAATAGGTGATTTTAATTTGACCATTTGCACCAACACCCCCAACTTTAGAATTACCAGAAGAATATCCACCGCTGCCGCCTCCACCTGGGGCTACGCCAGCAATACCTAAAGCTTCTACTGCTAAGGCATCCCCTCCAGAACCTCCATTTGCACCATCTCCTCCGGCTCCGCTATTTGAAGCAAAAACACCGTCATTTCCATCTACACCTTTAGTAATAATTGAACCACCTGCATCTAAATCTAAACTGACTAAAGCTGTTGCTGTTCCATTAATTCCATTTCCAATAATTGCAACAGTTGGTACGCTTGTATAGCCTGAACCTTGACTTAATGCAGTAATAAAACTTAATGCACCAGATGATATTGATATTTTTGAAGTAACACCATTACCACCCCCACCTGAAATAGTTGCAGTAGGTGTTCCTGAATAACCGCTACCCACATTTGCTATAGATATACCATAAATTCCTCCCAAAATACCACCTACGCCGCCTCCGTTATGAGAATTTGCCCCAGTTCCTGCTGCACCACCAGAAGCAGTAACGGCTGTAATAGATGGACCAGAAAATTCAGTTTTACCACCTTGTTTACCACTGCAATTTGCAGATAATGTTGCTCCAGCAACTCCACCAATACCTACAGTAATTGTATAAACTACGCCCGGAGTTACGCTTACAACATTTTTTACGTAAGATCCACCTCCACCTCCGCCTCCTGCTCTTCCTAACGTTCCCGTAGCTGTGCCGCCACTTCCACCCGCTCCCCAACATTCTACTTCTACAGAATTCACACCAGATGGGCAAGTCCATGTAGTTGAACTATTAAAAATTAAATCAGAACTAACAGGTAATGAAGCTGATAGTAAACGTTCGTTAAGCTGAGCCTTAAATAAGCTCGGAATTGCAACAATATTTATCCCATTAGATTCTACTATTCCTAAAGGCTCCGTAGTCATATCGCCAACATTGGTTATTGTACCGATAAAACCTACAGACCAATTCACATGGTCTCCTTGTGGATCTTGAATAGCCATTCTATTTCCTTTACAATTCCAATACATGATTTGGCTACCCGCCCATCCATGTCCGGAACCCGAAACGGTTCTGTTTTGTACATTCATATTTCCGTTTCCGGTGATTTTATCAAAAAGAATTCCTGTAGCCCAACGGTGATGTGGACCAATATCATTAATCTGTTGCGTAGCATTACAATTATAGAAAACGTTAGGCCCAGCGGTTCTGCTTCCATTTACATAATCATGTCTTCCATTTCTTGTAACACAATTTTGCACTAAAGATCGTTGTCCGGTAATTTCAAAAGAATATCTTCTTCCACCATCAATTGTTGATTTTGCATCTAGCATTTTGCAAGCATCAACAGTAATGAAACTTGCCTTAGATTGGATTTCTACAGCCGAATATCCAAAATAATAAACGTCGATATTTTTAGCCCATGAATTCGTAATATTATTAAACACAATAGCTGACCATCCATGATTTTCATCTGTAGAAGAAGCATAAGTAGAAGAGATTTTCATATACTCTATACCACATTTCTCTATTCTATAATCATTAAATTTCATTAACTCGGCAGTAGCATAAGTTGGATCAATCATATCCATTACAGGTGCGTCTAAAGTGATAAGATTCCCACTTACAGCAACAACTTTTCTTTCGTAATAAATATCATAATCAGCGGCTTGCCAATTTGTCGTTGTTCCGTCTGCACCAGGCAAAGTGGTCAAAATATCCATCTTTAATAAGCTTATCCAAGCTTGATTAGGAATTCTGTGAAAAAAGACTTTATCATTAACAGTAAAGGTATGACCAGCTACAACCGTTACCTGTTTTGTGCCAATAGGCACATAGGTATCAGTTATTGCTTTAATGCTTGAACTTGATATTCCAGTACTTAAGGCTCCTTTGAAATTTATTAAATCAAATTGTGAAGTTTTAGTGGCTATAAGATGTGTTCCGCTTCCTTCTCCTCTTAAAACTATACCACTTGCTGTTATATTGATTGCATCGCTGATATTATAGGTTCCCGCTTTGAATAAAATTGCACCTCTAAATCCATTAGCATCTATAGGCATTGCTGCTACATCATTTATAGCTGATTGGATGTTGCTTAAATTATCGCCAACAATTGCATTAACAGTTTTTACTACTTGAATAGTTGGTATAATGGATTCACTATTTTTATAACCAATACCACTATAATCTGGCACTTTATTACCTTTTGCATCAGCATTGTAAACTAATTTTCCTTGGCCATCCAAAGAAACTAATGATGATGTCTGTGCATAATTAAAAGACAGAGTGCTTATTGTAATCACAATACATAATAGCAAACTTTTAAAAATCTGTTTCATATTTTAGATGAGAATTTTAATCAACTTTTAGGGTTTGAGAAATATAATCTGCTGAATTAAATTTTGTATCACCCATTTGTGAAGTAGTAATTACAGTTGTACCTGCTCCAACTATATGAATTTTTCCGTCCAGGATTGTAGCTACCGTAGAATTAGAACTATTGTATAAAACCTTTAAACCAGAACTGGCTTTTGCTTTTGGATCAAAATCTAAATCGTTTATTTTTTTTACCGATAAAGCATCGAAAGTTATTTTTTGCGTTTGCTTTGGCTTGGTTGTTTTTGAATTTATAGACTGATAATAATTATATGGCAAGTCAAATTCACATCCTTCGGAGATTAGAAAATCTATAACTTTTATAAACTGATTTAATTCTTCTGCTTTCCAAAATTTTGGATGGCCTTGTAAAACCATATAATCTGTATAAGAACCTTTTTTGCTATTGTAGTTTTTAACAAAGGCCTCATAATCTGGCTTACCTGTGGCTATTTCCATATTTACCCTATTCTCCAGATTTAAAATTCCTGATTGAGAATCTGCGGCTGGTTTATTAAACATGGTAATCTTATAATTTGGATTTTCTGAAATTACTGTATTTGTAGTAGCATCATTGTGATTGAATGGAGCACCAAAAGAATGCATTTGAAGCCTAAATAAATCTTTCATTAATTTATCTGCTTGTTCAAAATGAGCTTTTTGATAATCGTAATTTTTCCCATCAAATTCTGGATTAATATGATCTAAACCATGATGCCAAACCTCAAAGAGTTGCTCTCCTTTATTATTTTTCGCATTAAGGTAAGGTGCATAAACACTCAATGCAGACTCATCGCATCTAATGGCAATAAAACCAATTGCGGCTTTAATTTTTTTGCTCAACAAATAGTCCATTGTTGGTGTGGCAGCACTATTTCCATTCTTTGCATCAAAATCATCCAGCTTTAAAAAAATCTTAAGTTTATTTTTTTCTAACTTATTTTTAAAAAGCACTGTATGAGATTTTAAAAAAAAATTATCCCTTTTAATTCCAAAATTGGCATTAGCAATAATTGAAGCAATCAATAAAGAACAAAGTGCAACTAATTTTTTCATCTTAAATTTGAGGTAGTAAATTTTGAATTAGAAAAACTGGTAGATATAATTCTATCTACCAGTTAATCGCTAAATCATTTTTCTTTAAATAATTATTAAGTATGTTATCTAACAAATTTAGTCCTCAAAACTTGCGCACCATTTGTGTAAGTTGCAACGAAAACGCCTTTATCTGCATTTGGTAGGTTAATAGATAAATCGTTACTACCGTTATTTAAAGATAAATCTTGCTCATATACTTTTTGGCCACCGATGTTATAGATAATTAATTGCCCTGCAGAAGCTCTATCTGTAGATAAATTAATATTTATATTAGATGAGTTTGTTGATAAATAAACCGTCATGCTTGAATTACTGAAGCCCATATTAACCGAAAGGGGATTTGATAATGTTATTTTTCCATCAAAATCCACTTGGCTTAATCGGTAATAATTTGTACCTGATAATGGACTTTTATCTGTAAAAGAATAATCTAAAGAAGTATTGCTATTTCCAGCTCCATTTACTTTACCGATGTCAGAAAAGTTAATACCATCAACAGATCTTTGAATATCAAAATGAGAATTATTTTGTTCGGATGATGTGTTCCATTTTAACTGGACACCAGCTGCTTGCTTTTGAGCAGTAAAAGTGGTTAATGAAACTGGTAAAGTGGAAGTATAAGTCAATTTTACCTGTCCAGCAGCGCCAAGACTACCAGCTTTAGTTGTAGTAGTATTGGTAGTAGACCCGCTGCCGCCGCCGCCAGGGGCAATACCAGGAATACCGTCTGAAGTACTTCCTGATACAGCTAGTGGAACAGAAGCGCCACCTGCGCCACCCATTGCTCCTGCACCACCAGCTCCGCTATCTGTAGTTGTAGCGTTTGATCCATTTTGCCCTAATGTAATTGTTCCTCCTGCATTAATATCTGGATTAACCAATGCTGATGCACTAGCGCCAGTACCTGAACCTGATGTTGTAATAACTATACTTGGGGCACTTGTATAACTAGATCCCATATTGGTAGGTGCAACATTTGCGACCGTACTACTAGCAGTAGAAATGGCAGCTACTGCTCCTGTTCCCCCTCCACCAGAAATAGTAACCGTTGTAGTTCCTGCAGTATATGAAGCTGTTCCTGCAACAATATTATTAAACCCATATAAACCACCTAAAACACCACCTTTACCTTGAGGCACTGCGGTAGTACCTCCACTGCCTCCAGTCCCACCACTTGCAGTTACCGTTATTGCATCACCTGTAAATCTCGAAAAACCACCTGGAAGCCCGAAATTAGTTACCTGAGTTGTAGTACCAGCAATACCGCCAGCACCTACTACAAAAGTATACGTCATTCCTGGAGTTACAGCTACATTGGTGTTTATAACATAAGACCCGCCGCCACCGCCGCCGCCAACTCGACCTGCGACATTAGAGACACCACCGCCACCGCCGCCACCGCCCCAAGTTTCAACTTTTACTGAGTTTACACCTGCCGGGCATACCCAAGATAAAGTGCCAGGAGTAGTAAAAGTTTCTACAGTTTGTGTAAACCCAAATGTTGCAATTGTAAATAGCATTAATGTTAGTAATAATTTTTTCATGTTAATTGGTTTTAAATGTTTATTAGTTTATTATTTAATTGGATTTTATAAATGATCTGAATAGGTTAAATTATCAACCCATAGTTTTGGTTTAACTTCTGTGTCTTTAGGTTTGTAACCCACAATTGTAAAGGCATTAATTATAGCTGCAGGAGTTAAACCTCCAACACTAGTGATAGCTTTTTTGCCATTTACCCAAACTTCATAAGTATTTGCTTTTAAGATATGGTCTCCTTCTTTTTTATAGGTTTCTTCTGTTAAAGAATTGTTACTAAAAACTTCAATATTGTATTCAGTATTTTTTAAAAAAGAAATCCCTTTAACACCTATCCATTTATTTTCAACTCTGTTATAAAACTTGATTTCATTAGCTTCGGTTAAATTCCATCTCAAGCCTACAAAAATCTCAGTATTGGTTTCTTTAATGTTAGAATTTCCTTGAAACAAATCTTCTTTATCCGTGGAATTACCATTAGCAAACATAAATTGACCTATGTTAGAGCCATCAAACTTGATTTGAAAGGACATGCTTGATAATGCTGTACCTTCAATATTATAGATGGAGAATTTAGAATTAGCTACTGCTGGTACTATTTCTAATCCTACTCCTTTAATAAAATTTGCCCCAGTTTTTACTAAATTAAGCTCGCCTGTTCCGTCTGAACCTGTACGAACTCTAGCTACCTGTTTTAAGGTTTTGGAAGTATTTAAACCTGGCTTAGGTAAAAATGATGTGGAAATTTGACCTGGATTTGGATTAAATGTAGCCTCCGTTTCTCCAAAATCATATTTCCAGGTTTGCGATTGTGCATTAGCCGAACAAGCAAGTGCTACTAATGAAATAAAAAGTAAGGTTTTTTTATTCATAATTGGTTAATAAATTGGTTTACAGAAATTTATAAATCACGATTGTTATTTCATGGAATCAAGATTAATTAAACAGTGCTTAATTAAAATAATTGAATAAAATTGGTCGAATCGGTTTATAATTGTTTTATAAAAATAACATTGATTTATTTTTTAAGAGGGGAAAATCTTAAACTTAAAGAGGGAAATATTAAAATCATTGTGAAATGCCTTGGATAAGGATTCTATCAAGCAATTAAAATTTGAATAAAAAAAGCTGAAAGGATTTTCAAATCTTTCAGCTTTTTTGTTTGCTAGTTAACTAAACAATTAATCTTGCGATAAAATCAAAGCAGTGTAAGGAGCTATAGAAATTTCTGCGCTATGTTCAAATCCATCACAAGCCTCGGCGAAAGCCTCAACATCATAAGATTGGTAATTTTCAAACTCTTCGTTATAACCTTTATAATCTGAATTAAACCTTACTTTCCATAGTCCTGCCGATGGGAAACCGATTCTATAAACAACTTTATCATTACCAGAAAAATTCAAGATTACAACTGTAGTATCTTTAATACCGCCATCTTTCCATCGCTGATAAGCTATAATTTTTTGCTCATTATCTGTTCGGATAATTTGAATATGCTGTCCGGTTAAACCAGCCGTAACACCAGATAAATTTCTTCTTAATGTTATTAAATCTTTATGCAGATTATGATAACCCTTTAGTTCTTTTAGCCTGCTCCAATCAATAGGATCAGTATCAGAAAACCATTTATCTTCAAGGAGTTCTTGCCCTTGAAATATCATTGGTATTCCGGGTGCAGTTAAAACCATAGCCATGCCCAATGAAGCCCGTTTTTTAGAATACCAATTATTTACATCATCTGCAGCAATTTCTTCTGCAACCCTTGCACTTCCATTCGCAACCTCATCATGAGATTCAGTATAAATAACTCTCCTAAAATAATCTCCGCTATATTGATGAAGAAGTGCTTCAGCAGCTACATTCATATCTCGATCTTCATCATGCTGAACTGTCAACAATTTACGAACTGGATGTACAAATGCAGCATCCCACTGACTTCCAAATCCTAAACCTTCTCCATCTCCTACTCTATCTGTAACCCAATTTAATTTATGTAAATCTTCAGCAACTGTTAATTTATATGGATATTTCTCTGTAATTTCTTGATTGATATCCCGTAACATAATTAATCCTTCCTCTAATTTCCCATCTGGATTTTCATCTGCATTGACATTTCTTATATAAGGAATCATGTCCATCCTCAATCCATCAATATGAAAATCTTCTAACCACATTCGGGCATTGTCCTTTATATAATTACGAACGGCTTCCCTCCCATAATCAGGCCTGGTGTCTCCCCAAGGTGTATTTGAACGCCAATCATTATAAAAATAAATTCCTCCTTTATCATTTTCACTCCAACCATCAAACTGCCATAAATCTAAATCTGATGGACCAAAATGGTTGTAAACAGCATCTAACATAACTGCTATTCCATTTTTATGAGCTTCTTTAACTAATTCTTTTAGTGCATCTGGTCCTCCATATTCGCTTTCTATAGCGAAAGGGTATGACGGATTGTAACCCCAAGAAAAACCTCCAGGAAACTCGTAGGGTGGCATTATTTCTATCACATTAATACCTAATTCTTTTAAATAAGGAATCTTTTCTTTCAGCGTATAAAAATCTCCCGGTTTTCCTTCTTCTTTAACATTAAAAGTACCTAAATGAAGTTCATAAATTACAGCTTCATTCCAGTAAGGCATAAATGATTCATCATCGTCCCAATTGAAACTACCATTATCGTAAACAACAGAATTACCATTGGAATTGGTCATCTCTCTTGCATATGGATCATTTTTAGGTAGCTCCTCATAGTCCTGCGTAATGATAACAAACTTGTATTCGTTTTTAACATTTGCGTTTTCTACATTGCCTCCATAATATCCATTGTCTTCATGTGCTAATTCTAGTTCATTAGATGTCCAATTATTGAAATCACCCATTACAAAAACTTTTTTTGCATGTGGCGCCCATACTCTAAAAAACACTCCCTTATCATGTAAAATGGCACCCATGCCACTAATATTAATTTTTTCTTCTATATCTGATTGCATAAATTAATTTTATAAAAAAAGATAAGCTAATTTTAAGCCAATACTTTCTTTACAAGAAATATGATGAAGTTTAATATCTTAAATTAGGGATGAAAAAATTTATGAAGCTTGATTTACAGGATTAAATGATTTTCATAATTTAACCTATCAAGCAGATTGAAGTTTTATAATTTATTTTCTTTAAGTCTATTTAACTATTCTTCTTTTTTGGAAAAATTAAAGAAGCTACAACGCTAACAGTTAGAATGCCTAAAATGACAAAAAGAGAGTCAACAGTGGTAAATCCCCATGCAACTAACCAATGGTGAGCTAGCATCTTTACGCCGATAAATACTAAAAGAACTGCTAAGCCAGTTTTTAAATAATGGAATTTATCTATCACGTTTACCAAAAGGAAAAACATAGATCGCAAACCTAAAATTGCAAATATGTTAGAAAAGAAAACAATATATGGATCTTTAGTCACCGCAAAAATGGCTGGAATAGAGTCTACCGCAAAAATTACATCGGTAAATTCTATAACTAACAGAACTAAAAATAATGGGGTGATAAATAATTTATGGTTTTTTTTATGGAAGAAATTATTGCCCACATATTCTGGATGGACAGGAAAATACTTAGAAGCTAATCTTACTACTTTATGATTATCGGGGTCAATCTTTTCATCTTCATCACGACTCAGAAACATAGTTACGCCACTGTAAATTAAAAAGGCACCAAAAATGTACAATATCCAACCAAATTCATTTATAAGCGTCGCACCTAAAAAAATAAAGATAAATCGCATCACAACTGCACCCAAAATTCCCCAGAATAATACCCTGTGATAGTATTTTTCATTTACTCCAAAAGCGGTAAATATCAAAACCATAACAAATATATTATCCACCGATAAAGCGTATTCTATCACATAACCCGTGATAAATTCTAAGCTTAGGTTATCATTATACTTATTTAAGTTCTCTTGAAAATTGCCAGAGTTTAAAGTAATATTATGCTGATTGTCTTTAACAATCTGACTTAGCTGCGTTTGGTTTATAATATTATGAAGTTGTTGCCCTTCTGTTTTTAAAAAGAAATAGAAAGCAATAGCAAAAGATACCCAAACCGCACTCATGATTGCTGCTTGTGTTAGGGTTACCGGACTATCTTTTTTGTGAAAAAGCCCTAAATCCAGCGATAGCATTAATATGATAAACAGGGTAAATGCCCCAAAGAAAATTAATTCGTGACTCATTTATTTTTTTCTCTCTGTGGTAAAACGTACCAATTGCTCTAATCCTGTTTTAGATGCTGATTCAGGAAATTTAGAAATGATTTCAAATGCTTTTGCTTGATATTTCATCATCTGTTCCTCGGCGTAAGCCAAACCACCACTTAGTTGAACAAAATTTATAATTTGACTTATTTTTTGAGGATCATCATCATGGTTTTTAACCAAATTGATCATTTTCTTTTTTTCTGCTTTATCGGCTTTGTTTAAAGCGTAAATCAGCGGAAGAGTTACTTTTTTTTCCTTGATGTCAATTCCTTTGGGTTTACCTACATCATCCACGCCAAAATCAAATAAATCATCTTTTATTTGAAAAGCAATTCCGATATTTTCTCCGAAAGAATGCATCAGTTTAACGGTTTCATCATCGGCACCAGCAGAAGCAGCACCTGCAGCGCAACAAGATGCAATCAAAGAAGCTGTTTTTTGACGTATTACCTCATAATAAATGGCTTCGCTAATATCCATTTTACGAACCTTTTCAATCTGCAACAATTCGCCTTCGCTCATTTGTTGTACAGCATCGGATACGATTTTTAGCTGTTTAAACTCACTATTATCAACAGAAAGTTGTAAACCTTTTGCTAAAAGATAATCGCCTACCAGAACCGCGATTTTATTTTTCCATAAAGCATTGATAGAGAAAAAACCACGTCGCTCAAAAGAATTATCTACCACATCATCATGTACTAAAGTTGCAGTGTGCAACAATTCTACCAATGATGCAGCTCTATAAGTAGATTCAGTAATGCCGCCACAAATATTTGCAGAAAAGAAAACGAACATTGGTCGCATTTGCTTGCCCTTTCTCTTTACGATATAATGCGTGATGCGATCTAAAAGCGGAACAGAACTTTGCATTGAAGCTTTAAACTTCTCTTCAAAAGCGTCAATCTCTTTTTCTATGGGTTTTTTAATCTGATCTAATTTCAGCATTTCCAAAAAACAAGCAGTCTTTATTAAGGTTTGCAAACATAATGTAAAAAACCCGATTAAGGGAATGTAATCATCATGCTTTAATTACGTTTATGTGCTAATTCTATATCTTTACTTCATTAAATTAAAATTAAACAATGAAAAAAATATTCTTCTCCATTTTATTATCTCTTTTGATAGGTAATAAAATTTTTGCACAAGAAAAGGAAAAAATCAAAACTGATTTTAAATTTTTTAATTGGAGTTCTTTGAGTTATACTTTTGGCCTAAATGACGCAGTTCTTAGTCAAAAGATAAATTCTTTACATATAAAAACTGTTTTTGGTTTGGGAACCCCGCAAACTGGTTTTGGAATTGGATTAGAAAACGCAACTTTTAGAAATACCAATAGTAGCAACGGAGTAAATTTTAATACGTTAAGTTTTAGTGGAAACTTACATCAATTATTAAAACCGATTAGTGATGATGACCTTAACTTTTTTATTAAAGGTGGTGCTGGTTATGCTGTGAGGATTTTTGATGGTTATGATAAAGGCTTAAATTATGAAGCGAGTATTGGTGCAATTCTTACCACAAGGAAAAAATCGAAATATTTTTTACAAGCTATTTATAATTATCAAGAAATAGATGGTTTTGCACTTGTTAACGGTAAACCAAAAATTATGTCATTTGGTTTAGGAATTGGAACTTGGGTTTCCAGGTAGAAATTTAATTTGTCTGAATCTTGATTTGCCAGATTTTAAAATTAACAGGATAAATCTTATTTGACGCAGATTTGTTAAATATTTTTATCGTTTCAGATTAGTGATTATTAGTGAAATTAGTGGCGGAAAATTTGAAATAGTTGCAAAAAATCAATAAATACGAGGCAAAGATAATTGATATTTTACTGCAACAATCCTAATCAAAAAAACAACAGCTACCGCGGTAAATTTCACAATTGCTTCATCCAAGTCTAGATATCTCAATAAAAGATAAACCAAACCGCCAATAATACATGCAGTTGCGTAAATTTCTTTTCTAAAAATAAGCGGGATATTATTTAACAAAACATCTCTAACTATTCCTCCAAAACAACCAGTTACAGTGCCTAGGGCAACACAAATACCTGGACTTAAATCAAAAGCTAAGCCTTTTTGTAAACCGACAACTGTAAAAAATCCTAACCCTAATGAATCAAAAAGAAATAAGGTGATTTTTAACATTTTAATTTTCTTCCAAAATATCATGGCTAATATTCCTGTAATTAAAATCAACAAAGAATAATTGGCATTTTTTAACCAAAAAACAGGAGTATCGCCAATTAAAATATCTCTTAAAGTACCGCCTCCAACCGAAGTTGCAAAAGCAATAATAAGTACACCGAAAACATCCAGCCTTTTTTGCATGGCTGCAAAAGCGCCAGATACAGCAAATGAAAAAGTTCCGAGAACTGTGATTACCTCTCCAACATTTAAATCATATAGCGCCATTTCTTTTTCTTAAAAACCATTCAACACTTAATAAAAGCATGATTAAAGCAAATATCCACTTTAAATTAATTAAAGCATCGTAACTCTTTTCTTCATAACTAATGGTTTTTACTTTTTCGTTTTTAGGAATTAGCTCTTCTAAACTTAAAAGATTCTTTGGTTGAACCATTTGTCCGCCACTAGCATTCGCCATATTATATAATAACTGATGGTTTGCTGTAGTATGCATTAATTCAATGTTTATTTGCTCTATTAAAAATTGCCCGTTGGCACTGAATAGATTTTTTCCGAGTTTGGTTTTCGCTTCAAAAGTATACTCGTCCGCCGGTAAAAATCCTGCATTTAACTGATATGATTTTCCTATTTTTGTAAATTGAAAACTATATTTTTTTCCTGATTTACTTTTTAAATCAATGCTTACATCAGGCTCATTATTCAGATTATAAGCTTCATCATAAAGTTCTGCATTTAAAATAATCTGTTCATTATCTGCAAATCTTGTTTTTATTGGGTAAACCCTAAACTTTCTTAAATCATTTTTTGCACTTAAGTATTGTACAGATTTTGAAATTAGTTCGTCAAAAGCATTATGATTTTCATTTTTTTTAAAATCCTCAAGTCGCCAACGCCAAATTCCTTCACCCGTTAAAATAGCAGTTTTAACACCAGCATCATTGCCAAAAGCTAACAAAGGAGCGTTTGTTTTTACATTTCCAATTTGTTGGTTTAACAAAACTAATCCGGCGTTTTTTAAGCTGTAATTCCCAAAAGGAGCATTTAAAGGAGCTAATGAATTTAAATAAATTTTGCTTTCATCGCTTAAGCTAAAAGCGGTAAAATCCATATTTAAAGCCGCTAAATAATCTTGTGAAGCATTGTTACCACTTACATTTAACAAATTCTGTTTTTGGCTTAAAGCCGATGTATTGGTTTGCGTACCAATAATAAACCATTTAGATTTTTGAGTTGTTTGCTCAAAAACTTGATTGATTGGGTGTTCATTAGAAGGAAGATTGTGAAAGATAATCAATCCAAAATCCTTTATATCTTTTAATAAATCATCGGCGAAAGCCACCTTTACCTCATAATTTTTATTACTTTCTATAGCTTGTTTTATGGCGCTAATATCTGGATGTGGAGCGTCTGCCAGAATCAAGATTTTTTCTTTTCCATCTAAAACCTCCACAAAAATTGTCTGCGTATTATTTTCTGTAGTTAATTCATCTTTAATTGTACTAGCCTGAATAACAATTTTTTGAATGCCTTTTTTCTTTGTTTCTAAATTGATTTTGAATGTTTTGTTCCAATTATCCTTATCGATACTTAAAGCAATGTTTTTTGACTGACCATCATTAGTGTTGATTTTCAAAGTAGAATTTAAACCTTTAGCCATATATGAGGAAACAGGTATTTCTATTTCATGATCATTACCTAAATACACCAAATTATTATAATTGATGGGAGAAACAATTAAATCTTTTTTGGGAATGGTATCTCCTAAAGCAATGGTGTAAATTGGAAATAATTGTTTTTTTATATCAGAAATTGGATTTGCACCACGATTATAAATTCCATCAGATGCTAAGATTAAAGCCCCAATATTCTGATTGGGATATTGATCTTTTATATAATTGAAAAGTTGTGAAAAATCTGTTTGCTTTTGGGTTTGTTTAAAATTGAAATCGTTATTGATCCCATCACCAAAATTTAAAATTTTAACATCATAATTATCTGATAGACTGGAAGCCAGCTTTTTAAAATCTTGATGGTATTTTAAGGTATCAAAACTCTTATCCTTGGCAAAAGCAATAGAAGCAGAAGCATCTTGTGCAATGATAATAAGCGGTTTTTCCAACCTTTGCTTAATAGATTTTAAAAGCGGAGACAACAATAAAAAAGCTAATAGACTGATGAGGATAAATCTTGCAGTAAATAATATGGCTTTTAAATTTTTATTTTCATGGTTACTTTTTCGATATAATAACCAGGCAAACCCAAAACCCAGTATTAAACAAGGTATTATGAACCAAGCGCTTAAATCGTTAAAAAGTAATGAGAATAATAGAGGCATATTTAATGAGTAAATATGAGGTTTTATGTTTTGGAAAGGAAATAAAAATTGATTTGCAAAAAAGAGCGAAGTAAAACTCCACTCTTATATCTTTATTATTTAATCTTTAAATCTTTGCTCTCCTAAAGCATTCCTCCACAAACACTCAAAACTTGCCCAGTTATATAAGCACTCATATCCGAAGCTAAAAACACACAAACATTTGCTATATCTTCCGTCTCTCCTGCCCTTTTAAGCGGAATATCCTTTTCCCAACCTTCCACAACTTTTGGATCTAGAACCTCTGTCATTTCCGTACGGATAAACCCTGGAGCAACCACATTGCTACGTATATTTCTAGAGCCTAATTCTTTGGCCACCGACTTTGTAAAGCCTATAATTCCAGCTTTTGATGCTGCATAATTAGCCTGACCAGTATTTCCCTGTACGCCAACAACAGAGCTCATATTAATAAAAACACCTTTACGGTTTTTCATCATAATTTTTGAAGCAGCTTTTGTTGTATTAAAAACTGATTTTAAGTTAACTTCTATTACATCATCAAAATTTTCCTCACTCATACGCATCAACAATCCGTCTTTTGTAATTCCTGCATTATTTACCACAATATCTAAAGTGCCAAAGTCTGCAACAATATCATTTATCAATTGCTCTGCTTCCACATATTTAGAAGCATCAGAACGATAACCTTTTATTTGTGTCCCAAAACTTTGTAGTTCTTGCTCAAGAGCTTCTCCTTTTTCTACCGATGATAAATAAGTAAAAGCCACATTAGCACCATGTTCTGCAAATTTTTCTGCTATTTTACGTCCTATTCCTTTAGATGCGCCAGTAATTAAAGCGGTTTTTCCTTCTAATAATTTCATGATTGTTGTAATATAATTTGGTGTGAAAATAGAGATTTTTTAGAAAATGGTTAAGGATAAAAAGTTTCTATAATCTCTAAATGAATATTTATCCTCTAATTGCAGTCATTTCGAGTAACGAGAAATCTCATTTGCAAAGTTTACTTTTCAAATATTAAACTTATTTGTGTGATGTCTCCTAACGTCGACATGACGGAGATTTATAATATTTGGCTATCATCTTTTTGATGAGTAATTTTCGCGTTTCTTAACATTATATCCATTTTCATTAAGCGAGTCATTACATAAAATCTTTCTGTATAAGATGTTTTCAAAACTCTTCTAAAGGAATCCAACTCCGCCTTTTCAAAATTAGCATCAGATTCTGCGACATTTGAAAGAATAATTGATTGTTTATATTTCATTTTGATAATTCTCTTAAAAAAAATGATTTCTATAAATTTAAGAAAAAATCTATTTAACCTTAGCCATACTTTCTAACTCTTTTTTCAAAAATAACCCTGTAAAGCTTTCTTTCACCTTAATTAAACCTTCAGGTGCACCAGCATAAAGAATATTTCCACCTCCAGAACCACCTTCTGGTCCTAAATCAATTACATGATCAGCTACTTTTATCACATCTAAATTATGCTCAATAACCAAAACTGTATTTCCTTTATCTACTATTAAGTTTAAAACCCCTAAAAGCACATTAATATCCTCAAAATGTAAACCTGTAGTTGGCTCATCTAATATGTAAAATGTATTTCCAGTATCTTTTTTAGATAATTCTGTTGCTAATTTAACCCTTTGTGCTTCTCCACCAGAAAGTGTGGTAGAAGACTGACCTAAAGTGATATAACCTAAACCAACATCCTGTAAAGTTTTTATTTTACGATAAATAGAGGGAATATTTTCAAAGAAATTAACCGCATCTTCAATGCTCATATCCAACACATCAGAAATTGATTTTCCGCGGAAACGAACTTCTAAAGTTTCACGATTATAACGTTTGCCGCCACAAGCTTCACAAGGCACTTGTACATCCGGTAAAAAGTTCATTTCAATCACTTTCATTCCACCACCTTGGCAAACTTCACATCTTCCTCCTTTTACGTTGAAAGAAAAACGGCCAGGTTTGTAACCTCTAATCTGTGATTCTGGCAGTGCGACAAATAAATTTCTGATATCAGAAAAAACGCCTGTGTAAGTCGATGGATTGGATCTTGGCGTACGCCCAATTGGGGTTTGATCAATCTCAATTACTTTATCAATATGTTCTAAACCTTTAATTTCTTTAAAAGGCATGGGCGTTTTCTTTGCTCTAAAGAAATGCTTATTTAAAACGGGATATAAAGTTTCTCCAATTAAAGTAGATTTTCCACTTCCAGAAACTCCAGTAACGCAAATCAGTTTTCCTAAGGGAAAATCTACACTTACATTTTTGAGGTTATTTCCATTTGCTTTTTTAAGTGACAAAACTTTTCCGTTTCCTTCCCTTCTTTTCTCAGGAATCGCAATTTCTCTTTCCCCATTTAAATAAGAAGCTGTTAAAGTATGAGAAGCCAAAACTTCAGCGGCAGTGCCTTGTACTACAACTTGTCCGCCATGTACGCCAGCTGCCGGACCCATATCTATCACATAATCAGCTTCTAAGATCATATCCTTATCATGCTCTACCACTAAAACAGTATTGCTTAAATCACGAAGATTTTTTAAAGCTTTAATCAATCTATCGTTATCTCTTTGGTGCAAACCGATGGATGGTTCATCCAAAATGTACATCACATTCATCAATTGGGAACCAATTTGCGTTGCCAATCTGATACGCTGTGCTTCGCCACCAGATAGCGTTCTTGCTGTACGATCTAAAGTCAAATAGACTAAACCAACATCAACTAAAAACCCAATTCTCGACCTTATTTCTTTTAAAATTTCTTTAGCGATGATATTTTGACGCTCACTTAATCTGTCCTCAACGTTTTCAAACCAGCTCTGCAAATTCGTAATATCCATTGAAGCTAATTCGAAGATATTTTTTTCATCCACTTTAAAGTGTAATGATTCTTTTTTAAGCCTTGCTCCTTCACATAAAGGACATTGTTTTAATACCCTGAAACTTTCTAAATCGTGGTTAGCATTATCACCTTTTTTATCATTTTGCTCCTCCAACATTTTGATGATTCCATCGAATTGAATTTGATAGTTTTGAACATTCCACTTATTATATTCAACTGGAACGGTAATCAGTTCATCAATACCATGTAGCAAAATATCAATTGCTTTTGATTCTAACTTTTCAATGGGTTGCGATAAAGAAAATCCATATTTTTTTCCTAATGCTTTGATTACCTGGAAAATCCAAGTTTCACGATAATCGCCCAAAGGAGCTAAACCACCATTAATAATACTCAGTTTTCTATTTGGGATAACAGATTCCTCATCCACATCAAAAATATATCCTAAACCATCACACTCTGGACAAGCGCCATAAGGCGAGTTAAATGAAAAAGAATTTGGTTGAGGCTCATCATAAGAAACACCCGTAGTTGGGCACATCAAAAACTTAGAAAAATGA
Source organism: Pedobacter psychrophilus (assembly GCF_001652725.1). GTDB lineage: Bacteria > Bacteroidota > Bacteroidia > Sphingobacteriales > Sphingobacteriaceae > Pseudopedobacter > Pseudopedobacter psychrophilus. Next base: position 268,281 of record NZ_LWHJ01000031.1, read on the forward strand.
TAGCTATTATTCTCTTTGTCAGATACTTTTATAATTCCTTTAGCAATTTTTAAAGCAGATTGAATTGAAGTGTAAAGACGTTTTTTATCACTTTCAGATACAATTAAACGATCTACAACAGTTTCAATATCATGGATTTTATAACGGTCCAATTGCATTTTTGGGACAACGTCAACTATTTCCCCATCAACCCTTACTTTTAAATATCCTTGTTTTCTAATTTGCTCAAAAAGTTCGCGATAATGCCCTTTTCTCCCTTTTACAACTGGAGCTAAAATGTTAATTGGCTTGCCATCAAATTGTTTCAGAATTTGATTTAATATCTGGTCCTCAGACATTTTAACCATTTTCTCGCCAGTATTATAAGAGTAAGCATCACCAACCCTGGCAAAAAGCAAACGCATAAAATCGTATATCTCAGTAATGGTACCAACTGTAGAACGTGGATTTTTGGAAGTTGTTTTTTGTTCTATAGCGATCACCGGACTTAAGCCAGAAACTTTATCTACATCTGGTCGTTCCATACCGCCCATAAACTGCCTAGAATATGCAGAAAATGTTTCCATATATCGGCGTTGACCTTCGGCATAAATGGTATCAAATGCTAAAGAAGATTTCCCAGAACCGCTTAAACCAGTAATTACTACCAGTTTATTACGTGGAAAAGATATATCAATGTTTTTTAGATTATGTACCCTAGCTCCGTAAACTTCAACTTCACTTTGTTCGCCAAGGTCAATATGTTTGTTATCCATAAAAAAGCTTTCTCTGCTTATAAAAAAATAAATGTGCTTTTGTAGTAAAAGCCTGCAAAATTAGCGAAAAATGACGATAAATGCTAAGCAACCAAACTCTTAGAATTGTAAATTTAATGAGGAATGACGAAATGAATTCTTTACTTTTAAAACTTATTAATAAGCTAAAAAACTATGTCTAATAAATTATTCCCCTGCCTTTGGTTTGATGGGAAAGCTAAAGAAGCTGCCACTTTTTATTGTTCGATATTTAAAAATTCTAAAATAATTTCTGAAAACCCTATAACCGTAATTTTTGAGTTGAATGAAACAAAATTTATGGCCTTAAATGGTGGACCAGAATATAAATTCTCTCCTGCAAACTCTTATGTAATTACTTGCGAGAACCAAGATGAGATTGACCATTATTGGAGTAAATTAAGCGAAGGTGGCAAGCCAGGGAAATGTGGTTGGTTAGATGATAAGTATGGTATTTCCTGGCAGATTGTTCCTTCAATATTAGGTAAGTTAATGAACAACCCAGAAACTGCACCAAAAGTGATGTACGCTTTTATGCAAATGTCGAAATTTGATATTCAGCAATTAGAGGAAGCTGCAAAATCTTGATCAAGAGAATTGATTGATTATTTTCATTAATTCGCTTTTTACAAACACACCAGATTTTCGCCACATTTGTTCTCCATTTTTAAATAAAATTAGCGTTGGAACGCCCTGCACTTTATAAACTTGGGCAGCTTGCTGATTTTTATCAACGTCTATTTTTATAATAGCTATTTTATCGCCCATCTCTTTTTTTAAGTCTTCTAAAATTGGAGACATTGTTTTACATGGACCACACCATGTAGCAAAAAAATCAACTAGTACTGTTTTATCTTGATTAATGAGTTCTTTAAAGTTTGCCATTTTTTAGTTTTTTAGATAGTTAGGTAGTTAGTTGGTTAGGTGATTAGATAATTAGTTTGTTATGTTCAAATTGGCTAATCAACTAACAAACTAAAACCTAACCATCTCTTCTCTTAAAATATCGAATGTAAAGCCACTTTAATGCGTCCATATTTAGTGCCAAATAAACTACGATTACAATTAAAACTCCACGTATTTTCCCAAATCTTAATCCTAAAATGATTAAAAAGGTTAAAGCGATGATGTGACGATAGATGTAGAATTTTGCTGGTTTCATATCAATTCTATTTTTGACCACTTTTCAATTAATATTAATGATTTCCTTAAGGCAATATTAATATTAAAAAGTTCTGCGTTTAGAAATGATACTTCACTTTCATAGTCTTTGATTGTTTTTTCAATATCCTTTATAGAATGAAATTCTGACATAAACTTAGCACTTCTCATTCCTTTTACTTCCCTGAATTTATTATAATGTACTAATGGATGACGAAGAGACCCTAACTTTATATGTTCATCTTTTAACCTCCTATAAACCATAAAAATTCATCATTAACATAACCTACCTTAATTTCAAATTCTTTATTCTTATCTATAAAATATTGCTCGTATGAAGGAGGGTAATTAGTTTTATTTTTTTTCTTTGGAAAAAATTCATTTAAGATAAATATTATTCTTTCCCATATATTATAAATGTATCCTGCTGTTTCTGCAATTGCATTATTAAATCTTGGATAGATATTGAGATTTGAAATATGACTATATTCTTTAGCAACAATTAATTCTTCTTTTACCCTATCTTTAAATCTGACAAGAAAGGCTAAAGAATTGGAGGATACTGCAAATAATTCTTTTAATTCATTATCAATTTCAAAAAGATTAAATACTTCACCTTTATATTCAGGAAAGTATTTATTTATTAAAACTCTTCCATAACTTATAAAATCATCTCCTAATTCATTGTATTCTAAATAATCCAATCTAGGAAATGAAATATCTTTAATAATTCTATCATTCACCTTTTTTGTCAAGAAATACAATAATTCATCGATTCCCATTATTACAGGATTTCTATAATCTTCATTTACATTTCCATAAGAAATATAAAATTCAATCCTAAAATTTTTGAGTTGATTGACGATTTTTAGTTCATTTTTTCTATCCCTTAATTCTAAAATATCAGATTCGAAATTTATTTTATAAAATTCTTCATCATGAATATCAAATAGAAGTGTTTTCTCTACTTTGCTTTCACCATTGAAATAAAAATAGCCAAAATCTATATCTATTAATTCCTTTACTCTTTTTCTTAGTATTACTTGTTCAGGTTGATTAATAAAGTAAGCTGGAATTACTTGTTTTAAATAAACTTCTTCGCTCATTTTTTAATGCGGTAAACTATCTCTAAACTTTCCATAAACCCAAGTTCCAGCGATTGCACTTAATAGTGTAACAATTAGTGCTAAAAACCCACTTCCAATTTGAGCGAATAATGGACCAGGGCATGCGCCTGTAATAGACCAACCAAAACCAAAAATTAAGCCCCCTATAATTTGGCCTTTATTAAATGTTTTAGGATGGAAAACCACCTTTTCGCCTTCTGTGGTTTTGACGTTAAACTTCTTAATCAAAAAAACCGAAATTGCTCCTACGAGCACTGCGGTTCCAATTACTCCATACATGTGAAATGCAGATAACCTAAACATTTCTTGAATACGAAACCACGAAATGATTTCTGATTTAACAAACACGACTCCAAATAAAATCCCAAGAATTAGATATTTTAAATTGGCGAATAAACTTTCGTTCTTTAATTGTTCGTTTGGTGCTTCGCACTCTAGTGGATGCTGAATCACAAATTCTTCTATTTCTTGCATTAGGCAATTAATTTAAAGATGATAGGTAAAAAAATCCATGTTGAAATGAAACCTCCAACCATAAAACAGATGGTTGCAATAAGCGATGGGATTTGCAGATTTGATAAACCCATAATGGCGTGGCCAGATGTGCAACCTCCGGCATAACGAGTTCCAAAACCCACCATAAAACCACCTAATACCATAAATATAAATCCTTTCAGTGTGAATATTTGGTCTACACCAAATAAATCTAAAGGCATTAAGCCACTAAAATCTTTAACACCTAAGGCGGATAATTGTGCCTTGGTTTCTGCTGCAATGTTAATTGGTTCAGGATTAGACAGGAATTGCGCTCCTATATAACCACCAATCAAAATACCTGCTACAAAAAACAAGTTCCAGATTTCCTTTTTCCAATTATAACTAAAAAACGGAATTTTAGCAGGCAAACAAGCTGCGCAAATATGTCTTAATGATGAGGAAACCCCGAAGGTTTTATTTCCTAATAATAACAATGCGGGTACGGTTAACCCTATTAATATTCCTGCCAAATACCACGGCCAAGGTTGTCTAATGATTTCTAACATATTAAATTTAGAATTGAGATATTAGTATTGTGTAATGAGTAATAAATAGACGTAGATTAGTTTCAAAATGTGGTTATTCTCTTTTTCGTCACCTCGAGGAACGAGAGGTTTCACAAATAAGTTCCACTTTATAATGGCAAACTTTCTGGTGAGATGTCTCCTATCTTCGACATGACGTTTTTTTTTGCGTTAGGGATAGCAGCGATATCCTTTTTGTTTTTCACAAAAAGATTTAGCGAATAGCCTGTTAAAACGCCCAAATATTTATTTTAATGATTTCCAACAGTTTCAAATCCTGCATCTTTTAAAGCGGCAAAGCCTCCATTTACATTGATAATATCTTCAAACCCACGAGCTTTTAGAATGGAAGATGAAATCATGGAGCGATAGCCACCTGCACAATGCAAATAATAAGGCTTTTGCTTATCGAAATTATTTGTCCAATCATTTATGAAATCTAAAGGTTGATTTTCAGTGATTTTTAAATGTTCAGCTTCAAATTCTGAGGGTTTGCGCACATCAAAAACTTGCAAGTTTTTTTTATCCTTTAAATTTTTCAGTTCATCAGCAGAAATTGTTTTTACTTTATCTATTTCTTTTCCAGCTTTTTTCCATGCTAACATGCCCCCTTTTAGATAGCCCATAGTAAAATCATAACCCACTCTCGCCAATCTTTTTACAGTTTCTTCTTCTCTACCATCTTCTACTACCAACAATAATGGTTGTTTTAAATCGGTAACCAATGCACCTACCCAAGGTGCAAAAGATCCATCTAATCCAATAAAAATAGCATTCGGAATAAAGCCATTTGAAAAGTCTTCAGGAGAGCGTACGTCTAAAATTAAAGCACCAGTTGTATTAGCTGCTAGTTCAAATTCATCTGGACTTAAAGCATTTAAACCTCGCTCAAAAACTTCATCCATCGTATCAATTCCCTCTTTATTCATCTTTGCATTTTTTGGGAAATATTGTGGTGGAGGTAAAATATTTGTGGTTAATTCTTTGATAAAATCCGATTTAGAAATATCGCTTAAAGCATAATTGGTTTCCTTTTGGTTTCCCAAAGTATCAAAAGTTTCTTTGCTCATATTTTTACCACAAGCAGAACCTGCACCATGGGCAGGATAAACGATAACATCATTTGGCAATGGCATAATTTTTTCTCTCAAAGAATCGTACAACGCAGCAGCCATTGCTTCTGGCGTAGTTTCTGTAGATTTTTGTGCCAAATCCGGACGGCCAACATCACCTATAAATAATGTATCGCCTGTAAAAATGCAATAAGGCTTTTCGTTTTCATCTAAACATAAATACGTGGTAGATTCTGGTGTATGTCCTGGTGTATGCAAAGCCTTAATGATAATTTTACCGACTTTAAATTCTTCGTTATCCTTTGCAATGTGTGCATCAAAACCTGTTTCTGCCGTAGGACCATAAACAATCTCTGCACCTGTTTTTTGAGCTAAATCTACATGTCCGCTCACAAAATCCGCATGGAAATGTGTCTCAAAAACATATTTGATTTTTACGTTATTTTGCTTTGCCTTTTCTATATAAGGTGCGGTTTCTCTTAATGGGTCAACTATCGCTGCTTCGCCATCACTTTCAATATAGTATGCTCCTTGAGCTAAACAACCTGTATAAATTTGTTCTATTTTCATGTCTTTTATTTTATCTTGTGGTATTAAAGTTACCCTTCCTAATAAATGAAAAATAAGACTTCTATCACTTTTTACTTTAACCTTTTCACTTCTTTACACAGAAATTTATAAATAACTCCGAACCTTGCCTTGGTGTTGCAGAATTATGTGCCATTTCCATAGCTATTATCCTAAATTTATCTTTAAATAATTCTACATATTCTTTTTCACTACCGCCAAACGGAGGGCCTTCAAATGGGAATTCTTTATTAAAAAGTACACCAACTAATTTTCCATTTTCTCTTAATAATTGATAACAATGGTCAACGTATTTTGGTCTAAAAAGAGGATCAATAGCACAGAAAAAAGTCTGTTCCAAAATCAAATTATATTCACCTTGGTGATTAAAAAAATCATCATTAATTAATTGATAATGAGTTTCATTGATATCAGTCAATTTAGATTTTAAATTTTTTAATGGTAATGAAGCAAAATCTATTACAGTAACATTTTTAAAGCCATTCTGTAATAGATAAATCGCTTCGTAAGCATTCCCTGCACCAGGAATTAGAATTTTTAATTCCTTATTTTTTAGTTGATCTATATATTTTTTTATAGGCGGAGATACTACTCCCAAATCCCAAGCTGTTTCCTCGCTTTTATATCTGTTATTCCAATAATCTGAGGCTAAATTTTCTTTCATAATAATTCTTCAAAAATTATGAGGATTGCCATGATGAGGACAAAATATCCAAATACTTTTTTTAGTTTTTCGCTATTTAAAAATTGGTTCAAATAAATCCCAAAGAAAATCCCTATAGATGAAATAGCAGAAAATATGAGTAAAAAACTCCAATTTATATTTGGTAAATTCAAAATATCACCAGTAAAACCAATTAAAGAATTAATGGCGATAATCAGCAATGACGTACCAACGGCTTTATGAATTGGCAATCTCATAAAAAAAACCAAAGCAGGCACTATCAAAAATCCACCACCAGCACCAACTAAACCCGATAAAATCCCCACTATGATTCCGTTAAATAATACCAGGGAATATTTAATATCCTTACCTTCCTGAAATTGTTTTTCAGTTCCGTAAACCATTTTAAACCCCGAAATAAGCATGATTAAAGCAAAGAATAGCATCAGAAATAAATCTTTTGTAATAACAAAGCTCCCAATGCTAAAAAGATGATCTGGCATAGCATGGATTACAAACTTCCGCATTAACCAAACAGTGATAAAGGCTGGAATAGCAAAAATTATTGCCATCCTTATATTTACCATTCCTTTTTTAATATAATTTCCAGCACCAACTAAAGAGGTTAAACCAACTATAAATAAAGAATAGGCGGTTGCAACTACAGGTTCTATCCTAGCGGCATAAACTAAAACCGGAACTGTTAAGATTGAACCACCCCCACCGGTTAAACCTAAAGAAATACCAATAAATAAAGCCAGGAAATAAGTTATGTAAATATGAAACTCCATTACATATTGCAGTTACAGTTTTCCATACAATCTAAAAGCTTAATCAAGTCTTTTTCTTTTAAAGAGTAAAAAACCTGAACTCCTTGCTTATCAGCTTTTAACAACCCTTTTATCTTCATATTTGTTAAATGATGCGATAGAAGTGATTGCTCGCATTTTAAATATTCACAAATTTGGTTGACGCTTAATTGTTCATGTTCGTCAAGCAAATTTATAATTCCCAATCTTATGGGATGAGCTACCGTTTTTAAAATATATGCTGCTTTCTCTAATTTTTGTGGGGTAAGATTTCTTTTTAAAGTATCCGTCATAACGGATCAAATATATGAATATATTATCATATAAACATATTTACTAAATTTAAATTCAAATAAATCCTTTACATTAGTAGTAGAAACTCAAAACCGATGATGATTAAATATCGTTATTAGAAAAAATAGTTCCATTAAATGAATAAATCAGCGATTATACTTTTTGCACATTTACCAGATTTTGATGCAAGGTCTAAAAGTTTATCTTATTTATCCTCAAAAACTGCCACAAAAAAAATTTCCGCTTATCTAACAAAACATTTTTATAATCTTTCTAAAAAAACAACAGCAGATACCTTCTTAATTGATACTTACCACCAAAACGGTAAAACTTTTGGAGAAAGGATTTCAAATGCATTTTCTAGCATTTATGATAAAGGATATGAAAATGTTATTTGTATCGGAAATGACTGTCCTAATCTTACTTTAGAAAATCTTCAAAATGCTTTAGTAGAAACAGAAAAGGGAAATGTGGTGCTGGGTCCCACAAAAGATGGAGGAACCTACTTAATGGGCGTTCCAAAAAAACATTTTAATAAATCTACTTTTGAAACTATTGGCTGGCAAACAAAAAAAACTTATCAAAATTTAATCTCACTATTTAAAGAGTCTAAAAGCCCTGTTTTTAAAACAAGCATTTTATTTGATATAGATAATGGAAAGGACTTTTCGGTTTATTTTAAAGAAAATATTTTGGTTAAGATTTTTATTAACATTATTAAAAAACTTGAGCCTAAGATTACAGTTTATCACACCTTATCCTTTTTAAGATTAATACTTAGCGAGACCTTATTGTTTAGAGGTCCACCACCCGCTTTCTCAGCTTTATAACAACCCCATATTATTTTATTTAATCTATTTTAACTAATTCAATGAAAAGAATTATACTTTCTTTTGTTGCAATTTTTGCAACCATATTTGCCTATGCGCAAACTACTCTTTCTGTAAACCTAAAAAATGCAGATGGAGAAAACCTCACTAATATTGAGGTTAATTTAACAACTAAAGGCTTTAACAAAAGTACGCCAACAAATTCTTTAGGAATCGCAAATTTTTCTGATTTAACAACAGGAACATATGTTTTAAAAGTTAGACCATCAATAAACTATAATGCAAATTCTGTTACGGTTTCTATTAATAGTAATGAAAAAACCAAGGCAATCAATTTAGTTTTAACCAGAAAAAACGGTTATGAACTACAAGAAGTTGCAGTCGTAGATAATAAGAATAAATCTGTAACCATCAATAAAACAGATGCTTCAGTAATTCAATATGTATCTAAGGCTCAAATACAAACTTTACCTATTGAAGGAAGAGATGTGACTAAAAGTTTATATCGTTTGCCAAATATTACCATTTCTTCTTTAGGTTATAACGAAGCACCAAGTATTGCAATAAACGGCTTAAGCGGCATTTATACCAATTATTTAATAGATGGTATGGATAATAACGAACGTTTTTTAGGTAATTCTAAGTTTAATACACCCTTTGGTTTTACAGAAAGTGTAAGCGTTTTAACAAATAATTATTCTGTCGAGTATGGTAATACTAGCAATGGAATTGTAAACCTAGAAACTCGTTCTGGTTCAAATGATTTTACTGGGGAAGTTTTCTACTTAACACGTCCGGGTTCTATAGTTGATAGTAAATCTGCTTTCGCAAGTTTAGATTTATATGGTAATCAAGTTAAAGATGGTTTCCAAAGACAGCAGTTGGGTGTTGGAATTGGTGGTGCTATTAAAAAAGATAAAACCTTTTTTTACTTCAATTTAGAACAGACCAACGATATTAAAGATAACCTGTTAAATGTTCCTCAGCTAGGCGTTAATGAAGCTGTTAGAGGTAAAAATTACTTCACTTATGCTTCAGCTAAAATTGATCAATATTGGAACAAAAATTTTCACAGTAGCTTAAGAGCAAATGTTGGTTCTTTTGATGTAGATGCACAAGGTGGAGGTTTAACTGGAGGAAACAATTTCCCTTCTTCTGGTTCTACACAAAAAAACAGAACTTATTTAATTGCTTTAAAAAATGACTACAATATCAACTCTAAGCTAAAAGCTGAAACTAATTTTCAAACTTCTTTTTTTAGATGGAATTATAGAGACAGACCAAATTTTGGTAAGCCAGGTGTTACTGTTCAAGACCCTACAGGAGTAACAATAGCAAACATAGGTTCTATAGATTACATTTTTGATGATGATGAATATACCAATCAATTACAGCAAAAATTTAGGTATAAAGCTGGAAAACACTATTTATTAGGTGGTGCAGAGTTTACTACTTCAGATTTTGCATTATTAGGCGCTGGAAACTCCTATGGCTTTTATACAGTTAGGTTAAATGCGCAACAATTGGCGGATTTAAAAAGTAGAAATATTGGAGCAGCTTTAGATATTAATGATATTCCAACTAATGTTGAGGTGAGACAATACAAAGTAGATTTGGATCAAAAAGTATTTGGTGTAAGACAAAATGTATTTAATATTTATGCTGAAGATAATTTTAAAGCAACTGATAAATTAGATATTAACTTAGGTGTTAGATATGATTACGATAATCTTTCTAAAGCTGGCGATACTCATGGAGATAGAAATAACATTGGCCCAAGATTTAGTTTTAACTATAAATTAGATGATAATAATGTTATCCGTGGAGGTATAGGAAGATTTTATGATAAAATAAAATATTCTGTTACAAGTGATAATCTACAGTTTAGTAATAATTCACCAAACTTTAAAAAACAACTTGCAGAGCTTCAGCGATTAGGTCTCTTAGATAAAGATGCAGATTTAGATAGAATAACCTATCCAGGAAATTTAAGAGCAATTTTTGAACAAGGCGCAACACCTGCTTATTTACAAGGGAAATCTGCTTCTGAGTCACAAGGAAATAGAGATTTTCAGTCTAATTCTAATTTTAGAATAAAAAATCCTAATGGTTATCAAAATCCCTATTCAGATCAATATACATTAGGTTACCAAAGAAAATTAGCAAATAATATATTATTTGACGTGAGTCTTGTGGCTTCTAATACAAATGATCTTTACAGGATAACGAATTTAAATACTCCTCCAGCATTTGATCCACAACAATCGGGTTCTGTAAGAACAACAACTTATGCAAACAGCATCAGACCGGTACCTATTAAAACGGTTAATGGTCAATTTGTGGCAACAATTGGCGGACAGGATTTAAGTGGTATTGCGAGAGATGTATATATGACTGAAACATCTGGTAAAGCTAGATATGCAGCAGCAAATTTTTCTATGACCAAAACAAAAGGTGAAGGAGAAAAATTTTCTTATCGCTTTTCTTATACCCTTTCAAAAATCAAAAATGATACAGAAGGAATTAATGTTAGAGCGCAAGATGCTAATAATTGGGATGCAGAATATGCATTTGGAGATAATGACCGTACCCATGTTATCAATGCTTTATTTACCTATTATCCAATAAAAAATTTAACACTAACCCCTGCAATGCTTTTTCAAAGCGGACAGCCCATTACTCATTACGCAATTGCAACTCAATATGGAGGTGTTACAGATTTAAATGGAAATGGAGAAAGCCAAGGATTACCTGCTGATATACCTTTTGGTGAAACAAGAAACAACGATCGTTTACCAAGCGCAACTTCATTTGATTTTTCTGCTAAATACAGATGGAATTTAAAAAATAAATCTGGTATAGAATTCTCTGCTGATATTTATAATCTTTTAAATAGTACTAATTTAACGGGTTTTGCATCAACCAGAGCCTCCAGTAATCAAATCCAACCAGGCCCTAGAAGTGCGAATACTTTAATAATAAGAGCTGCTGCCCCACCACGTCAATTCCAATTTGGTGTACGCTATGTATTTGGTAACTTTTAATTGAAAACAATGAATTTAGACCAAAATAATCTTTCAGAAATAACTAATTATTTACAACTTCATGAGCTTATTAAAGCTCATGAAGTTGTTTCAAAAGCGGAAAAACCTGGAGAAGGTAATATGAACTATACTTTAAGGTTATTTGTGGATGATAAAACTTTCATCATTAAGCAAGCTAGACCTTACGTAGAAAAATATCCATCCATAGCTGCTCCAAAAGAGCGTATTTTGGTAGAAAGTGCCTTTTATGATCATATTGACTCGCATCATTTCATAAAACATCGCACTCCAAAAATATTGCTTTCTGATGCTAAACATCATATCCTTATAATGGAAGATTTAGGCCTGGCAAATGACTATTCTTCACTATATAAGAAAGGCGAGATTTTGGATTTAGAGGATGCAAAACTTGCTGCGGTCTTTGTTCATGAATTGCATAGCAATTTCAAATTAACTAAGCCAAATGAATTGATGGCGAACCGTAAATTGAGAGCATTAAATCATGAGCATATTTTTATTTATCCTTTTTTAGAAGATAATGGATTTGATTTAGATACAGTAACACCTGGTCTTCAAAAAATCTCAATGACCTATAAAAACGATGAAGTTTTAAAAAACAAAATATCGGAATTAGGCAAATCCTATTTAGCAGATGACAACTACCTTTTACATGGCGATTATTATCCGGGAAGTTGGTTAAATAGCAAAGATGGTTTAATGGTTATTGACCCAGAATTTGCTTTTTATGGTAAAGCCGAGTTTGACTTAGGAGTTTTGCATGCGCACATGCATCTTGCCCAACAAACTGATGATGTATTTGAAACTTTAAATAAATTTTATGTAAAATCACAGAATTTTGATGAGACATTATTTCAGCAATTTATTGGGATAGAGATTATGAGAAGGCTAATAGGTTTAGCTCAATTACCATTAGATTTAGATTTAAAAGAAAAAGTGGCCTTACTTGAAAAAGCGGCATTATTAATAAATAGTTAAACCTTGTGTTAGGGATTGAAACGGATCCTTTTTATTTTTCATCTTAAACGTTTTTAAAAGAGGAAAAATAAAAAGATATAGTGTAAAGCCCGACCCCGATTTTTTTTCGGGGAACACCCAAAATAAAAAATAATGAAGATGGAAAATACTCCTAAAAAAATATGGTTTGATTGCGATATTATGATTGGTATCCCTTCGCCAACGCCAAGAGAAGTGGATGATGGCATCACTTTAATGATGGCTTTACGTCAGAAAAATATTGAAATTGTTGGTATAAGCATTGTAACCAATGCAGATTATGGCTATGATGTCACAAAAAAATTCTTAAAATGGTATCATAACGGACCAGAAATACCTGTTTATAAAGGCTCGGACTTAGCAAATGATTTGGGAATAGAAAACGATGCAACAAGAGCTTTAGCCGATGCTTTACGCAAGGAAAAACTGAGTATTATAGCTTTAGGCCCTAACACAAATATTGCTACAGTTTTAAAAAACCATCCAGAACTAGCTAGCCAAATAGAAGAAATTTCTTTTTGTTTAGGCCGCCAACCTGATTTTGAGTTTAGACCTGGTTTGGGAAATCAACCTGTATTAGATTATAATTTTGAAAAGGATGTGGAATCTATGCAAGTAATTTTAGATACCAATATTCCACTCTTATTTTCTGGATTTGAATGTAGCTGTTCTATTTTATTGGGATCTGTAGATGTAGATCGCTTAAATGGAAACGGTCATGAAGGCGACCAATGGGTTTATGAGCAATTATTACCCTGGATAGCCAGGGCAAAAACAGCATTTGGCGTTGATGGATTTATCCCTTATGATTGTACGCCATTAGGTTATTTCACACATCCAGAATACTTTAAATATTATGAAGATATCCCAGTAGAAATCAATATTAAGAAAAATGACTCGAATTTTTTTGGCAGAGATACCAGAACAGAAAAAGAGTTTTTAGAAGTTTCTTATGATTTTAAATCTAAAAGGAAAGTGAAATATGCCTACAAAACTTTACCGGGTTTTGAGGAAAAAATTATTGAAAGTCTGTTGAGAAGGGATTAGGTTGTAGGTGTTAGGTTGTAGGTTCTAAGTTTTACTTTACGGCTAATACTTAAAACCTATCACCTAAAACTTATAGCTTAAATACCATTTAAAGCACAATTATAAGGTAAATACTCAATCTCATCATTTACATTGATTGGTGTTTTTGAGTATTTATTTATCCAATTTAAAAGTGATTTAGTATCTGTAAAATAAGCAGAAAAATCACTCCAATACCATTGGAAAAGACTAGAAATGCCGATTGGGTTATGGTTTAACGAGTTTTTATCAGGATCATTAATAAAATCACTGGTTTGATCATCCAGTTGTTCTTCTAATTTATCGGCAATAAAGGCTTCGTTTCTAAATTTGGGACAAGAAAAAGAAGCACAAACTAAGCAAAAATGGATTCTTGGTTCATTAAATTCTTTACGAAGGATTTCATGTTCCAATCTGTCTAAAGTAAAATCCTCCTCTCCTATTTTAAAAAAAGAGATTTTAAAAGGAGATTGTTGATGTGCAGCTCCTATTGCTTTAATATCACCTACACCGTAATTATTCATGATGAGTTTTACAGTGAAAGCGTTATAGGCGTTTATCCAATAAGCCAGTTTTTTTGAAGTTGACCAGCTGGATTTAGGTGGATTTTGGGTGATTAAATCTAAGTATTCGTCAAGTTCAGTCTCATTATTTTTGAAGCTTTTATAATTTACAAAGCCATGAGCATCAACATATTTTTGGACTAAAACATTCCAAATTTGGTGCTGATGAAAAGATTCTGAATTGCTAAATATTGCCATATTTTCAAAGCTATTTAAAAAATTATTTTTAAGATATTTAAAATTATAAAAATGCTAAAACTAAAAACACTCTTTTCAGCACTTGCCATCTTAAGTTTGATTGCGTGTAATAACGATAAAAAGACCTCATCGGGTTCTGCCGATATCAATAATGACCCAATGATGCAACAATCTTGGGAACAAATCACTCAAAAAGCCAAGGGAACTACGGTTACCTGGATGAAATATGCCGGTGATAAAAAATCAAATAAATATATCGATGATGTATTAGTCCCAAAAATTAATGAAAAATTTGGCATTACTTTAAAAATCATTCCTGGTCAAGGCCCATCAATTGTGAGCAGCATCATGAGCGAAAAAGAAGCTAGTGTTGAAAAAGGACAAACAGATATGGTTTGGATTAATGGAGAAACTTTTTTCCAAATACAACAATTTCAAGGCTTATTTGGCCCAATTGATTATAAATTACCAAATTCTAAATTTATCAATTATGAAGATCCAATCATTAAATATGATTTTCAACAAGAGATAAATGGTTATGAAGCACCATGGGGTAAAGCGTCTTTTATTGCATTGACAGATGGTGAAAAAGTGAAAAATCCACCTGTAAGTATGCAAGATTTTGAAGCTTATTGGAAAGCAAATCCAGGTAAGTTCACCTTATCTTTAGATTTTACGGGCTATACACTATTAAAAACATGGTTAATTGAGTTGGCTGGAGGAAGCGAAAATTTAAATGGAGATTTCGACCAAAAAAAATACGATAAGCTTAGCAATCAGCTTTGGGATTTCATCAATAGAAATAAGAAATATTTCTGGAAAAAAGGAGAAACTTTTCCTGAGAGCGCAGTCACCATCGCTCAATTATATGCAACAGGAGAAGTAAATTTTGGTTTTTCTTTTGGATTTACAGCAGTTGATAAAGGAATAAAAGAAGGTTTATTTCCAAAAACTACGATTGGGTATGTACTAAAACCCGGTAGCATCCATAATACTAGTTACTTGGCTGTTCCATTTAATGCGACTAACAAAGAAGGCGCATTGGTTGTGATCAATTATTTAATTTCTCCGGAAGCTCAAATTGAAAAAAGCGACATCAATAACAGCGGTGGAACACCAATTTTTGATGTTACTAAATTAACGCCAGAAATGAAAGCAAAATACGATGCTTTAGAAAAACCTAAATACGGAATGACAGAACAAGAGGTATTAGCAAAAGCGATTGTTGAGCCTCATTCTATGTATATGATTAAGGTAGCAGAAGATTTTAGGAAGAAAGTGATTGAGAAGAAGTAGGTTATAAGTATTAAGTTATAGGTTAAAAGTAAAAAGTAAAAATTAAAAAAAGTTTAAAGTTGATTTCCAAAGTTCTACAATATCAATATTCATGTTTTATTGCTGATGTCTAAACAAAAGCCAATACATATCATTTCATTTTTATTGCTTTTTGTATTTGCAATTCTTCCCCTAATTTTAGGTTTTGGTTTTGCTTTGGCTTATAGTTTTGGCTTGATCGGAGGTTTAAATCAAGGTTTTACGTTAGATAACTGGTCGGCATTATTTGAAAATAATGATGTAGTAATTTCTTTTCTTTATAGTGGATGGTTAGCAATTGCCTCGTTAACGTTAAGCGTTGTAATCTCAATGGCTATAGCGATATTTTTCCATAAAAAATTTAGTAAAGGCATTTATTCCTATTTGGTTTATATGCCTTTGGCTTTTCCATCCATTGTTGCGGCTTTCTTTTTTGCTCAGTTTTTAGGCAATTCTGGAATTTTATCTCGCATTTGTTATCAATTAGGTATTATCGATAATATACAATCGTTTCCGAATTTGGTAAATGATCAATATAGTTTCGGAATTATTGTTGCTCAATTTTTCTTGAGTTTACCCTTTTTTACGCTATTATATACAGGGTTATATCAAACAGAAAGAATCGATGATTATACGCAATTGGCAAATTCTTTAGGAGCAAAAAATCGACAATCGATTTTCAGGATTTCTATTCCAATTTTATTAAAAAAGAGCTTTCCTAATATTGTGATGTATTTCATTTTTAAGATAGGTGCTTATGAAGTGCCTCTTTTATTAGGACGTTCTACACCAGAAACGGTTTCTGTTTTAGCGGTAAGAAAACTCCAAAAATTCAATTTATATGATATTCCACAAGGATATGCCGTCGCGGTAATTTATACCATCATCATTTTAAGTTTATTGATGCTTGTTCTTAAAACCAATAAAAATGAGTACGACATTTAAGAAACGAAACATATTACTTTGGCTTTTGGCGATATCATTTATTACGCCAATTATTACTTTATTTTTTCTTTCTTTTAGTAAAAACTGGCGCTTTCCTGCCATATTACCTCAACAATTTACATTTGAAAACTGGAGTTATCTGTTTTTTTCCGGAGGAAATATTGCTCCAAGTTTTTTAATTTCATTAGTCATCGCTTTATCTGTTGCTTTGTTTGCTACGCTTTTGGGTTTTATTACCAGTAAATATATTGCATATCATAAATACAGAAAAAAACTGTTGATGCTTACCTATTTTCCTTTTGCATTATCACCAGTTATATTTGCGCTTTGCCTTAAGTATTACTTTATAAAAATGAGTTTAACCGGTAATGTTCAAGGAATTATTTTAGCTCAATTAATTATTGCCTTTCCTTACAGTGTGATTTTCTTTACTGGATTTTGGAACCAGCGAATTAAACAATATGAAGATTTGGTTTCAACATTGGGTGGTACAACCTCTTACGCTTTCCGTAAAATTGTAATGCCGATTGCTAAAAGTTTAATCTTAGTTTGCTTCTTTCAGTGCTTTTTAATCTCTTGGTTCGAGTTTGGACTGACAAGTATTATTGGTTACGGAAAAGTAGAAACCCTCACCATTAAAGTTTATCAATTTATTACCGAAGCAAATATTTTTTATGCAGCTTTAAGTTGTTGTTTATTGATTTTGCCTCCAGTAATTTTGTTGTGGTTCAACAAAAAATTTATCATTCAACAAGCTAAATAATGTTTTTACAAATCAATCATATTCAAAAAAAATATAAAGATAAGTTGGTCATCCAGGATGTTTCTTTTGGGTTAGAAGCACATCAAACTTTAAGTATTTTAGGTAAAAGTGGTTGTGGTAAATCAACATTATTAAAAATAATTGCTGGCATTGAGGAGCAAAATAAAGGAGATGTTTTTTTAAACGAGAAAAATATAAGTAACATAAATTCTAATGAAAGAAATATAGTTTACCTTTTTCAAGAACCTTTGTTATTTCCTAATCTAAACGTTTTTGAAAACATCGCCTTTGGCTTAAGAATTAGAAAATTGGCTTCCGCCGATGTTGAACAAAAGGTAGAGCAAATGTTAGAAAGTTTAGAGTTAAAAGACCATGATAAGAAAATGCCTCATCAAATTTCTGGAGGACAAAAACAGCGTGTAGCTTTTGGAAGAGCCTTAATCATTAATCCACCTTTGATTTTATTAGATGAACCTTTTAGCAGCTTAGATGTGGAAACCCGGGCAACCATGCAACAATTGTATAAAACCATTGCCAAAAAATTTAACATTACGGCTTTATTTGTCACCCATGATCTAAAAGAAGCTTTATTAATGGGCGATAAAATTTCATATATGGATAAAGGATTATTAGAGATTTTTGACAGCAAAAAAGATTTTATTGAAGCAGACAAAACGGGTGTAAAATCAGAAATTGAATTTTGGAATAATTTGTAAACTTAAAATTTGATTTAAGTATATTTGATAAAAGGAAAAATTATGGACTTACAAACTAGAAAAATAGAATTTGTTAAACAATTTTTAACTATCGAAAATGAAGTTACTATTTCAGAATTAGAAAAGGTTTTACATTACGACAAGGATTTTGACAATAATCATTTTAAGCCTATATCTATTGAGGAATTGAATAAAAGAATTGACCAATCTGAAGCTGATATTAAGAACGGCGATTTTTATACTAGCGAAGAATTGCTAGCTCAATACAAGTAATAATGAAAATTATTTGGTCAAAATTTGCAAAACTTCAACTTGATGAAATTTACTTTTATTTATCAAAAAGAGAATCAAAATCATTTGCTATAAAGTTTAGAGCAGAAATTATTTCAGAGCCTGCAAAGTTATTAGAAAATCCTTTGATTTGTCAACAAGAAGAATTTTTGAAGAAGAGAGAAATTATTTACAGGTATATGGTTTTTAAATCTTATAAAATCATTTATTCTATAAATTCAAATGGCAATGAAATTATAATCAACGACGTATTCCACACCAAACAAAACCCTTCAAAACTAAACAGAACAATTTAATTACCTACCCTTGAAATTGAAAACAGAAAGAGATTATAACGATTACGGAACAATCTATTGGGTTTTTACTCAACTTTGTAATGATGAGTGTGACCATTGCTACAATGATTCTGGCCCAAAAGGTAAAAGGATGAGCGATGAAGAATGTCTCCAAATCATCTCTAATTTACCAGAAAATTTAGGTAGAATTATATTAAGCGGCGGTGAACCGTTGGCTGACAAAAGGCAATTGTATCTAATTTTAGATACCCTTACAGAAAAATATGGCAATGATTTTAACATCGCTTTGCAAACTAATGGCGATTTATTAAAGCCAAAAATTTTAGATGAATTACTTCAAAAAGGTGTCAAAAGTTTTAGCATTGCAAGTTTAGATCGTTTTCATAAACATGCTGGTGCAAAATTAGCTCCGCTGAAAGAATTATTTGATAGCAGAGGATTGGTGGATGTGATGCCTTATATTACTGTGGGTGTTTATGAAGAGGGTAAACGTCAAAAAGTTAACCCAAGCTGGAAAACTTACTCTTATTTTGGAGCCAATGAAGAAATGTGGCTCGGTGGAAATTGGGCAAGAGGAAGAGCATATGAAAAAGACTTGTGGATGCAAGACCCACTTCACAATTTTTGTAAGATACAATCTGGAGCAAAAAACTTCTTAGGCGGTCATACTGATGTAATTGAAGAATTAAGCATTCAGCTTTGGGCGATAAACCCTTGCTGCCCTGGAACTAAAAAAGCAATGGGTGATGCTAGAAATGAGAAAGTAAATGATGTGCTTTTAAGAGTTAAAGAGTCTCCAATTTTCCAAACTTTAAACAATGGAACGCCTTATAAAATGGGTGAAAGTATTGGAATTACCGAAGAATATGCTTTAGAACGAGGAAGAGCTACACAAAACATTTGTTTATGGTGCGATGAATTTTTTGATAGGCATTATGACATTGATAAGTTGAGAGAGAAATCATCAAATGAAATAGAAGGCGAATTAAATAGTTTTATAAAATTGCCTGTTATCAATCAGATTAACTGATTTCTGATTAATTGTAGATACCTTCTGCTTGTGTTATTGATTAAAATGATATCCTTTTTTGATTATAGCCATTATGTAGGAGTAATAAGGTTATATTGAAAAGTTAAAAGGATTCAACTTATGCCCCACCCAAAGCCCTGAAAATCTTATTCCTAATAATTAACCTATCCCTATAAATTTATACAAAACATTATACTTTAAGCAGAAACCAAATTTACACCATAATCCGAATCAATAAACTCAAATTCTCCTTCAGGTTTAATACCGCAAAGCCATTCAGTCATTTTATCAACATAATTATCTAAATGAGTGATTTGTCGAATTCCATGCTCTATGTATGGGTCTAATGTTGTTGCAAAAAGTATTCCTCCATACTTATTAGTTTGCCAAGTGATGATTTCGCCATCATCGGTAGTTTGCACAATCTCTGCCCCTTCTGGAACTCTGCTGTAAGCGCCATGCGTATGCCAGCAGGCATGTCTCGGCTTTAAGCCTTTATAAACTGGGTGTTCATAATCTGTTTTTGAAATTGGCGGATTATCCGGATTTGCTACCCACCAATAGTTATTGCTTAGTGTATCAATCCAAGTTGCATCCAGCCATTCTTCGGTGCTATCTCCCTCCACAACTACTTTTTTACCTGCTCTTAAAAATCTATAAATCAAATCTTTTTTCTTGGCGATAGCAGTGTGGTTGGAAAGAAACGGAATAACAATAGCATCTAAATTTTCAATTTTTTCCCAGGTTAAATCATGAACATATAGCAAATCATAAATATCTTTGTATTTAGGCGCATTAGATAATGCGTAAATTGCCCAACCTCCGTTAAATACTAATCCTATTTTCTTGCTCATGGCGTTGTTTTTTATAAATATAATCAATCAGGTTATTGTAAAGCACATTTACCGCATGCAAATCCTCTTCATTTTTAGATTTTTTCCCATTTAATGGTCCGCCAGACGTACAAATAATTGTACCGTTAGTTGAGTTTTGGTCTAAAATCATAATTGGACGGTTTAGAGTATCTACCAAAATAATTTCAGCATTTTCACTTGGTTCTATATGACCACAAGCCCACCAACCGCTTATTCCGTTTTGATAAATAAGTTCATTAATATTTACACCAGTTAGTAAATTATTTTTATCGCTTTTTTTGAAATATCTAATATCTATGGATTTTATATCACGCTCCATTATCCATTTATTTCCAGGAATGTAATCTGTGTACCAGCCACTAAAACAGAATAAAGTTTTTCCTTGATTTAAAAAATCAGCTATTTTATCTTTTATCTTATAAAGTGCAATATGATCTGTAGGGTTACCGGTTAAAAGTAAATGATAAGGAGTTAAATCCGGACTAAAGTTCTCATCTACATTAAGATAAGTATAATTAACTAAAGCATTATTTTTAAACGCTGATGATGAACCGTGAACACCACTATTTATTACTGCTGCCTCTATCATGTTCTTATTAACGTATATGCTTTAAAATTGGATTGATATTCTATCAAAATCAATATTTTTGTGATCTTTCAAAAACTTTTAAATCCATTAGTTATTTGATTCATGAATAGAACTTATATTCAATCCTGGTCTAATCTCTCCAAATCGCAATCTTATCCAAAGTAATAGGTAAATCTCTTACTCTTTTTCCTGTAGCATGAAATATGGCATTTGCAATTGAGGGTGCCAAGCCAATAATAGAAACTTCTCCTAAACCTTTCGCTCCTATCGGATTGATGTAAGGATCAGGTTTATTCACAAAAAGCACATCAATTGGAGGAATATCTGCGTGGACAGGAACATGATAATCTGCAAAGTTATTGTTTGTGTAAACACCATAACGATGATCATAAACTCCTTCTTCAGTTAAAGCCATACCTATACCGCCAACAACACCGCCTATCATTTGGCTTCTAGCTTGCTTTTCGCTGATGATCTTCCCAGCATCTAAAGCACAAACTACTTCCTTTACTTTTACCATCCCTGTTAAAGGATGTACATGAACTTTAGTAAAATGAACTGAGAAAGAATTGAATACATATTTCTGACGTTCGGTACCGGACCTAGATTCACGAGTTACTTCTAATTCTTTTAAACCTGCTTTCTTTAATAAATCTACATAAGAAAAGCTTTTGCCCTTAATGTTAAAACCTTCTTTATTAAACTTAAAATCGTCATAAACTTTTTGCTCTCCAAATGATTGATTATAAACTTCGACCATTTTTTCTTTTAATGCAGTACATGCATCATAAACTGCCGAGCCAACGGATGATGTGGTATTTGAACCTCCTTGAGTTGGAGCAGGAGGCAAATTAGTATCACCTAATTCTACTATAATTTGAATGGCATCCATTTTAAATGAATCCATAGCTACGCTTTTCATCATCACACCAGTTCCAGGTCCAATATCAGTAATGGCACTTTGTATGGTGAGTTTTCCATTTTCATCTAAAATAACTCTCGCAGTTGCGGCCCCTCTTCCTGCATTAAAAACACCGCTTGCCATTCCGTAGCCTACTAACATTCCATCCTCTGTCATGGATTTAGGTTTTGGATTTCTATTATACCATCCAATTTTTTTTGCTCCTAATTCATAACATTCATCTAAAAATTTGCTGCTCCATGGTAAATTATTTACAGGATGAACGGTTGCATAATTTTTAAGCCTAAAGGCGATAGGATCCATATTGAGCTTAAAAGCCAATTCATCCATGGCACATTCTAAAGCAAACATTCCTGTTGCTTCACCAGGTCCACGCATCCAAATAGGATTACTTACATCTAATTTTACAAGTTTATATTGCGTATTTACGTTTGGACATTTATACATAAACTGTGTTCCGCCAACCGTTCCTTCAGTAAAATTATCATACGTAGAAGTTACACCCCAGGCATTGTGTGTAATGCCATTTAAAACGCCATCTTTAGAAGCGCCTATGCCAATAAATTGTTTAGTTTCTGGTCTGTAGCCAACCATAGTAAACATTTGCATTCTTGTCAGCATTAATTTTAAAGGCAGTTTGGTGATTTTAGCACCAATTACAGCAGCATCCTGATATGGCCAAGTATGTAAAGCCATTCCAAAAGCACCACCTACAAAAGGTGCAATTACTCTTACATTTTTGCTATCCATTCCATACAAACCGGCATAATGTTTTTGCGAACCAAAAACACCTTGTGTTTTATCATATACAGTTAATTTCTCATCAGATTCCCAATTGGCAGTAATACTACCTAACTCCATTGGGTTGTGTATATTGTTAAGTTGATGATATTCTGCTTCTAAATAAACTTCTGAATTTTTATATGCATCTTTCTCGTTTCTTAAATAATCTTTTCCTTCTGGCGAGATGGAATTTTCTAAATTTTTCTCTAAATAAGTATGGTGTTTTTCTTCCTGATAATTTGCTTTTATTAATGATGCTGCATAAACCGCTCTTTCATAAGTATCTGCAATAACCAACGCAATAGGCTGACCAGCAAAATAAACTTGATCATTGTAAAATACCTTTTGAATATTCCGATCTATTGTTACATTATCATCCTTAGCATAACGTGGAACGCTATTATTTAAATTAAGATGACTTAAGACTTTAATCACACCCGGAGCACCCTCTGCCTTTTTAGTTTCTAAGACTGTGATTTTTCCTTTCGCAATGGTGCTTTGTACCAAAACACCATAAGTTAAGCCTTCAATTTTATATTCTGCTGAGTAAGTAGCTCCACCAGTCACTTTTAAAATGCCGTCGGTTCTATCTGTATCATCAGGAATTAGATTTAATAAATTTTCCATGTTTTAATATTTAAGATAAATGAGCAGCTTTCATTAATGCTTCTAAAATTGAAGCTGGAGCTAAATCTAATTTAAAATCATTATGTCCATAACCTTTTGCACCTTTCATCGCTATTTTGGCGGCTTCTTTAAAAGTTTCAGTATTTATTTCCTTCCCTTGTAAATAATTTTCTGCATCGTATAAACGCCAAGGTTTATGCGCAACGCCACCCATTGCCAATCTTGCATTTTTTATGGTTTTGCCCTCTAACTCTAAACCAGCTGCAACAGAAACCAAAGCAAAAGCATAAGAATTTCTGTCTCTCACTTTTACATAATAAGAGTTTTTAGAGAAATTATTTTCTGGAATAAGGATTTCAACAATCATCTCATTGGACTGTAAATGATTATCTAGATTTGGAGTATCTTCTGCTAGTTTATGAAAATCGGCGAAAGCCATTTTACGCTCTTTTTTTGCATTTAATAAAACCACCTGGGCATCTAAAGCAATCAAAGCAACATTCATATCACTAGGATTTACCGCTATGCAATTATCGTTTGCTCCAAAAATTGCATGCATTCTGTTAATGCCATTTAATGCTCCACAACCACTATTAGGTTCTCTTTTATTGCATGGCATACTGGTGTCGTAAAAATAAGTACAACGGGTACGCTGCATCATGTTGCCACCAAAAGAAGCCATGTTTCTTAATTGAGGAGATGCCCCAGCGTTAATTGCCATTGCTAATAATGGAAATTTATTTTTAACGATTTCATGATCGGCAGCTTGACTGTTGAGTGCTAAAGCTCCTATTCTTAAACCCTCCTTACTTTGTTCGATATATTTTAAGGGTAATAAATTAATATCGATGAGTTTGGTTGGTGCGGTAACGTTTCGCTTCATCAAATCGATGAGGTTACTGCCGCCTGCAATCATTTTTGCATCAGTAAATTTAGCTAAGGCCTTAACAGTAGATTTTACACTCTGCATCCTGATATAATCAAAATTTATCATCCTTTTTGCCCTCCATTCTTTACTTCTACAATAGCATCCACAATATTTGGATATGCTCCACATCTGCAAATATTACCACTCATAAATTCTCTTATTTCTGATGGAGAGTTGGCGTGACCTTCATTAATACAGGCAATTGCCGACATGATTTGTCCGGGAGTGCAATAACCGCATTGAAAACCATCATGTTTTAAAAAAGAAGCCTGCATAGGATGCAACTTTTCTCCACTTCCAATCCCTTCGATTGTGGTTATCTTTTTACCTTCTTGCATCACCGCTAAGGTTAAGCAAGAATTTACTCTTTTTCCATCTACATGAACCGTACAAGCACCACATTGGCCATGATCGCAACCTTTTTTTGTACCGGTAAGTTGTAAGCGTTCTCTCACAAAGTCCAATAAAGTTTCCCTTGGTTCAGTTTCCATTTTGTAAGATTTACCATTTACTTCTATGTTTAGAGGTATTTTCTCAAAAAATGCTGCTAATTTTTCATCTCTATGATTTATAGCCGCTTTGGTAATCAAAGTTGGGCTTAACGCAATCGCAGTTAATGCTGTTGTGGCTTTTAGAAAACCTCGTCTAGAAGAACAGGTAAAATCCTGCTCTAAATTTTCTGGATGTTTTTGATTGGACATGATTTGGCAAATTGAGTGGTAAAAGTTAAGGCAAAATTTTTTAAAAACAGAAAGTAAAACGAAATATTATCTCAACCATAACCTTTTGGGATTAAAATAAGTTTATTAAAAAAGATTTAAGATTTGGAATGAGAGATTTTTATAGTGCTAAAATCTTTCTGATTGAATATTTAATCTATCTTTTACTTAACTATAAAAATAGTAGAAAACGAGAATTACTTTAAGATTAAATCAATTTTAATGATTGATAGTCAGCTATAAATTTTATTACATTATCAGTGATGTGAAACTCATCAGGCTTATGCAAAGTAGTTATAGCTATCGCTTTCATCCCTGCATTTTTTGCTGCCTCTACTCCTTTTGGTGCATCTTCAAAAACCAAGCAATTATCATAAGGAACACCTAAAAGATCTGCAGCTTTGGTAAATGTTTCTGGATTTGGTTTACTTTTATCAACATCATCTGCACTTACAACTATCGGGAAATATTTTCTTAGATTAAGATTATCGAGGATAAAATCTATATTGAATGGAATTGCGGCAGAACCAATTGCCATTTTAATTCCTGCTTGATAGGCATTTTCTAAAAATTCTGACAAGCCATCAATCAATTTAATATGCGGTTTATATTCTGCTTGATAACGTTTTTCTTTTTCCAAAGCATATTTATCCATTTGTTGTTGGGTGAAATGTCCAACCCCAAAAACACGCTCTAAAAGTTCTTGATTTTTGCCATACATCTGTAAAACAGTATCTTCGTAAGAAATATCGGAGCCTAAATCTTTTGTCAAAATCTCATGCCAAGCTCTGGCATGAAAGTGCATATCATCTATAATGGTACCGTTTAGGTCGAAAATGTAAGCTTCAAAATTATTAGTCATATGGCTAAAATAACAATCTAAATGTTAAAGGGATGTTATATTAAAATGAATTTAGATTTAGCTAATTAAATCAATCATTTATAGCTTTAAGGTTTTATTGATGATTTTATTATATGGCTCTAAAAACCAAATTGATAACAAAATCTACTTCATCTTACTGATTGATAAATACCTAAACGAACAGGTTTTGTTAGAACGATATGCCATAGATGATTTTTTCGAGACCTGAAAGATGCTGCACTTGCACAAAGAAAAAAGCGCCACATGCGGTAAAAAGTTTCATCGTAATCATGTTTGATACTCTCCCAGTTTTCTTCAAATTTTTTGAGCCACGCCATTAATGTAGGATCATAATAGGTGCCGAAATTATGCCAATCCTCTAAAACAAAAAGCCCCTGCCAGGCTTTTGATAACTGACTTGCAGATGGGAGCATCCCGTTAGGAAAAATATATTTATCAATCCAAGGGTCGGTAGTTTTTGCATCGTAATTGCCACCAATGGTATGTATAAAAAATATACCATCATCTTTAAGGTTTCTATCGGCAACTTCCATATAATTTCTAAAGTTGCGGTAACCCACAGCTTCTAGCATAGCAATAGAGACAACTCTGTCAAATTTTTCATTGACATCTCTATAATCTTGAACCCTAATTTCAACAGGTAAACCTTTATTAAGTTCACGGGCTAAAATAGCTTGCTGCTCAGAAATAGTGATGCCAACCACAGAAACACCATATTTTTGAGTTACATATTTTGCGAAACCACCCCATCCACAACCAATCTCCAATAGCGTCATTCCTTTTTCTAATTTTAGCTTTCTGCAAATTAAATCTAGTTTCGCTTCTTGGGCCTCTTCAAGAGATTCTGCTTTTTCCCAATATCCGCAAGAATATTGCATTCTAGAATCCAGCATCTTTTCAAAAAGCTCGTTTCCAATGTCATAATGTTTGTAGGCAACTTCTTTAGCCCGACCTAATGTTTGCCTATTTTTAAACTTCGCATTTAAATAATAAATAGCTGTATTGATATCTCTAGGTAATTTTTTATCTAAACGATGATATAAAACACGATGTAAAAACTCGTCAACATCTTCACAATCCCACCAACCATCCATGTATGCTTCACCAAAAGCAATAGAACCACCACCTACAATCCTACTGTAAAGTTTTGGATTATGAACTTGTATGTCCCAAGTCTTGTCACCATTAATGGTAACGCCCACACTAGCAAATGCTTTAGTGAAAATTTGTTGGAGTGATATCATTTGAATCTAAACTGTAATCTAAACTCAAAAATAAAAATTTTAACGATTTACTTGTCATATTATACATTTAAGAAATTTGTTTTAACAGAAAACATCATTTTATTTTTAAATAAAGAAGCCTTGATCCTATTTTTTAGAGATTATCAAATTCTAAATCATTAATTAAGCATCAAAATATCATTCTAAATTATTTATACGATGTTATTCTCATTTGATGTTTAATTTTGATTAGAAAATCCTATTTTTGCAACCCATTCAAAATACGGAGAGATGTCAGAGTGGTCGAATGAGCCAGCTTGGAAAGCTGGTGTACTGGCAACGGTACCGAGGGTTCGAATCCCTCTTTCTCCGCAAAACCAAAAAGCCTAAAATCTGTCGATTTTAGGCTTTTTGGTTAAAAATTCAAGAAAGTTGTACATATAATTATGAATTGTTTTAATTCTATTTTCAAAAAAATATATCTAATTTTTAATAAACTGACCTGTATAGTTTTTAATATTACCCTTTACAGAGATATAATAAACTCCAGGTTTTAATGCTGGCAAAAGTTTATTTAAACTTTGGTTTAAAGTTTCTAACCTTCCGTTGCCATTTATGATCAATTGTCCTGTTGAATTAAATGCTGTAAAACTAACATTTGATTCTTCTTTTAACCCATCACACTTCACAATAATTTGATTATTAACTGGGTTTGGATAAATATTTAAAGCTGAGTTTGCACCACTCAATCTTTTAACAGTTACCAATTCGCTATAAATATATTTACCATCAAAATCAGTCTGTTTTAAGCGATAATAGGAGGTTCCACCAAATGGATTATCATCAACAAAATCATAATTTACACTGGTTTTTGTATTCCCAACGCTATTTACTTTGCCTACAATCTCGTAATTATGTCCGTCTAAAGTTCTTTCAATGGTAAAGAAATTATTATTTTCCTCATTTTCTGTTACCCAATTTACATTAACATAATTACCAGACGGTACTGCTTTAAAAGAAGTAAGTTTTATAGGTAAAACACTATTATTTACCATAATTGCTAAACCATCGGCTACTGCTCTTTCTCCTGTAGCATCTGACGGCTTATTTCTAACAGAATAAATACCAGAAGGTTCTCTATACAATAATACCGAAGAGCCACCACCATCTAAATTTAAAGCATCAGTTGCACCAATAGCTTTATATATTTTCGCAAGGTTTAAGATAGAAGATCCTCCAGACCAACCAGTTCTTCTTCCATCAATAACAATAAACACTAACTTTGTAGGGCTTAATAAACCAACACTTGTTCTAGGTTCTAATGTTCCATCTTGTGCTTCTATGTAGCTATCTCCTGTAATTTTACCTTTCTTCATCAAAAAATATCTAGCGCCTATACCTTGAACTATTGAATCTGATAAAGCTCTATAGTTAAACTGGTCGCCCACGTAAGCTTTTGAATTTTGACTAATGATTAAATTTGGGTAAAAACCACCATCGGTAGCATCTTTTAAAAAATTACCATCTTTTACCACTAAGCCTAAAGATGTGGTTCCCCCAGTAAAATAATTTCCATTTATAGCTCCAATAACTGTTTGACTAGTTGAAGTACTATTTTTTGAAGCAATCATTGCACTTACAGTAGCTAAGGTTCCACCATTGGTGTTTCTATTTTCTGGAGTGATATATTTTAAAGAATTATTTGGATTTGATAAGTCAACCTTTAAAAAAAATGCAGCTGTTGGATTACCTGCACTGTTAGTGTATTGCAATTGGGTTTCCTGTATTCCGGGATATGCCGAAGTGGTGACATTACTAATAATAGAATTGATTAATCCTGCACTTTGCATTTTTGTTGCAAAATCGTTAGCATCAGTATTTGATGAAACATCAACCACTCCTGTACCTGGCGTAAAAGCAATTCCTGCAAATGATGATTTGCCACTAATTGCAGATTTGATGATAACAGGCGAATTGCTAGCAACAGAAACAGTGGTGCTAATTGCGTTATTATCAGTAAATTTCAGCAATGAGCTTGGTGTTATACAGTATAACAAAACGTTACCATTAATGATTTTCCCTGTTATTCCAGTAAGTTGATAATCAGCAATTCCTGATAAGCCCGAAATATTAACACTCCCTTTAGTAATCCAGTTTGTGCCATCAAAAACCCATTTTTGTAAACTATTAGTAGCATAATCTGTAACGTATAATAAATCTGGTTGTGGATTGCTGGTATCGTAATCTAAAAAGATAAGTTGAGTTGGACTTCCTGCATCAGGATAGCCTGGCAGCGTACTATAAGTTTGGTTTGATTTATAGGGTAAACCATTAACTAATTTTCCAATTCTTGGAGATTCTGGAGAAGTAAAATATAGTTCATCATTAAAGATATACACCGAAGAATAATTAGCTGGAGCACTTAATAAAGTAGTATCTAAAGTATTTGGAGAATTCTCAGTTTTATATTTTAATCCACTCCCATTACTTGTTTGCCAAATATTTCTTCCGTTATCTGTAACGGCACAAAAAGGGGCAAAAGTATTAGCTTTTGCTCCGGTACCTGTATTTATAGCTCCATCAGCAGTTACTATTCCAATTGTTCTTTGTGTAGTGCCACTAAAAGTGGTAGTCCCATCAGGTGTCCTGTTGTGTCCAATTAAGGTTAAGAAATGTCCATTTGGTGAAAGAGTGATTAAACCTTCGCCCACAAATTTTACTCCACCAGATAAAATTCTGCCTCCAGGAATTACATTTGCAGCGGTTGGCAATGCTTTTGTTTGAACAATGCCTCCTCCATTTAAGTCATATTCAATCAAAAAAGTGGGTACAACAATACTAGTTGTATTGGCCGGCAAATTATTAACCCCATCACCATATTGATAAAGAACCAAATTATCTGGTTTAAATGCTTGCGCCCAGCTAAAAAATGAAACGCATATTAAGGCGCTAAAAAGTAAATATTTCTTCATGAAAATTTATTCAAATTGTTTAAAAAACGGTTTTAATTATACAAATGGCAGTAACTAAATAATGTTTAGCTATAGTCTCAAATTTAGTGTAACGGACTTGCCCACAATATCAATTTTGTAGGTTAATATGCCAAAATTGTGGATAATCTACTTTGGAGGAAATAATTTTCATGAATGAATAATAATAATAATAATAATATCAGGATAGTGTTGAAGACTAACTAAAATAATATCTTTTGTATTTTAATTAATCTTTGTTACCAATTTACATGAATTCACAAATGGTTATGTGATATAAAATAAGGAATGCACTGGATATGCAAATCTTCAACTGAAGGAATTAAATTTTTGATGAAATGCGTTTGGAAATCTTTAGGAGAAAAAATATTTTACTCTGTAATTGTGTGCTAAGATACTCGGAGTGTCAATCAGTACGTTTTTTAGGTAATCAGTTGTATACTTGGTCAATTCCACAATTAGAAATTGAGCTTAATCCTAAGCTGGAGCCAAATTCTGGATAGGCAAAAAAAATATGAATTTAAATAACATTAAATCTTTGAAACTAGCACTAATAGTGCTATCATTATTAAGTCTAACGCCTGTTATTAAGTCACAAGTTAAGACCTCAAAACCAACATTGTTTTAATATTAGCGTAAGATGCCGGTCGGTTACGCAGATTTTGGGGCTATTTAAAATTAATAAATGGGGCATCAGTTAAACAATGAAATAAGCTTTAATCAATAAATCAAGATTGAATGATGACGAACTAATCCATAATATAGGCACCTGTCTTTTGTAAGATTCATATAATAGAAAATAAATTTATAAACTTATAACATGATATTGCAAAAAAATCCCTCCACCGTCAACAATTTACACTTTTTTAAGGTTCTTATTTAAAATAAGGTTTTGACTGAGCAATGCCCTTAGAAGGTGTACAAATCAATTGGTCGTTTCCATTTTTGAATATTTCATCCACACAAATTGCTCTATCCGACCATGATTCGCCAGCTGTTGTTTTTATACGGTAAATCATCCAACGCTTACCAGCATCATCAACAACAGTATTGGGTGCACCGGGGCCATAAATTCCCCTAGTCTGATTTTGTTGAACTAAAGGGTTGCTACCAGTTGCTGTTCCTTCAGTAGCTTTGGTAAATGGACCATCCGGTGAAGATGAGTATGCGTAACCTATAGCGTACCTAGCCAAGGCGCCTCCAGACCCATTATAAAGCATATAATATTTATGATTGGCATCAGCATTTGGCGCATAATAAACCATTGGATGTTCAATGTTTATATTTTCCCAAGCCTGTGTAATAGATAATATCTTTTTATCTGTTCCTGAAATAGTTGAAAGCCCGTCTGAGTTTAATTCTACGCATCTTAACTCTGGCGATGTACCAGTACCTACATATTTTGCGTAATAAAGATAAACCTTATCCGAAACCGGATCCTTAAACACTGATGGGTCTATAACTGGTATAAAGTTATTATTTGCATCTTTTTTTACAATTAAGGTTGCATTTGCATCAGTATAAGGACCTTCTGGACTAGAAGAAGTTGCTACGCCAATTGTTCTGTTATCTGAACCTAATACATGTGTATAATATAAATTATATGTTCCGCTATATTTAAAACTACCTGCTGACCAAAAGCTCCCATTTGTTTTTGTAAAACACACCGGTTTTGCGGTCCATGTTATCAAATCTGGTGACGAATACATTTTATATGTATTGTTGTTTGGATGTATCATATAAAATAAGTTTCCTCCTTTAAATATTTCAGGATCTGACACATCCTTGTTGGCAGATATGATAGGGTTTGAAAAAGTAGAAACTCCTACACCATTATTAACTCCTGTGGTATCCGGCTTTTGTGGCTGAAAGCCGTTCTTATCTCCTTTTTTACAAGATTGTAAAATTACGAAGCATGCAATCAGCATTATAACTATAATTCTCATAATAGGTTCTTTGGCAATAATTTGGCAGCAAATTTCACTATGAACTATGCTAATTTATTAAACAAATAACAGAATAATTGTCCTTTGCTTGATACCAAAAATGTGTCAATTACTAGCGATTTTGTAGAATATTATTCTTGCAAGTTTATTTCATCCTTTCCTGCATGAACACAAAAGTAAATTAAGCAATTGGTTTTGATGTATGAAAAATGGAGTTAACTTTTCGAATAACTTTATATAACATATGTAAAGAAAACAAAAAATAGAAAGTAATAAATCCAGTGTAAATTCTACAAACTTGGCAACCAAATCTACAAAAGTGATAACCAATTCAACTTTGGTGTTATAGATTTGGTTTAAAGAAATTACCCTCAATATAGTGATAACCAAATTGTTCACGTAAAATCGGTCTTTTCTCAAATTAAATATTTAACCAACTTAAATTTATTTTATCATGAAAAAAATCTTACTTTTTTTAACAGCTATTTTTATGGCTGGGATGGCACAGGCACAGTCTGAAGGTGATTACCGCACCAAAACTTCTGTTTATCCAGGAACAGGGAATGCCAACTATGATTACACTTGGGGAAAAACTGTTTGGTGGCAAATATACATTGGTGGCCAATGGATAGACGCTATAACTATTAATCCGAACACTAGCGTCGAGTATGGTTCTCCACAACCTAGCCAAGCGTCAGGAACTATCACTTTACGCCCAAGAATTGCAGAAGGAGGAGAAACTATAAATGATACCGAATTTGAATTGAACACTGGTGCCGCTAAATCTCCTATACGTCCTGCAACTAACCTGATTTTGTTATCTGGTTTTAAGTTGATTATGGGGGTAAACAAAACGGGCCAAGGTAGAGCCATGGAGTTCAATAATATAGACCTTCAAGGAACATCGTTAATAGGAGGAAGCACAAATTCAGGCGACCCTAGTAGTGCAGTTAATGAGGTTAAAATTAACGGTAATCTAACGGTTGCATCAGGTGCTACATTTAATATAAATGGTGTTGCCTCTACAGGAAATACTATTTTTACCACACAAGCGGGTTATGATAGCAGACCAACCGGATCTAATGTAAATTATGGTACGGTTACTTTGCCATTGACTCTGTTAGCTTTTGATGCTAAAAAATCTTTAAACACAGTTGAACTTAGTTGGAAAACAACCAATGAAGTTAATACCAACAGAGCTGAGGTAGAAAGAGCTGCTAACAGTGCTGATTTTATAAAAATTGGAGAGGTTGCAACCAATAATATTTCAGGAGTTCATTTTTATAGTTTTACAGATGTGAGTCCACTAGCTGGCAATAATTATTACCGCTTAAAAATGATTGATAACGATGGTGCATTTACATATAGCCCAATCAAAACGTTAAGTGCAGATGTTTCGTTAATGATATATCCAAATCCGGTAACCACTCAATTAAACATCTCTTTATCAAACATTGCAGATATGGTAAATGCTAAAGTATATGATGCAACTGGCAAAGTTGTTTCATCAGCAAATGTTGTAAACACCGCTAAATTTAGTATAAACATGCAGTCATTATCAAATGGTACTTACGTACTTAAATTGGATGTTGACGGCGCTGTAAGTACAAGAAAATTTGTAAAATAATTGCTGGTTCAAGTTTTAAAGGAAAGGCTGTTTCGTAACACATTCCCAAGCTCAGAGATTTTTATAAGTCTTGTTTAATAGCTTGCATAATCGAGACAGCCTTTTTTTAAAATTCAAATTTTCTAAAAACACATTTGTTGATTTAATGAAATCACAAAACAATAAAATGCTGATAGATTCGGAAGCAGTGTATTATAATAACCATTTTAATCAAGACATCTAAATTTAAACTGAAAGCCTTATTACTATGAAAAAACTTCTAATAATAAATATATTAATTTGTGCTTCATTTTGGGCAAGTGCACAAATCATTTTTACTGATTTTGAGAACGGCAGCTTAACAAATTTCAGTACAAATGGGGCTACCGGTTTAGGCTTTAACAATGAGCATGTAAAAAGTGGAACAAAAGCCTTGGAATGGACTGCTGAAAACGGAAAAAAATTAATTGTAACAAATCTCAATATTCCGGCTAATGACGTTAATAAAAATGCCAGTGCAGGAGCTGAATTGTTTATTTATAACGCCGAACCTTCTACAGATAGACTAATATTTGAGTTTACTGATAAGGCTGGAAATGTTAAGCGTACAGGTACTATGCTCCTGAATTTCAAAGGATGGAGAGATTATCATCGTAATTATAAAAAAGATTATAATAACGGAGAACTTATGCTGGGTTCTGATAGGTTTCTTTTGAACGAGTGCCGCATTACTTATTTACAGGGGCCGGGAAGTAGTGGCACTAAAAAGTTTTATTTTGACAATTTTACCTTCATTGGCGATACAGAAACACGTCAGCCTGGTCCACACATGGCTTTAGATTATCAACATTTTTTTCAAGAAGATAATGCTGCAGAAGACCCTTTGGGTTCGTATTTAAAAAAACCAAGTTCATTAGTAATCCCAGTCGCTACACCCGAAGAACTAACTGGATTACAAACGGTTAAGAGTATCTATACAAGAGGAACTGGCCCTGTGGATCCATCCGCATTATTAGCTGCTGAAACTTACGTAAATAATTGTGGCATCGGTAGAAATGTTGATGGATCAATTAAAGGAAGAGGTATGTTAGGAATTAGTAATCCAGACACTTTGGTTTTGGTCTCTACTCACATTCAGTCATTAGCTCGAGCAGCTCAGTTTAATGGGGATGTAAATGCAAAAAGCAAATTGCTGTTATTTACTGAATATATCCTTGATCAAGGGATTGCTGAAGGTGGACGTAATGATATGGTAACAAATAGTTATACAAACGTTAGAGCATTCCCCCTTGGATTTTTAGAGGCTTTGCCATTATACACAGAGCCAATGCGAACTGATGTGATTAACCTTTTGAAATGGTCTAATGATTACAACAAAATTTATGAATTAAACCCAACTCCAGGGCAAAACACTGATTTTTTATACCTTAAGGTTACTTTTTTAATGGAGATAGCTTGCGCTTTACCGTCTGCTGACGAAGCGGTTAACGACTTAAAATTTATTAAATATTTTTTAGAACGCAACACAGACATCAGCCAAGGCGATAGGGACGGCATAAAGCCAGACGGAACAGGTTTTCACCACACATCTAACCAAGTACGTTATTTATATGCTTTTGGAGGATGGGTAGAGAGAGCTTACAGTTTAAAAGGTACGCCGTTTAAAGTTAATAAAGCTGCATATGATAATATGGCTTTCGCATTTAAAAACATGTTTTTGCAGTCTTCACGTGGTGGTCTTTATTCCAATGCAGCTTCTGGCCGAGTGCCGTTTCCGGCATCATTACCGGTAAGTCAAACACAATTGAGGCAGTTAGTAGAGATAGGTGGAGACATTGTAGGAAGCAGTTTTGAGCCAGATTTAGCTTCATTTTATAACTACACTTACAATGTTGACTTTTACGGAGTTGCAAAGGGTGATTTTGATAATTTTTATACTTCTAATTATTCCAATTTGGGCGTATTAAAAAGAGGAAATTGGACAGCTTCCATGAAAGGTTTTAACACCATATTTAAAGGTACAGAAATTTATCCGACAGAAAACAGGTACGGGCGTTATCAAAGTTATGGCGCTTTAGAAATTCTTTACAACGGAAGTTTAGAAGATACAGGTTACTCACTTAATGGAGCTGGTTGGGACTGGAATTATATGCCAGGCACCACTTCTGTTGTGTTGCCTTTTACCGAATTACAACCAAAAACAAATAACGCAAGTGAATGGCAAGAACTAGATTTTTCTGGTGCACTTTCTTTAGGAAGAAATGGAATCTTTGGAATGAACTTTTCTCAACTAGACAAAGGCTATTACACGCCTAGCAGTTTGAAGTTTAAAAAGTCTGTTTTTGCTTTTGATAACCTTTTAATTTGTTTAGGTAGCGATATAAGTGTTGGTAATAACCAAGGCAGCGTGGTTTCAAACTTATTTCAAGCAATAAGCACAACGGCAACGCCAACTATGTACGTAAATTCTACTGTTCCTCAAACAGGCACTTTGACAGTAGCTACCCTTTAACAGGTTCTTATCAGTGGTTAACAAGTTCTCAGGGTACAGGTTTTTACTTACCAACAGGGAATAATGATTACCGCGTTGAAGGAGGCTCACAAACTACACCAGTTTATACTACAACCGACGGCTCAGTTACCAGCACAGCCAATTTCACTAGAGCATATTTGGTACATGGCAATCAGCCTACAACGGCTGCGCCAGCAAAATACGAATATGTAGTTGCGCCAAACATAGCAGCGGCCAATATGCAGACACTGGCTCAAACGCTTGCGAGTGGAAGTGTTTACACCGTTCTTAACCAAACTAGTGAATTTCACGCAATCAAATATATTCCAGACAATTCAACGTCTTATGTTGCTTTCTCAAAAGCTCCGATAGCGGTAAACCTTGGTTTGGTAGAAAGTGTATCTGGACAAGCGATGTTTAACGTGAAAGAATATGGAACAGATATGGTATTGGTTACGCTAAATAATCCGGATCTAAATATGGTCATTGATGCCAACAAGAATTTTATTTCTACTAATCCACATATCATCAAATTAGGTTTAACTGGTAATTATACCGTTGTTTCAAATCCTAACAGTTCTAGTGTTAACCAACAAGGTAATTTGCTAACGGTGGGCTTTACTGTAAAAGATGGTCTTCCTTCAACTATCTTATTACAAAAAAACACAGTTACACCAATTAAGCTGGTCAGTTTTGATGGAGCTTTGCAAAACGCTGCAGTTCAATTAAACTGGTCTAGTGCAGAAGAAAAAAATGTAAATAAGTTTGTGCTTTATAGAAGTGCAGACGGAATTAACTTCAACCAGATTACAGAAGTTGCAGCTAAAGGCAATTCATCAGAATTGATAAGGTACAATTATACCGATAAAGATTTTGACACATTTGCCAGTACAGTTTATTACAAATTAAAGAGCATAGATATGGATGGAAGTATAAGCTCTGAAAAAATTATTGCAATAAAACTACCTGCACAACAATCAAAGATTTCCTTTTATCCAAACCCGGTTTCATCATACATGACTATCAGCTTAGAAGCAGAAGATCAGTTTAATGGTGAGGTAAAAGTTTACAACTTGAGCGGGAAATTAGAGTTTAGTAAAAAAGTTGACCTAAAGCAAGGGTTTAATAACATACCAATCTTTTTACAAAACCTGAATACAGGCGAATATATCATTCAGCTAAAAACAGATAAAATTAACGCAACACAAAAATTTATAAAGCTTTAATAGCTAACTAATATTAAATTAAGACAGCTTGCTAGATAGAAAGTGGGGAGCTTAAACTCTCCACTTTTTTAATTCAAAAAGGACATTGAGCTTAACTGAGAATTTATACACTGGCTAACTTAGCTAAACAATGATTACAAAAAGAACTAATAATATGATATCAAAAAAAGGAAAATTTGTTTTGTGCACTCTGCTATCGGCTTTTTACACATCTATAAGTTTTGGTCAAAGCCAGAAAAAACCTAATATTATATTAATAATGGCGGATGACTTAGGTTATGAAACCATAGGTTGTAACGGTAACGACGACAAGCTAACACCAAATATTGATGCACTTGCGAAATCGGGAATGCTGTTTGAAAACTGCCATTCTATGCCATTGTGTACTCCTTCTAGGGTACAGCTTATGACCGGAAAATACAATAGTCGAAATTACATTGGCTTTGGCTTACTTGACCCATCACAAACTACTTTTGCTCATGCAATTAAAAAACAAGGTTATAAAACCTGTATAGCAGGCAAATGGCAATTATATGGAAATGATAAACAATTTGAATTAGCCGGTGGTCTTAAAGGATCAATGCCTCAAAATTCTGGTTTTGATAATTTCTTGCTTTGGCAAGTTGATGAACTAGGATCTCGATACCAAGACCCTACGGTTTATACAGATGAAAAGAAATCTGTGACTTTGAAAGGTAAGTATGGCGATGAAGAATTTACTTCATACATTGAAAAATTTATCGAAACCAACAAGGATACATCCTTTATGGTTTATTACCCAATGTGTTTAACACATGATCCATTTGTGCCAACACCGTTTTCTAAAGATTACAAAGATTTCCCTTCATCTTCTGAAAAAAGTAATCCAAATTATTATAAAGATATGTTAAGCTATCATGACTATTTGGTTGGACGTATAGTGAAGAAAGTTGATGAACTTGGTTTACGCGATAATACAATTATTATTTATACAGGAGATAATGGCACTAGCCCTCAAAT
This sequence comes from Pedobacter psychrophilus, assembly GCF_001652725.1. Classification (GTDB taxonomy): domain Bacteria; phylum Bacteroidota; class Bacteroidia; order Sphingobacteriales; family Sphingobacteriaceae; genus Pseudopedobacter; species Pseudopedobacter psychrophilus. The sequence continues at coordinate 306,728 of NZ_LWHJ01000031.1, forward strand.
TATCTCCAATTTTAGAGGTGGAAAAGTACAAGGAAACAAAGGTCAAACTAACTATAGAGGTACGCATGTTCCATTGGTTGTTAATTGGAAAAACAATATTGAAGCCGGCTCAACCAATAAATCATTAATAGATTTTACTGATTTTTTTCCAACTATTTTAAACCTAACCGGCACTGCTAGTAAAGAAGCAGATAAACTAGATGGGAAAAGTTTCTATCCGCAATTGAAGGGAAACACAAACTACCAACGCAACTGGATTTATACCTACTATGACCCTAAATGGGGGAAATTCACCAGAAAAGTTTTTGCTCAAACTTTAGATTGGAAACTTTACGAAACTGGAGAAATTTTCGATTTAAAAAATGACCGTGAAGAGTTAAAACCACTTGCAAAGAATATAATCAAAGGCAAAGATTTGGTAACAATAAATATGCTCCAAGAAGCAATTATTGAGAAAACCAGGAAACAATAATTGATTGATAATAAAGCTGAACCTGAAATTAACCCCCGTTTAAAATGAAGACAAAATTAATAACTGTGGCAGTATTGAGTTTTTACTTTACTGGGTTTGCACAACAGAAATTAGTCCAACAAAAACCAAACGTGGTTATCATTTTTATGGATGATATGGGTTATGGCGATATTGAAGAAAATGGGGCAATTGGATATAAAACACCAAATATTACCAGACTTGCAAATAACGGACAGCGGTTTACCAACTTTTACACGCCTCAAGCTACTTGCACAGCTTCAAGGGCGGCTTTATTGACTGGTACTTATCCAAACCGTATGAATGTTTACGGAGCATTTGCTCCTAATGAAGGAATTGGATTAAATTTAAAAGAAACAACCATAGCAGAAATGTTAAAGTCTAGCGGTTACGCTACAGCAATGGTTGGCAAGTGGCACCTGGGTAATGAACCCGAATTTTTGCCTACCAAACAAGGTTTTGATGAATATTTAGGCATCCCATATTCTAACGATATGTGGCCAGTTGATTATGATGGTAAGCAACTCCCTCCTACCCATCCTCGAGCTAAAATTTATCCTACACTCCCTCTTTTGCAAATCAAAGCAGGACAGCAAGTTCCTGACACTTCAATGAAAGTGGTTACGCTAGATGACCAAGCGAAACTAACAACCATTTATACTGATAAAGCAGTCAGTTTCATTAAGGAAAATAAACAACATCCATTTTTTCTTTATATGGCTCATAGCATGCCTCACGTCCCTATAGCCGCTTCATCTAAGTTTAAAAACAAGAGTGAACAAGGCTTATTTGGAGATGTTATGATGGAAATTGATTGGTCTGTAGAGCAAATTGTAAAGACACTCGAACAACAGGGTCTTGCGAAAAACACACTAATTATATTTACATCAGATAACGGCCCTTGGTTAAATTTCGGAAATCATAACGGAAATACCGCAGGACTTAGAGAAGGAAAAGGAACAAGCTGGGAAGGCGGAACAAAGGTTCCATGTATTATTTCATGGCCAAATATTATCCCGAAAGGAATGGTGGTAAATAAACTGGCAAGTACCATTGATATTTTCCCAACGCTTGCAGCAATAACTGGATCCATCTTGCCTCAACATAAAATTGACGGTGTAAATATATTGTCTTTATTGCAAGGTAACGATGTTACTCCTCGAACTAAATTCAATTATTATTACAATAAAAACGATTTAGAAGCAGTAAGAATAGGAGAATGGAAGCTTGTATTTCCGCATGATTATCGTTCTTACGAAAATGTGATGCCAGGAAATAACGGTTATCCTGGGCCTTATAGAAAAGGCTCTTTAGATACTCTTGCATTATATGATTTGAGACGCGACCCAGGCGAACGATATAACGTAATTGAGCTCTATCCGAAAATTGTAGAAGAATTACAGGCTTACGCAAACGAAGTAAAAGAAGATCTTGGAGACGACTTAACCGGAAAACTAGGTGCTAACAGAAGACCTTTAGGTGAGCTGAAAAATAAATAATCCTTCAATAGCCATATTTAAACAATTTTGTTCGCTAATTTATTAGCTACGTCTTTTATTTAGCGAACAAAAACTTTTTGAATGTCTGTAATTAAACTCAGTTACAACTTCACCTCCATCACTTTACCATTTTTACGACTCTTTTCTGCCATAAATCCCATAACATGACTTTCAATAGATTCATCAATATTAGAGGTTAGTATCTCTGGTTTTTTTTGTGCAACAGCTTGTACAAAATCTCTTGTTAATAACCAGTCGCCACCACCATGACCACTATTTTTATATCCTTCAACATCCTCTGCTTTCGGTAAAAACTTTACCTCTTTTCCGGTTCTAAAATCATTTACAACCAATTCTGTCATATCACCAACCATGTCTCCCATAGCGCCCATTATCCTTGTTCTTCTACCACTGTAAGATGTAAATGCCTCCATAGAAAATGCA
>NZ_LWHJ01000032.1 GCF_001652725.1 Pedobacter psychrophilus
TATATCTTCTTCAACCAATTGTATACCTACTTCTGTGGTATTGCTGATAATGATTTCTAAAGAATCTGAAGCAGCGAAATCTAAGATCTCGTTCCATTGTTTATTTGCTGTTAAAACCCTGCTTATCGCTGATGAAACTATATTTTGCTCAATGGTGTTGCCGTTTTCTATCCCTTTAATACAAATGGTGTACAGGTTATCCTGATGATCAAACTCATCGGTACTGCCATGATCAGTAGATTTTACCACCACGATTCGCCCATTAAATATGCCTTGTCTGTTTGCCTTATCGATAAAATAATCTGGTAAACCACGAAGTAAAACCCCCGTACCAAATTGTAATACTTTTTCGGGCAAATCAAACAGACTTCGTTGTGGCTTTATCAAGCTTTCAGATGAAACCAGGCTTAAGTTTTTCTTATTTAAAATCATGGTCTTATTTATTTGGTACTTGCTTTAAAAGCCAATACATTAATTCTTTAGCTGCTGTTAGATTCTGGAAAGTATTAGGTAATTTTCTCCCATCTGTGTATTCATTATATAACCAAGGATCGCCAACGGCAAAAACTGTCCCTTTCCCCAATTTGGCTGATGCCATAATAACATCGCCTTTATTTTGAACTACTGCTCTCGCCGGAGTTGTTAAATCAAGCGTACTAATTTCTTTCAAATAAGTTTGTGGACCTGATGGAAAAACGGCGTTTCCTTCGGAAATTTTTATCATTCCCATATCAAATTGAGAGCCTGTAACCGGATTTTTCAATTCGTATTTAAACTGCATTCCAAATTGCCTAGCTAAATCATTAAAATGTGGAAGTTCGCAATTGCTCGAGTCGTTAGCCATAAGTAATAAAACACCACCCTCTTTTACCCATTCAAAAATATTTTGAATATAAGGTGCCATCATATAATGAGGAAATTCTGTTTCCTTTTTACTGTCTGGATCAACAATAATATAAACCGATGAGTTGGCTAAGTTGGAAGCCGTTGGCCCCTCCTTTAAAGTCTCTGTTTTTGCACCCATATTACGGATGCTTTCTCCTAAAATCCCAAACCCATTATTATCCCATTCGTTCCATACATAATGAAAACTTTCTGGCTTACCGATAATATCTTTTCTGGTTTCGTTATTGAAATAGTTATCTAACAAAACAGTTTTATTTTTACCGATTTGTTGAATATTTCTCAACTCCATTTCATTACTTGCTAATAAAAAAGCACCCACACCTTTTGGGTCATCTTGTACTACTTTTTCACTCAAATAATATTCATAGCTTCCATCCCGATAAGGTTTGCCGCCTAAACCTGCAACGCTTACCGTTCCGTTTAAATGGAGCAAACCTTGCGCATCTCTTGCCAAAAACTCTTTTTGAATTCCTTTATATCCTTTTTCTGCAACGGCTTCATAATTATTTGACAAATAACCTAGTCTAACACCTTTTGCTAAAGCATAAACAAACATGTTAGCAGCAGATGCCTCTAAGTAATTTCCTTTTCCGTTTGGTTGGTCTAAAACTTCGTACCATAAACCAGATTTTTTATCTTGAACGTTAGCTGTAGCAGCTGCAAAGCGATTTAAAACGTCGATTAGTTCTTGTCTTTTAGGATGATCTGTCGGGAAATTTTCCAAAACATCTACTAAAGCCATTCCATACCAACCCATTGCTCTTCCCCAAAAGTTTGGCGAATTTCCGGTTGTTTTATCTGCCCAAGCTTGTTCTTTAGATTCATCCCAACCATGATAAAGTAAACCTGATTTAGGGTCTCTAGCATGCTTTTCCATGTAAATAAACTGGTTTGCTATATCATCAAAGGCTTCATTTTGATGGAAATTTTTGGCATATTCTGTATAAAAAGGTTCGCCCATGTACAAACCATCCAACCACATTTGGTAAGGGTACACTTTTTTATGCCAAAAGCCACCTTCTTTGGTTCGTGGTTGCCCTTCCAATTGTTTTCTTAAATAAGATGCTGCTTTATAATATTTATCTTTTCCAGTAACTTGGTATAAAAGCAATAGAGAACGACCATTTTTTATATTATCGATATTATAATCAGTTAATTTATAGCGATCAATAGTTCCATCGTTTTTAACAAAAAAGTCCATGCTTTTTTGAATGTAGGAGAAATACTTCCCCTCGCCTGTACGCTTCCAAATATTTGCGATTCCCTCTAAAACCACACCTTGGTCATAAGCCCATTTTACCGGTTTTCCTTCTTCCATTAAAAGAGAATCGGCCCAGATAGTCATCACAGTTTTAGCCATATCTTCAGAAAGAGAAAGCTTAGCAATTTGATTTATAATTCCCTTTTTAGACGCACATGATGAAACGATTATCATCATCGTGAAAACAGAAAAGAAAAAATATTTTTTAAATAATGGCTTCATTTATTTAATTGTTAATGCCTTTGAAGATGCTCCAGCAGAGTAAGTGATTTTATCTTTAGATGAGGAAATAGAAGAGTTTGAAAGCTGAACTCCTGATGTTTTATCTCCAGAAATATTCATCAATGGTTTTATATCAGTAAAAGATTTTAACCCATCAAAACTGATGTTTTTACTATTGTTGATACTAATTAATGGATTAGATTTAGCGATTAATAGGTTCAAATTTTTGATGGTGATATTGCTTGCTTCGGTCAATTCCACACCTTCATTAGCTTGTATGGTAAGGTTCTCCAAATAAATATTATCAATATTCATTTCTGGCAAACCTCTTATAAAGATAGCTTTAGACGCTCCATCACAAGAAATATTCCTAATATGAAAATCTTTAAATTGTGGAGTTTCTTCTGTTACCGGGATCAATTGAACTTTTGGTGCCTCTCTGATTTCTCCAGCTAATGGAACTGGATCCTTTGCGGCATAATACATATCAAAAAGTATGGCTTCGCCGGCTATATCTTTCATGTTGATATCTGATATATAAATTTTTTCTACTACACCTCCACGTCCCCTTGTGGTTTTAAAACGCAAGCCTATATCAGTACCAATAAATGAGTTATTATAAACAAATAGGTTTCTTGCTCCTCCAGACATTTCACTACCAATTACAAAACCACCGTGAGCGTGATAAACAACATTGTTGCGGGCTATTAAATTTTCGGTTGGCATTCCACGTTTTCTACCGTCGGCATCTCTTCCAGATTTGATGCAAATACCATCATCGCCAACATCAAACGTAGAGTTTTCAATCATTACGTTTTTACAAGATTCTACATCAACACCATCACCATTTTGAGCGTAAAAAGGGTTTTTTGCGTAAACTCCCCTAAGTGTTAAATCTTCACACATTAACGGGTGTAAACACCAAGCTGGCGAATTTTGGAAGGTAACATCTTCTAATAAAACTTTTTTACATCTGGTTAAAACCAATAAGTTGGGCCTAAAAAAATCTTTCATATCTGCATAATCGGCCAAACTTTTGCCAGCAACTAAAACACTTGAATTTTCTGTTTTATCACCTTTTAAATAACTTGCAGATGGATACCATGTCTTATTATCTTCGCCAACCAAACCACCAGATTTTAAAAGGTTTTTCCATTGAGATTCTGTTAGTTTATCTTTTTTAACAGATCGCCAAACATCTCCGTTTCCGTCAATTATTCCTTTTCCTGTGATAGCTATGTTTTCTAAATCTGAACCAGAGATTGGAGATTCATTTCTAACCGAAGGTTTACCTTCCCAATTTCCCTCAATTAATTTGTATTGGCTTTTATCTTTTGTGAATTGTAGTATAGCATCTCTTTTAATGTGCAAATTCACATTGCTTTTCATGTAAATAGGGCCAGTTAACCAAATCCCTCCTGGTACTGAAACTACACCACCACCATTATTACTACATTTTGAAATTGCATCATTAATGATTTTTGTGTTTAAGAAAATACCATCCCCTTTGGCACCAGATTTACTAATATCAAAAGTATCCTTCTTAAAAACAGGTGTTTTGATAATGGGCATTTTAACCTTAAAGTAGTTGATAAACTCTAAAGAATCTGTAATGCCTGATGAATTAGCTATTAATTTGGAACTAGTGTTTGCGCTGCATGATATTAAGATGGTTTGTGATAATAATCCTAAAAGGATGATTTTAAAATTTCTCATTCGTTTATTTCTTAATATTAAATTATTCAACATTAGTAACCTTGCTAAAAAAAGATTTCTAAGTCGGATAAGTAAAAATGTAAATTTCTAAATGTAATCTTGGTTTATAAAAAACGGCATTTATTGGCTGTAGAAAACATTGTTTCTAAACAATTTTAAGGATTTTAAGCGTGGTATTTAGCCATTATGAGCTATTTATTTGTGCAATCGTTACCGGCAAGGATTGCATAAAAATATAAGATAAAAAAGATGTTCAAAAACTTAGGTTTCTCCTCCTTAATCCTATTTAAAGATTTTATTTAAGAAAGCCAATGCAAAATTATTAGTCTCATTAAACCATGGATGAAACAACCAAAAGGGGTGAGGAGTATTAGGAATTTCATGTACTTTTGAATAAATATTATACTCGTCAAGTTTTTTAATCATGTCATCTCTACCAGCATGAAACCTGGGATTTGAACTATTAATAAATAAAATTGGAGGCGAATAGTTGGTTACATTATTTAACGCCGAAGCATCATCCCAAACTGTTGGTCTTTCCACATAAGTGCCGCCCAACCATTCTGATGCTACCTGACCTTCTGAAGATTCTGGATGATGAAAAGACAAAACTCCATCAATATCAATAATTGCTTGCACATCATCAGAAATAAAAAGATTTTTACCACTTTGATATTTTTTTACTCCGCCAGTTGTGCCTACTAATGCAGCCAATTGTCCACCAGCCGAACGACCTAAAACTGCAATGTGATAAGGATCAATATTGTATTCTTTAGTGTGAGATCTGATCCATCTGATGGCTTCTTTAACATCTAAAACTGCTGCTGGATATTTTGCTTCGGGAGATAAACGATATTCTACTGAAACCGCCACATAACCTTTTTCAGCAAAAAAACGAGCTTGTGGATTACACATACTTTTATCTCCTGATTTCCATCCACCACCAAATAAAAGAATCACAACAGGATAACCTCCTTTTTTTTCTTTTTTAGGATAAGTAATATCCAGATTAAGTTTCCGATAACCCAAATCTTTAAAAGGGATATCTAGCTTTTCTAAACTGGTTTTTGATAAAGGTAATTTGGCGATTTGTATCTTTGGAAAGTTTTTTCTTTCTTTTATAAAAGCACTATAAGTTGTAAAACTTGTATCTCTCAAAAATTTTTCTTGCGCCAATAGTGATAAGCATAGAAAAAGAGTCGATAAAAATATACTTAAAAATTTCTTCATTAATATTAGTTTAATTGTCTTCCGTTAACCAAATAAACCTATTCAGGTTTCCAGCCCCGTAAAACATTTTCCAATGTGTATTCTTTGGCTTCCGCCAATGTTAATTGACGAGACCATGAAACTCTAGTTTTTGGGTTGGCGCCTGATCCATAATTTTCGTATTCAGAAAATCTGGATAAAGCATAGGTATCTAATTGGTTCCATACTGACCAACCTTCAGCTTTGAGTTGCTCGGGTAGATAACAATGTAAAAAAGCCACATTTGCATACGGTCTCCACGGCCTGCCTAATGAAACTTTATTTAAAGAGGTATCCGCTGTAATCACGCAATTATTAAAAACATAACCAAAAGGATGCTCTTTTGGCGTGGAGGCGGCAGTAATATGAGAGTTCTTTTTGCTATGGATGTGACAGTTTTGAAACCAAGCTGTAGCCGCACCGAAAATAAAATCTGTAGTGCCTTCTATATAACAATCCTCGTAGTATTGTCGGCTTTTCTCTGAATTTAAAAATAGGATATCCTGATTGCCAACTATCCTGCAATTCTTAAAAACAGCTTTATCTCCCCGAACTTCTAAAGCAACCGCTTGTCCGGCTGTAAAGCCTGCATCGTTTTGAAAAGTGATGTTACTAGCTTTAAAATCATTAGCTGCAATTAAAAAACTATAAGAAGAGCGTGTGTTAATAGGGTTTCCATTTTCATCTACCTTTCCGGGATGATCATCAAAGGTTAAAATCGTTTTAAACTGATCTTCACCAATTAAAATTACGTTGTTTTGGGTTGAATCTAAATGTAATTTTTCTTTGTAAATCCCATTTTTGACATAGATAATTATATTTTTTTTATTGTTTAACGGCACTTTATTTAAGGCTTCTTGAACAGTTTTAAAATCACCATTACCAGCTTTAGAAACCACAAATTTGGTTTGTGAAAAAACCGAAAAACTGATTCCGGCAAGGAATAGAACAATAAAATTTCTCATTGTTTTAAAGGATTCCAATCGCAAAAAATATTTTTTAAAGTGTATTTTTTGGCTTCCGCCGATTTAAGATGATGAGACCAAAAGGCTCTTTTTGAAGTATTTGAGCCTTCGCCTAAATTTTGATACTCAGCATAAAAAGTTATTTTTTCTTTATCAGGAAACATGTCATCGCCTTTCCATGGATCCCAACCTATGGGCAAAATATGGGTTCCTAAATTCGATTTTATAAAAACTGTTTTGGCATACGGTCGCCAAGGCCTTCCCAAATAAACCTGATTAACGCCAGCAGCAGCAACAAGCTCACAGTTTAAAAAAACAAAACCAAATTTTTGTAGTGGAGTTGTTGATGCCGCAGTGACATAAGAATTTTGCAAACTTTTTATGGTACAGTTTTCAAAAACTACGGTTGCTTCACCAAAAATAAAATCGGTAGTTCCTTCTATATAACAATCTTTAAAATAGTTACGTCCATCTTTTGCGATGTATAACGTATCTTGATTGCCTAATATGTTGCAATTTTTTATGACTACTCTATCCGCTTCAACCATTAAAGCAACCGCCTGACCAACTCTGCCCGCAGTATTTTGAATGGTTAAATTCTCTGCACTACAATCTATCGCCTCAATTAAAACTGTATAAGAAGTATAGGTACTGAACTTAGAATTTCCCGTAAAATCTCCACCAGGAAAATCTTTACCAGAATAATCATCATTGGTAATGATGGTTTTTTCTTTGCTTTCGCCGATTAAGGCAATGTTTTTTTTCCAGGATGGGATCACTAGTTTTTCATGATAAACGCCGTTTTTTATAAAAATAGTTACCTTTTGTTGGGAGTGATCACGAACTTTATTTATTGCTTCTTGTATGGTTTTAAAATCTCCAGATCCATCTTTTGCAACCGTAAATTTGAATATTTGAGTTTGAGCTTGTAAACCCAGCATCAGCGTAAGCAAAAAAACAAGAAGGCTTAATTTTTTCATGCGAGTTATTTAGTTTTTTGGGACATTAATGTCGGGCAAACTACCATCCACTTTGCGAGGTTTAGAAAGTGTTTTTAAATCCAGATCTAAAAACTCGCTCATCTTAAACTCTTTATCCAATTGCCAACTATTATGTTGAATTACGCTTTGATCTGCATCTAAATTACCAAGCGGACCATAAACCACACAATTTTTTACTACCAATTTTGATACTTGATTTTTACTCCCAAAGCTTAAATTTTTACCTTTATTAAAAAATGAAACACAGCTTAACAAAGCCACTGCGCCACGGTTACTATTATGATCAAAGCCACTTTTGGTGTTTCCTGTAGAAATACAATTGATGTAAGTCGCATTGTGTTTCAATAATTTATCATCACTTCCACCTGTTTTAAATCCGTTTCCATCACCACCACTTAACTTTCCGTCTTTTAACATCCCGTTATTAAATGCCCAACAATCTTCATAAATTGTAGTGATATCATCTGTTTTTTTAAGGTAACCATCCCAACCATCATCCAAATTTTGCCATGCCCGGCAACCTTTAAATTTATTGCCAGAACCCACATCAATTTTACAAGCGAAGCCGTCTGCATTTTCAATTTTAGAATCGGCATTAAAATAAGAATCACAATTTAAAATAAGGTTATTTGCTGCTCCTGCAACCAATTGCAAACCTGTATCAGAACATTCTGAAAAAGAGCAAAACTCGATGGTATTATCGTGACCGCCAGTAATTAGAATACCGTTATCGCCTGCTTTAAAAATATCAATCCCTTTAATATGCCAATTACTACTCCTTAAAATAATGCCTTGGTTTGAATCTCCTTCGCTTAATGCAGAAAAATCAAATTTTGGACGTTTTGAATCTGCTGGGTTTGCTATTAAAGTTATTTTCGCGTCTTCTGTTCCGTCTGTTTTAATATCAATTCTTTGAGAGAATTTATAATCTCCGCCCTTCACTAAAATTTCATCTCCAGGTTTTGCATTTTTTATGGCTTCTAAAACTTCTTCTGGATTACTTACCATAATTTGATTTCCATTATTTCTATCTGCGAAAGCAAATGAGCAAAAACACACAAAAATCAACATCATCAAACTCTTTAATAAAAAGCTAGAATTATTCTTCTTTACATTAAACTTCATCATATTTTAATTGTTAATTATCTATTCTAAAAAAATCAAAATCGGCATAGCCGGTATCATTAGATTTTTGATTTCCTAAACTATAAAGGCCTAATTTTGCACCCGTCCATTTTCCAGGTTCGGCAATAAATTCACCCTCTATTTCTTTATAAGTTTTACCATCCAAACTATAATAGAAATTACATTTTGCACCGTTTGTAACCGCAACTTTTAAATAAACTTCTGGCGATTCTAATTTTAATAGCTGCTCAGTTTTTTCAGGATTTCCTTTATCTGCTTTTTCGCAAATACCTTTCATCAGGTATAAACCATCAGCTTTGCTCTGAATAAAAATAGTCGCATAACTCCATCCTAAAATAACCAAACCAGCCCTTTCATTCTGAACCTTTGGATTAGGCGAAAATTTTAATTTTGTGGTTACGGTAAAATTATCAGCAGGAAGTTTTTGCCCCAAAATGTTTGGCACATCCCAAAGATTTTTAATGCTATCGGTATAAATTGCATAAAGCCTTAAATTTCCATTATGGTTTGTCATTAACCAATTTCCATTATAATTAGCTTCCCATTGCCATTGTAATCCTAATTTTTGATTGTTAAATTCATCAGATTCTAGTGGTGTTTTTATGGGATAAGATTTGCCAACATTAGGTTTTTTAAAAAAAGAAACCGGTTCTCCTTTTCCATCGCCATCTTTATCTACTCCAATAACTGGCCAATCGTTTATCCATTTCATGGGTTGCAAATGGACCACTCTTCCATAAGCGTTTTTATCCTGAAAATGTAAAAACCAATCCTCGCCAGTTTGTGTATTTACCCAAGCACCTTGATGCGGGCCATTCACTAAACTTTTACCTTGATCCATCACCACCTTTCTTTCGTAAGGCCCTAAAATATTTTTAGATCTTAACACCAATTGCCAGCCAGTTGGTACACCACCGGCAGGAGCAAAAATGTAGTAGTAATTGTTCCTTTTATAAATTTTTGGACCTTCAATAGTTGGGTCGGTCTCATGTCCATCATAAATAATTTGGCTTTCGTCGATGACTTGAGTGCCTTCTAAATTCATGGGAGCAATGGCGATCAGGCTTTTTATGCTAGCCCTACTTCCCGCATAAGCGTGAACTAGATAAGTTTTTCCATCCTCATCCCAAAGCGGACAAGGATCAATAATTCCTTTGCCGGGATAAACTAATATCGGTTTAGACCATTCATTATTAGGATTATCCGTTTTTACCATATAAACGCCATAATCTCCGTCTGGATAATAGATGTAAAATTCTTTATTATGATAGCGAATAGCCGGAGCCCAAACCCCATTTCCGTGTTGTGGTTTTTTGTAAACCTCAAAAGGAGGTTGCTTTTTTAAAGCGTGGTTTATGAGTGTCCAATTAACTAAATCTTTTGAATGAAGAATGGGTAAACCCGGAATGTGCTCAAAACTAGAAGATACCATATAAAAATCATCACCAACTCTTATGGCATCAGGATCAGAATAATCTGAATTTAGAATCGGATTTTTATAAGTTCCATTTCCTTGGTCAGCTACCCAAACTTTAGAAACATCTTGAGCTGATGCAAAATGAGAAATAAATAAAAGGATAATTAAGAAGTTCTTCATTTCTTGGGTTTTGAAACAACTGGTATATCCAATTTTACAAAGAAAATAAGCGGATTAAAAGCATTTGCATATATAATTCTATGCAATCGATACCGAATTGAGGAAATAAAAAAGGATGCACCAACCAAAAGTGCATCCTTAAACTAATTAAAATTAATCAACAATTAGTTTTTTATAAATTTCAAAACTGATTGTTCATTGCCATTATCAAACATAATAAAGTAAGTTCCAGTGCTCAATTTGGAAATATCAGTTGAAGTTTTAGAACTCTCTTTATTAACACCAATAGTATAAAGTTTTTGTCCGTTAATGTTAACAATGTTTAAAGAAGCTCCATCATTTGCTTTAGGATGAATAACATTTAAAACAGTTGAAACAGGATTTGGATAAACACTTAAGCTAATGTTGCCTGCATTATTTACAGTTTCTACATTACTATATTTATTTGCTCCATTTAAATCAATTTGGTTTAAACGATAATAAGCTGTTCCTGTAGCCGGATTATAATCTACAAAGTTATAATCATGAATTCCAGCTGTATTAAAAGAAGATATTGTACCAATCTTGATAAACGATACTCCGTCTATACTTCTTTCTATCTCGAATTTTGAAGTGTTTATTTCATTGGTTGTTCTCCAGTCTAACTGAACGGTAGCAGACAGACTTTTAACTAATTTTGCTTTGAAGCTGATTAAATCTAGAGGTAAAGCAGTTGGATTTCCAACGCCAAACGGACTAAAAGAAGTATAACCAGAAGCTGTAGCTAAATAAGGTGAAGCGGTTGTTCCGGCACCTGAAATAGTTGCAGTATTTGAATCCCAATTTCCTCCTGTATAATGAAACATTGAGGTTGCACTTGCAGGATTAAACCCTGCACCCTGATCGCCAGTTAACCAACCTAAGCTTACGGTTGCATTACTTCCTCCAACAACATCCTCAGTAATATTCCATTGTTTGGTTACTGCTTTAGAAGCATCGGTTAAAGCATTATCAAACGTATTTTGAACGCTCACAGAAAAATTATCCGTTGTCCCCGCGTTATTAATAGTTACAGGAGAATAACTTGTTGCGGAAGTACCAATTGGAAAAATAACATTTGTAGCTCCTACATTATTTACCTTTAATTTTCCTAATCCGTTAGTAATTACATAGGCATCAGAAGAACCACCAGTAATAGTTGAAACTGTCAAATTATTACTACCTAAAGTGATTTTACCTGTACCAGAGAGTGCTAATGTACCTGTATTTAAAGGTGATTGTAAAGTGTAACTTCCAGCTAAACCAATTTTAAGATTGATAAGTTTATTTGTTGCATCATTATAACTGTATTTGCTTGCAGCTCCTGTTAAGTTAATGGTAAATGTAGCTGCAGAATTAGATTCAAACGTACCACCACTTACCATAAAATCTTTACCGATATTAAAAGTACCATTAACCGTTCCGTTCTCTCTCACTAAAACCTGCCCGCCAGTTTGTTCATAACCATCTGGAAAAGTCATGGTGCCATCGGCATTGAATAATGTGATATATGTTGCCCCTGTACTTTTAACTGTAAACTTTCCTAAAACATTTGTTGATGTTAAATTTCCGCGTATCGCATAATATTTCCCAGACAATTCTCCCTGATTATCCCAAATAATATTGGCATAGTTAATTGTACTTTTAAAAATGTCAGTTTGGCTACTAATTAGGCCTGTAATTAAAAATGTTGAACCAGTTTTCCATGTGGCTGTTGGTGCATTAGGGGAATTTGCATTATGCTGATAAACACCTGATGACTCCACCGTAAAAACATCTGTTCCATTTAAACTTATAGCATTAGAATTAACCAACTTACCACCAACTTCAATTGCACAACTACCATTGGTGCCAAAGGTACCGTTGATATTCATATCACCATTCACTAATAAATCTATGGTGTTAGCATCTCCATCATTGGCTAATAAAAGATTGGCACCAGAATTTACAATTAATTGGCTTCCCAGTTTAACAGTTGTTAAATGAATATATCCGCTACCATTAGCCAATGTGCTAGATACAGTTACTGTATGTCCGTTTAATATAGTTGTCTTTCCAGAGTTATTATACACTGGATAGTTAGGAGCAGGATTTATCCAAGAAGTACCATCATAACGTTCCCAAGTACTTAACGCAGTCCAATCTCCGGATTGATATGACCTAAAATCACCAGAGACTGGAGCAATGGATGATTCACCTTTAAAAGTTAAATCTTTTATTTTTCCATATCGTGGCACACCAGTACTACCACAAGAAAAGTAGAGTCTAATTTTTAAGGTACTATTTGCCGCTAAAGACACTCCAGAAGAGCTGTTTAGAGCTAATCTGTAAATAACAGATGTACTGCTTGTTTCATTTGCAAGTAATATAGGCGTTGTGAAAGCACCATTTGCACTACTTAATAGTGCGGTTCCTCCGGCAGAGCCACCAGTTACTTCGTTGATTGTTGCAAAATTATCGGTAGAATATGAAACCGCTAATTTGGTATTACTACTTGTGTTGTAAAAGGATGAAGCAAGAATAATTGAATCTACCCTGACAATATGAGTTGCATCTGATGTAACTGTAAATTCCTCATAAAAAGTCCTGCCTAATGTGCCTCCAGGTCCACCACTTGCAGTTGTCCAAGAACCATCAGTAGTTGAAGAAGCCCCAAAAGCTTGACCATGTGCTGTAGAATATGCAGTAATTGTTGAACCCGTAGAGGCATATAAATTATTTAAAACAGGTACTGTAGCTACAATACCTACCGCTCTAACTGATGAATTATCAACATTGTCTGTTGTAAGCGGCCAATTAATTAAAGGAGTTGAAACAATTAAAGCTGAACTTTGAACTGTACCCGTTACAGCTTGATTTATAGTAACCGCACCTGTACTTGTATGTGTAATATTTCCTGAATAAGTTGCTGCAGAACTTGCGTTTAATCTTACAGAAATTATTGTACTAGCAACCGCACCGCTTACAGGCGTTAAATGAATTGGGTTAGCAGCTGTAAACCAATTAGTACCTCCGTTTGATGAGATTTCGTATCCTGAAGGTGGAGTAATAATAATATCTGTAGTTAAATCTACAGCAGAAACTGTATAAGATTGTGAAGTTGAAGGAGTTCCTAATCCTTGAAGAAATGCACCTAAAGAACCTGTTACGGTTATAGTTGGTACACTAGAAATGGTTACAATATCAGATGCGTAATCTGAATATGTAGCTTTTGTTGCCTTCACATAATATTGATAACTCTGTCCCGGAGGCGGATTTGTAGCTGTATAATTAAAATTCACATTTGAAGTAGCAGAGGTTTGTGTATTAATAATTGAAAAATTAACACCATTATCAGTACTTCTATAAACATCATACTGAACACCAGAAATTGGCCAGCTAATATTCCATTTAAAAGGAGTGGTTGTGGCTCCTTTTGTACCTGCAAAATTAGAGACTACTAATGGTGCAGCATAAGTTGCTCCGTCCTCAAAAACTGCAGTTGGATTCCAGCCTGCAAATAGATTAGCATCTGAATAAACTGCTGCTTGAGTTGCATCAAATTGTTTTGACCAAGAAATTCTTTGGCTCACATCAGTAGCAGTTCCGTCCGGATTTTTGCTTTGATATTCACCATAATTAATTAGCGAAACATCAGTACCAGCATCCCAAATTGCCCATCCAACAGGGTTTACTGAAGTACCTATTTTTGTATTTAAAAAAGCTGTTTGATTTCTTGATTTTGAGGCAAAATCAAATGCTGTTTCATTTTGCCAAGGTCTTCCCAAAACATATTTGGTAACTCCAGTGTTTGCGGTTATTTCACAATCTCGAAAAACAAAACCGTAAGGCTCCGGAGATTTAGTATTTGCTGCAGTAATATAACTATTTGCTAGATTATCTTTTCTATCTTTTGGATAGATTACGCAATGGTCAAAAACGGCCCTTGCATTTCCAAAAATAAAATCAACTACACCATCTACATAGCAATTTAAATAGTATTGTCTTAAGCCGTTATTGTTAGCTAGTAAGGTATCTTGCCCACCTAAAAATCTACAATTTTTGAATGAACAACGATCATTGTTTACGTTTATAGCTAATGCTTGTGGAGCATCACCTGTTGTGTTCTCAAAGGTTATATTCATTGCACTAAAATCGGTTGCATTAACAATTACTGTTGCAGAATTTGAAGTACCATAAGTAGTTCCACCTCCGCCCGGAATGGCTTTTCCATTAAAATTATTAAAGCTAATAATGGTGTTATTCACACTTTCGCCTACAAACTGAATAAAGGGTTTGTTAGAAGGAATAATCACATTCTCTACATATTTCCCATTCTTGATAAATATCCTGTATGGAGATGTTAATCCTGTTGGAGCCGCATCAACCGCAGCTTGAACTGTTAAATAATCTCCGGATCCATCTTTTGCAACTGTTTTGTCGTAGGCTGCAAAAGCACTATGCATCATAAAAATCAATACAAAAGATAGTAAATACCTCAAGCTAATTCTGGTAATAATTGGTTTCATAATTTTTAATTTATGTTAAAAAACCCAAAAGTTTTTTAAGAAAACAGTTGGGATTAATTGGTTACTTTTTTATCATTTTAATGGAACTGGTATTTAGATCTGTTTGATAATTGATCATATAAATACCTGAACTAAGTTTAGAAATGTCTAATTCACTAATGGCTTGATTGGCGCTAACTAAATGATTTAATACAAGCTTTCCATTTACATCAATTACCCTAATTAAACCTCCTTTTGAATTTAAACCATGATTCACGATAATGATATCATTTGCCGGATTTGGATAAACTGAAAGAACTTGTTCTTGAGTAATTCCGACCTTAACAAATTCGATTTTACTTAAGGTCGCTTTTCCATCGTTATCATTTTGCTTAAGCTGATAGTAATTATTTCCGTTTAAAGGTGATTTGTCATTAAAAGAATATTGGTGAATACCCGATTTATTAATTGCTATTTGAGTCGAAATTTTTTCGAAATCGCCAAAATCACCTTTTCTATTAATTTCAAAATCTTTGGTATTTACCTCATCTGTAGTGGTCCAGGATAATTTTACCGATGGATTTGAACTGTTTTCTAATTTAGCATCAAAAGCTAAAAGTTTTAAAGGAAGTGTTTGCGCATTTGTATTTGCTTTTGGGAAGAATTCTACAATATCGGCACCAGCCAAAAGTGGAACAACAGTTCTCACAACAGATGCGGCGATTGGCGTATAAGTATAATAACTTGATGGAGAGAATACTGCAGTAGGATTAAATTCGTCAAATTTTATTGATCGACCTCCAGGATTTAACATAGCTGGATTTATCTGAGCTGTAATTACAGGCAAACCACTATCATCATATTCATTCCCAACTTGTTTTAAACCAGTTGCCGGATAATTCCCTGTTTTAGAGGTAAAAACATCATCACTATTATTGCCAAAAACTGCTTTAAAATCAGCATCAGTTCTATCGGCATACATCCCCCAACGGGTATTTAAAAAGAAATTGTTTTCAGCATAAACAGATGCGCTATTTGCAGCCGCAATTCCATAAAGCTGAACCTGTTCTTCTAAATTATTTAATACATGTACCTCTCCAAAACGAATTCTAGGATTTCTAGAATTGGTATTGAAAAAGTGATTTGCATAATAGGTGATTTTTAATCTTCCGTTATCAATAACACCTTGAGCAGGATTATCTGAATGACCATTTAAGCTTGTTTTCCAACTGTATCTAAATTTTGTCCATGAAATGGTTACATAGCTTGCGCCATCTTTAACATCAACACCACCATCAGGATGCTCGGAATCTGCTGGGAAAGCAGTTGGATGACCAACCGTACAATGATCTACCCATACGTGATGAGTTTCTGGTTCTCCAATATTTATCCCATCATCATAATAATCCTGTATAGATATATTTCTTATCAGGATATTAGAAGAGCGTTTAACGTTGATACCAAAGTTAATTGTAACGCCTCTACGGCCTATAATCGTTAAATTTTCTTGCTCTTGAATAGTAAGCATAGAATTAGCCCAGATAGATTCTGTACCTCCAGCGCCAGTATAAATCCCCGGTTCTAGCACAATGGTTAATGGATTATTACTGTAGAATTTGTATTTAATCCTTTTCTGTAAAACATCACAAAGTTTAGCAAACTCTGATGGGCCATTAATATAAACAGTATCATTTGTTCTGCCAGCAATTTGCGCCATGCCACCAGTTGTTGGTCCTGTAAAACCATCGGCTGCAATTGATGCAAAGCCTACAACATTATTAAAATTTAAACTTGGAAATCCTGTTACGTTAATTGGGTTAATAATGATTGTCCATATTTTGGTAGAATTATCTTGGGCAGTAACCGTATAACTCAATGATGTGCCAAAATTTCTTGCAGTATTTACAGCCGGACTTATAGTTGAGTTTGCAGAGGCATAAATATATTTAGGAATGATATTATTCAAATTAGCGTTATCGGGCATATTTACAGTAATTGTACCCGCCGTTTCATTAATTATTGCAATTCCTAATTGCGAATTGGCCAGCCTAAAATCAGTAATGTTTTTCGCTGCAGAACTTACTTGAGAAACGGTTACATTCCACATTTTTATAGCACCACTTTCTGCTGTTACTGTATAACTTACAAGGTTACCACCTGAAAAATTTCTGGTTGCGCTTGCTGTTGGACTAATGTTAGATAAGTTAGAAATGCCTATACTTAATGGTGCTACATTAGTTAAAGAAGTTCCGTTAAGTACATTTATAGAAATTGATCCTGTTGAAGTATTAATAACTTCATTACCAACCTGACTGTTCATTTTAAATGAAGTAATTTCTGCAGCGCTACTTAACCCTCCTGAAATGGCAACTAAATCATGAACTTGTGTGTTGCCACTTGTTGCTTCTATTCTAATATTTATACCACTAGCTGAATTTAAAACAGGGTATAATGTGGTTAAATTGTAAGAAGCTGCAGTACTAACAGCAAGAGTAGGTGTAAGTGTGGTATAAGCCGCTTCTCCAGATTTCTTATATTTTATAGTAACAGTTCTTGTACTTGTAGACGTAGATTTCATGTTTACCGTAAACGAGCTACAACTACTTAAAGCAGCTTCTAAATATCCTGAAGGGCTGTTGATTTGAATCATTCCCTGACTGCAAACTCCGTCGGCAGTTTTTGTAGGGCTAATGGTACCATCACTTGCTAATAAAGCAGCTAATGTTGTAGAATTAAACTGGGTGTTGATAAGGGTAGTTTGTGCCTTTGTTATCGCTTTAAAGCTTAATAAAAAAACCACCAATAAAAGTATCTTTTTCATAATGATGAATTTAATGTCTTGAAAAATTTTAGGCAAAACATTACAATTACGATCGTTAAATCGTTAAAAAAATATAAGAGAGCTTAATTAAACTCTCTTATATTTCACTATTTTTTAATAAATTTTAATGATGATTTTTCTGATTGGTCTTCTAATAAAATAAGATAAGAACCACTTGCCAATTGGGAAACATCTAATTGTGTTAATGTAGAACTAGTTGATAAAGATTGTTGAAACATTGTTTTTCCATCTAAACTTAAAACTTTAATTAGAGCTTTATTTGATGCAGCTGGATGGCTAACATTTAAAGTATTTTCTGCGGGATTTGGATAAATAGATAAGCTAATGGCAGATTTAATGTTTACAGGAACAATGCCACTAAACTTTGATTTACCGTCATTATCAACTTGATTTAATCTATAATAGGAAGTTCCACTGTTTAAATTTGCATCAGCAAAAGAATAGTTTTGGATACCAGCTACATTTTTACTGTTAACCGTTCCTATAGTTTTAAAATCTGAAACATCAGTTCTTTTTTGAATTTCAAAATTCTTGGTATTTATCTCATTTGTTGTGCTCCAATTTAAATTTACTGTTTTTCCTAAAGCATCTGGTTTAGCTGTGAAAGAAAGGAAATCTAAAGGAAGCGTACCTGTATTTCCAACTGCAAAATTTCCGTTCGGACTTTTGATTGTAACTCCGCTAATTGTGGCGGTATAAGGTGATGTTGCACCTGAGATAGTTGCAGTAGACTCTGCCCAAGAAGTGCCAGTATATTCTCCAATTACAATTGGCATAGCTGCATCAAAAGAAGCTGCCTGATCTGCAGTTGACCATCCTAAGGTTACTGCTAAATTTGATCCAGTTGTTGAAGGGATAATGTTCCATTGCTTATTTACAACCTGTGTAGGTTGAGAAGGAGCATTGTCAAAGGTATTTTTTACTTTCACAGAAATATCTGATAAAGTACCAGAATTGTTTAAAGTAACCGGATTGTAAGCAGTTGAAGTTCCAACAGGAAATAAAACATCAGAATTACCAACTTTTCTTTTTAATGCCCCTAAAGCTTTAAACCATGTATCGGTTGTTGTCAAATCTGTGGTCAGACTAGCGTCAAAAATTCCATTTGTGTTAATTTGTAAATTTGCTGTACCGGTAGTTCCGGTCGCTTTAAAAAATGCTCCAGCTTTTATTAAACCATTTACATTTAAATTAACCACACCACCGCCAGTTACATTAATTTGAGAGACATTAGCTAATGTTTGAGTAGATGCGCTTAAATCTAAAGTTCCATTGATGTTATAAGTATAAGTTCCTGCAGAAGATCCATTATTGTGAAAATAACCTGATGCATCTGATACTGTTATAGTCTTACCAGTATTAATTGTGATAGTATAATTATCTGTACCCGTTGGTGTATATATCGCAGATAATGCATAATTCCCAGATTGTGTGAAAGTAACATCCTGATCTAATGTAAAACTAGCTATTCCACCAGCAGCACTTCCTGCTCCACCAAGCATTCTTAATCTACCTACTATAGAAGTTCCTGAACCTGTTAATGTTATATTTCTAGCATTTACTGGAGTTTCAAAATATATTCCGTCTCCGGGACCACCAATTGTTCCATTATTTGTAATGGTAACATCAATTGGATAGGTAAAGCCAGTCCCACCTGTTGCAAATTGTATCCTTCTTGCGGCAGCTTCATTAGCCCATAATTTACCATTATTTTCAATAGTCATTGAATAACAAGACCTATTAGAACCAAACATACTGATAATATGATTAGCTCTAATATAAATAGAATGAGTTCCAGACGGGGTAGCAGAAGTGGCCGTTCCACTTCCTATTGCCATTGTTGAAATATCAGTTCCAGCGTTGTAAGTTTCCCATACATCCGTTGATCCACTCCAGTTTCCAGATTTTTTACTGGCATATATAGTTTGGGAAATTGCGTTGTTTGCTACTAAAAAAAATAAGGAGTAAACAAATAAATAAAGTAATTTTCTTTTCATAATGATTGATTTTAAATAGTTTAAATAAAATTATAGCTATAAATAAAAATCGAAAAGTTGGATTAGCTTAATGGAGTATCTTCATTGAGAATAATTATCCAGAAATTTCCTTCTATTTATAATTGGTTAAATAAACTTAAACAGTTTATCTCTGTGTTTTAATTAATTAGCCAATTAAAAATGTGCAATCGTTGCCGCATCGATGCCGAAAATTTAGCTTTGAATACTTAAGAAGAAAATTATCGTTAATAATTAGGTAGAATAAAAAACTGAATTTTATGATGTGATAAAGACATCATTTCTTAAGGATTATATAATTTAAAATTTAGGTTTTTAAGTAGTTAACAATACGATAGCGAATTTTATGTTAACTTCTGTTTAATGCTTTACGATGTGGTTTTTTAATGGTAATTCTATTTCTTTAATCCCTTCTAAAACTAATTGTGCCATTTTTCTGGCGCCTAACTCATTAAAATGAGTATCGTCTTTTTTTCCATCTGGATAATTGGGATTTTCGCCAGGTTGTAAATGATTATATAAAAGCATGGATTTATCTGAACCTAATTCTTGAATTAAAGCCATGCTTTTTTGCGAGAGATCAATTAATGGAACGTTTAATTCTTTAGAAACTTTTCTTACCAATTGTGCATAAATTTTATGGGTATCAATCACTTTTCCGTTTTCATCAAAAGATCTGCGGGCAACCGGTGTAATTAAGATTGGAAAAGCTCCTTTTGCGCTCGTTTCATTTGAGTATTTTTTAAGATACATCACAAAATCATTTTCTGTGGTGTAAGTTTTTTTAGTGGAAACTTCATCATTATGCCCAAATTGAATCAAGACGTAATCTCCAGGTTTTATTGAATCTAAAACCGGTTGCCATCTATTTTCTTCTAAAAAGCTTTTTGTACTTCTCCCATTTTTCGCTAAATTTTTTACATTAACTTGGTCATTAAAAAACCAGGCAAAAGGCATTTCCCATCCAGTTTCTGGGTAAGCTTTTACTTCTTTAATTGATAGGGTAGAATCGCCAATTAAATAAACTGTAATTATTGGTTTGCTTTTAAAAGCAAATAATATTGACACTAAACCTAAAAGAAAGAAAATCTTAAGCTTCGTCATCTTCATTTTATATCGACCAAAGAATTAATATAAACTTCTATGTTGGTATAATTTTTTTCTACATTAAACTCAGCAGAATCATTTTTAGCTGGATTTAATTTATTCTTAATTTCCCAATTATCAGGCATACCATCAAGATCGGAATCTTTTAAAGGAGGCAAACTTAGTAAATTAGGCCATGCCACTTTAGATATTTCATAAGGCGTACCATGCTTAAAGCCGCCTTGCACATCAATCATTTTTCCTGTTCTGGTTTTTACCGCATTAATCACACGTTGATCTAAAGTGTCTCTTTTTGGTAGTATAGCGCCTACATATTTTAAAACATCATCATATGCTTTATTTGCAGAACTAGTAGGAATTGACATTACTGACATTGGTGTTTTAGAAATCGCTTTTTCTTTATCGCTTTCCTCAAACTCTTTATCTAGTTGTACTCCAAGCATATTATCTCTTGTAACTTCCGGAAAACCATCTACAAAATTGTCAGAAATATAAAATTTACCAAAACCAACATCCTTTAAAAAACTAGGATTTACGATACGATTTTTAACATTTTTGCTAGTTGATGGACCATATTTGTAGTAATTAGCTACCATGTTATATTCACCACCTTCACCACCGTAAGAAGTGTTGTGTCCCCAATCATAGATTACATTATTTCTAAAATCAGCTAGTTCTTTCGTTGCTCCTAACCTTGCACCATTCCATCTCGGGTTTCTGCTTCCACAATGAGCGAACAAATTATGATGCGCAGAAAAATGCTCCCCACCCCAAATTCCTCCATAACCGTGATGCTCAAAATCTTTGTCTCCTTCTTCAAAATGATAACTGTAATTAAGCGGTTCTTCTATTAAGTTCCATTGCAATGTTGTGCTATCTCCACGATAAACAGAGAAAACCTCATCCGTACTCCAACTAATGCTACAATGATCAATAATGATATTATTTTTTTTTGATCCTCCAAAAGCATCATCGGCACCAGCTTTATCAATCATTCCTTTATTCTGATATCTATCGCCCATTCTAAATCTCATAAACCTAATGATGATATTATCTCCTCCTAACATTACTGGATAATCTGCTAAACAAATTCCGCCTCCAGGTGCAGTTTGCCCTGCAATAGTTACGTTTTTACTAATAGATAATTCTGATTTTAAATGAATGGTTCCTGAAATTGAAAATACAATTATCCTCGGATGTTTTGCTGTAACTGCCTGCCTAAAACTACCATCTCCATCGTCTTCTAAATTATTAACCACATAAATTTTTCCTCCTCTACCGCCTGTTGTATATTTTCCAAAACCTTCTGCATTTGGAAAAGCAACTGGCGTTGTATCCGCATCTACGGCGGTAACTGTTTTTTTAACAGTACATGCTAAAAGTATAATGGTTATGAGGATGAAACTTAAATATTTTAACATAATTGAGTTTTATTTAGCTTGGTTATCTGTAATATCCTTTACCAAAGAGTTTAAATAAACTTCAATATTTTCATAACCTGTACTTAAATCATGTCCGTTTGGATTTGCAACTTTTGGGTCTAACTTATTTGCGGTTTCCCAAGCGTCTGGCATTCCGTCTCCATCTGTATCTAATGGGGTTGTTGTTTGCATCAATAAAGGCCAACCGCCAACATCAGTTTGGGTGTCAATTATTCCGGGTAATTTACTTATTGAACCAGTAAACGTTGCTGTTCCATTCTTTACATCAGTAGTTACTCTTGTATCAACAGCATCTCTCTTTAAACTAGCTCCCACGTACAACAATACAGCATCATAAGCTTGTTGTGCTGTATGTTCAGGTATTTCTGTTGATGGAAAAGCAGTGGTTTTTTGAACCATTGCCTGGGTAACTCCTGAATCATAATCTACTCCACCATTCCAATTATTTGTAGTTACCGCGGTGTTGCCAACAACATAATTACCTACAATATAGAATGTTCCGTAACCTACTCCATAAGCTGCAGGATTAGACGCTCCAGTAGTCACATCTTTAGTGACTTGCATAATTCTTTTATTTTTACTTGTTGGAGTTGCTGGACCAGCTTTATAATAATTATTAACCATATTATATTCCCCATTTTCGCCACCATAAGCACTATTGCTGCTCCAATTATAAATTACGTTATTTCGATAATCTACTTTATCAATCCCATATTTACCTATCATCGTTCCGCTACCGGCACTATATCTTAATCCTCCGTCAAATCTTGGGTTTCTACTGGTGTGATTAGCTAATAAATTGTGATGAAAGGTTGCTGGACTACCTCCCCAAATACCACCATAACCATGAGCACCTTTTACATGACCAGAATTTGTCATGCTTTCTGAAATGATACACCACTGCATAGTAAAGTTTTTATTATGATAAAAAGACGCAGTCTCGTCTATAGACCAGCTCATAGAACAATGATCAATCATCACACTTTCAATATCCCTGCCTCCAAAAGCATCACTTTCTATCGTTGCAACATTAGTTGCACCTAATCTAAAACGCATATATCTTATAATCACGTTATTTGCATTGATTAAGAAATCATAATCTTGAATGCAGATACCATCACCCGGAGCAGTTTGTCCTGCAATGGTAACATTAGCGTTCTTTATTTGGAGACTACTTTTCAATTTGATGTTTCCAGAAACTTCAAATACAATTATTCTTGCACCGGTTTGTCCTATGGCGTCTCTTAAACTTCCTGAACCTGAATCATTAAGGTTAATAACTTTAATTATTTTGCCACCACGTCCACCTGTTGTGTTTTTTCCAGCTCCTTCGGCACCTGCAAATGCATAGGCAGTTTCTGTTATTTTGATTGGGGTTTCTACAATCGGAGGAATAACTATTGGAGGTGTTGAATCAGAATTCTTTGTTTTCTTGCAGGAAATTGTCCCTATTGAAAACAGTATCCCTATTAAAAAACAGATTTTATATTGCTTACTCATATTGTTTTAATCAAAAATGGACGGTTATTTTACCGTCCATGTAGTTGTAATTGATAAGATTTATCTTAATGCCATCTTGGGTCACCAATTGGATCATTTGCAGTTCCAGAGGTTCTCAATTCAGAAGTTGCTGGTAATGTAAATGTAGTTGTGGTATTTGTCCAGCCTAAACTTATTGTTTTATTATTTGCTGCTGCTACAGAAGTGCTCAGCGTAACTAAATTACCGTCTCCTGTATTAAGGTTAAAATAATTGTTATTATTAAAATTTAGCGTTCCACCTCCTTTAATTGCATTGGTTCCAACTGTTTGTCCTGTTATTGGTGTATTTGCAATGATAGAATTTGTCATGTTAAAAGTAACAGGGTTTGTATTAGCATCTAAAAAGATATTGTTTTTAGCTCCAGATCCAAAACCATTTAAAGTGATATGATCAATCGTAATTAAAGGTGTTTGAGCCGCTGTGATATTTGTGGCCCAACTTATTAACTGTCTTGCAGAATTGTAAATGGTAGAATTTGTTATACTTAATGTTTTAAACTCAGCTTTATCCATCATGAAATAACTATATGAAGAAATGCCGTTATCATAAAGGATATCATTTTCAAACTTTATATCGTCAAATTTATGACCATTGTTTCCTGCTCTATTGGCTCTAATCAGGCAATTTTTTGTTGAATGTACTTTAGAGTTTTCTACAATGATGGATTTAAAAGTGGCTGCATCGCCATCTGCGTTTAATCCTACCACATTAATAAAATAATCAGCTACTGTTGTTCCGTCAAATTCGATTCCTGAAAATTTTAACCCCGCTCCAGAACCTTTAAGATTAAACTGCTTAAAATTAATTTTGGTGTTATTTGGGTTTTTCGATACTGATTGTAGCGTAATAGTTTTTGCGATTATATCCGTATTGTTACCAGATGATGCTAAATCATAAGTGCCTGGTTGAAGAGCAATAACTGCATTATTAGGCGCATTTGCTATTATAGTTGCTAAATCATCAGCGGTGGTAACAGTTTGTGTAGCAATTGATGTTGCCATTGTTGTAAATGTTAACCTACCTCTTGATACTGTTCCTGAGTATATTTTGGCTTCATAATTAGTGTTTTGAACTAAGCCTGTCGCAGTAATTTGTCCTGCACTTGCTGCAGTTGCATCTACCGGAACTGTTACGGCCGTTCCAGATGTTACAGGTGTAACAACAATTCTGGTAATTCCTGTAGTTACTTTCCACTTAAATAATGCAGTTGTTTCTGTAATTTGGGAAGAATAAAGAGGTAAAAATATTTGTTCTACTCCTGTTTTAAAGGTGGTGGTTACAAACTTAGAATCTTGAGTTCCGTTAGTTCCTAAAGCTTTCAATCTTACAGAATAAGTCGTGTTACCTTCAAAACCTTCGGCAGTATAAGGTAGTTGATTTAATTTAATGCCTTCTATAGTTTTATAAGGAGTACCTGAAAAATTAAGGTTAGCATTATCAAAAAATTCTAAAGTATAAGATTCTGCTTTACCAATTTGCTTCCATGTAAGCCTAGGTTGAGTTACATTGACAATACTTACAGTTAAGCCGGTAGGAGATAAGGCGCTATCTAAATTTAATGTTTTTATTTCCTTTAGTTCATCTTTACAGCTAGCTATAATAGCTAAGCCTAAAAAGAAAAAGAATGTCTTGAATATTTTTTTAGTTTTCATTGTTATAGTTTATAGAAAATTAAAAGTTATCGTTATTTAAAGTACCGTTAGAATTCTCGATAAAAAACTGCCAAATAGGCCAAACTGGTTGGGTACTTGGGTCTCTTACAAAAAGAGCATTCCAATATGTTGACTGATCTGCAGTAGAAACTAGTGTCCAAGTTTTGTTTTCTGTATAACCTCCTGCTAATCCTGCAGCATCGGTATCGCCAAAATTTAATCCATAAATTTGTACAGTTTCATTATTTGCCAAAGTTTTGAAATAAATTTTAGCAGGTAAAGCAGCATATTTGCCAGTCCTGGCTTCTAATTGCTGTAATTTTATCTTGTTTTCATTTAATTTTGAAGTCAATAAGTTCCAACGAATCAAATCTGCTTTACGCAACATTTCACCGCAAAACTCTAAAGCTCTTTCATCAACGATGGCGTCAGAAAATATTTTTTTAGAAACAACAACTTGGGTCATAAATGCATCAACTTTTGCCGGATTGTTTGGAAAAGCTCTTGTACGTATTCTTTTTAAATATGGAGCGGCAGCAACAGCGCCTTCTAATTCATTGATAGCTTCTGCTGCCATTAAAAACACATCTGAATACCTCATGTATATCCAGTTTAAACCATCATCATTTGTAGAAACAACTTTTCTATTCATCCACTCATAACGGTATTTTCCAAAGTATAATCGACTTAAAGCTGAAGGTACTTGAATCCCGTTAGTCCATTCATAAGGCACAACCGAAACATCCCTTCTAACATCGTCTTTATCGTAATCATAAAACAGAGCAGGATTTGGTCCATCTGTTCCGCCTTTATTTTGTGCTGTATATTTATCAACGGTAGTGTGTCTTACACCTAGATCAAAAATCACCCTTCCTCTACCTTCGGCAAATGGAATTTCCCACATTGATTCTAATCCGGCTTTATTGGTTTCCTGGTTTAATGTTCTAAATGTTTGTTCAAAACCTGGTAAGGTTAATTTACCGCTATTGATAATTTCTAAGCATTCTTTCTTAGCAATTTCATACATTTTTTGAGAAGCCAAATCGGGATCTGTGCTTAAACGGGTTTGTCCATCTAAGTGTTTAGAATAACCACCTGCATAAAGTGCTAACCTAGCTCTTAACCCTTTTGCAAATGCTTTATTTACACGCTCAACAGTACTAGTAATCGCAGTTTCATTTGGCCATGGCAATAATGTAGCTGCCTCGTCCAAATCTGCAATTAATTGCTTGTATATAACGTCTTTATCACTTCTTGGTAAGTATTGTGTTTCAGTTGTAATAGGTTCAAAACGAGCAGGAACATTTCCCCATCCTTTTACTAAATCGTTATAAAGAACTGCTCTTAACGTTAAAACTTCGCCTAATATTTGAGCAAGTTGAGGGTTACTTTGTACATTACCGTAAGTCTTTAAGCCTACAATTGCCAAATTTGCCCTTTCTATAGCTTCATAAAACTTAGCCCATGCATTATTATCGGTATTCATTTGGCCATTATCAACATTGGTATTGTAATTAGCTAGCCTTGCTTTATCATCAGTAGTGTTTTTTAAACTGTTATAAACTTCTACATCTGTATTTATTCCATAATTAACCAAGTATCTTCCTCTGTAAGAATTGGTTTCTCCAAATGATTGTAAAATACCTGCAACTGCGGTTTCTGCTAAGGCAGGTGTAGAATATACTACAGATGCATCTAAAGCAGACTCGTTAGGGGCGTCAAAAACATTTTTACAAGAGCTAATAATCCCAGTAACTGTAATGATGAATAAAATATATAGTGTCTTTTTCATATCTTTTAATCTATTTCGTCTTTAAAAATTAACGTTAAGTCCTAAAACAAAAGTTTTACTTTTTGGATAAGCAGAATAATCTACTCCCGGTGTTAATGGATCTTTTCGTCTGGTAGAAACTTCAGGATCAAAACCTGAATAATTTGTAAGTAACAATAAATTATAAGCAGAGCCATAAAATCTTAAATCTTTCATTTTTAATTTAGATGAGATCGCTTTTGGTAAAGTATATCCTAACGTTAAAGTTCCTAATCTTAAAAAAGATGCATCTTCAACCGCCCAGTCACTTAAAACATATTTAGACATGTATGGAGACCAAAGCGTGGTATTTGCATTCATTGCAGTTAATTCAGCAGCATCATTACTTAAAGTACCATCAGATTTTAGGTTTGTCCAACGATTTCCTGATGCCATAATATCAATCATGTTTCTAGAGCTGTACTTACTTGTAGATGTATATTCTATTTTGTTGGCATTATATACATCATTTCCATAACTCCAATTAAAATAAGCACCTAAATCAAAATTAAATACTCTTGAAGTAATGGAAAAACCACCTGTATTTAAAGGGTTTGCATTACCAATAATTGCTCTATCAGATGTATTCACGGTACCTTCTCCTGTTAAATCCTTTAGTTTCATAGATCCTGGTCTAAGTGTTCCGATAACAGAACTTGCATCGGCAACACCAGGTTTTAAAATCCATTTGCTACCATCATAACTAGAAAAATCTGATACTTCGTATCGACCATCACTTTTGTAGCCATAAATTTGACCTACTGCAGAGCCTTCGGCAACTAAATAATCTGTATTAATTTCTGTAGATGCCCAGCCAGATGCCGCAGGATAATTTACTAATCCGCCAAGTGAATTAACTTTGTTTCTGTTAAAGCTGATGTTTGCGTTAACGTTTAAATCAAAATTGGTTTTTCTAATGGCATTCCAGTTTACCGAGAATTCTAAACCTTTGTTTTGCGTTTCTCCAACATTTCGATATTGATTATCATAGCCCGTACCTGCAACTGGGAATAAAATCAATAAATCTTTTGTTTTATTTAAATAGGCTTCTACTGTACCTGTAATTTTAGAGTTAAGTAGAGAAAAGTCTAATCCAATATTTTTGGTAATGGTTGTTTCCCACTTCAAATCAGGATTAGCCATTGTTTTAGAAGGTGCTAAGAAATTAGCAAATCCGTTTGAGTAAACAGGTGTTGTGCCGTTAGGTACTAATAATTGAACAGTTTGGCCTGTTGGGATATTATTGTTCCCTGCAGAACCGTAACTTCCTCTCAATTTTAAATCATCTAACCAAGATTTTGTTTTCTCTAAAAAGTTTTCTGCCGATAATCTCCAAGCTCCAGAAACTGATGGGAAATATCCCCAACGATTACCGTCTGTAAATTTTGAAGATCCATCAGCCCTAAAAGTGGCACTTAAAAGATATTTGCCTTTATAATCATAATTTGCTCTACTGAAATAAGAAAGCAGAATATCATCTGGACTATAAACCTTAGCTGATTTACTTTCTTTAGCTTGTCCAGATAATTTTCTAGTATCCTCAAAGCCAAAACTAGAAGGAAAACCATCTAATTGAGTAACGTATTGATCTTGCTTTCTAATGATATATTCCTGCCCCAATAAAAAATTTAGATTATTGTTTTTACTTAAAAACTTTTTAAAATCGTAATTTAAAGTATTAGTATTTCTTATAATATTTCTAGTGTCATTGGTAAATATTATAGCTGGTAAACCTTGGTATATGGCAGTTTGAACATTGTTATTTACAAAATAGGTAGTTGTGCCATAATAACGATCCTGGTCATTTTTATAACTATCATAACCTATATCAGATCTAAACTTAAGATTTTTTAATACCTCATAAGTTAAGCCTCCGTTTAAGTTGTAAGTTTTTCTTTTTACAAATTGATCATTATCATTGATGGCTTCTAAAGGATTATATAAATTAAAATCTGGATCTGTAAGATCATTATCTGTTAAATCTCCAACAGGAAAAGGAGGATAAATAACAGCATATTTTAATCTGGAATCTGCAGAAGATTTTTCATTTTGCTCATTTGCTCCACCGCCTTCAGTTTGTGCATCGGCATATCTAAAACCAAAATCTAATGTCAGTTTATCATATAATTTATGATTTACCTTAAAATTTAGGTTTTGTCTTTGATAACCAGAGCTCACCATTATTGCTTTATCTTTAACAAAGCTGTGGCTTAAGCTAAATTTAGTTTTCTCGCCACCACCGCTAATATTTAAGTTTTGATTAAAAGTGGTCCCTGTTCTTCCAAACACTATATTTTGCCAATCGTTAGGTACTACGTTTGCATAAAGATCAATATCCTGATAGTTACCAAAATATTTGGTATAATCTTCAGGTTTGTTTGCTAAGAGAGATCTTTCATACTGCCAAGTAGCGTAATCTAAAGGAGTTAATAAATCTAAGGTGTTAGATATGTTTCTGATACCAGTAAATGTATTAAGACTAATAGTAGTTTTACCGTCTTTACTGTTTTTAGTAGTTACCAAAATAACGCCATTTGCACCTCTAGACCCATATATTGCTGTAGAAGATGCATCTTTTAGAATATCTATAGATTCAATATCCTGTGGCGCAATATCCGTAATTGAATTAACAGGAAAACCATCAACAATATAAAGAGGAGAATTATCACCAGTAATTGAGCCACCCCCTCTCACCCTAACAGTTAGTTCTGCGTCTGGAGAGCCTTCAGTAGCAGAAATATTAACACCAGAAACCCTTCCTTGAATAGCTTGTAAAGCAGATGAAACTGGTTGGGCTGCAATTGTTTCTGCACTAACGGAAGATACTGCTCCGGTTAAATCTTTTTTTCTTACAGTACCATATCCAATGGCAACAACTTCGTTTAATAGCTTAGAATCATTCTCTAAAACTATATTCAAAATTTTCTGATCGGCTATTTTAATATTTCTAACCTTAAAACCTATGTAAGTAAATGAAAGCGTTGCACCATTTGCAACGTTAATTTTGTAATTCCCGTTTACATCTGTTTGAGTTCCAGTTTTTGTGCCAACAACTGATACAGATACACCTATTAACGTTTCACCTGTTGTAGCATCTGTAACTTTACCAGTAATAAGTTTAACCTGAGCCAAAGCGGCGCTAATAGCAAGGCCAATTACTAATAAAAAAAGTAAAATTGTTTTTCTCATAATAAGAATTGTTATTAAAATTTAGATAATGCTAAACTAATTCTTGATTTAAAATATTTAGAAAATCACATTCTCCCTTGTAAAAGGATATTTTAAACTCTGTAAAACAGTTGAATATGTTTAAATTATTTAATTGGTTTAAGCAATGTTAACGAGATTTAACTCAATAAAGAAGCATATCAAGCTAAATAACTGTGCAATCGTTGCCGGCATCGTTATCGTTTTGATTTTAGTTTATTTGTTATTCTTTAACTGAAGGATTATTGATTCTAATTACTTATTTTAGCAATCAATGGCAATCTTGAAATTTAATTAAGCATGTTTAAACCAGTTACCATAAAAGATATTGCTAAAGCATTAAATCTTTCTACTTCTACAGTTTCGAGGGCATTAAGGGGAGGGTATGAAATTAGTGAAGAAACCAAGAAAATAGTTCTTGATTATGCCGAAAAAATCAACTTTACTCGTAATCCTATAGCTTTAAGCTTAAAAGAAAGAAGAAGCTATTCTATTGGGATAATCGTATGCGAGGTTGCTAATGTATTTTTTTCACAGGCAATTGATGGGATAGAATCTATTGCTTATAATAAAGGTTATCATGTTGTTATCTCTCAAAGTCATGATCAATATGAAAGAGAAGTAACAAATATTCAACATTTAGCTAATAGGTCTGTTGATGGGATTATTATTTCTTTAGCGGCCGAAACCAAAGATTATTCTCACATAGAAAAATTACATGCTCAAGGATTGCCGATTGTTTTTTTCGATAGAATATTAGAATCAATGAATACGCACAAAGTGACCAGTAATAATACTCAAGGAGCTTTTGATGCAACCGAATACTTAATTAGCAAAGGGGTTAAAAAAATCGCCCATCTTGCTAACGCAAAACAATTGTCCATTACTGAGCAAAGAAAAATTGGTTATTTAAAAGCATTAGAAAAACATGATATTCCATTTGACGAAAATTATGTTAAATATTGCGAACATGGAGGAAGTAAAAAGGGGGAAGTTGATACTGCAATTAAGGAATTATTAGATTTGCAAGTAAAACCTGATGCTATTTTTGTGGCTAGTGATAGACTAAGTATTGGATGTTTAGAGGCGTTAAAAAAATATAATCCTAAAAATGATGTTCTAATAGCTGGTTTCAGTAATTCTGATGTGGTAAATTTATTAAAGCCATCTTTATCTTATGTTAGGCAACCGGCATTTGAAATGGGAAGAATAGCTACTGAAATGTTAATAAACCTTATCGAAAGTAAATACCCTGTTGAGGAGTTTGAGACGAAAATTTTAGATACAACTTTTCATATTAACGAATAAATATTAGTCGGAAAGTGGAAGCATAAACTCACAAGTAGTTCCGCTACCAAAATCAGAATTAATTTTAAATTCGCCGCCAATAGTTTTCATCCTTGATGCCATATTGGTTAAACCTGCAGATTTTTTAGTTCTTTCTACATCAAAGCCTAAACCGTTATCTACTATTTTAATAATTAAAGCTTGTTTTTGTGTCTCGCCGAAAAATGTGATTTCATTAGCATCTGCATATTTAATAATATTTTGAATTGCTTCCTGTACACATCTTAAAATAATGATTTTTTTATTGTTTGATAATTCTAAATCTTGGATAGTTAAATGATTCTTAAGTATAAAAAAACCCGGTTTTTCTAATTTTTTATATTCTAATTCTAAAAGATCGTAAAGGTTGGTATCTTTTGCCCATTCTAGATTTAAGCGATGCGAAAGTTCTCGTACCTCATCTATTGCATTTTGAACCAGTTCTCTGGTATACTTCGTTTTTTCATCTTTTTGGTGAGCAAGTTGCAGTTTTACTAATGATAATAATTGCCCAACGTTATCATGCAAATCCGCACCAGTATCTTTTAAAGTTTGTTCTTTAACCTCTAATTGCGCATTAAGTATATTCCTTTCATTTTCTAGTTTTAGCCTATCTTGCTCTTTTAAATGTTTTATGTATTTTTTTTGATAAGTAAAAAGTAAGATCAACACAAAAACTCCTAAGGCAGCGAAAGCAATGGTTACAAAAATTACAGTTCCTATTAATTCTCCTGTTGTTGAGGTTTGTGACATAAATATCCAACGATATAAAAACTATATAATCCCATTGCCAAGAATTTTATTGTATCTGTTTTATAGTATTTGAGTAACTCGCTTTTTAATTCTACCATATAATTTAAAGCACTTAACAATACGGTGGAAGTTAGGTAAAAAAAGAATATTCCGATAACAATCCAAAAATCTGCTTTGTGGATCAGATTTTCCTCGGGCTTTGTAAAATCAAATAGATTATAGAAATATAACAATGAAAAAACAACTAAATTAAACCCCATTAAACTGCGTGAATAAGAAAGGTACTCGCCATTGTTTTGTATAAAAAAGCGATTAATAAAATAAAAGATAATAAAAAGAATAGTCATATAAATAACTGTTCTTTTGAAATTTACTTTTTCTAATAATTGATAAAATAGAAAAGATATACAGATGGTATCGAAAACCATGAAAATGTTATAAACCCATAAGTTATTTCCAAAATGGAAAATTTTAGAAGTAAACAAAATATTTAAAAATTGAATTAACAAAAAAACAGGAAAGAATTTTAATCCCCTGTTTTTTATGATCTTAATTCTTAAAAATCCTGATAAAACAGCAATGAAATTAATTGCAAAAGCTAGGTAAGAAAGAAACATTTACAGAATTTCTATACCCTTACACTTCCCAGACGGAGGAGGACATATTTCGTAATCATCTTCACCATAACCTTCCTCACCACCAAAAACAAATACCTCTCCATCATTAAGAAATTTGTCATTATTTAATTTAAAATTATCGTTATAAACCATTATGTTTTTTTTGCCAGGTTGAACTATTGTTGGCACTAATATCAAATTTGTTTGATTTTCATACCCAGACCTACATCTGTAATCTTCGATAACGCCAGTACTGCCAAAATAAATTCTTATACCAGTAGCATTTTCATTTGCTTTTAAAAACTCAACCATTTCATCCCTAGAAATCCATACGCTTTCTGTATCATCTTTGAGGCTTCCGTCTACATCTTTTACTCTTCTTTGCAGCAGTTTATATCTTTCTGTCATTGCTTTTAAAGTGGATGCTTTTAATTTCATGCTCTTTCTTTGGTTTTCCATAATTTTAAGTTTTTTCTTTAAAAGTAAAAAATCATGCTGAACAAAAAAATACTTAATATCTGGTATTTTTCATTTAATAAAAAAAGGAAATCTCTCGATTTCCCCTATTTGAAATATGATGTACCTAATATTTCTAATCCTCAAAATGGTACAAGAAAACCACCTCACCTGTAAAGGCAGGTTTTTTTTCGTCTTTTATTTCTAAAGATATGCCAATATTAGCCTTAGTCACGCCTCTTAAATTCACTATTGAAGCAAGTTTCACCTTTAATCTAACCTCGCTATTTACAACCACCGCTTGTGCAAACCTTAAACTTTCTATACCATAGTTTATCTCCATTTTTAAATTTTGAATTTTAACTATCTGCTTCCATAAAAAAGGGATCAACGATAATGTTAAATAACCATGTGCTATAGTTTTTTGAAAAGGACTATCTGTTTTAGCTTTTTCTGGATCGGTATGTATCCATTGATGATCTAGCGTTGCATCTGCAAAAAGATTAATTTGGGCTTGGTCTATTTTGTGCCAATCAGATAAACCCATTTCCTTTCCTAAATGACTTTCAAACTCTGCGTAATTATTAATGATAACCATCGGTTTCTGTTTAATTAAAACCCAAATTTATAAAATATAGTGATAATAAAATCACATCACTTTTTCTTACAAAGTACGTTAAATTAATCAATTGATTAATTTAAAACATTAGAAATCAAAAGGTTGTGAAATATTATTTTAATCTGACATTAATTAATCAATCGATTAATTAATTTTGCTTTTGTAAATGACAGAAGAAAAACAGGATAAGAAAGATCATATACTAGAAGTTGCAGAAAAATTATTTGCAGAATTGGGATATGATGGGGCATCCACCAGGTTAATTGCTCAAGAAGCTGCTGTAAATATGGCAATGCTAAACTATTATTTTGGAGGTAAAGAAGGGCTCTATTTTGCTATTTTTCAAAAGCATGTAAGTGAGCAGAAACTAAGACTGCAAAATCTTAATAACGAAGAGATTTCATCATTTGAAAAATTAGAAAAATGTATTGATAACTATGCTGATAAAATGATGTCGAACTGTGCTTTCCAAAAAATTATCTACAGGGAGATGAGCCTTTCACAAAGGTCAGATATCAATAAAAAGATTATTTCCTTAATCTCACAAAATGCATTAGAAGTAAAAAAGATTATTTCTGAAGGTATAAATAATGGGAGTTTTAATCCTGAGGCTGATTCGGATATGCTAGTGGCGTCATTATTTGGCACTAAAAGCTATTTAATTAATGCTGCTGAAATGTCGTCTTTATTGATTGGTGAAGACGTTACTGATCCTGATGTTATAGAAAAAACAGTTAAACCACGCTTAAAAAATCATATGAAAAAAATGTTTAGTGCTTATCTAATAAATCACAATGGAAATAAAAAATAACTTAAAAAATAATTCATCAATTTATCAAACAGCAAAAATTTTAGGCTTTCTATTGTTGCTAATTGCTACTAATCCTTTAGCATTTTCACAAGAGTTAAAAACACTAAGTATCAATGAGGCGATTTCGTTAGGATTATCAAATAGCAAAACTTTACAATTATCAAGATCTAGAGTAGAAAAAGCCATTTCTGTATATAATCAAACTTTAGATAAAGCTTTGCCATCTATAAAAGCAAATGCAATTTATAACCATGCAGAAATTCCAAACAATGTTCTTGAGATAGGTTCAGGAAACCCAATTACTTTACCAAAAAGAGCAGATGCTATTCTCGGAACCTTTTCTATTGAAGAATTAATTTTTGCAGGAAATAAATTAAAGTACGCCAAAGAAAGCACAGATTTATTAAAAAAGATAGCTGAATTGGATGTTGATAAAAGCAAAGAGGATGTTTCTTTGGCAATTGTTAATTCTTACTTAAGCCTTTACAAGCTGGATAATAGTAAAGTGGTCATCAATCAAAATTTAACAGCCTTAGATACTCAACTAAAACAAACAAATAGATTTTTTGAGCAAGGACTAGTAACTAAAAATGATGTTTTAAGATTGCAACTACAACGTTCTAATGTAGAATTAACAGGTTTAGATATAGATAAGAACAGAAATATTGTTAATTACAATCTTGATATTTTATTAGGCCTTAATGAAAGCACCATTTTAAAAACGGATAATATTAATGTAGCAGATAACCAAAAGATTGCCTTTAAATCTTATTTAGATAGTGCATTAAATAGTAGGGTAGAAATTAAACAAATAGATTACAGAGCTGCTGTAAATGATAAAAATATTCTATCTATAAAAGCGGATAGGTTACCAATATTAGGTGCTGGAGCAAATGCTTATTATTTAAATCCGAATGGAGCATTTATTCCGAGTGGAAATCAATTTGTAACCCCTTTAACAATTGGCGCAACATTATCATGGAATATCAGTAATTTATTTACAAATAAGAACAAAGTTGCCGAAGCCACTTTTGAAAAAAACGAGACTTTAGTTAATAAAAGCATCTTAATAGATAACATTAAATTAGATGTAAATAGAAATTACGAGTCTTATCTACAATCTATAAAAAAAATAGATGTAATTGATGCATCTATAAATCAAGCTCAAGAAAACAATAAAATAGTAGTTTCTAAATATCAAAATAGTATAGCTTCTATTACAGATAGAATAGATGCCGATACGCAGCTATTTCAAGCAAAAATTAATTTAGAAATAGCTAAAGCTGATGCTCAAATAGCCTATTATAATTTATTAAGATCTGCTGGAATTCAATTAAATCGTTAAAAAAACACTCATATATTAAAATGGAAAATAACAACGTACCAAAATCTAAATCAAAAAAAGTAATCCCGATTATATTAGGTGTAATTTTAATAATTGGAGGTTATTTTGGAGTAAAGGAATACATTTATTTTAGCAATCATATTGATACAGATGACGCTCAAATTGATGGGGATATTAGTCCAGTAGTATCTCGGGTAGGAGGATATATAGATTCTATCTATTTTGAGGAAAATCAACATATTGATGCTGGTAAAATCTTAGTTAAATTAGACGATAGAGATTTTAAGATTAAGTTAGAGCAAGCGCAATCCGGCAAACAATCTGCCTTAGCAAATGTAAATGTAAGTGAAAGTGTAGTAAATTCTACAGCTGCAAACATCGCAACAGCTAAAGCAAATGTGGTAGCAGCGCAAGCAAAATCTGATAAGGCTAACAAAGATTTTGCCCGTTACCAAAATCTAATCAAAGATGGTTCTATTACACAACAACAATTTGATCAGGCAAATGCCGAAAAACAAACTGCAAATGCCCAATTACAAGCAATGCAAGCTCAGTATACGGCTGCTCAAAAGCAAGTAAACACTAGCCAATCTCAAGTAAGTGCTGCAAGTTCAAACATTTCTGCAAAAACTGCTGATATAGATTTTGCAAAATTGCAGCTCTCGTATACAAAAATCGTAGCGCCTGCAACAGGGATAATTTCTAATAAGAACATTCAAATTGGTCAACTTATACAGCCTGGCCAATCTTTATTTGCGATTGTAAATGATAATAGTTTGTATGTAAAAGCAAATTTTAAAGAAACTCAGTTAGAAAAATTAAAGGAAGGTCAACTAGTTGATGTTGAAATTGACGCCTATCCAAATGCTGAATTAAAAGGACATATTTATAATTTCTCTCCTGCAACGGGAGCAAAATTTTCTTTACTTCCTCCGGATAATGCTACAGGTAATTATGTAAAAGTTATTCAAAGGGTTCCTGTAAAAATAAAACTAGATAAAAATAAAATCTTTGATAAAATACGTCCTGGAATGAGTGTTAAAGTTTCGGTTCACGTTTCTGAATAATTTACCATGGCAGAAAAAGGTTTAAAAAAGTGGGTAATTACCATCACTGTAATTACTGCTGCACTTTTAGAATTAATAGATACAACTATTGTAAATGTTTCTTTACCTCAAATTCAAGGGAATTTAGGAGCAACATTAGAAGATATTGCTTGGATAACTACGGGTTACGCAGTTGCCAACGTAATTATTTTACCCATGTCGGGCTGGTTAGGAGAAACCTTTGGCAGAAAAAACTATTTTTTATTCTCTATAATTATATTTACGATTGCTTCTTTTTTATGCGGAAATGCAACTTCTTTAGAGCAATTAGTTGCTTTTAGAATATTGCAAGGTTTAGCGGGTGGGGGTTTAATTTCTACCGGACAAGCAATTTTATTAGAGACCTGGCCTCCAGAAGAAGTAGGTATTGCTACCGCAATGTTTGGATTAGGAGCGGTTGTTGGCCCAACTTTAGGTCCAACTATTGGAGGTTACATC
Source organism: Pedobacter psychrophilus (assembly GCF_001652725.1). Classification (GTDB taxonomy): domain Bacteria; phylum Bacteroidota; class Bacteroidia; order Sphingobacteriales; family Sphingobacteriaceae; genus Pseudopedobacter; species Pseudopedobacter psychrophilus. The sequence continues at coordinate 37,656 of NZ_LWHJ01000032.1, forward strand.
ACAGAACATTTTTCTTGGCCTTGGATTTTTTACGTGAATATTCCTGTTGGTATTATTGCCGCGTTTGCCGCTTACCTCGTTATTAAAGAGACTCCCAAAACAGCAAAAGGGCGACCTATTGATTGGTGGGGAATTATTTTATTAGCCTTAACTGTTGGTAGTTTACAAACTGTTTTAGAAAAAGGGGAGAGTGAAGACTGGTTTGCTACTTCTTATATATTGATATTATCAGTAGTATCCGTTCTTGGATTTCTATTATTTATATGGAGAGAAAAAAGTATTGAATACCCAATCGTTAATCTAAATATTTTAAAGAAGCGAAGTTTTTCTGTGGGGATGTTCTTTAGTTTTATTTTAGGTTTTGGTTTGTATGGTTCGGTATTTATATTTCCTATTTTCTGTCAAAATTTACTTGGTTTTTCGGCCTTACAAACTGGGGAAATATTTCTTCCCGGCGGAATTGCAACTATTGTTTTAATGCCTTTTATAGGCATAATGCTAAAAAAAGGAGTTCCTGCGCAATTTATGGCTGCTCTTGGAATGTTTCTCTTTTTCATATTCTCTTATATGTTAAGCAAATCTACCTTATCTTCTGGCACCGGAGATTTCTTTTGGCCTTTGATTATTAGAGGTGTTGGAATGGCGTTTTTATTTGTTCCATTAACAACTTTAGCCATACAAGATTTAAGAGGAAAGGAAATTGGACAAGGAACGGGCTTAAACAATATGGGTAGGCAATTAGGAGGTTCTTTTGGTATTGCCGCTTTAACTACTCTAATTCATATAAGAAATGGTGTGCATAGAAGTAATCTTTTAAATAATATTAATGATTATAACTCTGCATTTACCCAAAAATTAGAATTGATTACAAGAAGTTTTGTAGCAAAAGGATATACTTATTTGGACGCCCAGCATGTGGCCATGAAAGCTATTGATGGAATGGTGATGAAGCAAACTTTTCTCTTAACTTATACTGATGCTTATTGGTTAGTTGGATATACAATGTTATTTTCTATACCATTATTGGCTCTTCAAAAATTTAAGAAAAATACAGAAATTCCGGCAGATGTTCATTAAATAAATAAGGCTGCTTTTTTTTAAAAGCAGCCTTATAATTAACAATTAAAACCTATTAAATCCTAAAAGACTGGTTAAATACTTTTAGGGTTGATTAACCTTATTACTAATTTAATAAATAATAATTATAAAAAGCAAATTTAAAGTGAATATTATATGATATATTTTTAATGATTGTCAATTATTGAAAAAATATTAACTTTTAAAAATTTTGTTTGCCTTAATAGATAATTTTACCTGTTGCTGTAACCAATGATGCTATCCTAACAGCGTCAAAAATTCGTTCTTCTTTGGTCTCTAATTTTATTAAAGAATCTTCATGAGCGTTAACACACATCTCGCATCCGTTAACTGCTGAAATTGCCAAACTCATTAACTCAAAAAACTCCTTACTAGTTACCGGCTTCATCATTATTTGCATTCTAATGCGAGCTGGAATTTGAGTATATTTTTCTTTTTGTGTAAAATGACGAAATCTGTAAAAAATATTATTTGATGCTAACAAAGAGGCACATGAAACGGCTTCTGCCAATTCATCTTCTGTTGCACCAAATTTTATGGAGTAATTTTTATAAAAAGAAATTAATATAGCATTTTGATTGTTTGTTGCAACTGACAATCCTAACAATCCACATTCTTTTTCACTTATAAATTCTGATGTTAAAGTGCTATTAAAGTTTAATTTTAAATCTCTCAAATATTTAAAATCAGTAGCGTTTAAAAGTTCTAAAGCTTTATTATTTATATTTTCATTACCAAAAATTGCTAATAATTCTTGGGTTGTTTCTGATATCTTTTCCATTATGTTATTATTAAATTATAAATTTTTTAGACACAAAAAACCCCTTAACGCTCATTAAAAAACAATAAGGGGTTCATACCTAATTAAGCCTCTAAAGCAGAAGTTAAAGTTTCTTCTCCTTTTTCCCAATTACAAGGACATAATTCGTCAGTTTGTAAACCATCTAATACACGTAAAACTTCTTTAACATTTCTTCCTACGTTTAAATCGTTTACACAAACCCATCTGATAATTCCTTGAGGATCAATAATAAAAGTTGCTCTGTAAGCTACTTTTTCACCTGCTACTAAAATACCTAAATCTTCAGCCAAAGATTTTGATGTATCTGCAATCATCGGAAATTTTAAACCTCTTAAATCATCATGATTATTTCTCCAGGCTAAATGAACAAATTCAGAATCTGTAGATGCTCCTAATAAAGTAGTATCCCTATCTCTAAATTCACCATAGTTGTTGTTAAATTCGGCTATCTCTGTTGGGCAAACAAATGTGAAATCCTTTGGCCACCAAAACATTACTGTCCACTTGTTGTCATCGTTAATAAAAGAAGAAGATGAAACATTTTCAAATTCTTTTCCTTTATCTAAACTTACTACCGCGATTTTATCAAAATCTGGAAATTTTTCTCCTATACCAATCATTATTTTAAATTTTAAATGTTTATTTTTATTGTTGACACAAATATAAGGCTAAGCATTTGTTTATAAAAGGATAATGCCTTCATTTAACTCTATTGCCTTATAGACAAAAGCTATTTATAATATAAGTTTGATAGAGCAACCCTTTATTATATAATGAAAAAAAATTTATCTAAGAATCAAGTAATTGGAATAATCGCAATTTGTATTATAGGCAATATAATGTTGTTACTTTCAATTACTGACTTTTTCACAACATCTTTTTTTAAAGGAAAATATTTGCTTTTATATTTTATAATGGCGGGTTCAATGTTTACAACTTACAAAGTGGCTATAAATTATCGTAGAAAAGTTATACAAGAGAAAAATTGATTTATCTAATTTCTATTAGTCTCAAATCTGAAATATCCTGTAGGTTTGGATTCATTTGAAATCGCATGTAGGTAATTTTGATGTATGAAACTAAATCATAATCTTTGGCTTTAACCGCAAAACTATATGACGGGCGATAATTTATCATAAATATTAATAATTTGTCGCCTTTTAATCCTGTCACCCTTTTAACTAATTCCTTATTAAAGATTTGATCTATCAAAGAATTTTGATAGTCACGCTCCATAATTTCCATCAATTTTCTGGCATTTTTACCTTCTCTGCTAAAACTGCTCCAAATAGATTCAATACTTAAACCTGCGCCAGAAGGGCCAACGCTTATCAAATCTTTATTATTACCCAATCTTACCGCTTTATTAAATGATTTTTTGGTTTCTTCGTATTTGGCTTTCGCCGATAGAACCGAGTCTTTAAAAACCACTTCCGGCAAAGGAATGGAAAGTCTTTTCAAATAAATAATCAAAGATGTTTGGCCAGCAAACTTTAAAGTATCACTCTTATATCCTTGTAGTTTACTGATTAAAATGTCTCCAACCTTTGCCTTAATAAAAAATTCTCCCTTAGTATTGTTAAAAACAGACTCGTTGGTATTTAAGTTAGTAATTACGACTCTATTTATCCTAAATCTGGTATCTAGGTCAAAAACAATTCCTCCAACTTGTGCAGTAGTTTGCGAATATGCAGCAAAAGAAAATATCAGAAAGATTAGGGCGCAGATGATCTGTTTCAAATTATTTTTTAATGGTTATTTCTTGTCCTAATTTAATAGTATTATCAACCATATTATTAAGCGCCTTAAGTTCATCAACAGTTAATCCAAAACGTTTTGAAATATTATAAAGTGTATCGCCTTGTTGCACAATATATTTATTGCCAGTAATAACAGTTGGAGCATCTGTTTTACGATCTTTATATTTTTCTTGAGGGATATTTTTATTGATGTCAGAAAGTACCCTATCTTCTCTTTTTATCTTATCAATCTCGCCCTCTCTCTTATCATATTGATGTAAGTCATACTTATTAATAATTCCAATCAACAAATCTGGATATTTTGGGTTTGTTGCATAACCGGCTTGTTTTAAACCTTTTGCCCAGCCCTCATAATCATCTTTATCCAACTCAAATAAAAACGCATAGCGCTTTCTTTTTAAAAATTCCGAATGGTCTTTAAAACTTTCTTCAGGATTTTTGTAAACCCTAAAACAGTCATCTTTTTGATCATCATCCTTATAGTATCCTTTTCCAGCCCAATCACTTGTGCATTTTATACCAAAATGATTATTGGCATATTTAGCCAAATCACTATTTCCAGTTCCAGATTCTAAAAGGGCTTGAGCCAAGGTAATACTAGCCGGGATACCAAACTTATTCATTTCGGTAATTGCAATTGTTTTAAAACGATTGATGTAGGATACAGTATTAAAAGAGGTGTAATTACCACCAGAGGATTTATTAGCGCTTTGCTCTATTTTTTTGTTTTCCTTTTGATAGATTTTCTTTTTAGATGCACAAGAAGTTAATAAGATTATCAGCGAAAGCGATAAAAGTAAATTTTTCATTTAATTTTTAATTTTTGACCAATGCGTAACACGGTAGAATTTAAATTATTTATTGTCTTCAGGCTTTTAACAGTAGTATGATATTTTTTAGATATTTCTCCTAAAGTATCACCCTTTTTCACATTATAAAAAACGCTAACATTTACGGCTTCAATAGGTTCCAAATATTCATCAGGCCGATTATCATATTCATAAAGTTTGTGTTTTTTTATCAATCCAATTACTTGCGAAGCCCATGTTTTGCTAGCAGCATAACCTCCACTTTGAATCCCATAAGCCCAAGAGCGATAATCGTAATCAGTATATTTATCAAACAAAGTTTTAAATTTAGACCTGCTTTGTAGCATGTCTATAAAGTTTAGATAAGAATCTTCAACAATTTCAAAACCTTTATAAGATGAATTAATTTGAGTGTTACTATTGGGGCCTTTTATGCCAAAATGGTTATTTAAATATCTTGCTATTTTGCTGGTTCCACTTGCAGATTCATGAATTGCAACTGCCAATATTATACTCGCAGGTACATGATATTTATTCATTAATTGGATAGAAAAATCTTTATTCTCTTCAATATAATTTTGGGTTACAGATTGAGCAAAACAAAATGATGAGACAAGAAACAATACAATTACAAAACAAAATCTTTTCAATATTTTGATGCTTTTTAAATTTTAAAACTAAATATAAACCTTAATTATTTTTTCCTAATTACAAATATACCGTCTCTAATTGGCAAAATCAGCTTTTCAACTCTGGTGTCATTAGTAACCTTTTGGTTAAAAGTACTAATATTTGATGTATCAGTATCGTTAATGTTTGTTAAAACCTTTCCGCTCCATAAAACATTATCTACTAATATAATTCCTCCACTTTTTAGTTTATCAAAAACTAAATCGTAATAAACGCCATTATTTTTTTTATCAGCATCTATAAAAACCAAATCAAATTCTTCATTTATATCATGAATTAACTCAACAGCGTTTCCAATAAGATAATCAATTTTATGAGCTAAACCTGATTCTAAAAAATATCCTCTAACCTTATCCTCTAGTTCTTCATTTATATCTATCGTGATTATCTTTCCATCATTGGCCAATCCTTCTGCCAAACAAATAGTTGCATAACCTGTAAAAGTCCCAACTTCTAAAATACGTTTTGGGTTAAGCATTTTAGATAACATACACAAAACCCTGCCTTGATAATGACCAGAAATCATTCTTGGCATTAATACCTCTAACTGAGTTTCCCTATCTATTTTTGTTAATAACTCGTTCTCATTTTCACAGGTCGTAGAAAGATAATGATTTAGTTCTTCTGAGATAATTTGCATTCGGCAAAGATAAGGATAGATTTAAAATGAGGGAATGGACATTTAATACGTTTCAAATAAAAACAATCAAAAAAAAAAATCCCCAATGTTATAAACATTAGGGATTCAAAATTTTGTTAATTAAATTATTTTTTAGTGGTTGCAGCTTGTTGTTCTGCTTGTTTTAATGCTCTAGACATGATTACAGAAACAACTGTATCTTCTTTCACGTTAGTTATTGCATAACCTTTTGCTTCTAAATCACGAACTCTAACAGATTTACCTACCGTTAAAGACTCTAATGAAACCTCAACATATTGAGGCATATCCTTAGGAAATGCTTTTACTTTAAGTTTACGTAATTTTTGAACTAATTTACCACCTTCTTTTACACCCGGAGAAGTTCCTGTTAATTTTACAGGTATTTCCATTGTTACTTGTTTATCATCAAATAATTGAAGAAAATCAATGTGAACAATTTTTTCTGTTAGTGGGTGTATTTGAATGTCTTGCATAATTGCGTTAAAAGTTTTACCGCTTACATTAATCTCAGCAAAGTTAACTTCTGCTGTGTAAACTAAATCTTTTAATGCCGGTGCATCTATAGCAAAGTGTATTTGCTCCTTACCACCATAAAGTACTGCTGGCACTTTACCTTCGTAACGCAATTCCTTTGCGTCGCGTTTCCCTACGTTCTCTCTTGGAGAACCGCTAATTGCGATTGATTTCATGTTTGTTTTTATTTATTGTTAAATTTTAAAAAGTTCACTTATTGAAGCATGTTCATTAACGTTAGCAATCGCTTTTGAAAATAAATCTGCAGTTGATAAAACCCTAATCTTTGGGCTATCATGTTTTAATGGTATAGTATTAGTAACAATAAGTTCCGTCAAAGCTGAATTTTCTATTGTTTCATATGCTTTCCCAGATAATACAGCATGCGTACAAACTGCTCTTACGCTATTTGCTCCTTTTTCCATAATTAATCCAGCGGCTTTTGAAAGCGTACCTGCTGTATCAATAATATCATCAATTAAAACTATGTCTTGCCCGGTTACATCACCAATAATAGACATAGATTCTATCTCATTTGCTCTTTTTCTTCTTTTATCACAAATTACAACCTCTGCATTAAAATACTTTGCAAAAGTTCTAGCTCGGTAAGAACCTCCCATATCTGGCGAGGCAATGGTTAAATTTTCAAGTCCTAAACTTTTAATATAAGGAACAAAAATTACCGATGCATCTAAATGATCTACGGGTATATCAAAAAAACCTTGAATTTGCGCAGCATGTAAATCCATAGTCATTATACGATGAATACCAGCGGCTACTAACAAATTGGCTACTAATTTTGCCCCAATTGCTACTCTTGGCTTGTCTTTTCTATCCTGTCTTGCTAAACCAAAATAGGGGATAACTGCAGTAATGTAATGTGCCGAAGCTCTCTTAGCAGCATCGATAAGCATCAAAAGCTCAACCAAATTATCGTTTGGTTGGCAAGTAGATTGAATTATAAAAACATCACAACCACGTATAGATTCATCATAATGTGGTTGAAACTCTCCATCAGAAAACCTGGAAAGAATTACTTTTCCTAAATCTTTTCCATAACACTTGGCAATTTTTTCTGACAGGTCTATTGTGCCTGAGCCTGAAAAAAGTTTTACAGTATTAAAAGTTGAAGGCATTAGCTTTTACTTTTGGAGTAGTTTAAAATGAAAAAATTCGGAAATTAATGCAACTTCCGAATTTTTCTTAAGTTGCCCGACCAGGATTCGAACCTAGACAGACGGTACCAAAAACCGTTGTACTACCATTATACTATCGGGCAATCTTGTCTCAAGAGATATATTTCCTTGAAATGGAATGCAAATATAGGGCATTAAATAAATGATACAAATTTATTTTACATTAAAGTTTAATCTACCAGAATCTTAGGCATGTGATCTCAAGTTTTTTAATTCTTAAAGGTGAGAGAAATCCTAGAAGATTTACACACTTTGTTTAAGAGAAGGTAGAAAAAATCTTTATTAATTTGGGCGTTTTAAAAAACGGACAATTTATCTTTTTGCATCCTAGGAAAGGAAAAAGCAAAGATAGATAGCCTTTTCTGTCATTAAAGGCTATTATTAATAGATAAAAATTATTTAGCCAGATCAACTTCCAAATCTAATCTCGGGTTAATAAATGTTAAAATACCTTTAATTTGATTTCAAATAGTTATTTTCGGCGGTTTAAAGATTATTTTCAGGAAATGACCTATTCAAAAATTAACAACCTTTTTGGTTGGCTAACCTTTTTAATTGCTTCTACGGTTTATATTTTAACATTAGAGCCTACTGCAAGTTACTGGGATTGTGGCGAGTTTATCTCTGCAGCCTATAAACTACAAATTGTTCATCAACCTGGTGCACCTCTATTTTTAATGATTGGTAAAATCTTTAGTTTATTTGCCAGCGATCCTAAAATGATAGCTTATTGTGTAAACATAAGTTCAGCTTTATCAAGTGGCGCAACCATTATGTTTCTTTTTTGGACAATTACGGCTCTAGGTAAAAAGGTAGCTCTTAAATCAGGGGAAATGCCAGATAGCTACCATTTAACTGCAATTATGGGAGCAGGTTTGGTTGGTGCATTGGCTTACGCTTTTTCAGATTCATTTTGGTTTTCTGCGGTAGAAGCAGAGGTTTATGCAATGTCTTCTTTATCAACAGCAGTGGTTTTTTGGGCAATTTTAAAATGGGATGCACATGCAGACGAACCTTTTGCAGATAAGTGGTTGCTTTTTATTGCTTATGTAATGGGTCTTTCTATTGGGGTGCATTTATTAAACTTATTGGCTATTCCTGCAATGGCGGTGGTTTATTATTTTAGAAGAACCAAAACAGCAACTACAAAAGGAATTTTCATTTCATTATTATTAGGGATTGTAATCTTAGGTGTTATCCAGTATGGTATTATTCAATACATGATTAAAATAGCAGCTAACTTTGATTTACTGTTTGTTAATTCTTTTGGATTTGGTTTTGGATCAGGAGTAATATTCTTTGCTTTATTGATGTTAGGCATCACAATTTACCTAACCTATTACTCTATCAAAAAAAATAAGCCTGTTTTAAACATGGCAATGCTTTCTTTTATCTTAATAATTTTTGGTTACAGTTCTTTTGCAATGATAGTAATCAGGGCAAAAGCCAACCCTACATTAAATAACAGTAATCCTCATGATGCGTTTTCTTTTTTAAGTTATTTAAATAGAGAGCAATATGGTGATAGACCTTTAGCTTACGGACAGTATTTTGATTCTAAACCCATAGAAACCGTTACAGGAGCTAATCAATATAGAAAAGGTGAATCTAAATATGAAGTAACAGGGCAAAAGCAATCTTATGAATACGATAGAAATACCTTATTTCCTAGGATGTATAGTGATGACAGTAATCATCCGGCAGTTTATAGAGACTGGATGCAATTAGGACCGCAAGAAAGCCCAACATTTGCCACCAATTTAGGCTGGTTTGCAACCTATCAAATTGGTTTTATGTACATGCGTTATTTTTTATGGGATTTCGCCGGTCGTCAAAATGACAGCCAAGGTATTGGAAATTACACTGACGGAAATTGGATAAGCGGGATTAAGTTTATAGATGCTTTGCGTCTTGGCGATCAATCGGCTTTGCCAGAAAGTGTTTTAAAGAACAAAGCATACAACAGACTTTTCTTTTTACCATTAATATTAGGTTTATTAGGTGCATTTTGGCATTTTAAAAATAGCCAAAAAGATGCGGGCATAGTTGCTTTGCTATTTTTCTTTACGGGCTTAGCAATTGTAATTTATCTAAACCAAACACCTAGCCAACCCAGAGAGAGAGATTACGCATACGTTGGTTCTTTCTATGCTTTTGCGATATGGATCGGTTTAGGCGTTTTTGCTGTAATGGATTGGCTGCGTAAAGTAGTCACGCCTAAAATGGCGGCAGGTATTGCAACTGTAATTTGTTTATTGGCAGCCCCAATTTTAATGGCAAGTCAAGAGTGGGACGATCATGATAGATCTGGAAAATCTACAGCAAGGGATTATGCTAAAAATTATTTAGCTAGCTGCGCCCCGAATGCCATATTGTTTACATACGGTGATAATGATACATATCCACTTTGGTATGTGCAGGAAGTAGAAAATTTTAGACCAGATATTAGGATTGTTAACTTAAGTTTATTTGATACTGATTGGTATATTGATCAATTGAGGAGACCATTCAATGGTTCTGCTCCTTTACCAATTACCATGAAGCCTAATATGTATCAAACAGGTACAAGGGATGTGCTTTTTTATCAAGACTTTAACTTGGAAGGACCTCAAGAATTAAAGGATATCTTCGAATTTATTACTTCAGATAATGCAGAAGCAAAAGTTCAATATCAAAGCGGAAAGTCTGAAAACTTTCTGCCTACCAAAAACTTCAAAATGACTATTAATCCGGCTACAGTTTTATCCACTAAAACCGTTAATCCTGCTAACAGAAGTGAAATAGTACCAGAAATGGATTGGACGTTTAGTGGCAGTTATTTAACAAAAGGACAGTTAGCGATTTTAGATATGTTGGTTCATAACAATTGGGAAAGACCAATTTACTTTGCTTTTACGGTACCAAATAGTAACTTTTTAGGCTTAGATAATTATTTATTTAATGAAGGTTTTGCTTTAAGATTAATCCCTAAAATTAAAGGCAAAATAGAATCATCAGGACCACTTGGAGAAACCGAGGTAGTAAACTCAAGTGAAATGTATAACAACATGATGCATAAATTTGATTGGGGAACTATTAAATCTGCTCCTTATTTAGATCCGGAATCTCAAAAAATGGTATTCTTATCTGTAAATAAGTTTAATGAATTAGCAAAAAATCTAATTCACGAGGGTAAGGTAGATAGTGCTAGAAATGTGATGAAAGAGTGTTTGAAAGTGTTGCCAATAACTACAACATATGACCCAAACTTTGCGCTAAGTAAGTTTGAGATGATATCAAATATGTATGCTTTAGGAATGAAACAACAAGCAACAGATTTATTGAAGCAAAGCGAGAAATTGATTCAACAAGAATTGGATTATCACGCAAGCCTTAATAAAAACAAAGAAAACTTAGCAGGTAGAGATATCCAGTTAAATCTTTTTGTAATGTCTCAATTTGTAGAGATGACCAACAAATATGGAGAGCCAGCTTTGCATAAAGAATTAGAAAGTAAAATGAAGAATTATGAGGCTAAATTCCAAATGGCGAGGTAGTTTGAAATTTAAATATTAATATAATGAAGCACAGTTTTTAAAAGCTGTGCTTTTTTGTTTTAAAGATAAATTCATGGTGGTCAAAAATATTTAATTGGCGTTTTAACACGCTTTACACTAAATCTTTTTTCCTGAAAAAGAAAAAAAGCCTGCCCAACTAACTGCGGGGATACCGCTTCAATCGTTAACACTCACAATTAAGAAAGTGCTATCTTTTTAAATTCATGAGTCATTTTAATTTTGGATTTCTCATCTTCGCACAACAAAATCTTAGCATGGCACAACAGCATATTTTTTTAATTGCACAAGAATTAAATTTAGGGAGCAAACAGGTAGAGACAACTTTAAACTTGTTAGATGAAGGCGCTACTGTTCCCTTTATATCCAGATATAGGAAAGAAATGACGGGAAGTTTAGATGAAGTTCAAGTAACAAATATTCGTGATAGGGCACAGCAATTACGTGATTTGGATAAAAGAAAAGAAGCCATTTTAAAATCCATCGAAGAGCAAGGCAAATTAACTGACGAATTAAAGAAAGCGGTTTTGGCCGCCGAAACAATGACGCTTTTGGAGGATATTTATTTGCCTTACAAACAAAAACGGAAAACTAAAGCCTCCATTGCAAAAGAAAAGGGATTAGAACCTTTAGGATTAAGCATTATTAATCAAGACCAAAAAAATCCTGAAGACGAAGCCGCTGCTTTTATCGATAAAGAAAAAGGGGTGAATACAATTGAGGAAGCTTTACAAGGAGCTAGAGATATCATAGCAGAAATTATCTCTGAAAATGCAGATACAAGGGCAAATCTACGTCAACTATTTTTTAACAAAGGAGTTTTTAAAGCCGAAGTATTAAAAGGAAAAGAGACGGAAGGAATTAAATACAAAGATTATTTTGATTGGAGCGAACCTATTAAAACCGCTCCGTCCCATCGTGTTTTGGCAATGCGAAGAGGAGAAAAAGAATTGATCTTGAGATTAGATGCTTTGCCAGAAGAAGACGCTGCTTTGCAAATTTTGGATAAGCAATTCATCACCTCAAATAACAAAAAAGCACAACAGGTAAAACAAGCTTTAGAAGATAGCTATAAACGCTTATTAAAACCATCCATGGAAACAGAAACCCGCTTAAAATCTAAACAAATGGCGGATGAAGAAGCTATCAAAGTTTTTGCGGAAAATGCCCGTCAGCTTTTATTGGCAGCACCTATTGGACAAAAACGTGTTTTAGCTTTGGACCCAGGTTTTAGAACAGGATGTAAATTAGTGTGTTTAGATGAGCAAGGCAAACTATTAGAAAACACGACAGTTTATCCTCATACAGGTGCTGGAGTTGCCAAAGAAGCTGCACAAACATTAAAACATTTATGTGAGAAATATAAAATTGAAGCTATTGCGATTGGGAATGGTACTGCAAGCAGAGAGACCGAAGATTTTGTTAATGCACAAGGTCTAGAGAATGTTTTGGTAGTGATGGTGAATGAAAGTGGGGCATCAATTTATTCTGCATCGCAAGCAGCAAGAGATGAATTTCCAGACTACGATATTACGGTGAGAGGTGCTGTTTCTATCGGAAGAAGAATGATGGATCCGCTTGCAGAGTTGGTTAAGATAGACCCAAAATCTATTGGAGTTGGGCAATATCAGCATGATGTTGATCAAAATAAATTGCAAACTTCTTTAGACGATACTGTGATTAGCTGTGTAAATGCAGTTGGTGTTGAGTTGAATACGGCATCTAAACAAATTTTGTCTTACGTTTCTGGTTTGGGGCCGCAGTTGGCACAAAATATTATAGATTATCGCAATTTACATGGAGCGTTTAAAAACAGAAATTCTTTAAAAAAAGTTGCCCGTTTAGGCGATAAAGCTTTTGAACAAGCTGCAGCTTTTTTAAGGATTAGGAATAGCGAAAATCCTTTAGATGCCAGTGCAGTACATCCAGAACGTTATGCCTTGGTAGCGCAAATGGCAAAAGATGTTAATTGCAAAGTCGCTGATTTATTAACAGACGCCACTAAAAGAGAACAAATTGATTTAAGGAAATATATTTCTGATGAGGTTGGTTTGCCGACATTAAAAGACATTATTGCAGAGTTAGCAAAACCAGGAAGAGATCCTCGTGAGCAATTTGAAGCTTTTAATTTTGCTGATGGGATTAATAAAATAGAAGATTTAAAACCTGGAATGAGACTTCCTGGAATTGTAACCAACATTACCAATTTTGGGGCTTTTGTTGATATTGGCGTTCATCAAGATGGTTTGGTACATTTAAGTCAAATGGCAGATAAGTTTATCAGCAACCCAAATGAAGTAGTAAAGGTTTCGCAAAGAGTACAAGTTACCGTTGTGGAAGTTGATACTTTAAGAAAAAGAATTTCATTAACGATGAAATCTGGTGAGAAAAAAGAAGCTGTACAAAAACCGGTCATCAAAACGAAAACTCAAGAAAAAGAAATTGCAAAACCTATCCAAAAGCCTGTTTTTGTAAATAAAAAGGAAGATAAAGCGGCAGAAGGAGATATGCAAGATAAGTTGAAGGCGTTGATGGGAAAATTTAAATAGTGACTCATTAAACCTGTCTCCGCAGTACCATAATGGGGAACCTGTTAAATAGCAAATGAAGTAATTATCAATTTTATAGGTTGCGCTAACGATTGAAGCGGCATCCTTTTTGTCCGCCAGCTGGCGGACAAAAAGATACAGCGGAAAGCGTGTTAAAGCGCCCAAATAATCATTTTTTTTATATTATTACTAAGCAGAATCCAGAAATCTTTTTTTAATACAAATTTAAGAACAGAATAAATTTTAATTTTAACACATGGCAGTATCTAAATGGAAAACACTTTCTTCAGAATATTTAGTTAAAAAACCTTGGGCAACTTTAAGGGTTGACGAATGCGAATTGCCTGACGGTAGGGTGGCAAGCGAATATTATGTGTTGGAATATCCTAATTGGGTAAATGTGGTGGCGATTACAGAGGATGAAAAAGTGATTATGGTAAAGCAATATCGCCATAGCGGAGATATTATTTCTATTGAAATTCCGGGTGGAGTTATTGATGGCGATGAAAAACCTGTGGAAGCCGCAAAGCGTGAACTTTTAGAAGAAACTGGTTATTTATTTGAGGATTTCGAATTGGTTTCTACCATATACCCAAATCCGGCAACTTCAAATAACCAGACTTTTTGTTTTTTAGCAAAGGGCGGTATAAAAGTGCAGGAACAAGATTTGGATGAGCATGAAGATATTGATATAGAATTTCATTCGATTGAAGAAGTAAAGCAAATGCTTTTGGAGAATAAAATTCCGCAAGCGTTACATGTTACAGGTTTAACGTATGCCTTTTTAAAGATGGGAGTTTTAAAATAATTTATTCATCTAAAGACATAAATAAATTATTTAGCGATTCTGAAAATAGGGGATGGGCAAATATGTTATTCCGTATTTGCTCATAAGTAATTCCTCCCATCATCGCCATTTGCAAAACTGACATGATTTCACCGCCTTGTTCGCCAATAATGGATGCGCCTAAAATTTGTTTGGTTTTGGCATCTACGATTGCTTTCATGTAACCTTTTGTTTCGCCAGTTTCTAATGCCCTGGCCACATATTTCATTTCTAATTTGGCAACTTTATAGTTTAGTTTTTTCTCTTTGGCTTCATCTTCTGTAATTCCAACCCTACCTAATTGAGGATCGGTAAACATACAATACGGAACAATTCTATCTTTTATAGAGTGATTTTTACCCTTCAAAAGATTATCAACTATTACTAAATGATCATTATATGCAATCTGTGTAAATGCTGGCCCACCTTTAACATCGCCCAAAGCATAAATATTTTTGGCAGAAGTTTCTAATTTGTCATTCACCTCTATAAATCCATTATCGTCAGTTTTTACGCCAGCAAAAGACAATTTTAAATTTTTAGTTTGAGGTTCTCTTCCTGTTGCTACCAAAATATGGCTGCCAGTAAAAGTTTGTTCTTTGCCTTTAATCTTTGTGGAGACTGTTTTTCTATGATCTCCAGAAACTGCTAAAATTTCTGTAGAAGTATGGATTTCGATATTTTCACTTTTAAAAATATCCGTAATGGCTACACAAACATCATTATCTTCATGAGGTAATAAAGTATCGCTTTTTTCTAAAATAGTCACTTTTGCTCCAAAGCGACCCATCATTTGTCCAAACTCTAAAGCAATATAGCCTCCGCCAAGGATAATTAAATGCTCAGGAATTTCTGTTAATTCCATTAAAGAAGTAGAAGTTAAATATTGGGTTTTATCTAATCCTTTAATATTAGGGATTCTTGGAGAACAACCCGTATTGATGAAAATCGTTTCTCCATAAATATCAACTGTTTCGTTTTCTAATTCGACTTTAACATGATTTGCAGTTTCAAAATAACCCAAGCCCATAAATATGGTGATGTTTTTTTCTTTCTCTAAACCTTTTATGGCACCGTTTCTAAAAGATTCAATTATATCGTTCTTCCTTTTTAAAACTGTTTCATAATCAATTCTAAAATTATCAGAAAGTGCTCCCCATTTTGCGCCGTTCTTAGTTAGATATGCAACCCTCGCACTCGCAATCATAGTTTTGGTTGGTGAGCAGCCATCGTTAATACAAGTGCCACCAATCACTCTTTTTTCTATTACCGCCACTTTTTTGCCAGCTTTGGCAAACTTTTTTGCCAATGGAATTCCTGCTTGCCCAGCGCCTATAACTACTACATCAAATTTTTGCATGGTGGTTTTTTTATGAGGATAAGATTCTCTGCTTTGATGTTATCAAGCAGATAAGATGCCATTAAATAAAAAAAGCCCTTGATCTTTAGTTTAGATCAAGGGCTTTTGATAAATTTTAATTTATTCACCAGCTTGAGGATGTGTTGGCTTAATATCTTGTTTTGGCTCGTTTTTAATATCCTCGAATTGTTCGTCTTGGTCGCCGTTTTTTTCTTTATAACTACCTTCGGGTTCCTCTTCTAAATTTTCGTTCCTTCTGTCGGCTTCTTCCTTTGCCCTATTGGTTTGCTCATCAGTTCTTTTGTCATTCGTTTCCTGCCTCGGACCCGATTCCCATTTTTTATCTTCTGTTCCCATGGCTTTATAGTTTAATTGATTTAATAGGTTAAATCAAAATTCTTGCCAGTAGAATATAAGGTAGATTATTTCAAAGTAATTTGTCTTTTAATGCTTTCTTCTAAAGAGATAAAAGTCTCGGTACGTTGTATGCCAGAAACTGCCTGTATCTCATCATTCAATACATATCGTAAATGATTGGTATCTCTACAAATAATCTTGGCGAACATAGAATAACCGCCTGTTGTGTAATGTAGCTCTACAATTTCTTTTATTTTTTTTAACTCATTAACGGCATCATGATAGATGGAGCCTTTTTCTAGGTAAATACCCAAGAAAGCACAAATATCATAACCCACCTTTTGGGCATCAACAATTAAATTAGAACCTTTAATAATTCCTAAATCCTGCATCTTTTTCATCCTCACATGAATAGTACCACCAGAAACGATTAACTCTTTTGCTATTTCAGTATAAGCAGTAGTTGCATCGTTCATTAAAATAGACAAAATATCTATATCTAAATTATCAATTTCTAAATTAGGTCTCAATTTATCAATCATGTTTTTATCGATTATTAATATTTAACAAGTATAAATAAAAAATTAATAAAAATTAAAATATTTTGTTGAAATATTTGCAACGTATTGCCTTTTGCTTTACATTTGTTCTATACAATAAGACAAACGGGCAAGCCGGATGTTTAAAATTGAAAACAAATACACTGTAGGGTGGTGAAATTGGCAGACACACCTCCTTGTCTCGGTGGCGAAGATTTGGGAAATAGCCGCAAGGTGAAATAACTGCTTCGTGTAGGTTCGACTCCTACCCCTACAGCCCTTTCGTTTAATTTAGGTTTATAATTGGTTAGTTTAAGCTCCATTCTCCCCGTTTGGAGCTTAACTGTTTTATAGGGTTTTTGTAAACTGAATAAAATTTAAATTAATCCCATTAAATATTTTATTTTTGCTCATCTACTAATTCATTTTATGAAAAAGCTTTTTATTCTACTATCAATTATAATTATAGGTCTTACCGCTTGTAAAAAAGATAATTATTCTCCAATTAATGGCACACCCATAGTCATAAATGGGCAAACATATACAACTGTTAAAATTGGTACACAAACTTGGACAAGTGTTAATTATAATGGGACGGGTGGCGTTAATTATAACAACAGTGCAAATGACCCAAGATTAGGAAAACTTTATTCTTATCCAGAACTAAGAAGTTTAGATAATTTGCCAAGTGGATGGAGGATACCTTCTATTGCTGATACTAAAATAATGATGAATTATTTAGGTGCTACAAATGGAGAGTATCAGTCAGGTCAAGCTCCTAGATTAATTTTAAATTCTGAGAGTTGTAAAAAAATTATTATTCCTGATGGATGGAATAACCTAACCAACGATAACAATAATAAAATTGGTCTGAATTTATATCCTACTGGTCATTACAATCCTTACTTACCTGGTTTCGATGGCAAAGGAACAGATACAAGTTTTTGGTTATCAGATAAATTTACAATAAACGGATCTTATTTCGAAGTAAACGGATCAAGTTCATACAACTCCCTAACGCTTAAAGGAGAAATATTTACTACTGCTTTGGCTTATGACAATGCCTCAGACAAAAGAACTATTAGATTTGTAAAAGACAATTAGAGATTGTACAAGTTCTTTCAATTCTTTAGTAAATAACCAATTATTTAGCTAAATCGCAGCCAACTTAGAGGAACAACATTTGTTAATTACATTTTGAAGTCTTTAGAAGTTAATCTAAAGAGCCAAAAATTTTGCTTTAACTTTAGTACAAAAATTATTCTATTAAACCCCAGTTAGTGAAAATTCCTAAATTAGCGGAAAAAATTTTACCCCTAATTAGCAGCAATCTCAGAGAAATACCATTTATCAATAACGTTTTGGCGTTGTTTAGAGGTTAGGCTATAAAACTCAGGATTCTTTTTGATGAAAGTTTTAAGCATTTCCATTTGGTTAAACCAAAGTTTTGCGTAGTCGCCCGCGTTCTTCATTCCATAACGATTTAGAAATTCGGCATAAGTTTTTTCGTTTTTAAAAATCTTTGCTTCGTTTTCTTGTAATTCTGCAACTGCTTCTTTAGACGAAGGAAGCTTAAAATCGAACTTTTTGTTATCAAAGTTTTTTCTTGCAGCTAAATAAGCGTTAAAATCTTTATCCTGATTAGCGTTGTAATAATAATATTGAAGGTCTTTTACTTGTTTTTGCGCAAACACGCTAAATGTGCAACAAACAATAATCAATGTAATCAGCTTTTTCATCTCTTTTTTATTGGATGATTAAAGCTATCTATTTTCCTTTTTTAGGGATGTTAATAGTTTTCCACATTGTGCGTAAATCATATTGAAAGTTGGCTTAAACAAGCTGTCGTCATAATAAGGATCCGGTACAATTTCATCGGTGATAAACAACTTTACTTTTTGTTTTTCTTCATCAGAAGTTGCCAAATTAATTACGTCCTCATAGTTATGTTTATCCATCACATAAATATGATCAAAGGTTTTAAAATCGGCTTTGATAAACTGTCGGGCTTTTTGATGGCTAATATCGATGCCGTTTTGTTGGGCAATTTTTATAGACCGAACATCTGGATGTCTGCCAATATGATAAGCGCCTGTCCCTGCAGAATCTACCTGCCAACCCAAGCCTTCTTTATCAATAAAATGTTTCATAATGCCTTCCGCCAAAGGCGAACGGCATATATTCCCTAAACAAACCATCAAAATTTTCATCTCTAAAAATTTTTTATCTGTTTACTTTTTGCTTAAAATATTTCTTTTTTGGTCGGTCTCCACCTTGTGTTGCTTCGGTTTGGTTTCCAGCACTTTTAGGTTTATTGCTGTTATTATTGTTTCCACCACCATGGTTATTTCTTCTTCCTCCACGGTTATCAGCAGCTTTTTTCTCTGACATAATCCCTTTAAAAGGGAATGGATGGTCTTCTATAACAGGTATATTTTTATTGATCAATTTATGGATATCCTTTAAAAATTCCTTTTCCTCAGCATCGCAAAAAGAGATCGCGGTTCCGTTTGCGCCAGCTCTTCCAGTACGTCCAATTCGGTGTACATAAGTTTCAGATATATTTGGGATTTCAAAGTTGATTACGTGTGCCAACTCATCAATATCAATTCCTCTTGCTGCAATATCGGTGGCAACCAAAACCCTAATACTTTGATTTTTAAAATTTTCTAAAGCATTTTGACGGGCATTTTGAGATTTATTTCCGTGGATAGCCGCAGATTTAATCCCCTCCTTTGCTAAAACTTTTACTACTTTATCTGCTCCATGTTTTGTTCTGGTAAAAACTAAAGCAGTTTTAATTTCTTTGCTATCTAACAAATGGAGCAAAAGATCATATTTATTGTTCCTATCTACATAGTATAAAAACTGGTTTATGGTTTCTGCGGTAGAAGAAACCGGCGTAACCTCAACCCTAACCGGATTATTTAAAATGGTGTTTGCCAATTGCGTAATGGCTGGAGGCATGGTAGCCGAGAAAAACAAAGATTGTCTTTGTTTTGGCAAAGCGGCAATCAGTTTTTTAACATCATGAATAAAACCCATATCTAACATCCTATCAGCCTCGTCTAAAACAAAAAATTCTACATCTTTTAAACTCACAAAACGTTGGTTCATTAAATCTAAAAGCCTTCCTGGGGTTGCAATTAAAATATCAATACCATTGCGCAAAGCATCAGTTTGCGCTTTTTGACCAACGCCACCGAAGATAACGGTATGGTTTAAGTGTAAAAATTTACCATAATCTGCAAAGCTTTCGCCAATTTGTATGGCCAATTCTCTTGTTGGGGTAACAATTAAAGTCTTTATTTTTCTTGATCCTTTTTGTTGAGGACCTTTTTGATGTAATAATTGTAAAATTGGGATTGCAAATGCGGCAGTTTTACCTGTACCCGTTTGTGCGCAACCTAATAAATCTCTTTCCTGTAATAATAATGGGATGGCTTGCGCTTGTATTGGAGTAGGTTTTTCGTAACCTAATAATTTTAAAGCCTTTTGTATGGGCTCAATTAATTCTAATTCTGAAAATGTCATAACTTTTTTTAATGGAGGGAAGCATGAAACATTTCAATTTAGAAAGCAAAGCAAACCTCTGTAATTTTTGCAAAGGTACGTTTATTATTTTGATGGTTTTTAATTGCTTATTAATTGTGAAACTATAAATGCTTTTGGCATTTAGCTTTAGGCTTTAATAAGTACGCTCTGCCAATTTTACCAAACACAACCCCACTTCATTTGTTTGCTGGTTTCTTTGGGATCTCCGTAACTTTTATTGGTGTAAAAAAAGCACTAACAAAAATGCACCAAGCCCTGCACATCCCTAGCGCAAAAAATCAAAATAACCCGATGATTTAAACCGATTAAATTTTTATTTTCGAGGATGAAAAAACAGCTACTTATCATTTTTGGGATATTATTATTCAGCATCAATTTCGCCAAAGCGCAAACAATAAAAGACACTATCCAAATCCGAAAAAGCACATTTGGTACTATATATTTAAAGGACGGAAAAAGCTTAAATACTGGAAGAAAACTTCATAAGCTAATAAAGTCAAATCCAGAAAACTATTCAGAAATAACAATAATAAAAACTAACTGGGTTTTCGCCACAATATTTGGCGGGGCAGCAGGATATATTTATGGCAATCAATATGCTACCAGATACAGAAGGTCATCGCCAGATTGGGTATCACTTAGTGCTGCAACTGCTTTATTCGGATTATCTATCCCATTTGAGATTGGAAGGGCTAAACACATTAAAAAAGCAGTTCTAATTTACAATAAAGGTTTAATGGAAACTAGTAAGAATAAAACCCTTTATAATTTCGGAATCTCTAATAATGGGATTGGAGTTAAAATCGCTTTTTAAGCTCAAAACAAGTTAAATAATATAAATATTTTAACTAAAATTTTTACACAATAACTCCCATTCAAAAATTACCTAAACCCCATATAAAATATTAATTTTGCAGCCCAACAATGCCAATATGACTTATAAAAGCCCATGGCTTAATTGTTGATTTTAAAACGTTTTAATACAAGAAAATAACGATGTTAAGTTTTATCAATAAAATATTTGGTAGTAAATCTGATAGAGATGTTAAAGCCGCCAAACCATTAGTAGAAAAAATTAAAGCCGAGTATGAAAAATTAAGCGGTTTAAGCAATGACGAATTAAGAGCAAAAACCGCAGATTTTAGAAATAGGATAAAAGAAGGTTTAAAAGAAATTGATGATAAAATTGCCGAAATCAAAAGCAATGTTGAAGCCTCACCAGATATGCCTTTGCATGAAAAAACAGATTTTTATGATGAGGTGGATAAATTGGAGAAGGATAGGAATAAATCTTTAGAAATTATTTTATTAGAAATTCTTCCAGAAGCTTTTGCAGTAATGAAAGACACTGCGAGAAGATTTACAGAAAACGAAACTATTGAAGTTACTGCTACGGATTTTGATCGTGAACTAGCAGCTAAAAAACCAAACGTATTGATTAAAGGCGATAAAGCCGTTCACCATAATTCTTGGTTAGCAGCCGGCACCGAAGTAAAGTGGAACATGGTGCATTACGATGTTCAGTTGATTGGTGGTATCGTATTGCATGAAGGTAAAATTGCCGAAATGGCAACTGGTGAGGGTAAAACATTGGTAGGTACGTTGCCTATTTATTTAAATGCCCTATCAGGTGAAGGTATTCATGTTGTTACTGTTAACGATTATTTAGCAAGAAGGGATAGTGAGTGGAATGGGCCAATTTTCGAGTTTCATGGTTTAGCTGTTGATTGTATTGATAAGCATCAACCAAATTCGCCACAAAGAAGAAAAGCTTACCAAGCAGATGTAGTTTACGGAACTAATAATGAGTTTGGTTTTGATTACCTGCGTGACAATATGACACGCTCACCAGAAGAATTGGTGCAAGGCAAATTGCATTATGCAATTGTGGATGAGGTGGATTCTGTTTTAATTGATGATGCCCGTACCCCCTTAATTATATCTGGGCCAATTCCTAAAGGTGATGAACATGAATTTTATGATTTAAAACCACGAATAGAACGTTTGGTAAATGCACAAAAAAATTATGTTCAAGGTGCGTTAAATGAAGCAAAAAAATCTATCGCTGATGGTAAAAACGGACCTGGTGAGGGCGAAGGTGGGTTAGCTTTATTTAGAGCTTATCGTGGTTTACCAAAAAATAAGGCATTAATTAAGTTTTTGAGTGAGCCAGGAATGAAAGGTATCCTTAATAAAACCGAAAACTATTATATGCAGGATCAAAACAAAGAAATGCCTTATGCAGATCAAGAGCTTTTCTTTGTTATCGATGAAAAAAACAACCAGGTAGAACTTTCTGAAAAAGGAATTGAATTAATTACAACTTCTGGCGAAGATCCTCACTTTTTTGTGATGCCAGATGTGGGAACAGAAATTTCTGATATTGAAAAATCAGCGTTAAGCGTAGAAGAAAAAGCGATTAAGAAGGATGAATTAATCAGAGATTTCTCTATAAAATCAGAACGTATTCACTCTGTAAATCAATTGTTAAAAGCTTATACTTTATTTGAAAAAGATACAGAATATATTATTGATGAAGGTAAGGTCAAAATTGTAGATGAGCAAACAGGTCGTATTATGGATGGCCGTCGTTATTCTGATGGTTTGCACCAGGCGATTGAAGCTAAAGAGAATGTAAAAGTGGAGGATGCTACTCAAACTTACGCCACCATTACCTTACAAAATTACTTTAGGATGTACCACAAATTAGCTGGTATGACGGGTACAGCGGTAACAGAAGCGGGAGAGCTTTGGCAAATCTATAAATTGGATGTGGTTGAAATTCCTACCAACCGTCCAATTGTGCGTGATGACAGACAGGATAAGGTTTATCGTACCATGCGAGAGAAATATAATGCTGTTGCAGAAGAGATTGTGGAATTGACAGAAGCTGGTCGCCCGGTTTTAGTGGGTACAACATCTGTAGAGATTTCTGAATTATTAAGCCGTATGCTAAAGATGAAAGGAATTAAGCATAATGTATTAAACGCAAAACTTCATCAAAGAGAAGCTGATATTGTTGCCGAAGCAGGTAAGCCAGGTCAGGTAACTATCGCTACAAACATGGCCGGACGTGGTACGGATATTAAATTAGGAGAAGGTGTAAAAGCTTCTGGCGGTTTGGCCATTGTGGGTACAGAGCGTCACGAATCTCGCCGTGTGGATAGACAGTTGAGAGGTCGTTCTGGTCGTCAGGGAGATCCTGGTTCTACTCAATTCTTCGTTTCTTTAGAAGATAACTTAATGCGTCTTTTTGGATCAGAACGTATTGCCGGTTTAATGGTGAGAATGGGAATTGAAGAAGGAGAAGTGATTCAACATTCTATGATTACCAACTCTATTGAAAGAGCGCAAAAGAAAGTAGAAGAAAACAACTTTGGTATTCGTAAGCGATTATTAGAGTATGATGATGTGATGAATTCGCAACGAAGCGTTATTTACACCAAACGTAAAAATGCACTTTTCGGAAACCGTTTAGATGTGGATATCGAGAATATGATTTTAGATGTTGCCGATGATGTTGTTGTAGAATATAAAGAAGAAAATAATTACGAAGGCTTAAAATTAGAACTTTTAAGATTATTCGCCTTTGATACTGAAGTTACTGAGGATGAATTTACAAGTTTAAATGTAGATAAATTGTCTGATCAGGTTTTTGCGGAAGCCATGGCTTTTTATAGACGTAAGTCAGAAGCAATTGCAAATCAGGCTTATCCGGTTTTAAAAGAAATCTATGATACCAGAGGTCAAAATATTGAAAGTATCATTGTTCCTTTTACTGATGGTTCACATGGTATCCAGGTTGCAGCACCATTAAAAAAATCTATCGAAAGTAAGGGTAAAGAAGTTGTAAAATCATTTGAAAAAACAATTACGCTTTCGCTGATAGATGATACCTGGAAAGAACATTTACGTGAAATGGACGATTTGAAACAATCAGTTCAAAATGCAGTTTATGAGCAAAAAGATCCATTAGTAATTTATAAAGTGGAAGCTTTTAATTTATTTAAAGGAATGCTTTCTGTAGTAAATAAAGATGTAGTGAGTTTCTTATTTAAAGGTGGAATTCCGGTACAACAAAACGAATCTTCTTTGAAGGAAGCTCGTCCACAACCAAAAACAGATATGAGTAAATTAAAAGTTTCTAAAGCAGAAACAGCTCAAGAAAGCAATGGTGTATTAATGGAAGATACTCGTGAATTACAAAAACCACAACCTGTAAAGGCAGAGGTTAAAATTGGAAGAAACGACCCTTGCCCTTGTGGTAGTGGTAAAAAGTATAAAAGTTGTCACGGCTTAAATGCATAAACTATTTAAATAAATTTTTGATAACAAAAAAGCCCCAAGTTTTAAAACTTAGGGCTTTTTTTATAAGATATTATTTTCTGAAACTTATTGTAAAATGAGGGCTGAGAAAACAAGGGCAGAGGTATTTGCTTTTGAGTTTACCTTGTAACTAATAAAACTACCTGCCGGTATATAAATATTTGAAGTAGATGACCCTGTCGAATTAGCAGCAATAGTAACGGCTAGAGCGGTATCGTTCATTGAAGTGGGGCTTGTACCAACCCTTAATGTTAAGGTTAAACTTTGTGAAGTACCATTAAAGACAGTTAGTTTTTTTGCCTTACACGCTACAGGAATTAATGATGAAACATAAGAATTTTCAGTTGCAGCATTCGAATTTGAAGAAGTTACAGATGTAAATCTACTGCTATTATTTAAATTTCTGCTTGTTGTAAATAATGTTGGGATACCTAGAGTAAATTCGCTTATTGCATCTTCTCTTAAATAATTGTTAGAATTTGCTGCTTCAGAATTGATATTATTTGCACTAAAAGTTGTAGGACTTGTTAAACTTGTACCTACTGGTCCAGTAGTTCCGGTAGCTCCTGTAGCCCCAGTAGAACCAGCAACTCCTCCAGTTGCACCAGTTGCACCAGTTGCTCCAGTAGCGCCCGTTGCTCCAGGAGTACCTACTATACCTGTAGCGCCGGTTGCGCCTATAGCGCCAGTAATACCAGTTGCACCAGTTGCTCCGGTAGTTCCTGTAACACCAGTTGCTCCCGTTGCTCCCGTTGCTCCTGTAGTGCCGGTAGCGCCAGTAGTTCCAATTGCTCCAGTAATACCAGTAGCACCTTGTGCTCCAGTTGCTCCCGTTGTTCCTATAGTTCCAGTAGCACCTTGTGCTCCAGTAGCGCCAGGAATGCCTTGAAGCCCTTGTGCTCCAAACAAAATCCAAGCTGATCCATTATAATAATAAAATCCAGAAGTTCCGTCTGTTTGATATATTAATAATGCTAATGCAGGATTTGTTATCGCATTTTTTTGAGCTGCTGTCATTCGTGGAATTAACATTCCTTTTGTTGTACTCTTTATATCTAAAATTGAACTATTATCTGCAGTAGAACCATCAGCATTGATGGCAATACTTTGCGCTTTTATAGTAAGTGAAGCACATAAAATGATGGCTAAGTAGAAAATTTTTATTTTCATTTGGTATTTAATTTTTAATGAATTTAAATGTTTTATTTAAGGAGTTATTAGATGCTTTTAAGAAATAAGTTCCACTTGGAATTTGTGAAACATCTAGAGAAAAATTGTTCAATCCAGCTTCAGCAGAAAAAGATTTTGAAATTTCTATTTTACCTATGCTAGATATGATTTGAAATGTTGTCAACTGTTTGTCTACTAAATAAAATGAACAAGATAGATGATGAGTGGTGGGATTGGGATAAATAACAACCGAATTATCTATTGATAAATCATAATTTATAGCAATAGGAGAAGAGGTGTAATTGCCGCCATCATAATCAATGGATTTAATTTGATAGTAGTTTAAACCTTTAAAAGGATTTCTATCCTCAAATTCATAATTATTATCTCTTCTTATACTGCTTAATGAAGTGGTTTTATTGATATCAATAAATGTTTTACCATCAGTACTTTTCTGTAATATAAAATGGCTCACATTATTTTCACCTAAAGTTGCCCATTTTAATATTATGCTATTGATATTTTGTTTAGCTGATAATTGAAGCGAAGTAATTGGTAAAGTAGTAAAGTTATTTGCTAATGACAATAAGTTCAGATTTGAAAGCCCTGAAGCTTCAACATAATTATTAGTTGTATTTAAAGTTTGAAAATTTATATTATTCCAGGTGATTCCTCCATTAGCTGAGGATATCAATTTCAATTGATTTTCATCTAAAGAACCAATTTCAGCATCCAGATAATTGAATCTTACAGTTGCATTTATGTTTGAATTATTAGTTGGAGTGATATCAAAAAATCTTTTTAAAGTGAAGTTTGTTCCATCTGAAAGTGAATAGTTGCCTCTCTTTATAGTTGTTAAACCCAAATTTGAAGAAGAAGTAATACTTAAACCTAAATTACCAGGATTGGTTGACGATGGTGCATTTAAGGTGGCCTGTCTGATTATAAATCCTGAACTCCCAGTTATAAAACTAGTTTCTGTTTCTCCTAATAGTTGACCATTTGTCCCTAAATCTAAATTATAACCGTTTAAATCTAATTTACCGCTAACTAGTTCTATAGTGCCATTTAAATCTACAGAGCTCAGTAATTTTACGCTAACACCCCCAGATTTATTAATGCTTAAATTTTTTATTGAACCATTTGTCATAATGGTATTATCTGGGGATAATCCGGAAAGTATTAATTTTCCGTCTCCAGATATAGCTGTGGTGCCATTTATTAATGATAAATTATCGATAACCAAATTAGCACCATTGCTAATAACTAGGTTGGTATTATTTGCTATTTTGATTTGTCCTTTTGTAAAAAAAGGTGATAGAATGATTAGAATTAAGCCAATATAATATTTCATAGATAGGGATGTAATACAAAAGTAAGCTAAAAAATTAAATTTTAATATTTTTAGCTTGTACTATAAAATAGAATGCCGATTTTTGTGGTGGCTGCAAATTTGTATCAATTCAGCAAAATTGCTGTAAATAATGAAAAAAACTCTATACATATTTTTTATTTTTTTTAGTTCTTATGCATTTGCACAAAATGATGCTAAAGTTACTGTAGTAAAAGATCCATTGATTGATAGTTTAATCGCTAGAAGAATTGCGTTAACAAAAGGGGTTTCTAAAGATGGTACATTAATAACAGTATACGGTTTTAGAATTCAGATTTACTATGGCCCGGATAGAAAGGAGGCTTATAATGAACAAGCAAAATTTAAATCTTATTATCCAGAATATGAGACCTACTTATCATACATGCAGCCTAATTACAGCGTTAAAGTGGGCGATTTTAGGAGTAAGTCTGAAGCTCAAAATTTATTAAATAATTTAAGATCAACTTTTCCAACTGTTTTTATATTTAACCAACCTATTAATCCGCTTAAAGCCGATGAATAACTCCTTAAAAGAAAAGATTTCTGCTCTTGCCCATCAAATTCATAACGAAGTAACACAAAACAGAAGGCATCTTCATTCGCATCCCGAACTTTCATTTGAGGAATACAATACGGCTGCATTTGTAAAAAACGAACTGGAGAAATTGGGGATTTCTTTTACTGAAATGGCTGGAACAGGAGTAGTAGGCGTTATAAAAGGTGGAAAAATATCAGATAAGGTTATCGCTTTAAGAGCAGATATGGATGCTTTGCCCATATTTGAAGCTAATGAAGTAGAATACAAATCGAAAAACGAAGGCGTGATGCATGCTTGTGGGCATGATGTGCACACTTCTTCTCTTTTGGGTACAGCAAAAATTTTAAATGAGCTTAAATCAGAGTTTGGAGGAATAGTTAAGTTGATCTTTCAGCCAGGAGAAGAAAGATTACCAGGCGGAGCAAATTTGATGATTAAGGAAGGCGTGTTAGAAAACCCAAAGCCAAATGCAGTAATGGGGCAACACGTGATGCCTTTAATAGAAGCAGGGAAAATTGGAATGCGTTCTGGTAAATATATGGCCTCTACTGATGAAATTTATGTCACCATCAAAGGTAAAGGTGGGCATGGCGCACAACCTCAGCAGAATATAGATCCGGTGGTAATAATGGCGCAAATGATAACCGCTTTGCAAACCATTATCAGCAGAAGTTCTGATCCACGTTTTCCTTCTGTCTTATCTTTCGGGAAAGTGATTGCCCAAGGTGCAACAAATGTTATCCCTAACGAAGTATATTTAGAAGGAACTTTTAGGACTTTAAACGAAAAATGGAGAGCTGAAGCGCATATAAAAATGAAAAAATTGGCAGAAAGTATTGCCGAAGGAATGGGCGGAAGTGTTGATTTTAGGATTGAAAAGGGTTATCCATTTTTAGTTAACGAGGAACATTTAACCGCCAGGACCAAGGAAGCTGCCATAGAATATCTAGGTGAAGAAAACGTTTTAGATTTAGATATTTGGATGGCTGCTGAAGATTTTGCTTATTTCTCGCAAGCTGCTGATGCTTGTTTCTATAGATTAGGAACCAGAAACGAAGCAAAAGGAATTACCTCTTCTGTTCACACACCTACATTTGATATAGATGAAAAAGCCTTAGGTTTAAGTACTGGCTTAATGGCTTATTTAGCGATTAAAGAATTAGGGAACTAAATCCCTTTAAATTTGTTTAAAATATTAAACTCCTTTTAGTAGAGGATTCACTTGTCTTAATTTATTATTTTGAAAATTTCCTCCATTAAAATTATTCTTCTTTCTGCCTTTAGTTTTATATTTTTTTACTCAAATGCTTATTCTCAAGCAATTCCTCGCTTTAATCCTGATACCGTCCTAACCATGAAAATGGATAAAGATGCTGTTGTAAAAGTTGGTAAGGCAGGTTTAGACATAGAAGATTTTATCCAAGAGATTTTAATAGACACTAGCTTTTACCAAGCTTTTAGAAATATGAAAAAGTATGCTTTTACAGCAGAAAATAGAGTGTACACCTATGATAAAAAAGATAAAGTAACTGGTAAGATTTACAGAAAATTATACCACAGCAACAATAGTACTGGCCATAATATTAAAACCTTAGTAAAAGAAGATACCGGAGACCTTTTAAAGAAAAACGGAAAGTATGAGTTATATACGGTAGAAATGTTCGATTATATTTTCATGAACGCCTATAATTCTGATTTTGTACCAAATAGTAGTTCTTCTGCGCCAGGTAAAGGGGGCAGTAACGAATCTTATAAAGACAAACTGAAAACATTGATATTTACGCCAGGAAGACCCATAAAAGGAGTTCCTTTTATCTCTAATAAAACAGAAATTTTTACGGCAAATAGCCGTGAAAACTATAACTATCAATTTTTTAGGGGAACATATTTAGATTCTATTCCGGTTTATCGTTTTAAAGTTACGGTAAAACCTGATTTAAGCAATTGGACAAAAGATGGCATTATGATTAAAGAATTGACTACCATTTTTGATCAGCGCAATTTCCAAATTTTAGGTAGATATATAGATATGAAGTTGGATAATTTAGCATTTGATTTTGATGTGCAGATGAACATTGAAATGAGTTATTTTGGCGAAGATTTATTACCTACTAAAATCAGCTATCAAGGCAATTGGGATATCCCATTTAAAAAAGAAGAAAAAGCAAGCTTTTTAGTGCTTCATAAAAACTATAAATTAGAATAAAACAATCCTGTCAAATAGCTTGTAATTTATACTCCTTCTAAATAACCTCAATTGACAAAGGATTGACACATGCTAGCCCTCGCTATTATACTTTTGTGGAGTCTAAAAAAATCTAATTGAAGTATTTAAAAGTTATAGCATTCACTCACAAACTCATCGATTTGAAAGAGTTGGGATGTTTGGTTTTATGTGAAGAGGCTATAGATAATAGACTTCAATTATTAAAATCTATCTACGATATTCCCGAAATTTTTTATTTAGCTACTTGTAACCGTGTAGAATTTGTTTTTACTGCTGAAGAAAAATTAGATAAATCGTTTGTTAAATCTTTCCTTCAAACATTACATGCAGATAGTTTAAGCGAATCTCAATTAGAAAGTATCACTGATAATAGTGAGCTTTTTGAGCAGGAAGATGCTTTAAATCACTTGATGAGGGTTTCTAGTTCTTTAGAAAGTTTAGTGGTTGGAGAGAAAGAGATTTTAGCACAAGTAAGAAAATCATATGAAAATTGCCGTTCTAAGCAATTCACAGGTGATTATTTGCGAATGATTATGAATACTGTTGTAAAAACAGCAAAAGAGGTTTATACTTTTACAAATATTTCTAAAAATCCTATTTCAATAGTTTCTTTAGCTTACCGTAGATTGAGGGATTTACAAGTTTGCTCTAACTCTCGTATTTTAATAATTGGAGCAGGCGAAACCAATCACAATATTGCGAAATATTTAAAAAAACACACTTATACTAACTTTTCTATATTTAATAGAACCTTAAGCAAAGCACAAGATTTAGCAAACGAACTTGGGGGTTTTGCTTATCCTTTAGAAGATTTAAAAACCTTTGATAAAGGTTTTGATGTCATCATCACCTGTACTTCATCAACCGAGCCTATTATCACACAGGAAGTTTATCAACATTTACTAGCTGGGGAAACTACTTCTAAAGTTATTGTTGATTTGGCCGTTCCTGGCGATGTTGCTCCCGATGTGATCGAAAATAATAATATCCAATATATTGAGATTAACTCTTTAAAGGAAGTTGCCAATAACAATCTTAACGAGCGATATCAAGAACTTATAAAAGGGGAAGCTATTATTGCTGATAACATTGTTCAGTTTAGACCTGTTTTGCAACAGAGAAGAGTAGAATTGGCGATGAGAGAAGTTCCTCAAAGGATTAAGGAAATTAAAGAAAGAGCTTTAAACTCAGTTTTTGCAAATGAGATTGAAGGTTTGGATGAAAACTCACGTCAGGTTTTAGAAAAGGTAATGACTTATATGGAGAAAAAATACATCAGCGTTCCCATGGTGATGGCAAAAGATATTCTTATCAATTGCAAATAGATTTGCTTCTAGTTTAAAACTAAAATTTATAGAATAATAAAGCCTATTTTATAATTTTTTTAAAGTTGATTTTAAACCCTCTGCCGTATTAATTTCTAGAATAATAGAACCTACTAAAACTTCAGCTTTAGCCCTAACTGGGATCCTGTTCGCATCATCACTAATCCATAAATAAAGTTTGCTTTCTCGTTTAAAAATTCTTCCAGGCCTAATTGATGGGCTAAATTTTAAACAAGCAATTTTACCTAAACTGGTTCTGATCGTTTCTTTTCCAACATATTGTATAGTTAATGGAGTAATCTCATCATCTAAAAAATAATTGACACTAAACTTATCGCCAATTTTTGCTCCTGTTAAATCTAAATTACGAGCAAAATAATAAGCTGAAACTAAATCGAATGTTTGTGTAACTGGAGATTTAAAAGTGCCTTTAGATGCCACAACTTTTTTTTGATCTTGATAAAAACGAGCCTTATCATTTCTTGTATATTTATCTTCCCTAACATTTTCGGTATATAAATAAGGAGTAAAATCTTTTTGGTCAATATAAGAATCGTACCTATTTCTTACTTTATAAAAAACATCAAAGCTACCAGAAGTGCTTCCATCTACCATTAAATGATAGGTTGGTTTATTATCAAATTTTATATCGGTTGGTAATACTTGTATGGTTGCTTCTGCTGCAGTAAAAAAACCGTATTTAAGTTTGTAAGTGATTTTTTCGCCAGCTTTAAAAGACGAACGGCTTAAAAAATCTAACTCCTGAGCAGATGATAGATTTGAAATAAATAATGACAAAAAAAAGATTGAAAAAAGCTTCTTCATAATTGGGATAAAAAATAAACGAACCAAACTAGTCTTTTCTTTTATAGATTGGGACAGTAG
Source organism: Pedobacter psychrophilus (assembly GCF_001652725.1). Taxonomy (GTDB): domain Bacteria; phylum Bacteroidota; class Bacteroidia; order Sphingobacteriales; family Sphingobacteriaceae; genus Pseudopedobacter; species Pseudopedobacter psychrophilus. Next base: position 69,771 of record NZ_LWHJ01000032.1, read on the forward strand.
AACAAGGTTCGCCATACATAATACTTTTAGCTACATTGTTTAATTTATTTGTTATTGCCATAAACGCCGTGATGGGTACATATATTTCTCCGCATCCTTTAATTACAATACGCTGATCTTTAAAATGTGATACATCCATAGCATCTATAGCCTTTAAATATAACGCAGTTTCTAAAACTTCTAAATCGCCAAAAACAAATAAGTTGGCAAAAGGACTAAGTTTAGAAGCGATCAGCATATAAGCCCATGTTGGTACAATTGCATCTGCAGAACAAATTACACTTACATTTTTATCCTGATATTGCGCCCAATTATGTTGCTTAATAAACTCTCTAAAATCTTTTTCCCTTAACATTAATCCGTGAAAAAGATTATCCTTAATATCATAAACAACAAGTTCTCCACTGGATTTTAGTGTTGCTAAATCAAATGAAATCAATCCACTTTGTGCAACCTTATTAACTATATTTTCTTGAATGTCCATTTTCTCTAAAATAAAAAACCCGAAGATAGCTGTATATCTTCGGGTTTAAATTTAAGCAATTTACTATTAATAGAAATTTGCTCTATTGTCTTTAACTTTTGCTTTTTGTTTTAAAACTTCAAATACAGCACCGTCAACTTGTTGTGCTATAGCCTGTTCCATTTGTTCTTTCACTTTTAAAACGTTTGCTAAAGGTGCAGGGTTGGTAAAACTTTTTACAGTATAAACATAAATCCCTCTATCACCCTCTATTGGCTTAGAAACTTTATTAGGTTGTGATCCAAAAATGCTACCAATCACTTTGTTTTCCTGGGCAACACCTGGTATTACAGGGTTTGCAAAAACAACGTTTTCTACAGGTGTAACCTGAACACCTATTTTTTGAGCTATTTGCGCAAGGCTTGTTGCACCACTAACATTTTTCTCGAATTGAGCTTTTAAAACTTTTCCTTGGGCCAATCTTTTAACATCAGGCTCAATTTGTTTTTTAACATCTTCTAAAGATAAAGTACCTTCAGGTTTGATAGCTGTTAATACTGCCACTACGTATTTATCACCAATGTCAAAAATTTCGTTAGAAACATCCCCCTTATCTGCTTTATATGCCCAACGCACCAAATTTCTAGCGTCTTCTAATCCTAGTAAAGATCCTTGAATTGGAGTTACATTTTCTCCTACCAATTTGTTTAAGCCTTCTTTTTTAGCGTTTTCATCAAACTGTTTTGCATTACTTGCATTGCTTAAAAAGCTTTGCGCTTTTTGATAAGCACCTTGCTCTGTTACAGAACTTGGTGCCAAAGCTTTATCTACAATTGCTAATTTAACTACCTGAGAAGATCCAATTTGTTTTTCAATTTCTATTACGTGAACACCAAATTGAGTAGCTACAGTAATAATTTGACCCGTTGTTCCTGCAAAAACAGCATCTTCGAATGCTGGAATCATTGCTCCTCTTCCAAATGTTCCTAAATCGCCACCTTTATCTTTAGAAGCGTCGGTGCCAAACTTAGCGGCTAATGCGGCAAAGTCAGCCCCATTTTGTATTAAATTTTTCAAAGAATCTGCAGTAGCTTTTGCTTTATCTAATCCTCCAGAAGATGCTGGATTAATTAAGATATGACGAGCCTTTACAGAATCTGGACTAATACGTGAATCTATCAATTTGGCGATTTTATAAGTGCCATTAGAGAAAAACGGACCATATATAAAACCTTTACTAGCTCCAAACATAACTGAGTCTAATGCTGGTTCTAATTGTCCTTTCTTTTGATAAACAATTGGAGATTTTGTGTCAGAATTAATAGCAACAAATAATGAATCATTTGTTGAAGTTCTTAAACCTTCTGCAATCTTATCAATTTTAACTTTTGCATCTAAGGTATCTTGTTTAGATGGGGCGGCATTAAAAGCTACATATTCAAAAGTTCTAGTTTCTGTAGCATTTTTGAATTTATATTTATTTTGCTCGTAATATTCTTTATAATCCGCATCGGTAACAATTACGTCTTTTTCTGGTACGCTTGCATATTCTTTAAAAACATACTCAAAATTCACTAATTTATTACGGTTTGTATAATCGTCTTTAGCGTCTAAAGAATTTACATAAATACCATTTTTTACTAAATTGATGTACTTCTCGTTTACACGTTGTTGTTGAACGTTATCTTCTAAAGCAACCCATTGTGCTTTTAATTGACCACTTGGATCTGTATCTGCACTTTTTCTTGAACTTAAAGCACTTGCTCTATCAAACTCACCAGTTTGTTGGTTAGTGAAAATCTGCTTTACTTGTTGAGTAGGATTATTGAATAACAAATCAACAATCTCATCTCCGCCTACTACCAAACCTAATTTTTCTGTTTGTTTTTTTAATATAATTCCAGAAACAGTTTGGTTCCAAGTGTTTTCTACTACATAGCTCGTCATTTGGCTATTCAAACTTCCCATTTGTTGCTTAAACTGCTGAGAGTTTTGGTCTACACGTTGGTTAAAATCTTTGTAGGAAACAGATTCTCCTGCTACTTCTCCAACTTCTGTTCTAGAATCAGAAATAAAACCCTGTCCGCTTCTAATCGCATCACTTAACAAGAATGCCACAATCGCAAAACCGATAGCAATCACAATGATTACTCCTGCTCGGTTACGCAAAAAACCCATTATACCCATATTGTATTGTATATTTTATTTTTAGAGGGCGCAAGATACAAATTTACTTAGTAAAGTGTAAAATTTCTAAAGCCTTATATGTACAAGTAAATTAAGTACTTAGGGATTTAATATTTTTAAGTGATTATTTAAAAACAAATATCCTCTTAAATTGCTTTTTAATTGTGAAAAAACCTGTTTTCTTAACGGCACAATGGCGTAAATTAGTAATGGCAAACTATAAAGTTAACGCCGAAATTTTAGAGAAATACGTCCCTCCAAATACTCAATTAGACAGTTATAATGGCAATTATTATGTGAGTTTAATTGGTTTTATGTTTCTAGATACCCGCATAAAAGGAATTAAAATTCCTTTTCACGTCAATTTTGAGGAAGTTAATTTGCGGTTTTATGTAAAATATAATGATAGAGAAGTATGGAAAAGAGGAGCTGTTTTTATTAGTGAGGTAGTAAGTAAACCAATGATTGCTTTGGTAGCAAATACTTTATTTCATGAGCATTATGAAGTATTAAAAACCAAACATTGTTGGGAAAAGCATAGCGATTATCAAAAAGTAAGCTACCAATGGAAAAAGAAAAACTGGTACGAACTTTCTGTTTTGGCAGATATTAACGCTAAGAAAATCATCAGCGGAAGCGAAGAAGAATTTATTACCGAACATTATTTTGGGTATACGAAAACAGGAAAGAATAAATCTTTAGAATATGATGTGGAGCATAAAAAATGGGAGATTTATAACGTAAAAGAATTTAATGTTAAAACTGATTTTGAAGATTTATATGGAAAGGATTTTGCTTTTTTAAACGAAGCCAAACCAAATTCTGTGTTTTTGGTAGAAGGGTCAGAGATTTTAATTAGGGACGGAAAAAAAGTTTATTAAATCGCTATTTTGCCATTTCTTCTTTTACAGCATTAAAAAGTTCTGATTGTTTTTGTGTACCTATAATATATACCAAACCGTCTCTATCTACTAATTTTACGGCGTCTTTTCCGCCGGCATAAAATCTGATGGTTCCATTTCGATGTAAATTATAAACTGGGTTATTTAAAAAATAGGTGCTATAATTTGTTTTTTCTACGTTAACAATGCTATTCAAATCTATCTTAACAAGTCTGGTTGTCCATAATCCGTCTAATATCAATGCTTTGTTTTTGATAACCGTTTTATAATGGATCATAAAAAGCATTAGAATACTAACTACCAAAATGCCACAACCTACAACTAACAATAAATCGCCATTGCGCTCACGGTTTTCTGTCCAATAATAAGCTAAAAAACAAAAAGTAGCCATCACCATTCTTATGCTGATGTAATTATAATCGCGACCTAAATATTGTTTTTCGTGAAATGGATGTTGGTTTGGCATTTTTAATATTTCTCTACTGTGAAGATAATTATTTTTTTGGTTTTTGGTTTAATTTTAAATCTATCGTCGCTACGTAAGCCACAAACCCAAATAATTTTGCCATCTCCGTTAATTAAAATTGGGATGTTATTTTTCTGTTGGATATTGATTTTTTGGTTAATAAAAAAATCACTCAATTTTTTTACGCCATTCATCCCGAAAGGTTTGAAAGAATCACCTTGTTTCCAAAATCTTAATGTTAACGGATAAATCAGCAAATCAGAATCTACATAAATATTGTTTGTATCTACTTTAAATGATGACGGGAAAGTTTTTAGAAGTGTTTTTTTAAAATTAAATCCAGCGAAATATAATTGATTTTCATCTTCTGAAATAGTAATCTCTTCAATGCGATTTTCTTCTATTACATGAATCAGGATATTTTCTCTATCGATAATGATTGAATGCGTATTAGAAAAAAACTGCTTCCCAGAAATTCCATTTAATGTATCTATGATGTCTTTAACAACAGATTCTTTAAAATTGAAAGGTTTTAAAATCTCGAATAATAAAAGATTTTGAGGTTTTAAATTTTGGATGTCAGCGATTTTAATTAAAAATCCAGCATCGGTTTTAACCAAAATAATGGATCTTAATTTTTCTACTTCTAAATTTAAAAATTCTTCTAATTCATTAAAATGATAAAGGTTCCTGGTAAATGTCTGCTCTAAAGAAGGATTGATTTTTTTCATCTCTGGGATGATATCTAACCTAATTTTGTTACGGATATATTTGTTTGAAGCATTAGAACTATCTTCCACAAAAGCCAAATTATTTTCTTTAACGATGTTTACAATATCATCGCTGTTAAAGCAAAGCATTGGTCTGATAATATTCTCTCTTAGTGCTTTTATGCCATGCAAACCCGCAATTCCGGTTCCTCTAATTAGGTTTTGCAAAACGGTTTCAATAGCATCATTTTGATGTTGTGCAATGGCGATTTTCTGATAATGAAATTGAGTTCTAATTTCGTCGAAATAAGCATATCTTAAATCTCTTGCTGCCATTTGGGTGCTGATTTTATTTTCCTCAGCAAATTTTTGGGTCTCAAAAGAAGTAAGGTGAAATGGGGCATTAAACTGCTCGGATAAATTTTTTACAAAATCTTCGTCACGTTTAGACTCCTCTCCCCGTAAATTGAAGTTACAATGAGCTATCGCAAATTTGAAATCGAGAGAAAAAAACAAGTGTGCCATGGCAACAGAGTCTTTTCCACCGCTAACCGCTAACAGAATTTTATCTGTTGGGTTAAACAGGGCATTAGATTTGATAAAATCTTGTAGTTGTTTTGCTGCCAATAACATCAATCAAAATTAACCGTTTAAAATCGATAGCAAAAAACTAATTTTGCCAAGTGAAAAAATCATTGCTGTTTTTCTTCTTTATTTGCATTTCTGCATTGGCTTTTGCTCAACAAGTTACGCAAGTACAACTATTACGTTCTGACTCTTTTATCGGCTTAAAACGTAATGGGGAGAACACCAACAAAGTAATTAACCCGGTTTTTCAGCAAGATAATGCTACTTTAACCTGCGATAGCGCTTACTTTTATCTTACCAAAAATAGTTTTGAAGCTTTTGGAAATGTCCATATAAACCAAGCTGATACCATAAATATCTATTCGGATAAGCTGAATTATGATGGTAATACCAAAATTGCCATCTTAAAAAACAACGTAAAATTAACTGATAACGACGCCGTTTTAACCACAAACGATTTAGATTATAACCTTGGGACAAAAATTGGCCAATATTACAATGGTGGTAAAATTGTAAACGATAAAAATACGCTTACCAGTAGAAACGGTTATTATTTCACCAATAATAAGGATGCTTATTTTAGGTATAACGTAATCGTTAAATCGCCGGATGTACTTATAAAATCAGATACTTTAAAATATAATACACAGTCGAAAATTGCATATTTCTTTGGTCCTACAAATATTTATGGCAAAACCGATACACTTTATACGGAGAACGGACAATATAATACAAGTAACGACCGAGCTGCTTTCGGGAAAAATAATTTGTACACCCAAAAAGCAAAAAGCCTAAAAGGAGATAGTTTATTTTATGATGGTGTTGCTGGCTATGGACGAGCGGTAAAAAATATCTTGTTTATAGATACCGCACAAAAAATAGAGCTCCGAGGTAATCTAGGAATTTATAAAAAAGGCGATGAAAGTATCACGGTTTCTAATAATGCTTACATGACTTTTATCACCGAAAAAGATTCAGTTACGAAAGATAGTGTTTGGCTTACCGCTGATACTTTAAAGAGCAGAGTGTTAAGGAAGTTGGATTTGTATGCGATGCAACAAGCTAAAATTGAAAAGGAAAAAATAGCTAAAGCCGATAGTACAGAAACAGGTGAAGTCGCAAAAAAAATAGATAATAATGTTACCATAATTACCGATAGTCTAACTAAGGATAGCTCAAAAAATAAGCAGATTATAATCGATAAAAGTAAAATTGATTCGGTTAAAAAAGTTGCAATAGAAAAGCCAAAGAAAGTATCTGAAAAACCCAAAAATAGCAGGACCGAAGCAATTGCTATTGAGATTGCAACTCGAGCACCAAACAAAACCTTTAATTATCAAAATATAAAGGCAGTGAATGAGAATAAGTTAGGCTTGTATAGAGTAAAGCCAAAAGTAATTGCTGTGCCTAAAATATTTGATATAGAGTTACCGCCAGAAGCTACCGATACCGCAAAAATCAGGATTGTTTTGGCTTATCATAAAGTAAAAATCTTTAAATCAGATTTTCAGGCTAAAGCCGATTCTGCCTTTTTTAGCTATGGCGATAGCATCATGAGGATTTACAAAAACCCTTTGGTTTGGGCTCAAGGAAGTCAGTTAGGAGCAGATACCATGTATGTGCAAATGAAGAATAAAAAGATTGATAATATGGATTTAATTAGAAAATCTATAATTGTGAATTCCGATAAAGATTCTGTTAAATTTAATCAGGTTGCAGGGAAAAATATGAAAGCGTTTTTCAAGAACGAAAAACTAGATGTTGTTTTTGTAAATGGCAATGCCGAAAGTATTTATTTCCCTACGGATAGCGCTAGCAGTAATGGAATGATGCGTTCCATTACCTCAAGAATGAGGATTAATTTTGATAAAGATAGTGTGATGAGCATTGCATTTTTAAGAAAACCAGAACACAATTATTATCCTTTTGAACAGTTAACGGAGGAATTAAAAACGCTGCCCAATTTTAGTTGGAAACCAAAAGAAAGACCAAAATCCAAAGAAGATATTATCCCAAGTTTAGCGGTTAAAAAAACAAAACCAACTGTTAAAAAACCTTTTAAAGAAGTGCCAAAAGTAGAAAAACCACTTTATAACGATAAGGTGAAGCAAGCCAAACCAGCTTTCGAACCGCCAAAAGAAGAAAAGCCTTTATATAATGATAAACTGAAGCAGGCGAAGCCTGCTTATGAGCCGAAGAAGGAAGGTATGGAGTAGCGATTAAAGATATTCTAATGTTTATCAAGGATTTATTTCCACTTTAGAATTATTAGTTTGACAAAAAATGTATTATACTTACAAAGTTTTATTATAATTTTGAATTTAGAAAATAACTTAATCGTAATTAAAGTGAAAATCGATAACGAAAAACAACCAACTTACATCAATATTACAACAAAAAATAATGGTGTTAATATAACTTACGCTTATCATGTCCTTCAAAGTGATAAGAATGAATTTGGAAATATCAATTGTTATATCCCGGCTTTTGACATTTATTTCTTTGCAAAATCAGAAGAGGAAGGTGTATTAATTGGAAAAGCTTTAACTAAAACTTTTTTTAGCTATTGGTTTTCGAATCAAGGGATGGAAAAATTTGCATTGGAAATTAATAGATTGGGGTTTACTTCTAAAAACCATCAAACTGCTATGTTCCAGCTTGTGAAAGAGAAAAAAATTAAGAATTCTATAAGATTTAATTCTATTAGAGAAAATATACCAGCTGGTTTTGAAACTGCAAGAAAAAAGATTCAAACAGGAGAATTAAATGCTGCTTAGTAATGCAAGAAATATCTTTAGACCTTTTTTTAAATACATTACAAGATGCAGGTGTAGATGTTAAATTTTCCGAAACAATTGAAGGGTTTTTAATCCACATATTGAGAGGTCCAAATCAAGTTTCAATTGAATTATTAGCTCATTATGAAGATTTAGACCCTTATTATGCTGCTAATTGTTTGTCACAGTTAGGAGTGCTGCATCTTTTGCCAATATTAATTCCAAACCATCCAGCGGCTAAACAAGCGTCAAAATTAATAGCGCCTTAAAAATATTTTAAATTCCTATTCCTTTTATATAAATATTGAATTTATCTAATTATTGATGAGTTCAACATTTATTTCTTTTAATCACCATTTGAGGAATGGATTTATTGTAAACTAAAGTAACCCTTGCTTTGCCAATAACCCTTCTACAACATTCCCATCAATTAAAATTGAGTAAAATTATTTTTAAACTTATATTCGCAACTCTTACAAAAAAGGAAACGAAATGCACAGAACACACACCTGCGGGGAATTGAACCTCTCAAATTTAAACCAAGAAGTAGTTTTAAGTGGTTGGGTACAAAAATCTCGTGATTTAGGCGGGACCACTTTTATTGATGTTAGGGACAGATATGGTTTAACGCAATTGGTGGTTAATACGGATGATGCTGATGATTTGCGCACTAAAGTGAAAGATTTAGGTCGTGAGTTTGTGATAAAAGTAACCGGAACTGTGGTAGAACGTTCTAACAAAAATCCAAAAATGTCGACAGGCGATATTGAAATCAAGGTTTCTGACTTGGAAATTTTGAACATTGCTAAATTGCCTCCGTTTATGATTGAAGATGAAACCGATGGTGGCGATGAACTGAGAATGAAATATCGTTATTTGGATTTGCGTCGTAATCCTGTTCGTAATAATTTGATTTTGCGCCATAAAATGGCGCAAGAAATCCGTAAATATTTAGATGCGGAAGGATTTTTAGAAGTAGAAACACCTGTATTAATAAAATCTACACCAGAAGGCGCAAGGGATTTTGTGGTACCAAGTCGGATGAATCCAGGTGAGTTTTATGCTTTGCCACAATCGCCACAAACATTTAAGCAGTTGTTAATGGTCTCTGGTTTCGATCGTTATTTCCAGATTGTAAAATGTTTTAGGGATGAAGATTTAAGGGCGGATAGACAGCCAGAATTTACACAAATTGACTGTGAAATGGCTTTTATTGAGCAAGAAGATATTTTAAATATGTTTGAGGGTTTAACCCGACATATGTTTAAAAACGTAAAAGGTATTGAGTTTGATGCTTTCCCAAGAATGCATTATGCCGATGCGATGCGTTTATATGGTTCTGATAAGCCTGATATCCGTTTCGGGATGGAGTTTGTTAGCCTCACCCCAACCCTCTCCAAAGGAGAGGGAGAAACAGGAGAGGGAGCTGAAGACTTGGTAAAGGGTTTTGGATTTCCCGTTTTTGATAATGCGGAATTTGTGGTGGGTATAAATGCAAAAGGTGCCGCTTCTTACACTCGTAAACAATTAGACGAGTTAACAGACTTTATAAAAAGACCGCAAATTGGCGCCACAGGCTTAATTTATATGCGCCATAATGAAGATGGTTCTTTAAAATCTTCGGTAGATAAATTTTATAACGAAGAGCAATTGCAAAAATGGTCGGTAGCGTTTAAAACAGAGCCGGGCGATTTAGTTTTAATTTTATCAGGGGTAAAAGAAAAAGCCAGAAAACAATTAAACGAATTGCGTTTAGAAATGGGTAACCGTTTAGGTTTACGCGATAAAAATAGGTTTGCACCACTTTGGGTCATCGATTTTCCTTTATTGGAGTGGGATGAAGAAACAGAGCGTTATCACGCCATGCACCATCCATTTACTTCGCCAAAGCCAGAAGATATTGAAATGTTAGATACCGACCCAGGAAATGTGAGAGCAAACGCATACGATTTGGTGATTAACGGAACTGAAATTGGTGGTGGTTCTATCCGTATCCACGATAAAAAACTGCAATCTTTAATGTTTAAGCATTTAGGATTTTCGCCCGAAGAAGCTCAAAAACAATTTGGTTTCTTATTAGAAGCTTTTGAGTATGGCGCACCTCCGCATGGTGGTATTGCTTTTGGATTTGATAGATTGGTTTCTATTTTGGCTGGTTTAGATAGTATTAGAGATGTAATTGCTTTCCCTAAAAATAATTCTGGTCGTGATGTGATGATTGATTCTCCATCTACCATTGATGATAAGCAGAAAAAGGAGTTGAGTATTGAAACTACGGTTTAGGCTTTAAATAAGATCAAGGAATAAGGTTATAAAGAATAAAGATTAAGATATTTTTGATTTAAAACCGGTTTTTAAACCGGTTTTTTTATGGATTAGAAATTCAGTTTTTAGTGACAATTATATTTCCACTATAGGTAACATTATCTTTATTTCCGCTTAAATTATGGATGTAAAAAGTAAAGGTTAAATCATCTAAAGTATTAGAAACAATCATTTCTTTATTGCTCATTAAAAAAGCGCCATTGTTGTTTTTAGTTCGGATTTTATTATCATTAATCAGTTTATTTAATAAGCTTTCTATATTTAAAATAATAGCTGATTTTGAATTTGAAATTTTGATTAATTTTTTAGTTGTCACAGAGAACTTGAAATTTTGACTAATAATGTAAACATTAAAAACTGAGTCTTGGTAGTAATCATTGCCATTAATTGGGATTAGTTTAACGGCATTTTGTAGATCAACGCTTTTATCTTTTGTAGTGAAGTTATAATAGTTAAATGCTTGTGAATCAAATTCTGTCTTAAAATTGGGATTGATTTTCATCAAACTGATAACGGTATCTTTCAATTTACGATTAACATCCCATTTACTCCAATTTGCTTTAACCATTTCCGCAGAAAGTTTGGTTTCAATATTTGATAAATTTGGTTTCACAAATTGCTGTAAGCTTTTGATACCGTGATAATCTGCCAAATAATTTACAATGCTGTAAGCATCATTATCTTTTTTATTGGTTGGTTTGCCAGCTAAAATTTTTTCTAGTCTATTTTGTTGAGATCGCTTAGAAACGTTTTTAATTCCCCAAGGTCCAAATACAATCAATATCGATAAAATGAAAAGACTGATTGGGATTAACCTGATTTGTTTTCTGCCTTTTATCAAAAAATAAATAGAGATAAAAGCGAGCCATAAAGCCATCACAATCAATAAATACCTACTTTCTGTAATGCCATAATCAGCAACTCTTTTGTAAATGGATGCTGCTAAAAGAATTAATAATGGCAACATCAAGAAATAAAAACTCTTGCTAAAAAGATTAATCCATTTATTGCCATCGTCGTTTCTTATTGGATGAACCAACAAATTTGATAATATCCCAAAAACGGCATAACCTAAAATAAGTATCGCAACAGAACTTTGCGGCAAACTCCATTGGATAATAATTTTAACTTCATAAGCTAATAATATGGCTAAGTAGATTGTTGCTAAAGGAATTAAAACATATTGGGTAAAAACCTTTAATCCTTTTGGATAAGCTGTTTCTGTTTCCAGGTTTTTTAAGGGTTGGCTTACGCCCGATAAAAAGAAAATGGTATTAAAAACACCAACTATAAAAATCCATAAACGGATATAAATTTGTTCCTTAAAATCTAAATTGAATAGAATTTTAGTGCTTAAAATAGCAATGCTTAAACCAATAAATAGCACAGCACTATACAATGCAGAAGTAGCAAATTGCAAAAAGAAAGTTTTATTGATTTGCCAAAAACCATTGTTTTCTTCTTTTGATGTAAACGCAGAAAACGCAACCAATAAATGAAAAGCAAAACCTAAAATCAGCAGTAAAATAATATCGGAATCATATAAATAAGGGTCTATTGAAAAATAGATTAAAGCTAAAACTAAAATGATGAGACCGTTAAAAAGATAAAATTTGGCCTTAGAGAGCAAATTTATTTCTGTGTAAAGCGTTAATGCTAAAGAGAGCGCTAAACCAAAATTTCCCAAATAAATTCCTTTAATGTAATATTCAATCCACGTATTATTATTGTAATTATCGGTAATGATAATAGCACAAACTGTTGCGATAATTGCGTACAGAATAGGAAAAGGAAACCTGTTACAAACCTTTAAGAACGAATTATAAAGTTGGATTATAGATGGGAATTTCATGTTTGTTTTAATCTATCTAGAATTATCATTTATACATAATTAAAATTATTAACCCAAGATTATTCTACAGAAAACTAGTCTTTCTTTCGGGTCATGAGCACACAATTCGAGGTGAAGATTGGAGTGTATAAAAAGAACGACAAAAATCAGATTTACAAAGTTTTTAAAAATCGTAAATCTTAAAATTAGACTACTTCAACATTTCATCTAAAGTATTGTAAGCAACAGAATGATAGTTTGGTCTTGCTTCTTTATAAATATCTTTGGCCATTTTTTTACCTTCTGGAGTTTTAATTAAGGCTTTATAAATTGGAGTTAAAAATTTTCTTCTTCCCACATTAATTAAGAAATTTTTCATTGCTGGATAAGCAACGGTATAATTTTTATTTACAGCTAAAGTATACCAAGCGCATTGAATTTCTGAATTTCCACTATTTGTAAAACCAAATTCCTGGTCAATTGATGCTATCAATTTTAAATCTACTGAGGCAGGAACGGTTCTGATAAAATATAATTTTTCGTTGGTAGATTTGATTACTTTGTTTAACCCTTTCGGATTTTTACTTGCCATCAATTGTTTTTGCAGGCTATCGATTTTATTAAAAGTTTCGCTTATTGGAGGTTTAAATTCTTTTGGTAAACCAGGTTGATAAACCCAGGCATAAGAGTTGATTTTATCTTTTAGGGCTTCGTCATTTTTAATGAGGTTATCATTTAAATAAGCTAAAAAGCCATCATTATCCATACTTGTAAAAGCATGGCTATTAAAATATTCCTTTAAAAAGGCATCAAATTTTTCTCGGCCAACAGCATTTTCAATATTTTTAAGAAAGGAAAATCCTTTTTCATAAGCAATATCTGTTACGCCTAAATCAGGATCACGTTTAGTGAAATCTACTTTTAAACGTGTATCAGGATTTGTTTCTCCCATTTCATCAATGCTTCCTTTTAAATCTTTATAACCTAAAACTTCTTGCATCTGGGCTTCTTCTTTTCCATAAAGCTGCTCAACAATTCGGCGTTCAAAATACACAGTAAAACCTTCATTAAGCCAGAAATCATTCCATGTCGCATTTGTAACCAAGTTTCCACTCCAACTATGCGCTAATTCATGTGCAATTAAACTCACCAAAGATCGATCGCCGGCAATAACCGTTGGTGTAGCAAATGTTAACATCGGATTTTCCATGCCTCCAAAAGGAAAACTTGGTGGTAAAACCAAAACATCATAACGTCCCCAACGGTAATCTCCGTAAATTTTTTCTGCAGCAGAAACCATTTTACCCATATCGGCAAACTCGTAAGCTGCTTTTACTAAAACAGCCGGTTCTGCATAAACACCAGTTCTTTTATCAATCGCTTTAAAAGAAATATCGCCAACGGCCAAAGCCATTAAATATGATGGAATTGCTTGTTTCTGTTCAAAATGATAAACCCCTGTTTCATTTTTTTGTTGAGGATTTTCGGCACTCATTAAAGCTAAAAGCTCTTTCGGAACGGTGATATCCGCATTGTAAGTAAACCTTATCGAAGGGCTATCCTGACAAGGAATCCAAGTTCTGGCTAAAATTGCTTCTGATTGGGTAAATAAATAAGGGAACTTTTTACCAGCCGTTTGTTGCGGATTTAACCATTGTAATGCCGGAGCATTTTTAGTTGTAGAATAAAAAATATGGATTTTCTTTGTGTCAGATTGTATTTGTACACTCAATGGCTGACCCAAAAATTCATCTTTATCGCCTAAAGCAAAAAAAGCATTTTTGGTATCTTCATCTAATGTTACTTTTTCAATATTTAATCCTTTTGCATCAAAAATAACTTCATCAATTTTACCAATTTTATTGATGGTCCAGGTGGCCTCGCCTTTTAAAAGTTGAGTTGTAAAATCTACATTCAGTTTCAAATCGAGATGGGTAACTACACAATTGTCAGGTTCAGAAAAGGAATGTGGATCTTTTCTTTCTATTGGTTTTACCGTTTCTACACTGCTAGTTTTCTTTTTATCTTGATTACAGGCAAAAAGTATAATTGGGATAAACAACAATAGTTTTTTCATGATTTTGTACTAAAATTTAACAGTTACTTTTGCTATTTGAGGGATTTTATCTGTAGAACCATTCCATCCTCCAGGATAGTCAATTACTAAATTTACAGCTTTTTCATCGGCGACAGCATTAAAACTTTTTAAAACTTTAAAATCCGTTAGTTTTCCATCTGCTTGTATCACAAATGTTAAAGTTACTTTACCGTGTTTGTTGTTTGGTAGTTTTGCTTGTTCATCTAAATATTTCCTAAAATTTGACCATCCATTTTTAGGTCCCGCAATTATATTTTGAGATTTTTTTAATTTGCCGTAACCAATAACAACTACTTCTGATAGTGAAGATTGGGCTTGATTTAAAGCTATTTTTAAACTATCATTTCCATTTATGGGAATATTTTTTGTTTCATATCCAATATAGCTAGCCACCAAATCACTAGTTTTGGAAGCCGAAATATTAAACTCTCCATTCGCATCAGATTGTGTGATTAAACCAGAAATTGGATCTTTTATTGATACACCAGGAAGTGACGAACCATCTTTTTCGTCAACTACCTTCCCTTTAATGTTATTGAATGGCGCTGCATTATTTATTTTTGATGAACGGGCAGCCATCAGATTTTCTTGCTTTACAGAAGAAATAGAACCTACAATGTCTTTTTTATATTGGGTGGCATAACCAACTACGGCAACTTCATTTAAATTTCTTGATTTAATAGAATCTGCTGAAATTTTTTGAGGCTCTAAATAAATATCCTTTTCAGGATTAATTACTTTCGATTGGTTAGGCGCTAAATTATCATCCAATAAAGCAATTTGCTCTTCGTTTTTTGATTCAGCCAAAGGCGAACTATAAATCTTATTTTCAATTGAATCTGAAGAATCTAGTTTTATTTTCTCAGCTTGTGGAATTTGTTTGCTCTTCTGCAAATCCGCAAGTTTAAAGTTTTTATCATCTGGTATTTGGTTAAAATAGATTCCCGCTATAGTAATACAAAATATTATAGAAGCGGCAATTCCCCATTGTTTTATCCCCCAACTTAGGCTTAAAATTTTTCCTTTATCTTTTATTCTTTCATTAAGGCGGCTTTCTAAATCACTCAAATCTGAATTTTTAATATCAAATTCTGTAAAACCGTCCAAAGCATCTTGTAAAAATGGGTCGTCCAAAGCCCTAGCCTCTAAACTGTTCATTTCAGTTGGGCTAAGTTCTCCATTTAAATATTGGCGAATCAGTTCTATATCTTTATCCTGCTTGTTCAATTTTTGCCTCTATGCAAAGTTTTAAATTTCTTTTTCCGTTTTGAATGTAGCTTTTCACTTTTTTTAAATCATAACCAGTTTCCTCTGCAACTTGGGTATAACATTTTTGTTGAAGATAAAATAGTTTAACGCTCAATTGCTGTTCGGTATTTAGCGTTTCAATGCAGTCTTCCATTAAAAGCAAAGATTTCTCTTTTTCATAAACATCTTCATGATGCAATAAAACGTTTGATTCCATAAATTGCTCATCAATAGCTACCATATTAACTTTTGATGTTTTTCGTAATTCCATCAAACAAAAATTACGACTTAAAACGTAAAGCCAGCTTTTAAAATTTTTTACCTCGTGTTGTTTCACTTTTGATATCAGCTCTTCAAATATTTGCATAACAGCATCTTTACTACGCTCTTCATCTTTAAAATATTTAAGACAAACACCGTAAACTAAAGCCATATAATCTTGATATAAAACGCCCAAAAGCTTTAAATCGCCCGATATTTTATATTGGGCAATCAGTTGCTCCTCATATAAAGAGCGTTCTTTTGGTTCAACAATCATCGACATCTAATATCAATAATAAAAAAAATATTTGGGCTCTTTATGGAAAGTGGTTTTTAAGTGCATCATTATGATGAATTTAAAACAAAAATTATGAAAAGGATATGCACTTTAATTATTGCCGCCACAATATTGATGGCTTTTAAAACCGATGATTTAAAACTAGTAACAGGTTATGTTTATGATATTAACCAACAAGCTTTGCCAGGAGTGAACATCAGCGCTAAGCAAAACGCTAATAATAGAACTTTAACAGATATTAATGGCTACTTCAAATTAAAAGTTTCGCAAAGCGAGAAAAAAATTATTGTTTCTTATATCGGTTATGAAACAAAAGAAATAGCAATTAAAAATGAAGTATTAAAAATCAATTTAACTTCTTCTAAAACAGCTTTAAATGAAGTAGTTATTGTTGGTTACGCCCCTCAATACAAAAAAGATGTTTCTGGTTCGGTTACACAAATGAATACAATGGCAGTAAGAGGATTTGCTTCATCGCCTTCAATTATACAGCAAGATTTTAATACAGAATCTTACAACGCCATCAATGAAAATGGTTTTAAGAATGCAATTGATAATAGCCTTTCTACTTTTTCTATAGATGTTGATGCCGCTTCTTATAGTAATATGAGAAGGTTTATAAAAATGGGACAAATGCCGCCAAAAGATGCGGTTAGGGTAGAGGAAATGATCAACTATTTTGGATATGATTATCCAGAGCCTAAAACAAATGAACCAGTAAGTATTACTGCTGATGTTGCCGATGCGCCTTGGAATAAAAACCACAGATTGGTAAGGATTGGTTTAAAGGCGAAAAGTATCAAAACAGAAAATTTACCCGCTTCCAATCTTGTTTTTTTAATTGATGTTTCAGGATCTATGCAAGGGCCAGATAGATTGGAGTTATTGAAAACTTCCATGAAATTATTAACTGACCAATTAAGGTCAAACGATAAAGTTGCCATTGTAGTTTATGCCGGTGCTGCCGGTTTAGTTTTACCAAGCACAAACGGCAACGATAAAAATAAAATTAAAGATGCGTTAACCAATCTTTCTGCAGGCGGCTCAACTGCTGGTGGAGGAGGGATAAAATTAGCTTATGAAACCGCAAAGAACAACTTTATCAAGGGCGGCAACAACCGTGTGATTTTAGCTACCGATGGAGATTTTAATGTTGGCGCAAATAGTGATGCAGAAATGCAAAGGCTGATTGAAAGTTACAAAAACGATGGCGTTTTCTTGAGTGTTTTAGGTTTTGGAAGTGGAAATTTAAAAGACAGTAAAATGGAAGCTATCGCCGATAAGGGAAATGGAAATTATGCCTATATAGATGGAATTAATGAAGCCAAAAAAGTATTGATCAATGAATTTGGTGGAACGCTTTTTACAATTGCAAAAGATGTAAAAATACAGGTGGAATTTAATCCAGCAAAAGTAGCGGCTTACCGTTTGGTAGGATATGAAAACAGGTTATTAAACAACGAGGATTTTAAAGATGATAAAAAAGATGCTGGAGAAATGGGAGCTGGGCATACGGTTACAGCACTTTATGAGATTATTCCAGTTGGTGTCAAAGATGAGTTTACTAAAAAGTTAACAGATTTAAAATATCAAAAACCTATAGAAACCAAAAAATCCGATGAATTACTGACCGTTAAAATAAGATATAAAAATCCCGACGAAAATAAGAGTAAGGAGTTAAGCGTTTCATTAATTGATAATAATCAAAAGCTAGAAAATGCTCCAATAGATTTTAAATTTGTTGCCGCTGTCGCCGAGTTTGGATTGCTAATTAGAGATTCTGAATTTAAACAAAATGCTGATTTTAATCAGACAGTTAATTTAGCAAAAAGCGGAAAAGGAAAGGATGATAATGGTTACCGAGCAGAGTTTATTCAATTGGTAGAAAACGCTAAATTATTATCCAAAAAAGATGTAATTTCAAAAAATGATGATGAATAAAACACTCAATAAAATAACGCTTTCGCTGATGCTTTTAATGGCAAGCAGCGGAGCGTTTGCACAATTTGGTAAATTGATAGATAAAGCAAAAAGCGCTGCAGCAGGAAACGGAATTTCTGCAAGTCCGACGGATATTGCAACCGCTTTAAAACAAGCTTTAGAGTTAGGCGCAACAAAAAGCGCAGATTTACTTTCAACACAAAATGGTTTTTTTGCTAATCCTTCGGTTAAAATTTTGTTTCCGCCAGAGGCGATTAAAGCTGAAGCAACTTTAAGAAAATTGGGATTAAATAAAATGTGTGATGATGCCATTTTAAGTTTTAACAGAGCTGCCGAAGATGCCGCCAAAACCGCAAAACCTATTTTTGTAAATGCAGTAAAACAAATGACCATCAAAGATGCAACCAATATTTTAATGGGCGCTAATGATGCGGCAACTACCTATTTTAAAAACAATACAACTGATTCTTTATCTAAAGTTTTTGAGCCTATTGTAGGTAACAGCATTGAAAAAGTTGGTGCAACAAGATTATACAGCGATGTTGCAGAACGCTATAATAAAGTTCCATTTGCCAATAAAATAAACCCAGATTTAAAACAATACGTCACCCAAAAAGCCATTGAAGGTTTATTTAAACAAATAGCTGCCGAAGAACTCAAAATTAGAGAAAACAGTGCTTTCAGAACTACAGATTTAATGAAGAAAGTTTTTGCTCAGGCAGAGAAGAAGTAGGATTTTTTATGCTGAAAGTTATTTTAATTAAAATATAGAATTTTATATTCAAACAACTTGATAAAAATAAAAGACACCAATTGAATAGAGGATGAAAATAAAAATCATAAGCCAATATCAATATCGTAATTTTTGTGGGGTGTTGCTTTTTTTATTGATTTTAATAAGTTCTTGTTATTCTGTAGATGACAGTCAGTACCTTAATATTTCTTTTGATAATAGTAAAGTCAGTTCTCAATCTTTAAGAGAGTATATTGATAAAACTTCAGATAGAATTCCTGATTCGATTGTTACATTTTTTTATGAAGATGAAAATATCCCTCAAAATGAACGGGTTGTCCATTTTAAAAATAAACCAGAAGAGTGGTATCTTATTGATTTTTCAATAACACCATGTTGGATATTAGCAATTTATAATCCTGATTTATCGGATAGCGCTTTCACAAATTATAATCAGCTTAGTGATAAAGAACTGATTAGGATTAAGAAAAGATTTGAATTAGAAATATTAAATAAAGTTAAGTAGTTACATTATTTATCAATGGCCCACCCATCTGTCCGTAGTCTGTCGGGTAAAGGCAAAAGAGGGAAAGGGGACTACGGATTAGTAATAAAAAAGAGTTTCCAAACTCAAGAAAGTCAAAACAGAGCTGAAAGAGAAAAACAGGATTATCCTAAACCAACGGTTTTATAAACCATTCTTGCTTTTCAATTGGTCATAAATTTCATGAGCATCAGTAAATTGATTTAATGCTAAATTTTCCTGACTATCTAAAATTCTTTTTTGATCTTCTGATAAAACATAATCTTGTACATCACTATCTAATAGAGCATCCACATAACCAGACACTCTCTCTAAAACATTTTGTGGTGCATTTTTAAGTTTATCTGTCAGAGAATTATAAGTGATTGAATCCATAACCTTTTTACGTTATCTTATTATTTATCCACATTCTTGTTTTGCTATTCTAAAATAGAGAACTATTAAATTGTTTTGTAAATATAACCAAATGGAAATCAATTTTAAAAAGACAAATTAGGACTGAAAAAAAAACGATTTTAAGATAATTCATAAATTTATATTACAATTTTCTCTTGGCAACATTATTGCCTTTAATGCTTCAAAAAACAAATGAAAAAACTTATCCTAATATCCATCCTATCAACAACTTTATTGTTTTCTAGTTGTGATACTTTAAATCAATATGCTGGGGTTATTAATCAGGCAACTGGCATTCCTACTAATACAGAAATTAACTTGGGCTTAAAACAAGCTTTAGAGTTTGGCACAAATTATAGCGCCGAAAGATTATCTGCAAAAGATGGATACTTAGGAAATTTGGCAGTTAAAATTTTGATGCCGCCAGAAGCGCAAAAAGTCGAGAAAACTTTACGTTCGCTTGGGTTAAATTCTTTATGCGATAATGTAATCACAAGTTTAAACAGAGCAGCAGAAGATGCGGCAATTCAGGCTAAACCTATTTTTGTTAATGCCATTAAACAAATGAGTTTTCAGGATGTGAGCAACATTTTATTAGGGCAACAAGATGCAGCTACTATGTATTTTAAACGAACCACTAGTATTGCATTAGCAGATAAATTTAGACCAAGTATAAATACTAGTTTGAGTAAAGTTGGCGCAACAAAATATTGGGGAGATTTAACCAGCACCTATAATAAGATTCCCTTAGTAAAACCCATAAATACAGATTTGGCTGGTTATGTAACTGATAGAGCAATAGACGGTTTATTTATAGAAGTTGCCCAGGAAGAGTTAAAAATTCGCCAGAATTTAGTGGCAAGGAGCACTTCATTATTACAAAAAGTTTTTGGCTACGCCGATAGAAACAGACAATAGAATGATTTTTTGAGTGAAAATAGGCATAGATTATGTCTGTTATTATGTGATTGAAAATTTAAGAACGATTAACCATAAATCTTAGATTTTTATGATATATAATAATTTATTAACATCAAAACACAAAAAATCATGAAAAAAGTATTATTAACAATCGCAATGGCAGTTGTTGCTTTTACAATCACTCAAGCCCAAATCCAAAAAGGAAATGTATTAATGGGCGCTAACATTTCTAACATTAATTTCGGTTTAGATAAACCAAATGTATTTTCTTTTAATCTAAATCCTAAAGTAGCCTGGTTTGTAGCAGATGGTGTTGCATTAGGAACAGACCTTAATTTCGGTTTACAAACTGCAAAAAATGCTGGTACTGATATCAATTATGGAATTGGTGCTTTAGGTCGTTATTATTCTGGTGAAACTTCTGGAGAAGTAGTAAAAAACTCTATGCTTTTCGGAGAAGCTACAGTAGGAATTTCAGGAGTTAATCCTTCTATTGGTGGTTCTACCAATGGTTTAGGTTTTAGCTTTGGTCCTGGTTTTACTTATTTTATTACCAACTCTATTGGTTTAGAAGCTTTATTAAAATATAATGGAGTTGTAGGTTTTGGAAGTAGCGCTTATGCACATAGCTTAAGTTTGGGCTTTGGTTTCCAAGTTTATTTACCTGGACAAGCAACCGCTAGAAAAGTTAAAAACGATATGAACTAATTAGTTCATTATTCATTAAAAAAGGCTTATCAATTAAATTTGATAAGCCTTTTTTGGTTAAGCTTTTTGTTCGTTAATGGAGTTTTAACTTATAATGCTGCTCTCAGCATCAAAGCACCAACAGTAACATTAGTTCTGCTATCTATAATTATGGCACCACCATTTCTTTTGTTACTTTCATAAGGATCAAAAGCTAATTCATCGGCAGTTTTAATTTCTACTCTGCCAATATCGTTTAAACCAAAAGTATCGGCATTCACTTTTTCTAAAGTATTGATATTTACTTTGTACAAAACCTCTTTAATTTTACAACGTGTAACTTTACTTTGGTGTTGGATAAAATAGGTGGCAGTAGTATCCAATTCCCTGGTATCCATCCAACAAATATCAGCTTCAATTTGGTTGGAAACTAAAGGCGAGCGTTCTATTTCTCCAATCATATCTCCTCGGCTAATGTCAATTTCGTCTTCTAAATGCAGAGTGATTGATTTTCCTTCCTCAGCAATTTGTAAATCACCATCAAAAGTTTCAATTCTTTTTATTTTCGATTTATTTCCAGAAGGATAAACTTTAATTTCTTCGCCAACACTTAAGGCTCCACTTAGCACCCTTCCCGCATATCCGCGATAATCATGTAATTCATCAGTTTGTGGCCTAACTACCCATTGAACTGCCATTCTTGCCGGTAACAAATGATCTACCTGATGTACAGGAACTGTTTCTAAATGTGCTAACAAACTTTTTCCTTTGTACCAAGGCATATTTATCGAATCATTCACAATATTATCACCTTTTAAAGCACTTACAGGAATAAAAGTAACTTCTTTAATCCCTAATTTAATTGCTAATTGATGATAATCTGCATGAATTTTCTCAAAAACTTCCTCGCTATAATCCACCATGTCCATTTTGTTTACACAAACCACCACATGTTCTAAAGCCAATAAAGAAACCAAATAAGAATGACGAATAGTTTGCTCTATCACGCCTTTTCTCGCATCCACTAAAATAATAGCTAAATCCGCATTTGAAGCACCAGTAACCATATTTCTGGTATACTGAATATGCCCTGGAGTATCTGCAATAATGAACTTTCTTTTTTCTGTTTGAAAGTATTTATAAGCAACATCAATCGTAATTCCTTGCTCACGTTCTGCCTTTAAACCATCCGTTAAAATGGCTAAATCAACCGTTCCGTCGTCATTTTTTCTGTTCGATTTTTGGATAGCTTCCAGTTGGTCGGCTAAAACAGAATCAGTATCGTACAAAAGCCTTCCAATCAAAGTGCTTTTTCCATCATCCACACTTCCTGCGGTTAAAAATTTTAATATATCCATTAAAAATATCCTCCTTTTTTACGGTCTTCCATGGCTGCTTCAGAAACTTTATCATCCATTCTAGCACCACGCTCACTTATTTTTGATTGCGAAATCTCCAAAATAATATCATCTATTTCTGTTTTTTCCGATTCTACAGCTGCAGTACAAGTCATATCACCAACGGTACGGAAACGCACACTTTTTGTATAGATTTTATCATCAGCATCCATATTTAAAAACTCATGAGCCGCCATCCAAACCCCATTTCGCTCAATAACTTCACGATGATGAGAATAATAAATAGAAGGAATTTCTATATTTTCTCTTTTGATATAGTTCCAAACATCCAACTCCGTCCAGTTGCTAATCGGGAAAACCCTTACATTTTCTCCTTTATGGATTTTTCCATTAAAGGTGTTCCAAAGTTCTGGACGTTGGCGCTTTGGATCCCATTGTCCAAATTCATCACGAACAGAAAATATCCTTTCTTTTGCCCTTGCTTTTTCCTCGTCTCTTCTTGCGCCGCCAATACAGGCATCAAACTGATTTTTTTCAATGACTTCTAAAAGAGAAACAGTTTGCAAAGCATTTCTGCTGGCATTTTTACCTTTTTGCTCTATCGCTCTTCCACTATCAATAGCATCTTGTACATGCCCAATAATTAATTTCTCGCCAAGTTTTTGAACCAGTTGATCTCTAAATTCAATCACTTCAGGGAAATTATGGCCAGTATCAACATGTACCAACGGAAAAGGAAACTTTCCCGGACGAAAGGCTTTTTCTGCCAAACGAACCAATGTGATAGAATCTTTTCCTCCCGAAAAAAGCAAAGCTGGCTTCTCAAACTGTCCTGCTACCTCCCTTAAAATCGCTATGGCTTCCGCCTCTAGTTGATCTAAATAATCCATTTTTTTTATAATAGTATCAAGTATTTAGTGTCAAGTATCAAGATTTTGCAATCTGATAAGCACTATAATACTTTTATAAATTTATTTTAAAACATCCAATCTTAAGACTCCAGTCCTCAGACTCCCGACTCTCTTAAGGTTTAAAAACTTCCTCATGTGCGCTGGTTTCATGTAATCCACACTCTTTTTTACTCGCATCTTCCCACCACCAGCGTCCTGCTCTAAAATCTTCGCCAGGTTGCACCGCTCTTGTGCAAGGTTGGCAACCAATACTTGGAAAGCCTTTGTCATGCAACGGATTATATGGCACATTTTTCTCTTTCACATAAGCCTTCACGTCTTCTAAAGTCCAGTTAAAAATAGGATGAACTTTTATCAATTGATGCGCTTCATCCCATTCTACCCAATCCATATCTTCACGGTTTGCAGATTGCTCTGCTCTAATTCCGGTAATCCAAACTTTTTGCCCAGCCAAAGCTCTATTTAAAGGCTCAACTTTTCTAATTCCACAACATTCTTTTCTATTCTCTACAGATTCATAAAAGCTACTTGGTCCTTTTTTAGTCACTATCGCTTCCAGCTTTTCTTTATCGGGATAAAAGGCATGAATTGGCTTTTTATACCTTTCTAAAGTACGGTTCCAAGTGTAATAAGTTTCTGTAAACAACCTGCCGGTTTCTAAAGTGAAGACTTTGATGTTTAAATCGGCAGTAAAAATCATATCAGATAATACTTGGTCTTCCCATCCAAAACTGGTAGAAAAAATCAAATCTTCTTTAAAATATGAAACAATAAAAGCCAAAACCTCTTGAGGTGATTTATCTTTTAATGCGTCTTTTAATTGTTTTATATCCATTTTTATTTTAATGATTTGGGCGTTTTAACACGCTATCCGCTATATCTTTTTTTGCTATTTGCTAAATGGTTAGTGCAAAAAAAGGATGCCACTTCTATCGTTAACGCAAAACCTTTTATCCTCAAGTATAATAATTAAAAAGCCATTAAAAACTTACCAATGCTGCGCAAACTTACTAAAATAACAATGATCGAAACTGCTACCATAATGGTTTTTGCTGATATTTTATTCGATATTCTTGCAGCGATTGGTGATGCAATTGCACTTCCCAAAACCAAACCAGCAACGGCGTACCAATGTAATCCGTTTAGCATCGTCACAAAAGTTAAAGAACTCATTAGCGCAATAAAAAAACGACTTAATTTTACAGTTCCTAAGGAGTAACGGGCATTTCTTCCTCCGGCAATTAATGAAGACAAAACAATCGATCCCCAGCCGCCACCACCAACTGCGTCTATAAAACCTCCTGTAAAACCCAAAACACCTATTTTTTTAATTTTTGGACCAGCTTTGGCATTTTTTAATTTTAAAACGCCAGATTTTTTTAAAATCACGAAACCTAAAATTAAAGTATAAAGCGAAATTAAAGGTTTAGTATAATGTGCGTATTCTTCTAATGATGATAATAAAAAAGCTCCTAAAACAGCTCCGATAATTCCGGGAATCAGCAATAGTTTTAATAATTTTTTGTTGATGTTTCCCATTCTATAATGCATCCAACCGGCAATTCCATTACTTAAAATTTCTGAAATATGAACCGCTGTACTTGCAGAAGCGGGTGGAATTCCCATTGATAGAGAAAATGTGGTAGAGGTTACTCCATAAGACATTCCTATTGCTCCATCTATCATTGCGAAGATAAATCCTGCTATTAAAAACCAATAAAATTGTGGATTAACACCAGCAACATAATTACGGAAAACAGGTTCTTCTTTCCATAATACATAAAAGATGATAGCCGCAAAAACCACCACAAAACTCCAAATGATATAACTTAAGGTTGCTGGCTTTAAATTTTTATCTGGTTGTTTTTCAGAAACTAAACTTGCAGTCGCCTGGTTTAACGCTTTTACTTTATCGCTAAAATCGCCTTTAAGGGTTAATCTTAATTTATTGATTTGTTCTAAAGTATCATCAATTTCATTAGGAATGTTTTCGTTTAAAACTTCTTTAATGCGTTTTGCAACCGTGGGCGATTTTCCGTTGGTTGAAATAGCGATTTTTAAATTTCCCTTTTTTACGATGGAACCTAAATAAAAATCACAAAGTTCTGGAGTATCTGCTACATTTAAAAGCAAGCCTTTTTCTTTTGCTATTTTTCTGATATATTCATGAAGTTCACGGTTATCAGTAGCTAAAATTACGAGTTCAATATCGTTTAAATCCTCATCCTGAAATTTGCGTTCTATTATATTAACCGATGGATGGTGGATGACTAATTCCTTCAACTCCGGTAAAAAACGATCAGCAACTACATTTACTTTGGCTTTTGGAGAATTGCCCAATAAAGCACTTAATTTCTCTAAACCTACATTTCCACCACCAACTAATAAAGTTTGAAAGTTTTGTAGCTTTAAGAAAACGGGAAATAATTCGTTTCCATTTCCTTCATCTATGATTTTATCATCGTTATTCTGTGTCAACAAACTCATAAGATGATAAAATAGGTTGAAAAGTTGGATGCAGACTAACTACTTCTCCAATTACGATTATCGCAGGAGCACCAATTTTGTTCTCCTCAATTTGTTCTACAATGGTATTCATTACTCCAACTGCAGCCTTTTCTTTTGGGGTCGAACCATTTTGTATGATAGCAACAGGCAATCGGCCTAAGCCATTATTTTTATAAATCTCAACAATTTCTTTAATTTTATTTACGCCCATTAAAATTACAACCGTTGCTTTTGTTTTTACGGCAACCTTTAAATCGTTAGAGATTTCTCCGTTTGCTTTTGTACCGGTAATTACCCAAAAACTCTCGCTTAAACCACGATGTGTTAAAGGAATGCCTTGCAAAGCAGGAACGGAAATTGAGCTAGAGATTCCAGGAATTACTTCTGTTTGGATGTTGTAAGAATGCGCAAAATCAATCTCTTCATAACCTCTTCCAAAAACGAAAGGGTCGCCACCTTTTAAACGGACAACGTATCCATATCTTAAAGCACTATCCACTAAAAGTTGGTTAATTTCTTGTTGTTTTAAAGAATGTTGTCCAGCTCTTTTACCTACAAATATTTTGATGGAATTTTCTGGAGCCATTTCTAACAAGGCTTCATTTACCAAAGCATCGTACAATACAACCTCGGCTTTAGCCAAAGCTTTTGCACCTTTTATGCTAATTAATTCTGCATCGCCGGGACCGGCACCAATTAAAGTTATTTTAGGTTCTAGTACCATTTTATGCTAATTCTTGGTTTGGCCTAAAAGCTTTTACCTTGTTTAAAAAATCATTTGCTTCTGCTAAATAAGCTTCAGCGAAAGCGGGAGAAGGCTCATTTTTATTGATTTGTAGCACTAAATCACTAAAACTTTTAATGCCAAACTCTTCAGCAAATTCTTCATCAAACTTGTTTATAACACCTGTTTGTGTACTTTGGTTAATGCCTTTATCTAATAATAATGCTTTTGCTCCGCTAACCATTGTGTTGTAAGTGTGATAAATTGCATCTGCCCAAGCTTTATTATCGTAAGCTTCATTAGCCCAACCAAATTTCTCTTCTGCTTCGTAAATTAATGTGGCTACTAAATCAATTACAACTCCGGCACATTCGCCCACACCAATTGCGGTAACAAAGGTTTCTTCATGTCCCCAATCCACAAATTCATCATCTTTAACATCCGACTGGTCTGCGATTGGTTTTAATAATTGATAGAAATAATCTTTCCCTAATTCATCGTAATAAGCATGAAAATTTTGATAGAAATTACCTTTAATTTTATAATCATCCAAAATAGCTCTCAAAACGTGAGGTGCTCTTTTAGAGGGAACTTTTAAAACTTTATCAGCAGCCCTGCCAATACCATCGCCAACAATTCCTCCTCCTAATAAAACCTGAACAGAAGGCATTACTTTACCGTCAACTTTCATAGAACTTCCATGGAAACCAATGTGGGCTAAACCATGTTGACCACAACTATTCATGCAGCCACTAATTTTTATTTTTATTTCTTTGTCTGCTACAAAATCAGGATATTCCTCGTAGATAACTGATTCTAAAACTCTTGATAGTTCCATAGAATTAGAAATTCCCAAATTACAAGTATCTGTTCCGGGGCAAGTGGTTACATCGGCAACGCCATCAAAACCTGGTGCAGCTAATTTTAATTCATCCAAAGCCAAGAAAAGATTTGGTAAAACTTCTGGTCTAACAAACTTCAATAGTAAACCTTGGTTAATAGTTATCCTGATTTCATCAGCAACCAAATCTTTAATAGCAGCCACAAAAGCTCTAGCCTGATTAGTTGGAATATCTCCGGTTTGCACTTTTATATAAACACCAAAAAAACCAGCTTGCTTTTGCTCAAAAATATTAGTTGCTTTCCATAAATCATAAGCCAATTGCTTTTCTTTAGGAATGGCTAAAGTTTCAACTTTAATTTCTGAAGCTTGAGGTTGAATAATTGAATCACGATTGATTTTAAATGTTTTTGATTTGTTGGCAATTTGTTCCTCGGCAACCAATCTAATCACTTCTTCAATCCCCAACTTGTTCACTAAAAACTTTAACCGAGCTTTATTTCTGTTGTTTCTTTCACCGTATCGGTCAAAAACCCTTAACACAGATTCTGAAAATGGAATTATTAAATCTTCATGCAAAAATTCATGAACAACATGTGCTAATGAAGGCTGCGCTCCCAAACCACCGCCTAAAACAACCTTAAATCCTCTCACTTCTTCACCGTTTTCTTGTTTGATTTTTGGGATAAAACCTAAATCATGAATAAAAGAAAAAGCTGTATCTGCTTCGCTAGAAGAAAAAGCAATTTTAATTTTTCTGCCCATTTCTTGGCAGATTGGATTTCTTAAAAAATACTCGAAAAAAGCCTGAGCATAAGGCGAAACATCAAAGGGTTCTGTAGGGTCAATTCCTGCAGTTGGGGAAGCGGTTACGTTTCTTACGGTATTGCCGCAAGCTTCGCGTAAAGTAATATCATCTTTTTCAAGCTCCGACCAAAGTTGAGGTGTTCTATCTAAACTTACGTAATGGATTTGTATATCCTGACGGGTAGTTAAATGCAGATTTGAAGATGCATATTCATCAGAAACGTCAGCTATTTTAAGGATTTGCTTAAAAGTTATTTTTCCATAAGGCAATTTAATACGCACCATTTGAACCCCAGCCTGGCGTTGGCCATAAACGCCACGAGCCAAACGTAGACTTCTAAACTTTTCTTCGTGGATTTTACCTTCATGAAAAGCCCTAATCTTTTTTTCAAGATCAATGATATCTTGCTCTACTAATGGATTTTCTAATTCTGTTCTAAAACTTTGCATACATTTTTAATAAAAAAACCCCTTCTAAATTTTGAAGAGGCTTAATTAACACACATTAAAATAGGTTTATTTTGGTGCAACACTCCCCGTATTATCTTTGTTTAACTGCATACAGCAGCAACTTTTTGTTTTGCTTTTAAATGAAAATGAAATTCTCATGCGACAAATATATATAAAGTCTATGTATTTAGTAGATTTAATTTAAAAAAGTTTAAAAAAGATATAATCAATTGTTATTTACAATATTAATGAGGTTTTATTGAGTGAAATAATATTTAAATATTTACAAGATGACTTCTTTTCCCTGTTCAGGAAAAACAATATTTAAATGAAGAAGATTATTGGCTTTAACTTCTTTCTTAATTTCTTCGATATGATTACCAAATGGTTTGATATGAGTAATCACAACATTCAAATTTTTTAAGGCGTTTGCTCCTGTATACTTGCTCAAATGTTGCATTTCTTCCATCAATAAATTAGGAGTTAAATGTCCAAAAAGTTGTTTTTCTGATTGTGAATTAGGAAAAGAAACTTCTATCATTATCGCTTTTAGCTGATGGCTTTTAATGAGCGGTGCAACAGTTTTCCAGAGACTATCCAATTTTTGGGATTGCTCAATTCTATCAGCTCCGGTATCTCCTAAATAAAGCAGATAACTTTCCTTTGAGCGAACTAAAAAAGCAGTGCTTTCATAAGGTTTTCCATGACTTAAAGGAAAAGGCTTCATAAACATTTGCGTGTTTTCTAAAGGGATTTCTTTCCCTTTTTCTAACGTTACATAATGATATTTGCTTAATGCGGGTTTCTCTCCTTGGTTGGCAAAATTTGCCCAACTTTCCCAACTAAAATAATGCTTTTTAAAAACATCAATTATATAGGGCATCGCATAAATTGGTTTTGGGCTATCATCAGGGGCATTTAAAACAAGCCCAGCTAGATGATCTAAATGGCCATGAGAAATAAGATAACCTTTTATGCTATCTCTTAAAATTTGTTCGGCATCTCCTTTAAAAACATGATTATCGATTGCTTTTTGGATAGCGAAATGAAGCGTTCCTGCATCCAAGCAAACATATTGGTTTTGTCCGTCAGGAGCAACCATATAGGCAGAAAGATTATCTTCATGACTGCCGCCCATAACACCTAATGGAATTATTTTAAAGTTTTGAGCAAAAATTAGTTCAGATGAACTGCTTAAAATAAATAATAAAAATAATCGCTTAATCATTTTCGGAAATTGGATTAATGAGTTTGAATTCTGGAACAAGCTTAATGTTTACTACTTTGCCATCAATATAATGACGAGTAAATTCTGCCTTATCTCCAAAGGTATATTTTCTAGTATCGGGTACTACAGATTCTTCTGTAATAAAATAGGCATGTTTATAAAAAAATTAATATGCCAATAAATGCTTTTTTCATCGATAAAGAAATGATTTAAAACAAATTTAGCAATTTGCTGCAATTAGATGATTGCCAAAAGTGTTTATAAAAAATTATAATTTCCTATTTAACTGTTTTTCCATTGCTTTAATGGCTCTTGGCCTATTTCTAAAAACTAAATTAAAAATGCTTGTCTTTTATGCTTGATAAATAATTATACACCCAACCCTTTGATATTTAAATTGATAGTTCTATCTTTGCAGTCCCTAAAATTTGGGGATATTATATAATTAATCATTTAAATTAAAGCAAGTGAATACGTTAAGTTACAAAACTGTCTCTGCAAATAATAAAACCGTTGACAAACAATGGGTTGTTGTTGACGCTGAAGGAGAGATTTTGGGGCGCTTGTCTTCTAACATCGCTAAGGTGATCAGAGGAAAAAACAAGCCATCGTTTACCCCACACGTAGACTGCGGCGATAATGTAATCGTTATCAATGCAGACAAGGTTAAATTGACAGGAGATAAGATGTCTGACAAGGTTTATGTTAGATATACTGGTTATCCAGGTGGTCAGCGTTTCATTACTCCAAAAGAGTTGATGCAAAAACACCCAACTCGTATTATTGAGAAGGCTGTACGTGGGATGTTACCTAAGAACAGGTTAGGAAGAGCAATCTTCAAAAACTTGTATATCTACGCAGGAAACGAACATCCGCATGTTGCACAAAACCCTAAAGAACTTAAATTTTAAATTTAAAGGAGAAAAGAAATGTCAGTTACTAATACTTCTGGAAGAAGAAAAACTGCAGTTGCCCGTATCTATTTAAAAGACGGCAACGGTACCATTACCGTAAACGGTAAAGATCATAAAGAATATTTCCCTACGTTGCCTTTGCAATACATTGTTAACCAAGCTTTTATTGTTGCGGAAGTAACAGGACAGTTTGATGTTAAAGTAAATGTTGCTGGTGGTGGGGTTAAAGGACAGGCTGAGGCCGTTCGTTTAGGTATTGCTAAAGCTATTGTTGAATTAGACCCAATTAGAAAACCTTCACTTAGAGCTAAAGGTATCATGACACGTGACAGCCGTATGGTTGAGCGTAAGAAACCAGGTAGAGCTAAGGCTAGAAAGAAATTCCAATTCAGTAAACGTTAAAATTCGGAGGACAAGACAATGGCAAGAACAACTTATCAGGACTTATTGGATGCAGGTGTACATTTTGGTCACCTTACCCGCAAATGGAATCCGAAAATGGCTCAATATATTTTTATGGAGCGTAACGGAATTCACATAATCGACTTAAATAAAACTTTAACAAGAGTTGAAGAAGCAGCATCTGCTATCAAACAAATTGTTAAATCTGGTCGTAAAGTATTATTTGTTTCTACTAAGAAACAAGCTAAAGACATCGTTGCAGAATATGCAAAATCTGTAAACATGCCCTTCGTAACCGAAAGATGGTTAGGTGGTATGTTAACTAACTTTGCTACTGTTAGAAAGTCGATCAAGAAGATGACAAACATCGACAAGATGACCAAAGATGGTACTTATGATGTACTTTCTAAAAAAGAAAAATTGATGATACAACGTGAGCGTATTAAATTAGAAAGCCTTTTAGGAGGTATTGCTGATTTAAACCGTTTACCAGCTGCATTATTTTTAATTGATGTAAAGAAAGAGCATATCGCTGTTACTGAAGCTTTAAAGTTAAATATCCCAACTTTTGCAATGGTGGATACTAACTCTGATCCTTCTAACATTGATTTCCCAATCCCAGCTAACGATGATGCTACTAAATCTATCGCTTTAATTTCAGGAATCATTATTGATGCCATTAAAGAAGGTTTAGAAGAACGTAAGCATGAGAAGGATGCTGAAAGCGATAAGGAAGCTGCTGCTGAAAAAGCAAAAATTGATGCGCCAGAAGCTAAAGAAGCAAAAACAGAAAGAGCACCTTCTGAAGGTGGCAAAAGAATCCGTAAAGGAGCTGATGCCTCTGAGCCAGTTGCTGTAGCTGAGCCTGTTGCTCAAGAAGCTACTGCTCCTGCTGAAGAATCAAAGGGAGAATAAACCCCTCTTTCCCCTAAAGGGGATGCCTATTATGGTGCTTTGCTATTCTAATTATTAATTCACAAAATATTCACACCCAGTTCCTTTCTCCGCAGCTGGCGGAGGAGTTGGAAGGGTTCTAAAAATTCATAAAATGTCTACAGTACAAATTTCTGCAGCAGATGTAAACAAACTTCGTCAGCAAACTGGCGCAGGCATGATGGATTGCAAAAAAGCTTTAATGGAAGCTAACGGCGATTTTGAAGCTGCAACTGATTATTTACGTAAAAAAGGTGCTAAAGTAGCTGCTTCTCGTTCAGATAGAGATTCTAACGAAGGTGTTGTAATTGCTAAAACTACCACTGACGGTAAAAAAGGGATTATAATTGAAGTTAATTGCGAAACTGATTTCGTTGCTAAAAATGCCGATTTCGTTGCTTTTGCTCAAGCTATTGCTGATAAAGCAGTTGCGACAAGTCCTACAACTATTGAAGAATTAGTTTCGTTAGAAATGGATGGTGCAAAAATCTCTGATTTAATCATTGATCAAACTGGTAAAATTGGCGAAAAAATTGGTGTCTCTAAATTCGAGATTGTTGAAGCTGAAAAAGTTATTGCTTACATTCATGGCAATTACCGTTTAGCTGTTTTGGTTGGTTTTAACCAAGATGGTGAGGGCTTAGACGAAGCTGGAAAAGATGTTGCTATGCAAATTGCAGCAATGAGTCCAGTTGGGGTTGATAAAGAAGATGTTGATTCTAGAATTATCGAAAAGGAATTAGAAATTGCTAAAGAGCAAATTAGAGCAGAAGGTAAGCCTGAAGCGATGATTGAAAAAATTGCTGCTGGTAAACTAAACAAATTCTACAAAGAACAAACTTTATTAAATCAAGAATTTGTTAAGGATTCTTCTAAAGATATCCGTAAATTTTTGGACGATACTAACAAAGGCTTAACAGTTACAGCTTTTAAAAGAGTTGTTTTAGGAGCTTAGTTTCTAGATTTAAGAAATAAGAAGCAAGAGTTAAGACCTTGCAAACTTTATATAAATCCTCACCTTTTAGGTGGGGATTTTTTGTTTATAATTTTCGCCACTAATTTCACTAATCTATATCGATTTTAATCCAAACGCAGCAATCAAGAAAATCCTAGAATTCTGTAAATCAAGATTCAGACAATTTTACTAGAAATGAATTAAGAATAATAAGTTTATTTTGTTCTCAATTTATATCTCACTCTAAATTAGGGTAAGCTAATAGTAGTTCGGTATATAGTTGTACTTGTAATATTTCAATTGATTGGAAAAAGAAGATTTCAAATTCTTATTTGACAGCTATTTTGATAGTATAAAGAACTATGTTTTTTATAGAGTTGGTGACATGGATATTGCAACTGATATCACCCAGGATGTATTTGTTAAAATTTGGGAAAAGCAGATGATACTCGATTTAAAAAATGCTAAATATCTTCTATATAAAATAGCTAAGGATATGTTGATTAGTAAATATAGAAGGTTAGAAGTGGAAGCAAAATATACAAATAGAATGCAAATGCAACTTACTGAGCTAGTTATTGATACATCTTATGACTATAAACAACTACAAAATAATTATCAGATAGCATTAGTACAATTGCCAGAAAAACAACGTACTGTTTTTATGATGAGCAGGATGGAAGAATTAAAGTATGCTGAAATTGCCGAAAGGCTAGATATAAGCATTAAGACAGTTGAAAAAAGAATGTCTAATGCATTAATTTATTTAAGAAAAGTATTAAAACATGAGTAGTTTAAACGATAAGGGTTTTAATGAAGACCCTGTAAACTTCATCAATAAGCTTAAACCAATTGAAGCTAAAAGGAGTAAAGAAGCAGTATGGTCAACGCTTGAATTGATGCTTGATAAACCTCTAAAAAAACAAGGTAATGTTATTTCTAAGAATAGTAGAAAATGGCAAATTGCGGCAAGCTTAATTTTTGTAATGCTTTTTGCATCGGTATTTGGCAGCAAATTTTATAAAAAATCGGTAAGAGCAATTGCTGGAAAACAAGAAATAGCGTTTTTACCAGATGGTTCTGAGGTGCATTTAAATTCTAAGTCTGAAATTTCTTATAACCCAATTTGGTGGAAAGTTAATAGAGAAGTTGATTTAAAAGGTGAAGCTTTTTTCAAAGTAAAAAAAGGAAAGAAATTTACAGTGGTTTCTAATATTGGCATCACTACGGTTGTTGGTACAAGTTTTAATATTTTTGCCAGAAACAATCATTATGTAGTTACTTGCTTAACAGGAAAGGTAAAGGTGGTTTCTGTAAAAACAAAACAGGAAACATTAATTACTCCTAATCAAATGGTTAGGTTTTCTGATGATGGAAAAATCCAATTAAATTCAAACGTTAATGCTAAATTAGCAACTTATTGGAGCGTAGGAAAGTTTGTTTTTACACAAGTTGCCTTGGATGAAGTTTTATCTGAAATTGAATTACGTTACGGTGTAAAAATAGAAAACTTAAGTAATTCTAAAGAGTTATACACTGGAAACTTCAATAAAGAAAACGATATAGAATTAGCCCTAAACCTAGTTTGCAAACCTTTTGGACTTGAATATAAAAAATTGCCTTCTGGGGCATACCTTATACAAAGAACACTTTAAACTAAAGGCGTTTGCCTTTATCATAATTACACTATTATTAGCTAACGTATCTGCCTTTTCTCAAGAAAAGATACAGGTAACGGCATATAATATTGGTTTAAATAAAGTAATTACGAATCTTAGGGATAAATATAATATTGATGTTTCTTTTAATGATGATAAATTAAATGCCTATAAAATAAATTTGCAAAAGGAATTTAGTTCATCAGATAAGGCATTAAGATATATTTTAAAGGGATTGCCTCTTAAATTAGAATTGATAAACAACGTTTATGTTATCAGTGATTTAAAGCAAGTAAAGCAATTAAATTATATCTTAAGCGGCAATATTTCCGATGATATTAGTAACGAAACACTGCCTTTTTCTACCGTAGTCATTAATGGTTTATCCTTAATTTCCGATCAAAAGGGAAATTTTTCTTTCTCTTCTAAAACAGATAGCATTTTTAAACTGCAAGTATCTTATTTGGGATTTATGAAACTAGATACTTTGGTTGATGCCAAAAATTATTTAGTTATAAAACTAAAAAATAATAATATCCAATTAACAGAAGTGATATTAAGTTCTGCTCAAAAAGATATTGAAAGCAATACATTTTATAGTGCTGGTAATTTAAAAATTAACCATAGTGTTGGCGAAAATTTACCTGGAGGAAGTGACAACTCCGTTTATAATCTATTGCGTTTACAGCCCGGTATTTTAGCGTCTGGCGAGCAAGCTAATGATCTATTGATTTGGGGAAGTTATAAAGGGCAAACTAAAGTATCCTTTGATGGCTTTACTTTATTTGGAGTAAGGAATTTTAATGATAATATTGGAGCAATTAACCCTCTTATCGCTAAGGATTTAAACATACAGAAAGGAGGTTATGGCGTTTCTCAAGGAGATAGGGTTGGGGGAATTGTTGATATTACTGGTATAGAAGGAAACACCATTAAACCTTCGCTTAAAATCGGGCTAAATAATTTAACCCTTAACGGAATTATAACTACTCCTCTTTTTAAAAATACCGCTTTAGTTATCGCCGCAAGGCAAACTTATTATAACGTATACAATCCATATCAATTAAGTGTTAATGTGCAAAACAGACAAAGAACATCTGATGTTATAGATTTTAATGTTGTTCCAAATTATGATTTTAATGATCTGAACCTTAAGTTTTCTGGAAAATCTATAACAGGAGACAATTATTATATAAGCTTATACAAAGGCAACGATGATTTTTCTTCCTTATTTAATACTATACAGGGGCGGTTTAAAATTAATGGTGATGATGAAGAGAAAAACAACCAATATGGAGGGGCGGCCAACTACAGTAAGATTTGGCAAAAGGGCTCAATATCAAATATTACACTTTCGTCATCAAGATTAAAAAACCAAAGTGATAACAACACTATTATAAATTTTAATAATAATAATCAAAATTTTAGTACGCTTATAGATTTGCTAAACAATAATATAACAGAACAATCTGTTAAGTTAACTCATCTATTACCCATAGTTACAAATAACAATTTTTTGCTCGGTGCAGGTTATATATATGATCAAACCTTATTAACAAGGGATTCTTTAAACTTTAGAAAACTGTATGAGCAAAATAGTAGTAATAGACTATATGCATTTATAGAAAACAATTATTTTATAAGCCCTAAACTTAAGATTACTCCAGGATTAAGAGTTGATTATGCCGGTAATTTAAACAAAGCTTATTTGCAACCAAGATTGGCAATAAAGTATCAAGTAAATAATCAATTTAAACTTTCTGGGTCTTGGGGAGTTTATAATCAATTTATTGCGTACAACGCTACTGTTGATGAACAAGGTAACCTTAAATATAATTGGACCGTTTGTGACAATAAAAAAACGCCCATATATGATGCCCAACATTGGGTTTTAGGAGCTAATTATCAAAAAAATAATTGGTCGGTTGATGGCGATTTTTATTACAGAACAACAACTGGTATTACAAAATACATTCAAACAAAAACTACTAGAACTAACTTAATAGGAAATGGTAGGGCAATAGGACTAGATGTTTTAATCAAAAAAAATTATAAAGGAAGTACAGCCTGGGTTGGTTACACATTAAGTCAAACAACAGAACAATATCCCATTAAAATCAACAATAAAACAATAAATAATCAGTATCAAAGGGCGCCACAAGATCAACGTCATGAAGTTAAAATTGCCACTATTATAAATTTTGCGCCATTTTATTTATCTGCTAATTATGTTTACGGTTCAGGTTTTCCAAGTACTAATCCTCTTGATAATCAAAATGATAATGTTTTGCCTTATAGCCGATTTGATACTGCTTTAAATTATAAGTTTTATAAAAAACGGTATGGCTTAGAAACAGGGATATCTATCTTAAATCTATTCAATACACAAAATCTTAAAATCAATAATTTAGAAAGAATACCTACCGAGCAAACAAGCACATTAAATATCTACAATCAGGCGGTTCCCTTTACGCCAACCTTATTTCTAAATATTTCATTATAAAATTAGGGTATTCATTATTCTACACGGTTTAAATATAACCAGCAACAAGCTGGTAGCAATTATAAATTTAAACCCAGTAAATATGAAATCGTTAATTAAAAGAAATTTTCTTTTTTTAGCCTGTATGGCTTTGGCTTTTACGGCTTGTAAAAAAACTGACAGTATTGATAATTTGGATAATGCGCTTTTAGAAAATGGAGCAGTAGCAATTGCTGCAACTGAAAGTGTAATTGGCAATTTTAATCCTCCAAAAGATTCTCTTTATGCAATTGGTGCTTGCCAAAGAGATCACAAAAGAGTGATGATTTTAGCAGCAGATTTACGGCCTAATATAACAGCATATTTAAATGCTAATTATGCAGGTTATACTTTTATAAAAGCATTTAGTACCGCAATAAAGGGAAGCACAACAATTGATGGCTATGTTGTTGGTTTTATTTTTAATGGAAAACCTGTAGCACTAAGATTTACAGCTGAGGGAGTTTTTGTTAAAGTTTTAGAACTAAGAGAAGGTTCCGATTTGAGAAAAAACCGTGATCATCATGATGGAGGATGTTTTGACAATAGAGATGGTAAACAAAGGGATAGTTTGGCGATCGCTAATTTATCTGCAAGTATTAAATCATATATGACTACCAATTATCCTAAAGATACTTTAAAAGGAGCTTGGTTAAATAAGGATTTAAGCATTGTTTTAGTGAGTAAAAATGTTACTTTTTTTGCTAATATTTTTAAAGTAGACGGAACTTTTATCGTTAGAAATGCAATTCCAAGTCATGGGGGACAAGATAAAGAAATACAACAAAGCGCACTTCCTGCAAATACTTTAAGTTACTTAAATACAACTTATCCAAACTACGTATTTAAAAAAGCATTTTCTGCATCAGAGAGAGGGGTTATAAAAGGTTATTTGGTAATTATTGATGCCAACTTAACCAAATATGCTATTCTTTTTGATTCTAGTGGTGTGTTTGTTAGTGCCAAGTCGGTAAGATAATTTCAGCAATAAATTGAGTTATAAAATCCTCGTCTTTAGACGGGGATTTTAAGTTTACAACTTTTTTTGTCACTAATTTGTCTAATAATCACAAATCTGTTTGGATATACATGGTTTAGATTTCACTGATCTATATCGTTATTAATCGAAGTGCAGCAAATCAAGAAAATCCTAGAATCCTGTAAATCAAGATTCAGACAAAAAGATTCAAACATTTTTTCTCCCTCTCTTATCCTATCAATATAAATATTCCGTTCTAATTTGTAATTTAGAACATCGTATAGTTATGGGAATTATAAAAAATAATATTAAACTGAGCTTAAGCATTGGTTTAATTGCAATAGCAGCACTCACCTTTTCTTTTAAAGAAGACCTTTTCCAAATATCCAAAAACCTGGATATTTTCGCTTCTGTTTATAAAGAGCTAAATATCAATTACGTAGATGAATTAAGTTCTGCTAAATTGATGCGAAATGGGATTGATGCCATGTTGGATAATTTAGATCCTTATACTGAGTTTGTACCAGAATCTGAGATTGAGGATTACAAAATGAAATATGTAAGCACTCAATATGGAGGTATTGGGGCAGGTGTAATCCATAGAGATGGCAGGGTTTTTATCTCTGATCCTTTTGAAGGTTATCCAGCTCAAAAAGCAGATATAAGAGCAGGGGACGAAGTGATTTCTATCGATAATGAAAAAGTTTTAAACAAAAGTAACGATCAAATTAGCCAGCTTTTAAAAGGCCCAAAAGAAACTCCTCTTAAAATGGTTATTTTAAGGGATGGTAAAACAATTGATAAACTTTTAAATAGAGCAGAAATTAGTCAACCTAATGTGAGTTATTCTGGAATGCTAGATGGCAATATTGGCTATATTAAATTGGATAAATTTTTAGAAAATTCTGGTCAAGAAGTTAAAGATGCGCTGGTAAATATAAATAAGAATAACCCAAAAGGGTTGATATTGGATTTGAGATATAATGGTGGCGGAATTTTGCAAGAAGCCGTAAAAATTGTTAATCTTTTTGTAGATAGAGATGTAGAAGTTGTGGTACAAAAAGGTAAAAATCCCGAAAAAACAATTGCGTATAAAACGTACATCAACCCTTTAGATCCTCAAATTCCTTTAGTGGTTTTGGTGAATAGTCGTTCTGCATCAGCCTCTGAGATTGTGGCCGGTTCTTTACAAGATTTAGATAGAGCGGTAATAATTGGTCAGCGTAGTTTTGGAAAAGGTTTGGTACAACAAACATTTAACTTGCCTTATAACAGCCTGGTTAAAATTACTGTTGCCAAATATTATACGCCTTCCGGCAGATGTATTCAGGCTTTAGATTACACCCATAGAAATGAAGATGGATCGGTAGATAAAATTCCTGATTCTTTAATTACAGCCTATAAAACAAAAATTGGTCGCTCTGTATATAACGGAAGCGGTATTTATCCCGATGTTTATGTAGAGCCTTATAAATTCCATCAAATTACACAGGTTTTAGTGAGCAAGTATTACGTTTTTGATTATGCTACAGAATTTGTAAAAAAGCATCCTTCAATTGCGCCAGCCATTAATTTTCAGTTGAGTGATGCTGATTATCAAAATTTTGTTTCTTATTTAGAAGGTAAAGATTACAACTATCAAACACCAACAGAACAAACCTTAGCCAGTTTAAAAGATGATGCAATAAGTGACAAAAAGTGGGAAGAAATTAAAACAGAATACGATAACCTAAAAGCTAAAGTTTCATACAGTAAGAAAAAAGATTTAACTGAATTTAAACCAGAAATAAAACGTGTATTAGAAAGTGAGATTACACAACGTTATTACTTTGAGAACGGAAAAGCACAACAAGCATTTCAATATGATTTAGAGCTAAAAAAGGCAAAAGATTTGTTAATTAATAATACTTTAATGGCAGCTGTTTTAAAAGGGGATGGAAATTATAAAACGATTGGTAAACCTGGAACTGTGAGTGCGCAAGCGGAGTAATAAAATATTTGTATAAAGGGAAAGATAAAGAATAATATATTTTGGGCGTTTTAACACGCTATCCACTATATCTTTTTTGCCAATGTGCATAGTGGTTAATTGCAAAAAAGGATGCCGTTTCTATCGTTAACGCAAAAAACCAAATCAGATAATGCTTGGTGATTTTAATTAACTCCGTTTAAAAACAAAAAAGGTGGGTAAAACCCACCTCATTCAATTCACACTATTTAATCTTTCTTTTTTGTGGTGATTTCAATCACTCCATTTTTACCTTTTTCTCCGTATTTTATTGTAGCAGCTTCGCCTTTTAAAATATTTGAAACCTCATTTTTTACAATGTTTATTCTTTCACTACCATGATATTCCACACCATCTATAAGAAATAGAGATTTTTCAATAAAGTCATTGCTTATCGGAGGAGGAAAATTTACTTTTTTATTTATCTGAAAGAAAATAGGAACAGTATAAATTACCCTAACTTTCTCCCCGTTTTGGACTCCAGGATTCCATTTTGGAGATAATTCTAAAACTCTTTTTGCCTCTTCATCACAACCATACCCAATGCGTCTTACAATTTTAACTTCAGTTAAACTACCATCTTTTTCTACCACAAATTGAGCATAAACTCTTCCCTCAATTTTGGCATCTTTTGCTG
Source organism: Pedobacter psychrophilus (assembly GCF_001652725.1). Taxonomy (GTDB): domain Bacteria; phylum Bacteroidota; class Bacteroidia; order Sphingobacteriales; family Sphingobacteriaceae; genus Pseudopedobacter; species Pseudopedobacter psychrophilus. The sequence goes on from NZ_LWHJ01000032.1 coordinate 110,981, forward strand.
CTTTTGGATAATTTAAATTTCCACCTAAGAATTTTCCAAAGGCTTGTAAACCTCCAGGGAATGATGGTAAAACTTCTACGTTTTGAAAAATCGGATCTTTGCTAGATTGAGGATTTAATATTATTGCTTTCTTGTCTTCTGCCTTTGGCAAATAACCTACAATCATTACCTCGCCTATATAATTCTTAATTATTCCTAAATCAGTTTCATTGTCTACAATCATTTTATCTCCTTGTAAAGCATAGTTCAAAATTATAGAATAATTGCTGGGTGCAACATTAAGTTTATCTTTAAAAAGTTCTAATGCTCTTATCCCTTCTTTTTCGAAATCAAATCCAGAAAAAGTGTTTGCCTTCACGTTATCAATGTTTCCGTCTTCGTTTACATCAAATGTTAAAGAAACTTTGGCTACATTACTATTGCTTCTTTCTATTGGCGGATATCTCAAATTTCTCCCAAGATGTTTCCTTAAATCTTTAAATACACTAGTATCTATAACTATTTCTACTATTGGTTTTTTAACTAATCCCGTAATCATTTTTTTAATATTTTTCGGTATAGACACATTTATAATCTCTTGTTTTGGCTGAACCGTTTTTGCAACTTTATCAATCATTTTATTCTCGCTTATTTTTGCAGATGAAAGTATAATTGCCAATAAAAATAATGGGGCAGATAGACCATATTTTAGGATGGCTGCTTTTCTTGATTTTTGTTTATTTAACATTTTTATCCTCCTTTTCAATAATGATTGGTTAAAGAAATTATTGGTTAACTGATTCGGTTTTACGCCAAAACTTTTACTAAATAATAGAATGGCATATTCTTTTTTATCGCTCAATTTTACTGCTTCTTCATCGGCAATAAACTCATGGATATGTTTAATGGATTTTTTGTAGAGATAACAAACAGGATTAAACCAGTTGATAATTGCTAAGATTTCAAAAAAGATCACATCTGCAGAATGCAACTGTTTAGCATGTGTTAATTCATGTTTTTCTATCTCTTTTAGGTTTGTTAAATTGGGATTGATCCTGATCTTTCCAAAAAATGAAAATGCTTCTGATGAGTTTTCACTTTTAAAAAGCTGTTTTACTTTTATCAGTTTATAAATTAATCTTAGCATTAAAACCGTAAAAACAAAAAGATAAACCAAGGTCAAATAATCGCCTAATGCCCAAGTATTATTATTAACCAGCGGACTAGCAAAACCTTGCATTATCCTCACGTTTACATTTGTCCAACCAGTTTGCACTTGCTCGGTAATAAATAAAGATTTTACCCATTGCACCCTCGCCACTGGTATCATCATCGAAAAAAATGCGGCGCCTAATAAATACGTTCTGTTTAAATTAAAAAAGGTTTCATCCTTTAAAAAGAGCTGGTAAAAAATGTAAAATACCGCTAGGTAAAGATTGATCTGTATCAGATAATTGGCCCAATTCATAGCTATTTGTTTTTGAGTTTTTCAATCATTTTTAAAATTTCATCAGCTTCTGCCAAGTCAATTTTTTCTTTTTTAACAAAGTAAGAGAACATGCTTTCTACTGAGTTTTCAAAATAGCCGTTCATCAATTTATCGGTTGCAAAACTTTTATATTCCTCTTTACTTACAATCGGGTAATATTGGTGGCTTTTGCCAAAAGCGATGTGATCTATAAAACCTTTTGTCTCCAAAATCCTAATAAACGTAGAAACGGTGTTATAAGCCGGTTTGGGAATGGGCAATTGATCAATAATTTCTTTTACAAATGCTTTCTCCAAATCCCAAAGTATTTGCATCAGCTGCTCTTCTGCCTTTGTTAATTCTTTTATCTCTTTATCCATTATTTTTAAAATTGCTATAATCAAATATAAAACTAATATTTTAGTTTACAAACTATTTCTTTAGTTTATTTTTTTGGTTGAGTATTTGTCTGCTTAAATCGATAATTAAATAATTATCTTATTACATATAGCCGATTATAAATTTTATGAAAATAACCTTTCATGGTGCTGCGCAAACCGTTACCGGCAGTAAACATTTGTTAGAAACTGACAACGGAAAAAAAATTTTATTGGATTGCGGTTTGTTTCAAGGGCATGGATCCGAAACCAATAACATGAACGAAGACTTTGGTTTTGATCCAAAAACTATTGATTTTTTAGTCCTGTCCCATGCACATATAGATCATTCTGGTTTAATCCCAAGATTAGTGGCTCAGGGTTTTAAAGGTGATATCATCTGTACACCGGCAACTTACAGATTGTGTAAAATCTTATTATTAGATTCTGCAAAAATCCAGGAAAACGATATTCGTTACACTAACAAAAGAAGAGAAAAACAAGGTAAACCTTTATTTGAACCACTTTACACTACAAAAGATGCAATAACAGCCCTAACTTTTTTTAAGAGCGTAAAATATGGCATAGTTTATCAATTATTTGATGGTACAACGGTTTCTTTTGAAGATGCCGGACATATTATAGGAAGTGCCTCGGTTCATTTAAACATCAAAGAAAACGGTAAGGAGCCAGTAAAAATTTCTTTTAGTGGCGATGTTGGTAGGTATAAAGATTTAATCTTAAAAGCGCCAAATCCATTTAGACAGGCAGATTATATTTTATTAGAATCTACTTATGGCGATAGCTTTCATGAGGATGCAAACCCAGCGGAAGATAGACTTTTGCAGATTATTGAAGAAACCTGTATAAATAGAAAAGGGAAAGTAATTATCCCGGCTTTTAGCGTTGGCAGAACACAAGAAATTTTATACTCCTTAAATAATTTAGAATTAAAAGGAAAATTACCCGATGTTAAATATTTTGTGGATAGCCCGCTATCAGAAAAAGCGACCATAGTGGTAAAATCTTTCCCTCATAATTTTAACGATAATGTACAAGAAGTTTTAAAAGTAGATGATGATCCGTTTGATTTTAAAGGCTTGCATTTTATAGAAGATACAGAAGAATCTATTGCATTAAATAGTGATCATTCGCCAATGGTTATTATTTCTTCAAGTGGCATGGCCGAAGCTGGAAGGGTAAAACATCATATAAAAAATAACATTGAAAACCCAAATTGTACTATTTTGATGGTGGGTTATGCAGAACCTTCTTCCCTTGCGGGGAGATTGAAAAACGGTGTTAATCCTGTCGGGATTTTTGGAGATGATTATCCTGTTAACGCCAAAATAGAATCTTTACAATCTATGAGCGCACATGGAGATCAGCATGATTTATTGCATTTTTTAGCTTGTCAGGATAAAAAGCAGATTAAGAAAATATTTTTAGTTCATGGCGATCCAAAAGTGCAATTCAATTTTAAGAAAAAACTACAAGAAGAAGGTTATGATGAGGTAGAAGTTCCATATAGACATCAGAGTTTTGAGATTTGATTTTGTTTGTTTTACCACAACGGACACCGAGGAAATAGCATAGAGGAAACAGAGGGGTTTTGAAAGTTAATTATTTGTCTGAATCTTGATTATTAGGATTTCAGGATGATTGACGTTTATGAAGCTTATTCAGCGTAAATCAGCGAAATTTGCGGGAGAAATTTAAAGTTTTTTTGCCACTAATGCACTAATTTAACTAATCAAAATTTAACTAATCTGAATTAACCAAATCAATCAAAAGAATCACGGTTCCTATAATTAAATTTAAGACAAATTATTTCTTCTATAAATTTGTTACTTTATAAATCATTCTAAATTAAGATATTGAACTTTCTTTAAACTCAATTTTATATGAAATATATCAAACTCTTACTTCTACTTTTCGTTACTAATATTTGTTTTGCGCAAACGGCAATCATTAAACAAGACATCAATATCAAAAATATGGTGAATGATGTTTCTGCAAAAAATGTGGAGGCAACCGTCAGGAAGCTGGTAAGTTTTGGCACTCGCCATACTTTAAGTGATACTACGAGCAAAACTACAGGAATTGGTGCTGCAAGAAATTGGATTAAAAGTGAGTTTGAAAAATACAGCACAGAAAGCGGGGGAAGATTAAAAGTTTCTTTCGATACTTTTATACAACCTGCAGATGGTAACAGAGTTCCTAAGGACGCAACTTTAAAAAATGTGTTGGCAACATTACCTGGCACTGATCCAACCGATGATAGGATATTTATAGTTTCAGGGCATTATGATTCCAGGGTTTCACAAGCTAACGATGCGGTTTCGAAAGCACCCGGAGCAGTAGATGATGCATCAGGAACAGCAACTGTGATGGAATTGGCAAGGGTAATGAGCAAGCAAAAATATAGTGCAACTATTATTTTTATGGCCGCTGTTGGCGAAGAACAAGGTTTATATGGTGCAACTCATTTAGCTAAAAAAGCAAAAGCAGAAGGTTGGAATGTGGTAGCCATGATTACTAATGACATTGTAGGTAATACTTATGGCGAACAAACTGATTTAAAAGATAACCGATCTGTAAGAGTTTTTAGCGAAGGTGTACCAGTAACTGAAACAAAACAAGAAGGTGGATTAAGGATTGCAGTTGGTGGCGAAAATGATAGCCCGGCGAGGGAATTTGCTAGGTATGTAAAAGAGGTTGCAGAAAGATACGTAGATCAATTAGAGGTTAAATTGATTTACAGAAGAGACCGCTATTTACGCGGTGGCGACCATACCGCTTTTTCTCAAGAAGGTTTTGCCGCAGTGAGGTTTACAGAAATGAATGAGAATTTTAATAGACAACATCAGGATGTAAGGGTAGAAAAAGGCGTTGATTATGGAGATATGCCAGATTTTGCAGATTATAATTATATCCAAAAAGTTTGTCGAATGAATTTATCTGTATTGGCAAATATTGCCAAAGCACCTGCTGCTCCGGTAAATGTGGGAATTGTAACTTCAGATTTAACAAATAATACTACGTTAAAATGGGAAGCTCCAAAAAGTGCTAAACCGGCTGGTTATTATATTTTAATGAGAGAAACAACATCACCTTATTGGGAGAAGAAAATTTATGTAACAGAAAACCAAGTTACTTTACCTTATTCTAAGGATAATTACTTTTTCGCGGTTCAATCTGTAGATGCAGAAGGACATGAGAGTTCAATTGTTTTTCCTAAACCGGTGAGATAGAATCAATTATTTTTAATGAGATATTTTTTCCACATCGCATACGTTGGTGCAAATTATAATGGTTGGCAAAAAAATGGAAAAACAAATAGCGTTCAAAAAGTTATTGAAGAATGCTTAAAGCAGATTTTAAAAATTGATGTTAATATAAATGGTTGTGGCAGAACTGATGCAAAAGTTAGCGCCAGTCAGTTTTTTTTCCATTTGGATGTTGATGTTATTTTAGATGAGGTTTTCTTTTTTAGATTGAACAAACTTTTACCATCTGATATTTCTGTATTTGATATTATTAAAATGGATGGTTTGCCTCATGCCCGGTTTGATGCCATACAAAGGAAATATGATTATTTTATCCATACCTATAAAGACCCTTTTTTAAATCCGTCCAGTTCGCTTTATTTAGGATTAAATGTTGATGTGGAAAAACTTAAATCCGCAACTGCTTTGTTGCTCAATTATAACGATTACCGCCCGTTTTGTACCGCTCCAGATAAAAACGAACACACTATTTGTCACATTTCTGAAGCCAAATGGTTGATGAGTAAAAGCGGAGACAGATTGAGGTTCCAGATTTCTGCCAACCGTTTTTTAGGTAAGATGATCAGGATAATTGTAGGACAATTATTGAAAGTTGGAGAACACAAATTAACAGTAGAAGAATTTGAAAGTTATTTAATCAATTTAGAAACACCCAAAATTTTATCTCCGGCGCATCCTCAAGGCTTATATCTATCAAAAGTTACTTATCCATATTTAGATTTAAAACCAAAAACATCTTTCTTTAACCTCAATTTTGAGGAAGATTATTGGAGAGAAATATGAGTTTTTTGCGTTAGGGATTACAGCGGTATACTTTTTTTCTTTTTCTGAAAAAGAGATTTAGCGGAAAGCCCGACATCATTTGCCCAATTAGGCAAATGATGTAACGCCCAAATATTATTTTTTAATCTCTTCTAAATTCTCTTCTTTCGCCACCAATATTATCTGGTACCGTTGTGTTGCCGCCAGCAAATTTTGATATATTGAAAGTAAAGCTTAGCATAAAATATCTTGATAATCTGTTGCTTTGAGATAAAATGGTTGAAGTACTTGTAGCCGTATAAGAAAGACTGGTGCTTTGGTCTAATAAATCAAATGCTTGTAATTTTAAGCTCCCCTTTTTACCCTTAAAAAATTGCTTTTCTAAATAAGTATTGATAATAAATGGGTTAGTGCTAATGCTATTAAAACCGCTATTAAATGTTTTATCTAAAGTAGTTCCCCAAATCCAACTCTTTAAGAAATATATTTTAGAATCTAAACTGGTTGAATAAGAATTAACTTCAGAATTGGCTCTAGTATTAATGGTATTATTGTTTCTATTATAAGTATAGGTTGCAGAAGGTTCAACATCAAACCATTCTGTAGGGTTAATTTGAATTCCTAATCTTTGGCTTATAATTAAGTTTTTACCTGTATTAGAGACATTATCTACAAATGATATGTTATTGTTATAAAAAGCAGATCCTCTTAATCTAACAACATATTTTTTATCTGAAAAAGGCTTAGAAAACGCGTAAAAACCATTTAAGGTATAATAACCATCGGCATTTACATAAGTGGTATTTTGTAATACGGTACGATCATTAGCTACAGGATAATTGGTAACGCTTGTTACAATTTTATCGTTAGTGAAATTATAAGATAAATTAGTGAATAATACATTGCCACTGGCAAAATCAAAATTGTTGTAACGAATGCTTGCGCTATTGGTAAATTCTGGCAATAAGTTGCTGTTACCGGTTACATAATATTGTGCGTTAGATTTATCGATAATTGGTTGTAGCTGATTATAGCTAGGCTGATTTGACCTTCCGTTATAATTGAAACTTAACTCCCTGGTTCTGGAAAATTTATAACTAAATCTTGCATTTGGAAAAATATTGGTAACTATCCTATCAGGATTATTTGTGCCCGTTAATGTTGCAGGTTGTACCGCAAAACCTAAACTGTAATTATATTTTTTTTCGTTTACACGATAATTTGCTCCAAATCGGTTAGTAATATAATCAGAAACATATTGATTACTTTGGTTTGTATCAAATATTGGATCTTGTCCAAATATGTTACTATTAAATACTCGTCTATCATTATCTGCCCTCGCAAAACCATAAGCATAGTTAAATTCTAAATTTTTAGTCTTGGTTAAAGGCTCTGTATATGACAAGCGCAATCTTACGTTATCATTTTTATTATCGCCATTGATGATTTGATTTTGATATTTTTCTAACTGAGTTGTTTGAGTATTGTATACATTATATAAATAATCCTGGTCTAGGTTAGTGCTAGTAGAATTGAAAGATCCCTCAAAAGATAAATTTCTCGCCTGTGCACCAAATCTATGGTTGTATAAAAATTCCACCCCGTAATTAGGATTAGAATTTTCAGAATTATTTAAAGAATTTCCGTAGGTGTTTGTATTAGGACTTTGGTTAGTAAAATTTGAAATGTAACCAGAATTATTTGTTCCAAATGAAAGATTTGGTGTTAATTTTAAATAATTTAAACTATCAATTTTGTATTCTAGGTTAAAGTTGAACCTGTGTGTATTATTTTTAGTTTCTGAATTATCTAAAGTATTGTTATTTAAAACCACACCACCACCTAGTAAAGTATTTAGATTGGTACTATTTGTATTGTTATCTCTATTCGCAAAGCTATAACTGCCATAAGCTGTAATTTTTGGTCCCCATACGTCCCGGTAGTTAAAACCTATTGAATTTACATTGGTTAAACCATCATTACCTCCGCCGCCGCCTCCAAAATTACCTCCGCCTCTTCTGCCACTGCCACCGCCACCTGTTGCTCCTTGTGTTAAGCTGAAAACATTTGCATTGGTATTATTAAAATTCCCTAAAACGGCTAATTGTTGATCATTATCAAAAGAAGCTGCAAAAACAGAACCTTGATAACGTTCTTTATCTCCGCCACCAACAACTCCCCTTGCTAAATATCCTTTGTTTTTATCTTTTCTGATGGTAAAGTTTAATATTTTATCAGGATCACCATCTTTAACACCGGTAATATTTGCCTGATCACCGTAATCATCTATAATTTGAACTTTTTCAATCACGTCTGCAGGTAATTGTTGAGTTGCAGTTTTTACATCACCACCAAAAAAATCTTTTCCGTTAATACGGATTTTTGTAATTGCTTTACCTTGTGCAGTTACATTGCCATCTCTATCTACTTCAATTCCAGGTAATTTTTTTAATAAATCTTCTGCTAAAGCATTCTCTTTAAGTTTATATGCTCCTGCTCGGTATTCTAAAGTATCTTCTTTTACGGTTACGTCTGGCGTTCCGTTTACTACAACCTCATTTAAAACCCTGCTATCATTCTTTAGAATAATTGGGTCTAAAACAATTCTTGTAGCTTTTGCATCATTTAAATATCTTCTTTTTATGGGTTGATATCCCAATGCAGTTATCGTTATTACAAACTCAGATGATTTTATGTTATTGAAAACGAAAATCCCATCTAAATTGGTTATTGCAGATGTAGTGTCTTTTACGGAAACTAATTTAACAGCTGCGCTAATAACAGGATTATCCAAAGAATCTTTAACAACTCCGCTAACTTCTAATTTTGTTTGTGCCTTTAATCCTTGTAAAGCCAAAAGGCAAATTAGAAGTAAGTATATTTTTTTCATTATTATTTTTTTAAATATTTTATGATTGATTATTGCAAAACTGAATATTTGTTTTAACATAATATTCAGTTAGCCAAAATGTTACTTAACTAATTTAGCTTTAACCCAGAAATCAGTTGGAGAAAATAAGGACATGTAATCAGAACCACCCTGAGCCCCAGTTCTAGCTCCACCACCAAAATTACCGCTACCACCACTGCTGCTTCTAACTCCATCTCCACCCATTCCTCCGCCAAAGCCACCGCCTCCGCCACCCATTTCGGGCATTTCAATTCCATTGAGTTTAATATTAATCGCAAATTCATTTGCATTAGCAGCATCTAAGCCAACTAATTTTAATGGAACGGCTAACTCATAAATCAATGCGTTCTTATCATTATAATTAATACCTGTTTTAATACCATAAGTATTATAGATAGAAATACTTTCTACTGTAATATCGCTAAAACCAGTAACCTTAATTTCTTTTAAACCAGTCAGAGTTTTTTGTCTAATTTCGGTTCTTTCTTTCGCTCTTTCTTCAGGTGTTTTTTGAGTAGTATTTTCGCTATTTCTATTACCGCGGTTTCTCATTTCAGCCATCATAGCTGTGCGGTCTACAATTGGAAAGGTAATAGCTGAAACGGCTTTTTTCTTCCCTGTTGCATTTACAGAAACGCTTACACCACCCGCCATAATTTTATTTCCTTCCATTTGCTTATTCGCTTTCAAAAAAACATAAAGATTGTTTTGATCATGAGTAAAGGCGTAATTAAGTTTAGTTGTTTTATCGTAATTGACTAAGGAATCTGAGAACTCTAAAAGTTTACCATCAATTTTTATGGTTGCATTAGAGGTTGGTATTTCAATAACATCTTGTGCCATTAGATTGGTAGTAAACAATAAAACAGATAGAAGTGAAATATAAAAGGATAAAATTTTCATTTTGTATTAATTTAGAATGTAATGATAGCGTGTTTATTGATTAATTAAGATTGTTTTATACCTAACCATCATATTTGTAGCTGAAAGGCTTTTATATAGAGATTAGATTATAGATTTTTATTATTGATATGTTGTATTAATGAATCTCTATAATGATCAGAAACAGAAATTTCTTTGTTGGGAAGTATAACATGATTTCGTTTAAAAGCAATCATGTGGTTTAGGGATACAATAAAAGATTTATGAATTCTTAAAAAATCATTTACAGGCAATTTCTCTTCTAGATATCGCATACTTAAGCGGGTAATAATTGGCTTATCATTTCCTAATAAATAAATTTTTATATAATCCTTTAAAGCTTCAATGTATTCTATATCTTCTATTTTTATCTTGATATTGGCATAATCTTCATTAACAAAAAGATAATCATTTTTGATGTTTTGAGAATTTTCATTCTGATAGGTTAAGTTATAAAGATCATATGCCTTATTTGCCGCTTTTAGAAACCTATCAAAAGGGACAGGTTTTAATAAATAATCTAGAACATCTAAATCAAAACCATCTAATGCATATTTTTCATAAGCTGTAACCAAAATTACCATTGGTGGTTTAGCCAATGTTTTTAATAATTGTAAACCGCTTATTCCCGGCATTTGTATGTCTAAAAATATCAGGTCGATTTTTTCATTTTTGATGATTTCTAATGCTCCAATACCGTTTTTGCACAAGCCTTTTAAATTTAAAAAAGGAACCTGATTTATATTGTCCTCCATTAACTCACGAGCCAGTTTCTCGTCGTCAATTACTAAGCAATTAATCATTTGCATCTAATTTAAGATTAACAATATATTTACCATCTTGGTTTGATATGGTTAACTTATAATTGTTTTCATAAAGTAAGTCTAATCTTCGCTTTACATTAATTAAACCAATCCCAGAACTATCGTCTTTACTTTCGCTGATGTCTGCAATATCATTCTCAACTAAAAAATTTAATGTTTTATCTACCGCTGTAAGTTTGATTTTGATAGTTGGGTTTTCTAAAGATCCCATGCCATGTTTAAAAGCATTTTCTACAAACGGAATCAATAACATAGGTTCTAAATCAAAATTCTCAATGTTGCCTTCTACCGTAAATATAATGATTACATCATCTCCAAATCTTAATTTTTGAAGATCTATATAACCGTTTAAATATTTTAATTCTTGAGATAAGTTAATTTTACCTTGATTTCCCTCATACAGCATATATCTCAATAAATTACTTAATTGTATCAATGCCGGCTCCATTTTATCACTTTTTTTACGAGCCAAAGAAACCAGGTTATTAAGCACATTAAACATAAAATGAGGACTTATCTGCGATCTTAAAAAGCTCAACTCAGTTTTAAGGTTTTCTGTTTCCTTATCCTTGTTTAACTTTCTGGATTTTAAATTATCGATAATAATCCGGTAGCTACAACTGGTAACTATAATAAAAATATAAGATATAAAATTGGCGAAAAACGGTCTTCCCCATTTCCTTTTAATTGGAAACAGTTGTTGATCTACATATTTTGATAAGAACCAAACTATTATTAATGATAATGCAATCACCAATAGATAAATTAGAACACCTTTCTTTTTTAGAATTGAAGGGAAAAAATAATATGCATTAGCATAGAATATAATCGCCAGTATGGTATTATTAATTAGCGACCTGTAAATATAATAATCAGAAAAATTACTTGATGGGCCATTATACCTAAACAAAAAAGAAGGAAGGATTAATAATACCCAAAATACAGTGTTAATTACTATCAACTGAAAGCTATACCCTTTATTATTTATGCTGTTCATTTATAAATTTATCTTTTTATGTAGGATAACACATTAGCAAATGAAAACATTATCATTTTTAAAACGATAAAATTTAGCTAAGCTTGGTATATAAATATACAAAAGAGGAATTGAGTGCTATAAGGTAAAAATAAAAATGCCCGTTCTCACGTTCTGAGATCGGGCATTTTACACAATAAAACTTAGAAAAGATTAATAAACCCAATTTTACAATTTAAGTTAAAATCTTCCTTTTGGCAATCAGCACAACTGCCATGAAATCTTGTACGGAAAACTTTTAATTAGGTTATATTTTCTTTAATAAATTATTAAAAATTTTATTACGATAGAATTTTTAATTTAATATTTAGGTAACCAAACATTTACTTTATCGTATGAGCATTAATAAATTGTGAAGATATGATTTCAACCAGCTTAGATAGTCTCAATAAAAAAAAGCATTTCAATACAGACCGTATGTTTCGATATCTAGGTCAGGATATAGAAACAGCCAAAGAAATACTAAATATGGTTTTAATAGAACTAGAAGTTTCTCTAAAAACATTTGAAGATTATATTTTTACAAATAATTTAAATGGAATAAAATCAACCGCACATAAATTAATTGGTACATCATCTTCTGTTGGCCTAATAGAATTAAGTAATATTGCCAGAAAGTTTGAAAGTGAACCAGAGTTTGATCCAATTTTAATAAATATTTATTTTTCGAAAATAAAAAAGGAAGTTAATTTTGTGGTTCAGTTAATCAATAATTTTTTAAGATATCCTTCGTTTTCATAATTAAAGTTTCTAAATATGTAATTTTTAGGTTTCCCATATTTAAGCAGCTATTATTGTTTTAAGCTTTAAATATCGGTTAATTCCTCATTATTTATTAAGATGCAGACAGGTCCAGAATCTTCTTTAGAAGAAAAAAGATTAGCAGCTTTAAAAAGCTATCAAATTTTAGATACCCTCCCAAAAGAAACATTTGATAGATTTACTAAACTCGCATCCATCATTTGTAACACCCCAATTTCTTTAGTTTCTTTAATTGATGAGGATAGGCAATGGTTTAAATCTAAAGTAGGTTTAGATGTAAATCAAACCCCAAGAGACATCGCTTTTTGCCATCATTCTATTTTAGGGCAAGATATTATGGAGGTGCAAGATGCCACTAAAGATTTTCGTTTTAAAAACAATCCCTTAGTTACTTCAGACCCTAATATTAAATTTTATGCAGGTTATCCTTTAAAAGATTCTAATGGTTATAATTTAGGGACAATTTGCGTTATTGATAGGGTTCCTCGGAAACTAGATGATCATCAAAAAGAAGCTTTAAAAATCTTGGGAGATGCGGTAGTAGATTTAATTGCCCAGCAAAGAAAAGTTCAAGAAACAGAAAATTTTAACGAACTTTTTAAAATATCTAAAGATATTATATGTGTTTTTGATTATGATGGCATTTTCCGAAATGTTAATCCTGCTTTTGGGAAGCTATTATCATATCAAGAAGATTATATTTTAAATCGTTCTATCTATGATTTTATTCATCCAGATGATTTATCAGCAACCAAAAATAAATTACAAAGTTTAGCTAAAGGAAATAAGACCGTTGTTTTTACTAACAGATTAAAAGGTAAAGACGATAGTTATAAAATATTACAATGGGCAGCAACGCCAGAACCTTCTAGTCAATTGTTTTTTGCAATTGCCCGCGATATTACCACAGAAAAAGAAAAAGAGATTTTAATAGAACGTTCTGAAGCTAGACTTAGGGCATTTTTTGAAAATTCATCCGGATTTATGTGCACCCATAACTTAGCCGGTAAAATTTTGACCATTAATTCTGCAGGAGCAAAAAGCCTGGGTTATGAGACTGAAGAATTAGTTGGCCATTTTTTACATGAAGTTGTTCCTGAATCAAGGAAGCAAGCTTTGCAAATGTATCTTGAAGGTATTGTAACGCAAGGTAAAATGCAAGGTTTAATGTACACTAAACATAAAAAAGGGAATGTATTAACATGGTTATTTAATAATGTTTTAGAAACGGATGCTAATGGCGATAAATATGTAATTGGCAACGCTGTTGATATTACAGAAAGACACCAGTTAGAAGCAGATTTAAAGCGAACAAAAGAGATGTTGGAGACAACAAATGAGGTAGCAAAAATTGGAGCGTGGGAAGCAGATATGGTCAGCCAAAATATTTATTGGTCTAACGTTACAAAAGAAATTCATGAGGTTGAGGAAGATTTTATTCCTTCCCTGGAGTCTGGAATTTCATTTTACACTAAAGAACATCAAGAAATTATATTAAATGCTTTTAATGAAGCTAAAGATTTGGGAATCCCTTTTGATCTAGAATTACAGATTAAAACTAAAAAAGGAAAGTATATTTGGATACGTTCTATTGGGAAAACAGAATTCATAAAAGGAAAATGTGTGCGAATTTATGGTACTTTCCAGGATATTAATGAAAATTATTTACATAGAAGCGATTTAAAAAAGGCCAAATTAATAGCCGATCAAGCAAATAGCGCTAAGTCAGAATTTTTAGCCAGTATGAGCCATGAAATACGGACACCGTTAAATGGCGTTATCGGTTTTACTGATTTGGTTTTAAAAACCACGCTTAATCAAACTCAGCAGCAATACCTTAATATTGTAAACCAATCTGCAAATTCTTTGCTGGTTATTATTAACGATATTTTAGATTTCTCTAAAATTGAAGCAGGCAAACTAGAGTTAGACATAGAAAAGTCTGATCTTTTTGAATTGAGTAGTCAAGCTTCAGATATCATTACTTACCAAGCTCAAAATAAAGGATTAGAAGTTCTCTTAAACATAGATCCAAAGCTGCCCAGGTTTGTTTTTATAGACAATATCCGTTTAAAGCAAGTTTTGGTAAACTTATTAGGCAATGCTGTCAAGTTTACTGAATCTGGAGAGATTGAACTTAAAATATATGCAGATAGTAATATAAATGATAGCGAGATAGACTTTCATTTTGAAGTAAGAGATACAGGTATCGGAATACAATCTGATAAACAAAATAAAATATTTGAGGCTTTCTCTCAAGAAGACGCCTCAACCACCAAAAAATATGGAGGTACAGGCTTAGGCCTCACTATTTCTAATAAGCTTTTGGGCTTAATGGGCAGTAAGCTTCAATTAAAAAGCAGAGTAGGGCAGGGAAGCACTTTTTATTTCAAGATTAGGCTTAAAGCCGAGGAAGGGAATTCACTTTCAACCAGCGATCTTTCGCATATCAAAAATGTTTTAGTTGTTGATGATAATGAAAATAACCGGATCATTCTAAGACAAATGTTATTATTAAAAAACATTAAAGTTACAGAAGCAAAAAACGGATTAGAAGCTTTGCAGTTATTAACCGAAGGGAAAGGTTATGATGTGATTTTAATGGATTATCATATGCCATTTATGGATGGTTTAGAAACCATAGAAAAAATCAGAAATAATTTTAACATCAATGCAGAAGAACAACCCATTATGTTACTGCATAGTTCTTCTGATGATGAAAAAATAATTAATATCTGTGAAAAAAATGGGGTAAGGATTAGGATGGTTAAACCGATAAAAATGCAGGATTTGTTTAACAAATTAACAAAGATCAACAAACCACATGAACCTGAAATTAAACAAGGTGAAACTTCTAATAATTTAAACAATCAATTATATAAAATTTTAGTTGCCGAGGATAATATAGTAAATAAGCTTTTAGCAAAAACAGTAATAGAAAGGATTTTACCTAATGCTATAGTATATGAGGTTAATAATGGCTTAGAAGCAGTTAATCAATATAAATTGATAAAGTTTGATTTGATTTTAATGGATTTGCAAATGCCGGAAATGAATGGCTATGAAGCAACTCAAAATATCCGTATCATAGAAGAAAAACAAACCCGAACACCTATTATCGCCTTAACAGCAGGGAACATTTTAGGAGAAAAAGAAAAATGCCTGGCAATTGGTATGGACGATTTTGTGGCAAAGCCCTTTGTAGAAAAAGATTTAAATGATTTATTCTCTAAATGGTTAATTAATAAAGAAGCTATACCATCTTCCCCAATTCAAAAAGAAATACCAGTTCGCTTTAATAGAGATAAGGTAAGAGATTTTATGGGTAATGATACAGACACCATAAAAATTGTTTTAAATCTTACCATTAAAGAAATACAAAGTGCAGATGACAACTTTAAAAAGCTAATTTCAGATCCCAATCCTAATTTAATGGCTATTAAAGCATTAGGTCATAAATTGTATGGTACTGCAGCTGGTACCGGATTAGAGATATTATCAGCAATGGCTAGACAAATAGAATGGTTAGAAAAGGCAGATAATAATGAGCTTAAAAAATTATATAAAGAAGTGAGTAAAGAGATTGAGCTTTGTAAAGATTTAATTCATAGCGAATTAGCTAGTTTTTAAGTAACTATCTTTTTACCCACTTAACCAACTTATAATTACTCGCTGTACCCAAAATTCTTTAAATAATTATCACGGTTTCTCCAATCAGGAATGACCTTTACAAACATCTCTAGAAAAACCTTTTTCTGTAAAAAAGTCTCCATGTCTTCGCGGGCGTAAGTACCAACTTTTTTCAACATAATACCACCAGCTCCAATAATTATATTCTTTTGAGAATCACGCTCTACAATAATTTCGGCGGAGATTTTAATAATTTTTTTATCTTCTTTAAAAGCAGTAACAATAATTTCTGTGCTATATGGAATTTCCTTTTTATAAAATTTAAAAATCTTCTCTCTAATCATTTCAGAAACAAAAAACCTTTGGCTTCTATCAGTCAGTTCGTCTTTTTCATAATAAGCAGGGTGCTCTGGCAAATTTTCTAATATGAAAGACATGATGGGTTGTAAGTTATAATCATGCAGAGCAGATACGCCAACTATACCTTCAGGATTTAATTTTTCTTTCCAATAGATTATCTTTTCTTCAATTAAATTATTTTGCGATTCGTCTATTTTATTAATTACCACTAAAACTTTTGCAGTAGTCTTTTTAAGCTTTTCCAATACATCCTCTTCATCTTGCTTTTCATTAATATCAGTAACAAAAATCAATATGTCTGCATCAACTAAAGAGCTATCCACAAAACTCATCATGTTTTCTTGTAATTTGTAGGCTGGTTTGATGATTCCAGGAGTATCAGAGAAAACAATTTGGTAATTTTCTTCATTCACGATACCCAAAATGCGGTGACGTGTAGTTTGAGCTTTTGGAGTAATGATGGCCATTTTTTCGCCAACTAACTGATTCATAAGGGTTGATTTCCCTGCGTTTGGCTTACCAATAATACTTACAAAACCTGCTTTATGTGCCATTAAATTTTTTTTAAATTTTATTTGGAGTACAAAGAAACGAATTATATCTTTGCAGTCCAATTCAGGGAAATCATTTATTTCTGAAAAGGCAACAAAAGATGAATTCAGCAAGTGTTTTCTTCTTAAAATTGAAAAACAATAACAAAATATAGTGCGGGGTGGAGCAGTTGGTAGCTCGTCGGGCTCATAACCCGAAGGTCATAGGTTCGAGTCCTGTCCCCGCTACCTAAAGGAGTTTGAAAGACAACTCTTTTTTTATGGCCCGTTCGTCTAGGGGTTAGGACGTTAGATTTTCATTCTAGAAACAGGGGTTCGATTCCCCTACGGGCTACTTAGAACAATATCAAAAATGCTTAAAAGCCTGCAAATCAAATGATTGCAGGCTTTTTTCGTTTAATGAATATGCCAAAATATTCAACTTTTACCACTATTCTGGTGAGTAATCAGTGAGTCATCGGCATTGAAAATAAGTACTCACCAGAAGCATAGCAACATACTGATTTACAGCATGTTCGTTCACTAAACATCTTGATTGGAAATGGCTACAAATGTATATTTGTTAACCTTTAAAATTGAGTTATTATGCTAACTAGTTTTCAAGTGCTTTTTTATCTTAAAAAGCCAAAATCTTATTTGTCTGGTCCAATGCCTATTTATTTAAGAATTAGTGTTGATGGCAAGAGGTCAGAAATTTCTATAGGACGTACCTGTTTACCTTCACACTGGAATTCTCATAGCGGAAGAAGTAAAGGCAATAAAGAGGACGTTAGACTATTGAATGCCTATTTGGATAGTTTGCACACCAAATTGAACATCGCCCATCAAGTGCTTGTTGAAAGCGGAAAAGATGTTACTGTTGAGTTTTTAAGATGTGCCATTTCTGGGAAAAGAGAAAAATCTAAAATGCTGTTGGAGATTTTTGAAGAACATAATAGAAAAGTGGAAGCACTTTTGGGAAATGGTTTTGAACCCAACACTTTAAAAGGGTACAAAACCACTGTCAAACATCTATGCTCATTTATTAAACTCAATTACAATAATGATGACCTTCCTATTAGCAAATTGGATCACGAATTTATTGTGGATTTTGAATTTTATTTAAGAAGTTCCTGTAGAATAAGTTTGGTTTCAGCGGCAAAATATATTAAGAATCTTAAAAAGATAGTTAACAGTTGTATTGCTCATGACTGGATACCTAAAAATCCATTTGCCAATTATAAATCCAAAGCAAAAGCCGGTGAGAGAGTTTATTTAAGTCAGAATGAACTTACCAATATTTATGAAAAACAGTTCACCATTGAAAGATTGGCTCAGGTCAAGGATATTTTTTTATTCTGCTGTTATACTGGCTTAGCTTATGCCGACATTAAAAAATTGAGGAGACAGGAAATTGGATTAGGTATAGATGGAGGTTTTTGGATTTTCACAAAAAGAAAAAAGACGGATACTTCAACAAGAGTTCCTTTATTAGAGATTGCCGTTGAAATCTTAAATAAATATAAGAATCATCCGCATTGCGAAACGGAAGGCACATTGTTACCTGTATTGAGCAATCAAAAAATGAATGCTTATTTAAAAGAGATAGCCGACCTTTGTGGTATAACTAAGATATTAACATTTCACATTGCCAGACATACTTTTGCTACAACCGTAACCCTGAGCAATGGAGTGCCAATAGAAACGGTTTCAAAAATGCTAGGTCATACCAATATTAAGACTACTCAGCATTATGCTAAAATCTTAGATATCAAAGTGAGTAACGATATGTTGGCATTAAGAGGGAAGCTCGCCAGTAAATAGTGACAAATCATTCCTCAATTCGCGATTCGCGAATTGAGGAATTTTACACTTACCTCTGGAACCAGAACTATTCTTTCTAAATTATATAACTAGTTGATTTAAAAAATACCCTAACGTGATTTAAACCACCTTTGAGCTGGTGGTTATCAAAGTCCACCAAGCTTTCGTGACCGTTTCTTCGCAGTTTTTTCTTCCTTCTTTTGCAAGCTTTCAATATCTCCTAAATCTTTTGCCCTGCCAGTGGCTTGCTTGTTCTTGATAAAATCATTGGCGCTAATGAAAGCAATTTTCAAATCATCCACCTCGGTTTCCAGTTTTTGTAAATAAGCTTCGTCAAAATCTACTCCCGATATCGAATTGAGTATATCAATACGTAAAGGTGCGTAACCGAGTTGTGTTACATAATTTTCCTGTAGAAAATCTTCCTTTTTAAGTCCAAGTGCGCCAAATCCAAAATCGTTGATCACCTTGACCATTTTTGAAGCATTCTCTTCATCTGGTTTTATCCATATATCCAAGTCACCCGTATGCCTAGGTCTTCCATGCAGGGAAAGGGCGTGAGCTCCCACAACCATATATTTAACGTTATGGTCATTCAACAACTGCACAAAATCTACAAAATCCTGTTCGAAAATCATATTTTTCTCCGCATGACTGTTTTCTCCATCTGGCTTGGAAATTCGCCAATAAGCCAAATATAATACTCATGCCTCAATCTCGTCAATTCAGCTATTCTAGCTGAGGCAGGTTGACTCAACCAAAATTGCACATCTAAGGAATCCTCATCTTCCATTTTCACTTTATTGGCGACCATCTGCATTTTACGCTCTTTCATTGGGCTTGTCTATCTCCTTAATTCGTATTAATAAAGATAACAAATTCGTTTATCTTTATTTAGTTTGTAACAGATTAGGAAATAGAAGAAGTTATAATTTCTAACTATTTCACGAGCTTTTAAAAACAATCCTTTTCTTCCACTCAAAATTTAACGTGACCATCCCTTACGTTTATACTTTTTCTTACGCTTGATTTTGAATTCATTATTTATTCCGTTTGATCTATATTCCACTCTTGTTAAATCAAATAATAAAGTTTGAATTTGTTCTTTAATGTTTCCGATTAGATGTATTTGGTCCTCAGTTTTATGTTGATGTCCAGGCTTTTCAAATTCATGGAAATTAATTCTATCTTTCTGTGTTTTCCATGTTCCCGATTGCTCTTGAATTAGCTGTCTTTTCAGTTCCAGTACCTTTTCAATCTTTGCCAATGAGAATCCCACCTCGCTTCCTTTTGTTTTCACTTTCTTATCATCAACAAAAGAAAATTCCACGTCCCTTGATAATCTGATAACCCAGAGCATTCATCTGCTTCTCAAATTCTGGGTAACTCACTGATTTCTCCAACGAATTTCTGATGTTACTTTTTAAACTTTCCTTTCTGCTGTCATTCCTTGGAATTCTTCTTTCGCTAGGTGGGAGAAAAGCCCTCGGACTCAACACTTCCTGTAAACCATATTGTTTCTCCAGCTTTCTACACAAAGCCGACATCCTTTTGTAGCTGTTCCCATCTTTTGCTGCCTTGCCATCAAAGCCGACCCGGTTGGCTGCGATATGGATATGTTTTTCTTTCGTGTCCTTGTGGAGGACGCAGATGTATTGATGGTCGCCTACTCCAAACTCCTCGGCGACTGCTCTTCCAATCTCGGAAAGTTGAGTTTTGCTCAGGTTTTCTCCGGGAGCTAAACGGAGCGAAAGATGCAACACCGGCTTCTCGCACCTCCTGCTCAGTTTCTGAACATCCCTAAACTGGCTCGCCAATTCCTTTTTGTTGCCAAAGCACTGGTTGTAAAAAAGCACCTCCGCCCGATTCTGATGCTGGAGTTTTTCCTCCTCTGACAGCTTCTCTTTCTGCTCCTTGGTCAGTTCCCTTTTATCTTCCAGACAATAACTGATACAATGGTAAGCTGATTTCCCTTTGGAGACATGACCTATCATTTCAGTTTATTTTTAATCAAGATTGCCAGTCCGTTTAATTCGCGGGACTGAACATTCAGGAATGCTCTTTCTACCGGATTGAGCTGTTCCTCACTGTTCCTTTTTTTTGCTATCTGGTTCAGGTTTGCCGCCAAGTGATTGAGCGTCCCTGTCATGGATAGTATTTCTTTACTTAGGGCTTTGTTCTGTTGATTGATTTTTCCCGTAAGTCCCAGTTCCCTTAAATATTCCGAAGTGTTCAATTGGATAGATTTTGCCTTGCCTTCGATTACCTTTTTTTCATACAAAGTGCATTTGATAGTGATATAGCATTCCTTTTTAATTTTCTTTCTCGGACGTCCTCCCTTATTTCTTTTATCCTCTTCCATAAGCTTATCATTGTCTTAAAATTTTTGAATGCGATAGCATGAGAAAATCTTTTCCTTCATCCCTAAAATGCAATTAAGGGATGAAGGAAAACCGGCGTTTTGGTGCAACCAAAACATAGCTGGCTACCTGTAAACCGGCAAAAAAGATTTCTTAAAAATCAGTGTTTAAAAGACTATCATTAATTACAATCTGACTTCCTTTAAAATGGTCATAAGAAGGTTCATAATCTATATAGCCAAAGGACACCAGTTCACGAATGCATTTGTGGTACGTGGCTGTTGATTTGATTTTGCTGAGTTTCATTAGTTGCCTTCGAGATACCCGAAAAGGGGTACTGAACCTGCTCCGCTCCCAAAGGGAGAACATGGAGATGTAAAGACAAAGGTGGGAAGGCTGAAGACGGTTGTCCTGAGTAATAGGAATCAGAAATTGAGTTAAACTATGCATTGTTGCCTCCTTCCAAAAGTGAATCAATATCTGCCGATTTGTAATACATCGTTCCTCCGATTTTTGTGTATCGGAGTGTTCCGTTTATTCGAAGATTCTGTAAAGTTCCGGGGGAGATGTTCAGAAGCTTTCTTACTTCTGTACTCTTGAGCCATTGCTTAGATTGGGACGGGCTATTAGATTTGACCAATTTAGCGATCTCTGAGATGAGTTCGGATTTGAACAAAACTAAATCTTCTTTGGTGATGATTTCTACTGACATAGGTAATATGTTTTTAGATGAACAGATACCAGAAGAAAGTAATGAAGCTTAATATATGCTAAACCTTTCTTCTGGATAACGATACAAAAGTCAATAGGAAAGAAGGGTTTTGAATGACCAACGGAGGCGTTTGGTCATGTGTGGTGAGTGAACAGGGGATGTTTCTGTTTTTTATTTCTTGTTTGGAATGATTTGGAAAATCTTATCATCATCAGCAACCTCTGAACCTTTGATGAGTTTGGTGTTTTTGGTAGCAGGAAAATAATTTCTGGCTGTATTTATTGGGATTTCTTTCTCTCCATGTAGGAAATATTTCGAGAGCATTTTATACCATGAGCTCTGTGTTTGTGAGCGGAAAAGCTTTTTGTTATCAGGTAAAGTCAGTTCCTGTAGTTGCTTGAAAAGGTCGATAACAGTGGCTAATTTCCCTTCCGTGATACTGATTTTTTCAGCAGATTCATATTGGTTCAACTCCTTGATTTGAGATTCCAACGCTTCTATTTTTATCCTTAAATTTTGAACCTGTTCTTCTTTTTCAGCTAGTAGAATCTCTAAGGATTTAGAGTGGTTCCATCGGTCTATAGTGTGAAGGAATCCCAAAAATTGATTACATTTTCTTAATGATTCTTTGTTTAAAACATGCCGTGAACCAAAAGGAGTTTGGTGTTTATAATAGTTGATTCTAATGGTTGTCATCGTAAACATAGCTGAAAAAATCTTTTTCTTCACCTGCATTTTCTTTTAAAAAGTATTCTAAATGATATTGATAGAATGCTGGATATTCATTTTCATTCAGTTCATAAAGTTTTAGAAAGAAGAAGTTGTCAGCATGTGATTTATAAAAAGTAAACGGCCTTCCTAGTTCAAATCTATGAGGCGAAAAGTTGAAGGGGTTGCGGAGTTTGAAGTAAACTAGTTTCATAAGAAATAGATATTAACTACCTATTTTCTTATGAAAATTTTCAAATGCGAATGCGGTAGCTTGGAAACTAATTTATAGAAAATCTGTGGTAAAATAAAATGATCTTTACTTGAAATAATTAGCAATAGCTAATTTCTGTTCTTTGATTCCTTCTGCAGCTAATTGTGCTACTTTTCTAGCCCCTTCTACACATAAGTGACTGTCATCTTTCTTTCCATCTGGCAATTTTGTAAACTTACCCGGTTCTATATACAAAAATAGTTTTTTCGATTCTTCTGGACCAGAATCTTCTACCAATTTCCAAGTTTTTGCATAAAGATCTATTAAAGGAATATTCATTTCTTTGGCAACTTCCCTTGCTACTACAACATAGTCGCCATAGGTGTCAATTAATTTACCCTGTTTGTCAAATTTCCTTTTCACTATAGAAGTAAATAAAATAGGAATAGCTCCTTTTTCTTGAGATTCTTTGATATATCGTATTAAATTTTCTCTATAAGAACTTCTTGGTGCCGCAAATCTTACTGAGTCTGTTTTCTGATCGTTTCCACCAAACATAATAAATACATAATCTCCAGGGTTAATTTTGTTCAAAACCTCTACCCAAAACCCATCATCTCTAAAACTTTTTGTACTTCTCCCGCTCCTTGCTGCATTATCGATAATGACATCATTAGTAACAAATTCTCCCATCATTTGCATCCATCCTCTAATTGGATAATTGGGTCCTCCAAATTTAGAGAGGTAACTTTCCGGAAAATCACACATGGTAGAATCTCCTATAGAATGAATAGTTATTTTCTTGTTATTTAATGTAAAAGCACTTATAAGTGTGGCAATTGAAAACAAAAAAAATATTTTAAATCGAGTCATAATTTTATTTTAATAGATTTTTGACAAGCGGAGAATTGATTTCCTTTAAACCTTCAACTGCCAATTCTGCGACTTTAGTAGCACCAAACTCACATAGATGAGTGTCGTCTTTCTTTCCATCTGGTAATTTTGATGTTACACCAGGTTGCACATATAAAAATAATTTTTTAGATTCTTCTGGACCATATTTCTCAATCATTTGAGTTGTAGTTTTATTTAAATCAACTAATGGTATATTCATCTCTTTAGCCAAATCTCTAATGACAGAAACATATTCAGAATGGGTATCTTTTAATTTCCCATTTGAATCAAAAGTTCTTCTTGCAATCGAAGTAAACAAAATTGGATGAGCTCCTTTTGATAATACCTCACTCACATAATTTTTAATATTTTCTTTAAAAGATGTTTGCGGGTCTGTATGCCTTAAAGAATCAGGTTTTTCGTCATTATGGCCAAATTGTATAAATACATAATCATCAGCTTTAATACGAGTTATCGCTTTATTCCATAAACCTTCATCTCTATAAGATTTAGAACTTCTTCCGCTAGCTGCTAGATTATTTATTACGGTTTGGTCATTGAAAAAAATATTAATCATTTGCATCCATCCTCTTCCTGGATAATTATTTTCAGTAGACGCATTATACATAGTAGAATCTCCAATTGAATAGATGGTTTTTTTATCACTATTTTTAAAAGCCATTATTATAACTATAATGGGAATAATGAATAGAATCTTTCTTTTTGTCATTAGTTTAAATAATTAAGGTTTAAAAATGTAAGTACTAAAATACTTTTTAAAAGCTTTTAAATCAGCTTTTGTAGTGTTTTTTTTAATGGTAGCGTTCTCGATAAAAGTTTCGAGAACGCTACCATTAATTTTTCATAGCAATTAAATCATTTCGTCGTCAGAAAAATGTAACCTTGTTTTAGCGAATTAGTGAAATTAAATCATTTTTCAAATGTATTAATGATTGTTAGGTCTCATAAAATGAATATTAAACTCTTAAGTACTAAAAATTAACATACTATTATGATGAGAAAATTACTTAAACTATTTATCCTGTTTTTATTGTTTAATCATTCTAATCTTTTAGCTCAAAATATAATCATAAAAGGAAGTGTAATTAGCAATCTTGATAAACAACCATTAATTGGAGCAAGTGTAGGTATAAAAGGGACTACAAAAGGTACGATAACTGATGATAAAGGTAATTATACTTTAAGTATCCCAACTAAAGATGTTTCTAAAACCATTTTAATCGCTAGATATATAGGTTTTATAGCAGCAGAAATTAGCGTAGCTAATAAAACTATTGTGAATTTCAGTTTAATTGAAGATGCACTGCAATTGAAAGAGGTAGTTGCTATCGGTTACGCTACCATTGGTCGTAAAGATTTAACAGGGGCTGTATCTTCCATAAATGCTAAGCAGTTGAAAGATATTCCATTAAGCTCTGCAGCTGAAGCGTTGACAGGTAGACTGGCGGGTGTGCAAGTTACAAGTTCTGAGGGAGCTCCTGGAGCAGAAGTACAAATAAAGATTAGGGGTGGCGGTTCTATTACTCAAGATAATTCGCCTTTGTATATCATTGATGGAATTCAAGTAGAAGATGGATTGAATAATATTTCTCCACAAGATATTGAGTCAATTGATGTTCTAAAAGACGCCTCTTCAACCTCAATTTATGGAGCAAGGGGAGCAAATGGTGTTATTATCATAACTACTAAAGGAGGTAAAGATGCAAAGCCTCAGGTTACTTACAGTAATATCTTAGGGATAAAAAGTCTTTCAAAAAAGCTTGATGTAATGAATCCTTATGAATACGTGGTAAGACAATATGAAAAATCTAGAGGATTAACAAATACAGAATCTAGTTTTCAGACCCGATATGGAACCTGGGCAGATATAGAACAATATAAAAATGTTCCTTTTATTGATTGGCAAGAGCAAACTTTTGGTAATGATGCCTTTATGCAAACCCATAATTTTGGTATTAACGGAGGGAATAAGATAAGTCAATATAATTTAAGTTTAACAAGTAACAATGAAGACGGAATAATGATAAATTCTAGTTTAAAGCGCAAACTAGTAAATTTTAGATTCGATACACAAGTAAGTGAGGGTTTGAAGGC
This sequence comes from Pedobacter psychrophilus, assembly GCF_001652725.1. Classification (GTDB taxonomy): domain Bacteria; phylum Bacteroidota; class Bacteroidia; order Sphingobacteriales; family Sphingobacteriaceae; genus Pseudopedobacter; species Pseudopedobacter psychrophilus. The sequence goes on from NZ_LWHJ01000032.1 coordinate 136,658, forward strand.
GGGTTTTAATGTTCGATTTAGTGATCAAGATATTGGTGGTTCAGGAACCTCAAATGATGGTTCATCTACATTAAACACACTTAGGCACACTATTAAATTTAGACCGCTTGAGGCAGGAGGAATAAGTTTGGATGAGGATGATGAGCAATATTATTCAGATACTAATACAGGTAATGCAATTGGGATTATAAATCCTATCCAATTAAGTAATGCCTTATTTAGAAACAGGTCTGCTAGGGTCATTAATTTGAATGGCTATGCAAATTACAAATTTGACAAGCATTTTTCTTTTAGAAGTACTTTAGGTATAAATTATAACAATCAACTTCTAGAAAACTTTGAAGACGGTATTACCTCTAGAGCAAGAATAGTGGGAGCAAATTTACCAATTGTGGGAGTGTTGCAAACAGATTTAAACACATTATTGAACTCAAATGTACTAACCTATAATTTTACTAAATCTAAGAAACATAAACTAGATATTTTACTGGGAAATGAGCTATATAATATAACTAGCAATACAGAAGATAACCAACTAAGATATTTTCCAGCAAATATTTCCTCTGAGAAAGCTTTAGGTCAGTTGAATTTAGGAACCATATTCCCTGGCTATCCTATAACGAATAAAGCAGAGTCTAAGACAGTATCTTTCTTTGGAAGATCAAATTATTCATTTAATCAGAAGTACCTTGCCAGCCTAAGTTTAAGAGCAGATGCTTCTTCAAGGTTTTCTGAGGAAAATAGATGGGGTTATTTTCCATCTGGTGCCTTTGCCTGGCGAATCTCTGAAGAAAAATTTCTAGAAGATATTCCTATTATTTCTGATTTAAAATTGAGACTCAGTTATGGCTCTGCAGGAAATGACAGAATATCAGACTATTTATATCAAAACATCTATACAGCAAGCGCTCGTTATGCATTAAATGAACAAATAATCCCGGCTTATGCAGCAGCAAATTTGGCGAATAAAAATTTAGTTTGGGAAACCACTATTTCTAAAAACATCGGATTAGATATTTCATTATGGAAAGATAAAGTTCAGTTAACTGTTGATGCCTATAAAAACAAGGTAAATAACTTATTGATTAACGTTCCAATTCCATCTACTACAGGTTATAATACTCAACTTCAAAATATTGGAAATACATCGAATAAAGGTTTAGAGTTTCAATTAAGTGCAGTAACTATAAATAAGAAAAATTTTAGTTGGAATAATACATTTAACATCTCATTTAATAGAAATAAGATTGAGAAATTGGCTAATAATCAATCTTCTTATTTTGAGAATTCTGGATTTGGAATTTCAGGACAACCTGCAGATTATATTGTAAAAGTAGGAGAGCCTGTAGGTACAATGTATGGTTATGTTAATGATGGCTTTTATAAAACAGATGATTTTAACTATGACCCCGCTACTTCTATATATACTCTTAAAGCTAATGTGCCCAATGCCGCAGGAGTGATTGGCACCCCTCAACCAGGATGGATGAAATTAAAAGATTTAGATGGAAATAATATTATAAATGAAAACGATAAAACAATAATAGGTAATGCTAATCCTAAATTTATTGGTGGTCTAAATCAGCAGTTTGTATATAAAAATTTTGATATGAGTGTTTTCGTAAATTTTGTTTTTGGAAATGATGTTTACAATGCAAATAAAATTGAATTTACTAACGGATATAGTAGTTACACAAATTCTTTAAGTATTGTAAATAATAGATGGAAAACTATCGATCAAAATGGAAACCTTGTTCAACAACTAATAACTGTTGGGGGACAACAGGTTGTTACAGGTGCAGCACCAGATGTATTAAATTCAATTAATAAAGATGCTTCAACCTGGATTCCAATTAGCGGAGTAGGTGCATGGTTTCCAACATCTTGGGCTATAGAAGATGGATCTTTTTTAAGGATTAACAACATCACTTTTGGTTATACACTACCAACCAAAATAGTGAAGCATATAGGGATTAACAAGATGCGTCTTTATGGAACAGTAAATAATCTTGCAGTAATCACCGGATATTCTGGTTATGATCCAGAAGTTAATACTAGAAGAAGTGTTCCAGTTACTCCAGGCGTAGATTATTCCGCTTATCCAAGAAATAAAACTTTTATTGTTGGACTTAATTTATCATTATAAAACTTATTATCATGAAAAAAAGATTGCTATATATAATTATTGCTTTGAGTGGTATTTTAGGAATTGCTTCGTGTGAGAAATACTTGAATTTAGCACCTCCTTCAGCTTTTGATGAAAACTATGTTTTTAGTAACGTTCCTAACGCAACAAGCGCAGTTTTAGGTGCTTACGATCGTCTAGCTGGCCTTCAAGCATATGGAAGCAGATTAAGTTTAATTTATCCTTACGATTCGGACGAAATGGTAGGAGTTTTAAATGGGACTAGTCCAGATAATAGTTCTAGAGATTTTTCGAGGTATAACCTTCAACCCTCAAATGCACAATTAACCTTACCCTTTGAGCAACTTTATGCTGGTGTTGAACGGGCAAATATTTGCATTAAAAATATTCCTTCTATGGAATTATATAAGAATGGAACCACTCAACAACAAACAAGCCTAAAAAGACTTTATGGAGAGTCATTGACCCTAAGAGCTCAATTTTACTTAGAATTAGTTAGAAACTGGGGAGATATTCCAGCTCCTTTTAAACCAGCAATAGATTTAGATAATGTTTTCCTTGAAAAAACTGATAGAGATAGTATTTATGATAAAATATTAGATGATTTAGCTGTTGCTTCTGAATTATTACCTTGGAGAACAACTGTCCCATCTGATGAAAGAATAACAAAAGGTGCTGCTAAAGCTTTAAGGGCAAGGATTGCATTATATAGAGCCGGTTATTCTTTAAGAAGAGATTCTCGAATAATGGAACGCAGACCAGATTCTTTAAAGTACTATAAAATTGTAAGAGATGAATGTGCGGACTTGATGGACCACAGGGATCAACATACACTTAATCCTAATATTCAGGCCGTTTTCAAGGAAGGTATAGATTCTTATAAAATTGATCCTTACGGAGAAGTAATGTTTGAAGTAGCAATGGCAAGAGAAACAGATAGTAATATTGGATATTACGATGGTCCACGGTTTTATGTACCTGGTAATACAGCTTTACTCGGAAACGGACAGATTAGAATAGTTCCAACATATTTTTATGCTTTTGATTCGCTTGACACAAGAAGGGATGTTACTACAGCCCCCTATTATAATTCCCCAGAATATTATAAAAATGTTCAAACTTTAGTTAACATGACTAGTGGCAAGTTTAGATCTGATTGGATCACGCCACGCTTAAGTTCTTCCATACAAGCTACGGGTATTAACTGGCCATTAATTAGGTTTTCAGATGTATTATTAATGTTTGCCGAGGCAGAGAATGTAATTAATAATGGTCCAACAGCTAAAGCAATAACTGCATTTGAGGAAATCAGGAAAAGAGCTTTTGGTGGAAATGTATCTTTAATTGGGGTTACGCCAACAACTAAAGATGGCTTTTTTAAAGCTTTAGTAAATGAGAGATTTTTTGAGTTTGGAGGAGAAGGGATTAGAAAATATGATTTAATCAGATGGAATTTAATAAATCAAAAGATTTTAGAAACTAGGGCCAATCTTACAAAAATGAGGTTGAGACAGGCACCATATAATAATCTTCCCCAATATATTTATTATAAACCATCCTTATCAACGGTAGTTATCGCGGGTTCTTTATACAAACCCACCCCTATTGTTGCCCCGGTTGGTTTTACTAGGGTAAATTGGATAATATCTCTTACTGATGTCTTTATTACCAATGTAGCTCAATTATTTCAACCTAACAAAAACGAATTATTACCATTACCGCAATCAGCCATTGATTCAAATCCAAAATTAAAACAAGATTATGGATACTAGAGAAAAGGTCAAAAAATATAAAATCAGAATATAAACTCTTGAAAGTTTAAATAATTACTTCCTTAAAAATAGAATATAAATATTTTAAATAGCAATTATGATTAAAAAACTACTCGTATTTACAGTTTGGTGTTGCTTCATAACAAAATTTTTATCAGCACAAACTGTTGCAGAAGCCAATTGGGCATTAACAGCTAATCAGAATGCTTCGGTAAGTGGGAATATAACTGCTTTAAGCCAGGCTTTGGCGGGATTAAATATTCAGGATTATATTTCTGGAGGTATCAGAACAATACCTACAAGCGGTTCTTGGCCAGCCCAAAGCAATTTAGATGCTAGCAGGTATTTGCAATATACTGTAAAACCTACCAGTGGCAATGTGCTTAATATCAGTTCAATAAATGCATCTCTTAGTTTTAATGGCTCTGGTACAGGAAGGGCGATTTTATCTTGGTCAACAGATAAAGTAAATTTCACCCAAATTAGTAGCACCATTACGCTTAATTCATCATCTACACCAACTGTTTATACGTTTAATAGTCTTAATATAAACGTTCAAGAAGCTGATACCCTTTATTTAAGAATCTATCCCTGGACAACGGGACTAGTTGCTGGTAAATATTTGATAACTAAAGCCATTAAAATTTCAGGCAAAACATTCCCCGCTGCCAATGTAACTTGGCCCCTAATAGCAAATCAAATGGCTACAACAGTTGGTAATATTTATGCCAGTTCACAGTTTCTAAAAAATTTAACAATAAATAACTATCTCTCTAGTAATGGCGGTCAGCGTATAATTGCTACAGGCAATACCTGGCCAAACGAGTCTGTACCAAATATTAACAGATATATACAGTATAAGGTTTCACCAACCGCCCCTAATCAAATGCGGGTGAGTGAAATTAATGTTCCGCTAAGTTTTAATTCTGCGTCTAATGCCAAAGCAAAAATTGCTTACGCAGTTGATACAACCAGCTTTACCTCCTTAGTTAATGAGCTTGCTTTGGCATCAGGCACTGTACCAGTTAACCATAAATTCAGTAATTTAAATATTACAGTGCCTATTGGGCAGTCGCTTTATATTCGGATCTATCCATGGACAAATGGTGAAATAGCAAATAAGTATTTAGTATCTAAAAATGTTTCTATTAAAATGGATACTGAAGTTTCACAACAAATAGCTTTTCCAAGTGCAGAAGGGGGTGGAAAAAATGCATTAGGAGGCAGAGGTGGGAGTATTTATTATGTAACTAATTTAAATAATTCTGGAGCGGGAAGTTTAAGAGATGCGGTAAGCGCTGGAAATCGCACCGTTCTTTTTAAAGTATCAGGCACTATATATTTAGATAGTACTATTAGCATTCAGCATGATAATATTACTATAGCTGGGCAAACTGCTCCAGGAGATGGAATTTGTTTGGCAAATTATGGTTTAGGAATACGAGCTAATCATGTGATTGTAAGATTTCTTAGGTCAAGACCTGGAGATGTAATAACTGACCCCCGCGATTCATCTAAATTGGTGGATGCGATGTATAATAATTTTGGCTCGCCAATAACTAATCCTTATAAAAACATTATTGTTGATCATTGTTCATTAAGTTGGTCTACAGATGAAACAGGCTCTTTTTATGCCATTTCTAATTTCACATTACAATGGAGTATTTTAAGTGAAAGTCTTTATTTAGCGACACATCCAAAACCTACACCACATGGTTATGGAGGAATATGGGGCGGCCAAAATGCCTCTTTCCACCATAATCTGATAGCTAGTCATTATAACAGAAATCCGCGTTTTTCAGGAAGTCAAAATAGCGGGCAGCCAGAGCTAGAATACGTTGATTTTAGAAATAATGTGGTTTTTAACTGGTATGGTAGTACTTATGGTGGTATTGGCGGACATCAGAATATGGTGAACAATTATTACAAAAGTGGTCCTGCCACAGCTGCTACTTTTAGAAAAAAGAAGATATTAGATTATAGTAACAATACCACTATTCAGCATGGGAAGTTTTTTATTACTGGTAATTATGTGAATGGTTTTGCTGACGTAACTGCGAATAATTGGTTAGGTGTTGAAATAGATGCTCCAATACCAATTGATTCCATTAAAGTAACCAGTCCATTTTACATTACTCCAATAATTACCCAAACTGCAACAGATGCTTACAATTCTGTATTAAATAATGGGGGTGCCACATTACCAAGAAGAGATACTGTTGATAGAAGAATTATTAAAGAAACTACTACTGGCATAGCAACTTATGCAGATGCGAGTTTTAATGTATCGGGTATGGTTAGTCCATCTGGAATCATAAATAGTCAAACAACTGTTGGAGGTTGGCCAACATTAAGCAGTACTACTTATGCCAAAGATACGGATGGTGATGGACTACCAGATTGGTGGGAAGCTATGAGAAATGGAGGGGGCGTTGATTCTACCTCTTTAAATAGAAATTCTTTTGATTTAGATGGATATACTTTATTAGAAAATTATATCAATAACATTCCTTCTCCAGATACGCAGGTCTCTTTTACCAATCTGTCAGGTATTCGAGTAAACACAGATTCTGCTAGTATCTCTTTTAATATTAATTGGGCTAAAGATCAGTTTAATCTAGGTCTTTATAGATCATATGACAATGTTACTTTCACAAAGATTAAGAATGTAGATGCCAATATTAATAGCACCAATTATTCTTTTTTAGATGATAATGCTACAACATCAGCAGTATATTATAAAATTGGGAGCAAAAGAATTGATAATTCTGGAGTTGTTTTTTACAGTAATGTAGTTGAAGTTCCTAGTACAGAGCAATCTGTTTTATTTCAAGAATTAATTTCATTTAGTGCTTCAAAACCAAGCATTTCTACTGGTATGGTTATATTGAGTTGGGAGATAGGAGAAACCAATACTATTAAATGGTTTGATTTAGAAAGGAAATCAGATAGTGGGGATTTTAATTATATAAAAGGAATTTATTCTGGCGATAGTAAAAAATACAGCATTACAGATTATCCAAACTTATCAGAACCTAATTATTACAGGTTAAAAATCAATAAAACTAACGGCGAAAAATTATATAGCAATATTTTAGCTGTTAATAAATTGCATATAGAGGAATTAAAAGTTTTTCCTAATCCGGCTCAAAATATCCTCTGGATAAATTATCCCAAAGTTGTTTCTACATCTATTATATTTATTTATAGCATAGATGGAAAGCTATTAAACCAGTCGATTTTAGAGACTGGGAGTACTCAAACTACTTTTAATATTACAAATCTTGCAACAGGAACCTATACACTCGTCTATTTAAATTCTTCCAAAAAATTAACTACAAACTTTATTAAAACAAACTAAATATGAAACATAAGCTCAAATTTTTCACTTGTATAATTATTAATTCGCTTTTCATTATACAGCTTTCATCGGCACAAGAAAAAGTAAAAGCCATTTGGAATTTATCTAAAAATCAGGAAGTAATTACAGAGGGCAATATTAAAGCAAGTAATCAAACATTATCTAATTTAATGGTTGCTGGTTATATTTCTAGTTCTTCCCAAAGGTTATTGCCTCTAGATTCAAATTGGCCAAAAGAAAATATTCAAAATTCTGAAAGATATACAGAATATACTGTTAAAGCAGAAAAAGGGGATCTAAAAATATCTAGTGTTGGGATGTATTTAAGTTTCAATTCATCTTCAGCCGGAAGAGTGAATGTTTCTTATTCTGTAGACGGAAAGCACTTTAAACCCTTGCAAGAAACCATAGAGCTTGTTACAGGTGCATTACCAAAAGAATACAAGTTCGAAAATTTGGAGATTAAAATACCAAAAGATAAAACCTTTTATTTAAGGGTTTACCCATGGACTACAAATGTAATAACATCTAAATATCTGGTAACTAAAGAAGTATTAATAATAGGAACACTTTAAAAAATATAAATATGAAAAAGATCATTAAAAAAATATCTGCAATCGCATTTTTCTTAGTATTGGTGAATTTTACTTATGCTCAAGTAACAGGAGATTATCGCTCTAATGGCTCAGGAGAGTGGAACACAGTTACCAATTGGCAAACCTATTCATCTAGTACCGAATTATGGACTACGGCCACAGTTAAACCAGGAAGTAATAGAAATGTAACAATAAGAAATGGACATAATATTACATTATCTTCTACAAATACATGCAGTAATCTTACCATTGAAAGCGGAGGAACTTTAGATGCTACAGCAAGTGCATCAATTAGGGTAGGTGGTATTGCGGGTATGAATGCCATTCTCCAAAATAATGGAACGCTCGGTAATACAATTTCAAATTCCTTATTAATAGTAGAGGTACCTACAACAGCAGCAAGTTTAACTATACAAGGTAGTGGAACAACTCAGGTTGCCAGATTAAGAATTCTTGGAGGAAATACACAGGCTTGTACGCTAACTGTTAATCAAAATGTAAACATTGTAGCCGAAAGCTCAGCTGCTTTTTCTGCATTTGTAAATAGTGGAAATCTTATTACAGATGACTATACCATTACAGTAAATGCTGATAAAACGGTAAAATTACTAAACCCAAATACTTATTTCCATTCTTCTAGTAGTACAAACGCTGTCACAGGTGGAAATTATACTTATAACATAAACGGTACATTAGATTTATCAAGTACAACTGTTAATGCTAATTTAATTCCTAACTCTTCAAATAGTTTATCTAATGTTAATTTAAATATTTCTGGTTTAGTAAAATTAGGTTCAGGACTTAATTTGGTGAATTCTGCCTCAACGGTTAATGACGGAAAGGTGAATATAAACGTAGCAAGTGGAGGATTGATAGATGCTACCAATACAACTACAATTAATTACGGTACTAACTATTTTAAATTAGCAGGAACAGGAAAAGTTAAACGAAAAGTAGATAATACAGATGTTATATTTCCAATTGGTTTAGCATCATCTACCGAACCTAATTTTGTTACGCTTAATAATTCTGGTACGCTAAGTAATTTCACAGTAGGGTTATCACCAACATTTACAGTTACACCAACAGAAACAAAAGTTGTAAATAGACAATGGGACATACAGCCAGAAACTGCTGGAGCAACAGCAATAATTAAATTAGGTTGGGGAACTACCGCTCAAGCTGCAGGTTTTAATCCAAATAGTCCAGTTTCAATTATTCGTTTAAATGGTGCCACTTGGGATGAGAATGCGGCTAATATTAGTGGGCCAATAGCCAATATATATTCAGCAACCTTAAACACAGGTATATCTAATTTTGGCGCTTTTTCAGTCCAAAATACTTCTACATTACCATTAAAGCTTATCAGTTTTGCGGCAAAATTAAATTCTAGTTTAACAAATCAAGTTGATCTCCGTTGGCAAACACAAAACGAAGTTAATACAGAAAAATTTTTAATTGAAAGATCGAGAGATGGAAAAGATTTTAAGGAAATTGCATTTGTGAAATCATATAATACAAGTGGTAATCACAATTATAATTATTTAGATGTAAATCCTCTAATTGGACTATCATACTACAGATTAAAACAAATAGATTTAGATGGGAAGTTAGATTATAGTACGATTAAGGTAATTGAAAATTACAGTCAAAATTTTGCGATTTATCCAAATCCTATTACGAGTTTAATGCAAATTACTCATCCAGAATCAAGTAAGGGTGACGTAATTCAAATTGTCAATACTTTAGGTGTCGTTGTTAAAAAAGTATTTCCAATTTATCTAAGCAATATTACAAGCATTAATCTATCAGAATTAAAATCAGGAACCTACATTGTTTATTCACAAAATAATGGGAAAATTTCTACCTCTAAATTTTTGAAAGAATAGTACTAGATATTATTATTAAAAATGTTCAGCTCTTTTTTAGACTAAGCTTTATCTTGGTTTAAAAAAGAGTTTTTTACATATAGCTTTCTTTCATAAAAGTATCCCCCTTCTCACTAATATATAGCTCAATTTTTATTGCTTTTTTAGTTAATGATTATTATAGATTTTTAAATGAAACTATATGCTATGATATGTTTATCTTTTTAATGAATAGCAGTTTAATAAATTTACATTCCTATTCGCGTGGCGATAACGCTGTCGGAAACGTTCTCGCTATTTATAGCAGTTAAACCATTAATATTATTGGATAATTCATAAATTTAGACATCAAGCAAGCATTGATATGGGAGCATGCGTTAACATTATTTTAAATAGCTTATGAAAATTTTAAAGTTTCTCTTTTTAACTGTAATTAGTTTACAAGTATTTGCTCAGGAAAAGGACACGAGTAAACAGGTTTTTATCGAGATACCCTCCGGAGGTATTCCTTTAGCGCAAATATTTGATTCTAAAGTTTCTGACCCAGAGCAATATGTTACTAATGCATCAAAAGTATATTACATCTGGGGTGCCTCTAAACCCAAAGTGCAAGCGGGTGTAATATCAAGTAAATATTTTCCATCAATACGTAACCCTGACAAAAAATTAACTATAGAATGGTACAAACAAAACCATCCAGATTGGATAATGTATCAGGAAGATAAGGTAACACCTGCCTACGGCTATATTTACGATTACGGGGGTCTAACTCCGTTAGATGTTTCAAATCCAGAAGTTCAAGAATTTTATTTGAATGAGTTTATTCTACCAGCAGTTAAAAGTGGTTATAAAATGGTTGCAATGGATAATGTAGATTTAGGTAATTGGCCAAAAAGTATTGGACACTTTAAAGGGGATACTTGGATACAATTGTATACTGGTAAAAAAGATGATCCAGCTTTTCATAAATCTATGATTGATTGGATGCAGTTTTTGAGTAATAAATTAAATCCCTTAGGTATACGTGTTTCTGCAAATATTAAGGCAACAACTGCTTCGCCAAAAGTTATTTTGAAGGTTATTAATGCGGTAGATATGTGGGTTGATGAAACTGGTTTCTCACACCGGGGCGAAAATATTACTGATGAAGTTTGGAAAAAATCCTTTGCATTTTTGCGTACGATAACGCCAACAAAATCGTATGTTTCTATTAACCAAGTGAAGGGTAAAGTCGCAACAACATCTCAACAGCAAATAGAATGGATAATGGCTAACTTTTTATTATCAAGGGGGCCAAAAAGTCTTTTAGCATTAAGTGGATACGAAAAAACGACCTTGTATCATACGTTTGATTATCGAAAAGAGTTAGATATAATAATTGGCGAACCGTTAGAGAATCCAGAAGAAATTACAAAAGGTGTTTGGAGCAGAAAATATACTAAAGGTATGACACTTGTTAATCCATCATCTAAAGATTCAATTACAGTTCGATTACCTCCCGGCAAGTTTAGAATGCTTAATGGCGAATTAATAGAAAAAGAAATTACACTTAATCCAGCTTCTGGAGCAGTACTAGCCTCAAAATAAATCATGATAAGATCAGTTAAATTACTTTTTTTCATTCAGCTTTTTTTAACCACAACATTATGTTTTTCTCAAGAATATAGTGAAACATTAAAGCGTCCATCATGGATTAAAGATTTTCCAATATTAATGGTGGGTAACTGGGATATTAAACCAACATTTAGAACCCGTGTTGGTGGAAATCCATTATGGCAACCCGCTGAGTATGCGGCAGAACATACTGAAGAACGTGTTAAGCAATTTAAAGCGATGGGAGCTACAATCATAATGCTACACTTTTACAAAGGTTTTGGCTTAGAGGCAGAGAGAGAAGAACGGGAAAATGCTATTAAGTTAGCCGCTTTGTGCAAAAAAAACGGACTTAAAGTTGGTGTTTATATTGGAAGCACTTTAGCCTATGAGACCTTTTTATTAGAAACACCAAATGCTAAAGAGTGGATTGCGCCTGATTTTATGGGTTTGCCTGTAACTTACGGTAGCCAAACTTTTCGTAAATTGGTTTACTTTCAGCATGAAGAATATAAGGCCTACATGAAACGTGTGCTCAAAATTGCTGTGGAAGATTTGAAAACGGACTTGGTGCATTTTGATAATTCATCAATTCATGGTATCCCACCGGTTTTTTATCATCCACTGGCAGCAGAAAACTTCAGAATATTTCTGAGAAAAAAATATACTCCAGAAATGCTTAAGAAAAGGTTTGGATTTAGTGATGTTACTTATGTAGAACCTCCAAAATATGTTAAAGCACCAAGTCGTGTGGATGATCCTTTGATGCAAGAATGGATGGATTTTAGATGCCAACAGCTTGCAGATTATTATGGTGAAATGGAAAAATATATTAGAGGACTAAATCCTGAAGTAGCAGTTGAATGCAATCCGCATGGTTTATCAGGTAATAATACCATGATGGAGTATAGCGTAGATTTTCCACGGCTGTTATCGCATACAGATTTTTTCTGGACTGAAGGTGAGCAAACAGGTATGAACGAAAACGGTGCTTTACAATCTAAAATACGTACATTTAAAATGGCAAGGACTTTGAATAACCGAGTCTTTACTAATGTAAGTGCCAGTAAAATTAAAATGGCTGAATCTATGGCTTATAATCGCCAAGGTTTTGGTTTGATTTCCGGTACTGAAGAAATGGAAGGCGCTTTACCGGAAAAATCATATGTTCTTACTAAAGATGAACAGGAATACATTAAATTTTTCAAAAAGAACTTTAATGATTATCGTGACGTAAATAACATAGCCGATGTTGCTGTATTGCATTCTTACAACAGTATGGCTAATAATAGTGAACGCCCTTACGTTAGCACATTTCTTTATGAGCAAAGCCTTATCCAAGGTAAAGTTCCATTTGATGTTATTTTTGATGAACAGCTTAAAAATCTATCTAAATACAAGGTTCTTGTACTGGCAGACCAAGAGAGTTTAAGCGATGATAAATTAGAGTTAGTTCGAAACTTTGTAAAGAATGGCGGCGGTTTAGTGGCTACAGAGCACACGTCTTTATACAATGAATGGCATTTAAGAAAAATAGCTTTTGGATTAAATGATTTGTTTAAAATCGATCCACCAGAATGGCAAAAAAGATCTTTACCCGAAGATATTTTAAAAATCAATGTTCTAAAACATCAAGCAGGAAAAGGAAGGGTAGTTTACATTCCTGAGGTAAAACCGTCGGTTAAAAAGCCGCTATTAATTCCTGTTGCTGGGGAATATTTAAAGCTTGCATTAAATCACAATGAGTTGATTGATGCAGTAGAGTGGGCATCAGGAAATAAGCTTTCGTTACATATTGATGCACCGCAAACGGTAACTATGGAGCTAACGGAGAAAACAGATAAAAGTAAATTGATATTACATTTAGTAAATTTTGATTATCAAAAAACATCTCCTGCAGATATAAAAGTTGATGTTTTGATTACCGATAGGAAAAAGATACAACAAATAATTATGATGTCACCAGACGGAGCCCCAGATGAGAAGATGGCTTTTAAAGAAAGTGATGGACACTTAGCTTTTACTGTGCCAAAACTTGATGTTTATACGATGATAGTGATACAGCTTAAATAATAAATTGGAAATGCCCTCTTATGAAAAATCATAAATCATCTAAAAAAATAAACTACACAACATCATGGGTTTTAATCGCACCTCAATGTGTAATAAAAAAATAGCTTGTTAAAAGTAGAAAGACTTCAATTTATTCTTTAATTATCTTTTGTAAATTAATTAGAACGCTATTGCATTTTTAAGAGCAGACCATTCTATATCTCTAAAAATTAAACAGATTAATTGTATTAATCATAAAACAAAATAAACAATACAGATAAACATGAATAAAGAAATCACAAAGGTAGATGTTACATCCTTAAACAGAAGAGACACCAATATTTCTATTTTGATAATTGGAGTATTGTTTTTTATTTTCGGATTCGTCTCTTGGGTAAACTCAATACTAATCCCATATTTTAAGATAGCTTGCGAACTTAGTAATTTTCAATCTTATTTAGTTGCCTTTGCTTTCTATATTTCTTATTTAGTAATGTCTGTTCCTTCTTCTTACTTATTAAAGAATGTGGGTTTTAAAAAAGGAATGATGATTGGTTTTTGGGTAATGGCTTTAGGTGCATTTATGTTTTTACCTGCTGCGTACACCAGAACTTATGAGATTTTCTTAATAGGGCTATTTACACTAGGGGCGGGTTTGGCTATTTTACAAACTGCCGCAAATCCATATATCACAGTTTTAGGACCAAAGGAACGAGCTGCGCAACGTATCAGTATTATGGGGATTTGTAATAAAGGAGCAGGAATTTTAGCTCCCTTATTATTTGCTGCTGTGATATTAAGGTCAACAGATGGTGAATTGTTTAAGCAAATACCTTTGATGTCTCCATCAGAAAGAGAAATTGTACTTGATGAATTAATAAGGAGAGTGATTATCCCTTATGCTGTTGTAGGTGTAGTATTGTTTGGATTAGGTTTAATGGTGATTTTTTCTCCATTACCAGAGATCAATACCGAGGCTGAAAGTGAGGTTGAAGCTCAAGCAAATTCAGACAAAAAAAGTATATTTCAATTTCCTCATTTAATTTTAGGTGCAATAGCAATATTCCTACATGTGGGGACTCAGGTAATAGCTATAGATACAATTATAGGCTATGCAGATTCTATGGGAATTCCTTTAATGGAAGCTAAAGTTTTCCCTTCTTATACTTTAGCATTAACCATATTGGGTTATACATTAGGAATCATTTGTATTCCTAGATTTATTAGTCAAAAAAACGCTTTACGTATATGTACGTTATTAGGTTCTTTTTTTACGATAATGATTATTTTTAGTAATGGGGAAATTAATTTATTAGGGCATAGAGCCGATATATCTATTTGGTTTGTAGTTTTATTAGGTTTTGCTAATTCATTAGTTTGGGCAGGTATATGGCCTTTAGCACTAGATGGATTAGGTAGATTTACCAAATTAGGTGCATCATTAATGATTATGGGTCTGTGTGGTAATGCAATTATGCCTTTGTTATATGGCTATTTCGCTGATATATTTAATCATAGAGAAGCCTATTGGGTACTTTTTCCTTGTTATATGTTTTTGGTTTTTTATGCTTTTAAAGGGCATTTATTGAGAAAATGGGTAGCATAATAGATTAAACTAAATAGAAATCGATGAGCAATCAAATTAAAATCTATAATGCAAATATCATTACTCCCTTTAGATTGATTAAAGGAGGTTCTATTTTAATAAAGGATGGTAAAATAGAGGCAGTAAATGCTGGGAATTTAGAAGTGCCTAATGCTAAAGAAATTAATGCAAATGGAGCTTATGTATCACCTGGATTTATAGACATACATGTACACGGAGGTGGTGGTTTTGATTTTATGGATGGAAGTGTTGATGCATTTTTAAAAATTGCAGAATGTCATGCTAAATATGGGACAACTTCCTTAACACCAACAACCTTAACCAGCGAAAAAGAAGACCTTTTAAAAACTTTAGACGATTTCGAAACTGCTCATAAAATAAATAAAAATGGTGCTCAATTTATTGGGATGCATTTAGAAGGACCTTATTTTGCCATGAGTCAGCGTGGTGCGCAAGACCCTAGATTTATTCGAAATCCAGACCCTAAAGAGTACGAAGAAGTATTGGCTTACTCAAAATCAATTGCCAGATGGAGTGCAGCTCCTGAACTAAAAGGCGCTATTGAATTTGGACGTTATTTACGATCTAAAGGTGTTTTAGCGGCTATTGCCCATACTGATGCAATTTATGAAGAAGCATTAGAAGCGTTTGAGAATGGTTATACCTTAGCCACACATTTTTACTCTTCAATGTCGGGTGTAAGTAGAAAAAATGCACATAGATTTGCCGGAGTAATAGAAGCGGGCTATTTGATTGATGAAATGGATGTAGAGATTATTGCCGACGGAGTTCATTTACCTGCGCCTTTATTAAAACTAATTTATAAAATTAAAGGATCGGATAAAATTGCATTGATTACAGATGCGATGCGTGGTGCAGGTATGCCTCCTGGAGATAGTGTATTAGGTAATATTAATACTGGTTTAAAGGTAATTGTTGAAGATGGTGTAGCTAAATTACCAGATAGAAGTTCTTTTGCAGGAAGTGTTGCAACTGCCGATAGATTATTGAGAACAATGATAAAAGAGGCAGATATTCCATTGATTGAAGCGATTAAAATGGCTACAGCAACTCCAGCAAGAATTATGGGGGTAGATCATAAAATAGGGTCGTTAGTTGTAGGTAAAGATGCTGATGTCATTATTTTTGATGATAATATCAATATTCAAACTACCATTATTAAAGGCAATATTGTATATCAAAACGGAGAGCAAGAAATAAATTAAATGTAAAAGAGAATAAACAAATATTCAGTAAATAATTTTAGTGCCCCTTATTTGTATTCAAATCTTGAAATTGGAAATTGCCATGTCCAGTAAACCCCAGTATTAAGATAGTTTTAAAAACAATGAATATAGATTAACTTCTTTACCAATAAAATCTTATTTGATTCCTCTGAATCTTAAGTTAAATATATTTCTATTAATTCTAAAAGTCTTAAATGTCATAAAATGAGACTACTAAATCTTATAAAGATATAACGTTTTATTAGTTAACGCTGGAAACAATTTATACATTAAATCTAATAAAGATCTTAAGGTTGTAAATCACAATGATATTTGATACATTCACAAACTAACATATTATTAATTTTAAATGAAGCACTTCATTACCATTAAGGATATTGCTAAAGAACTTGACATTTCTGTTTCTACAGTTTCTAGAGCATTAAGGGATACCTATGATGTTAATAAAGAAACAAGAGAAAAGGTGCTAGAAATGGCTATTAAACTTAAATATAAACCAAACTTTAATGCAACTGGTTTAGCTAAAGGTAGTAGTCATAACATTGCTGTAATATTACCTTTTATTACCAATTATTATTTCTCAACTGTGATAACAGGAATACAAGAAGTAGCTTATCAAAGCGGATATAATATTGTATTATACGTTACTAATGATTCTCCTGAAAGAGAAATAGACATTATCAGCAATTTACCTATAACAAGTTTAGATGGTTTATTAGTTTCTATAGCATCAAATTCGGATTATTTTGATCATTTCGTAGAAGTAATGGCTAACGAAATACCTATTGTTTTTTTTGACCGTGTTGCCAATAATTTAGAAACCTCAAAAGTTTTGCAAGATGATTATAATGGAGCTTTTGAAGGTGTAGAGCATCTAATTGAAAATGGTTATAAAAAGATTGCCCATATTGCTGGTCCTGATACCCTTACTTTTACTCAAAATCGTTTAAGGGGTTATTTAGATGCACTTCATAAACATCAATTATCTACTAAAGAAGAGTGGATTGTTCATTCTGGTTTTTCTCAGGAAGATGGTAAAAAAGATGCTGAATTATTGATGAGTTTAGCTGATAGGCCGGATTCCATTTTTGCCGCTAATGATAGAAAAGCCATTGGGGCTATACTTTATTTGAAAAGTAAAGGAATTAAAGTTGGTGAAGAAATGGGTGTAGTAGGGTTCACAAATGATCCGTCTTCAGAAATTATTTCACCAGCTCTCACCACTATTGCCGAGCCTGCTTTTGAAATTGGTAAGAAAAGTTGCGAACTTTTGTTAAAACATATTGAAAGAAAAAACTTTCATCCTCAAGAGATTGTTTTTCCTGGGAAACTTATTGTCAGAGAATCCAGCTCTAAAACTATATAATCAATATAATCCTCTATCCATTTTTACGTTATGTGGCGTTATTTTAATTAACTAATCCCCTCTTTAGTTAATCTACTATTTCGATAACGGTATCGATAACGTTCTCGCTTTTTAATAATTGAGAAGGTATAAAACGTATAATCCTATTTGATACATTTGACTTACGAGCTTGTTAGGGATCTTTGATGTTCAATATTATTGGATTTCAAAAAACTACCAATTTATATAAAATTCGATTTTGCTAAAGTATTTGTTTAGAATTAATTAATCATTAATTATAGCAGCTTAAAGCGAAAGTTATGTAAAATAACAATTAGAATTTTTCGGGCTTAAAACATTAAAAGTGAAATCATTTGAGATAGATAAATCAAAATAATATATCTTTTTAAGTGAGTATTTCAGATGGTTTAGTACAAAATTTATTCTAAATAAAGATTAATTAATTATAGTTTAAAATTTAACTCAAATATATTTTATGAAAATTATTATTTCAGAGAATCCGCTCCAATTAGGCGAGGTTGCAGGAAAAGCTGCTGGGATCCTTATTAGGGATGCTATAGAAAAAAAAGGACAAGCTAATGTAATTCTGGCAACTGGAACAAGTCAGTTTGAAACCATTAATCAATTGATAAAAGAAGACATTGACTGGAGCAAAGTGGTGATGTTTCATCTTGATGAATATATAAACTTACCAGTTACAGAACCTGCTAGTTTTAGAAAGTATTTAAAAGAGCGTTTTCTACAAAAAGTAAAATCATTAAAAGAAGTTTATTTAATTAATGGTGAAAATAATGCTATTGAAGAAATAAAAAAATTACAGGCGGCCATTTCACAATATCCTATTGATGTAGCTCTAGTGGGCGTAGGAGAAAATGGTCATCTTGCTTTTAATGATCCCCCTGCAGATTTTGATATAGAGGATGCTTATCTAGTTGTAGATTTAGATGATAAATGTCGTATGCAACAGTTTGGAGAAGGATGGTTTAAATCATTTTCTGATGTACCTAATCAAGCAATAAGTATGTCAGTAAAACAGATTATGAAGTCATCTCATATTATATGCTCTGTACCTGATGAAAGAAAGGCTCAAGCAATTAAAGACAGCATAGAGCAGGAAGTAAGCAACATTTATCCCGCTAGTATTTTACAACTGCATCCAAATTGCACTTATTACCTAGACAAAGAATCATCAAGCTTATTAGCAAAAACATACAATTCTCAGATCGTATAGTTCCTAGCAGGTCTTAGGTTTTATAGTATTAATTGTTTCATTAATTTGAGATTTTTCTCTCATAATGAGACTATGTAGCTCAATGTCCCGCTATAGCTCAGAAATTTTTAAAAAATATTTTACTCAATTTTTATTAAGTGCATTAAAATGCAAAGTTATGGGTTGGTAAACCATAAGTTAAAAAGAATTAATGTATTGGCTTTTAAAGCAGGCACCAAATAAATAAGACCATGATTTTAAATAAGAAAAACTTAAGCCTGGTTTCATCAGAAAGCTTGATAAAGCCAAAACCCAAACTATTTGATCTGCCCGAAAAAGTATTACAGTTCGGCACAGGAGTTTTACTACGTGGTTTACCAGATTTTTTCATCGATAAAGCGAACAGACAAGGAATATTTAATGGACGTATTGTGGTAGTAAAATCTACCGATCATGGCAGTACCGATGAGTTTGATCATCAGGATAACCTGTACACCATTTGTATCAAAGGGATAGAAAACGGTAATACCATTGAGCAAAATATAGTTTCATCAGCGATAAGCAGGGTATTAACAGCAAGTAAACAATGGAACGAGGTCTTAGATTTCGCTGCTTCAGATTCTTTAGAGATAATCATCAGCAATACCACAGAAGTAGGTATACAATTGGTTGAAGAAGGTATC
>NZ_LWHJ01000033.1 GCF_001652725.1 Pedobacter psychrophilus
TCTAATAAAATATCATATCCCATTTCTAGCGCCTTCATGCAGGGTTCGTAATGTAAATTATCAGGTGTAGAGATAATTACTGCGTCTGCAAATTTTGGTCTTTTGAAAACATCTTCCCAAGTATCAAATCTGTTTTTATCTTCAATATTATGGATTTTAGCATAGCGGTCATTCCGATATTTTACTGGTTCTGCTACTCCTATAATATCCATTTCCTGAGGAAACTTTGCTGCAAAACCTCCATAAATCATTCCTCTGTTTCCAGCTCCAATCGTAATTATAGTAATAGCCTTATCTTGAGGTTGATGCGACTTATTTGGTGGAATATTATAGATAAAAGAATTGTCACCAATGGCTCCTAGCACATCTGTGCTAATTACAGTTGCTCCCAACGAGATACTCAGGGTTTTTAAAAGATTTCTTCTGTTCATTTCTAATTACTGTTTACACAAATTTAGATGATTCCCAATTAAACCATTAACAAATTTGTTGACAAACTTGGTGATTATGTGGTTTAACCCTGTTATTTTAAGACCTGCTTGGCAAGTGCTCCCGTACCATCGTTAACTTCTGGCTTTAGACGAAGTGCTTTCATTACCATATCATAAAGATCTACAGTTGGAAAAGATTCGATTGTTAAATTCTTTTTAAATGCTGGGCCCCAAGCATAAAATGTGGCATGCATATCTTTTACTTCGTAAGGATTAAATCCGTGAGAACCCTTTGGAGTTTTAGTAAAAAGATTAGGCCATTTTGCCATCAAAATAATATCTCCAATACGATTATATTTATCTTCTTTCATATCAAAATGCAAATCTTTTGGTAAGTCTTTTTGTAAATAGACTGTATAATTAGGAGTTTTTTCAGCTTTTAGTTTATTGTACAAGGGCATAATATCTTCACGTTCCTTTGCATGTATGCTTAATAGTGCCCTATGATCTACAACTACATATTTAGCAGTATCAATAATAGAAGGTTTTTTTATAGGATTGTTTTGCTCAATACTTGTCATTCCGTGGTCTGATACGAAAACTACGTTTACAGGTAAACCAGTTTGTTCAATAGCAACTTGTAGCTGAGCTATAAAAGAATCTATTTCTCCAACAGCTTCATCAGTTTCCTCAGCTTCGGGTCCAAAACCATGACCAGCATGGTCAGTTTCGTTATTGTAAACCGCAATAAAATGTGGACGTACTTTTTCTGGAAGTGAAAGCCATTTTTTTATGATGTCCACACGCTCAGTCATTCCAATACGTGATTTTCCGTAATCATAATAATAACTTGTTTGCACTCCATTAATCTTTTGTTTAGAACCTATAAAGCCAAGGCTTGCAGTAATCATCCCTTGTTTTTCTGCACTTATCCAAATTGGGTCGTTTGTTAACCAATTGTTGCCACCATCTTTTAATTTTTCAAGAACGGGGTCATAGAATGAATTCCCTATAATGCCATTATGTACTGGATATAAGCCTGTTACTAAAGCATAGTGATTTGGACCCGTTGATGAAGGAAAAACAGGGATCATAGACTTGGCCTTAACTCCACTATTTGCTTGTTTTAACAAATTTGTTGCTTTGTATTTTTCGGCGTAGTCATACCTGAAACCGTCTGCCGATATAAAAATCATGTACGGACTTTTCATCTGTTCAGCAGTGTTCTCCCTTGGCGGTTTTACCCTTTGCTTGGTAACATCTTGCGCATCGCATTTGAAAATAAACACTGTTAAAACAGCAATGCTTGCAATTATTGATTTACGTATCATGATTGTGTTTTTATTTTTTTTTTCTAAAATTATTTGACTTCAATTTTCAAACTTGTTGTTGGTAAAGCTTCGCCGCTTGCCTCCAAAACTATGTTTCCCAGCTCTTCCGTAGATTGTATCACTACCAAACATTTACTTTTAAACGCTCTTCTTTTGGACGAAGTGTAATCCGTTAAGTCTAAAGGATCACCATTATCTGTTCCTTTAATTTTTCCGCTGCCGCTGATTTTGAATGATAAAAGTGGCGAAGCTTGCGGAACAGGAACTCCTTGTTCATCAGTAATGGTTATCTCACAAAGCAATACGTCTTTGCCATCTGCAGTCATGCTTTTTTCTGTAGTGCTAATCTGGATTTTTGCAGGTTTTCCGGCCGTTTTTACAATTTCTTTAGCTACTAGTTTACCACCTTTAAATCCGGTCACTACCAACTCTCCGGGCTGGTACGGAATATCCCAAACCAGTTGTTCGCCCAAATAAGGTTTTGTTCCTAAGTCTTTACCGTTCAGATGTAAGTTCACTTCGTCACAATTGGTATAAACTACCATCGGAATAACTACCCCTTCTTTTCCCGGATGCGTCCAATGAGGAAGCATGTGAACCATTGGTTTATCTGTCCACAAGCTTTGATATAAATAATAATGATCTTTTGGAAAGCCACAAATGTCAATTACCCCAAAATTTGCCATTCTGGAAGGCCATTGGTTTGTTTCTCCCAAATAATCATAAGCAGTCCACCTAAATTGCCCAATAACATAAGGAAGTTCTAAAGTGTGTTGCCATGCTTTTCTTGCGCTAGAACGTACGGTTGCGTTATCATAAGATGATTGATAAAATAGATTGCCAGACCATGGTTGGAAATTAGGGATGTCAATAAATTTAAAATCATTATAATATTTAGTGGTTTGTTCTTCTGGAAATACTTCTTCTTTGCTTAGGTCTTCTATTGGGAAAACTTTTTCTGCTAAACCACCCATTTTACCGGCTTGTTTAGAGTTGATTTCCCATGGTGCAGGAAAATCTCTTCGCCTCCAATTGGTTTTAGTTCTATAAACACCTCTGGTTTGGTAGGTATGAGGAACTTCGGTTCCAATCATTGGTACATTGGGGAATGCGTTGTGGTATTTTTCATAAACGCCTATCTCCTCACCATCGCCATTAAAGCCTTTTACATCTAAATTAGTAATGGCTTCATCCCCTTTCATTCCTCTTGTTGGGTCAACGCCACCTTGAGTAACTGGTCTTCCAGGGTCAAGCTGATGAATTAAGTCGATTAGTTTTGTTTGGGTTTCTACCGTTGGTTTCCTTACCTCGTTTCCTATTGACCACATAATTACCGAGGGATGATTTCTATCTCTTAAAACTAAATCTGTTAAATCCTGTTTCCACCATTCATCAAAATAATTGCCATAATCATCTGCTGCTTTTGCAACTTCCCATCCGTCAAAAGCCTCATCCATTACCATCATTCCCAAACTATCGCACATGTTAAAAAACTCAGGTGGAAAAGGATGATGCGATGTTCTAATAGCATTTGTCCCCATAAATTTCAGCTGCTTCAACCTACCAAACAGCACTTCATCAGGTACGGCAACGCCAAATAAGCCAGCGTCTTGGTGCAAACAAACCCCTTTTATTTTCGTGTTTTCTCCATTAAGTTTAAAACCCCACTCGCCACTAAATTCTATTTTACGAATACCGAAATTTAACGAGTACTCGTCCACTACCTTTCCTTTTGTAGAGATTGAGAATTTTACTTTGTATAAATATGGATGTTCAATTGACCATAGCTTTGCCGATATAATATCGAAAACATAATTTTGAGAATTTTGTCCTGATTTTAAACTGATATTATTCGTGGTGGATTTAACTATTTTTCCTTCGGGATTGAGAATATCTATTTTTAGTGTTGAAGAAGTGGCTTTAGCTTGCTCGCTTAAAATATTTAGATTGATGCTAACTTTTGCATTTTTTTCATCAACATCTGATTGTATTTGTAAATCTCTATCATTAACATAAACAGGATCAGTTACTTTTAACCAGACATGTCTATAAATTCCAGAACCGGTGTACCAACGCCCGCTCAAAGGTTTGGAATGATCTACTTTCACGGTAATCTCATTCTCCCCTTTTTTTAGATACTTGTTTAGGTTATAAGTAAACCCAATATAACCGTTGGGTCTTTTGCCTAAAAAATGCCCGTTAAGCCAAACTTCACTGTTCAGATAAACTCCGTCAAAAACGATAGAAACTTGCTTTTCTAGTTGTTCATCGGTAATGTTGAACTTCTTTTGATAATAACCAATGCCAGCCGGAAGATATCCCGACTGCCAGTCGCCATTAGTTTCACTATAACTACCCTCAATACTCCAATCATGTGGAAGATTTAAACTTCGCCAGCTTAAGCTTTCGGGCTGAGACTTTATTTTGGCTTCGTCTGGATTAAGAATAAACTTCCAATCTTTATCAAAATTGAGCAATTGCCTTGTTTCCGCAGATTTAGCTTTTGGCTGCGCTTCAGAAGAAAACGCGACTAGCTCTAAACAGCAGAAAAACACAAGTAAGAATCTCATAAAAAAATCTCTAATTATTCTTTATTCGTCAATATCATCGCCTTTAGGCTTGATTGGCTTATTTTTAACTTGTTCTTTTCCGTAGTGGGGATTTGGTTCAACTGCTAATTTCGCATCAGTTTTTTTAATCCACGCTAGTAACTCTGCAAGCAACTCATCTCTTTTTGGCTTATTGATATTCGCCATGTTTTTTTGCTCGCTTATATCGCTTTTCAAATTATAAAGCTCAACTGCGTTATTGGTATTAACTGTTTTTAACCCGCCATCTAAAGCCCATTCTTCGTGGTAAAGCAGCAATTTCCAATCTCCTTTTCTAATGGTAGTCACCGGTCTTGATCTAAACTTATCATCTCTCGAACCTGGATCTGGGCCATCTAGATAACCTGGAAAATGCCAGAAAATAGATTTACGCTCCAATTGACTACCGCCCTTAAAAAGTTTCACCAAACTTCGCCATCCAAGATGTTTCCATCCTTATTTTTTCTTCCGGCTACGTCGATAAATGTTGGATAAAGATCAACGTTGATGATAGGTACGTTGTTTTGTGTTCCCGGTTTAATGACACCCGGCCAACGAGCAATAAAAGGTTCTTTAATTCCACCGTCGTAATACATTCCTTTAAAACCTCTTAATGGGGTTTGTGGAGATTGTGGAAGTCCGCCATTATCTGAGGTGAAAATTACTAGCGTATTGCTGTCTAAACCTAAGTCTTTGATTTTCTTCAACAAAATTCCAACACCATCATCCATTTGACCATTCATTGATGCGTATTTTTTGTTGCTCTGAAATTTCCCATCTGGTCTATCCTTGAACTTTTCGACCATTTCTTCTCTAGCTTGAATTGGCATGTGTGTTGCGTGGTGCGAAACATATAAAAAAAATGGCTTATCCTTATTGTTCTCTATAAACTCGCAAGCGCCGTTTGTTATCTTATAAATGTACTTAGGGTCGTTGGTTTTCGCCATCTCTTCTTTCGAAGGAACATTGTAAGAACTATCTACATCAAAACCTTGGTCCGCAGGCATTGTATTGCTACTTTCATTCCCTAAATGCCACTTACCGAACATAGCCGTTTTATAACCAGCATCTCTCATTGCCTCTGCAACAGTATAAATATCAGGTCTTAATTTGCTGGTGTTCGGAATAGGAATGGTTCTCATTTGATTAATAGGACCTCTTTCTGTGTTATAAACAGCGTATATTCCATGACGAGGAGTATATTCTCCAGAGATTAAACAAGCTCTACTTGGTGCACAATTTCCTGCACTGGCATATGCGTTGTTGAAAATCATTCCCTGTTTTGCCAGCGCATTAATATTTGGTGTGTCATAAAAATCAGAACCTGTAAAGCCTGCATCTTTATAGCCCATATCGTCAATAAGAATTAAAACTACGTTTGGCTTTTTGGTTTGCGCAGTTGATTGAAATGAAGTAAAGAGCACAAAAAGTCCAATGAGAATTTTGCCGACTAATTTGACACTTGAAGTGTTTTGTTGTTTTATTAAGTTTCCTATTTTGTTTTTCATGATTGAACTATTTGTGTGATTATAGCATGTATAAATGTTAATTAGTCACTGGTTTAATTGCGATGAGGGCGAAATCAGACGGTTCTTTTTCTTGTGCTCCTTTTGCCAATCCTATTGTTCTTAAAAAGTTAATGGCTTTTACGTTGCTTGCTTCTTTCCAACCTTCTTTATTAAAGAATCCATGGTTTTCTCCTTTTGCGACCCATAATTTTGACACAATTTTATGCTGATTCAAAAGTTTTAAAAATTCTTCACCACCGGGTTTGAATTTATCTTCGCTACCGAAAAAAAGAATGGAAGGTGGTGTTGATTTGTTAACCAAATTTAAAACACTAGGATTGTATCTTTTCTCTGGAATATAAGCGGGATTGTATAATATCAAAGCTTTTACCTTCGTGGATATTTTGAGGTTATCAGAAACTTCATTGATATCATTATTCAAAGCCACTTCGGTTGCTAAAAATCCACCGGCAGAACCGCCTCCCAATAAAACTATATTGGTGTCTATTTGAAGTTTTTCTGCGTTTTCTTTAATCCATCTTACAGCAGATTTAGCATCCCTAATACATTGCTCCACCTGACTTTGAGCATTCGGATCGCCTTTAGGCAATAAATGATAATTTGCGGTAACCGTTACCAATCCTCTTTCAGAAAAAAACTGGCATTGCTCTTTCATTTGCTCTTTTTTTCCAGTAACCAAACCTCCTCCGTGGAAAAAAATAATCACAGAAGATTTTTTAGCATCTTTTATGGTAGGCTGATAAACATCCAGTTTTAGCTGCTCACCATTAATGTTTTTATATTGATGTGTACTTACTTCCTGTGCAAAAGCAAAAAAAGTCGCAATCATCAAAAACAATATAAAAACATACTTTTTCATCATTATTAATTTAAAAACGCAGTTTCTGGAATGGCTTCTTTTCCTTTTCCAGACGTACTCCAGCTTAGTTTAAGCTGTGTAGTTCCAGTAGAATTACTCAGTTTGAAATGGTGCAACTTTATAGGATGCAAACCCGCTTTCAATTTCATCACCGCGGTTTTCTCTTCGCCAGCTGTATAATTAAAATCCTCGTCTATAACAGAAATATCATGAATCCTTAGAAACGCCTTACTGCCTGTAGATAAGTAGAAAGTATATTGTCCATCTGTTGGAACATTAATATATCCTTCAAAAACCACTAAATTTCCTTTTTCTATAGTTGCATTAGGAGCAGCCACTTTTGTTTTTGCTATTGGTTTTAATAGCGCAGTTTGTGGAATCCAATGTTCGTTAACAGCAAAAGCTTTCTTTACTAAACCTTTCTTAGCTTTTTTGATATCAACAGCAGGGACAAATGCTTCATCGTAAGGTCTTTCCGCTTCTTCATCTGGTTTACGCATTTGTAAAATTTTATCTTTCATTAGCGCTTGTAAATAAGGTTCTGATTTTGCCAAATCATTAGCTTGTTTAGGATCTTTTAAAATGTTATAAATCTTAAAATCATCTCTGGCTGATTTTATCTCATACCTTACTCCTACTATATCCCCAACTCTTAGCATTTGCATTTGACCACGCTTAATTCCCCTGCGACCTGGTTCAAACTCTTTATACTCGGAAGTACGACTTGGATGAACATACTCGACATAAATATTACTTGGTGCTTGTTTACCTTTTCCTGTTAGTGAAGGAATTAAAGAAACGCCATCAGACCTAAGCGGTGCTTTAAAGCCTGCTGCTTCGGCAAAGTCGGCATCCAATCGTAAGAGATATTTGGGGTTTTAACAACTGTATTAGGTTTTATTTTACCTGGCCACCAAACAATAGTGGGTTCTCTTTCGCCACCTTCTAAAACATCTCTTTTGATGCCATCGAAAGGACCAAAGCTGTTAAAAAAGTCTGCTTCATAATCAACAAATGACTTTGGTAAGTAAGATTCTTTAGAAGGACCATTATCTGAAGTAAAAACTACCAAGGTATTTTCGGCGATATTTAAATCTTTCAACAACTGAATTAAATCACCAATTTGATCGTCAATTCTGTGGTTTACGCTTGCAAATCTTTTGTAAGTATCTGGCCAAGCAACTTCTGGCGTATTTGGGTTACTGTCATCATCATAAGTTGCATTTGCGTAAGCTGGATAAACGTAACTGTCTGGCTTTCCAGATGCTGTATTAATCATTTCTCCTTTTTTTCCTAACCATTTCATCCCACCGTTTAAACCTCCACCAGCGGGGTAAGCTTGTGTAGGTAATTCTAAAACAGCGTGTGGTGTATCATAAGCTAAGTACATAAAAAAAGGTTTTTCTGCTTCGGCACCTTTTTGGTGTTTGATGATGTAATTTTTTGCAACCGCAGTAAATAAATCACCAGTATAACATTTATCCAATCCTGAACTTACTTCGGTATAATTTTCCCAAACATCTTTAGCACCTTTATATAAACCTTCTTTTGGATAATGCTCATGTCCATCGCCGTGACCGATATAACCATAGTAATAATCAAATCCTCTTTTTAAAGGATGTGCAGGCCAAGAGTTTGATTTATCTTTTCCTTGCAAACCCCATTTCCCAACAGCGGCGGTGATATATCCTTGTGCTTTCAATGTGTTTGCTATGGTGTAATTATCTTCCAAAGCTTTATCAAATTGGTTGTCTCGCACATTTGCATGGCCTTGACTTACACCCAATAAAATAGATGCTCTTGATGGCGCACAAACAGGCGCTGCAGCATATTGTTGAGGCAAAATTGCACCTTCTGCCGCCATTTTATCTAACATTGGTGTAATCATCCATGGTTCGGTTCTATCGTTTTTCGCTTTTCTTTGGTTTTGAAAAAAGACACCAACATCTCCATAACCCATGTCATCCACCAAAATAAAAATGATGTTGGGTTTTGTTTTTTGATCTGATTTTTGAGCAAAAGACATAGCTGCTAGTAAGCAGATAAAAAGGGATAAAATTGTTACTTTCATTAGATCTAAAATTATTTGTGAAGCACAGCCAATACTAGTTGGTTTTGGATGTTCTAGAATTTGGATTTTGTTCTATTTGCTTTAAAAGACTTTTAAGTGATTCGACCGTTTCTGGATGTTTGCTAGCTAAGTTTGTTTGCTCTCCAGCATCTATTTTAATATTATAAAGCTGCGGTTCTGTGTTATTTCCAGTTTCTATATTGGTAAATTTATTATATGATTTCCCGCTTGATGGATCAATATATTTCCAATCTCCCTTAATGATGGCTAGCCCTTGGTTGTGCGAAATGATATAATCCCTTCCTACTTTATCCTTCCCCATTAGGGAATTTAATAATGGAAAACTATCTGGCGCATCTTGTGCATCTAACTTTTGTTGGCAGAGTTGCGCCATCGTAGCAAACAAATCTACTTGACTAATTTTAGCTGATGATTGCGTTCCAGCTTTCACTTTGCCGGGCCATTTAACAATAAAAGGAACACGAGTTCCAGCTTCAAACTTGCTGTATTTGCCCCCTCTAAATTCGCCTGCGGGTGTATGTCCGTTCAACATTTCTACAGCTTTATCTTTATAACCATCATCTACCACTGGTCCGTTATCACTACTAAAAACGATAAGGGTATTGTCTGATAATTTTAGGCTATCAAGAATATGAACAATTTGGCCTACCGTCCAATCTAACTGTAAAATAGCATCGCCTCTTGGTCCTAGACCGCTTTTACCGACAAACATTTTGTTAGGTGAACGAGGAACATGAATATCGCTTGATGGGAAATAGATAAAAAACGGATTACCTTTGTTTTCAGAGATAAAATTCCTAGTCTCATCAATAAATATCGGAGCTAATTCTTCGTCTTTCCATCGGGCAGCGTTTCCGCCAGTCATGTAACCAATACGGCTTATGCCGTTTACTATGGTTTGGTCATGCCCATTAGAATACATCATTTTCAATTTTTCTGGATTGTTTTTGCCTGTTGGCTCGTTCCCAACTGGATGGGTGTAGCTTACCAACATTGAATCTTTTAAATCAAGGTTAAGGACTTGGTGATCTTTTACAAATACAGTTGGTACACGATCTAAAGTTGCAGGAATAATGAAGGAATAATCAAAACCCAACTCTAATGGTCCGGGGCTAATGTAATGGTTCCAATTTGGACCTGGAGAATTGCCTAAACCTAAGTGCCACTTCCCTAAAACAGCTGTTTTGTAGTTAGCCAATTTGAAAACATCAGCAATGCTTTTCTTTGTTGGATCAATTATTAACGAGGCATCGCCAGTAGCTATACCTGTATCTTCTCTGCGCCAAGCATATTGACCTGTTAATAAAGAATACCTAGATGGTGTACAAGTTGCAGAAGTAGCATACCCGTTCTTAAATAAAAGTCCGTGTGAAGCTAGCTTATCAATATTTGGTGTTTTTACCTTTGTTGCGCCGTAGCAACCCACATCTCCGTAACCCAAATCATCCGCATAAATAAAAATAACGTTCGGTTTATCTTTATTTGTTTGTGCCATCAATTGGTTTGTGATTGATGGTGATATGAAAAAAAGCAACACAAATATAATGCGGTGCGCAATTTCAAAAAAGTATTTTCGATTGTTATCCATAAGTAACCTATGACCTAATTATTTTGAAAAAACTCATAAGTATGACCCACCAATTTTATAATGGTTTAATAATGTAACCATATTGATAGCTATTAGAATTTAACCTGTATTTTTCGTGAGGCAACCTTCCCCAGCTATTATCGCCACCAACTCCACGCTGTAATAAATCAATATGAACACTTATTACATCTCGTTTTACTAAATCGTTAATGTGCTGGTTCTTTTTGGTATCTCCCGGATCAAAATCCTCATCATAATAAGGCATGGCACTAAAACTCAAAGGCTGAAAGCCCTTTATTAAAACGCCCTTTCCTTGTGGGTTCGTAAGCTTAATCCAACGGGTGTCTGTTCTGTTACCGTTAGCTTGTGGTCTAATGTAATCAACATAAGTTTGCTCTGGCTTGTCTTGATAAAGGCCCAATAATGAAGAACCTTTTCTATCGCTGTAATTCTCCCACGGACCACGACCATAATATTGAAGGTTGTCAAATTGCGAAGCTAAATCCATCCTCATACCAAATCTTGGTAACTCTGGCATCTCTTTAAGCTGATTAATTTCTGCATTAATTGCTAAAGCGCCGCCTTTTAAAAAGGTGTATGTTAACTGATAATTTGCGTTGCTAAACTTAATTTTATACTTAGCAGTTACGGTAAATCCTTCAGTGCCTTGGTTGGTTTTCACTTCAATTATTTCAAGATTATTGTGCGCTGAACGCCATACACCACTAATTAGGTTCATCTTATTACCAAAATCATTATCTGTTGCGGCTCTCCAGAAATAAGGTTCTGGAATTTTATTTAAAATCGCCTCTCCTGCTTTCTCATAGTTTGTTAAAACACCTTTATTGATATTGAAGACAGCGGTTACATCACCAGATTTAAGCTCTAAATTATTGCCTCGCTTTTTAGTGCCTATTTCATCTTTGGTAATAAACTCGTTATTTACGTTTGCAAAATAATTTGCTTTATTCAGCATAAACTCATCCCTAGCTACTTCATGGTGCGCAGGCAACAGCGCTGTTGCTATCTTTGTGTAAGCAAAAACGTTTAATGAATATTCTTTATCAGCACTTGTTAGTTTAGGAACATCAAGCTTGAATTTTCCTTTTTGCATTGCTGCTAAAGTCATTTTGAAAACTCCGGATTTAATCACTAATCCGTTCTCTAGTAGTTGCCATTCAAAATCGTACTGGTTTAAATTATTAAAACTGAACTTATTATCGATGTTGAGTATTTGTGAGGAAGCATCAAAACCTGTAAAAAGTATAGGACTGTAGTATTTTTTCACTTCGTACAATCCAGGGTGTGGCTTTCTACTAGCGTCAACCAGTCCGTTTGCACAAAAGTTTTCATCGTTATAATACATATAGCTTCC
Source organism: Pedobacter psychrophilus (assembly GCF_001652725.1). Classification (GTDB taxonomy): domain Bacteria; phylum Bacteroidota; class Bacteroidia; order Sphingobacteriales; family Sphingobacteriaceae; genus Pseudopedobacter; species Pseudopedobacter psychrophilus. The sequence goes on from NZ_LWHJ01000033.1 coordinate 11,794, forward strand.
TAAATCACCGCCGTAACCCCAATATTTCCTGCCGAATTGGTCTTTTTGTGCAAAACCTTGATCAACCCAATCCCAAATACAGCCACCTTGTAAACTTTCAGACTCGTAAATCATCTTCCAGTATTCCGCAAAATTACCGCTGCTATTTCCCATGGCATGTGAATACTCGCACATAATCATTGGTCTAACGCCAGTTTTTTTGCTGTAGGTTTTCATGCTATCAATTGTTGGATACATAGGAGCAATAATATCTGTATTCCAGGTTTGGCTAGCTTGCTCAAACATTACAGGGCGAGAAGGATCGTTCTTTTTAATGTACTTGTACATATCCTTAAAAACTTCACCGTTTCCACATTCATTCCCCATACTCCAAATAATGATAGACGGATTGTTTTTATCTCGTTCTAACATTCTAACAATACGATCTTTGAAAGACGGAGCCCACTCCTGACGATAAGCAGGATGAGGGATGGTATCTGTAGTTTTGTTAGTGCTCACACCCATGCCATGTACCTCAATATTTGCTTCATCAATCAAATACATTCCGTACTGGTTGCACAGTTTGTACCATAATTCATTGTTTGGATAATGCGAAGTTCTTACGGTGTTAATATTGAATTGCTTCATCAACTCTAAGTCTTTTACCATCATTTCTTTGGTGGTAACATGGCCTAAATATTCATCATGTTCATGGCGGTTTACACCACGGATGTAGATTGGCATTCCGTTAACCATAAGCTTACCGTTTGTAATCTCCACTTTTCTAAAGCCAATTTCAGTGGCTATATATTCAGTATCTTTTATTTCTTTACCATTTAAAGTCATCACAAACTGATAAAGATTTGGACTTTCGTCAGACCATTTCTGAATATTCTTTAAGGTTTTAGAGGCTAGTTGAATGGTGTTTTCACCAGCATCTAATTGAACGTTTTGCTGTTGCTGATAAATAATTTTATTGGCTTTATCCAAAACTTTAACTTCTAAAGAAGAAGAATTTAAATTATCGCTAACGATGGTGATTTTCGGTTGAATAACTCCGTTTTGATAATCGCTGGTTAAACCTGCATTAACCTCAAAATCTTTGATGTGGCTTTTATTTCTGGCAATCAAATAAACATCACGCTCGATTCCGCTTAGTCTCCAGAAATCTTGATCTTCTAAATAACTTCCGTCATGCCAACGATATACCTGAACAGCTAAACTATTTTTTCCTTTGTTTAAAAAAGGCGTTATATCAAATTCTGCAGGCGTTTTAGAAGCTTTTGTAAAACCAACTTCTTTACCGTTTACCCAAACATAAGCCATCCCAGAAATAGATCCGAAATGAAGTACCACGTTTTTATCAGCCCAATTTTTATCAATATCGAAACTAGTAAGGTAAGAACCAACTGGATTGTTAGCATGTGGAATGTAAGGTGGGTTTGGTGGAAACGGATATTTCACATTTGTATAGATTGGAATGCCATGACCCTGTATTTCCCAATTAGAAGGGACGGTAATATTGTTCCAGTTTTTACTATCAAAGTTCGATTTAAAAAAATCTAAAGGTCTGTCTGTTGGCTTATCTACATAATTAAATTTCCAAATGCCATTTAAAGATTGATAAGCATTTGATTTTTTTAATTCCTGATTTATCGCATCAGCCTGAGTTTGAAACGGCAAAAAATCTGCATGAGGAGCCATTTTATTTAATTCTACCTTGGTAGGGTTTTCCCATTCTGTAAAATCAAATTTTTGAGCAGATGCGGATTGATAGACCGCAAGAGTTATTATAAACAAGAAAATCTTTTTCATTTAAAATTTATTCAATAGTTTTAATTGATTGCAAGTTGGTTTATTGGATGATTGCTGAATTTGTTATCAGAATACCTTAGAACTAAATTGAGAAAAAAACCATCGAAAAGCTATTTGTTAGCCAATTTTCATATTCTTTTCTACAATTGTTACAGCCGCTGGTGTTTATTCGATACCGGAATATGCGCCTTTTTTGTTTGCTTTTTCGGGGATATAGTTTGAATTTATACTTGGCATCTGGGCGTTTACTTCTTTTCTCCAATTGATCATTAACATTCCCAGCTCATTTACTTTCTCAGGTTGCTCTTTTGAAAGATTTCTTGTTTCACCGATATCTGTCTTGAGGTTGTAAAGTTCGTAATGCATATCCTCAAAATATTGTATCAGTTTCCAATCTCCATACCTTACAGATCCGTGTGGTTTATCAAGATGGTAATGTGGATAATGCCAAAATAGCGGTCGATCATATTGCTTATTTTCGGTAATCACTGGGAGAAGAGATTTTCCATCAACATTTTCAGGTTCCTTTGCACCAGCCAAACTCATAATGGTGCTGTAAATATCCATGGTAATTGCGGGTTCATCAATTACTTTTTTACTTTCTATTTTACCTTTCCAGTATATCAATAAGGGAGTTCTTGTTCCGCCTTCATAAGCCCAGCCCTTACCTTCTTTGAAAGGTTTACTGGTTGAAATTGGCGCTAAAGCTCCGTTATCTGTTGCAAAAACAATGAAGGTATTCTCTAATAGCTTTTCTTCTTCTAAGGTCTTCATTACCCGGGCAATACTTTCGTCCACGCTTTCAATCATTGCCGCATATTCCGGATTTTTTTGAGGGTTTGCTCCTTTTAGAAGCGCCTGATATTTTTTAATTTTCTCTTCTTTGCCTTGGATAGGAGTATGAACTGCATAATGCGCTAAATTGAGAAAAAAAGGCTGATTTTTCGGTCTCTTTTTAATTAGGTTTATTGCTTCATTTGTTAAGCGATCTGTGAGATATTCGCCGGTTGGTCCGTCTTCAATCATCTCTAAACCATAAGGAGAAAAGTAGCCATTACTCTTATCATTCTTTATAGGGGAACCTTTAAAGTTACCAGCTATATTTACGTCAAAACCTTGATTTTGCGGCCAATATTTTTCCTCATCACCTAAATGCCATTTACCTACATGCCAAGTTTTATAACCTACTTCTTTTAAAGATTCGGCTATCGTTTTTTCTTTAAGATCAAGATGCATTGTCCAGTCTGGTACTGCTAACTTTGCCCAAGGCATATTTTTCCCCTTTATCCAGTCTGTAACGTGTAAGCGAGCAGGATATTTCCCTGTCATTAATGCTGCTCTTGTTGGCGAGCAAACGGTACATGCTGAATAAGCATTTGTAAATTTAACGCCGTCTGCCAGCTTATCTATTGCAGGAGTTTTATAAAAATCGCTCCCGTAAGTACTCAAATCTTGCCGACCCATATCGTCAATAAAAAAAACGACAATATTGGGCTTACTCGAATTTAATGTTTGTCCGAATGCCGAAAAAAAAGCAATAAGTAAAAGAAGGAACCCAAATATTTTCTTCATTTAAATCGATTATAAAACACTTTTTGTTACCATTCTTCAAACCGCAAATCAAGTTCTGGTGCTTGTCTTAAAATTAAGGTATCAATTACACTATACTTATTAGTCCCATTTTTGTAATTGTAGTTTAGATAAAATGATTTATTTTGGGGATCATAAGTACCAGAACCCGAAACTTCATTAGCTACGTTGCCACTTATTGCAACAGATGTATTATTAATTGCAAGATTTAAAGGAACACCAGAACTGGTACCAGCACCTGGTGTTTTAATGGAATTTAATGAGTTAGTAAGCATAGCAAATGTTGCATTCTGACTTAAATCTTTTTTGCTATAAACAGTAACTGAATTATCGCTCAACTTAGTCTCTTTACCCTTATGGTAATAAGTACCATGGTACGGACTAATATATTTCACCACCAAAATAGTGTAATCTTTTGCAGGTACGTTGCTGCTTCCTCTCAAAATAGAATCTGTAGTTGTACTAACAATTCTTAATGGCAAAGCATAGGCTTTTTGAAGTGCATCTGGATCTGCTGTAAATAATGCTTTATTTAATGTTAAGGTAACGTCGCCAATTAACTGACCTTCTTTGACAACCATTGTGCTGTTATCACTTATGGTATAGTAATTAGCAGGAAGTAATTTAAATACCCCTGCACCAGAAACAGATGTTAGTAACGATGGGTCAATCTCGTATTTAACAGTTTGATCTGACTTATTATTTCTTACGCCACCCAAAGTTACTCCGACTTTAAAGCTCATATTATCATAAGCAACAATCGTTCTTAAAGGCTTTTGAGAAGCAAAATATACCACGCTGAAATCGAAATCACTTACGTAAGAATCATATTTTTTACAAGAGGCTAAAATGAATACCGTTAAAACTATTAAAGATATATTTCTAAATATTTTCATCATCTTTTTATGTATAAGTTGGGTAAATTACCATCCCATGTTGTTAATTAAGCTCGGACTTTTAGATATTTCATCGTACGGTAATGGCAAATAATAATATTTAATATCATTAAACATTCTTTTTTCAACCTGATTTTTTTGATACTGAAAAGTAGTACTATTAATCTTGGTTACAGTTACCCCTGTAATCGTTTCATTTAACGGTAATATCCATCTTCTCATATTAAAAAATCTATTGTTTTCAAAAGCAAACGTTAGTCTTATTTCATTTTGAATCAATTTTCTAAATTCATTTTTACCCATTGCTGCTACCTCATTAATATAAGCAACTGAACTTGTATTGGTTAAGCCAGCGGTACTTCTTACATTTTTTATTACATCGGCAGCGGAAAGTGTAGCTCCAGGAGCAATTCCGTTTGGACCATAAGCCTCATTAGCGGCTTCGGCGTAATTTAAATACACTTCTGCCTTTCTAAGCATAACGTGATAATTAAAGTCAGTTTGAACGTTTTCTGGGTTAAGCAATCCAGTTTTACTAGACAGCCATTTCCTTAAATAGTATCCTGTTCGGGTTGCATTAGCAAACCTATTTGGCGAATCAAAACCCTCAGCAAATACTTCAATTTTACGCCCGTCAAAAATGCTTCCGTTGTAATAAACTGTTAAACTTAAACGTGGGTCTCTATTTGCATAAGGGTTATTAGGGTCAAAGTTAGACCTCGGGTCTGTTATTGGATATCCGTTTAAAGCAGGAAAAGCTTCTACTAAGTTCTGTGAAGGGCCTGTAGTTGCATTACCAAAATTATAAGGCGGGTATTGAGCTCGCTCTGTTGAGTTGTTTGTACTAAATCTTCTAAATAAAAAGTCATCAGGAACTGGAGTTAAATTAAAATCTGTGGCTTTTAAACTTCTGTACACACCAATAATAGGAATAGCCTCTGCTGCATATTTTGCAGCTCGTTCCCATTTTTGTATATATTGTGCTTGGTTAGTTACGTTAAATTGACCCATTGCTGTTATCTGTGCAATACTATTTGGCTGATATGCAGGGCTTGCACCATATACGGTAACTCTAGATTTTAATGCTACACAAGTTTTTTTATTAGCCCTACCAAAACCTTTAATCCCAACAATATTATCACCTCCTATATATTCTACCGGAAGTAACAATTGTGCTGCATCTAAATCAGCTAAAATTTGCAGCACACATTCTTCATAAGTGTTTCTAACAATGTTGGTGTTCTTAGCTTCCTCATCTGTTAAAGTTTTTAAAAGAATAGGATAGCCTAAAGCTTGGCCATCATTAGTTTTCCCGCCGTACTGTTGCAATAATAGAAAACTCCAGTATGCCCTAAGAAATAATGCCTCGCCCTTAAGCCTATCTTTAAACAATTTATCATTTGTTTTACTAGTAAGGTCATAAGTAACCTTGTCAGTTAAGCCGTTTTCTAAAAAAAGGTTAATGTTTCTGAGCTGTGTATAATTATTAAACCAACTACCCACTGGGTTGTCTGTTGTAGATAAACCTCCAGCACCTAAATTGAAAATAGCCGAGTTATAAGAATTGCTCACCGCATTATCAGTTGCTGCATCTAAGAAATTATTACCTAAATAACTGTCAAATCTAGCCGGAATATTTGCATATGCATTTATCAAAACCCCTTCTGCCTTATCTGGTAAGGTCCAAACAAATTCGTCTCCATAACTGCTGTCTGTTTTAGGATCTAAGGATTTTTCGCAGGCTCCAAAGAATATTGAGACTGCTAATAAACTATATATTTTTATTTTAAAATGCTTCATTCTCTTAAATATTTAAAATTTAACTGCTGCACCAAATGAGTATGTATTATAGATAGGGTAATTGGTTACCCCTGCGTTAATTACTTCAGGATCTAGATCTTTGTTTTCTGATAACGCAAATAAGTTGGTACCTCTAAGAAAAAATTGATAGTTTTTGACAGTTGCATTTGAACTAGAACTTCCTACAGAATAACTTAATTCTACATTTCTTAATCTAAAGAAACTAGCATTCTGCAACCAAAATGTTGAGTTTACATTATTATTAGATTGAGATAATGTACTTAATTTTGGATATTTGCCACTGGTATTTGTAGCAGAATAACTATCTAGTGCGAGTACAGAATAATTACTTTCGCCATTATTACGATAATAATTATTGTTCAAAATCCTTTCTGCACCATATTCGGCAGTACCTAAAGCATATAAACCAAAGTTTTTATACCTTAAATTTAGATTCAACCCTAAAGCCATTTTTGGAAAACTGTTACCTAAAATTTTGCGGTCTCTTCCGTCAATCACGTTATCGTTGTTTAAATCTTCGTAAGCTATATCACCCACTTGGTATGCGCCTAAAGTTTGGATTGGTGCCGCATCTATTTCTGCCTGTGATTTAAACAAACCTTTAGCCACATAACCAAAAATAACATCTGACGGCTGGTTAACGGTTCTCAGATTTTCGTCAGTAAACAAAACATCTGCATTTGATATAACTTTATTTTTACTATAAATAAAATTACCACCTATGTTAAAATCTACTTTGCCAACTTTAGTTTGATAGTTTATGTTCCCTTCTAATCCAGAATTTAATGTTTCACCATCGTTTAAACGTGGGTAAAGTTGCCCAGCAAGTGCAGAATATTGATTGCCCGGATCAATTACTATGTTGTATCTAAGCGTATTGAAATAGTTAAACTCGAAATTTATACGATTTTTGAACGCTAAGCCTTCAACTCCGATATTGACTTCTCTAGATTTCTCCCATTTTAAATCGGGATTACCAATAATATTTAAACTTGTACGCGTAATTGGAATTGTAGCACCTGGCTGACCAAAAGCGTAGGTTCCGTTATCGTTCCAACGACTATTATACAGGTAAAAAGCTGTTCCTCTTTCATAGCCTAATACACCAAAACTTGCTTTCAATTTAAAGAAGTTCAACTTTTTGACATCTTTTAAAAAATTTTCATCACTTAAAATCCATCCAAAACCAACAGCTGGAAAAAAGTTGTATTTGTTGGCATCTGCATATTTACTACTTCCCATTAAAGCAACCGAACCATCTAAATAAATTTTATTTTTTATTTCATAATTCAAGTTTAAAACGGAGTTAGTATTTTCAATATCCTGATAAATACCACTATTCTCATTCTTATAATAAAACTGTGTCAAACTTCCTTTAAAATCACTATTATCAAATTTGGTTTGGTAAGATAATGTTGATGTAAAGCCGTAATTACGTGTAATATTCTCTGCTTGTCTGGTATCGTTATTTGCAGTAATTCTTTTCTGCAGATTTACATAAATAACAGTATCAACACCAAGGGAAGTTTTAGTCATTTGACTTGCATAGGTTACTGGACTTAAGCTTCTACCACTTTGAAAAAATTGATAATTATCAAAATTAAAAACTGTCTTAATTGCAAAACCTTTAACTAATTTATCTAAGTTTAAATCTAAACCGAAGTTAGTTTGTCCATAGAAATAGTTGTGTTGAGTTTTTCCACCATAAACCAAGTTACCGTATAAGCTTGATGGTCTGAGAAAAGATCCGCCTAATGGTGGTACATAGGCTAAACCAAGTGGCGAACCAATACTCAATAGTTGTGGATCTGTTAAAAATATAGGGTTTTCATTATTTCTATAATTACTTAAAGCAGAAAAGACTTCATCTTGGTTAAAACTACTCCAAACCCTCCGCTCTACAATTCCGCTAGCATCTACAAAAGCTTTAAAGCTTGGAGATATTTGAAAGTCAAGGTTTCCACGAAGGTTAATTCTATCTTGAACTGGTGATTTACCTATTTTCTCAAAACCTTCTGCACCAGTATAGCCTAATATTAAGGCATATTGATTGCCTTTTCCACCACCTGTATAATCAAGATTCACTTTTTTAATCGGTGTGCTATTTCTCAAAAAATAATCGTAATAGTCAACATCTGGGTATAATTGATCATCAGGACCAGTGCTATTTTTATACCCTTCAATTTGTTGAGCAGTATAAAAAGGGGTCAATCCATCATTTGCTCTAGCTTGATTATATAATTGTACGTATTGAAAACTATTTAGGTATTCAGGCAATTTTGTTGCCTGGCTCATTCCGTACTCAGTGCTTACGTTTAGTGCTCTGGTATTTGGTGTTCCTCTTTTAGTTGTTATTAGTACTACTCCATTTGCAGCCCTTGGACCGTAAATTATTTTACTTAAAGCATCTTTCAAAACCTCTACATTTTCCACTTCGTGAGGGTTGATAAAATCTAATGGTCTTTCAATACCATCCACAAGAACCAAGGCCCCGTCAGCTCCAGCCCTCGATAAGCCTCTTACATATAACTCTGAGGAATTATTACCTAATCCACTACTAGTAGAACGTACGTATAAACCAGATAATTTGCCTTGAAGCGTATTTGAAAGTGATAAGTCGGGAAATTTTTCCAACTCTTCTCCGCTTACTTTACTTACCGCACCAACTAGTTCTCTTTGCGTAGTTTTTTTGTTTAATGGCAAGTTGATGATGTCTAAATCGGAAGCCAAAAGCAATGATTTTACTAAACTTATCTGCGTTGGGATAGCCTGTGTGCTTAAGTCTATAGATTGCGATTGGTAACCAAACGCTTGGATTAACAAAACTGCATTTGCACTAGCCTCTACTTTAAAGTCCCCATTTTCGCTTGTATTTACTTTAAACATTCCTTCTCCTACAATTACTGTTGCATTAGGTATGGCTTGGCCACTTTCATCAACCACTTTTGAAGAAATAGTGATTGCCGAACTTTTGTTATTTTTTTTTGTTTGCTCTTTATTCTGCGAATATCCTGTTTGTGGATTTATTTCGAGTAAAATAAAAACAAACGCAAACAGAAAAATATATATCTTTTTAATCATTTTTTTAGATTTTGTTTTTTCTGATGATTACCACCCTGGGTTTTGAACATAATTGAACTGATCGTTAACTTGATTTTGATCTACTGGATACCAGTAATGTTTGTCTTGAAACACCCTAATTTCAGTAAGCAAGTCAACTACCCTATAATTAAACTGCAAAGTGCTTTTGTTAGCAATAGTTTTATGATTTGCCGCAATTGGTGTAGCTACCATTCCTTTAATAGGTTTGCTAAAAACGTCTTTTGCTATCATCCATCTTCTTAAGTCATGCCAGCGATGGTTTTCAAACATCAATTCAACAGCTCTTTCGTTTCTAATTCTATCTCGTAATTTTTCTTTACTGGCAACATATTCTGGTAAAACATTTGGCATACCCACTCTATTTCTAATCACATTTAGCGCTGCCTCTGCAGTTAGTCCATAACCTTTTGGGTCTGCAGTTGGTCCGTAAGCTTCGTTCATGGCTTCAGCATAATCTAAATAAACCTGTGCTAAGCGAATATATATGGTGTTTAAATTAAATTGATCATAACCATTAGCTGTAACATTAGCAGCTTCCCAAATATATTTTTTGGATACATAGCCACTTGCTGTTCGCCTTCTTGTAGAGGTATTACTTATAACATTATCTAAATCCCGTCCGCCTACATACAACTCTTGGTATGCCGGAGTGTTGTTAGGGTTAATTCCCCATTTTTGACCAGGAACAATAATGTTATCGTAAAATCTTGGGTCTCTATTCAAATAAGGTTTTTGTGGATCATAACCCGAGCGAGTATCTTCTATTGGATAGGCATTACTGCCATTCTTCATCTCAAACATATCCACAATATTTTGACTTGGATTGTTAAACGCAGCTGCATCAACTCCGGTTCCTCCAGACAAATACTGAGGTATATAATGCACTCTTAAACCTCTACTTTGGGCTCTGCGGCCTGCATTCATGTTATACCATATTTCTTCAGGGCTATTGTTTGCCGGCGAATGGTAAAATATACTAGCGTACTCTGAGCCCGGCATTAAACGATAATTTGTACCGCCAGCATTTGAAGTTGCGTATTTTATCATATCGTTTGCATATTCTGCGGCTCTTTCGGCTTGTGGAATACCGTAACCATTATTAACAGTTGAGGTTAAATTGTTTTGCATCAATGGACTAGCTGCATACAACATAGCCATTTCTTTTACCGCCATAGCTGCCGCTTTGGTGGCTCTTCCAGTCTCAATGTCATTCCATTTATGAGGAAGACGTTTAATTGCCTCGTCCATATTGGAAATAACAAACTCGTTAGACTCTGCGTAAGTCTTACGAGGAACATCTAAATTATCATTTGCGGTATAAGCCATATCATAAATAGGCAAACCACCAACTCTTTGGATGAGTTGAAAATAATACCATCCTCGCATAAAGTAAGCTTGTCCTAAAATCTCATCTAACTGTTGTGGAGTAATGTTTGGTACAGATGCAGCTCTTTCTATCACCTTATTGGTTACCCTTAAAAACAAGTAAGCATTTGCCATAACCGGTCCCTTTTCAGTACCTATATCTGCAGCAATTGCTTTATAGCCAATTTCACCGAAGTTTGGTTTCAACAACCAATCTCCGATGTTGATAGATTGATTTAAATCGTTATTAACCAAAGAACCACATTCATCAGACAGTGCGTTAATAGATGTTCTTTGTAACAACTGTGATTGCCAGTCATGAATATCCAATAGGCCACGATAAGTTGCGTCAAGATATCCTTTTACACCCTCGTATCTACTAAACACATCTTCTTCAGATAGACCGATTTCTCCCTTCTTATCTAGATATTTTTCACAACCAGCTGTTGATAATAATATGGTTGCGGCTAAACATATATAAAATTTTTTCATGTCGTTGTAAATTAAAAATTAGCTCGTAATCCGAGATTAAACCTTCGAACAATTGGATATACGCTATCACTACCAGACTCTGGATCTACTCTATCGTCTAAATTAGTGAAGGTTAAAAGATTATTTCCGTTAACATATAATTGCAAATTTTTGACTCCAATATTTGTCAAGGTTTGCAATTTAACCTTGTAAGAAGCCTCTGCATTTTTTAACCTTATATAGGATGCATCTCTAAAAGTGTAAGAGCTGGTATTGTTTTGGTTGTGTGATTTATTAAAAGAATGTAGTGATGGTTTTCCCGGATTTAGAGAATTTTCTGGTGTCCAACGTTCTGTAATGTTTGGTTGTCCGGAGTATCCAGTTCCAAAATCCCAAAGAAACACACTTGGAAGTTCTGTAAAAACATTTTGGGCTGAATAGAACAATATGTTAAAACCCCAACTCTTATAATCAAACCCGAAATTAAGACTGATGGTTTGAAGAGGTGTAGTTGTAAACTCGAAAGGGATTCTATCAAAATCATTTATTATACCATCTCCATTATAATCTGCATAAATAAAATCTCCGGGAATGATGCCTGTTTGAGCAACACCAATATTTGGAGTTGTTCCATTATAGATATCATCTAAAGAATTGTAATAACCGGCTTGTATAAATCTATTTACAGCGCCAATTTGTTTATTAGCAGCTTTTAGATAATCTATAGTACCGCGGGCATCGTCTCTAAAGACAACCCTGTTTTCAGACCAATTATAGCTTCCGCCAACATAGTAATTAAAACGCTCACCTAATTTATTACGGTAAACAAGTTGAAATTCTAAACCATGGTTTTTAGTACGGCCAATATTTGCAAAAGGTGGTTCGTTTCCAAAAGCTTGAGGAACTGTAGCTCTTTTCATCAAAATATCTTTTCGCTCTTCGTTAAATAAATCTAAGCTTCCTCTAAGCTTGTTAAAAAAGTCAAACTCAATTCCTAGATTCTGTTTAGTTGCTTTCTCCCAAGTGTTATCTGGGTTTGCAGTGATACCTTCTTCGTAAAGTGGTCCGAATATGTTATCATCCAAATAGCCAAATCTTACATTTCCACCACTGCCGAACGATTGTAAAAATTGGTCTCCAGAAACTCCTCTATCGCTACCTACAATACCATAGTTGTACCTAATTTTTAGGTAATCCAAAACTTTGTTGCCAATCAGTTTTTTCACAAAAGGCTCCTCAGTTACAAGGTATCCAATTGCGCCTGATGGGAAAAATCCAAACCTCTTACCAGGAGCGAATTTTGAAGATCCAGTATAAGACCCGTTGAACTCCGCAAGATAACGTGATTTGTAGCCGTAAGTTAAACGTCCAACATAATCTTCTCCAAATTCTCCAATTGGTATAATATTAGCTCCATTACCTTGACGTATTAACGATCTTCGGTTAGCGAGAACTAAACCAGAAACATCATGATTTCCAAATTTTCTTATATAATTTAAAGATGCTTCATAATAAAGGTCTCTTGCGTAACTATTAATATCATCATTATTGGCACTTAATGGTTGCACTTGTTGAGTATCACTCGGATATCTTACTTCACGGATTAATGGGTAAGATATGCTGCCATCTGCAGCTATCTGTGGGGATGTTAAATCATAACTACGATAGTATCTTATGGTATTAATGGCACTAAAGTTACCTGTTACACCATTAGCTAAAATTGCTGTTTCATAATCTGAACCTGAAGTATAAGAAACCTTTCCTCTAGCAGTTAAGCCTTTGGTTATAAAATCAAGTTTTTGATTAATTTGTGCATCATAAAAGCCCTGAAAATATTTATATGTTCTTTGCCCACCATCATTTAAGAAAACGGACAAATTATCAGCTCCTGCAATAGATTCGCCAATCTCACCGTCTTCGTAACGAAGTGGAAATTCATTCCTTGGCGCTCTTAATAACCGACTAAAAAATTGTGATTGGCCAAAACCGTCTTCGCCACCACCATCAATGCGGTAAGCTGGCTGGTTTCTGTACCTAAAATTTCCAGAAAAATTGATAGAGAAAACTGTGGTTTTTGTTAGGTCAAAATCAAAATTTGAACGCCAATTATAACGTTCTACTTTAAAGCTTGGATCGTAATTATCATTTTCCTTGGTATCAAAAATATCTCCATCATTTAAATAACCAACAGAAACAAAGTATTTCATAAAATCGGAACCACCACGAGCATTTAGATTATAGTTTTTCTGTAACCCTACGCTTCTCAATGCCTCTTTATTCCAATCAATCATTGGGAAATATTGATTGTAAGGCCCTGCTTGGTCAATATTATCTCGCCAAGCTTGAATTAATGATTCCGGAATTACCCTATCAAACTGTTTATCGTTAATAGCTGCCTCGTTAAAAAGCTCCATTGAAGTAATGTAATTTGCCTCGTAATTTTTTGCAGTAGGTGTTTTAAAACCAAAGTTTGATGAGAAAGAGAATTCTGGTGTTCCTTTAATTCCTCTTTTTGTGGTTATTAAAATCACACCATTAGCACCTCTGGTACCATAAACTGCTGTAGCAGAAGCATCTTTTAAAACCGAGATTGTTTCAATTTCATTAGGATCAACTTGATTAAGGTCTCGCTCTATCCCATCTACTAAAACAAATGGACTTGAGTCGCCAAAAGTTGAACGACCTCTAATCAACAAACTTGCATTATCAGAACCAGGCTTGCCATTAGAGTTAACCACTGTTAAACCAGGTAGTAAACCTTGTAACGATTCTGAAACAGAAGTAACCCCGCCAACTCGTTTTAAGTCTGACCCTCCTATTTGACTGATAGCGCCAACAACGCTTTCTTTCTTTTGCGTTCCATAACCAACTACAACAACATCTTTGAGTTCATTCAATGATGCTTTCAACGTTATGTTTAAAGTACGCACTCCTGTTAAGCTCACCTCTTGATCCGTAAATCCAAGGTAAGAAAACTTCAACACGGTAGATCCATCAGGAATATTTATGGAGTATTCTCCATCTAAATTTGTTTGTGTGGCACCTTTTCCGCCAATTACTGAAATGCTTACGCCGATTAAAGGTTGACCATCTTCATCGATGACTTTTCCAGTGATTATATAATCTGCATTTTTGGTTGCTAGCTTTTCACTGGGTTTGAATAACGAAGGTCCATCTTTAAAAACATCATTTGCTAAGCTGCTTTTACAGATAAAGAAAACAAACAGCAGGAATGCGATTTTTTTAGAAAATGACACCTTAAAAAGTAAATGTCGAATCATTTTAATTAGTTAAAATTTTTAGGTTTTAATTATTTGGTTTTGTTTTGCTCGAAACACATTGCAGATAATTTGATGTTTATCAAATAAAATACCTAATTGCGCAATTATCAAAATTAGCGTTTCAAAATCTGATTCAATTTTACCTAATGGCCATTAATAAAACTTGCAATTTTGTAGCTTAATGTGTAAAAAATGTAGCCTAAATAGATTTCTAAATTTTTAAAAACACTCTCTTATGCTTTAAAAACGGTTTTATAAGAAAAGAAGAAATATAGATTTGTAATGCATTTTATTTAATTTCAGTTTTTACAATAATATCCCGGTCTAAAAAAGCTAATTTAAAATCCACTATATTATCTAATTAAAAGCTTGCGCCCAGCTAAAAAAATAAAAACGTTTTTAATTTCACTCAAATTGTATTGGTATATATTGATTTTGGTTTCCTTCATCTCATCTACAATTTTATTAGGTTAAATACAAAGTCACTTATGTATTTTAGAAAGGATTGCTAGCATTGATATATCAGGGATTTCAAAGTTTGGATGTTATTGCAACAGCAAAACATTTTATTGCTTACGATCAAGAATTTTGCAGGCATATAGCAAGCAGCGAATTATCTGAATGTACTCTCAGGGAAATATATTTATTACCGTAGGAAGCCGCGATTAAAGAAGCAAAAGTGCAGGCCATAATGAGTGGCAATAACTTTAATATGGAATACCAAATTCATTGCAATAAACTATTGCTTAAAGATTTATTAAGGTAAGAATTTGGTTTTACTATGATGGTTATGACCGATTGGCAAGGCCGCAATTATCATTTATATAAACAAAACTTGGTAACGCCATCTGGTTTAACTTTATTAATGTCTAACAATAAAACTTTTGCTAAGTACATTAACGATTTTTTTACTAAAAATCCATCTAAAAAACCATAAATTAAGGAAAAGTTAAATCAAATGATTTATCCAAATATTTATACTTTTTTAAAAATGGTGTTTATAATTGGTATCCTCAATATTTAAATTATACTGAAAAAATTATAGCCCACCAAGGAATTGCGGTACAATGTGCAGAAAAGCTATCTGTTTATTAAAAAACAATATATTGCCAAAAACTAAAACCTTTTACTTACCAGAGAGAATAAAATACACAGTGGTAGAGGAAGAGGGTTTGTAAAAGGATTTTAACTATGTTGATATTGAAAAAGAGTTAAAATCTGTTTATGGAGACCATTTAACCTGCAAAATTGAAGCTTCTGATGAAGAAGTTAAAAATGCTATTTTTTTTGTACAGGTTGAACTAAGAATCTATAGAAGGATTTGATATTCCACTAGGAATTTCAAATCCTTACCGGATTACAATCTCGTTGAAATGTTTATCAAACAATAAATTTTTAAAAAAAGGCTAAGCTAGCCCAAAGCCATCCCTATAAATATTTACCTCAATTTCGCTTGCTATTATTTCACAAATTTTCTCGAACTCGCCACTCCGTCAATATCCAATTTAAGTACATACGTACCTTTAGGTAATGTTTGCGTATTGATGGTAAAATTTGAGGTGTTTGCAACATTAGTCGACAGTATTACTTTGCCAGTTATATCATATACTTTCGCAGTTAACACGTTTGCAGTTTTAGACAGTAATATGTTAAGGTTTAGAAATACCGGATTTGGATATATACTTAAAACAATTTCTGCAGTTATTGCTCTAATTGCACTATATGTAAAAGCACCGTCGTTATCAATCATTTTTAAGCGGTAATAATTATTGCCAGCTAATGGGTTCTTGTCTTCAAAATTATAATAATGATCTCCTGATGTGTTACTGCTTGCAACTTCTCCAATTTTTACAAAATCTGCGCTGTTAGTAGCTCTTTCTATCTCAACTTTATTGGTATTAAATTCATTGGTTGTTTTCCAACTTAACTCCACAGTGTTTAACAATTTTTTAGCGTTAAAAGTTAATAAAGCTAAGGGCAATGTAGTAACTGTACCATAATTTACGTTAGGTCCTGCAATTGGCTTGCTATCAAAACCTGCTTGCGTGGTAAACACAACATTGCCTGTAGATACATAACCTGGAATAATAAATCGAGCCCCGTCATCAACCGCTACTTTTAAGCTGCCATTAATTGTAAGATCGTTACTTACCGCACCATCATTATTATTTGTATTACCACGCATTATTGATGTTCCCTGTACGTCAATATTATTGAAAATTAGGGTTCTGCCTTGGCTATTACTTCCCCCGCCAATCTCCATTACAAACCCATTGAACAAAACTAAATTAGCTGAAGGATGCATAATACTTGCACCTGTGTTTGTTTCAAAAATAACATCGCCTCCCCCATCTGTTCTTGGGCGCAAAGTAATAGTGATAGGGGCTGCACCAGCTTGTGGAGAACCGTATTCCTTCCCGGTAGTCGGATCAATTTGTGTAGCATCTACCCAAACACCACCAACACGTATTTCCCACCAACCAGCTTGCCCCCAAGTGTATTTATCCGATCCTGAAATAGAAGTTTTAGTACGATAATCCCGCTCACCCTCAACAGGATTCATATCATAAGTTACAACAACCGGCCTGTGATCTGATGAATAAGGAGGAGTTTCATTCGGAACATTATAGTTTTTTACTTGCCAAGCTGCATTTCTTGTCATGATATAATCAATACTCCTTTGTGGATCTCCGGCAGGTACGGTAGGGGAACAATTATTAATACAAGAATTTACATAATAGTTTTCGATATAATTCATTGTACTCGACCCAACAGTGGTGTTTAAGTCTCCACATAAAATTATTGGATTTTTCACTGGCTTTAACTCAACTTCAATTGCTTTAATTTGTAGTAAACGAGTTGGTTCGCCCCCAAGAACATCTAAATGCGTACACGCAATCGTAATTTTTTGGCTTAAAAAAGTAATATCTGCTAAAGCCAATGTTCTTTGTTCGCCCTCATCTCCTTTTGGTAAGGCCAACTGCCTAATATTTGTGAGATCATACTTGCTCAAAATGGCGACACCGTATTCGCCTCCTCCCGGTATATTTCTAGCTTTATAAAACTGGTATTTCATCCCCAGCTTATCTGCTATCAATTTTGTTTGATGCTGGTTGTTTGATCTATCCACATTCTTATCTACCTCTTGTAAAGCAACAACGTCTGGATTTTCCTTTTGAATCACTGCTACAATAGCGTCAATATCTATTACTCCAGGTTTTGAGGGAGGGTTTGCATGATGTATATTGTAGGTCATTACTTTAATCTCTTGTGGTGGCTCGGCTAATGTATTGCCTTTTACAGCAAATGGCTTGCTGGTTTCACCATGAGCTTTTTCGGTGATGTTTGTTGATAGAAGAAAAATTGATAATAAAAATAAAATGTTTTTCATAATTTAATTATTTGGTTTTTTAGCTTAATCGAGCTTAAAGGTCACCACAACGGGTCTGTGATCCGATGCATAAGTTTCTGCTGTTACACTATGGCGTTTTACCAACCAGTTTGAATTTCTGGTTAAAACATAATCAATGGTATTCTTTGGATTGACTGCAGGGACGGTTAAACCACAGTGATCAGTACAGGAATTCTCGAAATACTGTTGTAAAAATTTTATGGATTTGGATCCAACACTGCTGTTCCAATCGCCACATAAAATTATTGGATTTACCACAGACTGTAGTTCCTTTACAATGGCCTCGGTTTGTAGTACACGGGTTGGCTCGTCCCTGGCATCCAAGTGGGTACACGCAACAGTAATTTTTTGCCCGGAAAAATTAATATCGGCATAACCTAATGTTCTTGTTTCTGCTTTTCCTTCTATTTTGGGCAAGGTCAATTGCCTAATATTTGAAAGCTTATACTTACTTAATATAGCAACACCATATTCTCCACCGCCTAAATTTATAGTTTTATAAAAGTGATATTCCATATTGAGTTGATTTGCTATAAGTTGCGTTTGATCCTGCTTGTTTGATCTGGGCACTAGCATATCTACCTCCTGCAGTGTAACTATATCAGGATTCTCTTTTTTTATTACTGAAACCACAGCATCAATATCTGTAATGCCTACAGCTTTTGACGGAGGATTTGCATGGTGTATATTGTAACTCATTACTTTAAGCTCTTGTTGATTATAGGTTGGTACCGTGTCTGTCACAATTATCACAGTATTTGCAACAGGCTTTGTTGTATTGCTTAAAGGTATTTTTCTAGCGCAGGACGATGACAAAAAAAGAATCGCTACGGTTAAAAAAAACATGTTCTTCATCATTTAAAGCACTAATTGTCAATTACAATCTATGCTCGAAATATCAGTAAGTTTTTTAGCTACTACTATTATTATTGTAATTTAACCTATAACATTTGTCGGCAGTGCTTTCAGATTTATTCTTTTTCCAATAAAGTAATTTTCGATTCAGTAATGGTATATCTGGATTTATTCTGGGCTTGTTAGGTTTCGCAAACTCGTCTTAATCTAATGATGAAACCTTGCGAGTCTTCTTTTAAAAAAACTGGCTCAATCTATTTTACCTGATTGAACCAATTATTTATTTATAATGCACTTTTTATGAATTTTATGGAGATAATTAGGTGGAAATTAATTAAACTTCTATTAACTAGCGAAAGATATATTGCTAATGCTTTAGAGGGATAGACTAACTTGTGCTTCTTGTATATTTTTAAAATATTAATATTAATCACCTGCTAAGGGATAAATAGCAAATTTAATCTAAAATCAAAATTTGAACATTCACTTATTTAACTTTCCATTGTAAAACGTTGGCTTTTTGATCTTTCAAATCAACGGTAGTTTCTCCATCACCTTGCTCTACATTTTGTACAAAGAGATTTAAAACTTTATTGTTTTTCCAAAGTTCTGTATCGTATGTGGGTTCCCAAAGGCCTACAGAAGATTTAGTTAAATCTTTAAATTTCCATTTTTCAGAATCCAAATTTTTGCTAATTGCAACGGATACTTTGTTACCTCTTTCTTCATCTCTAAAAAATATATAAGCATGCTTTTTTTGATTCTTTTCTGTAACAATAAGTAAAGGACGAGAGATAGGAATTCTCTTTGTACCTCCTCCAGACAATGAAAAAGGAGTTTTTCTGTTTGAAATCTGTTGTGTTTCCCAAGCATTACCTGCTTTATAAATCAACCTATACTGAGGTGTGCTATCGTTTTCTGTTTTCCAATAACTTACAATGTAGGGATTATCTTTTTCGTCGACCGCAATTGCTGTAGAATTGATTAAATCCGATTTTTCAGGTATTTTTAAAGCATATTCTGCGGTAGCTGCTGTAATTGGCAACATATACTTTTCGTTAGTACTTTTTTCCCAAGAGATGCCGCCATCTTCTGATTTAGCATAACACATGTCATGGTTACTAGATACGTCCGCGGTTTCTCTCCAAACCCAAGAAATATGAATTGCACCCTTATTATCAATAACCATTTGCCAATAAGGGCTGCGCTGATTTTCGCCGTTAATCCACCCATCTTGTAAGTTTTTCCACTTTTTAGTTTTTATGTCATAACTATTAAGCATTAAACTACCGTTACCAGAACCGCCGTCTCTATACAAAAACAAAAGATTTCCGTTTGCTAAGCGATAAAACTCGGGATAGGTCACACTCTTCTCTTTAAATCCAGTCATTGGTATTATCGGACCAAGATCCAATGATCCTGCTCTTACGCTTTTACAATAGTTAAAAGGGCCACCATGCATCCCCCAAGACATGTGCAAAAAGCCGTCACCGTCAATCATTATACTTATCGATTTATGAGCATCAGTTGCATCGCCCTTATAAGGAGTAACCTTTAGCTCCCAATCTTTACTATTGATGTCTCTTTTACCCAGTACTACATTTTTTTGCTCATCGTAATAAGCTATGTACTGTATGTTTTCAAAAGTTACTAAAGAGTTGCGTCTAAAAATGACCGTATTGACCGAGTTATTTGCCCATGCTAAGCCTGCAGGTATAATTTTGGCGCAATTAATAGATTTAATTTGAGCATTTGTAACAAATGCCATTGCAAGTACTGCTACACTAACAACAAGTTTTTTACTACTCAAAATATTCATTATATTTTTTAAAATTCAAATTTTTGTATTTAAACGTTATGCTACGTCAGGAATTATTTTTAAAATCTTATGACTCGGTTCCATCAATTGTAAATCTAGAACATACTAATAAGCAAAAAAGTTGAACCCGATTCTAAAGTTGTGTGAAAGGCTGTCGGGTATCTTTTTATATCTATACGCAGCCTAACTTGTGTAATTATCTATTTTTATTTATGGCAACAACTCATCAATTATCCCGGCATATTTGAACCAATTTAATAAAAACCTTTCTAAAATTTAAAAAGCATCAACATCTATCATTTAACTTTCTGATTCATATTGTTGGTGAGTTACTAATACATGAGGCAGTGTTATTAAAGATAATAAGATAAAAGCGCCCCCAATATTAAAATTAAAAGCATACAAATAATATCCAAAAAATACCAGCGCAATAATGCTAAAGGGCAACATAGATAAATAAAAATACTTACTACTTTCATTATATTTACCTACAAAATAATTCTTTTGGTGCCTTAAAGATTGTAATGAATGCCATAAACAAAATACCATTATAAAACCAAACAACAAAGGAGTTAACAGGTACCAAACCAGTATTAAAACAAATTGAAGTGTATACTTTAATTTGTTTTCCTGGGTATAAATATAAATACTTGATAAGTAAGCGATCGCTAAAATGATTATAAAAACAATTTTCCAAGTCTGAAAATAAACTGGATAATCTTGATTGATATTATAATCTTGGTTAGGATAAAGCATACTTTTAAAAATCATTGTTGACTCTTCAAAATGTATAACTACCGGTAGCATGATCAAAAAAAATCCCCATATAATTGCTGGTAAATGCCAAACACTTTTATTCTCATAATTAGACTGACCAAAATGATGGAAGGAGATGATAAAGAATAAAACCAGGGCTATAGATGGTAAAAAATACCAGGCTAATGCATAAAAAAATATAACTACTAAATAAGAAATTAAAAATTTTACCAAGCCTAATTTAGATCTATCTTTTCTGTATAAATAATCGTTAGAGCCATGTGGGATACCTACTAGGCATAAAAAAACACCAGCGATTACTGCTTGTGTTGTAAAGTTAAAATTGATAAAAAAAATAAATAAAATTAACACCAATTGAACGATGCATTGAACAAAAAAAAGCTTGGTATTGATGTATTTCATCTCACAAAAAAATATTTGAATAACGACTTTATAAATGGCAATAGAGGTAACTGAGAAAAAATGACCACCTCCTCAAATATAGTAGTTTCTTCATCCAAAAATTTTAGGATTAAAGGCAGCGGTTGCTTTTTAAAAAGAGTTACAAATATTTTTTTTCCTATATATGGGGTATCACGCAAAATTTGAAGTAATAATATATCATAAAGCCTAAACCTCCATTTTCTTTTCATTGTAGGCAAGCTGATTTCATTGGAATATTTTAGAGATTTAGCCAATCTTTCCGCATAGTTAAACATCCTTTTAAAGCCATATCCTGCTGTTGGTTTTAATGCACCAGCCAATGTACCCATGTAAATAACACGTTGATTTTTTTTCAATTTATCCTTTAAATGATCAAATTGTGGAGTCATTGGGATTGCACCTTTTTCTACTTCTAAAATTTGATATTCTACGCCTTTTAATTTTAATCGTTTTTCAATTTGAGATGTAGCATAATCATAATCTAAAATTTCAGTTCCAAATCTGGTGAACTCTATTAAAGCTTCATTTTTTGAAAATGGTAATTCGTAAAAAAATTGAGTATATAAAGATTGATCAACATCAAAATCCATCATTGTCATCTCTGAAGGGTCAAAGACTGCATTTTTGGTTTTAATTTTATATCCCACAAAAGATTGCCACAAAAAAATCTGATTCTTTTTCTCTGAAGCTTTCTTCCCCAAATAAAGGTTTAATTTATCCTGTTCTTTAGGTTTGTTACCTTTTGGCAAAGCCGAAAGAAAAGCATAGTTGCTTTCCCAATTTTGTGAGGTAGTTTGTATGGTTATATTGTTATCAATTTGATTTACACCAGTAACAGTATCATTTAACCAAAATATAGCGTCATTATGTTTTAGTTTACTTTTTAAATGCTGATAAAAATCTTGACTTTTAACATGGTAATATTTATATGGATAAATAGCATTTTTCCCCCCTCGATATAAATTTTTAATGATATGCCATTTTTTACTAATAATTTCTGGTTCTGCTAAAGGTTTTTTTGCCCAGTAACACCAAGTACGGTCATTAAACTTATCCGAATCATTTTCTACAATGCAAAGGGTTTTATCTTTTAAAAGACCATATTTAAGCATAGAATTTGCCAACCACAAACCTGAGGCTCCTGCGCCAACAATTGTAAAATTGTAAAATGATGGATATTTAGGGTTTTGCACTAGCAATAAAAATTAATTGGCCTTTAAATAAAAAGTCAAGGTATTTTATAAACTATACCTTGACCTGTATTTTTTAATTCTAATAAAAAAATTTCAATGTTGATTTTTACTTACTAGAGTGATGTTAATTATATGCAAACTACGCAACTGCTTTCCTTGCTTTTGCAGTTTCTGCAGTAGCTACAGAATAAATAACCAATCCAAAACCGATCTTGTTAATAGCATCTGCCAGGTTGTAGAAAAGGTCAATAGATTTTACCTCAAACACTCCAGATAATAAATTTCCTGGCAATACCATATATCCAATTGGATAGATAGACCAGCCTAATGTGATGAAAATCTTTAATAAGAACATCGCATTTGCCAAAGCAGGACTGTTTGATAGCTTAGTTAATTTAGCAATATCCCCAGCAAATACTTCATAAACAATGTATAAATAACCTAATGTAGAAAGTACTCCCCACATAATGTTGTTATCAACACCAGAAGTTTCGCCAATAAATCCAAAAATTAACATGGCTGCAGCGGCAACAATTAATTTAAACAATGTTGCACCTTTAGCACCAAATGGCTTGGTTAATAAATAAAACTCTACGGCCATTAACGGAACTGTTAATGTCCAATCAATGTAGCGTAAAGCGGTTGGGGTTTCATGCGTTGCTAAATAGTAGTCTCTCATGTAGTAATAATGTACTGCTGCAATACCGGTAATTAATGCTGAAACCAGCAATGAAAGTTTCCATTTTCCATCAACACTTCCTCTTTCAAAGAAAAAGAAAATCGACGATGCAAACATGGCCATGTAACCAGTAAAGAAAGTGAATGCAATTGGGTCGTCCGTTGGGATAACCATAATGTCTAGTAATGAATTCATAATTTATTTTGTTTAAGATTTATTAATAAAAGTTAAACAAAACAATGTTCATTAAAGTTTAAAAAATATTAATTTTTTAATTTAAGCGAAAAATAAGCGCTCAATAAATAAATTATGGCAACAAATAATTCACTTTAATAAAAAAATTACAATTATTAAGAATATTGATTATCAGAAATTAACTATAAAACTATTTATTTTACTTAAAATGATTAATCTTATGCTAATTGAAAAATTTAAAAAAAAATAGCAACCTTATCATTTAAGGTTGCTAATTAAAAAAATATTAAGAAACAATATCGAACTAATGCCCTCCTTCAGTTTCAATTTTGTTTACATCAAAACCCTGAGTTTTTAGTTCTTTACTTACTTTCCAAGCAAAAAACAATAAATATGCAAAGCAAATTACTGGGATTACATAAGAAATGTGAATACCGCTTCCGTCGGCTAAAATACCTTGAACAGGTGGAATTATAGCTCCTCCTAATATCATCATAATTAAAAAAGAAGAACCCTGACTGGTGTATTTCCCTAATCCGGTAATGGCTAAAGAGAAAATACATGGCCACATAATAGAACAACATAAACCACCGCTAATAAACGAATAGGTAGCTAATTTACCATCGGTTAACAAACCAATTATCATTGCTATAACACCTAAAGTAGCAAATACTGCCAACGTTTTAGCTGGTTTTTCCTGACTGTAAAAGAACCCAACAATCAATATCGCAATGCATATCACATAAATATACATCTGAGAAATATCGGTTCCGGTTACGTGATTAAAGAAAAGAATTACTCCAAAAGCGAAAAAAGGAACAATAACCGTTAAAATCCTTTTCATGTTTTTAGAAAGCTTAAAGGCACTTACGGCACCTGTCCACCTGCCTACCATTAAACTACCCCAATACAAGGAAATAAAAGGAGCAATTTCTGACTCTGTATAATTACCAAAATTAGGTAATTGTAGCAAGGCGCCCATATTACTTTGGATACTAACCTCTACCCCTACGTAAGTAAAAATGGCCAGCATACCCAAAACTAATTGCGGGTATTTCATTGCTCCCCAACCATTTGGAGATTTTTTTGCAGCAGTAGAGGCAAAAATTAATGTGAAGACAATAATAGCTAAGGCCAGATAAACAAAAATAGATTTTGATACAGAAGTGAAATTGGCCAGTATATCTGATGCCAATATCATTAAAAAGGCAATAAACATCACAAACAAAGGCAAATTGGTTTTATGACTTGCTTCTATCTGCTCATCGCTTGTTACTTTTGGAAGTTTAGAGATTGCAAAGAATATGGCTACAGCTATAAAAAGACCAGCTAAAATATAATACAGGTTATTTATTGATGATATTTCTACTGTTTTTGACATCGCACCAGCTGCGGTCCCGAATAATATTACACTTACAATGATGGGCCCCAAAATAGAACCAAAATTATTGACCCCACCTGCAAGGTTTAACCTATCTGCCCCTGTTTCTGGTGTGCCTAAAGCCACTGCAAAAGGATTAGCTGCAGTTTGTTGAAGTGAAAAACCAATGGCAATCACAAAAAACGAAGTAAGTATTAAGGCAAAAGAACCCGAGTTCACAGAAGGTATCATGGATAAAGCCCCAATTGCCGAAATGATTAGTCCGTAGATGATGCCATTCTTAAAACCTATTTTATTTAAAATATCTACCTTAAATATTTGCGATGCATAATATAAAACCAACGAACCAATAAAATATCCCCCATAAAAAGTAAAATCAATTAATTGCGACTCAAATTGTGTAAGGCTAAAATGTGTTTTACAAAATGGAATAAAAATTCCGTTGCTTGCAGCCACAAAGCCCCAAAAAAAGAATACGGTAATTAAGGTGTACAAAGCTGAGCTGTAGTTTTTTTGTTCGGACATGTTATGAGTTTATAATTTGAGCGTAATTTGTAATCTAATTTTAATAAATCCAAGTGAATATTAAAAAAGATTTGAAATATATGTTGCAATCTTTTTTAGCTCTAGATTTTAATCGATTACGATATGTAAAACATAATAGTACAGTTTAAGCTCAAAATAATACTAATCAAATTATGATTTAGCTTAAAGCAGTCTTCTTAAAAAATATCTGGTTGGATCATTAACTATCGAACTATTATTTTCTAGCATCTAAACGGGATGTGATAATAATACGTCTTGTTAAAAATATTTTTTTTAATGTTCTGAATTTCAGTATGTTTATTACAGAAAATTAAACCAAAATAATGAGTGTAGAAGCAAGACCAATTACACATAAAAACAAGAAACGTATTGCTGTTTGGTACCCAAATCAGCAAGAGCTAATTACCAGGTTTAGAAAATTAGATGATGCCAAATGGAGTGCCAGTTTACAAGTTTGGCATTTGCCAGATACAGCAGAAAACAGAATAAAGTTTAATATAGAGCTTGAAGAAATACCACATATAAATTTTGATAAAACACAAGAGATAGAAAATTTTAAGAAGTATTTAAACACCAAAAGATACAGTTCTAATACGGTAAAAACATATTCTGAAGCCTTACAAACTTTTTTAATGTTTTACAATGATAAGGAAGTAAAAAAAATAGACAATAAGGATGTTATAGATTTTTATGATAAGTATATAATAGAAAAGAAGTTATCCATTTCTTTTCAAAACCAAGTAGTAAATGCCATAAAGCTTTATTTTAAAACGATAAAAGAAACGGCAATTATTGTAGAAAAGATATACAGGCCAAAAACGCAGAAATTATTACCTAATGTGTTAAGTAAAGAGGAAATTAAGCAAATTTTAAATGCACACTCTAATATTAAACATAAAACTATGCTCAGTTTAATTTATAGTTGTGGCTTACGCAGAAGTGAATTGATAAATTTAAAACTTACAGATATTGATTCTAAACGAAATATTGTAATTATCAGACAAACTAAAGGAAAAAAGGATAGAATTGCACCTTTAAGCCTTAAAATATTAGAGATGTTGCGTGATTATTTTAAAATATATAAACCTATAGTTTGGCTGTTTGAA